>NZ_JBPOGE010000001.1:0-543402 GCF_051252225.1 Rubritalea sp.
TCTTCAGATTCACGCTAACGTAAAGCACACCAATCACTGAACTCTCAGCGCGCTTTGTTTTTGGGTTAATGTTTGGATTGTGGAAATGGCTCGCGTCTCGACGGTGAAGGGATTGGGTGCAGCGTCTTGTTAGCTAAGTCAGTTTTGAAGTAGGCTGGAGACATCTTCAAGTCTATGACTGTATTTATTCGAGTGCCCAGACTCAGGTCTCCAATGTGTAAGAAAACCGTCTTTAGAGCGGCCTAAGCCTAGAGTGAAGAATTTTGTTAGCTCGTCTCTCGGGACTTTGATGTGTGAAGTGCCAAGCAATATATATTCGGCAGTGTAGTTAATCTTTGGGAAGTCCCCAAGAGTTAGTGAAGGGTTCCAAGGTCCTTCTGAATTCCAGCATAGACCTGTAGTGTAGTCGAAGAGAAGAATGACAGCTGCATCTCTGAGAATGAGAAATTGCTCATAAGGGTCTATGAATGCATCAATGCCACTTCCAAAAAATAGACTTCTATCATTAAAGGACTGATTTAAATGCCAGTAATCGCCTTCGACCCATCTTCCGATCTCACCGATATTTTCACGACGAACTATGATTTTGTCGGACGAAGAATTAAAATCTTTGATATATGGGTTATCTAGTGATGGGCGTTGCATATTTAAGCTAACGTAAAGCACACCAATCACCGAACTCTCAGCGTGCTTTGGTTTTGGGTTGATGTTTGGAGATTGAAAATGGTTCGCGTCTCGGCGGTGAGGGGATTGGGTGCAGCGTCTTGTTATACAAAGGCGATTTTAGTATCTCCGTATAGCTCTGCTGGTTCGTTAGTTTCTGTCCATCGTTGACCTGAAACTTCAGGGAATAAATCTCTATATCTGCCCCAGTTTAGAACGTGGTAGTTACTGACATCTCCACGAGTCCATTTCTGGGTATTGTATGGCGGGAAGTGTGCGTATATTAAAAGTCTTTCAGCAGCATCAATATGTGATTCCCATGTCAGTGTGTCAGGAGTGTTTCCAGCTAGGCGACCTATATAGATTTGAATTTGACTCATGTCTCTAGTTCCACTGATCCAGCCGCTATGAGCTGGAATTCGAATGCCAAATGTTTGTTTGTTAGATTGCCCTATATATAAAAGTTCGACTTTCCCATAAGTAGGGCTAGGTCCATATATTTGATAGATTCCGTAATCGCAATTACTTTGTAGTTTGTGGATTTGATCCAGCGTATATGGGCCGTCCCATGATACGTGTATTGTAGTGTTCATGTTTAGTATAACGTAAAGCACACCAACCGAGTACTCGGCCAGAAAGCTTTGGATTAAGATTTAAGAGTGAATGTAGTGAAAGGTGAGTCGCGCTCAACCGCGGTACGAGGTTGGGTGCAGCGTCTTGTTAGCCAAAGGCAGTTTTTGCTACTTTGTTGGTCGGATTGCTTGTTGAACGATCAAAGGAGCCTTTTCGATGAGGTTTGGGAGAACTTCACTTGATGAAGCTTTCAAACCATATGGCTTGGAGGTTTTTTCATATAAATGGAGTTTTGATACACCGTCGAAAGTCCAGATTTCATTCGGTGGGTTAAAATATACGAACCATTTGTTAGGAGTGACAGTGAATGGAGAGTTCTGACCAGTGCCGACGGTAAAAGAACCATCAAAAACTCCCTTGAGAGCGAGTTTGGAGTCCTCTGGTTTGCTGAGAGTTAATGTCAGGCTGTGATCCGTGTTTTTATAGGTGTACGTGCCGTATTGGTAGATGAGTTCATCTTTAGCGTACGAAGAGCTGATAAGTAGAAAACAGCTAAGAAGTTTGAGTAGACTTTGCATATTTAGGCTAACTATTAGTTATATATACGATGGCAATTCCTTCAATAGGTCTATATTTTACCTAAGGACAGATAATCAGGGAGAAATTCACGGTGGAAAGATAATAAAAAGAGAGGGAGTTGGTGTGAAGTGTTAGCCATGATGGGTGGGGTGTTATTTTATAAGGGGTAAACGACAGTTAAGACGTAAAATACGAGTGGGAAGGAGTAAAATAAAAAAAGCTAGAATTCACGCTACATCGTTCTTCAGGAGTAAGAAAACTCCTTACTTATCATAAAAACTTGATTATACGCTAAAGGGCACCTCCGGCAACTCTCGCTGTCGGTGTGTGAGCTATTTATTCTTTAGATTTGCGAGCATAGCTCGTTGTTGACGATGGTCCACCTTCGGGCTTGAAAGCCTTTCTGCGCGAGGCTTCGTTATTCTTCATTCACGGATGAAAATCCGCTCACTTATCATGCCTAGCCTAGCTTGAAATCCTTTCCAGCACCACCAACGCTAGTTGCCGGAGGTGCCCTAAACTGGATTTTTTAGAGAGAAGCTTCGGCTGTTTCGGCTTGTACATTACCGTCTTTCACGATGAGGGTGCGGTCGCCGTGTTTGGCGAGGTTGAGATCGTGAGTGACGACGACTAGTGTGGTGTCGTCTTGGCTGGTGAGCTCTAACAAGAGCTGCATGACTTGATCGCCATTTTTGGAGTCGAGGTTGCCAGTGGGTTCGTCTGCGAAAATGATTTCGGGTTTGTTGACCAGAGCGCGGGCGATGGCGACGCGTTGTTGTTCACCGCCTGAGAGTTCGGTTGGGAGGTGGTCGTAGCGATGGTCGAGACCGACGCGGTCGAGTGCTGATTTGGCAGCAGCTTCGTCACCCTTGCCGCCGATCATCGCTGGAACGAGTACGTTCTCAAGCGCGGTGAGCTCGGGCATGAGGTAGTAGTTTTGGAAAATGTAGGACATGCGTGCGTTGCGCAGCTTCGCCTGTTGCTTTTTACTAAGCTTGTAGAGATCTTGTCCATCGATGTGAACCGAGCCTTTCTCTGGTTTTTCAAGGCCGGCGAGGGTGTACATCAGAGTCGTTTTACCTGCGCCAGATGGACCGCAGAGGAAAATCTTCTCTCCTTTCTCGATGTTAAGATTGATCCCGTGGAGGACTTCGATGCGCTTCTTGCCGACGGAGTAGCCGCGGTGAAGGTTAGTCGCTGTGATGAGGCTCATGGTGGAAGTTAGGAGTGTGAAGCTAGAAGTGTGAAGACAAACTTGTGGAAACTTATCACTTATTACAAATCGAACCAGAGGGTTTTGAGGTAGCGCTCGCCAGTGTATTCTTCTGGCATAGGGAGCGCGGTGGCCTTGTGGTGGCGAGGCAGGCGGCGGGCTGCTTCGGCAAGGAAGTCTAGATCGCTCATTTTACGACAGTTGGTAGAGGCTAGAATCCAGCCGCCAGGGTTGACACACTGGGCTGCGAGATCAGTCAGGCGATGGTAGTCTTTTTCGACTCGGAAGACCTTGCCCTTGTCGTCTCGTGAAAATGTGGGGGGATCGAGGATGATGCCGTCGAACTTGCGGCCTTGTTTCACGAATCGGCTGAGCCAGTGGAAGGTGTCTCCTTTACAGAAATAATGCTCAGTCGGGTCGATTTCATTGTGAGTGAGGTTTTGTTTCGCCCAGTCGAGGTAGGGTTGGGATAGGTCTAGTGTAGAGGTGGTGGCTCCGCCCATCGCAGCAGAGACTGAGAATGCGCCGGTGTAGGCGAAGGTGTTGAGCACGCGGTCGCCCGAGCTGACACGGTCACGGACGCGCTTGCGGTTGTCACGCTGGTCGAGGAAAATGCCTTGCGAGTAGCCAGACTGGAAGGAGATCTCGTAATTGATGCCTGACTCTCGCGCGATGAACTGTTGATTTTGCTCAGGCCCTGCGAGGTGGCTAGGGTCGGTTTTTTGATGTTGGTCGAGCTGTTTCCAGTAGACCGTTTTTCCGCAGTTTAGAAAGAACGCGCGGACGTCGTTAGAAATGTGTTTGTCTCTGGTGGAAAGCACCCATCTGCTAGCGAAGCATTCGAGGAATGTGTCAGCGAGTCCATCACCTGAGCCGTCGAAAAGGCGGACGGCATCGGTGTTCGCATCTAGCAGATGCTGGCGCTTGGCAATGGCTTGCTCGAAAAGTTGAGTGACGTTCATAGATCCTATATGACAGATGTGTGACGTAATTTCATGAGAAATCCGTATTTGTGGGGTTGCCTTCTCATGTTTGGCTCTTATGATCCAGCGCATAATGAGTGACTTGTTACCCCTACTCGATGGAGCCGTGGAGCGCGGCGATTTGTTAGTATCTTCCCGCGAAAATATTTCAGCGTTGTTAGCAGGATCAAACAGCCCAGTAGCAGAAGCTGTTGTGACTGAACTAGCCGAGTCTGGTGAATGGGCTGAGCTGAATGATCGATTCTTTAAGACATTAGTATTTGGCACAGGTGGTTTGCGTGGCCGAACAGTCGGACGAGTTGTGACAGTAGCGGAAGAAGGCGAAGGCGGGCCTCTAGGTCGTCCAGAGCATCCATGTGTGGGGACGGCTTCGATGAATTTTTATAATGTCGGTCGCGCAATTCGCGGGATGGTGGCGTATGTGAAGAAGTATCTTGCGAGTCAGGGGATCGAGCGCAAACCAAGTTTTGCCTTCGCTGAAGACACGCGTCACTACTCACGTGATTTTGCTGAGTTCTGTGCGAAAGTCTGTGTGGAACTCGGTTGTGATGCTTACCTTTTTGAAGATGCACGTGCGACCCCGCAGCTTTCTTTTCTCATCCGCGAGTTACGTCTCGATGCCGGCGTGGTGCTGACTGCTAGTCATAACCCTGCGCAGGATAATGGATTTAAGGCTTACTTTAATGAAGGAGCCCAGCTTGTCGAACCGCACGCATCTGGCGTGTTAGATGAATTTCAAGATATCACTGAAGAGGCGTATGAGGCTCTCCCAGTATCTGAGCAAGGCACACTCACTGTACTAGGAGCGGAAGCGGATCGACGCTACATGGACAAACTAAAGACGCTTCTTCTGCGTCCAGATCTTCTCGAGAATGGTGGCGCAAAGGTGGTGTTTACGAACATCCACGGCACTGGTGGTCACATTTCTGTGCCGATCCTCCGTGAGCTTGGCTTTGAGGTGTTGACTGTGGCTGAGCAAGACGGAGGCGATGGCCGCTTCCCAACTGTGGCTTCGCCAAATCCTGAGAATGCACCAGCGCTGGCAATGGCAATGGAGTTAGCCGAAAAGGAAAATGCTGAGATCGTGATCGGTACTGATCCAGACTGCGACCGCATGGGCGTGGCTGTGCGCAATGACGCTGGCGAAATGCAGCTGCTTACAGGTAACCAGATTGGTTCACTGATGGCGTGGTACCGCACGAAGACGATGTTCGATCTTGGGATTCTCAATGACTCTAACCGCGGTCACGCAGCGTTGATTAAAACTTTCGTCACGACTGAGCTACAAACAGCAATTGCTGAGAAGTTTGGGGTGAATATGGTGGATACGCTCACAGGCTTTAAATTTATTTCTGATAAGTTGATGAAGTACGAGCAGGGGATTCCCGCGGATAAGTACGAAGGAGATTACCGTGACCTCAGCGAAGAAGTTACGCGCAAGTTGCGTCTTGAGTACTCGCGCTTTTTCATCTTTGGCGGTGAGGAGTCTTACGGTTACCTCGGTGCTGACTTCGTACGTGATAAAGACGGCAACATGGCTGCTGTGATGTTTGCGGAGGTCGCTGCCTACGCGAAGAGCCAGGGCATGACAATTGCTGGCTTGTTAGATGCGATTTATAAAGAATTCGGATTCTACCTAGAGCAAGGGAAGTCGATGGTGATGGAAGGTGCTGAAGGCGCTGCGCAGATCAAAGCGCTCAACGATTCTTATTCTAACACACCTCCAACAGAAGTTGACGGAGTGGCTGTGAGTCGCGTTCGTGATTTTGCGAAAGAGCAGTTTGAAGACAGTGAAGGGGATACGATTCCTAACGCGGGTATGCTCTTAGTGGAGCTGGAAGATGGACGTTCCTTTGCTGTGCGACCATCTGGCACCGAGCCTAAGATCAAATTCTACCTGTTCGGAAAAGATGAGCCTTCCGACGATCTCGAAGCGAGTAAGCAGAAGGTGCGTGACGGTCTGGATAGTCTCTGGGCTGGGCTCGAATCTGATGCGCAGGCACGGATGGCATAGCTAGCCTTGCGATAGTTTTACATTTTATGTGTTAGGTCTATGATCTAGTGCATTGAACTTTCTCCTTAGGCCGTATGAAAAAATTACTTCACCGCACGACCGGATTGTATTTGATATGAAATTGGCGGCCTGAATGCGTTGATAAAAAGCCTTGAGGCGCATTTCAACTATAGCAGCGTTGGCAAGGGGGTCATTGATGTTTATCAACTCTCCCTTTGCCGCCTTACTATCATTGAAATGAGCTCTCATCGTGCAGCAAATCAATTTGTCCACACGACCTAGGGGCTGACTGTGATTCTAGGGTTTTATTTTAAATAACTGATGAACAAGCTACGACCACTTCTTCCTTATCTAGCAGCCATCTTGAGTGGTGTGTTGTTAGCGATATGTTTCCCGGGCTTTGAAGTTTCGGGTAGCTTTGTGTGGATTTGGTCTATTCCGCTGATGGCGGCACTCTGGCTTGGTGGTGGGGAGAAGAAAAGAAAACGCTTTGGTTTTAAAGTCGGCTTGGTGGGGGGGCTAGTGTTCTGGATGCTAAATGTGAAGTGGCTGACTGCGATGGGGGATTTACCCACTGTTCCAGTGTTAGGTGCGTACGCAGGGTGGCTAATGCTGAGCGTTTACTTAGCGCTTTATTTCGGATTGTGGGGGATGTTCGCAGCATCGGTTGGGAATCCGTGGCGGGCTAAGACGCAGAGAGTAAAGTCGGCGATCGCGGAGAAGATGGAAGCGAAGCTAGATAAACCAAAGCGCGTGGGAGGTTTTAAGCCATCGATGCGGGTGTTAGGTTTTGCGCTGATCAATGCTGCTGCATGGGTGGTGCTAGAGTGGGCACGCGGCTGGCTGTTGACAGGTTTTGGCTGGAATGGGCTAGGTGTGGCATTTCACGAAGTGCCAGTGGTGATGCAGGTGGCGGACTTGGTGGGTGTGACTGGCGTGGCATTTATTCCAATGATGATGGCTGCTGTGATGTTACAGACTGGGAAGCGACTTATTGATGAACTGCGTGCTGGTAAATTTCAGGCGCATTTTGAAATCGGTATAGCAGTGGGGATGATAGCGGCGGTTTTTGCCTATGGTGTAAATCGCATGGCCTATCACAGTAACGCTCCTTTTCATGCGGTGAGAACGCTCATTATTCAGGAGAATATCTCTCAGACTTTAAAGTGGGATGAGCAGTTAGAGGTGGAGCACTACAGCGCGTATATTGAGAGTATTGATAGAGAGTTGGGGGAGTTAGAGGTGCTCAATCAAGAGCGGATGCAGGCCGCGGCAGAGACGGGTATGGAGATCGAACTGGAGTATCCTGATTTACTCGTGTTGCCAGAATCTGCGACTACACAGCCTTTGGTTTATCTTCCTGATACGGAAGGTATTTACCTGCCGATGTTGACCAAGGACTTGTTAGTCGATCAGATCTACCAAGAGAACCATTTTAAGACGGTGTTTGGGGCGAACTTTATCGCTGGAACTGTGATTGATGGAGAAGTTTTTTACGACCTAGAAGCGGGGGATGCCTATAATGCTTTTGTGGTGACTGGCCCGGAGATAGCTGAGCAAGAGCTGTACCCAACTACGGCTCTTAATACGCATGGGAAAAATCACCTCGTACCTTTTGGTGAATATATTCCAGAGGTCCCTTTGCTAGGTAGTATAGCGAGTATGTTCTCCGGGATGTCCTATGGGAAAAACTTTTCCAGTAGTGGGTCGTTTGAGCCGTTAACCGTGGAGTTACGGGGGGAGGATGTGCAGCTGATGCCAAACATTTGTTTTGAGGACACAGTAGGGCGGGTGATTCGTAAGTTTGTTCGCGATGCGCCTCAGATGTTAGTTAATATCACGAATGATGGCTGGTTTGGCGAGAGCGAGGCCGCGAAACAACATATGGCGAATGCTAAGTTTCGCTGTGTGGAGCTCAGGCGACCAATGGCGCGTGCCGCTAACACGGGAGTGAGCGGGATTGTCGATACGATTGGTTCAATGGAGAATCACCAAACGGGGGGGCTGAATGCTATTGGCACCCGGGAAAATCCCTTTGTGAGAGATGGTTTATATGGAGTCGTTAAAGTGCCGACTAAGCCAGTGTGGACACTTTATGCAGTGGCGGGAGATTGGTTCGCGGGGCTCTGTGCTTTGATTGTGATTCTAGGCGGAGTGGTGGCGAGAAGAAGAGCTACTTAGAATTCACGTTTTCTAAGAAGTTTTTCATACGCTGCCAGCTACGATCGTCCGCTTTTTTATTGTAGGCGACACCTTTGCTCGGGTCATTGCCGGCCATGGATTGGCTGAATGCGTGAACGGCATCGCCGTATTTGATGAGTTCCCAGTCGACTTTATTGTCGGTCATTTCTGATTCGAATCCGGCGAGTTCTTCGGCGGAGACCATGGGGTCGACTGCGCCATGGAGAACGAGTACGCGGCCTTTAATATTGGCAGCATCTTCGGGTGTTGGTGAGCCGAGGCCACCGTGGAAGCTGACGACTCCATCGACATCTGCTCCGCTGCGCGCTAATTCCAACACGCCAGTACCGCCAAAACAGTAGCCAATAGCGGTGACTCGGTCAGCATCTACTTCCTCGATTTTTAAAGCTTCGGCGAGGCCTGCATTGAGGCGGCTGCGGTAGAGCTCGCGATCTCCTTTGTATTTTCCAGCTTGCTTGCCAGCTTCACCCTTATTCGCTGGTCTCACTCCTTTACCGTAAATGTCGACAGCGAATGCGACGTAACCGAGATCGGCAAGTTGGCGGCATCGATTTTTTTCATAATCAGTGAGACCCATCCATTGGTGCACGACGAGAACAGCAGGCGCGTCTTTGGCATTTTCAGGAGTGGCGACGAAGCCTTCGCATTCGACACCGTTGTCTTCGTAGGTGACTGACATTTCTGCGCCAAAGCAAAGACTAACGGTCAATAAACTGAATAGGGATACAAGTTTCATGAGCGCACTATAGCACATCTAAAAAATGTGCACGCTCGAATCTCCGTAAATGTGTGAGCTACTCTGTTAGGAGTGCGTGCTGAAGTGCCGCTATGTCTTGTTCGCTGTGGGCAGCGGTGAGAGTGATCCTGAGTCGCGCGGTGTTGCGAGGGACTGTGGGGTAGCGGACGGCGGGAGCTAGGATTCTGTGGTCGCGCTGGAGTCTGCTAGAAAATGCTAGAGCTGCTGCTGAGTCACCGACGTGCCATGGGATGATGGCGCTGTGGGCGAGTGGGGTGTCGGTGAATTCGCAAAACTGCTGGACGTTTCTCCAGAGTTTGGCTCTGAGGGTTTGGCCCTCGGTACTGCGGATGAGTTTGAGACCGGCGAGTGCGGCGGCTGATTGTGCCGGCGGGGGGGCGGTGGAGTAGATGAAGGAGCGTGCTCGATTGATGAGGAGCTCACGGTATGGCTGAGAACAAGCGATGTAGCCGCCAGCAACTCCTGCGGATTTTCCTAGAGTGCCCATGTGGAAGTCGATTCCTGAGCTACAATGGAGGTGCTCGCTGAGCCCCATTCCGGTGTCTCCATAAATGCCGAGGCCGTGTGCTTCATCGACTAGGAGGAGGGTGTTGTATTTTTGTTTGAGAGCAACGATTTCAGCGAGCGGTGCAATGTCTCCGTCCATGCTGAAGACTGATTCGGTGACGATCAGGATGCGGCTGTTAGTATCTGCTTTTTCAGTGGTGGACTGGAGTAGCTTGTCTAACTTGTTGAGATCGTTGTGGGGGAAGACGCGGATAGTGGCGCCGCTGAGTCGAGCTCCGTCGATAAGTGAGGCGTGGGAAAGCTTGTCGAGGATGACGGTGTCGCCTTTTTGTAGGAGAGCGGAGAGGGTGCCGACAGAGGTGGCGTAGCCATTAGCAAAAACGAGAGCGGCTTGGCAGCCTTTTGCTTGGGCTAGATAGTGCTCGAGTTCGCGGTGGGGAGGAAGTGAGCCGCAGATAAGGCGGGAAGATCCGGAGCCAGCACCCCATTGTTCTACTGCGTCCTGATAGGCCGCTTTGATGGAAGGGTGGTTGGCGAGTCCGAGGTAGTCGTTGGAGGCGAAGTTGAGAAGGGTATCACCGTTGATTTCGGAGTGCGGAAGCTGGGGGGAGTCGATTGAGCGCAGGCTGCGTTTGAGCGAAGCGGCTTCGAGATCCGCGAGTTCGTCTTCGGGCTGGCGCATGGGGTGATTGGGATATCTCGAGGTGAGTTCCGTGAGGCGGCGTGCTCGGCGAGCCCGCCCTACCAGTGTTTGAGGCAGGGCAGTCCTACCAATTAAACGCCGAGTGCCCAGCGAAGGAGTTTCTCGGAGTCGGTCCAGACGGTGGCAGATGTGGCGCCAAGGACTACGACGATAGCTGTGCGGCCTTTGTAGGTTCCAGAGCTGACTAGGCAGCGGCCTGAAGCATTGGTGGTGCCTGTTTTCATTCCGTTGCAGAAGCTGAGAGATTTGAGGAGGCGGTTTGTGCTTTTGAGGTATTTACGCGGGCCGCCAGGGTGCTGGAAGTAATAGCCTTCTGTGCTGACCATGTCGCGGATTGTGCGGCGGGAGTAGGCATTGCGGGCGAGGACTGCTACGTCGTATGCGGTGGAGTATTGGCCTTTTTCTGTGAGTCCATGAGGATTGCAGAAATGCGAGTTTTTCATACCCATCTGAGCAGCCTTTTGGTTCATGTAGTTGGCGAAATTGACCTGACTACCAGAGACGTCGCGGGCAAGTGCACGGGCGACATCGTTACCCGATTTGACCATGAGCGCTTTAAGCAGGTCGTAGCGAGTGTAGGTTTCACCTGGTTTGATGTAGACTTTAGTTGGCTCAACGTAGGTGTCAGTCTTTGCAACAGTGACGCTGTCTTTGAGCGAACCAGCATCGAGTACGCAGAGTGCGGTGAGTAGCTTCTGAGTGGATGCTACTGCGCACTTATCGTGGGCGTTTTTTTGGAAAAGGATACGTCCGCTGTCGTAGTCGATGACGATAGCGCGCTTAGCTCCGATGCTGGGAGGAGCGCTAGCGGCTGATGCCCAGCCTGCAGTTAGAATGGAAAGGAAAGCGATGCATTTGAATGCACGAAGGTGGAAAAGGCGCCGGGTCATGGTGTGAGTCTTGGGTGAAAATATGTAAGTGTCAAATTTCGAGTGCTTCAGCGATGAGTGCCATACGAATTGGGACACCGTTGAGAGCTTGTTCAAAGTAGCGTGCTTGTGGGAGATCGTCCACGCGCTGCATGATTTCGTTCACGCGTGGGAGCGGGTGCATGAGTGTGGCATCAGGCTTCATCTGGTTGACCATTTCGGGAGTGAAGATGAAGGCGTTTTTGACTTGGTTGAATTGTTCGATGTCCTCGAAGCGCTCCTTCTGCATGCGCGTGTCGTAGATGACATCTACAGTCTGGAGAATCTCGTCGGTAAGTTCGTGGTAGATGCTGTCACCTGGATTGATGTATTCGGCGGGCATTTGGATGACTTCGGGAGCGACAAAAAGGAGTTCTACGCCGTCGAACTTGTGAAGCACTTTTGCAAGTGAGTGGACGGTGCGGCCGTATTTAAGGTCACCTACGAAAGCGACTTTGAGTTTCTCTTCACCAATTCTGTGGTGCTTAACGATGGTGTAGAGGTCTAGAAGTGATTGAGTCGGGTGCTCACCGCTACCATCTCCGCCATTCAGAACTGGAACGGGTGAGTAGTGGGCTGCGATCTTGGCCTCGCCTTTGATCTTGGTGCGGATGGCGATGATATCTGCGTATCCACCGACGATACGGATGGTGTCTTCGATGACTTCTCCCTTAGTTTGAGATGAGAAAGTGACATCGGTTTCAGAAATGACGTTGCCGCCTAGGCGCATCATCGCCGTTTCGAAGGAAAGGCGAGTACGGGTGGAGGGCTCATAGAAGAGAGCTCCGAGAATTTTGCCGTCGCACATTTTTGATCCACCTTTTTTGAGGATGATTTCCATCTCTGCAGCGCGCTGCATGATGCGGTCGAGATCAGGACGGGTGAATTGGTCAGCGGTAAGGACGTGGCGCATACGGGCGGAAGTGTGGAGGAATGGATTTAGATTGTCGAATGTTGAATGTTGAATGTTGAATGTTGAATGTTTGGGGGTGATTCTGAATTAGGTGCGGTAGTAATCTTGGTGGCGGTCTGAGGTAGATTATTTCCTTGTGTACTTTGGCTAAGCAAAAGTAGCGTGTGCGGCATGTTTTCGATGATGCGGATCTTTCTGTTTTGCCTGTGTGTGATACTTGGTATGGGGAGTGTTCAGGCTAAAGTAGACTTTCGCAATAATACTCCAGATGAGGTGAAGCTGAAGAAGCGAGCGCTGAGGTTGGCGAAAAATAGTAAGTGGGAAGAGGTCTCCAAATGGATCAAAGTGTGCAAGGCAAAGCGATTGTGTTCTGACAATGGAGAGCTCCAGCTGATGTTTATCTATCCGATGTTACAACCTGAAAATCACCTGGAAGACGCCGATGGGGATGAGAAATGGCTGGCTTGGTTAGAGCGAATTAAGAAATGGGAGGCAACGACAGAAGATAAGGAACTCGCACATGTGCTAAAAATGAATTTTTGGTATCGGTTTTCTTGGGAAGTAGATGATCGAGCTGAGCGGGGAAAGCGCTTAGCGAAAGCAATGGAGCTCTACGAGGAGAAAGCTGAAGGTGGTGTGGATGACCCGTGGTTTTATTTTACTGCGATGCGTATGGCGCGATATTCTGGATGGGAGGAGGAGAGGGCCAAAAGAGAGGTTTTTCTTCCTGGAATTGAGCAAGAGCCTCGGAATAGCATGCTGATCTCCGCCTATGGCGACTGGTTGCGTGTAAGTTGGTTTGATCCCAATGTTGATGAATACCGCTTTTATCGTTCCTTGATAGACCTCATGCCTGGCTCGCTAGGAGAGTTGGTTTATACGCAGATTTTATTAACGAAGAAGGCCCACCACATAGGGACTTATTCGCCCGAGGAGGTGGATTGGGAGGCGATGAAAACTGGAGCAGAGTTGCTTTTCCAAGAGCACCCCAAAGCTTATGAATCGATGGAGAAATTTATGATGTTTGCCTCAAAGCATGATGAACTAGAGGAGGGTGTGGAACTCTTGGAGGGGGCTTCTGAAGAGGCATTTGAGAATTTTTCAAATGAGAGTCCGTTTGGTCGGATATTGCAGTTGTCGACTCTCTATGAGAGCGAGCTTGAAAGGGTGAACTATATAAAGCCGGATCCACATCAAGGGGTGGATCACGTGTATGAACTTGCTTGGATGCCCGATGGAGAGAGCTATGTGGTCAATGCTGGGAGAAAGGGCGTTGCTGTGATTGGGGCGGATTTAGATGAACGAGGGCATTCCTATAACTCGAAGGATGGTAGAGTGCTGAAGGAATTTGCAGTGAGCCCAGACGGTAAGTTTATAGCTATTTCGAGTTCTTATGATGCGCAGGAAAAGAGGTCAGAAAGCTTGATCTATATCTGTGAATTAGGTGAGCAGGGTTTTCGGGAGGTGAAGGTTTTTTTAGTGCCTCCGAGGAAATCGATCCAGCTTCGCTTTAGTGCTGATGGGAGATTTCTTTTTTCAAGCCACGCTGTTGAGAAAGCCTACAATTATAAAGGGAAGGTGCCTATTCGAGGTTTGGATGTGTGTGAATGGCAAGCAGAGGGGGCTGAATTTAGGTCGCTAGTGCATATTAAGAAAGCGGGGTTTTATATAGGGGATTTGCGTAATTTCTCAGGGGAAGGGAAGTGGATGTACTATGCCGAGAAGGGGATAAGACGTATAGACCTCAGTAATCTAGAAGCGGAGCCTGAGTTAATCATCGATGTAGAGAAAGACGGTTTAGGGAAGGTGTCGGATTATGATTTTATTCAAGAGGGGGAGCTGATCATCGCTTTGTGCTACGGTAAGAAGACGGGTGCTCAGCTGGCGGTATACGACACGCAAACGAGAGAGTTGGTTGCGAAGCGTTCATTGAAAGAGTTTAAGGGTTACACGTATCTGATCGAAGCTCTGCCGGGCAAAAAGGGAGAGCTCACGGACTTTTTTATGGCGGGTTCGCATGGTGGTCTGATTCGAATGACCTATGACTCAAAATCAAAAGAATTTCAGATGCGTTCGATTGACTTCGGCAACGGATTATCTGTGTACTCAATGGCAATTTCACCACAGAGGGAGGATGGCTATAGAGTGACCATTGGTACTAATGGGGGAATGATTGGGAATTGGAAAGTTCAACCGCTGGTGGCAGAGTAGGTGTTTTCTCACGCTTATTCGAATAGGCGTGCGAATTGGGAACTCCAGAATTCGTTGAGTGTGTCGTTTTTTAGAGTGGTGAAATGGGCGGTTAGAGATTCCTGTTCTGCGAGTTGAAGTGCTAGGTCTGGGTCGCAGGTGAAGAGGGCGGTGGCCCATGCGTCAGCTTCCATGCAGTCGGTAGCAAGGACTGAGACGCTGACGATGGAGGAGTGGACGGAGTGTGTAGTTTTCGGGGAGATAATGTGGCTGAGTGTGCTGTCGGCACATTGGCGCTGACGTACTCCATTTCCTGATGTGGCGAGGGAGAGATCGCAAAGTGCGACGAGGTTTTCTGGGAGAGGGTTTTTGCCGTGGCGGAGGTAGGGTTCGAGGAGAACCCACCACGGTTGGGCGCTGGGTTTGCAACCTTTGCCGCGGAACTCTCCACCGATTTCGAGGAGGAAGTCGGTGAGACCTAGTGATTCGAGTTTTGAGGCGGCGTGATCGATGGCGAAGCCTTTTGCTATCGAGGAAAGATCAATGGACCAAGCGCCAGGTTGGAAGGCTTTGTTGTGGTGCGGGTCGAGTTTGATATGAGACCAACCACTGTGGAGGTGGGCCTTTTGGATGCTTTCTTCAGTCGGGAGAGTGTCTTCAACTGAGCTGGGTCCGAAGCCGTAGAGGTCCACGAGTTTTCCCACTGTTGGATCGTAGGCGCCGTTAGTAAGTTTGGCGATTTCAAGGGCACGCTTGAGGACGAAGAAGAACTCGGGTGAGAGGGTGTGCCAAGAATTCGGAGGGGCTTGGTTAAACTGGGAGAGCTCGGAGCTGGGATCCCAGTGGCTCATTTGCTGGATGATGGTGGCAAAACTCTGTTCGAGTGTTTGTTGGAGCTGAGAGTGCTGGACGGAGGGAGGGATTTGGGCGTGTATTTTCCAGTAGGTGCCCATCGTGCGGCCTTGTAACCGAGAAACCGAGAGGCCAGAGCCGGCCCCTCGGAATGCATTTGGAGTAATTTCCGTAGGGATGATTACTCGTCTGTTGCTAGAGTGGTTCACTCTGGAAGTACTTCGAAAACAGCGGTGTAGGAAGCTCGCTTGGATAAAGGGACTCCATCTGGCGCGCCGAGATCTTGTGAGCTTTCGGAGTTGAGCCAGTAGCGGCCTGCGCTTGGCCAAGTGACGGTGAAGGTTCCTTTGTCGTCGGTGGTGACAGTGATGGTTCCTTCTTCGTTACGAAAACGGTCATTTCCTTTGGTGATGGAGACTTCAGTGTTGGCTGCTGGCTTGCCATCTTGATGGAGAGTGAAGGTAGCGGCTTCGCCCGAGAATAAGTCGTTTGGGTGGGTTTTGTCGAAGAGAAGTTCGAGCCCTTTACCGGTTGGTTTCAATATGTTCGTGGTCGGTGCGCCAGAGGTGACGAAGGTTTCGATGCGCGAGAAGCTCGAGGTAGTAGAAATATCGGTCTTTTTCGTCAGTTCTTGCTTGGCGAATTCCTCTTTCGTTCCGCGCCAGCGTTTACGTTCTTCTCCTTCTTTCCATGAAGCGCCAAAGGAGAGTCGGGAAGTGAAGATCTTGTAGGTTCCTGGCTGAGTCAGCTCTAGGTCGAAGGTGGTGCGGAGTTCCGCTTGCTTAGCATTTTGGAGAGTGACTGGCTTGCCATCTGGTCCGATCGCTATGAGTGCTTCTGGGCTGAGAGCTCTGTGGTTCGGGAAGAAGAGGTTGTTAGATGCGGCCGCGTCAAAGGTAACCCAAGGGCTTTCTCCTGAAAGAACCGTGGTGGATGGCAGAATCCAAGCACGGTGCGCTTGCAGTGTGTGTGTGGAACTGACGACTAGAGCGAACGCTGCGATGGTGGAAGTGGATAGAATTTTCATGATTTAATACTGGTTGATGCTTATTGAATTTTGAGAGTAATTTTTCCGAGCTCGCGTTCGCCGGCTTGTTCTTGGGTGACTACGTTCGTGCCGTCCCAAGTGAATGGTATGCTGATGATTTCGCGGCCGCCGACTTCACGTGATGCTTCGACAACGAGAGTGTATTGTCCGTCCTTGAGCGGTGGGAGCTGGTCGGCTGAGATAGTGACTTTATGTGTGCCGGCAGGTTTTGTCGGGCTACTGACGCCTTCAACGGGCATGTCGAGCGCGCGGCCAGACTTTCGCCACCATTGACGGAGGTCTTTTAGCCATTTTTCGCCACCGTCCTTTTTCATTTCAGTGTCATACCAGACGGAGATGTTGAGCTTGTTTGAGCGGTCGGGGCCTTCGATCCAGGCGGCAACGTAGGGACGATGGTATTCAGCGACGTTGAGACGCGGGATCTCGATGTTGACCTGAATTTCAGCGGCGTACGTTTGACTAATTAGTGGTGTCGCGAGGAGAGCTGCGATGGGTGCTTTCATGTGAATTTTAATGGATGAAGATTATGGAAAGTATGAGGATGAAGGGGATGACGAGTCCGGCGATTACCACAGGCCATGTAGATGGGCGGCGCTTTGCATGGACGAAGAGGAGGCCCAGGCCAGTCAGGCAGAAGATAATGCAAGCAAAGGAGAAAATATCGATGAACCAGACCCATGCGGTGCCTGTGTGGCGGCCTTTGTGCAGGTCATTGAGGAAAGAAATAGTTCCTCTAGAGGTACTCTCGTAGGTGAGTTCTCCGGTTTCGCGATTGATAGCGAGCCATGCGTCACCGCCGGGGCGTGGTAGGCTGAGATAGATTTCATATTCACTCCATTCCGCGTTACCTTTCTTAAAGCGAGTCTCAAGCTGGTTAGCGATCCACTGGTGGAGCTCTGCTGGGAGAGGAGCTTTTTTGTCGTCTTCTCCGTTATAGCTGATGTGGCTGAGTTGCTCTGCTGGGAGCTGGAGTGTTTTTGAGATGACGATAGGCTCTGCAGAGATGTCTTCCGCGTGGTTGAGGGTGACACCTGTGATGGTAAATAATAGCATAGCAGCTAGGCAGATTGCCGAGCTTACCCAGTGCCATAAGTAGAATTGCTTTGTCCAAAATGCTTTGCGGCGTTTGGCGGGAGAGCGCTTTAATGGCCTTTCCTTGGTGTCATTCATTCTTGTTGTGTGTGAGGCGATGAGCGTGAGCTTGTTCGTTTTGATGGTCGGCAAGCAACGGCTTACATTTCAGCCCATTGGCGGATGAGGTTGTGGTAGACTCCAGTGAGTTGAACTGAGGATTGTTCGGCTGCTTCGATTCCGTCGAGTTCTTGGCTCAAACGCTGAATCGAGCAATCGAGGTCGAAGAGAAGACTGCGCTGAGCGTTATCACGGATCATGCTCTGGATCCAAAAAAAGGAACTGACACGAGCTCCGCTGGTGACGGGTGTGACGTGGTGGAGGCTGGTTGAGGGATAGAGTATGAGGTGGCCAGCTGGGAGTTTTACTTCCTGGGTGCCGTAGGTGTCTTCGATATTCAGAACTCCACCTTCATATTCGTCAGGTTCGGAGAGGAAGAGTGTGGCGCTGAGGTCAGTCCGGATACGCTGACCCGTTTGTGGAATGTGGCGGATGGCATTGTCAACATGGGTGCCAAAGGAGCCTCCTCCTGCGTACTTGTTGAACATCGGTGGGAGGAAATGGAGCGGGAGAGCTGCGGAGACAAAGAGTGGGTGGGTGGTGAGGATTTTTATAATGCTGGCTCCGATTTGCTCGCCGATTGGATTGTCAGTAGGAAGTTGGAGGTTATCTTTTGTTTTTGCTGCTTGTCCGCCCGCGGTTGTGCTCCCGTCTACCCAGTCGGTGGCATCGAGCTCTTGACGTACTTTAGCGACTTGTTCTTTTGTGAGGACGGATGGGATCTCGATGGTCATAGTAATATCTAGCTTGTGTGAGGAATGAGAGCGCCTACGCGGAGGGGCGTTTAATATCCTCTCCAACGTAGGCGCATGTCATGTTATGAATTACTCCGAAAAAAGGTGATGTTAGAACGCGAATTGGAGAGAAACGGAAGCTGAACGACTTTCACCGGGGATGAAGTGACCGCCACCAACATAATCGATGTAGCGCTCATCAGCGAGGTTGTAGACATTCAACTGTGCCGCAATTGTTTCTGTGATTTGGTACGTGAGTGCAGCATCGAAGGTGATGAACGAATCTGCTTCACGCGTGTTAGAACCATTGCTGTATCGCTTGCCAACGTAGCGCGCTCCGCCACCAACATTGAAGAGTTCGGAAATCTGGTAGTTAGTCCAGATAGAGAAGCTGTGTTCAGGTGTGTTCGGAAGTGGATTGCCTACTTCGTCAGGGTTCTCAGAGGATTTAATTTCGCTGTTGAGGTAGGTGTACCCACCGAAGACGCTCCAATCATCATTGATCTGACCAGTGAGGCCTAGTTCGAAACCTTGGACTCTTTGTTCCCCAGTGAGAACGGTTTCATAGCCACGCCCAGCGCTGGTACGGCCATTCGTCTTGTCGGTGTGGAAAACCGCAGCGGTTAGACCAAGGCGTTGGTCGAGAAGATCCCACTTTGTACCAAGTTCAAATGTTTCAGTTTCTTCGGGGTCTAACGAAGCTGTGTCTTCGCTAAGCGATACGCGATCTGCTATGGATGGGTTTGCTGAGGTTCCGTAGGCGATGTAAATAGCGCCATTTTTAAGAGGCTTATAGCTCAGTGCTCCACGCCAACTGAGTAGGTCATCATTGTTGGAAAGGTTATCTTCTCCGGTTTCGGCGTATGTGGAATGGATGTTGTCGTAGCGAACTCCACCATTGAGTGTCCATTGTTCATTGAAGGCGATGGAGTCGTAAGCGAATATACCTAGTGTGTTTACTCGGCCGACGCTAGTAGCTCCTTCTACGATATCCATGGTGTAGGTGCCTCCTGCGTATGGGTCGTAGAGGGATGTGCTGGGAGCGTTAGCTATGTTTGCATCCGATCTGGCTACGTTCTTATTGCGTTCGCGAGTGTAGTCTATACCTGAGACGAAGGTGTGTTCCAAAGATCCAGTTTCAAAGCGAATATTTGAGTCCAGCACAACGGACATGATTTCGTTCGTTTGGTCGCGAGTCTTGAAATCAGTGCGGCGAATAGTGTCGGTAGAGCCAGATTCAAAACGTGGTGCAGTGATAAAAGAGTCCCGCATGACGTTGCCGTAACGGGCCGCGAGTCTGAGGTCAGTATTCTCATTGTACTTATGGCGCACCTCACCTGTTAGGAGGTTGATGTCGATGTGTTCATAATCGCGTTCGAGGAGGCCGTAGTAATTGTCGAAGTTCACATCAGGAGCCACACCTTTACCGGATGGAAGTGTGAGCCAAGGGATTCCGTAATCAGGTTGACCGCTTTGACTTTGGTACATGTAAGTGATGGTGGTGACTGTGTCTGATCCGAGGCCAAAGGCTAAGGAGGGAGCGAAAGCCCAGCGTTGATTTTTCACGTAATCACGCCCAGGGATGTACTCGGTGTTTCCCATCAGGTTGAGACGGAAAGCAGCTCCATCGAGAGCTTCGATAGGGGCATTGTAATCGATTGTGCCACGTCCGAAGCTATCTGTGCCAAAGCCTAAAGTGGCCTCGAGGCTTTTTTCGAGGTGCGGAGTTTTGGTGACTAGGTTGATAGAGCCGCCGACTGAACCACGGCCAGAATCTACGGAGTTAGGGCCTTTAGCCACTTCTACTTGCTCGTAGTTAAATGGGTCACGGGTGTAACCGCCGATGTCACGGATGCCATCGACAAAGAAGTCGTTGATTGCGCTGAATCCACGCATTGTGAGCTGGTCACCTGCAGGTGTTCCACCTTCTCCAGCTTGAAGAGAAATGCCTGGGACGTTGCGGAGAGCGTCGACGATTGTTGTAGCGCCTTGGGCTTTAAGCAGCTCTTTAGGCACGACTGTGACGGTGCGTGGGATGTCGGTTAGAATCGTGTCATAGCGTGGGGATGAAAGTTTTTCAGCTTTGAAAGGAGCGCTTTCAAGACCGGTCAAGACTGTAGTGTCGAGAGTTTCGGTGGACTTGTTCTTCGGCTCTGCGGTGTTGGTGTCTTGTGCGATCGCGTTACCGCCGATGAGCATGGCGCCTGCTACTGTCGTCATGGTGGCGCGGGTGCTAAATAGGCTCGCAGCGCGGAGGTTGTTTGAATGCTTAACTGATAGTTGAGTCATATTGTGTATGTAGTTAGTTGAATGGTTGGGAGAATTCTTCGGGGAAGAGATGTTTTGCGTCTGCTAGTCGAGTGCAGGCGCCAAGGAGCATGGCAACTTCTAGTTCGTGCTGAATAAGTTTGAGGACGTGTGCGACTCCAGTGGCGCCAGCAACACTGAGACCGTGGATAATGGGGCGGCCTATCAATACTGCGTCAGCGCCGAGCGCGAGCGCGTGGAGGACGTCGGTACCGCGGCGGATGCCTCCGTCTACTAGGATGGGAAGTTGGCCATTGACTTGTTTCGCAATGTGCGGAAGGGCGTTCTGTGTCGAAGGCACTTGGTCGAGAGTTCGTCCACCGTGGTTTGATACGATGATGGCGTCGGCGCCGTGATCGATGGCGAGTTGCGCATCGAGTGGGTGAAGAATCCCTTTTAAAATGATAGGCAAATGCGTTAGCGACTTGAGCCAAGCGATGTCTTTCCAGCTAGGGAGCCCTGCTGTAAAATGTGGATCGAGGGCTGAACATGGCGCTGGGGGAGTACGCATTCCGCGAAGATTAATAGCTTCGACGCCTTGAGGCAGTTTGAAGCCAGCTCGTTGCTCTGCATTGCGAATGCCATTAATCGGCGCGTCTACAGTGAGTACGATAGCTTGGTAGTTGGCAGAGGTGGCTCGCTCAACGAGACGAGCTGTGAACTCGCGATCGTGTTGGATGTAAAGCTGGAACCACTGGGGAGCTCCGGGGGCGCAAGCTGCGATTTCTTCGATGCCCGAGCTCGCTTGGGTGCTTACGATGAAGGGAATATTCAGCGCAGCGGCTGCAGCGGCTGTGGCTAGTTCGCCCTCAGGGTGGAAAAGTTTGTGATATGCTGTGGGGGCTATCAGGACTGGGCTTTCATATTGATTACCAAATAGTGTTACCTTGGTATCAGTCGCGTGCTTGTCACTAAGGACACGCGGCCAAAGCTGTGCGGATGACCATGCTTTGCTGTTAGCTGTGAGGGTGTGCTGATCTGCAGCACCTCCGTTAAGGTAGGCAAGTGAAGATGAGTCGAGGATCTGGTTAGAGAGCCTTTGGTAGTCTGCTAGAGAGACTGCATCATGTGGAATAGGGCTTAGCATTGTGACCGGCGGTTTTGCTGATGGACGGTCTTATATGCCTGTTTAGAAGATTGTTGCTAACGGTGCGTTGATTTTGATTGGTGCTTGAATGACATTTCTAGGAGTATGGAAGGATTTTGGGTCTTGGTGGTTGTTGGGGGATTTATGAAACCTAGAGGATTAGGCTCGATGGTTGGCGCGAAATCTGTTTATTAGGAGCTGTTATGAAGGTGGCATTTTATTCGGCTAAGGAGTACGATCAGGAGTTGTTTGGTACGCACTCTGATGAGTTTAATTTTTTATTTTTAAAGAATCACCTGCGCGAGGAAACTGCGGCACTGGCTCATGGGTATGATGCCGTCTGTGTCTTTGTGAACGATGAGCTAAACCGTGTCGTGTTAGAGGCGCTCCACAAGGGGGGAGTGCGTATTGTCGTGCTGCGTTGCGCAGGCTTCAATAATGTTGATATAGAAGCGGCGGATGCGCTAGGTATTGAGGTCGCTAGGGTTCCGGCCTACTCGCCGAATGCGGTGGCGGAACACGCCGTGGCAATGTTGCTCACGTTGAACAGGAAAACGCACCGTGCGTATAACCGCGTGCGTGAGGGGAATTTTGAGCTAAATGGCTTGCTTGGCTTCGATCTTGTAGGAAAGACGGTGGGTGTTTTTGGGACGGGGAAGATAGGGTTAATATTTGCACGCATTATGAAAGGTTTCGGATGCGAGGTTATTGTCTATGACCCCTATCCCTCCGAAGAGGCAAAACTCTATCGCTTGGTGGACAAGGAGACTCTATTTGCTGAGTCAGATGTCGTAAGTTTACACTGTCCTTTGATGAAGGAGACTCAACATCTTTACAATGCGGAGACCCTCGCGAAGTCAAAGAAGGGTTTTACGCTTATTAATACCGGACGTGGGGCGTTGGTTGATGCGAAGGCTGCGATCGAGGCTCTCAAGTCTGGCCAGCTAGGTTATTTAGCTATGGATGTGTACGAAGAAGAAAAGGATTACTTCTTTAATGATCAATCCTCAGGGATTATTCAGGATGATGTGCTAATGCGTCTGATGACTTTTCCAAATGTTCTGATCACTGGGCACCAAGGTTTCTTCACGAGAGAAGCGCTAGAAGGAATCCTGGATACAACCCTGGAGAACCTTCGAGCGTTTTCCGATGGAAAGGAATTAGTGAATAAAGTGAGTTAGAGCTTGGCGCTATAGTCATGCGAGTAGGTCACAGGTCAGTGACCTTGGACTATTTATTATATAGTGGGTATCTAAGATAAGTTAACTAATTAAAAATCCAAGACTACGCATATTTAGCATTTTGCTAGGCAGAGAATGAGCGATTTAGAAAAAATATATTTTATGCCGGTTTTTCGGGTTGCCAGATGAGGTTTCATGTTGATACTCGCGCCGCCAAAATAGTTCTCAAAAAAGCCTTGTGAAAAATTTCACAAGCACATACAAGCACCGACACGTCATGGCTAACATTTTTCCTCGCTGGACCAACTTACTACCTCTCAAGATCGCGATCTGTGTAGGATCACTCGCTCTTGGTATCGTCGCCGCATTCACATACTACGCTACGCCTAAGACTCAGCGCGTGGGGTATATGCCGGATCAGCCGATTCCTTATGATCATGAGCTTCATGTGAAACAGCTCGGTCTTGATTGCCGATTCTGTCACTCATTTGTTGAAGAATCAGGTCACGCGAATGTGCCGACAGCTGATCGCTGCTGGACTTGTCACCAACATGTGAAGACTGATTCTGAGAAGCTTACTCCGCTTCGTGCTGCGATTGATAAGTCTTATGAAGGCTACACAGGTCAGCCTGTGAAGTGGGTTCGCGTTCACAAGTCACCTGATTACGTTTTCTTTGATCACTCCGCTCACCTTAATCGCGGTGTTTCCTGTGTGAGCTGTCACGGTAACGTGGATGAGATGCGCACGGTATATCAAGCAAAGGATCACAGCATGGGTTTCTGTCTCGACTGTCACCGCAGCCCTGAAGAGCATCTTCGCCCGCTCGAAGAAGTATTCAATCTCCAGTACACAGCAAAGAACTATGTAGAAACTCATCCTGAGTTCCAGAGCGCAGTGTTTGGCGAAGAGTACGACGCTACTGCATCTGAAGAAGAAGTTCAAAAAGAAGTGGGTACTTTCCTTAAGAACCACTGGGACGTTCAGCCGAAAGAGAGCTGCTCAACTTGTCACCGTTAATTTCCACCATCTAACTACCAACCTTTCTGCCTAATATGAGCAAACGCAAATGGCAACATCCTGAAATTCCTGCTGATGAGCCCACGACCAAAGTGTGGCGCAGCGCTGGTGAACTCGAAGATACTTCTGGGCTCCGTCAGTGGTTAGAGCGTGAATTTCCACGTGCAGCTGAAACGATGATCGACGAAGTTGACCGTGAGTCTACACGTCGTGATTTCCTTAAAGTGATGGGGGCTTCAACAGCTCTCGCCGGTTTCGGTCTCGCTGCATGTCGTCGACCAGAAGAGCTTATCGTTCCTTACGTAAACGCTCCTGAGTGGGTGATTCCTGGTAAGCCACTTTATTACGCTTCTTCTATCCCTACAGCAGGTGGTGCAGTGCCAGCAGTGGTGACGAACTACCAAGGTCGTCCTACGAAGCTCGAGCCTAACCGTATTCACCCTGATAACGATGGTCATAGTGCTTTCAATCAGGCTTCGGTACTCGATCTCTACAATCCAGCACGTTCCCGCGATTTCCTTAATAAAGGTAATAAAGTTTCTCGTGATGCCGCAGTGAAGGAGCTCGCTGAGCTTACTCAGTCTGGTAAAGTTGGTTTTGTTTTCGGTGAAGATGATTCAGCTACTCGCACGAGTCTTCGCAAGCAGCTCGGAGCTAAACTTTCAGGTGCTAAATTCTATAGTTACGAAGCACTTTCAGGTGCTGGTCGTAAAGAGTCTAACGAAGCAATCTTCGGCCCAGGCGCTGATGTTGTTGCTGATTATTCAAAAGCTTCCTGCATTCTTTCTATCGATTCCGATTTCCTCGAGCTCGATAAGCAAGGTCCTATAAAAGGTTACTACGATCGCCGCCATGTGAATGGTCGTAATTACGATAAGGACGCACTGAAGAATCAGAAGAACCTTAACCGTCTCTATATCGCTGAGCCGACATATTCACTTACGGGTGGTATGGCTGATCACCGCGCTCCAGTGGCACCATCTCAAGTGGGCCGCTTCCTCGCCCAGCTCGCTAAAGCACTCGGTGTGGCAGTGACTGTACCAGGTGGTGGATTTACTGGTGTAAAAGCGAAGTGGATCAACGAGTGTGCGAAGGATCTCCTCAAGCACCGTGGTGAAGCTGTAGTGCTTCTGGGTTCTCGTTACGATAAGGATCTCCACGATCTCACTCACCTCATTAACCAAAAGCTTGGATCTTTCGGGAAGACTCTCAATCCTGTTAAAACAAAGAAGGCTGGTCTTGGTTCTGTGAAGCAACTTCTCGCAGACATCGATGGCGGTCAGCTCGACACAGTGGTTCTTCTTACTCCTGCGAACCCAGTATATGAAAATGAGTCAATCGCAGCTGCGCTTAAGAAAGTAAAGACTGTGCAACTCGGTCTTCGTCTTGATGCGACAGCAAATGCTGCTGACCTTCACATTCCTGCAGCTCACTACCTTGAGAGCTGGAACGACTCTTACACATCAAGCGGTGTGTACACTATCGTTCAGCCAATGATTCTTCCGTTATACGGCGGGGTTTCTGAGCTGGAACTTCTTTCTGCTATTCTCGACGGCAAGCTTCATGATTCTAACGGATCTGAAACTTCACCTGCGTACAAAGCTGTACGCAAGACTTTCGAAACTGGTGTCGCTAAAACGTCTGGAGCGAAAGCAACTCAGGCAGCTTGGATGAAGCTTCTTCGTGAAGGTTTCTTCAAGTCAGCATATAAGAAAGCTCGTGCTACAGCTCCTGCAGTACCAACTCTTAAGGCTCAGCCAGAACCAAATGCGAAGAAGCTTGATATCGTTTATACGACTGACGGTTCAGTGTTTGATGGTCGTTACCTTGACAACGCATGGCTCCAGGAAGCTCCAGATCCGATCTCTAAGGTTTGTTGGGATAACGCAATCTACCTAGCGCCTGAAACGGCAAAAGATCTCGGTATCTATGACGAGCTAGTAAAGCTTGAGCAAGAAGGGGCCGCTTGGTGGGCTGCTCTTGGTATCGAGAAAGATACAATGATCAAGAAGACTGACGTGTCTGAATATGGTGAAGGTCCAAGCCTTTTCTCTCCAATTGCTAAGATTACGATCAATGGCAAGACTCTCGAAGCTCCTGTAATCATTGGCTTCGGTATGGCTCAAAACGTGATTTCTGTCTCCCTCGGTTACGGCCAAGGCTACGATGAAAACTTCGCAAGCGAGTTCAAAAACGGCGGTATCGAATACTCTCAAGCAGGCAAGAACAACGTTTCTGTTGTCGGCCTCAATACAGGTTTCAATGCTTACCCACTACGTGGTGAGTCTGACTACTTCACACAGGGCGCTACAATCGCTCGTGCTGAAAATGGTACAACATACAAGATGGCGCGCACACAAGAGCATCACGCCATGTATGGACGTGCACTTGCTCGTGAGATCTCAACTGCGGAAGATGAGAAGTATCACAAAGATTACGCAGCTCAGCTTAAAGGCGTTCAGAAGCAGGGCATGGATTCCCATGCTCCAATGAACATGAGCCTTTACAAGCCAGACGACCGCGAGGGTAAACCACTTCTTTCTGATAAGTCCCAGCAGTGGGCGATGACAATCGACCTCAATGTCTGTAACGGCTGTAATGCATGCCTCGTGGCATGTCAGGCTGAGAACAACATCCCTGTAGTCGGCAAGACTCAGGTGGCAATGGGTCGCGAAATGCACTGGATCCGTATGGACCGCTACTTCGCTGCGCCTGATACCTATGCTGAAGGTACTGATGCTTGGGAGAAATCTCCAGAGATGATCCCTCAGCCAGTTGCTTGTGTGCAGTGTGAGTCCGCTCCATGTGAGACCGTTTGCCCAGTAAATGCTACTGTTCATACTGAAGATGGCCTAAACGCAATGGCATACAACCGCTGTATCGGTACACGTTACTGCGCGAACAACTGTCCATACAAAGCGCGTCGCTTTAACTTCTTTGACTACAATAAGCGCAACCCGCTCATCCACAAAAACCTTTATAAAGGTCCATTAGGTGAGACTCAGGTAGGCGATGCGAAGTCACTTCAGCGCAACCCGAACGTTTCTGTTCGTATGCGTGGTGTGATGGAGAAATGTACATACTGTGTGCAGCGTCTTCAGTCCGCTAAGATCGATGCTAAGCGTCTTGCTAAGAAAGAAGCTGTTGGCGTGGCTGGCGGTTCTACAGAAGCGACGATCACCGCTAAGGATCTTATGCCTAAGACTGATGGTGTGCGTGTAGCATGTCAGGATGCTTGTGGTGCTGGAGCGATTGTCTTCGGTAACCTTCTCGATCCTAAGTCTACGATTCGCCGCATCAAGAGTTCGAACAACGAGGTCCTCAATGATCGCGCATACGACCTTCTCAACTACATCGGAACTCGCCCACGTACTTCTTACCTAGCACGTGTGAAGAATCCTAACACGTTAATGCCTGGAGCAAAGACAGTCGGTAAAGCCACTGTCCACATGCACTAATCTGAGCGAACGAATTACTCTACCAAATCTAATTAAGAACACCTATCATGGCTGATTCAGCACCCGCAAACACTGAAGATAAGAACTTCAAGCTACCCGTACTGGAGCGTGAAAAACTTATCCTTAACAACCGCTCCTACGGATGGATTACCGACCGTATCGCCGGTATCGTGGAGAAACCGCAACCACTTCTTTGGTGGATACTCTTCATCCCATGTGCACTTATAGCACTCATTGGTGTAGGCGGTGGTCTTACCTATCTCGTATCCACTGGTGTTGGTGTATGGGGTAATACGAACCGCACAATGTGGGGTTGGCCTATTGTTAACTTCGTTTTCTGGATTGGTATTGGTCACGCTGGTACTTTGATTTCAGCGATTCTCTTCCTGACGCGTCAGAATTGGCGAACCTCGATTAACCGAGCGGCGGAAGCGATGACGATTTTCGCGGTTTGCTGTGCGGGTATTTTCCCTGCGTTCCACGTTGGTCGTGTATGGATGGCTTGGTTCCTAGCTCCTATTCCAAATGCGAATGCGATCTGGCAGAACTTTAAATCACCACTTCTTTGGGACGTATTTGCGGTATCTACATACTTCACGATTTCCTTGATCTTCTGGTACATGGGCATGGTCCCTGACCTTGCAACTATCCGCGATCGCGCAAAACCAGGCATCCGTAAGTTCCTTTACGGCGTGTTCTCGCTCGGTTGGCGCGGTGGAAACCGTCAGTGGAGCCACTACGAGATGATGTATCTTCTTCTTGCAGCGCTCTCTACACCGCTCGTTCTTTCCGTTCACTCCATCGTTTCCTTTGACTTCGCGACATCTACTGTCCCGGGTTGGCACACGACTATCTTCCCTCCATACTTCGTGGCAGGTGCGATCTTCGGTGGATTCGCAATGGTGATGACCATCATGATCCCAGCGCGTTCTATCTACGGACTGCACGATGTGATCACCATGAAGCACATTGAAAACATGTGTAAGATCGTCCTCGCGACAGGAACCATCGTTGGTTACGCCTACATCATGGAGCTCTTCGTTGCTTACTACTCCGGTGCTAAGTATGAAATGGAAGCCTTCAAGATTCGTATCGTCGGGCCATACTGGTGGGCATACGTAACCATGATGTTCTGTAACGTGATAGCACCACAGATCTTCTGGTTTAAGAAATGTCGTGAGAATCTCTGGATCGTTATGGGTACTTGTATGCTCGTGAACATCGGCATGTGGTTTGAGCGTTTCGTAATCATCGTTACCACGCTTCCACGTATGTGGCTCCCAGGTGACTGGAAGTACTACGAGGCGAGCCCAGTGGATGTTATGACATTTGTCGGTACTATCGGCATGTTCCTTACACTCTTCCTTCTTTTCCTTCGTTTCCTTCCATGTATCAACATTGCTGAAGTGAAATGGACACTCCTTGAAGCTGACGCTCATTTCGATGATAAGAAGGCTCATCCTGATAAAGGTATTGCAAGCGAGCCCGCTTACCAATACGAGATCAACAAGAATCCTAACGTTGAGTGCTAATCCAGCTAACACCATCCTTTAACATTTACCTAATCACAGAACAGTGAGCACATCAGTAAAACGCGTCTACGGCTACCTTGCCGAATTCGAAAGCGCATCAGCACTCTATAAAGGTGCAGAGAAGGTGCGTGATGCAGGATTCAAAAAGTGGGATTGCTATTCCTCTTATCCTATTCACGGACTGGATGATGCAATGGGCGTACGTCGTTCCATTCTTCCATACTTCGTCTTCTTTGGTGGATCTACCGGTCTACTTACCGGTTTCAGTCTGGCTTTCATTACTCAGGTTCTGATCTACCCAACCGTAGTTCAGTCTAAGCCGGCGAACATTTTCACCACTGCGGCATTCTTCCCGATCATGTTCGAGCTCACTATTCTCTTCTCAGGTTTTACTGTGTTGTTCTGTGTGCTCGGTCTCATGGGTCTTCCACGACTAAATCACCCGCTTTTTGCTAGCCGCCAGTTCCACCGTGTGACTGACGATGGCTTCTTCATCGCTATTGAAGCTCGCGACCCGAGCTTCTCAGCTGAAGAAACAAAGGCTCTGCTTGAAGAAGCAGGGGGCTCAAACATCGAACTCGTCGAGGAAGAAGACTAAACCATTTTACCTATTTAGACTCATGCGCTATTTCTTTATTGTTTACGCTCTTCTCGCTGTTCTTGTGATCAGCGTCGGTGGTTTCCGAGGCGAAAAATTCACACACACACCATTCCGCTTGTTCCCAGATATGGATGAACAGGATCGTATCGACCCTCAAGAGGGTTCAGATTTCTTCAAGGACGGCTTGGGAGCACGTCAGCCAGTGGCTGAAACTCTTCCACAGGGTTATGAACCAGCTGATCTTGCTGATTCATCCAGCAAGTCATTCACTAATAACAATGACTACTACCACACTGGTCTTCTCAACGAAGATGTGTTCGGTAATGGTCTGCCAGTGAAGGAGCTTGGTCTTACTGAAGAGAGCCTACCAGCGTTTATTAAGCGTGGTCAGACTGCCTTCAATGCAAACTGCTCCGCATGCCACGGTATTTCCGGAAACGGTAAGGGCGTGGTAGCTGGCTACGGCATCCCTGGTGTTGCTAACCTCCAGACTTCAGTGCTTCCAGACGGTGCTATCTACGACATCATAGTCAACGGCCGCGGTGGTATGTCCGCATTCGGTTATCAAGTCGACGTGAAAGATCGTTGGGCCATAGTTGCCTACCTTCAAGCGTTGAAGTATTCCCGCGAGGTTCCTCTCGACCAAGTAAAAGAAGCTTTCGATGCAGGCATCGCTGCACAAGCTAAGTAATTTTCATCTAACTCTATCATTTCCTAACACTTACTAGTCCCATGGCACATCACGTCACATCACAGGACATCCCAGCAAACGGCGAAAAAATCGCTAAGAAAGACCTCGGTCTTCTTAAGATGGTTTCACTCATCGTCTTTGTTGTTGGAGCCGCATTAAGCTTTTATCTCTTCACGAACGATACGTGGGGAGCAGGCTATGCTTACTCATGGCTCTTTGCCTTCATCTTCTTCATCACACTTACTCTGGGTGGAGTCTTCTGGACCACTCTTCACCACGTGACCAACTCTGGTTGGGGTGTGAGTATCCGCCGTATCATGGAGAACCTCGGTTTTGTGTTCCCATTCATGGCTGTGATCGCCATCCCACTTATGGTTCCATCTGTACAAGATGACCTTTACGAGTGGATGAACCGTCACCGCGAAGTCGTTCAGACAGTTCCTGAAGTGTCTCATGACGCACATGGTGCTGAGCACGGTGGTGCAGCTCCTGCAGCTAGCGATGTTGACCCACACGCACCTGGTAATGGTTACAAGTCTCCATCAATCGACCAACTTCATTCAACACACGATCCACACGACCATCTTCTTGCAAATAAGCATTGGTACATGACTATCGAGAATTGGCTCATCCGTGTGGTATGCTTCTTCGTGATCCTCGGTGCAGGTATCTGGGGGCTTCGTAAGATCTCTATCGATCAAGATACTGATCCGAATCCAACGACACGACGCCTCATCTTAGCACGTAAGTTATCTTGTGCAGTGATGCCATTCTTCGCAGTTATTGCGACCTTCATCGCTTTCGACTTCGTGATGGGCTTAGACTACAAGTGGTTCTCCACAATGTATGGTGTCTGGTTCTTCGCTGGTTGTGCGCTCAACTCAATGGCTGTCCTCATCCTAGTGCTCACATGGTTGCGCTCCAAAGGCTATCTCTTGACGGTGACTTCAAAAGAGCACTACCACATCATGGGTAAGCTAATGCATGCCTTCGTGATCTTCTGGGCATACGTATCCTTCTCCCAGTTCATGCTAATCTGGTATGCAAACATAACCGAAGAGACTTGTTACTTCCTTCTACGTAACTCTTCAGACGGCTCAACTAACTGGAACCTCTGGAGCACACTTCTCGTGTTCCTGCACTTCGCGCTGCCTTTCGTACTTCTTCTTCCACACTACATGAAGAAGACTGTGAAGTTCGTTGTGCCAATCTGTATTTACCTTCTAGTAATGCACATTCTCGATCTCTACATCGCAGTGATCCCTGAGCGTGGCCCTTCACTTTCCGTTATGGGTAAGTTTGCTGGACATGAAGGTGAGATTCTTCTCACTGCTCCATATGCAGCATATCTTGGAGACGCCGTAGCATTCATTACAGTTGGTGCATTTTTCACCTTTATCTTCCTTCGCAACCTAGGTAGTGCAAACACCTACCCGAACCGCGACCCACGTATTCTCGAGTCTGCAAATCTTCACAACTAATCCCGACTCAATTCCCATTTAACTGAAATTCATTCATGGAACCTAATCTTAGAGACACACCACTGCGCCGCTTCAACACCTTTTGGTGGGGACTAGCACTCTTCGCGGCGTTCGCGCTCTCGGCAGTAGTTGTTAAGAACTTCGTCGCCGACGATGTTGTGGATTACGAATCCGAGCTAGCAAAACCACGCATTGATACTAAGCGTAAAGTCGATGCTGAGCAGGCTGCTGATCTTAATACTTATAAAGAAGTAGGTGACAGCAAAGTTCAAGTAGAGCCTAAAGACGTATTCGGTCTTGGTAAACAAATGGGTCTTCTCGATGGTCCAAAACCATCCGAGATGAAACACAATCGCACATTCGGTCAAGAGCCTGCAGCTGAGGAAGCTCCAGCACAAACCGAAGCAGCTGAAGTTCCAGCTACTCAAGAAGAGCCGACTGCAGCCGATCAGGGTGCAGAGGAAACTCCAGCTAAACAATAATTTCTAAAGAAACAGATCTATGGCATCAGAAATCACAAGCCAGCTAGTAGAAGACAAAAAGCTAAGAGCGCAAATTGACCGCTCTCTCCGTCACCCAGTGATGTTCTTCTTCACTAGTGGTGCAGCCTGGCTGGCTGTTGCGCTCATCCTCGGGGTGGTCGCTTCCGCAAAATACTACGCACCAGGGTTCCTTGGTGAGTGTTCACTTCTCAATGCAGGCCGCGTAATGAACGCGCATATGGCAGCATTTATCTATGGATGGGGAGCTCAATCCGCATTTGGTGTAATCATCTGGTTGATGGCGCGTCTTTCCCGCCAAGAGTCAAAAAAAGCGGGTATCATTCTAGCAGTGGGCCACGTTTGGAATGTGGTGGTTTCTGCTGGCCTTCTAGGAATCCTCCTTGGCCAGGGCACAGGTAAGCCGTGGATGTATTTCCCTAACTGGGTGTTCCCAGTACTCGTAGCATGTTACTTCGGTATCGGCATTTGGTCTGTGATTTCATTCCGCGTTCGCCGTGGTGGTCACGTCTACGTTTCTCAGTGGTACCTTCTCGCGGCACTCTTCTGGTTCCCATGGGTAATGCTTTCTGGTTACTTCTTTATCGATGTCTTCGCCGCTGAAGGCAATGGAGTAATGGCAGCTGGGATCAACTCTTGGTTCCGCTCGGCTCTCTTCTTCCTGTTCTTCACGCCGGTTGCTATTGCAGCAGCCTACTACATCACTCCTAAGGTGACTGGTCGCCCAGTGTATTCTTATAAGCTAGCGCTTCTTGGGTTCTGGGGCCTTGCGATTATTGGTCCTTGGGCTGGAATGCAGAAGGTAATGGGCTCACCACTTCCAGCATTCCTTCAGTTTTTTGGAGCTGGCGCGGCAGTACTTATCATCATCCCAGCACTCTGTGTTGCCGTGAATATTCTTAAGACAACATCTGGTAAGTCCGGAACGGTTGCGCATTCACCATCACTTCGTTTTACGATCGCTGGTGTGATTGGTCTTCTCGTCACGACAGTAACGGGTGGCCTACTCGCTCTTCCTGGTGCTCTTAAGTTTACTCAGTTCGCATTTGGTGGCACCTACGGTTACGAGGTGCTAGGTCTCTACGGATTCTACTCAATGAGCATGTTCGGTGCAATCTACTTCATCGTACCACGTGTGACTAACCGTGAGTGGATTTCTGGTGGGCTTATTCGCCAACACTTCTGGTTATCACTCTACGGTGTGGTGTTCATTGCTCTGTTCTGCTGTATCCTAGGTGCGTTCATGCACGGTTACAGTCTCGAAGAACTCACAGTGCCAGATGCATCAGCTCAGGCCCGTGTGTTCCCATACGCAGTAGGCGTGACAATAGGGTGGGGCTTTGTAGCTCTCGCAAACGTATTCTTCTGTTTTCACCTTCTTCTCATGTGGCTACGACTTGGTCGCCGCAGCAGTCACCCAACACTTCTTGAGCACGAAGAGCCATCACTCCCAACTGCCTAATCAATTTTTCTATCTAATATACGCTTCCCGAAATCATGACTGTTAAAACATTCTTCATCGGCCTCGCAGCCAGCTTCGCGCTTCCTTGGCTCGTGATGGTAGCTGTCCCATACGCAACGATGCGTAATGTCGAGATTCCACAATTTGACGAAGTGGATGACGGCAAGACCGGCTCCTACGCTCCTGTAAAAGCAGGTCGTACTGGTAATGGTTCCGCTATCTACGGAGCTGAGGGTTGTGCGCAATGCCACAGCCAGCTTTCCCGTCCGACCTACGCAGGTAACGACCTCGGTCGCCCTAATCTAGCCGGTATCCAGAAGGATCCTAACCTCGGTGACACTCGCCGCGAGTCCCTCCTTTGGGATTACACTGGTGAAGAGTTCGCTTGGATTGGTGAAACACGCATTGGTCCTGACCTCGGTAACTACGGTCGCCGCATGGAGATCCAAGCAGCCGAAGAGAATACTAAGATCGCTACTGCGCTCGGAGTGAAAGTGGAAGAGCTCAAAGCAGAGCAGAAGTACAATACTGAGAAAGCAGTATTCGCTCATCTCTACAATCCACGTTCCGACAATGATGATTCAGTTTGTCCGTCCAATCAGCACATGTTCAAAGTTGTGCCAGTGTACGGTCAAGGCTATGAAAATGCACTTGCATCCTCAGGTGACGAGCAAATCATTGCTAAGCCAAAGGCGCTTGCGCTCACTTCCTACCTTCTCAATCTCAAGCGTGACTCCGAAGTGCCATACGCACTCAACTTCGCTCGCGCTAAGAAAAAAGCATCCGCTAAGTAAAGAATATCCAGCTGCGCGTTAGAAAGAGCTTGCAGCTAATCCAATTTCAACTCACCAACCGCACTCATTCAGATGTCAACTGATCAAGCACCAGTAGATCCAACTAAGCCGGATCTTGAAGAATCCACAAATGTAGCACAAGCGCACGAAGAAGTGACGCGTAGTGCTGCAGCGGCTTCCCGTGAACAACAACTCCGTGAGAACGGTCTCGAACCAGTTTCTATCTGGATCATGATCGCTGGTTTCATCGTCGCTGTCGTCGGTGGTTCCGTACTCCTTTCTTCCGAGAATCTTTTCGACTACGAAACTTTCACTAAGGACGGTTATGTCCGCGGTGAGTTTGAAACAGGTGGTTCTACTATCCCAACGGCACTTGCAGGTGATGCCTACCTCAAAAGAGGTGCAGCTCTCTATAAAAACTGTGCCTCCTGTCACGGTACTGGCGGTGCTGGTGTAGCCGGAGTTTATCCTCCGCTCGCAGGTTCTGAGTGGGTGACTGGTTCTGGTAAAGTCCCTGCGCTCGTGATGATTCACGGTGTTTCTGGACCTATCTCAGTAAAAGGTAATGACTACAACGGCGCGATGCCTCCAATGGCAGACGGCTGGAGTGACTTCGATATCGCAGCTCTCACCTATTACCTTCAGAATAACTTCGGTAATAATGTTGGTGAAATATTCTCAGCTGAACAAATCGCAGAGATTCGTACGATTTCGAAAGACTACGGTAAGAAACCATTTAGTTCTGCAGATCTCGAAACGCATCTCAGCGCTGAATTCACAGCGAAGCCTCTCACCCCTGAGACTCTGCTAAACATCAAGACTGGAGAAGTCGTTGACGCAGACCAGTAATTCATCTAGACCCCACGCAACCTTTCACAACTAGTGACGTAATATTATGAGTGACCACGACCACGATCACCACAACCCGAGTTTCCTTCAGAAATATATCTTTTCCACTGATCATAAGATCATTGGTATTCAGTATGGCCTGACCGCCTTACTATTCCTTCTATTCGGTTTCTTCCTTATGATGGTGATGCGCTGGAGCATCGCTTTCCCGAATGAACCACTTCCGGAGTGGCTCAGCTGGGTTTTCACTGATACCTGGAAAGGCCGCTGGCTTACCGACGGTAAAGTGACAGGTGAAACTTATAACATGTTTGGTGCTATGCACGGAACAATCATGGTTTTCCTCGGCGTTGTACCTCTCGGGTTCGGTGCTTTTGGTAACTACGTAACACCTCTTCAGGTGGGCGCTGTTGATATGGCATTTCCTAAGCTTAACATGATGTCCTACTGGATTTATGTTGTTGGTGGCTTGATGATGTGTGGCTCGTTCTTCCTCGAGTCTGGTACAGCAAAGTCTGGTTGGACAAACTACCCACCACTTTCTGCAATCGCAGATTCGCAGCATCCTAATCAGTTCTTTACTGGTCAGACACAGTGGTTGCTAGGCCTCGTGTTCCTTATTTCCTCATCCTTGTTAGGGTCGGTCAATGTGATCACTACCATTATCAACCTTCGAGCGAAGGGTATGACTTGGATGCGTATGCCATTCCTAGTTTGGGCTATGCTCGTCACAGCTTTCCTTCTTCTTCTTGCATTCCCACCACTCGAAGTAGCTGGTATCATGCAGGTTGTTGACCGTTTCTTCGGCTCATCCTTCTTCCAGCCATCTGGCCTCTACACATCTGCATCAGGTGTTATCGAGCAAGCTGGTGGTGGTTCACCGCTTCTGTTCCAGCACTTGTTCTGGTTCCTTGGTCACCCAGAGGTGTACGTACTGCTCCTTCCTTCCATCGCAGCTGTTGCGGAGATTATTCCAGTCAACACACGTAAACCACTTTGGGGCTATAAGTCTATGGTCTACGCTGTGATGGTGCTCGGCTTCCTTTCCTTCATCGTATGGGCGCACCACATGTACATCACTGGAATGGGATCTAGTATCTCTACCTTCTTCCAGATCACTACAGTACTTATCTCTGTACCGTCTGTGGTTCTGATTACCTCGCTTATCATTTCACTCTGGGGTGGTTCTATCCGCTTCACGATGCCGATGATCTGGGCCTGTGCTTTCCTTCCGATGTTCGGTATCGGTGGTCTCACTGGTCTCCCGCTCGCATTCAACCTGGTAGGTCTTCACCTTCACGACACCTATTACGTGATCGGTCACTTCCACTATGTGGTAGCACCTGGTATTCTCTTCGGTCTCTTCGCTGGTATCTATCACTGGTATCCTAAGATGTTTGGCCGCCACATGAACACCTTCCTTGGACACCTTCACTTCTGGCCATCACTGATCGCGATCAACTTCGTGTTCTTCCCAATGCTTATGCAGGGTATGGCTGGTTTCCACCGTCGCTGGTACAATGGTGGTGACGCCTACGTCGTAGACGCTGACTCTGAAAACGTTTTCGGTCAGATCGTTCGTGATAACATCGATCTTAACTACACTATGTCTATTGCGGTATTCGTACTCGCAGCGGCTCAGCTTCCATTCATCATTAACCTCTTCACATCCTGGTTCGCAGGTAAGAAAGCTACTGATAACCCTTGGGATGCAACAACTCTTGAGTGGGCAACACCTACGCCTCCAGGACATGGTAATTTCGAATTCGACGTAGCAGTTTACCGCGGACCTTACGAGTACTCTCGTCCAGACCATGATACGGACTTCTACACCCAGTGGGAAGAACCTAAGAAGGTGGCTTCTAAATCAAACGATGGCGCTGAGGCTTAATAAGGACGAAGCTCACTTCAAAACTATCTAACGACTATTTTTCAAATGGAAATTCCTTACATCGTCAATCCACGCAAGGACACAGGTCTTAACAACTCTAAGATCGCGATCTGGTTGTTTCTTGCCTCAGAGGTAATGCTCTTTGGTGGCCTCTTCTCCTCCTACATCTTCCTCCGCGTTTTTGCAGATTACCCATGGCCAGAGCGTGCACTGCCAGTGCTACCAGGTCTAATCAACACATTCATCCTGATCGCATCTTCCGTGACAGTAGTGTTCGCATGGGCTGGTCTTAAAATGCGTAAGTGGAACATGTTCGTAGGTAACATGGCATTCACTATTGTTTGTGCTGCTGTTTTCATGGTCTTCAAAGGCATGGAGTACAATGGCAAGTTCCACCACCATGGTACTCAGACTGATGACTATGCTTGGGTCGAAGGGCACCTCGATAAAGAGCACCCGAACGTCTACGCTATTGAAGCAGATACGATCAATCTCAAGCTTGAGAGTGCAGCTCCTAACTATGTTGCTTCCATCCTTTCACAAACTGAATCTGCTCCTGTTCTAAAAGAAGCATACCAAGTGCGTGAGATTTCTGATGGTCACTTCACTCAAAAGGTTCTTTTCCCAGTTGGGACTTCACTTTCCCAAGAGGTTATTGATACAGCTGCTACGGAGTATATTAATGCTCGTACGCACAATCAGGACCTCCGCACACAGCTACTTAAAGATGCGTGGCTAGAAGTTCGCTCAGGAAAGTACCCTGAACTTTCAGGTCTTAAGGATTACGACTCAAAGGTTAAATCTACTGTAGCTGACGTTCATACTGCTCTTGTAAAGAAAGCCGAAGAGAATAATGAGTTCCTACTTGCGAATGGTAACATGATGTTCGACGCAAACGGGGCTGATCTTACCTTCAACACTGGATGGGGACGCATTTCTAACTCTGAGGAAGGTGAGTCCACCAACGTCTCTCTTCTCGATGGTTCGGTTATCAGTGGAACAGCGGGTGATTCTGCAATTGTCTATCACTACGTTGATGGCATTGATTTCCGTCACCTCGTAATGAAAGCTGAAAGCAAAGGTCTAGATGCTGATGTTCTTATCGAAGAATCACCAGTCCTTCATTTACACGGTCCAGGTGGAGATAAGATCCGCTCACTTTGGGAAGCACATAAAGTTTGGCGTGGTTACCTCGCTGAGCATCTTAAAGAGAAAAAGGATATGCTCACTGGCGAAGGTCGTACACCTACTGAAATCGACCTTTACCGTATTACTTGGCAGCAGATGGTTGGTTACGACAAGCTTCACAAAGAGATGGTCGAGTCTGGCGAGATCGCCGCAGACTCCCCACTCAAGGATGCTGTCACAGCGGAAAATTGGTCGAAGGTTAAAGATGACCACAAGCCACATATGATCTATGACGTCATTGGTGTGCAAGATGAGCATAAAGCTACTTTCCCACAACACGTTCACGTAGATCGTCCAGAAGTACGCTTTGACTCAATGTTCTCACCAAAGATGAACAACTATTACGCAATCTACTTCACGATCACTGGTCTTCACGGACTTCACGTTATCGGTGGTGCCATTGTTCTCGGTTACTACCTCTTCTTTGGCCGCAAAATGTACCTTAGCAATCCTGATTGGCTTGCGAACCGGGTTGAAGTCGGCGGCCTCTTCTGGCACTTTGTTGACCTTGTTTGGATCCTCGTATTCCCGGTCTTCTACCTTATGTAATTTCTATCATTCACTTTTAACTTATACTCAAAATGGCAGATACACCTGAAGAAATTAAGTCACACTTCAAAGTTTACGGACTTGTTGGAGCTGGACTCTTCGTAGGAACCGTAGTCACTGTTCTTGTTGCAACTGTTGAAGCACTAGATATTGGTGCTCACGGATTCGATATCTGGGACATGCTCCTAGGTCTTTCGATCGCATTGACTAAGATGTTTTTCGTTGGCTTCATTTTCATGCACCTTAATCACGAGAAAAAGGGGATTTACTGGATCTTCTTCGGATCTCTTTTCTTTGCAGCGACTCTCATAGCACTCTTCGCGGGCGCATTTTATGATCCTATCACCTTTGACGCATTAATGCCACCAGGTTATGGTGATGCTAATCCATCTCACTAATTCTTAACAAACCAATCTCATGTCTCTCAAAGGATTTCACATTGTATTCATCACGGTTGTCACACTCTTCTTTGCATTTTTTGCTGGATGGGCATTCACTGGTGGAGTCTCACAGGACGCTTCTTTCTGGATGAACGTGGGTTGGGTTTGTCTTGTAGTTTCGCTAATCACTCCAGTTTACGGCGTATTCTTCATTAAGAAGGCTAAGAAGCTTTACCTCTAATTATCAGTTATGAGCAGTACATTAAACATTGCATGTATTACCTGCGCTCAAGCATTCGAACATGCTGGAGATAACGCAGCTGGTTATGCGATTCTCTTTATGCTGATACTTCTGGTTCCTATTCTTGGAACTCTCGGGTTTGTTATTTTTCGTATTTCCCGACGCTCCAAAATCCATTTCGATACTCAATACCAAGACCCAACCGAGGTCTAATTCATTTCCCTAACTACTTGCTCTAACAAAAACTATGTTCAGCAACATCACACTCGCTTCTCTCTTTTCTCCTTCTGACTGGCTCGGCCTTCCTAAGAGTTACTCCGCTCACGGTGACCAAGTCGGTCACTTGATGGACGTAATCAACTGGTTCATGATCGCACTCTTCGTCGGTTGGACTATCTTCTTCTTTGTTTGTTTGTTTAAGTTCAACCAGAAAAAAAACAAGAAAGCTCAATATCACGGTGTGAAGAACCACGTTTCTACTCACCTTGAAGTCGGCGTGATCATTGTTGAAGCTGTACTTCTTCTCGGATTTGCTCTTCCTCTCTGGGGGAAACGTACAGATAGTTACGACAAGGTTATGGAAGAAAACCCTGTGCGTGTTCGTGCTATCGGCTATCAGTTCGGGTGGAAATACCACTATGCTGGCAACGACGGTAAGTTCGGCTTTATCGATCGTGATCTTGTGAGCTACCAAGGTGACCCGTGTATAGACCCTAACGATCCGAATGGTTTTGATGATTTCTTAGCATCTACTCTCAAACTTCCAGTAGACCGTCCCGCAATCGTTCAGGTTACTTCCACTGATGTGATTCATAACTTCTCTATCATCCCAATGCGTATCCAGCAGGATGCTATCCCAGGTAAGGACATTCCAATGTGGTTCACTCCAATCAAGGAACTCGAGACTTCCGTAGTCTGTGGTCAGCTCTGTGGTGAAGGCCATGCTGACATGGTAGGTACTATGGTGGTTGAATCTGAAAAGACTTTCTCCACATGGTCAAACGACATGAGCGTAGCAGCTTATGAAGAAAATAAGGCGGCCTATGATAAGCGCCAAGCAGCAGCTGCTGAAGTGAGCCCAAGTGCCCACCACTAACCTGCTAGTTTAACTATCTTTTTTACAATTGCCCGTTGGTTTACCAACGGGCAATTTTTTTGGTAATTCCAAAAAGAGCCTCGTATTACCATTGCAGATTCAGCTGGGTCTAGACAGTCTGCGCACATGTCAAATCCACAAGCTACAGGAAAATTACTCGGAGTAATGCTGGTCCTAGTAGGAGCAGTTGTCTTTCTCGCGATCTTCGCACCATTCACTACTATTCCGTCGGGTCACGTCGGTGTCGCTACTCTTTTTGGCAAGGTAGATAATGAAGAACTAGGGGAGGGGTTCCATCTCATCAATCCTCTAAAGAAGGTGTATAGAGTTGATTGCCGTAATCAGGAAGAAACGTTTAGTGATCTTGGTGTGCCTTCTCAGGATCAGCTTTCTACTGAGGTAGATATCACGGTCAAATGGAGAGTGAACCCAGAGTATGCTGCTGAAGCATTCACTGAAACTGGAGATGCGGATAAGCTCAAGGCAGTCCATCTTGTTCCAAAGGTGCGTTCACTCGTGCGTGAGGCGGGTAAGAGTGTGATTCGTGCTGAAGATTTCTATCAAAATGAAGTACAAACGAGTATGCAGAAGCAGATCAAGGTTGGTCTGCAAGAGTTGATTGCAAAGGGGATCCTAGTTGATGACGTGCTGATGCGCCGAGTCGATCTTCCTCGTACCATTGTTGAGGGTGTTCACGAGAAAAAGCGTCAAGAGCAGAAGGCTGAGCAACAAAAGGCTGAGTTCGAACGCTTCAAAACTGAGCAACAGCAAAAAATCGCACAAGCTGAAGCAGAGAAAACTGCTTCTGAGCAAGAAGCTCTTCAGCGTCGCCTGCTCGCTGATGCTAGGGCGTATGAGATCGTTTCAGAGGCTAAGGCTCGAGCTGAGTCAATCAAGATTGAAGGTGAAGCTCTACGTGAGAGCCCTGACCTCATTAAGCTTCGCGCTGTTGAGAAGTGGAGTGGTACTGTGCCTCGTGTGACTCTAGGGGACAATATGGTGCCTTTCATTGATCTTTCTGAAGAAGTGAAAGGACAATAAGGTTTTACATTTTTAATCCAGAAGTAAATGCTCACGCCATGTCTGAGATCTACGACTCATTGAAATCAATTTTGTTAGAAAAGTCAGTACGTACTGGCGAATTCACCCTCGCATCTGGTGCTAAATCAGACCTCTACATCGACTGCCGCGTGACTGCGCTCGACCCAGTAGGCGCGCAGCTCATTGGTAAGCTCGGCTGGAAGGCTGTGCGCGAACGTATTCAAGCCGAAGGGCTAGATATCGACGCTATTGGTGGTATGACTATGGGGGCTGACCCTATATCTCTCGCTGTTGGTATGACTTCTGCCATGGAGACTCCTGACGAAATGATTCAGGTCTTCAATATCCGTAAAGAGCCAAAAGGCCACGGAAGAGGAAAGCAGATCGAAGGTAATTTCAAGGAAGGTGACCAGGTCGTAGTCGTTGACGATGTGATCACTACAGGAGGTTCCACTATCCAGGCGATCGAAGCGATTGAGCGCGCCGGTGGAACAGTCAAATTTGCTTTAGTTCTAGTCGACCGTGAAGAGGGTGGCCGCGCTGCGATCGAAGCGCGTGGTATCCCTGTGGTATCCCTCTACAGCCGCAGTACGCTGCTGGGCTAATATAGTATATTAATACATCTAAGTAAAAAGCTCTGACTGTTCATACGGTCAGAGCTTTTTTTTGTTCGGGGGGAGTATTGGAAACTATTATGTACTCTTACGTTTACGGCGTGAGAGAAATCCCAAACCACCGAGCATTAACATGGCGGAGCTACTTGGTTCAGGAATGGCGGTGGTTGTTGAGTTGTTGAAATTGGTCGTAAGGTAGTCTAGATCGTTCGAGGGGAAACTGATGCCAGTGAAATCATCTTCACTGCCTATGTTACCGTTAGTCTTCCCTGTGCCTCCCTCCGCACTGATTGCAATATCATCATAGATGCCAGTGATGCTCTTAGCGTAAATATCAATTACACCACCATTACCGCCGTCATTGCTATTCGTTTTAGCTCCATCGCCGCCGTTACTGCTAATGGCAGCGCCACTGGCATCAAGGTTAGAGCCAGTCGCAATAGTGATGATCCCACCATTTCGGCCATTTTTATTAGAACCTTTACCGACAGCTCCATCTGAAGAAATGACGGAATTGAGGATCATATCGCCTCTGGAGACTAACGATATATTTCCTCCATCATATGCCTGAGCTTGGGCTGGGTCGGAATAGGATAACTCTGCCTCAAGTGTGAAATTGCCTGTAGCAAGAATGGCTAAACCTGCTGGTGGTGGAGTATTCCCCCAAATCACATCAATGGTGACGTTTTTACCTATGACAAAATTTTCAAAAACGAATGCGAAGTAGCTGTCCTGGGGTGAGCTTGAATAATTTGTAGCTACAGTGGTCGCGGTGTAAGCCGTGGTTTGTCCAGTGTAACTCAGTGCACCACTTACCATATTGAATGTGAGAGTTTGAGAACCGGTCAGTTCGAGATTCCCATGGTTGGTGAATTCAACTGCACCAGGATCGAAAATTGCCTCCGTGATTACTGCTGCACTATGTGCATAGCCTGCTATAAAACAGGAAAGAAATGGAATAATGAGTTTCATGGTGGTATGTGTGTGTTGCCCTATGTAAGGGAGGTTGACTTCAGGGAAATTGAAATTATAGATATTCACTATAACTGCATATGATGACTGTTTGCATATTTAATATGATTTGGAGTATTCCTTAATAAGGTTTAAGAAACTCAGGAGGCCCTACATAAATCCCAAAATGATGCTAATCGAAGGACTGAAGCGAAGCCTAGTTTGCAAAGCTATTTTTTTGTTCGGGGGGAGAATAGAAATGTTGCTATGCGCTCGTCCGTTTACGGCGTGCAAGAAAACTAAAAGCTGAGAGGATTAACATGGCGGAGCTACTTGGCTCAGGTACAGCTGTTATAGTAGGCCCTTGAAGAGATGAAATGTAAATAGGTGTGGTGTTTATACCTCTACCATCACCACCAAATCCAGTTCCTAGCTCCGAACCGTTAGAAAACGGAGCTGCCGAAGTGTTGCCATTAGCTGCATTACCTACGCCATCATTCTGACCACCTGTGCCCGCATTGTTAGCAATACTGCCGCTTGTTACATCGTAAGCATCTGCAATAATCTCTACAGGCCCTCCGTCTGCGCCATTGCCGCCAGAAGCATCATTGAATAATCCGAATCCTGCATCACCGCCATTGCCTCCAGTGGCCTCGATTGAACCCTCTAGGATGAATTGTGCAGCACCGATTGAAATGTTCCCTGCGTTACCCCCAGCAGACCCAGGGCCTCCAAAAAGAAAAATAGAACCACCATTTGCGCCGTTGGCACCATTGGATGATACTTTTGAGCTGATCGTGAGGGTCCCGTCAGAAACAAGTGAAATGTTGCCCCCATTGGTTCCACTAGCTTGCCCACTATAGTCTAGATCTGTTCCAAGATAGAAGTCACTCTGAGAGAGCAGTGCTAACCCACGACTTCCTGTCACCGTAATGTTGACGTTAGATTCAAGGTTGATTGATGAAAAATTGAAGACAGCATAGTCGCTCGTCTCTGTCTTATCATAGTAGTTAAATTCAGCAGGAACTTGATAGGATGTTGAATCTATCATGTATCTCCCTGTATCAGTATCGAAGGTGAGGGTCCCAGAATTGAGAGATAAGTCTGCTCCGTTTTGTGCGAACATATGATCACTAGAGTTAGGATCAAAGATAGCACCCACGAGGTCTCTCTCGTACGAAACGATAGCCCCGTTGGCTGGTGTTATAATACAGGTTAATGCAACTACGCAGATACCCCTACTAACTAAACCATTAAAAATGTTTAGAAAAGTCATATGTGTCTTGTGTGTGTGTGTGTCGCCGAAGCGATCAGCCTTCATAGATCTCAGGGGGAGTATCTATTATTGCCGATGAGAGAGAGAATAACCTATAAGGCACTATTAATCAATAGGTGCAGTCGTATTCAGCAAGAACGTACAAAAGATAGTTCAAACAAGTGTACAAAAAAAGCCCTTCGCGATACGACGCAAAGGGCGGGATGAATAGAGGTATGAGAAGGTTCTATTTACTCACTCAGAGAGGCCGTCTCGATGGATGGCTCATCGGTAAATTCACGAGCTTGAGCATTCCCCTCGTTTTTGACAGCTTCAATAGAGGAGCTCTGAGTATGATAGCTAGCTACGTCTACTGTGTGAAGAAAGGCTGCTGCGAGCCAGAGCCCAAGAACTGCAAGTGAGGCGGATAGAAAGAGTTTAATCTTCATAAGTGTAGAGAGCTGAGGGGCGAGCTATTAAGATTTCTTGATTATATGCTCAGCTTTTTTATCTGAAGTAAAGATAGAAATGGCATGAGCAAGGACGCAGGCATTGGCTGGAGTGAGTCATTTTGTCAAGAGGGATAAGTCACTCGGCAAGAATCGACACTATGGTTTTTTACCTAGCACTCTGGGTCCACTGGCATTGCCATAACGATCGACAGCTGTGACAGCAATGGCATCAGGTGTTCCCCTAAGTGTGATACTAGGTTGGGCCGTGACTGCGATAGAGCTCCATGATTTCCCGTAACGGGCCTGTACAGCATATCGCTGGACACCTGGGACTCTACCAATTCGGAGTGAAGTGCTCCCGCCAGAAGAAGTAGCAGAAAGGCTTGGTGCAGCTGGAGACTTCTTAGAGATCCAGGTCATGGGCGGGACCAGAGCTGGCACAGAGAAGAGTCCTTTTTCTAAACTGGAGGATATTCCACCACGGTTCTGCATAAGCGACTTCATACTCCACTGAAGTGAACCAGCCCAGTTACGGCCAATAGTTCGTGAGAGCTCTATTTGTTTGATAATTTCTGAGGCAGGGCGCCCTGGATCATCAGAACTCTGAATGCGTGCCGTTGCTATGCCTGGCCAGACTGGGCGTGAACCTTGCTGACGCCACCAGCTGAGTAAGTTCGTGTAGGATTGTTTCGCTGGAGAAATGCGCCAGTAGAGCTGAGGGGACAAGTAGTCACACCAACCATTTTTGAGCCATTTGCGAGAGTCTGCACTCAGGTGCTCATAGGCATCTATTCCTGCTTCGATTCCGCTAGGCACACCCGGGCGCCAAATACCAAATGGGCTAATCCCTACGCGCACCCATGGTTTCTTCGCCTTGATAGAGCTGTACATGCTTTTCACAAAGCCATCCACATAGGCGCGGCGCTGTGCAGGAGATTTTCCGTCTGGGAAGTCAGGCGAAGGGCGGCCTCCCACGATGGTAGGATAGGGGTAAAAGTAGTCATCGATATGAACTCCATCGATGTCATAGCGCTTCACTACATCCATGATAACTCCGAGCGCGCGCTTCTGTGTGAAGCTATCGGCAGGGTTGAGCCATTTATAGTTTTTGTAGGTCTTGGTGTGCTGAGGGTGAGTGCGACTGACGTGATTGCTCGAGGTAGCCATTGATTTATTAGGCAGAGCGCGGAATGGATTGAACCAGGCATGGACTTCGATTCCACGGGCATGGGCTTGCTCGATACAGTACTGGAGCGGGTCGTAGCCTGGGGATTTCCCCATCGTACCCGTGAGCCAGTGGCTCCATGGTTCAAGGTTGGAGCTGTAAAGAGCGTCTGCATTTGGGCGGACTTGGAAAATGAGAGCATTGAGGTTGAGCTTCTGCGCTTTATTTAAAATGGCAATAAGCTCGGACTTCTGTGTCGAGGCGCTGAGTCCTTGGCGGCTTGGCCAGTCGATATTGTAGACTGTTGCTACCCATGCTGCGCGGAATTCACGGGGGAATGCAGGAGGGCGCTCACCACTGGGGACGTAGTTTTGAGCATGAAGGGTGCTAACTAATGCGAAAAGAAAAAGGAGAGTGCGGATCACGCAGTAGCACTAACAGTAATCTGCTAAAGACGCACTGAAAAATTCTAGCGATAATGGAGAATTCCATCTGCAATAGCGCTTGCTGTAAGCGACTGGTACCATGAGCGATTACAATTTTGTCGCTCAGTCCAGTTACTGATGTAGCCACATTCTACCAGAACTGCTGTGCAGTTGGTTTTATTAAGTACCGCGTACTGGCTTCCGAGACGAATTCTACGGTTCTTAAGATTGAGACGCTGCACCATCCGAGACTGGATGGAGTCAGCGAGACGTTTGCCACTGCTACTCGCATAGAATGTTTCAACACCTCGAACATAAGTGTGAGTACTGGCATTGAAGTGAATGCTAACAAAAATAGTGTCTCTGTAGCGGTTAGATAGTTCTGCGCGGCGGCTCAGTGAAACATAGTGATCACTATTGCGAGTGAGGGTGACATCGAGTCCGTTTGCTCTAAGAATGTTCGCCAGCTTATTCGCGACTTTTAGGTTGAGGTCGGATTCGCGGACTCCTCCCCAGATAGCGCCTTTGTCCTTACCTCCATGTCCTGGATCAATCACCACGCGCTTAAAGCTGCCAGCACTGAGCAGGCTGCTACTTAAAGCGATGAAAAGAATGATGCGTAGGAGGTTCATAAATTTAATCTAACTGCTCTAAGTTTTTATAAAAAACCTCTCAGCTGTCAAATTTATTTTAAAACTCCTTAATTATTAAGAGAACTTTATAAAAACTTTTACGGTAGTCGCCTAAAGATCCATGAGCATTTCATAGTCGGCAATAAGGTCGACATCATAGCTAGCTACAAGTGAAAGCGGATCAATGAGATAGCTGAGGTCATCGTTCGCTGCGACTGTATCAGCAAGAGCATCGAAGCCTTGCTCTGAAGACATGGTCTCAGCATGCGCTACTGGAGTTGGAGTGAGAGCCTCTGGGGCTTGAGAGCTAAGGACGAGAGCTATACATGCCGCTGCTGTAGCGAGTGTGCCAACTATAGGAGCTGGGCTGAGAAGCTTTTTCCACCAGGACTGAGACTCTTGCTCTTCTAAGCGGATATCCCGCATGACATCACGCGAAAACAGTGAGCTGGCTTTTTGCTCAGAGGCATGGTCAAGCAGCTTCCAGACTGGGTCGTTGTTTTCGTTGTGATTCATAATAGTGGGTGGGTTCGGTAGGTGAAACCGATGGCCTTGGAAAAAGTTGCACAGAAGTTACAAATTTTTCTAGAAAAAATCAAACGCCACGTTTGGAACCCCAGAGTTGGATGTGGAGTCGGTCTGAGAATCTGTAGCCGTGATCCCGGCAGAGGTCTGCTAGCCAGAGCCTCCGAGAATGCAGTGTGGCTTCATCGCGACCCTCAGGCATAAGCAATATACGTTCGCGTGGGATCGCATACTTTTTTTCAAGGCCCTGCATTTCAGCTAGGTCAGCGGGGTCTTGGATGACAAACTTGAACCAAGCCTTGGGCGATTGAGCAAACCATTGCATCGCTTTTTGACAGTCACGCAGTTTCTCGGAGTTCCCTGAATTACTAAGCTTCGTAGAGACATTAAATTGGTCGATGGCGACTGCCATTTCAGGGGCGGGCAGCTGGGTTCCATTGGTTTCTACTTCGAAACGATAGCTAGAATCTTGATCTCTTAAGTGCTTGATGAGAGCGAGCCAAGCTGGTTGCTGGAGGAGAGGTTCTCCACCAGTGAGAATGAGGTTTTTACAGGGAAACTGCTGAACTTGCTCGGCGACCTCTTCGATCGAGCAATCGAGAATGTACTCTGACTTTTTAAATTTCTTATAACCTTCGACTTTATCGTTTTCATGCGGCCACGGAGTCCCTTCCCAATTCCACGTGTAGTCGGTATCGCACCAAGTACAGTGGAGGTTACAGAGGGAGGAGCGTACGAAGATCGAAGGCACACCCATGCTCACTCCTTCGCCTTGGAGGGTATGAAAGATTTCAGGTTTTCCGTTGAGAACAGCGAGCTTTAGTTTCGGAGTGGCCATATCAAATTTTCAGCAAGGTGGCAGCTTTCAAGAAAGAGCGCAAGAGCGAGAATTGGCCTCCGATGTACTCGGGAGTGGTTTATTTTTGAGCCATAAGCTCACTCGGGTTTACGAGCTGGGAAAGGAACTTGAGTTGGATAGGGCGCGCCTTGTTCTTAGAGGTTTCAGGAAAGACGAAGACCATCTTACGCTCCTTTGGTTGGCTGAATAGACGGGTCTCAAAAATGATTTTATTATTGGCTCCAATGATGAAAGGTAGCATGCCTCCTTTTACTGGAACGTTGGCATCAACGACTTTAATGCTACCTGCAGAAACTCTAGATTTTTGTCCATTAATGAGGGTTTGGAGTGGGGTTTTTGTAAGGTTAAAGAATTTATAGGACCCAGGAGGGAAGCTCCCTAATGAGTCGTCGACTCCAGTTATTCGGAGTGGGCGTTCAGTAGATGTAGAGTCGGGAATAAGTAAGAAAAGTGCACGTTGCTTAAAGCTTGGCATTTTGCACTGTGCGTACGGCTGGTATTGAGTTTTCCCATCCACTTCTTGTTTCGTGTAGAGTGTAAAAAAATCACTTTTTTCAATTGGAAAGGATTTCGAGCGAGTCCCTTTACGCAATTTCAAGGGGTGGAATTGCTTTTTATATTGGAAGAATAATTGCTCAGTTTCGAGCTTGTCCCAAATCACGCAGGAGAAGGTAGACTTTGCTTTCTTTTCGAATGCGTCAGCTTGCTCACTTTGTGCATAAACAGAGCAGAGGAGCGAGAAGAGACAGATAAGGAGTTTTATTGGGGTTTTCATATTTCGTCTGAGTTGAGCCAACGGAAGGAAAGGGTTTTGTATTTCCTACCTAGAGTTTTATTGATGCCTAGGAGGACGGTGGATGTTTCTGGCTTCTGTTTAGGAAACTCGTTTGGGGTGTCTGAGGGTTCGTCCCAAGGATCATTGAGGTGTGAATCTACGTATTCTGGAACACGCTGAACGACAGCCTCGCAATATGCCTCCGCTAGCTTGTTCCCGTTGGAGTCTAGTGATTCACCATAAGCGCGGATAGTGAAGGTATCACTCCTAGGACGTAGGCGAGGAGCGATAGGTAAAAGTAGGTCAGCTTGATTAATTTCTCCAGGGATGCCCGTGGCAGTAGATCTTGGTGTGCCATTGTCTTGCTCGAATTGGAAGTAATCTGAAGTTCCATTCGCTTCGTATATGGGAGTGAGGGGAATGCCGTTTTGTGATTCTACGTCATCACGTGCCACAGCATTGACGCCGGCTTCATCAATGGCTTCCTGAAGGATTCCTTGGTGATCACCCATTCTTCTGTTGATGAAGTCAGAGAGACTCATAAAGGGGCCATTTTCGGCACAACGTTCTTTAATTTTTTCTACCAGGATAGTTGCGAGTGCTGCGATTTGATCGTCAGAAAGTTCACCGAATCCAGACCAATGCTCTTGCGCACCGTTGCCTTTCTCCGAGGGTAATGGGCCACTTGGGAATGGAGTAGCATTGGTGGTGGAGGCGTTGCCTCCTTCGGCATATTGGATTTCTAAGTTTCTATTCGAGCGGAGAAAGGATGACCAAGCTTCGACTGAGGTCGAGTTGATATTGAACGCTCCGTTGACTAGAGCATATGCCGATGTTCTTTTGTATCCGTCGTCGTTATCGTCTATATTAAGGTCGGCGTATATAGTATCGGCATCTTTACCTTCAGGGACATAAGGTATGAGAGACGGACTGGCTTCGGCGTCATCGTGATTTCCGTCGTAAAATGAGGTAATGACGGTATTTGGAGAGTTTCCAGCAAAACCGGAGAAGAAATAACGGTCAAATAGCGCGTCATTCATGTGCCACGAGAGGTCTTGTGCTAGAGTATCTTGAAATTCCCCTCGGTCATGTATTTTTCCGTAAGTAGTATCTACATCAATAAGGGGAGATGACCATGAGTTGCCAATAGCTCTAAATGCTTCATTGGCTGTGATGGAAATGTTCGCATGCGAGAGCGCAGCCAAGGATAGCAATGGAGCTCTAGGGATGTTGACTAAGGGAAAACGAGTGGATGAATTTGAACTTGAACTGAGTCCCCAGAAAGCACTACGTGCCGTTTGGGCGGAAAAATTAATGCCATAGTTTGTCATCAAGTTTGTTGGGTCAGCGTCTGTGATGAAGTTATAGAGCTGATTGAGTCCACAAACGCGGTTGTAGTCACGTTTTACAATAGTTGGCATAGGATTGAATCGTGAAAAGACCTCCACTGGATTAGGGTTTTCTCCATCCCAATAGGCTGGTTTCATCATGGTTGTCACGACACCTATCGCGACTTTAGACCCTTTCAAAGCTCCAGCCGTGAGACTGTTAATTGGTACGGAACTGCTTCCACTACCTTGAGCTTCAGGTGATACAAACTCTCTAATATCTGTGTTTGCTGCGCTAGATTGCTCTCCGTGGTGAGGGTAATGAATATGTTGGAGTTCGTCTCCAAATGCGCTGCTATCGGTTAAGTCACTTGGAGATATTACATTGTTGGGTAAGTATGTAGTCCACTGATTTCGCATGGCATTAGCGCCACCAGTTAACGAACTACCTTGACTTAGAAGATACTTATAGAGGTAGCCAATATCATCAGAATCATCGACAGAGAGTTCACCATCTTCTCCATTAGGTCCAACTCCTTTGAATGTGCTTAGGACGAGACCAGAAGTAGTATTCCAGTTGTAACCTAAGTTAGCAGATCCTTGCTGACCACTCGTACTAGCCACCACTATTTCACCAGGTTTGAGAGTGATAGGCCCTCCATTTTCGTCTTTGATGAGGTAGTTGATTCCATTACTGACAGTGTTACTAACATTGAGTCGAATGGTGTTCGCTAGGTTTTGGTGATATGTTACGGGTGAGCCTGCACCATTTTTAGTGACCCATATGCCGAGGTCTCCAGGAAGGCCATCACCCATACTTAATACGAGATTTTCGCACTCAATATCGCAATTATAAGGGTTCCATAAGAACATTAGCTGATCTAAGAAAATTTGAAACTTATTTGTATTTGAGACCCCGTAGCTAATCATTGTCGAAGAACCGATTAGCATGGGAGCGTAATTGGACTTCGCAGGCTTATAGATATATGCATTCGTCCTATGATCGTTTTCTTGGAAGAAGAGGGATTTACCACCGAAGACCCCTACACGTGAGCTTAGATTTATATTTTGTTGATTATTGGGGTAATAAGCACGAGCGGTTAACTTGGCATTCTCTGAAGTCGTTTGAACTTGCTTGTAGAGGTTAGCGTAGTCTCTAAGAGCCCACCATGTTGGGCCGCGCATGACAGAGCCATTGACAGAAATGTCTGATGCAAATGGACTATTTGAATCAGCAGTATCCCTGTACGGCAGCCTTGCTTTTACAGGCATGCTTGGAGTTTGTTCACCTTCTTCGAGTCGATCACCCCCAGCAACGAATTCGCCTTCTTGTTTGTTAAATTTGTCGGCGGACTCTGCTTCCTCATTTGCGTCCATTTCGAAGGCTAGGCTGAGATCGCGTTGCAGACCGCCGAGCTTGGTGTCGGAAAGTACAGCTTGGCTGAAGACGGTAAGGTCGTGGTGGTTTTCTTTCACCCATGAATAGGAGTGATCTGAGCCAAATGCTAAGTAGAGGTCATCGATCGAAGTGAGCTTTTCTATGCCTTGATGGTAGGTGTCTAAGTTAGCCTCATTGACTGGAGAGCCGGAGGACGTAAAAGAGGTGATGTCGGGGCCGGCAGCAGCCATTAATCTAGCTGCTTGCTGTTCCTCATCTGTTCCAGTTTCGTTGAGGGACCAAACGGTGCTGGCTTTGACTCCATTGTCCTGCACCCAGAATGCATAACTGCCGTTCGCTTCTCCATTTTCTCCAAGAATAGAGATTTTATCGACTTCGACATCATCTGCTACTCCGGCTCCATCAAAAATGGTAAGAGGGTCCTTTAAGCTGACTAGAGTCGGGTCCGCGTCAGTGATGTTTGTTTCATCACTAGAAGAGACGAGCCACCTGAGGAAATGAGTAGATTTTTCATTGTCTGAGCTATTTGGGTTTGGGTTGAATGTGCTACTATCCCATACGCCGACCCAATTTTTTCTTGAGGTGCTCGAGGAAGAAGTAGCACTGGGGGCCATGACAGAATCTCCAGTGGCTGTGATCCTTTGATCGTGGCCAGAGCTTTCTTGGAGTTGGGCGAGTGCAATGGTCAGAGCCATGCGAGCATTTGCCATCGCTTCTGCACGTGGACGTTCGTGGGCAGCATTTTTTCTTGAGACAGAAGCGAGTGATAGCATGCCGATCCCGACCATGATCAATAGCGACATCACTGAGATTGTGGCGATGAGAGCAAAGCCCCTTGAAGCTCGCTCGTTAGGCTGAGTGAATGATTTGACGGTGAGCGGGGGGGAGATCACCCGTATTTGGTATGGGTGATTCATAGGGCAGTAGTTCGTGTCAGGATAGTTATACAGCTGGAGTATGTGGTATGGGGGAAATGATGATCACGCTCAGTGCTGCCGACTACAACCACTGAAGGTAGAAGGGTATACGCTTTTGCTATTATCATAGATTAATGAATTACAGAGGATACCGGGTGAGGGCAATCATTGAGGGTTCACATGGTGCGACAATAGTTTTCACAAATTGCGCAATAGGTTACACGTTGTGTGAAATATGAATATGTGGAGCCAGTGATTGGAGTCTACGGTTTCCAATGATGACTGGAGCCTCGCGGTGGAAATAAAAAAGCTCTGTAGCGAAGTGCTACAGAGCTTTTAGAAAATAGATGTGAGGTGACTTACCTTACTTGATAATCACGGTGGCTCCAGGGCGGATGAGTTTAGGCATTTTCACGACATCCCAGTTGGCGAGACGAATGCAGCCTGCGCTGAGGCCGCGACCGATGCTCTCTGGGTTGCTTGTGCCGTGGATGCCTATGCCTCTGCGGCTGAGACCTTGCCAATGAACTCCAACAGGGCTGTTTGGGCCTGCTGGAATGGTGAGACTTACTTTACTGTAGACGCCTTGTTTGAGCAGTGAATCGTCATAACGCCATGTTGGGAATTCAACAGAGTTTACCATTTTCCATGTGCCACGGCGGATGAATTGTGGGCGACCCGGAGTGATCGGAAAGGCTGCGATGATGATAGCTCGCGCTTCGTCATGATCGCTGAGTTCTACAGCGGGGCCTTCTTCTTCAATGATCATGGCACGCGCTGGCTCGCCAGGGTTCGTGTCTGCAAGGGCAACACGAATGGGCAGCTCAGGGTTGGTTTCCACAGGAGCCAGTGTTTCGCTGCTGGTGTAGCTTTGGCTTTCTACAGTTTCTACGATAGTAGGTGGATTGATCGCTTCGTATATGCGGATCTGATGCATGTCTGTGTCGATCACTGCCCAGCGCGAACTAAGGAGTGGGTCTTCTTTGTAGCCGCGTCCATGGCCCATTTTTTCAATGAGGAAGGGCTCCACATTTGGAACGCGGATACTATCGCGCGGTTTGAGACGGTTGATTTTTTTCGACCCGTTAAGCTGTTTGAGTAAATCCTCAGAACAATGGTAACGCTCTGCCATGAATTCGCTTACTGAGCGGTATGGCATGTCCTTTCGGCTGGCTTGATAAGCTCTATCGCTGCCCCAGCGGAAATTAACGTCGACATATTTGTTCGCCGCTTCTGGTACGATGGCGGTGACGTATAGCTGAGTTACCTCTTGGTTTGCAAGATCTTGGACAACGCTGATATCGTCTTCATCTCTGCCGTATTTCTTGTTGAATGAGGCGATGGCCATTTTGGTGTACTGGCCGGGTTTTCCGTCGATCACACCAGGGCCGAAGTTCAGCTTGTCGAGATAGATTTGTAAGCGAGTACCGTCTTCAATCTCCTTTGGAATAAGGATTTCTTCACCAGTGATCTCATCGATGAAAAGAGCTCTTGGTGGTTCTTGTCTTTCGACAAGAACGGAGTCGTAATTGAGAGCTGGAATCTCCGCGGCAAGAGTAGCTAGCGGTAGCAGGAAAAGCAGAAAGCGCATAATATAGTGGAGTACGCGGAGAAGGTTCCACTCTTTTACCTAACAATCAAGCATGTCTGGCTATTCTGCGATGAATTGCTCGAGTCGACCAGAGATGATACTTGGAACTATAGCTGTCACTAGAACGTCATTACCTTCATATTCAGTAGAAATGACCTTCGCTTCTGTGTGGAGCAGAGAGCTGAGATCACCTCTGCTTTGTGGTATGCGGTAGGTTCGGCGGCGTACACGGTCGCCAAGCATCTCGGCACATTTGTGTAATAGTTCGTCGACACCTATGCCGTCCCGGGCTGAGACACAAATGGTGTTCGGGAAGCGGTCACTCAAACTAGCTAAGATGCTAGTGTCTTCGACGGCGTCAATTTTATTGAGTACAGTGACCATCGGCTTGCCTTCAGCTCCGAGCTCATTGAGCACGCCCATTGTTGTTTCAAAAAACTCGATGGCGCGCGGGTCGTTGGAGTCGAGCACGTGGATGAGAAAGTCTGCGAGTACAGCCTCTTCTAGAGTGGCTTTAAAGGCTTCAACAAGACGGTGGGGGAGGTTACGTACGAAGCCTACTGTATCCGTGAGTAGGAGTGTTTGACCGTCTGGTAGCTCAATGGAGCGAGTGGTGGTGTCGAGTGTGGCGAAGAGCATGTCTTTCGCCATGATATCGGAACCAGACAAAGTGTTGAGGAGTGTCGATTTTCCTGCGTTGGTATAGCCTACGATGGCTGCATGAGGAGTGTCGTTTTTTTCACGATCCTTACGGCGTGTGGCGCGCTGAGTGCGTACGGCTTCAAGTTCGCGCTTGGTTCGGTCAATGCGCTTGCGGGCGAGACGGCGATCAACCTCGATTTGCTGTTCACCCATACCACGGGCAGCTCCACCGCCACCAGCACCGCCACCAGCACCGCCACCACCTTCACGGTCAAGGTGCCCCCACATACGGGCCATACGAGGTAGGGCGTATTGCATGCGAGCGAGTTCTACCTGGAGGCGTGCTTCTTTGGTCTGAGCACGCTGGGCGAAGATATCAAGGATCACTTCTTCTCGATCAATGACGCAGATCTGAGCGAGTTCTTCCCATTCGCGTTGCTGCGAGGGAGCGAGCTGGTTGTCAAAGACAATACAGTCACATTCGTGGGCGTGTGCAAGCGCTACAATTTCAGCAGCTTTGCCAGTACCGCATAGGTACTTCCTGTGCATTGCGCGAGAGTGGCCAAGCTGTAGCTCTACGACACCGATCCCAAGAGTGTCGACGAGTTCTTCCAGCTCCTGGAGCAGGCTGATATCTTCGTCTTGATCACGGCGATTGAATGTGAGTCGGACGAGCAAGGCGCGCTCGACCATGTTTGGTTTTTCCCTAACTTCGAACATGTATCTATGGAGATAAGGTGTAGACGGTGCAGAGGTACAGAGTTTTTTATGCAGGAGCTGAAATAGTAAAGCCCGAGTTATGGAGTAACACGGGCTTTGCATGTATATTTTATATGGTTTGTTGTTAATCAACAGCCATGAAGACAGGGACATTCTCTAATTCCCATTCCCAGCCTGGGAATTTCTTGAGTGTGGCCTTATCTTCGGTTTCAAGATGGCCAACAGTGAACGGAGGGAGGATGTCTCGGCCACCTTGACCTTTACGATACTTCGCACCTTTTTCTTCGATCATGAGACCGAAATACATAGAGCCACCAGGAGCTTCCGATATTACCAGGTCGATATCAAGAGTCTCACCCTCTCGAACATTAAACCAAGATCCGTAATCGAGATCGGCCCCTTTACGCCAGGTCGGAACTTTTGGTCCTGTAGACTTACCGCTCTCCTTGACTGTGTCTGGGAGTGGGCTGTTGATGAGAGCAGAGGTGAAGACTGATTCACCATTGAGATCAACAGTTATGAGATCGTCACCATGCCCTGCAAATCTGAATGTGCCATCTTTGGGAGCTTTAATTTTCCCTTGGTAATGAATGAGCCAGTTACTGGGTTCTACTTTACCTTCTTGTCCAAACTGTTTTGGGGCAAGGTTTGCACTACTTGGCGGGATAGCAATGTAGCGAGCGTAGAGTGGACGCTCCGCTTTATAAAATTCTCTTAGCGAGCTGGATGAAAAATTACTATTACGGATTTTTTTCACTACGGAACCATAGCTGCCTCCGTCTTTCCTGCGCATCGAAGCCAAGCTCATTGGTTTATAACGTGTGTTAGGTTCTCCTTTTGCGTTTTGTTTGAAATCGTAGAAACGTCCTTCGATAGTGCCCAAGACCTTAGTACTGGAGCCAAAACCTCCGGCAGCACCAGTGGCTCCTCCGCTTCCCCAGTCGTCACCTTCGAATCCTAGGCCAAAGTCGTCACCTGCTCCGAAATCTATAGAAGCTTCATTAAGACTGAAATCTACTGTGGGAACGGACATACTTGAGGCCGAGGTGCTGGCGATTACGCTAGCCATTTGTGATGGGGCAGATGGTGTGCGAGCTACCTCATTTACGATTTCAGGCTTTTCAATGTTTTCGGTCTCAGAAATCCCCATATTGTAGGATACCAATTCGGGAGTTTTCTTGTTCACAGTTGCCATAACGAGGATACTTAAAATAATGACAAGTAGAGCGCAGACGAGTAGCGAAACAACGATCGAGTAGAGGGTCGATTTCTTCTTCTGGCTTGCTAAAGCTTGTTGTGCTTCGGCTGAAATATTGGCATGAAGGCTCATAAATAAATGCTGTGTGTTTACCCAATGAACTCAGTTTGAGATTAGGTGTGTTGCATTATAAACATCTAAGGTGTTTAAATACAACTTAGTGTGATGCACGTGTGGATATGTATATTCCACATTCCTAGGAAAAGGAAGACCGTTCCAAGAAATTCCTGGAACGGCAAATTAAAAATGAGTCTGTAGTTCAAACCATCAAAGATGGTTCATTTGCTATTCAGCAAAAGAGCGAGATTAGTCTATACTCTGGAAGCTAGGTATATTCTTTAGGTCAAACTCCCAACCTTCGAATTTTTCAAAGCTCTCTTTGTCTTCAGCGACAAGGTCTCCAAATGTAAATGGTGGGAGGATGGGATTGCCTTGCTTGTCTTTTTTGTATTTTTCGCCTTCTTCTTCTACTAGGAGTACAAACCCTACCCAGCCACCTGGGTTTTCGCCAATGGCTACATCAACTTTGAATGTTTCGCCTTCTTTGAGGTCAAACCAACGGCCATAGATCAGGTTTTGCTTAAATGGTCCTCGGTGGTTTGGTTGGCTCTCTGCATTCGCCCCATCTATTTTTACTGCACTAGCAATTGATGTCCATGCTCCTACTAGAGCTGGCTTGCCGTTGATCGCGGCGCCAACATAATCATCGCCATGGCCAACGAGTCGGTAACGACCAGTCTTTGCTGCTTTAAGTTCACCGCTGTAGTGTACTAACCAGCCACTTGGTTTCACTTCATTTTCCACCCCGAAAAAGCGCGGAGCGGCATCCGCTTTTGAGTTCGGAATTGCAATGAATCTAGAATAGAGTGTTTTGTCTGCTTTGAAGTGGTCGCGAAGGCCGCTTTCTTTGAAACGAGCCTGATGAAATTTATTGATTTGAGCAGTGAAGGACTTATTACCGACACGGTAACCTTCAGCTGGTCGCCCTCTTCGATCTTGTTTGAAGTCGTAGAAGTGTCCCTCGATAGTTCCAAGGACTTTGGAGCTGGAGCCAAAGCCACTAGCTGCACCTGTGGCTGCTGAGGAGTCTCCGAATAGGTCGCCGTCAATTCCGTCGCCAAAATCTTCACCAGCTCCGAATTCTATCGATGCTGTATCGAGACTGAAATCTACGGTGGGAATAGACATGCTAGCAGCAGCAGAGCTGGCGATAACACTCGTCATCTGTGAAGGCGCTGAAGGTGTGCGCGCAACCTCGTTTACGATTTCTGGCTTCTCTATACTTTCTGTTTCAGCGACTCCCATGCTGTAAGATACGAGTTCTGGAGTTTTCTTGCTCACGGTAGCCATGACAAGAATACTTAGAATGATGACGAGCAGAGCACAAATAAGTATAGAAATGATGATGGAGTAGAAGGTCGACTTTTTCTTCTGACTCTCTAAAGCAAGTTGTGCTTCAGTAGATAGATTAGCGTGAAGGCTCATAGGGTGCTCAAGGAGTTAGGTATTATTGATGAGTTATTAGGAGGTTATTAAATTTCATCATATATGATGTAGCCTGTTTTGGTAAAGGTTACTTGGCGTTGGGTGTCGGATGTTTTACGACATCGTAAAAAAGCCGCTCTAGTTTACACTAGAACGGCACTACTACTCATTTTTTTAGCTAGGGATTAGAAAGTCCACACAAGGTCTACAGTGAGACGTGAGGCAGTAAGTCCGTCCTCCTCAGCTGTGAGTGGGATCTCATAGGCAGCACCGACATTAACACGGTCAGTGAGCTTATAGCGTGCACCTGCAGCTAGGGTGACAGTATCTTTATTTTCACGGCCGTTTACTGAGCCGAAATTCATGAGGTCAAGTCCATCGAATTCTAGGACCTGGCCTAGTGAAGCTCCTTGGCCTTCACCGTCAGAGAGCACGCGGAACCAATTAAGCTCAACCAGAGGAATGAATTTCTCAGTGACATGATAGCTGATGTGTGAGCTTAGGAAGCCAGTGGTAGACTCTTCTGAACCATCAAATGGGAGACGAGTCCCAACTGAGCCGGAGAATTGCCACCCATTATGAAGTTTAAGCGCGGATGCAATGAGGTTTACTGCGCCGTCACCATAACCTTGGTACACTTCACGGTTTCCAGTTGGGACTTCCAAGACCGCTGAGCCTGAGAGAACGAATTGACTGACTGGGTCGTAGATGAAAGCGTACTTGAGGCCCGCTGCGAGGTTAGCAAAACCATCACTGTCCGAGAGGGTCTGATCGGGATTCATGTCCACGTAGCCATCTTTGGTAGCTATTAAAGAGATCCGCTCATTGAAAGCGTACTCGAGTTGTACAGCGAAAACATTAACATCGCCACCTAGATCGACCTGAGTGCCAGCAGCGCTAATAGTGTTAGGTAGCTGGTGGTACATGTAGATGGCGTGGACGTTCGTCTGCGGTAGCGCATTGCCCTGAAAGGTGGGGTTAGAAATGGGTGTGATGGCATTTGCAAATGCATCTGCCTCAGGAGCTGGTGTCGTAAGTAATGGGGCTCCGGCGAAAGCTGAGCCTGCAAGCCCTACAAGGAGACTTGGAATAATCTGTGGTTTCATAACGTGCTAGGTAGTGACAGCTCTGAAGTGCGCTGTCTTATGGGGCTACGCTAGCAAGTAATGTATGTGACGGCTCCGCAACATTGGCGCGAAAGCTGTGCATATTTTGTCTCCGATAAGAAAACCTTACTGAGATTTTTTTTGCTCAGTTTTGACTTGGCTAGCGGCTACCACGTAGTCAGTTACAAGTTTTTCTTCCTCTTTAGAAAGTCCTGCATTCCAAGCCATTCCTGGGACGATGACATGCCATTCCTTAGTCGGGATCTCGTTTGGTATGCGCTTCTCGTGACATTGCATGCACTGGCGGGTAAAGATAGCATGGCCTCTGCCCAGATCTTCAATCGGAATGTTAGATTGTTTTGCTAGAGCTGCTGTCGGAGCGAAGGGGTCATCAGTCTGCTGAGTAGTGGTGCAGGCGGTAATGACGGAGAGGGTAGTCGCGGCGAAGAGGAGTGTCAGAGGTTTCATCGTTAGCTAGGTAGTTCGGCTTTTGACTGCGCTTTGTATTCTGTGGGAGATTGTCCCGTGTAGCGTTGGAAGCTACGGTTGAATTGTGAGAGCGATTGGAAGCCAGTTTCGTAGGCGATCTCGATGATACGCACATTTTTGCTAGAAAGAAGCTCTTTTGCTAATTCTATACGATGACGATTGATGTACTCAACAACCGTAAGACCGGTTGCTTTTTTAAATTGTTTGCAAAGGTAGCTGTTCGTGACTTTCGCGTTCTCAGCTAAGGTGTCGAGGCTGATCTTTTCAGAGAGTTTTTCGTGGATGTAGCGTTTAGTGACATCTACGATTCCGCCCGATTTTGGGTTGGGCTGGATGAGCAAGTTATTAGCCAAGTCTGAAAGTTGGAGCGCGAAGGCACCTAACAGGGTAAGCTGGGACTTATATTCGTCTTTTGTGTACACTTTAGCAGCATCGAAAAGCATGATGACATCGCGCCCAACGTGTGGTGGCATTGCTGCAGAAATTTTCAAAAAGAATTCTGAATCAATTTCCTTTTGATTTGTTCGCACTTGGCCTGAGCGGAGGTAGGCAACTATGCCCACTTTGGTGTTTACCGGAATAAGTGTGGTCGTAATATTGGCCTCGCAGGCGGCTGTGAGCGCTTGCTGATCAATACGTTTTGAGAGGTCTAGAGTGTGCTCTGTGCAGCGGTCTTTACAGATCTCAGTATTGAGCATCAAAGAACAGAAATCATTTTTACAGCGACCTGATTCTTCTTCTGGAGTGCTGCTGATGTCAGAGTGAATCAGAGCCAATGTCTGTCCTGTGACTTGTTCAAACGCATTGCGATAGATGCTAAAAAGATCAGTAGCCAGCAGCTCGGAGTATATACTGCTTGCTTCTGCAGGAATATTGTTGTGGTCGGTCTTAGTCATCCAAAATGGGAGGCATTTCGCCCCGCGTGGAGAAACTAGCATAAGCGGTTGACCATCGCAACTGTGGAGGGTGAGTGAGCTCATAAGATTATTGACCGAACTTTTTGCTAACGATAGCGATACTAATGAGTGAACTTACAGGCATGATGATCGCTGCATAGAGCGGGGACATAAGACCCATGGTGCACACCGCGAGTACCGTGAGATTATAGATGATTGTGTAGGAGATAAGGTTGAGCTTTCGACGTCTGCGTTGACGTGAAATTTGCACCATTTTTGGAAGGAAGCTCATCGTTTCATCGGTGAAGAGGAAATCAACATCAGCAGTAAGCATGTTGATGTTCGCGAATGGAGCTCCACTCAGAGAAGCGGCTTGCAGAGCCGGTAAGTCGTTCACGCCGTCGCCGAGGTAAAGTACGCGCTGTTGTTTTTCTAAGTGTTCAATTTGCTGCTTCTTATCGTCTGGAAGCATATCGCCAATATATTCTTGGATGTGAAGGTTGTTCGCTAGCCTTGCGACGCGATCGGAAGCATCTCCTGAAAGAATCATACAGGGGCTCTTCAGCTGCTTCTGAAGTTGGTCGATCGCTTCGGCCGCTTCAGAGCGAGCGGCTTCAGCGTAATAAAAATCTGCGATAATTTCAGTATTTCTACTCAATTGACAATGGAGCGCATCGCCCTCAAATGCCTGCTTCGGCCGACCAAGTCTGTACATCGTGCCGTCTGTGAGGGTGAGTTCGCACCCTTGCCCTGGAATCTCAGAGACCTGTCCAATGATACTGCTCGAGGTGACCCCGGTTTTTATCAGTTTTGAAAAGAGCGATCGAGAGAGCGGGTGGAGAGAGCTACGGGTGAGTGTGAATAAAATTTCCTGATGTTGTTGAGAGAGTTCTAACAGAACTGCGGAGTCTACAAGTTCTGGTTTGTCTAGTGTGAGAGTGCCTGTCTTATCAAAGACGACTTTTCCAATGTGGGTGAGCTGTTCCCAGAAGCGTGCAGTAAGTGGAAAAATGCCGAAGCTGTGAGCATGTTTAGAGCTACGAGTGTCTAGCAGAGGTAGAGCCAGACCAATACCGCACGGACAGGAAACTACGTAAATGGAGATGAGGACTTGGAGTGCTTTCACCCAGTCTTTAGTTGTGAAATACCACGCTGAGCCAGCGATGAGACCAAGGGCGATGATGATCACTAGGTAGATCTGAATCGCCTTTTGTTGGGCTTGCTTGTTAGAGTTATTAGCTTGGCGGGAATCGGTTGCCAATAGCTTGGATATGGAGTCATCCGCACTGGTCGCTAGGTTGGTTTGAACCTCGATATTTTCTGCGCTCTGATTCACTGCGCCGGCTGGGATAGCCGCGGTGTGGCGGAATAGTTGAGAACTAGGTTCGCCAGTGATCCAAGCGAGAGAAAGGTCGGCGACATCCGAGAGTAGACGCGACTGAACGGGAACTACTGTGCCTGGAGGTATCAGAATGATAGAGTCTTCTGGGATGTCTTCTGTGTCTACCTGAGTTCCGTCTTTTGTTGTATAAAATTCCGGAATCGTGGTGTCCGTTTGGAAGCGGCTATTGGCTCGGTTGAGAGAAGAAATCTGTAACTGTTTTCCTAACAACATCAAGAATGTGAAAATCGCGACGAAGTCAAAATAGAACAAGTCTTCATGCCCAGTTGCCCATCCAATGAGTGAGCCAACGTAGGATAAAATAAGGCCGAGCGAAATCGGCAAATCCATATGAATACCGCCCAAACGGAGAGCGCTCCATGCACGTTTGAAAAAATAGGAGCCACCCACAACAAGCGTGAATGTAGAAGAGGCAATGGTGATCGTGGTTAGCAAGCTAGATAACTCTTCACTAGTTTCCATCCCGTTGTACCGTGGAAGTGTGAAGGCCATCGTATTCATGGCGAGCGCACCGCAGATGCCTAGTCTAACAACTAGTGAATCAGTGGTTCCTGCTTGCTTACCTAATTTTTTCGGAAGTAGCTCGTAGCCTAGTTTATGGAGTTCTTCTGCGAGTGCTGCGAGATCACAGGTTTTATTCGCGTAGGTGACTTCAAATGCGCCTTGGGTGTTGTCTGCACAGGTTTCGATCACGCCATTGTGTTTTTTTGCCACTGTTTCCACTAACCAGACACAGGCCATGCAGGACATACCACTTAAGCCGAGATTTAGTGTGGCGACTTCTTGATCGCTTTGGCTAATGGCTGATTCTAACAACCAGCTCCAGTCTTTTTGCTGAAATGGTCTTTCTCGCAATGGAGCCAGAGTGTCGTCCGCTTTGAGGTCATAAAATAACCCAAGTCCTCCATCGTGAATAAGCTGGTAGACGCTTTCGCAGCCGCGGCAGCAAAAGTCCTCAGCGGCAGATTTAACTGGAGTGGAGCAATGTTTACAGGTGTGCAATAGAAATGAGAAATTAGGAATTGCGATTTATCAAAGTGACTAGTGGCAGCATGAAGGTAGATCTTTAGTTGTCTCTTCTGCGGAGGTAGGAACTACGAGTTTATCTTGCCCTTTCGCTTCGGCTGAACCAGTGAATAGAAGAGTACCTTGGAGGCGAATTGCTAAGATGACTGTGACCGCAATGAGGAAGGTGCTACGTAGTCTGTTTTTCCAAGGTCCAGGGATCCACTTGGTGAGCATATGGGTTGATGACTGCGCAGCCCATAAAAGCGGGACAGTTCCTAAGCTGAAACAAAGAGCAATTTTTGCGCCGGTGAGAGCCGAACCAGAGAGAAGTGAGACGCCGAAAATGAGATAGAGCGGGGTGCAAGGCAGGCAGGGGGAGATGAGTCCTAGTAAACCGCCTGCGATTCCCGGTGGCTTATTCTGAGCCCAGAATTTTGCTTTATAATAGGGTCTTGTTAGGAAATTTAGGCGTGGAATTTTTACCAAGTTTGGAAATGCCGTAATTAACAAAAATGGAATCATTAGCCATGGAAGAATAGCTGCTGGGGAATCAAAGAAAAAGCTGAGTGGTTGCTTGCCGAGTATGCCGGCGAGAGCTCCAACGAAGGTGTAAGAAATGACACGACCACTGTGATAAGCAGTAGTCTCTAACAGAGCATGTTCTCGATTTTTACTACGGCTGGTAACGGAGCAGGCTAAGGGCCCGCACATTCCCACACAGTGAATGCTCGTCGCTAGGCCGGCACTGATTGCGGCAATGGAGCTCATTTCATTCATTTTACTTATTGGCGATGTTGATGATAGTAATCCAAGCACTAATAAGTATGACGTGCATGAGTATTACCCAAAACCAGATGCTTTTGTAGAAGGTCAGAATTTTCATTGTTGTTCTTCTTTATAGAGACGAGGGCTAGGTCCTAGGAATCTCGCAGGGAGGTCTAGGCTGGAGTCATCGTCTGCTGTGACTGAGAAATTAATGTCCTTCGCTCCCTTGTAATCGTCGATCGGCGAGAGGACGGAAAGTGTGAACGAGCCTTCAGCGAGAGGTCCCACTTTGAGATTTCGATCATCGGCTTGAAGCTTGAGAGCCTCTTTGTCATCTAGCTTTATTGTGTAGGTGACATCTTTATTCCGTTTATTTGTCAGATTGATGACAAAGGTGTTACGGACTCCTTCGGCTGTGGCGCTATAAGTCGTGCCGCGCATGCGAACGAGGCCAGCATAGAATGGCTTTGCTTTTGAGAGAAAAGTAGCAGTGAGAGCTCCCATCCCTAAAAGGGTGAAAATGCCGTACATGAGCATTCTAGGGCGTAAAATTTTGCGCTTTCCGGTGCTGATTCCAGCACTTGAATCATAGCGGATGAGACCTTTTGGGCGGTTCACTTTCAGCATGATGTCATTACAGGCATCGACACAGGCAGAACAGGCCACACATTCTAGCTGTAGGCCATTTCTGATGTCAATTCCAGTCGGGCATACATTAATACAGCGTTTACAGTCAATGCAGTCGCCTTTGGGTGTATCATCACCTTTACGCATTTTACCTCGTGGCTCACCGCGATTATAGTCATAAAAAACTGTGACTGTTTCATCGTCTGTTAGTGCAGATTGGAAACGGCCATAAGGGCAGAGAATGATACAGAACTGTTCGCGGAACCAACCGAAGCAGAAGGTGAAAATGCCGGTGAACGCAAGAATGAAGAGGAACTGAGTGATGTTCTCACCAGGAGCTGAAGTCATGTTGCTCCAGACTTGAGGAATGGAGATGAAGTAGGAAAGAAATACGTGCGCGAGTATGAATGAAGCGAGTACGTACAACCCCCATTTGATGGTGCGCTTCATCGCTTTAGAGCCAGACATGGGCGCCGCGTCTAATTTTTTCCGTTTAGGGGCATCACCATCGACGAATCGTTCGATGCGGCGGTAGAGGTGCTCGAGGAAAACTGTGTAGGGGCAGAACCAACCGCACCAGACTCGGCCTACGAGCGAGGCTAAGACAAAAAGACTGAAGGCTAGGCCTGAAACTATGAAAAAGAATACCCAAAAGTCTTGGGTGAGAAGCGTGAGTCCGAACAGGTGAAAGCGTTGTTTTTCTAGATCGATGAAAACCGCAGGGTATCCATTGATCTGGATCCATGGCAGAGCAATGTAGACGAGAATGAGAGTCCAAGCCGTGAGACGCCTTCTTATAGTGAAGGAGCCAGTGACATCCGCTGGGTGGATGTTGAACTTAGAGCCATCCTCATTGATGGTGGATAGCGAGTCTAAGTTTGGAGATTGTTGTTTGTTCGCCACGAAGCTGAGTGGGTGATAGATTGTGGGCTTTTTGAAAAAGTGCAGGAGCTAGCCTAGATTGGGTTAAGCTAGCTCCTGCGAATATTTTAGTGACTACTGTTTGAACTCAGCAAAGTCGTCTGGGTTGGCGTCGATCAGGTAGGCAGTGACTTCAGCAACCTGTTTTGGTGTGAGGCCAGACTTGCCCCAAGCAACCATTTTTAGACCATTGAGTCCGCTGCTGCCTTCCGGTGTGCCTTCGTTGATGATTTTGAAAACATCCATCGGCTTTCCGCCGTAGAACCATTCGCCGTCATTGAGTGGTCGACCCGTGGTGCCGCCATTCGCTGCGAGATCGGCGCCGTGGCAAGCTGAACACATCTGCGTGTAAACACCCTTGCCGGCAGCGACGGTTTCACTGTTGGTGCTCCATTCGTTTACAAGCACGCTGTTATCGAGTTTTGCGAGGGTTTCTTCTAGCGCTTGCTTACGAACAGCTTCTATATCTGCTACTTTCTGATCCATTTGCGCCTTTGAGGACGGTAGAAGATCTAGCGTATAGTAGAGTGTGTAGTAAATTAAGAAGGCTGCAATAGCTCCCCAGAGGGTGAAGAGCCACCAGTTAGGGAGCTTTTGATCATACTCCTGGATCCCGTCATACTCGTGAGTACGAAGAACGATTTCACCTTTTTCGCGAGCGTAGTCAGCACGTTTGATTGCCTCGTTAGAGGTAACTGGATCTTTATCCATTTTGTCCATGGTGTGAGATATATTAGAGGTTAATCATCGAGTTCGATCGCAGTGAGCGCGATTTTCTGAGCCTTCTTTTTGTCCATCTTTAGGGCGTAAACCATGTTGAAGACAAAGAGTCCGAGTGTGACTAAAAAGAAGGTGATTTGCGCCAGCTGCTCCGGATTTTCTAAAACGTATTTTTTAATCATTAGTTTATCTAGTTAGCGGTTGGGCTGTTATTTTTGAGTTGTCTATCTGGATCTTCCCAAGGAGCTGGAGCCGGAGCTTTAGGGTTTCCGTCTTCATCTAAAGGAATGCTGTAGACACCGAGCTTCTGCATGTAAGCGATCAGAGCGATGATCTCTTTTTGTGCAAGAGTTGCTTCGATTTCTTGGCGGCTCATGTCTTCACCTGCCCATGAGATGTATGGGTTTTGGTTAACGATAGATTTAGAGATCTCCAGTGCTTGATCTTGAGCATGTTGCTCGATTTCATGCGGAGTCATAGTTGGGTACGGAATATTCAAGAGTGACTGCACGCGGATCTTTTCCGGGAGTGCCTTGAAATCTGTTTCCAAAGATGCCAACGATGAATATGACGGCATGTTAGACTTAACATCCAAATCACGTGGATTCATGAAGTGGCGGTAGTGCCAGAAGTTATCACGAACACCCTGACGCATGACGTCTGAGCCATCTACAAGGTCTCCACCTTCGCGGGCGAGGTCGGGACCAGTACGCTTGGAACCCCACTGGAACGGATGATCGTAGAGTGATTCGCCGAGACGTGAATAATCACCATAACGAACGTAGTCAGTTTCTAGCATACGAATCATCTGTGAGTGACAGTTGTAGCAACCTTCAGCGATGTAAATGTCGCGACCGGCGAGTTCGAGAGGAGTGTATACTAGCTGTAGACGATCATCGATAATTTCAGCTTTTGCTGTGAGGGTGTTCGGAATAATCTGAACAGCCCCACCAATAGCAGCGGCGAAGAAGGTGATGATGGTGAACGGCAGGTAGTTCGCTGTGATTGTCTCATGCCAATCCGTCCATGACTGAGCATTACGTTTGAAGCGTACGAAGCAAAGAACTCCGAAGAATATTAAGCCTGCTAATGCGAACCAGTTTCCTGGGCTAGTGACCCAGAAGACAAGAGCGAGGATGAAACCTAACACTGCCGCGAACGGGTCCTGCTTAACGATAGTGCCGATTGTAACGCGGTCCACTTCGTCGCGGTTACGGACGACAACTTCCACTTGAGCGTCAACAGCTTTACCTTTCTTACAGGTCATGAAGAGGTTGTAAGCGAGTAGGACGAAACCAAGGAGGTAGAAGGATCCACCTATAGAGCGGGCGAAGAGCGGCCACTGTATGGCATCGAGCGTTTCAACGAATTGCTTCACGACGTAGCCGTTAGCTGTCTCGTTGAGAGCAAGTGATTGTCCGATACCTGCAATCCAGAGGGCTGAGATATAAAGGAGGATACCGATGAAGCCGATCCAGAAATGCGCATTTGCGAGCGCCTTAGAGTAAAGTTCAGTTTTCCATAGACGAGGAACCATCCAGTAGAAAAGTCCTGCTGCCATGAATCCGTTCCAACCGAGCGTGCCAGAGTGTACGTGGCCGATAGTCCAGTCAGTGTAGTGCGAAAGAGCATTTACTGATTTGATAGAGAGCAATGGACCTTCGAAAGTAGCCATGCCGTAGAAAGTGACGGCTGCGGCGTAGAACTTGATCACTGGATCAGTTTGGAGCTTATCCCAAGCTCCGCGGAGAGTGAGCAAGCCGTTAAGCATACCACCCCATGAAGGAGCCCAGAGGATTACTGAGAACAGCATTCCGAGAATCTGTAGCCATTCTGGGAGAGCTGTATTGAGGAGGTGGTGAGGACCAGCCCAAATGTAAATGAATACAAGTGCCCAGAAGTGGATGATGGATAGTCGGTAAGAATATACAGGGCGATTCGCTGCCTTTGGCAGGAAGTAGTACATAATTCCCAAAATGGGAGTCGTGAGGAAGAAGGCCACCGCGTTGTGCCCATACCACCATTGCACTAAGGCATCCTGCACGCCGCCGAATATTGGATAGGAATGAGTGAGAGATGTAGGGATCTGCAGGTTATTCACCACATAAAGCATGGTGATGGTAATGATGGTGGCAATGTAGAACCAGAGCGAAACGTAGAGCGATTGCTCATTTCGTTTGATCAGGGTCCAGAAGAAGTTGTAGCCAAAAATGAGCCAAGTGACCGCGACTAAGAGATCGATTGGCCAAATGAGTTCTGCGTATTCCTTACCTTGGGTAAGACCAAGAGGAAGGGTGATTGCAGCAGCAACAATGATGATTTGCCAAAGCCAGAAATGTGTCCAAGTGAGTTTGTCAGATGCTACTCGGCAACGACAGAGGCGCTGAGTTGAGTAGTAAATACCGGCAAACATCATATTGCCTACGAATGCAAAAATAGCTGCATTGGTATGAACTGGTCGGAGTCGGCCGAAGGTGATATAGGGAATGCCTTCACTTTCAAGAGTTCCTCCAGAGAGAAATTCTACAATTGGCCGGAGGGTGGCGGAATCGCGTACAATATCTAAGGAAATGTTCATCTGAAGTGCTGCGAGCACTCCGGCGAGCATTCCAACAAGACCCCAAATGATGGAGGCCCATAGGAAGTAGCGAACGCACTTATCGTTATAAGTAATGGTCGTTTGATTCATAAGGAATCTATTTTGTCTTTGGTAGGATTCTCCTGCTCGTCATCCTCTAATAAAGGAAGGAGAGCGGCTCTGTCAGTGCCGCCACCTTTCTTTTTCCATGCCTCTGCCGCGAAACAAACGATGAATATCCCAGCTAATAGAAGGGATATGAAGATTGTTAGGTGGAGAACAGGCATGTGAGAGTGACTCGTGGAGGTGTAAGTGAATGTGTCAAACCTAACCGAGATACTCTCGGCTAATTTTGTTCAGCGTTGTGCAAGATATGCGAATTGAATTGTTGGGGTCAAGGTTAAGCTTCTGAAGATAATGCAGTTGGTGCAAATCTGCTCTGAATTTGTTCCAGTATAAAATGTGAACCTGCTGAAACTTGCCTTTCATTTGTGTCCTGCTAGATATGGGGCATGCGAATCATTGCAGGGAGTGCGAAACGTAGAGAAATAAAGGTGCCGAAGGCTGTAGTGCGACCCACGACCGACCGCACGCGAGAAGCTTTGTTCTCGATGGTTCATGCTTATATTGACTCAGCAAAGGTATTGGATCTTTTTGCTGGAGCTGGCTCCTTGGGCTTGGAGGCATTGAGCCGTGGTGCGGTGAGCTGTGATTTTGTGGATATGAACAAAATCTGCACAATGGTTGTTAGTGAAAATCTACAAAGCTTAAAATTGGCAGGGGGGGCTGTGGTGACAGCAGATGTGCTCGGGTATGTGAAGCGAGCGAGAGGCTGCTACGATCTTATCTTTGCTGATCCTCCCTATTATAAGAATCCTGGCGATAGAGATTTTGTGAGCGAGTTATTGGCTGAGGAAAACCTTTATCAAATTATTACGAGTGACGGATTGTTAGTGGTGGAAGTGGATGCCAAGCATAACCCCACGATCCCAGCATGCTGGAAGCAGCTGGATAAACGGCGCTACGGTAGTTGTTCGATTATTTTTCTTCAAAAAGTAGAGGGTTAAGCGATGTCTCTAGTAGTAAGATTGAAGATCCTGAGGTTAGCGTATAATCTGCTTTTGCCGTTACTCTTAGCGGTTGGAGTTGGCCCTTGGGTAATTAAAATGCTCAAACGTGGCGGTTTTGGTACGGGGTTGTTAGAGCGTGTTGGTGTCTACCGTGAGGATGTTGATTTTGAGCCGTGCGGGGTTGTGTATGTTCATGCAGTCAGTGTTGGGGAGGTTCTAATAGCCATAAAGCTGATCAGGGTGTGGCTGCTTGAGTTTCCTGACGATCAGTTTGTCTTGGCCCCTACCACGGCGACTGGACACGGTGTGGCTCTGGAGGCTGCCCCTGTGGGGGTGCGTGTTATCTATTCCCCTGTTGATTTACCATTTGTGGTGAATCGTGTGATTAGGCGTTTTGAACCAAAACAAATCATCCTCATTGAGTCTGAGATATGGCCGAATTTACTGGTTCAGGCAAAGAAGTTTGGTGCTGAAATTGGGGTGGCGAATGCTCGGTTATCGGAGCGTTCAGAGAAGCGGTATCACAAGGTGAAAGGTATAATATCCCCAATTTTTTCTCTATTTGACCGTGTAGCAGTGCCAGAGCCTAGAGATGTAGATCGCTGGGCTGGGCTTGGAGTGGCTCGAAGTGCTCTTGTTGTAACTGGAAGTGTGAAGTTCGATCAACAAGGAGGTGTAGCACCTGAAAAAAATGCAGAGTTTCAGGCTATGTTAGATACTTTCGGATGCGGACGGAAAGTGGTTATGGCTCTGAGTACTCACGCCGGCGAGGAGAAGCTAATTGCTGAGTCGTTGATGGGGAAGGATGCCCTTCTTGTGATTGTGCCAAGGCACGCGGAGCGTCGGAGCGAGGTTAAAGATGATTTGGGGAAATTAGGTTTAGAGGTGATCTTACGAAGCTCTGTTCATGTCCCGAAGAATGTTGGGAATGTATGTTTTGTCATTGATAGCACTGGTGAGTTGAAGAGCTGGACCGCTCATGCGGATGTAGTAATTATTGGAAAGAGTTTCTTAGGAAGAGGTGGGCAAAATCCTGCTGAAGCGATAGCTGCGAGAGTTCCTATCGTTGTTGGGCCTCATATGAAAAATTTTGAACCACTAGTGAGTATGCTTAAGCTGAGCGATGGTGTGGTTTCTGTAGCCGATGCTCAGGAGTTGTCTGCTGCAGTGGAGCGCGTTCTGAGTTCGGACAATTCTCAAATGACGGCGGAAGCTCTGAAGGTGTTAGACGCGCATTGTGGAGCCACATTAAGAACTGTAAAGGAGCTGAAGGTATGAGTAGGCAGAGTATGTGGAGGAGCGTTTTGCGTAAGGTAGGTGCTGTTGCTTTGGCTGTGTTGTTCTGCTTGTGGCTAGGCCGTAATCATATTGCTGAGTCACTCATGGACGATGCTGTGAGAGTTGTGGAAGCGAAGTCACATAAGGTTGGTGTCGAACTTACTAATGTTAAAACTGGGCAGGTCTCGGTGTCGCCAACTTTCGAGGTAACCGTGCCCGATGTTGTCGCTGATTTTGATTGGGGTGAGCCTAATAGCGATCAGCTGCGTTCTCAAATTGAGATCGAGGAGCTCACCATGAAACCGGCGCTGCCCGCTCATGTTCGAGTGGATATGCATCATATTAATCTTTCGTTTCATCCTGGCGATTTACCAGCAGACTTTCCGTTTGATTCATTTTCGGATGGAAGGTTTCAGAGTAGCGCCTTGCCCGTGGTGAATCCTAAAGAAACTATTAAGTTAGTATTAGGCAGAGTGAGGACTCTATTTTTTGAAAACGAAGTAGAGGCTGATTTTAACTTTTTTGGTACAGTGCAGCTTGTGGGTGCTGATGATGAAAAAGAAGATGCGTTGTTGTATACTGAAGATGCTGGGGGTGGGGAAAAGCGATTGCGTCTAAAATTAGAGGATCTTCAGCGCATAGCTAAGAATAGTAATGTGAGAGTGGGAGATGATACGCTCAGGGTAATTTCTGAATACCCGCTTCGAGCACCAGTTATCATGTTCATAACTAAGCATGCTCAGACGGTTTCTAAAAAAGCTAAGGAGCAGGATGCCGCATTTCCTGATGATGCGTACCGGCATATTACCTGGAGCTATCTTTTAGCAAAAACTTTTGGTGCGGAGTTTGCTAAACGCATAACGGACTCTCACGAGACTCTGGATGGGAATACGCCGAATGAGCGGTCGATGGATTATCACAATAATGCGGTGGCTCGCGAGTTTGCGGCTTCTGGTGTGAAGGAGTCTGAAATTAGAAGTCTGATTTTAGAAAGTCCCAGGGTTATCCGTACGCCGGAGGAGGTGGCTGGGAGATCTGATCTACTTCGTTAATGATACGCCTTTTAAGCGTTTTAGTCGTGTTTTGTTGAACTCTAAAATGTCGCTCAATGTGTATTCTAGAAGGCCGCTTAGAATCCTTCAAAGATTCGGTTGTTTTCTTTGAGAAACCTGCCAGCATCGACTCGTCAGATGAACGAGAAACCTGAAGATAAGAAAGCACTGGACCTTAGTTCCCTCGATTTTGGTCCTTCCTGGGCACGCCAGGGTGAGAGTAAACCACAGAAGAAATATTCTGATAGAGGTGAACGTGGTGAGCGGAAACGCGACGATTTTAAAGGAAAACGCCGTGAGGGGGGACGTCCTCCAAGAGGTGACCGTGAAGGCGGGAAATTTTCTAACGACCGCCAAGGGAGGGGTGGCTATAGAGCCCCACGACCACAGCCTACTCCAGCTCCTGAAGGTCTTGCTGCCGACATTATGCCAATCGAAGAAGGCATTGATAATCTTACTAAAGAGATCTCATCTGCTGGACGCACATACTCTGTGTTCGAGCTTGCGCGTGTGATTCTTGGTGCACGTGAGCGCTATAAGGTTGTCTTCCGTAAAGAAGAAAACGGTCCGGAGCTATTACAGTGTAAGCAAGATGGATCCGTCTATCTCTCGAAAGCTGAGTGTCTCACTCATTTCCGTTCGGCGGAATGGCTTAAAGAATTTTATACAACAGAAGAAGTCGATGTAGATGCTCCTACAGGAAACTTTCAATCGATTGCTAAGTGTGGCTTCTCCGGTGTGCTTTTTGGCCCACCAAATTACCATGCTTATAATCAAAACATCGTTGATCTCCATCAATCGCGTTTCGGCAACATGGATATCGAGCGCTACAAGTCTCGTATCGTAGTTGAGAAGGGTGATGATGCCGTGAATGCTTGGTTAGAGTCGATGAAGAAAAAGACTCAATACCGTCTCGTGAGTGATCAAGAGGTAGTTTTTGAAGATGAGAGGGCTATGCTTGCACACTTTGAAGCAAATATTTTTGACGAGGTTTTCCATTCTACACACCGTGCAGATGTTGATTCTCAAATCGCAGGTAAGCTCCTCTCTCCTGGGATTCTCACACTTCTTAAGGAGACTATCGCTGATCAGCGACGTTATCCGGGTAAGCTTGCGCCGTTCCTTTGCCGTCAGCTTTCTGGCCGCCATTTGGCTGTCTTTAAGTGGCAGGGTAAACTTCATTGTGGACCATCTAGGCCGCACGCTATAGCTGAGGATGTGAAGCTCGCTGATCGTCCTGCAGCATTGCATAAGTGGGTTTCTGATAATCAGGGAACTGGTGTAGATAATTTATGGAAAGCTCTGCTTCCCGAGGATGTTACTGATGAATCCAAAAAGGAATGGTTTCACGACCTCCACTGGATGATCAATCAGGGGTACATGGTTCTTCTAAGTGATGGTCACATTTACACTTCTAGCGCAGCTAAGGCTGGTGAGTTGAAGAAGAAAGATGGAGCCAAGCAAGTAGAGAAAAAAAGTGACCCTAAGAAGTTAGATTCACCAGAATCTAAGTAGTTAGATGCCATTCTTCCTCCTGATTTTCATCGTGATAGGTATTATTGCGGCGAACAAGTTTGCAAAATTAGCTGCAAGCAAAGGTTATCAGGCGAGTAAGGCTAGGCGTTATCCTTATCTTTTAATGATCGTAGCTATTGGAGCTGCGGTCATTTTATTTTTAATAGCCACTCTCATTGGGAAAAGTGTGCCGCATTACCAATCATTAGCTCATGCTATATTTGTTGCAGGTAATTGCTTTGTGATTGGGGTGAATGTGTTGATTTTGCGCAAAGCATATAAAAATATGCAAGGTGCACCAGATTCTAGGTCCAAGACTTAGAGTCTTATTTTTGTTTTACGAGTGCACCGCGTGCGCCTTGGTACACTTGAGGTGATTTCCTGAGCGCGAGGCTTTGGAATCCTTTATTTTACGTGGTTTCTAACGATTGTTAGGTTCACCTGGTGTCGTAGCTAGAAATTGTGAGTCGAATGTTAGTAACTCTTTCTTTTCATTGGTCTATCAATGGATTGCGTGTGTTCGTTTGTAAATCACTCATTCTGCTAGAGTTCCTGTCTTTTGGGGTTTGACAGTGGAGTGTACTAAAGTGTATAAGAGTGCGCTTTCGCGAATTAAAACTATTCCATGACCAACTACGACCATACCCTCGAGGGGGTTTTTGAACACAAGCTCGACCCGAAATGTCGAGTTTCTGTGCCGTCGGATTGGCGTGTTTTAGCTGGAAGTGGGGTGTTGCGTCTGCTCAAGGCGAATAACTACAAGCTCCCAGTTCTTAAGGTTCTAACAGAGCAGGAGTTCGCTAATATTCTACAAGATATTGAGCAGCGTGAAGGACTCACGATCGCGCAACGCAGAGCGCTGCGCGGAAAGCTTTTTTCAAGCTGTCAGAAGACCAAGTTGAATCCGCAGGGAAAACTGCTGATTCCAAAGGCGCTCTGCAGTCACCCCAGTGTCGAGCCAGATGGCCAAGTGACTCTCGTCGGGAGAGGAACTTATTTCGAGATTGTTAGTCCCGATAACTATGAAGAAATGCAGGTGCGCGAGGAAGCTGAGATTGCTGAGCTCAACGTGGATCTGGATATTTTCTGATCTTTACCATTTTTCAAATCCGAGCGAGCAATGAAGCTTTCCTATCAATCAGCTGTGGCAAGAGCCGAAGCAGGTTATCGTATGATTTCCTGTTCTCAACCTCCGTGCCTTTTTGCGGAAGGTGAAAGTAATGGCGGTGGAGGTGAGGCTCTACCTCATTATCACGAGACTGTCCTGTTAGAAGAGAGCGTGGACGCAATGCTCGCTGGCCCCGGGAAGGTGCTCATCGATGGGACGCTTGGTGGCGGGGGGCATACAGGTCTCATGTTAGAGCGTGGTGCTGATGTGTACGCGATCGATCGTGACCCAGAGGCTCACGCCTATGCCGGGAAGCGCCTCGAGAAATTTGGAGAACGTTTTCATCCAGTGGTGGGGAATTTTGCAGATGCTGTGGAGTTGCTTCGTGAGCGCGGTGTTGAGAAGGTAGATGGCTGGTTGGTCGATCTAGGCGTCTCTTCGCGTCAATTCGATTGTGACGAACGAGGGTTCTCTTTCCAGAAAGAAGGTCCACTCGATATGCGAATGGGGCCGAGTTCACCACTTACTGCTGCTGACATTGTAAATACCTGGAGTGAGCAAGAGATTGCTCGCGTGATCTGGGAGTACGGCGAAGAGCGGGCTTCACGTAAAATCGCCAAGTATATTTGTGAGCAACGTGTCCTACAACCTTACACAACTACGACCCAATTTGCTGCAAGCATTGAGAAACTTATTCCTCGTTATGGTAAAAAAATCCATCCAGCGACGAAGGTGTTCCAAGCGCTACGCATAGAAGTGAATGATGAGTTGGGTGCACTGAAGCGCTTGTTGGAAACCTCTGCGGATCTTTTAGCTCCTGGTGGCCGTCTATGTGTCATCAGTTTCCATAGTTTAGAAGATCGTATGGTGAAGCGCTTTTTAAAGAACGCTTCAATGAAAGAGATCGATCGGCCTGAGTGGCCTGAAGCTAGGCCTAACCCTGACCTTAAATTCAACTCGATTACTCGGAAGCCTATCAAGGCGACAGCTGAAGAAATTAAACGCAACCCGCGCTCACGAAGCGCCGTTCTCCGAGTAGGGGAGCGCATCTCATAAAAATATCCCATGAACAAAAAACGCTCACAAACAAACCAGTTTAGCTCCATTCACATCATAATGGTGATTGTTGTCACAGCCTTGTTGGCAACGGGTGGGGTGCTTCATGCATTTATCAAAAACCGTAACCTCGTAGTTGATCGCGAGATTCAACAGAGCTCGAAGCGTATTGCAGAGTGTGAAAAAAACATCGAGGTCGTGCAGATGAAAATTTCACGTGAGTTGAACCGTCCTATGGTGCGAGCTGAGCTTGCAGCTCGTGGTTCTCAACTTCAGCCCATACCATCTCAAGCAATTGAGGTCGTCTCTCCAGTAACCACAGCCGTAGCGTCTGTCGCCCAGACGACTCCCTAGTAAATGGATAAATCCGCCCAGCGTCGCTGTATCACATTATGCTTAGTCCTCATTGCAGGGCTTAGTGCATTGTCTGGACGCTTGGTCTACTTGCAGGTTTTTGATCGTGCTCGCTATGCGAAGAGCGCGGAAAATTCCTATATGCGTAAAGAGGTGATTCAAGCGAATCGCGGTGTGCTATTAGATCGGAATGAGGAAGTGATCGGGCATTCGATTATTTCGAAGTCAGTTGTCGTAGATTTCAACCACCTCCACGAGGTAGCTCATGTGGCGAAAGGTGTGGCATGTAAGCAGCTACGCCAGACTCCAGAATGGCACCAATGGGCCGCGGATAAGCGCAGAGTGAAAATAAACTCCAGAGTTCTCAGCTTAGTTAACGAGCATAAAGACAATCCGAAGGTCTTGGTCGATGCGCATTATGAGTATCTTGTGTCTGAGTTGGCTCGGCCACTTGGATTGACCCAAGAAGAGCTAAAAAAGAAAATCCCTCTCACTCGCCGAGGTGGTGAGAAAGTAGTATACCAAGGTCTCCCTAGTGAACTTGCTGTTCGCCTTAAAGATCTCATTAGAGACCGCCGTATCAAGGGGGTCTTTTTTCGCGAAGAGAAGCGTCGCTGGTATCCCGCTCCTGAGCTAGCATCGCATTTGATTGGCTACACGAACCGAGATGGCCAAGGGATGGCTGGTGTCGAAAAATCCTTAAATGATTATCTCGAGGGAATTAATGGCTACGAAGTCGAAATGCGAGACATCCGAGGTAATGTTATGCCCTCAAATAAGGAGAGCTTTTTTCCTCCAAAAAATGGACTTAATGTTCAGCTGACACTAGACTTAGGTCTTCAGGCTATCTGTAGTGAGGAGCTTGACCGTGGTATGGAAGAGTTCAAAGGGGTTAAAGGGTGTGTGGTGCTAATGGAACCTAATACAGGTGAAATCCTAGCGATGTCGAATCGACCACATTTTAATCTCAACCAGCGAGATAAAGTCGCTGAGAATGGTTTCAACTACGCGCTCCAAGCGACATACGAGCCCGGCTCTACCTTTAAAATCATTTCTTCCTCAGGAGCACTTAATGAAGGGATCGTGACTCCTGACACAGAGATCTTCTGTCATTGGGCTAGTTTCCGCCCTGGGCGTTTTACCGTGAAGGATCACCATCCCTACGGGGATCTGCCAGTTTGGAAGGTATTGCAGAAATCATCTAATATCGGGGCATACAAGTTAGGCTTAATGCTTGGGCCTGAGAAGTTTTTCGAATATGCGCAAAAGTTTGGTTTTGGACGTAAGACAGAAGTACAGCTCGCGGGTGAGAGTTCTGGCATCCTAAGGAATACAGGAAATGCGGTGGACTTCTCTACCAATACCTACGGCTACGGGATTTCAGTGACGCCACTTCAGGTGGCAAATGCCTATTGCGCTATCGCCAACGGTGGTGAGCTGATGAAACCCTATATCGTTCGTAATGTGACAACGAACTCTGGAGACATCATCGCGGAGAATAAACCTACTGTTGTAAACCGCGTTCTGAGTGAACGGACCGCGGAACAAATGCGCATGGCTCTCAAAACGGTGGTAGAAACTGGCGGTACGGCCACACGTGCAGCAGTGCCTGGATTTACCGCTGGAGGGAAGACTGGGACGGCTTTAAAGCATGATTCTGTCAAGGGTGGATACATCGCTGGACGCTACACAGTTTCCTTTGCTGGGATGTTGCCAGCAGAAAAACCTGCATTTGTTTGTGTAGTCGTGATTGACGACCCCCAGACAACTGAAGTAAAGCGCTACGGCGGCACGGTTGCTGCACCGATTTGGCAAAAGATTTCAGAGCGCGTTGCGACGCACATGAATCTTTCGCCTACGGAAGAAATCTCTCAACAACTTACCAAGAACTAATGATTTTACGTGAATTACTCACTCATCTTCCAAAGGCCGTAGCCTCAGGAAACCTCGATCAGGTCGCTAAGACCGTCACCGCTGACAGCCGGAAAGTAAAACAAGGCTCAGTCTTTGTAGCGATTCGTGGTGAAGACGCAGATGGACACAAGTACATCGAATCCGCCCTAAAAAAGGGGGCTGTGGCGATTATAGCAGAGAAAGCTCCGGCTGCAGATTACAGCGAAAAGGCTGTGTGGATACATTCAGCTGAAACTCGTATAGTTCTTGGAACTGTTGCCGCAGCCTTAGCAGGTGACCCTTCTTCCCAGCTCAAAGTAGTAGGAGTTACGGGCACGAATGGTAAAACGACCACTACCTTCCTTCTTCACCACATCATGCAGACGGCATGGATGCGTGCTGGCTTATTAGGAACGATTAAGTTTTATGATGGTGTCGAAGATAAAGATGCGACTCATACCACACCGTCTGGCGAGGTGATGCAGAGTGAGCTTGCGAGCATGCTTGAAAACGGTTGCCGCGGAGTTGCAATGGAGGTGAGTTCACACGGCATAGCACAATCCCGTACAGACGCAGTGAAGTTTGATGCGGCAATCTTTACTAACCTTACCCAAGATCATCTTGATTACCACGGTAGCATGGAGGCCTACTATGAGGTGAAGAAATCTCTTTTCTCAGGACTAGATCAGCAAGAAGGCAAGAAGAAGCCAAAGGCAGTGATCAATCTAGATGACCGTTACGGTGAGAAACTCGTGAAAGAGCTCGGCGATGATATTTCGATCGTGACTTATGGTATGGGCGCTCACTGTGACTTTAAGATCAGTAAAATTCGCCAGAGTGTGCGCGGTACTGAATTCCAGCTTGATAATAGAGGGAAGTCTTACTTAGTGCGAACTCCTCTGATTGGTCGATTTAATGTGTACAACGCGCTCGCCGCTATTGCGGGAGCATCAGTTGTGGGGATCAAGCCTCGTGATGCTGTTAAAGCCATAGGCGAAGCTCCACAAGTTCCAGGTAGAATGGAAATGGTAGGAGTGAGAGAGGGTGCAACTGTGTTTGTAGATTACGCTCATACTCCAGACGCTCTGAAGCACGCTTGCGCAACATTGCGTGATTTGGAGCCGAATAAATTAATTACCGTGTTTGGATGCGGTGGAGACCGTGACCCGTTTAAGCGCCCGCTTATGGGGCAAGCAGCAAGCGAGGGTAGTGACCTGTGTCTTATCACTTCTGATAATCCACGTTCGGAAGATCCAGAAGCGATCATCAAAGAAATCGAGGCTGGGATGGTGAATAAAGCGTATCGTGCTGTCATCGACCGCCAAGAAGCAATTCGCACTGCGGTGAATACCGCAGCACCAGGAGATATCGTATTGATTGCTGGTAAGGGACACGAGACTACTCAGCAGTTTGCTGATGAAACGATCGAATTTGATGACCGTAGAATAGCTCGATGGGCATTACGCGATAAGCCAGTAGCAGCTCTTATTGAAAATAAGCCAGACTCGTTCAAAGGTGACCGTTTTGATGACGAGAAGCCTAAGCGTTTCGATGGTGAAAAACCAGAATACCAACGCCCAGAGAAGTATGGCGAGCGCCGTGTCGGAGAACAGCGTGACGACCACCGAGACAGTCGAGGCGGCGAAAGACGTGACTTCCGAGGTGGAGAGCGTGGCGATAGAAGAGATGGCGAAAGACGAGATTTTAGAAGAAGTGATCAACGTGATGATCGAGGAGGAGAGCGCCGCGACAACGGTGGCCGTCGCTTTGATGGTCGCGATAGAGACGATAGAAAGTAGTACCCCTAGACTAAAATGAAAACGACATCGATCGAACAACTTGTAGCATCTGTTCATGGAGCATTGCACTGCGGAGATTCCTCCGCGGCAGTGACTTCCGTTTCTACGGATACTCGAACGATCGATGTGGGATCTGTTTTCTTTGCACTCAAAGGGGAGAACTTCGATGCTCATGATTTTCTCTCGAAAGCAGTTGATGCTGGTGCTGCAGCGATCGTGGTTGAACATGTTCCAGACGGCATAGATTTCGGCGCATCCTCAGTGATCGTGGTGCACGACACCTTGAACGCACTTCAGTCATTTGCCGCATGGTATATTCGGCAATTAGATGTCGAGGTTGTCGGAATCACCGGCTCAAACGGTAAAACATCGACGAAAGATTTTACCCGCGCGGTATTGAGCAAGAAGTTCAAGGTTCACTCTACTCTTGGTAACTTTAATAACCATATTGGACTGCCTCTTAGTGTACTTTCGACTGAAGAAGATGATGAAGTTTGTGTTCTAGAGATGGGAATGAATCATCCAGGCGAGATCGCACCACTCTGTCAGATAGCTAAGCCAAGGATTGGAGTCATTACCAATATAGGAACGGCGCACATTGAATATATGGGAAGTCGTGAGGCTATTGCCGAAGAGAAAGGAGCCTTAGCGCGTTCCCTTCCAGATGATGGCGTTTTAGTTGTTTCAGCGGCGTGTGACTACGCTGATTATTTCCGCGATCATACGCGTGCTCGCATTATGGTCGTAGGTAATTGTCGTGGTGAAATCAGGGCCGAAGAGCTTAGAATGGATAGCACTGGTTCCGAGTTTCTCTTGGTGGTTGATAATGAGGAGTCAGTCAAGGTGAAGCTCCCAGTCGTGGGACGTCACATGGTTGCCAATGCATTGTTAGCCGCTGGAGTCGGACGCTCACTTGGTATGAAACTGGGCGAAATAGCAGCGGGTTTAAATGAAGCTAGCCTGACTAGTGGCCGGTTGCGTGCATTTGATAGCGATGGCGTGATTGTTTTCGATGATACTTACAATGCGAACCCAGAGTCGATGAAAGCGGCGATCGAAACTCTTGCTGAACTTAAAGTCTCAGAAAGCTCCCGCCGCTATGTGGTGTTAGGGAAAATGGGTGAGCTTGGGGCACATGCTGACAAGGCGAGCCGTGAGGTCGGTGTTCTAGCCGCTGAGCGTGGGGTTTCAGTGATGACTTTTGGCGATGATGCACGAGGAATTTCTTCAGCTGCGGCGGAGAGTGGGGCGGATGCCGTACATTTTAACACAATTGATGCAGCCGCTGACTGGCTGCAAGCGACCTGCGTCAGTGGCGATGCCGTTCTTTTCAAAGGGAGTCGTGCTGCAGCTATGGAGCGGGTCATGCATAAAGCTTTTCCAATAAACAACTAATGTTATACGCAATTTACGAATGGTGGCGCGAGGCTTTCTCAAATGGTGAGAGCTGGGCAGAGTCTTGGAGTTTCCTTAACATTCTCAAGTATCTTACTGTGCGTGCGGCATTGGCTTGCATGCTCACATTTGTGCTCTCCTTGGTATTTGGACCTCATGTGATCCGTAAGTTGATTTCACTTAAGGTGGGACAGCCTATTCGTTCTGCTGCAGAAGTTCATAAACTGCACGAGCTTCACGGGGCTAAAGCCGGCACGCCGACCATGGGTGGTGTGATGATTTTAGGGACAGTACTAATAGCGGTTTTACTATGCGGAAGAGCCATGAACCCGTTCGTAGCCGTTACTATGTTTGTAATGTTAGGCCTAGGTTTGTTAGGTTTTATCGATGATTATACCAAGGTGAAGCTAAAGAGCTCTGATGGTGTGAGTGCTCGCACGAAGTTGGGGTGGCAGTTCGGGATAGCGTTAGTCGCTGGTTGTTTCTTATTCTTTAAGCCAGAAGTCGCAGGGACTTTAGAGTACAACGAACCGAAACGCGCTAATATTGAAAATGTATTAACTGAGCAGTCGGAGGATGTCCTGCGCCCTGACCGTTATCCGCCGAAAGATGCGACCGGCTACTGGGTTCAGATAGATGGTAAGGCTGAACGTATGAGTTCAAGCGAGTTGACAGCACCTCTATTGAAAAAGCCGCTGTTTGATCTGTGGTATTTAGCGATTCCGTTTTTTGCATTTATCATTATCGGAGCATCTAACGCAGTAAACTTGACTGATGGTCTGGATGGACTTGCTACAGGCTGTACGATCACTACGGGATTAGCATATGCCGTTATAGCTTATCTTGGTGGACACCTTGTACTAGGTTTCGACTACCTGCATATTGCTTACAATCCATTGTTAGGAGAACTAGCTGTGGTGATGATGGCGCTTGTCGGAGCATCGTTTGGTTTCCTTTGGTTTAACTGTCACCCGGCAAAAGTCTTTATGGGTGATACTGGGTCACTCGCTATCGGTGGAGCGATTGGCACAGCTGCCATTTGTACGAAACAGGAGCTCTTGTTAGTGATCATTGGCTGGGTGTTCGTGATGGAGGCTCTCTCTGTGATGATTCAGGTAGGTAGTTTCAAACTGCGCAAAAAGCGTGTGTTTGCTATGGCGCCTATTCACCACCATTTCGAACTTCGTGGCTGGCATGAAAGCCAAGTCATTATTCGTTTTTGGATTATCTCTATTCTTTGCGCCATGCTCGGCTTGGCTTCCCTTAAAATTATATGATCATCGAAGGTAAACATGTCGTTGTGTTAGGTGCTGGCCGCTCTGGTCGCGCTGCAGCAAACTTGGCTTTGTCCAAGGGGGCTCACGTGCGCTTGTTTGATGCGAATCCGGCAGCCTCATTTGATGGGCTGGACCCTCGAATTAAAGTTCACTCTGGAGCTAGTGACGTTGTTGGACGAGCCACGCAAAGTGACTTGTTAGTTATTTCACCAGGGATTGATACCTATGGTGCGTTCGTTAAGGCGTTTGCCGAGAACACGAGTGAATTAATCGGTGAAACTGAATTGGCTGCGCGTTATTTTGACGGCAAAATTGTCGGGATCACGGGGACTAATGGTAAGACAACGACTACTGAACTAGTGGAGAGAATTCTCAATCATAGTGGTTTGAGCTGTGTTGCATGTGGGAATTACGGAGTGCCTTTTTCTGAAATACTATTAATGGAGGATGTGCCAGATTCAGTGGCTCTAGAGCTTAGTTCTTTCCAATTAGAGACTGTAAGTAAGCTACACGTGCATGCTGCGATTTGGTTGAATTTTTCGGCAGATCACATGGATCGCTATAGTTCGATCGATGATTACTTTCGAGCAAAGCTGAATGTATTTATCAACCAGACTGAGGAGGATACCGCGGTCGTACGGGCTGGAGAGGAGCTTGGAGGTTTGGTCGCTCAACATGTGAGTTTCGCCTCTAAAGGGCAAAAGACGGATTACTATCTTGATGGAGATAGGATCATGTTCCGGGGAGAACAGATTTTTGATCTCTCGCAAACGCGCATGCGCGGTCTACATAATGCGGAGAATGTCATGGCTGCAGTGGCTGCTACGCATAGTCTAGGTGTCCGATTTTCAAAGGCAGAAGAAGCTTTGGCTGGTTTCGCACCTCCGTTGCATCGTTGCGAGTTGATCCGCACACTTGATGGCGTGGAGTACCTAAACGACTCTAAAGCGACCAATCTACATGCTCTCGATAGTGCACTTCGTTCACAGACTCGCCCCGTCGTTTTGATTGCTGGAGGGAAGGAAAAGGGATTGGTTTATGATGAGCTATTAGTCCGTCTAGAAGAGAAGGTTCATTCCGCCATCGTTTTTGGAGAAATCAGTTCAGCCCTAGAGCAACTTTTTTCCAAAGTCGTACCAACTACCTGTGTAGAAACGCTGGATGAGGCTGTGGCGCTCGCTCAAAAATATGCATATGCAGGAGATGTCGTTCTCCTTTCCCCTGGGACATCCTCTTTCGACCAATTCTCTGGTTACGAAGCTAGAGGTGACCATTTTCGTAAGCTCGTCCACGCACTAAAATAACCAATTTAAACAAAAACTCCGAAAAACTTACCATGAAAGACAAACAACTACAGACTAAGCGTCAGACAAAGAAAGGCTTCCGCAGGCTACATGCGAAAGTGACTTCTCCGCGTCGCCGTAAACAGCGTGTGAGCGCGGCAGGCAGTGCCGATATGTTAGACTCCGAAGTGCCCAATGCGAGCATAGGTCGTGCGCTTACAGTGATTCTCCTGCTTCACGTTGTCGCTATTGGTGCGATTTACTTAGGGATTCAGTGGAATAAAGGGCGCACGCAATCTGAAGGAATGGCTCAAGCTGTAGTGGTAGAAGGTACTGGTGTGGATATTAGAAATGTGAATGCAAGTTTGTCTAGCGATGTAGTTATAGCTGGAGATACATATGAAGCATTTGCTGCACGCCACCAAGTTGATTTGAATGAGCTGCGCCGAGTGAATAACAACGCGACTATTCATGCTGGAAAGGTGCTATACCTTCCGGCTAATAAGGTGACTGCGTCTCAAGCTGTGGTAGCGACAGATGTTCCCGTGTCAGATCGACCACCACTGCCAACTTCAACCAATGTGGTGACAGTGGCACCTACAGCTCAGCCTGTCGTTGTTAGTGCAGCTCCGAGGGCTGTGATAGTGGAAGATAGTGCTCCAAAGGCCCAGCCAGTAGTAGCTGGCGGATCTACTTATAAAGTACAGGCTGGTGACTCCGTGTGGAGAATTTCGAATAAGTACAAGGTGAGTCAGGATGCTCTTATGCAGCTCAACGGGATGACTAATCCACGCGAGCTCCGCTCCGGTATGACTCTCAAGATACCCGTAAACTAACAACTGGCTTAAACTTCTGGTAGCTCGCAGATTCTCCATCACAAATAGATACTAAACTTGGCTTCTCCATCCATCGACCGTCGCAATGCCATCATGGTATGCATCCCAACGGCACTACTCGTAGTGCTAGGCTTGGTGATGTTGGCATCGACGAGTGTGTGGGTAGCTGAGGGTGCTGAGTATTCACTGTTTTGGAAGCAGGCTTCATTTCTTGGTGTAGGAGTTATCGGAGCCATAGCGTTAGCGCGGACCGACTATCGTATCTTTAGGCGCTTTGCTGTTCCTATTTATCTTTTAGCAATATTTCTACTGGTACTTTGTTATATCCCAGGGGTGGGGAAAGAGGTGAACGGTGAATCGCGTTGGATTCAGATAGCGGGGATTACCTTCCAGCCATCTGAGCCGGCAAAAATAGCGCTGATGATAGCGCTATCAAGTTGGTATGCGCACCGCCAGTCTGAGGTGAAGCATTTTAAAAATGGCTTTATCGTTCCGGGAGCAATTTTAGGGTTATTGATAGCCTTGATCTTTTTTGAGAAGGATATGGGCACATCTGTAGGGCTTGCTGCGGCTGGAGCTGCGTTGATGTATGTGGCCGGTACGCGCCTTTGGTGGCTATTGACTGCAGGAGTCGGCGGTATGGCTGCGCTATCGTTTTTAGTGTATCAGAGCCCTAACCGAATGGCTCGAATCATGGCATTTATGGAGCCGGATAATAAAGAGGCTCAGCAAGGTTTTTTCTTTCAGCAATATCGAGGCTTACTCGCTTTCGGAAATGGTGGTGTGAAAGGTGTTGGGATTGGTAATGGCTTTGAAAAGCATGGGTATCTCCCGTTCGCTCATACCGATTTTATTCTGCCAGTTCTCGGTGAGGAACTAGGGCTTTGGGGGACACTACTCACCGTATTTTGTTTCGTGATGCTCGCTGCCTACGGTATTGCGATAGCTGCTCGATCAACGGATATTTTTGGTCGGTTGTTGGCAATTGGGCTGACTTGTTCGGTTGTTCTCCCGGCGATGATGAACATTGGGGTGACCACAGCAGTACTTCCGAATACCGGCCTGCCGTTGCCGTTTGTTAGCTATGGTGGAACTAACTTATTGTTCACTCTAGCTACTATTGGCTTACTTATCAGCGTGCATCGAGCTACTTATTCGGTTTCTCCAAGAGGTGAGAAGATCCTTCTCGATAAGAAAAATAGTATTCGACTATAAAAAAAGCTCTAACACCGTAGTGCTAGAGCTTTTTGAGAAAATGGTTTAAGCGGAGTCCGCTTACTTTGCAGGAGCTTTATCAAGATCGAAGGCTGCGTGTACTACGCGTGCTGCATCTTCAATTTGAGTTTCGTCGACAGTGACGGCAATCTTGATTTCAGATGTAGTGATGATGCCGATGTTGATGCCAGCTTTGCCAAGCGCTTCGAACATCTTAGCTGCTACACCAGAGTGGGAGCGCATGCCAATACCAACGCAAGAAAGTTTAGCGATACCCGCTTCTGTTTCAACGCCGGCGCTTTCACCTAGCTTAGCAAGGATTGGCTTGAGAGCAGCTTGTGCTTTGCCAAGGTCATTGCTGTGCATTGTCACGGAGTGGCGTGCGAGGCCGTCGTGAGCAATGTTAGAGATGATCATGTCGATGTTAATCTCAGCGTCAGCAAGTGCGGTGAGGATAGAGGCGGACATACCTGGCTCGTCTGGGATGCCAGTGATGGTAAGGCGTGCTTGGGAGCGCTCTATAGAGACTCCGCGGATGACTACTGATTCCATGTTATCGTGTTCTTCGGTTACAATGGTTCCTGGATTATCGTTCAAGGATGAGCGGACCTCGAAGATCACGCCATATTTTTTTGCAAATTCTACTGAGCGGGACTGCATCACTTTAGTGCCAGAGGATGCCATTTCTAGCATTTCGTCGTAGGATACTTCCGGCATTTTACGCGCGTCTTTGACTACGCGAGGGTCGCAGGTGTAAACTCCATCAACATCTGTAAGGATTTGGCAGGTGTCTGCTTCAACGGCTGCTGCTACGGCAATGGCAGAGAGGTCTGAGCCACCACGTCCAAGTGTATGAATCATGCCGTCTTCACGGATGCCTTGGAAGCCTGCGCAGATGACAACCTTACCTTCAGAGATGTATTTCTTCATCAATGATGGGTCGATGGCTTCAATCTTACCTCGAGTGTGTGAGCCTGTAGTGACAATGCCCGCTTGGCGGCCAGTGACAGAAACGGCGTCGACTCCGAGTTCGTGAAGCGCCATTACGAGGAGGGCGATGGACTGCTGCTCGCCAGTAGAGAGGAGGACATCGAGTTCACGCTCAGCTGGCTCACTTGTGAGATCGTTCGCCATGGCTATGAGCTTATCGGTGACACCGCCCATTGCTGAAACTACAGCGACTACTTGGTTTCCCTCGTCGCGGAGACGTTTGATTCGGCTAGCCACGTTACGAATGCGATCGAGTGAGCCTACTGAAGTTCCGCCATATTTTTGGACGATGAGAGCCATGGTGTCTTATAGTTTAATGAAGTAAGGTGCCGTAGAGGGCGACTGTGAAGCAGTGCATTAGGGTAGGGAGCAATGCTTGTCTAGTCTAGAAATCTGGATAGAGCGCTATTAAGCGGCTTTTATAAAAAAGTCATGTGGCTGGCCCATGACTTAGTTAGCATAATATTCGTATAGCCAAGGGCACTTGCAGGTGTATGCTTTCTTAAATTTTCTGATACTTGATTTTAATGATCAAGTATGGGCTGACCTGTAACTAATATTTATTAACTATCTATGTCTAAACAGCTTTTTGGAACCGACGGAATTCGCGGCAAAGCTAATCAGTGGCCGATAACTCCTGAGGTAGCTATGCGTGTGGGTCGTGCCGTGGCGCGAGTCTTGGAGTCGAAAAGCCCTAACCAGCATAAAGTGCTGGTGGGTAAGGATACACGAGAGTCTGGGAGCATGCTTGAAAATGCGCTAGTTGCTGGTCTCATTTCCGAAGGAGCTGAAGTGCTACTTACTGGTCCAGTACCGACGCCTGCCGTGGCATACCTTACAAAGTCGATGGGCTGTGATGCTGGTATCATGCTGACGGCTTCACATAATCCTTTTAAGGATAATGGAATTAAAATTTTTGGAGCTGACGGATTTAAACTAAATGACGCTCTTGAGCAGGCTGTGGAAGCTATCATACTTGCTGACACGCTATCTGAAATAGCTTGTGATTTGGGTAAAGTAGTTCAACTCGACGACGCTAGTGGTAGATACATTGAGTATGCGAAGGCTAGTATTGGCGCAGAGAGTCTGGTTGGCCTGAAGGTGGTGATTGATTGTGCGCATGGCGCGGGTTATCAAGTCGGGCCAATCGTGCTAGATGAGTTAGGTGCGGAAGTGATTTCTGTAGGGGTTCAGCCCGATGGTAAGAATATCAACGAAGGGGTGGGAGCATTGTACCCACACTCTACTGCAGCCTTGGTGAAGGAGCATGGGGCTGATGTCGGAGTTTGTTTGGATGGCGACGCAGATCGCGTGATTTTCGTGAATGAAAAAGGTGAGGTCGTTTCTGGTGATAAAATGATGTGTCTTTGTGCCAAAGCTCTGAAGCAGCAAGGTAAACTTAAAAAGGATACTTTGGTTGCTACAGTGATGAGCAATCTAGGCCTAAAAGCAGCCTTGGAAAAAGAAGGGATTGCTGTTGAGACTACTGGGGTTGGAGATCGTCTGGTCATCGAACGGATGCGTGAGAAGGGATTGTCTCTCGGTGGTGAAAACTCAGGGCATATTATTTTTGCAGACAGCGCCACTACCGGTGACGGGCTGATGAGTGCGCTTAAAGTCCTACAAATGCTTAAGAATACAGGGAAACTACTTTCTGAATTAGCGGATGGTATGTTCGAATTCCCTCAAGAACTCAGTGCGATTGAGGTGGCTGATAAGCCAGCAATCGAATCAGTGCCAGAGTTGATGCAAGTGATTTCGGAGCAAGAGGAGCGACTCGGGAGTGATGGGCGCGTGTTCGTGAGATACTCTGGTACTGAGAATAAAATTCGCGTACTTGTAGAGGCCAAAGATGCAAAATTGGCGAAATCAGCTTCTGACGCTATTTGTGCGGTAGTGAATGAGACTATTGGAATTTCAGTCCCAGCTTAGATGATTCAATTACTGGAACCTACTGAAGTAGGAAATTGGTGGCCGCTAGCTGTGGGAAGTGTGCCAGGTACGCAGTTTGTGGCTGGACGCAGTTTGAGCGAATGGCAGCAGGAGTTCGCTCCCGATGGTGCGGCTCTGCAAGCAAATGCTTGGGTGACTCCTGATGACTGGCTAAAAATAGCCGGACCTGATGAGGCTACTATTTTGATCGATAGTGAAGGTCGAGAGCTTGCGCGTGTAGGTGAAGGCTTGAAGGTGCTGGCTGAGAACTCTTTTTTACTTCTGCACCCCTGGGATTTACTCAAGGTGAATGAATTCTTAGTCGGCTCGCTTGAAGAAAACAATTTTATTGGAGAGGTCAGCGCCGCGGCTCACGTAGAGGGCGTCCTACATGTTGGGGAGGGCACACGGATCCTTCCTGGAGTGTTTATTGAAGGAAATGCCGTCATCGGTAAAAACTGCAAGATTGGGCCAAACTGCTATATACGAGGAAATACTTCGATTGGTGATGGAGTTCATATCGGTCAAGCAGTCGAAGTGAAGAATTCGATTGTTGGGCATGGTAGCTCGGTCGGTCACCTTAGTTATGTGGGTGACAGCGTGATTGGTTCCAACGCAAATTTTGGAGCAGCTACGGTGACTTCAAATTTGAGGCATGATGGAAAAAATCATCGCAGTATAGTGGAAGGTGCACTAGTGGATACAGGTAGAAGAAAATTAGGAACAATTGTTGGTGATAATGTGCATACAGGCATACACACTGCTATATACCCTGGTCGCAAATTAGGGCCTAATACAACGACACGACCGAACGCGAGTGTTGAGACAGATTTAATAGAAAACTAAAGAAAAATTTATGTGTGGAATAGTAGCATATGCAGGTGTACGCGCCGCAACCCCCATCCTACTCCAGGGGCTCAGAAAGTTGGAATACCGTGGCTATGACTCGGCTGGTATAGCGATCCATCGCAAGGATGGTATCAAAATTTATAAGCAAGAAGGCAAAGTGTCCAACTTGGTCGATAGTTTAGGTGATTACCAACATGACCCTGATCATGAGCAAGCGCATGTTGGTATTGCTCACACCCGCTGGGCGACCCATGGACCCCCTACAACTGCGAATGCACACCCTCATCCAGCTGGCAACGGACGTATTGCACTGGTGCACAATGGGATTATTGAGAACTACCGAGGTCTCAAAGCTAAGTTAGCAGCTGAAGGTCACATCTTTTTGTCCGACACAGATTCTGAAGTATTGGCGCATCTAGTAGATCACTACTACGAAGGTGATTTACTCGAAGCCATTACCAAGGCTCTGAAGGAAGTAGATGGTACTTATGGTATTGCCTGCATTTGTGAAGATGAGCCAGGAAAGCTGATTGTCGCACGAAAAGGTTCACCGATCGTGATCGGTCTAGGTGATGGCGAAACAATTGTGGCTTCTGACGCATCAGCAATTATCAGCCATACTCGCCAAGCGATCTATCTGGATGATAATGACATTGCGGTTATTGAAGACGGTAAAGTCGATATTAGAACGCTCGACTCCTCACCAGTGCAACGTGATATTGCAGACATTGATTGGTCCGCAGACGCTGCTGAAAAGGGCGGTTATGAGCACTACATGCTGAAGGAGATTTTTGAGCAGCCGGAAGCTATTCGTAATGCCATTCGTGGACGTGTTGACGCGGAACGTGGTACAGCAGTCTTGTCTGGTTTAGGTCTGACTCCTCGTGAGCTTGTTGAGTTCCATCGTCTCCTTATCGTAGGTTGCGGGACATCACTTAATGCTGGGCTAGTAGGAGAATACGCAGTTGAAGATTTTGCTGCGATGTTAGGTGAAGTTGAGCAGGCGGCCGAATTCCGTTATCGTAACCCAATCGTGGGTAGCAAAGATTTAGTCGTAGCGATTTCCCAGTCAGGTGAGACAGCTGACACTCTGGCAGCAGTCAGAGAGGCGATTGATAAGGGTGCAATGGTGGCAGGTTTGGTAAATGTGGTTGGATCAACTATCGCTCGTGAAACTGGCAGAGGTATTTACCTTCACGCTGGTCCTGAGATAAGTGTGGCGTCTACCAAGGCATTTACTTGTCAGGTTTCAGTGTTGCTAATGATAGCCTTGAAGCTAGCTAGAGGTCGCAGAATGTCGCTTCAAAACGGCAGATCCATTGCTCAAAAGATTCTTAATATTCCTAGTCTTGTTGAGAGAGTATTAGCTAAGAATGATGAGATAGCTAAGGTGGCAGAGCACTTTGTGAAGTTTGAGAATATGTTCTACATCGGCCGAGGCTATATGTTCCCGGTTGCTCTTGAGGGCGCTCTTAAGATTAAGGAGATATCTTACATTCATGCCGAGGCATACAATGCTGCGGAACTAAAGCATGGCCCGATTGCTCTACTCGATGAAAATATGCCAGTAGTAGCTCTTATGAATAAGGGACCTGGTCAGGAAAAAACTGTAGGTAATGTAGAGGAATGTCGTGCCCGTAAGGCTCCAGTATTAGGAGTGATTACGGAAGGTGATGACGAAGCACGTGAAGCGTGTGACTGGGTGATTGAGATCCCTGAATGTCCACATTTCATAGCGACAATTGTTGCTACCACTGCATTGCAGTTATTCTCTTATCACGTTGCGAGACTACGTGGTTGTTCTATCGATCAGCCGCGTAACCTAGCTAAGAGTGTGACAGTGGAATAAAGCTTAACCAATGGAGCCGGCTTCGGCCTGCTCCCTGCGTTTTGCACGTCGTTTGTTCGAGTTTCTTTTACCGAGAACGATGTGTAGAATGATGAATAGCGGGTAGCAGAGACCTGCGTAGAAATGGAGAAGGAACGTGAATGTTTCTTCTCTTATTTCTTTGTGTTCGTCACTAAGTGGCAGAAGTTTGGCTAGAGCCTCTACAAGGATGTTACTCCTGAGCTCGCCATCTCCATCTCCGTAGTAGAGAAAGTAAGCGCTAACAATCAAAGCAAGCTGAATGAAGGTGAGTGTTAGGCCGACAAGACGTTCCCGCTTAGCCTTTAGACCGATTGGAATGTGCGACGCCAAAAGGTAACCAAATGTGAGAATCATCGCAAAGGCTGCAGCTCCGTGGATTTTAAGTATAGTGTACTGAAGTGGGTGCTTCTCTGGGCCAAATTCACCTTCGATCTCGAGGAAGTTATTAAAAATATAAAATGCGAGCCCGCTGCACCAGCTTGTTAGGATGATAAGCGCAAGTATCGCGCGAGCTGGCCAAGACATTTTCATCTGTACGCGGAGCATAGTTAGAGATCAGTTATGAATAAGCATGCTCGCGTCGAAATGGTCTAAAATTCGCTGAAGTTCAGGTTGATCCTGAATGAGGATGCACAGTTTGGTGAGCGCATCTGCTTGCATACAGGTCGGAGCAAAGACGCTGAAGCTACGTTGGTCAATGCTACTTTTTCCCGTAGCTGGGTCAATGATAGCACCCGAGTCGGTTGTTACAGCAAAGGTGTTAGAGCTTGTCGCTAGAGCTGGAGCTCGGAGAGTAGTCGTGAGCGGTTCCACATTTTCTAAAACACTCGGACGAATGACTACCGGGATTTCCTCGTAGTCGATGGCTCGCATGTCGCCACCGGCGTTAACGATGGCATTACGGAGGCTTTGCGATGAGAGAAAGTTTATTGCTTTGTCGACGGCGTATCCTTTAGCTATACCGCCCAAGTCGATGAGGCAGTCCTTTGACTTTATCGCTGAGCTAGTTAATGGATCTAGCTTGAGGTTAGAAGAATTTCCGTGAGATGCTATAGAGAATGCTGCATCGTCTGGTAAGTGTCCCTTTTTTACTAAATGGGAAGCAGTGCAGATTTCAAAGGTTCCTTTGCTCAGCTCGTAGAGCTCTTTAGAAAAGCTAAGGACTTCAAATGTATCTGGGTGCAGTATGAGTGGGGTGTTCGAGGGGAGAGTATTGAGCTGATAGAGTTCACTCTCGGGGTCATGAAAGCTCATTAGCTGCTGAACGAGCTCAACCTCTGCAAATGCTTTGTCACAAAGTACGTGGAGTTGCTCGTCACTCTGAGAACCTTCGACGGTGATTTCGACGAAGGTTCCTAGAAGTGGACGGCAGCGACTAATATAGCGCATTAGAGATTCTTAAGAATCTGGTTCCAAGTGTGGAGTAATCGGCGTGTTCCATCGGTGATGTGCACGGCTGAAAGGGTTGCTCCTGAGATGTTTTTTACATCTTTGTCAATTTTACATGGACTATTGATCGTCTGGCCATGGAGTTGTGCACGCCATTTTGGATTGCGCACTTCATGGCCGTAGCTCTCACGGTAGGTGAGGATTTCTAAGCCTTTGACCTTGCCGCTAGCTGTGATGCCAATGGCGAAGTCAATGAATTCGTGTTTTCCATACACTTGGTCGACGATGAACCAAGCCCCTGAGCTTGTTTTGTAGGCGTTGATCGTATTGCGAGAGACGCGCACGCGCGAGCTCGCTTTGATCGATTTCATCTGCTCCTTAGTGAGAGTTACCGTCTTCTGGGTAATCTTCTCACCGGGGAAGATGAGGTTTTTTGCCTGCTCTGTCGAAAGATAGGTTTTGGCAAAAGTAAAACCTGAACCAGCAAGGAACGCCCCAGTCGTGAGAAGGCTTTTCTTAAGGGCGCTGCGACGAGATAGAGGGTTCATTGTGGATTTGTGGTGTTATGAATAAGGGATATTAAAATTCGAAGCCGATAGTGACACCAACTTGAAGACGCTCGTGCTCATCGTATGCCCCACCAAGGTCAGCGACTGCGCCGTTACGGCTCGCGTCACCACCACTCTTAACGAGCCAAAGTACAGAACCTGTTACCCACCAGCCTTCTTCCGCATAGTGGAGTGAGGGTCCAATGTAGTGGCCATATTGAAATTGGTTACCAAGAGTAAGGTCGCCAAAGCTAGAGAAGTCTGTTGGCTGTGAGTCTCCGTCTGGCACTCCGTCGATTACAGGATTCACGAAGTCTGTCTGATAGCGCCATTCTACACCAGCTGTCCATTTAGGAGCAAAGCGGTAGGCTAGACCAAGTCCGAGGTCGAATGCGATTTCCTCTTCGAGTACACCGTGGACAGAATTGTCAGATGGTGAATGACGGCGTTCAAATTCCATTTTACCTGTGAAGGCGAGAGTGAGCTGGTTATCTAACCAGTTTTTCTGGAGGTAGATAGAAGGGACAATGGAGTCTTGGTCGATAGCAGCACCATCTAGACGGTAAACATCTCGATGCTCGTAAGCTAGACCAAAGGAAAGACCGATGGCATCTTTATATGGCGAGAGTACATTGTACTTCATGCCAAGTTCGAAGCCTGCATACTGAACATCGCTAAAGTCGCCGTCTGCTCCAATAGGATCGATCGGGGAATCACCGTTCTCGTCGAGTGGGATGTCACTATATTTGTGATTAAAGAACATAACCTCACCATACACTGTGAGTTTGTCGGTGATGCCGTATTCGACTTCTGGGCGGATGTCGTGGAATAAGTAATCTCCGACCTTTTTATCCATGCGGGCTATGTCGCTGAGTTTTACTTCCCAGCTGCCTTTAGGGCGAGTGTCTGTACCTTTGGTGTACATCCAAAGGTTTTCATCTGCTTGGGCTGCAAGTGTAAGTCCTGCAGCAGTGCCAAGGGCTGCTATGACAGTTTTTGTAGTAGTATTCATGTCTGAAATTCAGCTTGTTGAACTGATGTGTGTCGAGAGGATCTATTGTTGTTGAGACTCAATGTCAATAGTGATTGACAAAAATCCATGATCCTATCACAGCAGGGGTATGACTCACACACAGTATCGGACAATTTCACTGATAGGAGTGGCCATATTATTGTGCTTATCTCTTAGGTTGAGAGCTCAAGATAGTTTGGAAGAGCTAGATGTGGCTGTGGTGCAAGCGATACGTGTTGAGCTAGCTCCGGAGGATGCTCCTTATAGTTTGTACGGTCTTACTGGCGCAGATTTTGAGAAAACCCTCGCTAGAAATGTGGTTGAATCTTTGAGTGAGCAACCTGGCGTGAATGTGCAGAAAACAGCAAACGGGCAAGGTTCGCCTTATCTCCGCGGTTTCACTGGGTACCGGACTCTAGCGACGATTGATGGTATTCGGTATAATAACTCAGTCTACCGTGATGGCCCTAACGAGTACTTTTCATTAATTGATATGGAATCGCTCAGTGGTTTCGAGCTCATACAAGGGCCTGGTTCAGTGCTGTACGGTAGCGATGCGATCGGTGGTACGATCGGATTACAGTCGAAGCAATCAGACTACCTAGTGGAAGAATCTGGGTTCTACGTGCACGGTTCTCAAGCATATCGCTACGCTTCTGCCGAAAATAGCCATATTTCTCGTACTGAACTTTCAATGGGAGAAGGCGGTGAATGGGGGCTTTTGTTAGGCTATACCTGGAAGGATTTTGGCGATATAGAAGCCGCAGACTTGGGGAGTTTAGATAAGACGGGGTATGACGAACAGGCTTGGGATGCGCGGTTCGATATGGCGTTTAATGATCAGTGGTCGCTTACTCTAGTCTACCAAGGTCTTGAACAAGATGATGTATGGAGGACGCATTCTACGATCTATTCTAAAAGTTTCGCAGGGACAGAAGTTGGTACAGACCTTCGTCGCTTGAAAGACCAGCAACGCTCATTAAGCTATGCTAGATTGGTCGGTGTGGAGATTTCCCCGTGGTTAGAGCAACTTAGCCTTACGGCGTCCTACCAAACTTGGGATGAGGATGGTGAGCGTGAGAGGTCGAGCGGCCAATCCCTCGAGGAGTTTTTTGATTCCAGAATGTTTGGTTTAGATCTTGAAATGATGACATTACTTGATCGTCATAGCCTCACCTATGGTGTGGATTTTTATCGTGATACTGTAGACTCCGGTCGAGTGGATTACAATGCTGACGGGAGTGTGGATGAAGTAAGGATTCAAGGTCCTGTGGGTGATGAGTCCTCTTATGATACTTTAGGGGTTTATCTTCAGGATCTATACGATCTGAATGATAGGACTGACCTCATCATTGGCGGTCGCTATACCTATGCTCGTGCTAAGATAGGTAAATACGAGGACCCTGTGACTGGGCAGCCGGCCTCATATAGCGATAGCTGGAGTAACTTTGTAGCGTCAGTGCGCGGGATTTACGATCTCAATGAGCGTGGTAGTTGGAAAGCGTGGGCTGGTCTGAGCCAATCCTTCCGTGCACCTAATATCGCCGATCTGAGCCGCTACGGAGGCAGTCGCTCTGATGAGATCGAGATTGCAGCTACTGAGCTAGATCCAGAGCAATTTCTCACAGGAGAGATTGGCGTAAAGGCGGAGGAGGAGAATTATCAACTTACTGCGACATACTATTATACTTGGATCGAAGATTACATTACGAGTACTCCGACAGGTAATATTCGCGAGGGCTTACATGAGGTAACCAAGCGCAATAGCTCTGAGGGGTATATTCAAGGAATTGAAATTGCCGGGAGCTATACCTTTGCTGAGGGATGGAGGGCTTTTGGTAACTTTACTTGGTTAGATGGTGAACTCGACAGTTTTCTAGATGCTGGATCTAATGAGACGGTTACGGAACCGATTAGTCGATTGATGCCAATTACCGTTAATGCAGCAGTGCGTTGGACGCGCAGTGATGAGAGGCTTTGGGCTGAGCTGGGGGGAACTTGGGCGGACGATGCCGATAAGTTGAGTTCCTCCGATAAAGCTGATACGCAGCGTATTCCGCCAGGAGGGACTCCAAGTTATACTTTAGTGCATCTCAGAGGAGGGTACCAAGTGAATCAGCATCTCGAATTAACGCTTGGATTAGAGAATCTGTTGGACGAAGCATATCGTACGCACGGCTCTGGATCAAATGCTCCAGGCTTTGGAGTGATCTTGGGTGCGCGTGCGTCTTTTTAGAGCGCTTTTCTAATGATTCTTAATGAGATCAGCAGCTTTTTTCTTTTTGCGGTTACGCTTCACAAGAAGTGGTACGACAAAGAGGTAGATGCCTGTGATCCATAGCACAAGCAGTACGACTGCGCTGGGGAGGAAAATCCAGAGTTTGGCATTCTCGTGAAACCATGACCCGTCGTGGAGTGATTCGATCAATTCATTACGTCGGTATGCAACTTGGAGAACCTCGCCGCTGTCATGGTCTAATTGGATTTCCCAGCTGTTTTCAGATCGTACTTTGATGACGCCTTTGCTCGGGCGGACATCGAGCCGATCAATGTCACTCCATGTAGTGATTTCAGCTTCTGGGACTTTTTGTGAAGCCTCTAAAATTTGGCCGAAGCTGAGAGTTGGCACACCTTTTTCAGTTTTAATCGTTGGTGGCTGAATCCATGCAATTTCTTTTTTTAGAAGAAGCATGATACCAGTCACAATAATGATGAGAACTGGTACAGCGCATATGATAGCGCCCCAGTAGTGCGTTTTTCGGTTAAAGCGGTTCCACTTAAATTTCATTTTTCAAAAAATGGTGAGCATTTAGTCGTCAATTAAAGGCAAGGAGACATTAGCGATGAGGTGAAAACTCTCTATGCTGAAGTCATGAATCGCAAGGGTTATATGGTGCTTTATGGCACTCAGACTGGGACGGCTGAAGATCTCGCCATGGAGCTACAGGAGGATATTCAGGAGATGGGGATCGAGTGTGAATGTGAGAACGTTTTTGACGTCGATTTCTCACGGCTCGATTCGCTGGAGCATATTTTCGTAATTATTAGTACATGGGGTGATGGGGATCCACCGGACGATGCTGATGGTTTTTGTGAAGCGCTATCTAGTGTGTCGGCTGGTAGGTTGACTGGTCTCAATTATGCAGTATTTGCACTGGGCGATAGTGGTTATGAGCTGTTCTGTGAATGTGGTAAAAATGTCGATAAGTTCTTAGGTTTTGCTGGTGCTCATTCGTTGGCTGAAAGAGTGGACTGTGACATCGACATCGATGAACCATTCCGAGTGTGGAAAGAAAATTTGTTATCCAAACTAAGGAATTACGCCCCAATAGTCTGGGCGTGATTCTGTGGTGATCATTATCGTCTAGGTCCGACGACAATGTAGGTGAAGGGCGGCTCTTGAGTGTAATGCATTCGAGAGCCGCTTTTTTATGTAGATGTGCTTCTGGAATAAAAAAATGCGAGCAACAGTGAGTAGCTCGCATTTTTTAAGAGGTAAATAGGGGATTACTTAGTTGTCGCTTTCTTTTGGCATGATTGGAGAATGGAGTTCCAGCGCTGGAAGCTTTTGGCGGAATCTTGACTGATTCTGAATGTTCTTTCTCCAAAAGAGTTGTATGCGGTGAGTATAGTCTGGGAGATGCCGTTCGTGACTTCTAGGTGAACGCGGACGTTATACACTTCTGTGAGGTCTACTGAGAGATGCTGAGGAGGCCCTGAGAGGTGAACGATTCCTTGATGCACTGTCGAGGCTATTGGCCTAATGCTAATATTGCTCGAGCAGATGCTATTGTCGTGGCTGAAATGTAGCGGATCGTTGGAGCGCGCGAGTTCTAGCAAGAGGCTGTAAAGGGGATGTCTGGCTGGGTTATTTCGAATTTTCTGTTTTTCTTCAAGACAGCATGGGCAGGTCTTTTCATGCCTGACATTGTGAACCTCAGCTTCTTTGGAGGTTATGACTTCTGTAACTCTCTGCGTGAGCAAGGAAATGAGTGGTGTATGATAGGGGGTAGCATCAAAACTGAAATTGAGTTTTTCCTCTTTAAAATGGAGGCTTAAGCTGAGTTCTCTGTGGTTCTGGGTGCCTGATTGGAGGTGGATGCTAGTGATATCCTTTGGGGAGAATGTGATGCCAGATTCGGGGACTGAAATGTGCTGATCTATCTCGAGGAACTCTGGGTGAGTAAGGGCTCGTGAAAGTTGAATGTTTGAGGTCGAAGATTGAATATCGACTTCATGAAACTTATTAAGTGCTCGTAAAAGAGCATTCTGAGGTAAGCTGATGATCCATGCGTCTGAATCAATACTGCTGCAGATAGAGGTGGAATTCATAAGAGCTATTATGCGCAATGTTTAAGTACTGCCTGTGGTCTAAGTTGAGAGTTGTAGAGAGTAGTTTGAAGGTATTTACCTTGATGCTTAGTTTGTAAGTGAGCGATATTAGCTGAATCTAGGCGAATGCTGTTATGCTTGCCGTCACTGAGTGTGAAGGCGCCTTTGCTTTCGGTGAGCTCGACACCCTTCATCAGCTTTTGAATAATTCCACCTTCAGTGTAGAGAGTGAGCTTGATAGTGTTGTTAGAACGGTTGGTAGCTAATGCGTGCTCGAGGATGTGTGAGATTTTTCGCCAATGTGGGCCAGATTTCTTTGGCTGGGGAGCACGCGTTACTATCGGGCAGTCTTCGCCGGATGAGAAGAGTTGGAGCAGGCAGTTAAGGCATTCATTTGGAGTGGTTTCTAAGAATCGTAGCTGATGAAAAATTGTGTTCTTCTTAGAGCTAAAGTGGAATTTATTTTCAACGGCATGTTGTATTTGTCGTCTTTGAATCCATCCTTGCTGCCAATTTAGGAAGTTCCACTGAGTGGAGCCATCAATGCTTTGGCTTGAGTGCTCGTGCGCCGAAATGATGTGGCGGGGATAGGTGCCAACTTCCGTGTGTGAGGCAAGGGTGTTGCTGTAGCTTGTTTCAACGACTCCGAGCGAGGAAAGCCGGTGAATGATTCTAGCCCATGCAGGCGCAAGGGTGGAAGTTTGTGTGGACATGGATGGCATTCCAACAGGAAATACCAATTGCTGCTAACGCTAGCTTATCTTCGATTAGTGGTTAAATGACCTAGCCTAGCGTTTGGCTTTCGCCGCGGCACGCTTAGCAAGCAGCTTCTTTTTTGCCTTTGGAGGCATCACGCTGCAGCCACAGCTTCCGCAGCAAGCGGAGTTTTTGAGTGACTTATAGGCTCGCCAAGCAATCGCGAGAATGGCGACAACTACAATGCTGAGGGCTATGATGGTCTGAGGCATATTAGGTGAAGCCTAATAAAGTGCCGATTTGGAAAACCGCAAGTGCTGCGAGGTATGCGAAAAGTGACATACCTCCGAGCTGAGCAACCGCCCATTTCCAAGAGTTAGTTTCACGAGCAACCACTGCCGAAGTAGGAAGGCACTGGAGTGCATAGATGAAAAACACGAGCAAGCTGAGTAATGTGAGCGGTGTGTAGACCTTCCGTCCGTCGGGCCAAGTGGCAGCAGCCAGTCTATCTTGGAGTAAGCTATCGGCTTCATCATCGTCCTCGCTGATACTGTAGGTGACCATGAGTGAAGAAACGAAGACTTCACGTGCGGCGAAGGATGTAATGACTGAGGTGGCTGTGCGCCAGTCGTAACCGAGCGGCTTAAAGACCGGTTCGACTACGTGACCGATTTGGCCCATGTAGGACTCTTCGAGAGCCAACGCTGAGTCTTCAGCTGCAGGTGTGCCTTCAGCTGGTTTTGGGTAAGTCTGAAGTGCCCAGAGGATGATACAGAGTGCTAGGATGATGGAGCCTGCGCGTTTGACAAAGGCCCATGCTCGGTCCCAAACGTGACGAAGAAGGTAGCCTACTTGTGGTAAGCGGTACGGTGGAAGCTCGAGCATGAAATGGCTCGGGGTGTCATCTTCCGCGATACGTCCCTTAAGTATGCGGGCTGCGATAAGAGCTGTGACGACACCTAGCGCATAGACTGCTAGTAAAAAGAGAGCTTGCTGAATGCTGTTTGCCTGAGGTAGCAACATGGCTATGAGTAAGAAATAGACAGGGAGACGTGCGGAGCAGGACATCCAAGGAGCAATTAAAATCGTGATGAGTCGCTCCTTGGCGCTATCGATAGTGCGAGCAGCCATCACTCCTGGAATAGCGCAGGCGTGTGCTGAAAGTAGGGGGAGGAATGCCTTTCCTGAGAGTCCTACTAGGTTCATCACGCGATCCATGAGGAAGGCTGCGCGTGCCATGTATCCACTGGCTTCTAGCAGTGCGATAAAGAAAAAAAGCAGGACGATTTGTGGAAGGAATACGAGGGTGCCCGCAATACCGCCGATCACGCCGTCGACCATGAGTTCGTTGAAGTCTCCTTCTGGAAGTGTGGCTCCGACCCAGTCACCAAGTGACCCAAAGGCTCCTTCGATAGCGTCCATGGGATAGGAGGACCATGAGAAAATAGTCCAGAAGACTGTGAGCATTACACCAATGAGAGCCACCCATCCCAAAATGGGGTGTAGTAGAATCTGGTCAAGCTTGTCGGTGATGGTGAGTGTGCCATCATCTTCGCGGCGAGCGGCTTCGCCGCAGATGACTTGAGCGAATTCGGTGCGTGCTTTTTGGCGAGACTCAGTGTCACCAGAGGTGTTCCATTTTGGAGCTCCAGTCGCAGGGAAAGGGAGTCGAAGTGCTTGCTTAAGCTCGATGACACCTTTCTTTTTATTCGCTTGGATAGGAACTACGGGAACACCGAGTTCTTCGGAAAGAAGTGTTGGGTCGAGGTGAATACCGCGAGATTCAGCAAGGTCGACCATGTTGAGTGCGACAACGACAGGCTTGCCGAGTTCGATGACTTCCATGGCTAGAAGTAAGTGACGTTCTAAGGCCGAGGCATCGACTACACAAACGGTGATGTCAGGTGTCGCTTCGTCCTGTTGATCACCGATCAGAACATTGCGAGTGACCTCTTCGTCTGGCGACTGTGGTGAAAGTGAGTAACAACCAGGAAGGTCGACGACTTCGATTTTTTTGCCGTGAGGAGACCGGAAGCTACCGGACTTACGTGAAACAGTGACACCTGAGTAGTTTCCTACCTTTTGGTTTTCCCCTGTAAGCGCGTTAAAAAGAGTCGTTTTCCCTGCATTTGGGTTACCAACGAGTGCAACGAGGTGTTGCTCGGACGAAGTAGACATAATTAAAAGTTCTGTTTTAGACAGGACAGACTAGAATCTGGTCAGCGAGCTTTTTATTGAGCGCCATTTTAGTGCCACAGACAGAACAAAGTAGGTTGTGGCCGTTGCTCAATTTTTTAATTTCCATAGATTCGCAAAATCCCATGCTGCGTAAGCGATCACAGGCTGAACCTTTGATCGCATTGATGCGCACTGAGCACCCTACGCTCGCCTGAGCTAGTGTCATTGCACTATCAGTTTCGAGGTCAGTGGGGCGGCGGAAGAGCTTCATTACGGGGATATTGATAGTGCAGTTGAGAATCGTTTGCAATAAGAATTTCATGTAAAAGAAAGGGGCGCTCGAACGATCACGGAGGGGGGACTTGACGGAGTCAAGATGGCTAACACAATATGGAGCTATGCATAAGTTCTCAGAAATTTGTTTGGTAAGTGCGTGTTCGATTATAAGTGTGGTAGCCGATGAGGTTAAAAAAGTGCCAGAGCATTTCGTGAGTGGGCTGACTACGCCTGATGTAAATGCGGCGACTTTGCTAGAGCGTCAGGGAAAGCTTTCAAAGGAAGTGGCTAAGTCACCAACTGCGATCGTGACGTCGGTGTTGGCGCCAGATCTCATGGGGCTAATCGTAGATGTGAAGGCTGAATTTAATACGATGGAACAGCCAAGTGAAGTGAAAGTGATCGCCCAAGAAAAGGGGATTATGGATGACGATTTACTTGGGGTTACCCACACTATAGAGTTACTCAAAAATAAAAATGGCGACTGGCATATCGTCGACTACCAGCGTGAAGAGCTACGTAGATAAAATAATACCCCACAGATGTTTCATCTGTGGGGTATGTTACCTACGTTTTGTTATATAACTATGAGAGTGAAAAAATGAGGGTGTTATTCATCCGAGGACTTTTTGCCGCCTTTTTTGCCACCTTTTTTGCCATGTGGTGGTAATTTTTCGCCAGCGTCTTCAGCTGTTTGGCGTTCTTCTTTAGAAAGTTTGCCATCACCGTCCGCATCATATTTGGAGAGGATCTCTTCACGATGTGCGTCTCTTGCTGCTTTCGCAGTTTCGCGTTCTGCTTCGGAAAGTTCGCCGTCACCGTCAGCATCAAATTTTTCAAGCATGTGCTCACGATTTTTGTCACCACCTGGGCCTTTTTTTGAACCATCCGCTTCAGCGAAGGCGAGAGTAGGAAGGGCGAGAGCAGAAATTGCGAGTACTAGTGTTTTTGTTTTCATAATGGTTTTGTAAGATTCAGAGATAGAAACCATCCATGTGATGGAGAGTTGCAAAAAAGTTTTCTTTTTTTTACAAATGCCCTGAATACCTATTGGGGGTTGTTGCATGTAATAAAATGCCCCGCAGGATATTAATCTGCAGGGCATTCTAATTACTTATGTGTTCTAGTTAAATTTATTACTCGCTGTCGCCTTGGTTTCCTTTACGGGGTCTGCGTGAACCAGGGATGTGTACTTCAGCGTCTTTAGCTACTTGTAGTTCGTCTTCGGAAAGGTCTCCGTCGCCATCTGTGTCATAGGTGTCCATGAAATCGTCCTTGGCTGCTTTTTTCTCTTCATCGCTTAGTTCTTCATCACCATCTGTGTCGTACTCGGCTATGAATGCTTCTCGGCGAGCTTTCATGGCAGCTTTAGCTGCTTCACGCTCGTCTTCAGAAAGAGCTCCGTCTCCATCAGTATCATATTTCGCAATGAATGCTTCGTGACGTTCATCTCTGGCTTCTCTGGCGGCTTCACGCTCTTCTTCTGAAAGTTGACCATCGCCGTCAGCGTCAAATCTTTCGAGAATTCTTTCGCGATGCTCAGCAGAATGTTTGCCTTTTTTTTCTTCGCCTTCTTCAGCGAAAGCGAGGGTTGGGATAGTGAGAGCTGTGATTCCTAAAATAAGTGTTTTTGTTTTCATAATGGTGCTTTTTGTTTCAATAAGAGAAACCATGAAAGTTCATGGGAGTTGCAAAAAGGTTCCATTTTTTTACGAAGGGGACGAAAAAAGCGAGAGCCGTGAGCCCTCGCTTTTGCGGTGATGATATTGAGTGAAATAATCGATTTATGCGTTGTAGCCGAGCCATGGGCCGAGCCATCGTTCCGCTTTTTCTTGGCTCCACCCTTTGCGCTCTGAATAGTCTTTGATTTGGTCTTCTTGCAATTCGCTGATGGCAAAGTAATGCGACTCAGGATGAGAGAAGAGTAGACCCGAAACCGCTGCACCGGGGTGCATGGCGCAGGACTCGGTGAGCTCAACGCCGGTTTTCCCTTCAGCTCCGAGAAGGTTAAAGAGGGTTGGCTTCTCAGTGTGATCCGGCTGAGATGGGTAGCCCGGAGCGGGGCGGATTCCTCGGTAAATTTCCTTGATAAGTTCATTATGGTTGAACTCGTTTGGTCGTTCGTAACCCCATGCTACACGTGCACGGTGGTGGAGGAGCTCAGCGAAAGCTTCGGCGAGACGGTCAGCGATAGCTTTGATCATGATCCCTTTATATGGGTCATGCTCGTCAGTTTCTACCTTTTTAGACCATTCATCAGCTCCATGGATACCTACGACAAAGCCGCCTACGAAATCTTTTCCTTCTGGTGCCACATAATCGCTGAGTGCGAAGTGTGGCTTGTCGGAAGTTTTTTCGATCTGCTGACGGAGAGTGTGGAAAGTCGCTGCCTTTTCTGAGCGTAACTCGTCGGTCCAGACGTCAATGTCGTCTCCGTTTGAGTTAGCGGGGAAGAAACCGTAGACACCGCGAGCGGTGAATCTCTTGTTTTCGATGATGTCTTCGAGAATTTCGAGGGCATCGACGTAGATTTCTTGAGCTTGTTTGGCGCCTTCTTCGTTTTTAGTTTTTAGGACCTTAGTTTCTCGATCCCAAACGCCGCGGAGTTCCCAAGCGTGAAAAAATGGTGTCCAGTCGATGTATTCTGCGAGCTCGCGAAGCGACTGATTGTCCATGACGCGTGTGCCGGTAAATTCTGGTTGTGCAGGTTGGTAGCCAGTCCAATCGAACTGTGGCATGTTTTCACGTGCTTTTGCGAGCTCGATAGTGGGTTTTGATTTCTTATTGAAGTTCTCACGCAGCTTTTGGTGTCGAATTTCGTTTTCAGCGACAAATTTATCACGGTGCTCATCTGAGAGAAGTGTGGTGGTTACTGGGACTGAGCGTGAGGCGTCGAGCACGTGGACGATGGGGCCTGAGTAGTGCGGTGCGATTTTTACGGCCGTGTGAGCGGCGGACGTAGTAGCTCCACCAACGAGAACGGGAAGCTTTATGCCCCGACGTTCCATTTCTTTTGCTACGTGGATCATCTCATCGAGCGATGGTGTGATGAGTCCCGAAAGTCCGATAACATCGCAGCCTTTCTTAAGCGCTGTATCGAGAATTTTGTCGCATGGCACCATGACTCCCATATCGATGACTTCGAAACCATTACAAGCGAGGACAACTCCAACGATATTTTTGCCGATATCATGAACATCGCCTTTGACCGTGGCCATAACTACTCGTCCAGCAGTGGCTTCTTTTTCAGCTTTGATCTGCGCTTGATCAACAGAAAGTGATGGGTCTTCGGCGATGAGTTCCTGTATACGTCCGGCAAGTTTCTCGGCTTTGTCCGCTTCCATGAAAGGCTCGAGGTAAGCGACTGATTTTTTCATGACCCGGGCGGATTTCACCACCTGCGGAAGGAACATTTTCCCGGCACCGAAGAGGTCACCCACAACGGACATGCCGTCCATAAGAGGTCCTTCGATTACCTTGAGCGGGACAGTGTATTTTTCTAAAGCTTCAATAGTGTCTTCAGTGATGAATGTGTCTATTCCTCTAAGAAGGGCGTGTTCGAGACGTTTCTCTACGGTTGTCTCACGCCATGTGAGGTCAGCTTGTTGCGCTTCTTTTTTGATACCTTTGAATTGTTCCGCGAAGTCGAGTAAACGCTCGGTAGCGTCTGGGTCGGAGTTGAGGAGAACATCTTCGACATGCTTGAGCATTTTTGGTTCTACTTCATCGTAAACTTCTAACATTCCCGCGTTGACGATGCCCATGTCCATACCGGCTTTTCCCGCGTGATAGAGGAAGGCAGCGTGCATCGCTTCGCGGACTGGATTATTACCGCGGAATGAGAATGAAATGTTCGATACTCCGCCTGAGACTTTAGCTCCTGGGAGATTGTCTTTGATCCACTTGGTGGCATTGAAGAAGTCGACCGCATAATTATTGTGTTCTTCTATTCCCGTAGCAACAGTCAGGATGTTAGGGTCAAAAATAATGTCCTGTGGATTAAATCCTACGTCATCGACGAGTACCTTGTAGGCTCGCTCACAGATACGGATTTTTTCTTTGTAGGTGGCGGCTTGGCCATTTTCATCAAATGCCATGACTACGGCAGCGGCGCCGAACTTCATGATAGTGCGGGCATGTTGCTTGAAGACTTCTTCGCCTTCTTTGAGTGAAATGGAATTAACGATTCCTTTGCCTTGGAGGCATTTTAGACCAGCTTGAATGATCTCCCATTTCGAGGAATCCACAGTGATTGGGACTTTAGTGATATCCGGCTCTGACTGTACAAGGTTGAGGAAACGGGTCATCATGTCGACGCCATCAATGAGGCCGTCGTCAAAGCAAATATCTATGACTGGAGCTCCATTGTCTACTTGTTGCCGGGCGACAGCGAGTGCTTCTTCGAGCTTTCCTTCTTGGATGAGTTTACGGAACTTTGGTGAGCCCGCGACATTGGTGCGCTCGCCGATCATGAGGAAGTTTTTATCCTTGGTATGATTGTAGGCTTCTGTGCCTGAAAGACGTAGGAGTGGCTCTCTCGTGGGGATTTTACGTGGTTTAACGCCTTTTACTGCACGTGCAATTTCAGCGATATGCTCGGGTGTGTTTCCGCAGCAGCCACCCGCGAGGTTGATGTAGCCTGACTCTGCGAAATCATTTAGGCGCTTGTACATGTCGATAGGCAAGAAGGGGAAGCCTGTCTCAGATAGAGCGTCCGGCATGCCGGCATTTGGGTAACAAGAAATGAAGGTTTCAGAGCACTTACTGAGTTCTCCAATGAATTCGCGCATTTCGTCTGGGCCGAGCGAGCAATTTAGGCCGATGGCCAAGGGTTTGATGTGCGCGCAGGCATTCCAAAGAGCTTCAATTTTAAGTGCTGAAATCATGGTTTCACCACCACGGCCCACAGCTGCGGAGATGATGATGGGGAGATTGATGCCGAGTTCTTCATAAACATCCTGAATGGCTACGAGGGCACATTTGGAATTGAGAGCATCGAAAATAGTTTCAACCATGAGGATGTCGACACCGCCCTCGATGAGCGCGAGTACTTGACGTTTGTAGTCCTCATAGACTTGATCAAATGTGACGACCCGGAAGCCTGGATCGTCTGGGTCGACGGCGGAGTTATTCAGGCCAACGGTCATTGGGCCTATTGCGCCGGCCACATAACGCTTGATTCCTGTTTTTTCGTAGACTTCGTCACAGGCCTTGCGAGCGAGCTTGGCTGATTCGACATTTATTTCCCATGCCAGTTCTTTGAGGAATGGGTCATCGATAACTTTTTGGTAGAACTCAGGGTCTTTACGGCCTTCTCCAGATTCACGTGGGTCATCTACAAAAAACTCGGACTGGGCGATGGAGGTGCCAGAGAATGAATTTGTCTCGATGATGTCCGAGCCTGCATTGAGAAAACGTAAGTGAATATCATGAATGACATCTGGGCGGGTGAGGCTGAGAATGTCACCATTATTGAGAATATCTTTTTCAATGTCCTTAAAGCGTTCTCCTCGGGCATCTTGTTCGGTGAGCCCATAGCCACGAATAGTGGTACCCATAGCTCCGTCGAGTATGAGTATACGTTCTTTAAGGGCTGCGGTAAGTTCTGCAGTTGCGTCGGGTCTGGACATGGGAAAAGTATGAAGTTGGAAATGTGGAGGTAAGTTAGTCGCTTCGCTAACTTTGGCCTGTTACAGGGGACTTAGAGTCCAAGAATAGCTTTTGCAACGAAGAAGTAGATTACCATGCCTGAGACATCGACAATGGTGGTGATGGCTGGGGCCGCGACGATCGCTGGGTCAATTTTGGCTGCGCGTGCTCCGAGTGGTAGCAGGGAACCGACTAAGGTAGATGAGGTGATTTGAATGGCCATTGCCACGGCTACGGTGATACCGAATTTTATGAAACTGACTTCGGCAGGCATATCGTGATAAAACATGGGAACAAAGATCATCGTGACTAATGCCATTCCGATTCCGAGTAGAGCGCCAAGCATTAGGCCTAGTCGTAGCTCCTTCCACGCCACACGCATAATTGAGTCTTGGTCAAGCTCGCCCAGAGCCATGGCGCGGATCACCATGGTAGAGGCTTGGCCACCTGTATTTCCGCCAGCTGAGACAATCATTGGTAGAAAGAGCGAGAGAATGAAGAGTGAGTTCAGGACGCCTTCAAATTTCATCATCACGATGCCTGAGGCTATTGCTAGGATAGCAAGGCCGAAGAGCCAAGGGAAGCGACGGCGGAAGTGAGTCATGGTAGGAGTGTTAAGGTAAGTTTCTTCTGAACCTTCCCCTGAAAAACCCGCCATTTTTTCCATATCTTCGGTAGATTCCTCTTCCAGAATTTCAACGACGTCATCGTGGGTTATAATACCGAGGATTCGATGTTGTTCATCTACCACGGGGAGGACAAAGAGATCGTATTTGGAAACCAGCTGTACCGCTTCCTCTTGATCAGCCGAGGCAAGAATATAGCGCTTCACAGGACGCATGAAGTCGGAGATTATCGTATCCCTAGAGTTGAAGGCAAGGTCGCGGAAGCGAACGTATCCGCAGAGTTTATCCTTAGAGTCGACGACATACACACGAGCGAATGACTCTGTTTCGTCACTTTCTTTACGGAGGCTTTCGAGAGCCTCTTGAACTGTCATTTCGCCAAAGATGCTGGCGAAATGAGTCGTCATTCGACCACCGGCTGTACTCTCATCGTACTTGAGTAGGGTCTTGGTAATTTCGATGTCGTCAGGCTCGACGAGTTCTAGTAGACGCTCACGGGTATCGTCCGAGACATCTTGGAGGATATCGACTCGATCATCATCTGAAATTTGGTCGAGGATCTCTCGTTGCTCTTCGGTGTCGAGGCGCTCCATAGTCTCTTCGACTAATGTGTCAGGGAGTTCCGGGATCACTTCTGCGAGACTCTCCATATCAATATGGGTGGTGAAGAAATCGCGTTCCTCGCCATTTAGTCCTACATAAATTTCAGCGAGGTCGGCGTAGTGTGTGACGTTTGCTGATTCGAGGAAGTTTTCTGAGTCGCGTGCCTCTACAGCCTCTAGTAAAAGTCTAGTATTTTTGATCTCCTCGCTCATGCGGCTGACACTAATTGTATGCAACTATAATGAAAGTGTGAAAAATAGAAGATTTCGCCTCGCGAGGGAGCTTGACGCATGGAGTGCTGAGGCTAGCCTCTTACTATGTCAGAGCAGGGAATGTCAGCGTATCAGATTGAGAGTGAAGGGGTGCAGCCGCCAGCTTTGCCCGCGACGCGCTCGAAGGTTCCACGGGTGCTCGGGGTGCTCCATTTATGCTTTGGTGGATTAGCTATTCTATCTACGGGAATAGGAGTGTTTCAAAATAAGAAAATGTCAGAGGAGCTTAGTGCTCAATTTTCGGCAATTGAAGTAGAGGGGCTAAGCTTTCCTCCTGATCTTGCTGGGGAGCTAAGTGTGGTGGATTTTCCCATCCAGGTCGCAGGTTATTTGGATTTAGTGGTAAGCCTGTTGTTGATCGCAGCAGGTGTTGCGCTTTTAAAGTATAAGAGATGGGGAAGGTCTGCGACAAACGCCTATTCTGTAGTGAGTCTGTTAGCTAAAGGCTTTAGCGCGTACATCTGGTGTGTTTTAGCTAGTGCTTTTTTCGAAGGCTTTCTTGATGCGAATCCAGAGTTCGAGGTGATAGGGGTTGGAGGGTTTCGAGGTGTGATGGTGGTTTCGTTACTTGTTTCGAGTGTTTACCCCCTAGTTTGTTTATTCTTAGTGAATAGAAAGCCGGTGTTGGAATCGCTGGAATAGTGGAGTAGCTGGAGAATTAAAAAAGTGACAAAAAAGATCTTGCCAAAGTCCTCGCTATGCGTACTTTCTCGCCCGCACCAACAAAACCAAAATGGTGGCTGTAGCTCAGTGGTAGAGCCCCGGATTGTGATTCCGGTTGTCGCGGGTTCAAGTCCCGTCAGTCACCCCATTTTGTTTTTTGTGCATTGAAGACGCTTGATAGCGTCTTTTTTTGTTATGTTGTGCTAGGTTTTCACTTGCTTGAGTTGAGTAAATTGCGCTCAATGAAGTTTCTCTAATTGGAAAAAAGATAGAATGGATTCACTCGAAGCACTGTTAGGATATAAATTCCGCAACTCACTTTTGTTAGCTGAAGCTTTGACGCATCCGTCATTGGCTTATGAGACGCAACGTCCTCATTTTGATAATCAGCGGCTCGAATTTCTTGGAGATGCAGTTTTACAGCTTGCTCTGACTCACCATCTCTATGAGATTTTCCCAGGGTTCACCGAAGGTGACCTTACTAAAATGCGAGCTCGCTTGGTTTCTAAGGATGCTCTGCATAATCTTTCCGGTGAGATTAATCTGGGTGAGTTTGTCTTATTGGGGCGTGGTGAAGAGGCTAGTGGGGGGCGTGAAAGGGCGTCTACATTAGCGGATGCGTTTGAGGCGCTCTTGGGGGCTGTGTTTCTCGATGGGGGGTTCGATGCCGCTAAGGAAGTGGTTTTGAAGGTGGCTCAGGATGAAGTGGAGAAAATTTCTAAAAAGCCCGAGGAAAAGAATCCGAAAGGCCGTTTACAGGAAACTTTGCAGGCTATTTTGCCGGAAAGTCCAATTTATCAGGTGATTAGTGAGGATGGTCCTGACCATGATAAGGAGTTTGTCGTGGAGGTTCATTGGAATAAGAGGGTGCTAGCTAGTGGTAAAGGGCGGAATAAGAAGCAGGCGGAGGCAAAGGCGGCTGGTATTGCGCTAGAGAATAAGCTGTGGGGTGCTTAAGTGGAGTGAGTTTGTTCGGTTTGCTTGAGCTTGTTACAGATATTTCACGAAGCTAGAAAGCGTGCAAATTAAGGCAGTTACTGTGCATATTTTGTGAAACAGTCCAGTGTCTGAGGGATTTTGTTGGCTATTTGTGGGATCTGGGGTTACGTGAGGCGCCTCTCGTTTGCGGAGCGTGGCTTCCCAAGCAGCAGAGGACAATACAGTTATAAAATTATGTTTAACAACTTCCCATTCCACCGTGTAAACTGGAAAACTAGCCTTTTCCTTATCTTTACAACGCTCGTCGCCCTTATTGGTACTCCTTGGTACTTCTTGACTTATGATCTCACTTCTAATGAGCTAGTGTTTCAGTTAGGCCTATGTTTATTCTTCTGTGTGGCTACTATCATGAGTATCACACTCGGCTATCACAGGCTCTTTTCGCATCTATCGTTTAAGGCTAAATGGCCAGTGAAGCTTGCGACTCTGGTTTTTGGTGCTGCCTCTTTTGAGAATTCTTGCCTTAGCTGGGCGTCAGATCATCGCCATCACCACAAGCATGTAGATCACGATGGTGATCCTTATGATATTACTAGAGGATTCTTCTATGCTCACGTCGGTTGGTTGCTTTTCAAGCTCGACCCGATGCCACTCCAGAACAATGTAGGTGACCTTAAGAGGGATAAACTTGTCATGTGGCAGGATAAATGGACTCACCTAATTGGTTTAGTTGTCGGTTTGATTATTCCGCCGTTGGTGGGCTATTACTTTTTCGGAGCACAGGGCGCTATTGGTTGCTTAATTCTTACAGGCTTCCTTCGTATCGTGATCGTAATGCACTGTACCTTCTTTATTAACTCTCTTTGTCACACCATTGGTACACGTCCCTATAACTCAGGGAATACAGCGCGAGACTCTGCTGTTATGGCGATTTTCACCTGTGGAGAAGGCTATCACAACTATCACCACGCGTTTCAGCATGACTACCGCAATGGTGTGAAACCTTGGCAGTTTGATCCCACAAAGTGGATGATCTGGACGCTTTCCAAGCTTGGCTTAGCTAGCAATCTCCGCCGTGTGCCGCAGGAAAAGATTCTTTTAGCTGAAATGCGTGAAGCTCAGCGTTTACTCGAGCAAAAGCGAGTGAAGGAAGGTCTTGATAAGGTTGAGGGCTCGTGCGCTCTTAGTCAAAAGGCTGAGGCGATTCTCGAAGATTTTTCAGCAATCCTTACAGAGCGATATGCTCAGGTAGAAGATTCACTCGCGACGAAGGTCGAGCTTTCTAAGGCGAAACTTATAGAGATTGAGTCGGATATTCACCGTGTAGTGAAGAAAATTAGCAAGTTTAAGCTTTCTTCAGCGAAGTAAATTCCATTCAACTGTTTACCTCTTTAGTAAGTTTACTCTTTCTAGAGGGGTGAGGAATATTCTAGCTTTCTTCCTTAAATGCTTAAAAAATCTATTTTAGTTCTATTGGGAGGCGCAAGTCTCGTTATGCTCCCGTCTTGCGATAAGCTGGAAGGCGTGGTGGGCCAGGTGACCGAGCTAGTCGGCGTTGACTCTGTTTTTGAGCCTAAAGAGCGACGTGAAGGGATAGCCAAACCACATAAAGCATCAGTAGATGATGTGAATCAGTGGTTGGCTGAACCTAATGTGTTGGTGGTTTTAGATTTCTACAGTGAGCAATGTCCGCCTTGTTTGGCTATGGCTCCAGATCTAGCTGCATTAGCCGATCAGTATGGCGACAAAGCTGCTGTGATGAAGCTTAATGTTGGTAAGTCTGGTCCAGTGGCTCAAATGGCGAACGAAGAATATAAAGTAACTCAGACTCCGACCCTAAAGTTTTTCCTCAATGGTAAAGAGGTGAAGAGTATGCGTGGATCTCAATCCCGGGAGGAAATCGATGCGGTCTTTGCTCGATATACAGCGAAGGTCGATGGCGAATACGTCATGCGTGAAGGTGAGATGCCGGGAAATATGTCCGGTCGTACTGTCGAAGATATGATGCAGCGTGTTTCCAGAAATGAGCTACCGAAAGGGATGACTCGGGTCATAGTGCCAACCGAAGCGAAAGATGTTACGGGTGATTTAAGGAGTGTGCTAGCTTCAGGGAAATTGACGCCCGTTAAATCTGAAAAAGAGTAGATTGATTGGAAGGGGTTACTAAGTCCCCTTGTCATTTCTTTACTTAATAGTCATTGAGGGGTTTTCAGCTTAATTTATTCTTGATGATTAGTCGAAATGGAAGTGCTTTGATGGCTGGTTTGCATCGTATATGGCCTCAATGAGGTTGTGTTTGTCGGTAGTATACTTTATGCTCTAAAAGTTATGTGGAAAAAACACTCTCTCCAATGTATCGGCTTAGCTTGTGCGCTTAGTCTAGTTTCTTGTGACCGAGTTCAAAGCTTGGTCAGTGACATCACAGGTGGTGGTGTTCCTAATGAGCGCCGAGAAGGGATCCAGCGGGTTCATTCGGCGACTATCTCAGAAGCTAAGATGTGGTTGGCAGAGCCCAATGTGCTGGTGGTGTTAGACTTTTATAGTGCGAGCTGTCCACGCTGTGCTGAGATGTCTCCGAGCCTCAATAAAATGGCAAAAAAATATGGTGGGAAGTCTGCTGTGATGAAGCTCAATGTAGGTGAGCCGGGAGAGACTGCAAAAGTGGCAGTGGAGGAATATGAGATTACTCAAACGCCTGAGTTGAAATTTTTCTTAAATGGTAAGGAGCTCAAATCAGTAGCTGGAGCGCAGAGCGATGAGGAGCTTGATGCTCTTTTTGAAAAATATACTGGCAAGATTTCAGACGATAAGGAATTTGTAATGAAGGAAGGGGTGATGCCTGGTCAGAAGGCTCAGGCTGTCGAAGAGATGATGGTGAGAGTATCTAAGAATGAGCTTCCTCAAGGTATCTCGCGCGTGAAGATTTCAGGCGACGAAAAGGTTGTTACCGATAAACTGCCGTCAGCAATACTTTCTGGGGGAGGGGCTCCTCCAGCTTCTGAGTCTATTAATACCACTTATAAACCAGCGAATACTAAAAAGGAAATGACTGCAACAGAGCGTGCGATGAAGCATTCATTAGGAAAATCACCCGTTCCTAAGTAAGCTATATAGAGAAATCCTTGAAAAGGGGGAAGCCGGAGAGGCTTTCTCCTTTTTCTTTCTAGGGGTGAGGCATGTTCACTTTGGAGCAATGTGCGATTGACCCTCAGCGTAATGCTGTCTAGCTTCCGCCGAATTTATTTAATTTTATGAGCAAGGACGCCCAAAACTACAAAGACAGCTTGAGCCTGCCGCAAACTACATTCCCAATGCGTGGGGATTTGGTGAAGCGTGAACCTCAGCGACTCGATCAATGGGAATCTAACGATCTTTATAAGCGAATTCAGAAGCGCCGTATCGATCAAAAAGCTCCTCGCTATATTTTGCATGATGGCCCGCCGTTTGCAAACGGTGATGTCCATATGGGTACGGCTCTCAATAAGGTGTTGAAGGACCTCGTGCTGAAGTCGAAGACTATGGCTGGTTTTGAAACTCCATACATTCCTGGCTGGGACTGTCACGGTCTACCGATCGAGTTTAAGGTCGTTCAGAATGCGCAAGGTCTTGAGCCTGCTGAGATTCGTCGTCGCTGTGTAGATTTTGCTAGTGGATGGATCGAGACGCAGAAATCTTCTTTTCGCCGATTGGGCGTGTTTGGTGATTGGGGTAATCCATATCTTACAATGGACGCAGCTTATGAAGCTGACATCGTTCGGACATTTTCAGCTCTGATTAAGCGAGGAAATGTGTACCAATCCAAGAAGCCAGTGCAGTGGTCATATGGTGCTCAGACAGCACTAGCCGAAGCAGAAGTGGAGTACATGGATAAAAAGTCGATTTCGCTCTACGTTGAATTCCCTCTTCTTTCCGACAAGTTTGGTGCTGGTACCTCGATGGTGATCTGGACTACGACACCATGGACTCTACCCGCGAACCTTGCTATCGCGACTCATCCTCTCTTCGGATATGTGGTTGGTCGTTTCGAAAAGGTGAAGCAAGTCAAGGGTCAGCCGGATGAGCTTATCACTAAGCGATTAGTTGTTGCTAAGGAGCTTATTGAGACATTCGAGTCGAAAACTGGTTTCTCTCTTAAAGAGACATATCAAGAAGTGAAAGGTGATGCATTCGAAGGGCTCGAAGCGCAGCATCCATTCCTCGAGCGTACTTCTAAGCTGATTAATGCGAATTTTGTTACGACTGAGGCTGGTACAGGTGCTGTGCATATCGCTCCTGGTCACGGTGCTGACGATTACTCTGCTGGCCAGCAAAATGGTCTTGGTGTGCTTTCTCCTGTTGATGATGAAGGTAAGTACACTGATGAGTGTGGTCTTCCTGAAATGGTAGGTGAGCATGTGTTTGATTGTAATGTGCCAATTATCAAAATTCTTGCAGGCAAGGGCTTTTTACTTGGTAAGGAGACGATTGCGCATAGTTATCCACATTGCTGGCGTTCAAAGACGCCGATTATTTTCCGCGCTGTAGAGCAATTCTTTATTTCGCTCGAAGGGCTTCGTGAGCAGGCACTCGAAGAGATTGACAAGGTGAACTGGCTCCCGAAATGGGGACGTAACCGTATTCATGGCACTGTGGAGGCTCGCCCAGATTGGTGTGTTTCTCGCCAGCGAACATGGGGAGTACCAGTTCCAGTGTTCTTTGACGCCGAAGGAAAGGCTGTGATTGATGCCGAAACTGCAGATAAGATTGCAGAGTTAATCGAAGAAGAAGGCTCAAATATCTGGTTCGAGCTCTCGGATGAAGAAATCTGTGAGCGCCTTGGGCTTCCGGCTGGATACAAAAAATGTCGTGACACGCTTGATGTCTGGATTGATTCCGGTTCCTCTTCTGTCGCAGTGGTCGACCGTCGCCCTGAGCTTGAAGGCCCGGCTGATCTTTATCTCGAAGCTACGGATCAACACCGCGGTTGGTTCCAGTCTTCCTTGATGCTTTCTGTCGGAGTACGCAATGCAGCTCCTTATAAATCAGTTATGACACACGGTTTCGTGGTGGATCAAGATAAGCTAAAAGCGAAGAAAGCTGGTAAAACTAATGGCGAGTCTACTAAACTTTCCAAGTCTGAGGCAGAGAAAAGTGGTAAGCCAATCGATGCTGCTTATTATTACAATAAGTATGGTGCAGATATCGTGCGACTCTGGGTTTCTAGTGTCGACTGGCAAACCGAAGTCCCCTTCGGTGAAGATCTGTTTAAGCAAATAGCTGAACCCTACCGTCGACTTCGGAACACGCTTCGAATTCTTCTCGGCAATATGGACGGGTTTAATGCTGAAACTGATGCCGTAGCTAAGGCTGACATGCCATTGTTAGATCAATGGGTTTTAGAGCGTTTGAATGTAGTGATTAAAGAATGTCGCTCAGCGTATGAGGCCTTTGAGTTCCGCAAGGTGTTCAACCAAATCAACCAATTCTGTGCAGCCGACCTTTCTGCCATCTATATTGATGTGACAAAAGACCGTATGTACTGCGATTCTAAAGAGAGTCTCCGACGTCGTTCTACTCAGACAGTGATGCATGAAGTGTTTACTGCACTCTCGAAGTTGCTCGCACCTATCATTGCGTACACGGCTGATGAAGCGTGGGAGCATGCAGGGTTCGCAGGTTCGGTTCACGAGCAAGATTTCCCAGAGGTGAAAGCTGAATGGGAAAGTTCAGAAGTGTCCACTAAAGTGGCGGCTCTGCTTGAGGCTCGAAGCGTGATTCAAACAGCGATTGAGGAGAAGGTGCAGTCGAAAGCATTTAATAAGAACAATGAAGCTGCTGTTGTAGTGGATGTTCCTTCTGACTTTGCTGCACTCGATGAACTGAATGATCGTGAATTTGCCACTGAGTTTTTCATCTTAGCTGATCTAAAGGTTCAACAAGGATCTGAGCTTGCCGCACAAGCTAGTGCGACGGAGTTCACAATGTGTCCACGTTGTCGTCGCTATGAGCCATTACTTGAAAGCGGCCTTTGCGCACGCTGTGAAGAAGTGGTGAGTGACTAATCGTGGGATTAGTGAGAAACACAGTTTTCTAATTATTGAAATGCCGAGCAATTGCTCGGCATTTCTTTTTCCTTCAGCTTTCTGAAAGATTGCTTGAGCTGAGGGTAGTGCAGGGATAGCGTGTCTTGACTAGATGGAAGAGGAGCCAAGACAGTGGATTTTAAAAAAAGATCCTGAGATAACTGAGCGAAATGTGGGAGGGATTCCTAGCATTTTGCTTAAGCTGTTAGGCCAACGTGGTGTTTCTGGAGAAGAGGCGATCCGAAAATTTTTGAAACCTAAGCTAAAGGACCTGAGTGATCCTTATCTTTTGCCAAATATGCAGAAGGCTGTAGACCGAATTTTTCAAGCGGTTGATGGAGGCGAGCATGTACTGGTCTACGGTGATTATGATGTAGACGGTGTGACATCTGTCGCGCTTATGCGCACAGTGTTAAATGCCTACGGTGTAAGTGGAGGGATTTTCATTCCTACGCGTGGAGAGGAAGGTTACGGCCTGAGTGATGCGGCAATCAAGAACCTGATAGAGGAGCACGGGAAGCCTGATCTTATAATCACTGTTGATTGTGGCACAGCGTCGATCGATGAAATTGCTAAACTGAATGATCTAGGAGTTGATGTGATCGTGGTAGACCATCACGAAATGTCAGTGAGGGGCTGTCCAGAATGTGTGGCAGTGGTTAATCCAAAGCTTGGTGACGATTTCCATTACCTTTGTGCTGCTGGCGTAGTATTTAAACTCGCTCACGCATTGCTCAAGCAGAGGAATATCGATGGTTTTGATCTAAAGAACTATATTGATATGGTGGCTGTGGCAACTGTGGCGGATATCGTTCCTTTATTAGAGGAGAATCGCCTGCTTGTACGCCACGGCTTAATGCGCTTACCTAATACTAGTAATGTTGGGTTAAAAGCTCTTCAGCAAGTGGCTGAGCTAAATGGTAATGTTTCGAGCATGGATGTCGGTTTCCGACTTGGTCCTCGTATCAATGCTGCAGGTCGCATGGATAAACCTGAAGATGCTCTGGCGCTTTTATGTGAATCTAATGCAGGAGCTGCTAAGAAGCTTGCAGAGATGTTAGACGGTTACAATCGTCAGCGACAGACCTACGAAAAGCGGATTCGTGAAGAAGCCATGAAGATGGTGGAGGAGCAGTGCGACCCAAAGAATGATCCTGTGATTGTTTTAGGTTCACGTGATTGGCATCCGGGTGTGGTGGGGATTGTAGCCTCCCGCTTGATGCGCCAGTTTTATAAGCCGACATTTATCGTGGCGATTGATGATGATGGAGTCGGTAAGGGAAGTGGTCGTAGTGTCGAGGGAGTATCTCTGGTGGGAGCGATCCAGGCATGCCCTGAGGATTTGATTTCAGGCGGTGGCCATGACATGGCTGCAGGTCTGAGTATTAGAGAAGAAAATATCCCAGCCTTCCGTAAGAATTTTGCTAAGTATGTCTTAGAGACGACGTCTAAAGAGCAGCGAGCTCCGCGTATGAATGTGGATGCGGAGATTGACTTTGAGGAGCTCTCTCTCGACTTTTTGGATAGTTACGACTTGTTGCAGCCCTTTGGAAGCCAGAATCCGCAACCGGTCTTTATGAGCCGAGGCGTATGGCTTACTGAAGCTCCGCGTCATTTAAAAAATAAGCACCTTAAACTTTTTCTCCGTCAGGGGATTTCAGAGCAAGATGCTATTTTCTTCAGCGGTGGAGAGCGTAACTTACCTGATCCACCATGGGACGTGGCTTTTACGATAGATCGAAATACATTCCGCGGGCGCACGACATTACAAATGGTCATCCAAGATGTCCGTGCAGCGCGCACTGATGGCTGATGGCGGTGCTAGTAACAGATGAGCTTGTTTCCCTTGGATTTGTACCAGCCAAGGAGGTAATAGCATTTTCAACTGCGAAAATATTGTTGGTTCAAGATCTACTCGATCATTTGCCGAAGCGCTATGAAGACCGTAGGCAATTTGACGCCTTTCCTGCTCAAGTTACAGGGAAATCGATGTGCCTTCGTGGGTTTGTAACGGATTGTCAGAGAAAAGGTTTTGGCGGGGGGCGTGGTTTCCATGAAGTAGTCGTTCAGGCTGATGGTGGGTTCTCAGGTTCTACTATAACGCTTAGATGGTTCAATATGCCTTACATTTCTAAGATGCTAGCAGTGGGGCATGAATTAGTTTTTTTTGGAAAGCCAAAAGAGAGTTCAGGGAAGTTGGTTATAGATCATCCTGATTTTGAAATCATTAACGATATGGTAGATGAAAGTGTTCATCTCGATCGTCTTGTTCCGGTTTATCGAAATGTGGCTGGAGTCCATCAGCGTCGCTTAAGAGAACTTATTTATCAGCTGAGTAGGCAAGTAGAGCCAGAGAGTGTGGCATTGGCTTATTCTGTAGATTCGACCTATCCTAGGATTGACGCGTACAGAGAGGTACATTTTCCTGAGACGCTTGAGCAGTCAGAAGCTGCGAGACGATTTTTTGCTTTAGAGGAGTTTTTCATGTTGCAGCTCAATGTGGCATGGAGGAAGTCGCGCTATGAGGCTCAACGAGGACGTGTTCTGGGGAAGAAAACGACCTTGCTCAAAGCGTTTTATGAGAGCTTGCCGTTTGATCTGACTGGGGCGCAGAAGCGTTCGGTGAAAGAGATCGTATCTGATATGCGCCAAGCTCGTCCAATGAACCGGATGCTGCAAGGTGATGTGGGCGCAGGCAAAACATTTGTAGCGATGTGCGCTGCTTTATTGGCGATTGAGAGTGGAGTGCAGGTGGCTTTGATGGCGCCTACTCAGATTCTAGCAGAACAGCACTATTTGACATTTTGTAAATGGTTAGAGCCGCTGGGTATTCAAGTGGGTATACGGACTTCTTCTCGCAGGGAGGATGCTATTTCTGGAGGAGGTACTCAGTTATTAATCGGTACACATGCCTTATTATATGATGATGAAGCTTTCGATGATCTAGGTTTAGTGATTATTGATGAGCAGCATAAGTTTGGAGTGGAGCAGCGCAGTAAATTGGTACAGAAAGGTTTGGTTCCTGATGTGTTAGTGATGACGGCTACGCCTATTCCCCGAACTCTCACACTGACTATCTACGGAGATTTAGATGTTTCTGTTTTAGATGAGCGACCAGCGGGGAGGGGTAAAGTGATTACAGCACTCCGTCCTAAGGCGAAAGTTTCAGATGTTACGAAGTTCGTGAAGCAGCAGCTAGAACAGGGGCGACAGGCGTACCTAGTATACCCATTGGTGGAAGAGAGTGAATCGCTCAAAGCTGAGTCAGCGACTGTTGAGTTTGATAAGTGGCAAAAGCGTTTGTCTAAATATAGAGTTGGCTTGCTACATGGGAGGCTTAGTGCTGAGGAGAAGGAGCTAGTGATGAGAGAGTTTCGAGACGGCGATACAGATGTGCTGGTCTCGACCACGGTAATCGAGGTTGGGGTAGATGTTCCCAATGCGAATCTAATGGTGATATACAATGCTGAACGGTTTGGACTTTCTCAGCTTCACCAGCTTCGTGGTAGAATCGGACGTGGGGAGCACAAGAGCTACTGTGTGCTAGTGACAGATGGAAAGAGTTCGGAGGCAATGGATAAGCTAGAGGTTCTAGCGGGGACTGATGACGGTTTCAAAATAGCGGAAGCCGATCTCCGGCTGCGCGGACCAGGAGATGTTTTAGGAACCCAGCAGAGTGGTCTATCTGATCTCAGATTTATTGAATTTTTAGCAGATGCTGAACTAGTACGAGAAGCTCGAGCCCAAGCAGATAAGTTATTACACGAGGATCCAGCACTCGCAAATCATCCAGAGCTATTAGTGCAAATGGTCGATGATGGTGTGCGCACGGTTTAGTTATTCAGCCATGAGTTTTTCGATGTCATCCGCTTCAATCGGGATGTTTGCCATCAAATCGGTGTTCTCTGTAGCTCCGATGTAGATATCATTCTCTAAGCGAATGCCGATGTTTTCTTCTGGGATGTAAATGCCAGGTTCTACGGTGAGGACATTGCCTACGGCGAATGGTGCATTGGTCGGAGATACATCGTGCACGTCGAGTCCGAGGTGGTGAGATGTTCCGTGCATGAAGTACTTTTTGACGAGAGGTTTGCTAGAGTCTTGTTTTTTGGCTTCTGCGGCATCGATAAGTCCCAGCTGGATAAGCTCGGTTTCCATGATTTGGAGTACTTGAGATTGATAGTCGCTAGGAGTGAGGCCTGGACGAAGTAGTTCAATGGCTTGGCGCATTACGCGTAGGACTGCATCGTAAACTTCTCGCTGGCGCGGGCTAAACTTGCCATTGACCGGTACGGTACGAGTCATGTCAGCATTCCAGTTTGCATACTCAGCGGCGACATCCATGAGAACGAGTTCTCCATCTTGTAGGGGCTGATTATTTTCTAAGTAGTGCAGTATGCAATTGCTCGCGCCGCCGCCAATGATGGGAGTATAGGCAAAGCCACGGGATTTATTTTTTACAAATTCGTGGATGAATTCGGCTTCCACTTCCCACTCTCCGGCTCCTGGCTGGATCATTTTTAGAACTCGGCGGAATCCTAATTCAGTGATGTCGCATGCTTTTTGGATGATGTCGATTTCTTCCGCTTGTTTGGTCACTCTGAGTTGATGCATCAGCGGGGCGAGCCTACTATAGCTGTGGAGCGGGTAGGCTGACTTACATTTTTTTATGAAGCGATCATTGCGGGTTTCGATGCTCACCTCGGCTCGAAGGTGCTCATTGGTATTGAGATATATAGTCTCAGCTTGTTGGACAAGGGAGTGGAAGAGAGAGTCAAAAGAGTTTGTCCACTGGATGTTGGTAATTCCTGAAACTTCTGTGGCTTGTTCTTTCGTGAGTTTGTGGCCTTCCCATACGACGACGTGTTCGTTGGTTTCACGCACAAAGAGAATCTCACGGTGTTCTTTTTTTTGAGCATCAGGAAATAGCAAAAGAATGCTTTCTTCTTGGTCGATGCCGGTGAGGTGGATGAGATCAGAGTTTTGTTTGAAGGGTAAGACGCCGTCGGCATTCGTAGGCATGACATCATTCGAGTGGAGAATGATGATGCAGTTCGGCTTGAGCAGTTCGCGGAGTCGCTCACGATTGCGTACGAAAAGGGAATTGGGAACAGGCTCGTATCTCATACTGAAATAGGAACGCTAATTTCACAGCGGATCAAGGAGTAATCGAGCAATGAGGGCATAAAAAAGGGCATTCTATAAAAGAATGCCCAAGGGGATATTATGGGGTTTAGGGGAAAGTTGGGGGAGGGGGAGACGTTCGGCTGGTGAGAGGGTGATCACCAGCCGAACGGCGCTAATCGGGGAGAAGGGGTGCAGGTACTACCATGAGAAGTGTTAGTACCTTATGTATTTTTGTTTTGCCTAAGTCTTAAGAGTTGAGTACCTTGGGGGATGGTGAGTTTTCCTAAGACAATTTGAGACTATCTGGTCAGCTTTAAAATGTATTGAACGTTCTTGCTTTTTTACTAGGGAATATTCACCCAGCTGTTTTGGTTGTCTTAATGTTCTTTATTATAGTGTGTTCGTGTTTTTATTTAAGATTAATTTAGGATTAATTTCATTGTTGGAACTAAATTTTGGCTGCTTTTTTATGACACAAGACGTGACTTTGTGAAAATATTCACAAAGTCGTGCTTGTGTATCACTGAGAGAGGGATTAGAGCCTGCGCATGTCAGTTCCTGTAGTGCAAAAAGTAGTGATTATTGGCGGAGGATTTGCAGGCTTAGAATGTGCTAAGCAACTCGCAAATAAGCCGACTTTTGAAGTCACCCTGATTGATCGGACAAATCACCATTTGTTCCAGCCCTTGCTATATCAAGTAGCAACAGCGACACTTCCTTCTCACGATATTGCACGTTCTTTACGTAGTATTTTAGCTGATGCTGAAAACGTGACTGTATTGATGGATGAAGTAACTGAAGTCGATTCTAAGGGGAAGTCAGTGCATGGTAAGAGTGGTAATATTTATGATTATGATACTCTCGTAGTCGCTGCAGGTGCTAAGACCGGCTACTTTGGTAACGATCACTGGGCAGAGCATACGATTGGCATGAAAACGCTCGCCGAAGCCTGTGAGATTCGCCAGAGAGTTCTTAAAAATTTAGAACAAGCTGAGTTAATAGATGATGTTGCTGAGCGTGAGCGCTTGATGACTATTGCTATCGTTGGTGGAGGACCTACAGGGGTTGAGCTTTCGGGTGCTTTTGTAGAGCTCATTCAGCGTTCCATGAAGCGCAACTTCCGCCGTATTGATACAAGTGATCTAAAGGTTATCCTTATTGAGGCTGGGCCTCGTTTGCTACCTCCTTATCAGGAAGATAGTTCAGCGTATACGCAGAAACGACTGGAGAGTCTTGGTGTCGAGGTTCTTGTGAATACTATGGTGACTGACATTAAAAAAGGTCAGGTCATCACGAAGGATGGGGTTTTAGAAGCTGGGACTATTCTTTGGGCAGCAGGTGTGGAGGCTGAAGGCATTGTGTCCAAGCTGCCAGTAGAGGTGAATAGGGCTGGAAAGGTTACGCCTGAGCCGTGTCTCGCACTGCCTAATCATCCAGAAATTTTTGTGGCAGGTGATGTTACCTTCATGAAGGACATTAAGGGTGTGCCTGTTCCTGGTGTGGCTCCAGCAGCTTCACAAATGGGACGCTTCATCGGTAAACTACTAGTAAACGAAGCTGTTCCAGGCAATGAGAATGCTGAACGTCCAGGATTTGTTTACTGGGATAAAGGAGCTATGGCGATTGTTGGCCGCTTCCACGCGGTTGTCGAGTTTGGTAAGATTCAGCTCAAGGGAGTTATCGCATGGCTTGCATGGTTGTTCATCCACATTTTGTTCCTTGTTGATTTCCGCTCTAAGCTGAGTGTGTTTATCCACTGGTTATGGAATTATGTGACGAACGCTCCAGGAGTTCGTGTTTTCGAGTATAAGCCCTCGGATTACCCAGAAGAGGATAAGTAGCACAACTTGATCTATAAGATTTTAAATGCCGAGTTCACATAGGTGACTCGGCATTTTTTTGTCACGTTCAGCGATGTATATTGGCATTGTAAAAACATAGAGTGTTTTCTATACATCATGTGAATTAGTGGCGCTGTTAGTGCTTGTTAGGCTAAATTTAATACCAACATTTTTAATGAACTCTTCAGAAAATGACAATGCATTCGTTCGCAATGCTATCGATGCCGCAGTTAAGATTTTCCTTATAGGCTTGATGCTAAGCCTGTCTTACAAAATCATACACCCTTTCGTCATGCCCGTAGTATGGGCGATTATCATCGCCGTGGCCTTTTCGCCAATGATCGATAAGCTCACTAAGGTTTTTGGAGGGAAGCGTAAGCTAGTCTGCATAGGCTTTAGTTTATTGACGGTGGCTGTTCTCGTCGTGCCAGTGGTAGTGCTTGCGAATACCTCTATCGATGTAGTGCAAGAGGTCGCAGGTGATCTCAAAAATAATGAGGCTCATTTCATCAAAGAGGCGCCGCCTAAGGTCGCTGAGATTCCGGTTGTAGGAAAGAAAGCTAGTGAAATTTGGAATTTAGCAGCGACTGACTTAAAGGCTGCGATTAAAGCTACGGCGCCACTAGCTCAAGATACTGCTGCAAAACTTGTTGGTGCCATAGGAGGTGGTCTGAAGGGACTTTTGCAGTTCGTTATTTCTTTCATCATTGCCGGGGTGTTGTTGATCAATCCAGCTAAAGGTTTTGCTGTAACTCGTAAAATTGCGCGTAGTTTTGCGGGTAAGCGCGGTGAGGAGTTTACGAAGCTTACAATAGCAACGATCCGAGGGGTGATGACTGGTGTTATCGGTGTGGCGGTGATTCAATCCGTACTGGCTACGGTTGGTTTGTTGGTAATGGGGATCCCGGGTGCTGGTGTGTGGGGGGTGATGGTTCTTATCTGTGCAATTGTTCAGTTACCACCTATTCTCGTTCTTGGGCCGATCGCGGCTTATGCATTTTCTCAGTACGATACGGTGCCAGCGGTTATCTTTTTAGTGTATTCATTCCTCGTCAGTGCGAGTGATGGTATTCTTAAGCCTATTCTTATGGCACGTGGAGTGGACACACCAATGCTTGTGATCTTGTTAGGAGCTATCGGTGGAATGATGCTTTCAGGGATTGTTGGTCTCTTTGTAGGTGCTGTCGTCCTCTCTATTACCTATGCTGTTTTCATGGCATGGGTGAACGAGAAAGATGGTGTAGCGGCAGGAACTTCCGAGCTTGAAGAAAATACAGCTGAATAAATTATGTTTTCTTCAATTAGTCTTAGAGCCGTTACCTTAGGAGCGCTTCCGCTTGTGAGTGTGAGCTGTATGGTTGGGCCTGAGTATGTGGCTCCTGTTGCACCGATAGAGCCGGCGTGGGGAATGGATAATTCTAGCTTGCAAAAAGGAAGTAAGTCCAAGGTGGATCTTTCTTGGTGGAAGCAGTTCAATGACCCTCAGCTGAATTTATTGGTAGAGGAAGCTTACGATCAAAACCTTTCAATCCGGTCAGCAGCACTACGGATTCTCGAGTCACGTGCTATTCTAGGAATAGCAGAAGGGAATATGTTTCCTCAGAGCCAAGCTGCAAGTGGTGATCTTTTCCGTACTCGTGCGCCTGGTGGTGGAAACCCATACCTCAATTCGACATCATTTGGTTTTGACGCAGCTTGGGAATTAGACTTCTGGGGTAAGTTTAGAAAGTCGATAGCTTCTGCTGATGCTAGTTTACTGGCAGATGTGGCAAATTTTGATGACATTGTAACAAGCCTAACTGCAGAGGTCGCGACGGCTTATGTCAATGTACGCACTGTTGAAGAGCGGATAGCGATCGCGAAAAAGAACGTCGATCTACAGGAAAAGTCACTCAATATTGTGGAGCTTCAGTTTGAGGCCGGCACAGTTACCGAGCTCGATGTGCTGCAGGCGAAGACGCTCTTGACTAGCACGCAGGCGCAAATACCACGTTTTAAAGCCACTCTCTATAAATTACACAATGCTTTGGCTGTTTTGTTAGCCAAGGATGCTGACTTGATCCGCTCTCAGCTAAAGGGCGGGAAGGGGATACCTGTCGCGCCTGTGAAAGTGGCTGTTGGGGTTCCTGCTGAGCTGTTACGCCGCCGTCCAGACATTCGCCAGGCTGAAATGTTATCTATTGCCCTGTGTGAGCAAATTGGGATTTCTAAAACGGACTTGTACCCTAGCTTTACTTTGGTGGGCTTTTTAGGTGTAAGCGCCAACGATCTATCGGGGAGTTCACTCGATGACGTTTTTAGTGGAGACAATGGAGGGTTTAGTTTTGGTCCGACATTCCGATGGAATATTCTTAATTATGGTAGAATTAAGAATAAGGTGAGGGTTGATGATGCGCGTTTTGAACAAGCTATCACAGCTTATCAAAATATCGTTCTTAATGCGGCGCGTGAGGTTGAAGACGGGATGACAGGTTTTGTTCACAGTAAGCAGGAGGCTGAGTTTCTCCGACAAGGTGTCGCGTCTTCCGAGCGCTCGACTGAAATTTCAATGATCCAGTATAAGGACGGTCTTACGGGTTACCAACGTGTACTAGATTCAATCCGTTCTCTTACGCAGCGCCAGGACCAGTATGCTGCTGTGAAAGGAACGATAGCCACTGACTTTATTGCGATGTACAAAGCACTCGGAGGTGGTTGGGAAATGCGCGATCGAGCAGAAGCTATTCCACAGGAGGTGCGTGAGAAAATGATGCAGCGTACGGACTGGGGTAAGTTCTTAGAAGTGCCCGCACCTATTCAAGTGTCTGAAATCTCTAAGGGATAACAATTTCTATGACGTTTACGAAAGGATTTCTACGTTTACTCGTGGTGCTATTGATTTACATTATTGTAAGTCCTTTCATTCCATCCGGTACTATCGCGTCGACTGGCGTTCATATTTGGCTTACAGGAGTTCTTTTTTTCGCAGCACGCACAGCTCAACAAGGGACGAAAAAGCCATTTATTTTGCTTATATTAGCTTTCGCCTTGGTGCTTTATTGGCTAGGGGTCTATGAGGTTATAGAGTTTAGCCGCGAGTTAGCTCTGGGCTTTTTCGTAATGTTTTACGTGCTGATCTTGATTTCATTTATTAAGCAGCTTTGTGTAGTAAAACAGGTGGATGGTGAAGTGATAGCTGGGAGTTTATGTACTTACCTTATCATAGGTTTACTTTGGGGGGCTGCTTACAACCTTACCTATGCGATCGATCCCGATTCATTCAGTGGAAATTTATTAGATAATGATGTTGGAGCTAAAGTTCATGTTTTCAATTACTTCAGTATGGTGACGCTAACCTCGTTGGGTTACGGAGATATAACACCCCAGACTTTAGGGGCATCATCGCTTTGTCAGGTTGAGGCGATTATTGGTAATTTTTATACAGCGGTGCTCGTTGCATGGCTTGTGGGGATGTACGGCAAACCCTTACGTCAGAGGAAATCAGAAAATTAAAATTATGTCAGAGGATCAAAAAAAGGTTGAGGAACCTAAAGAAGTGACAAAAAGAGACCCAATCAAGTTTTGGACTCGGATAACTGTGATTACGATCGTAGGGCTCTTTTTTGCGCACATCTTTAGTGATAAGTATGTGCCTTATACAGCTAGTGCTCGGGTAGAGGCTTACATAGTCCCAATCGCTGCAGAGGTGTCAGGTCGAGTCTCTAAAGTCTATGTGACCAACAACCAGATAGTCAAAGAAGGGGAAAAGCTTTTAGACATTGATTCACAAAAATATGAAATCGCGGTGAAACAGGCTGAGCTGGATCTCCAGCAAGCAAGCCAGTCATCGGATGCTGACACAGCTAGCGTTTCTACAGCTCACGCGAAAGTGGCAGAAGCTGAAGCGAATTTGACTAATGCAAAAGTAAAAGGTGAGCGGATTATTAAGCTCTCTCAGCAAGGAGCAGCTTCTGTGTCCCGAGCCGACGATGCTCGTTCTAATATTGCTTCTAGCGAAGCAAAGCTTGCGAGTGCCAAATCTGAACTAGAGAAGGCTAAGAGTAATTTAGGGAAGACCGGTCAGGATAATACAAAGGTTCAAGCAGCTCTTTCTAAGCTTGAGAATGCGCGTCTCGATCTCACTCGGGCAACGATAGTAGCTCCATCTGATGGAGTTATTACGAATTTCTTAATAGATGTGGGACATTATGCTAATCCCGGCGCCCCTGTAATGACCTTCATTTCCATTAAGGAGGTTTGGATTCAAGCGAATATGCGTGAGAATAGTTTGGCTAATGTTGATAAGGGTGATCCAGTCGATATTGTATTAGATGCCGCTCCAGGTAAGGTTTTCACGGGCAAGGTTCGTAGTGTGGGCTGGGGGGTTTCCGATAACGCAAACAACCAAGTGGGAGGTTTAGCAACAGTGAAGACTACGCAAGGGTGGTTACGTGAGGCTCAGCATTTCCCGGTCGTCATTGATTTTGATGAAGGCCAAGGCAAGGGTTTTAAGCGTGCCGGAGGCCAGGCAAACGTGATTGTCTACACTGGTGGAAATTTCGTATTTAATACAGCAGGGAAGATCTGGATATCGCTTGTCAGTTTCCTTTCACATATTTACTAATATGACTTTAGCTCAGGTTCGTACTCTACGTTTGAGTTTGGCTGTGACCACAGCCGTAGCTGTATCGTATGGAGTCGCCTGGCCCTTGTCATATATGGTGCCATTGTTCGTGGCTATGTTCTTGAGCATGCCTTTACCATGGATTGGGTGGCCAACTGCGCTGAAGATCGTTAAGCGGCTCTGCGTGGGGCTGCTTATTGGTCTGGTGATTAGCGAGTTTTTCCTCCAGCTGCCACTAGTGTGTGTGCCTCTCTATGGCTTATTCTTTTTCTTGGTTTTTTATAACGACGCTAAAGCTCCACCGCTCTCAACCATTTTTATGACCATTGGAGCCACTATGGTTCCAATTATAGGTCTTCAAGCCAAAGTGGCTTCGCACTATGTGGCGTCTTTTATTTTGTTCGACTTATTAGCTGGTTTCTTTTTTACATGGCTCTTTCATTTACTAATTCCTAATAGAATAGCGGAAGTAGATCCTAATGCACCAAAGCCTCAGCGGCCGGCTCCTAAGCCAATTCCTCCACGTGAAGAGCGTGCAAGACTAGCTTTCATTTCCACGCTGGTATCTACTACTGCCGTACTCTTGTTCTTCAGCCTCAACCTAGTTCAGTATTCGCTAGCCATGATGTATATCTGCATGATGGCGGGGGCTCCGAGTACGAATGCGAGTATTAAGGTGATGACGAATAACTCTAAGTCCTGTTTTGTCGGGGGCATGGCAATTATCGTTGCTTATAATCTATTAGTAGCTGTGCCAACATTTTGGTTTCTCATCCCTCTAGTCTTAGCCTTTTCTTTCTTTTTTGCTCAGAAGATCAATTCAGGAAAGCCTGGTGCTGCGATCTGGGGCTCAGGGTTCACAACATTTCTTGTGTTGTTGGGTAGTTCTACAGGGGGAGATTCCAGTGCGAGTTCGAATTTCTATCTACGTATAGCTCAGGTGATATTCGCTGGCTTGTTCTGTATCTTAGCTATTGTGGTGATCGAGCATTGGATGGAGAAGAGGAAATCAAGGAAGCGACTTTGGTGGCGACCTTCGCTAAAGACATCCTATTAACCAAAGAAAACCCCGCTGCTCATGGTGACACGAGAGCGGGATAGTGGCTTTAATATGAATAACAACTTAGCCCATAAGCTAACTACTCTCTGAGGGGGATGTCCAAAATTCCGTTTTTTCTGAAAATTTATGCCCAGCTGAAACGCATGTGAATATGCTCAGCTTTTTTGTTCTGTAGGGCAATGTGGCGCATTTGTTCCTGGCAGTAGTCTTCCAGTGTGTGATTGTCGCCGAGAGTGAGACAGGCTTTTAAGCGCTCTTGGGCATCGTGAATGACGATATCGATTTGAATACGTGTCTCGAGTAGATCACGTAGAGTGTGTAGCTGCTCAAGGTACCAACCGGAAAGATGCGTTTTGAGGTGAAAGTAAGCACTGATGCAGTGTCCGGGTTCGCCTTGATTCATGAGCGCCAGACGCATGTCAAGGAGAGTATCCATTTGGTCTGGAATGCTCTGAATCATGCCGTCGATGTGGGAGATTGCTTCTTGGTGCTGTTTCACGCAGCTGAATATAGGTGAGAATGGGTCTCAATAGCAAGAGTTTTCACTAACAGAGAAAAACCTTACAGAGTGAACTGTAAGGTCTTTGTTGTGTGAGAACTGTCGGAGATAGAAGTTATTTACTTTTGAACTCGCCGCACCAGTCTGATGCAGAAGTTACAGGGAAGACAGTCTTGATTGTTTTTTCAGAACTAACTTCGAAGACAACGGATTGTGGAGAGCTGCGGCGGCAGTTACCGTTGGAATTGTCTGCAGAGTCCCAGTACGCGCAAGCTGCGCATGTTCTTGTTTTTGTAGCGGTTTCATTCATGATGCTGTTAGCTTATCTCAATAGTTGATAGGTCGTCAAACTCTTTATTTATAAGGGTTTAGTTGTTTTTGAGACTCAATTTCAAGCATCTTATTGAGACTGAGTATTAATACTTGAAAGAGTACAGATAGCGGATAGCAAGGGGCATGGATATTATAGGCATTGATCTTGGTACTACCAATTCAGCTGTAGGAATCGTGGAAAGTGGATTTCCAATACTTTTAGCGAATTCATCAGGTGAGCGCATCATGCCGAGCGCAGTGAGCTATGGAGCCGCTGGTGAGGTGTCAGTGGGTAAGTCAGCGCTGCGTCGCCGAGGAGTTGGATCTGAGGTGATAACGAGTATTAAGCGCTACATGGGGCGTCGCTATCGTGAGGTGGCTGATGAGAATTTCTGTGTTCCACTGAGTGAAGCAGCGGACGGAGGGGTTCTAGCAGCAGGAAAAACTCCGCAACAGGTGAGTGCTGAAATTTTAAAAGAACTTAAGCAAATTGCCGAAATGCAATTGGACCGTGTGGTGGAAAAGGCTGTGATCACTGTTCCTGCCTATTTTAATGATGCACAGCGCAATGCAACGAAAGAGGCTGGTGAGCTTGCTGGACTGGAAGTGGTGCGCATTTTGAGTGAGCCAACGGCTGCAGCACTTTCCTACGGACTGGATAAGCTCGGTGAAGAAGCGCGTGTGGCTGTGTACGATCTGGGTGGTGGAACTTTTGACATATCGATTTTGGAAATGCGCTCGGGTGTTTTTCAAGTGTTGGCGACAGCTGGCGACACACATTTGGGTGGAGATGATCTCGATGAAGCTCTGGCTTCATGGGTTTGGGAACAGGTGGGAGATCGATCCGAGCTTAGCTCAGATGAGCGTCAGCGCTTGATCGATGCAGCTAAAGGAGTGAAGGAGATTTTGTCAGATGCTGAGGAGACTGACTTGAGGATTCCATTTTTCAGGGAAGATTTACATATCGAGTTTACGGTTACTCGGGCTAGCTTTGAAAAGGTGGTTACTGCGGAGATCGGACGGACCGAGGCGCATTGTCGCAGAGTTCTGAATGATGCTGGGATTAAAAACGCTGCTGAGGAGTTAGATGCGGTGGTTTTGGTCGGAGGTTCTACTCGTATTCCAGCTGTTCGCGCATTGGTTGAACGTATTTTTGGCAAGACAGCAGACTTGTCTCAGCATCCTGATGAGGCCGTGACGCTAGGCGCTGTGATTCAAGGTGGAGTTCTGTCGGGAGCTTTACGTGAAATGGTTCTCTTGGATGTGACTCCTCTGAGTTTAGGGATTGAGACTTTTGGTGGGTTGATGAATGTCTTGATTCCGCGTAATACTACGATTCCATGCAAAGCTGGAGAAATGTTCACCAATGCTGTGGCGAACCAGCAGAGCATGCGTGTGAGAGTGCTTCAGGGGGAACGCGAAATGGCCAGAGATAATTGGGAACTTGGGAATGTAGATGTGGATTTTACTGCTTCTCCGAAGGGTCAGGCTCGTGTGGGTGTTCAATTTTCGATCGATGAAAACGGTATTCTGGAGGTGCTGACACGTGACACAGTGACGAATACAGACACTGTACTAGAGATTGATAGTGCGGCAGTTGATGTTGATGATGTAGCTGTCGAAAAAATGGTAAGCGAGAGTGTGGACTATGCCTTTGATGACATGTCTGAACGCGTTTTCACTGAGGCGAAGTTGAAAGCTGAGGAATTGCTCCCGGCTGTCTCTGCTGGGCTCGCACAGGTGGGCGCTGAGATGGATTTAGATGATCTCCACGCTATTCAAACTGCTGAGAAAGAGGTGCGTGTAGCACTTCAGTCGGCTGAGGCTAATGAGCTTAAGGCAGCTGTGCAGCGGTTAGATAAGGCAACTGAGCATATGGCGGCCATTTTGGTAGAAAAAGCGATGGAGGCTGCGTTGATGAAAAAGCTTGGTGAGTGAGTCTTCTGAACAATGAAACTTAGTTTGATTGTTTCCTTCACAAAGACAGATGCTGTGGTGTAGGGTTCGCGACAAATTATGAGTGAACAAGTTTGGTACTATAGCCAGCACGGAGAGCGCAAGGGACCCGTGACTTTAGAAGTTATTCAGGGGGCTATAGCACATGGAAAGATCGATTTAGCGAGCGATCTTGTGTGGGGGCCTGGCTTGTCAGATTGGGTGAAGGTCGATCAGGTGCCAGAATTACAGTCTCCTCTAACTGGGGGGGCTAACAGTGTGCCGCCGCCTCCACCGAGCGGTGCCGCTGCAGCAGACTCTTCAATGTCGAACATTGTACCGCCTTCCGCAGTCGCGAAGGCTCGAGCCACGGGGAATCCCTATGCTTCACCAGAATCTGAAAATGCACTTCAAGACGCGATGAATGCACGTAATGGTGGGAGTTACCCAGGGATGGGGCGTGTAGCTTTCATCTTGTGGAATATCCTCCTTGGAATAGGAACAACTGGAGCGTTGTTATTCCTTATTTTTGGGCTAGCATCCTTTTCTCCCGAAAATGGTATGGAGGGGTTAGGAGAGGCTCTTGTTGGAGGAATAATGATTGGACTCATTTTAATCTATCTAGGCGGAATCCTTGTTTCTATTCTGATAGCCTGTTCTCGTCTTAAGAACCTGTCGATGTCTCGTTGGAATTACTTATGGTCATTTATTCCCTTTGCTAATATTTGGCTGTCTTATCGCCTTGTTGCCTGTCCCGCTGGATATCAGCAACATAAGCAGTTAGACACTCCAGGTAAGGTGATTAAAATATTGTTCATTCTTTTAATCGTACTCTACATGATAATGTTAATATTTAGTGCAGCTAGTGCATATAAGAAAGCTGCTGACGAGGCCGCTAGTCAGGTTGAACTTGAGCAAAGTCAGTAAGACTTGAGTGAATAAGATCTATGTCTTTTCAGCTACGTAATCGTTCGATTGTACTCATTGCAGCAGAAGTTCTGCTGATATTCACTTCTGCATTCTGGGACGGGTCACCGGAAGGAAATAAGGTGGTTATTCTGCTCTATACCACTTTTCTCTGTCTTGGTGGTTATGTCATGTCGCAGAGCATACGGTGGCTTAAAGCTTATATATTTCTCGTCCTAGGCTCGATGTTCTTTGGCATGTTCGACCTTGGTTATACCTCGCTGGTACTGAGGCTTGTTTTTAATTCTGCAGCTTACCTTTTGTTGTTTAGGGTGATTTTGCGATATAGCTTTTTCCAAGAGCATGTTGCGAAGGCTGATCGAATTCTAGCAGGTGTTGCTGGGTATCTTTTGTTAGGCTTATTCTGGGCGAGCTTTTTTATGTTGATGGGGACGAGCGATCCAGGATCCATTTTCAATCAAGTGAGTGGTGAGGCTACGACACGAGCCGAGGAACTTTATTATTCTTACGTAACGATTACTTCTCTGGGGTATGGGGATATTGTGCCGGTGAGTCCAATAGCGAAGGTCGTGGCGACCTTTGCTGGATTGAGCGGAGTACTCTATACTGCGATATTTATCTCAGCTTTGATTAGCAGCCTAAAGTCTAAGGAATAGAAATTTTCCTTGCTGCTTCTTTTTATAATTCGCACTATGTTCTTAAGAACAGTGTTCAAATTATGAGTAAGGAATTAACAAAGCGACAGATTGAGGTGTATGAATATCTAAAGCGCGAAATGCGTGTGACGGGAGTAATGCCTTCGAGTCGAGATATTCAGGAGTTTTTTGGATTTGCAAGTCAGACGGCTGCGATGAATCATTTGCGAGCGCTTGAAAAGAAGGGTGTTATTCAGCGTATCCCAGGTAAGGCGAGAGCAGTGGCTTTAGTGGAGGAACTCGATCGCGAGGAAATAGTTGATATTCCGGTATATGGTTCGATCGCGGCAGGGATGGCGCAGGATACTCAAGAGGAGCAAGAGGGATGCCTTTCCATTGATATCCGTAGTTTAGGTATTCCACGTAATGCACGTACCTTTGCGCTCAAAGTACGCGGTGACTCTATGATCGATGCTCATATCTGCAATGGCGATACCGTGGTGCTCGAGTTTCGTGAGCCACGGCGAGGAGACGTGGTGGCGGCCTTGATAGATGGAGAGACGACGTTGAAGAGCTATGTGATAGAAAATGGAAAACCATTTTTACGCGCAGAGAATGAGATGTTTCCTGATCTAATTCCAGCAAGAGAGTTGATCATTCAGGGAGTGATGGTAGCGCTCCTACGCAATGCCGCATAATTTTCGACGACACCAGGTGATTGCTGTGTTAGAGAACGAGTGTGGAAAAACCGTCATCATTGACCCATTGCGCCCAGTTGAGGCGACGCGTGCATGCTAGTTGGAAAACCACACTGCTTGTCGCTCTTGTAGGAGGTGCTGTGCTTGGCGCAGGGCACCTTGTTGCCGCTTGGGCTGTGTTTCTAGTGGTGTTAATTATTGCAGTAGTAAGACCGATGATGGAGGTCTATTTTTCTCATCGCGCAGTTTGTCCACATTGCGAAGCTGATTTATTTTTAGAGATGTGTGAGATCGAGACTATGGGGGGAATTGAAGGTGGTCTTCGCTGCCCTAGCTGTGGATTGGATGCTTCTAAGATTGATGATAAACATGGGCCTGTGATTGATATCCGAGATTATAAGTAATGAAGAAACAATTGATATTGGCCTCGGGTTCACCGCGCCGTAGAGAGTTGCTTGCTGAGCTAGGTTTTGAGTTTGAAGTAGTTACTTCTGATGCAGAGGAAGAGCATAGGTGTGATATTACGCTAACAGATTTGTGCGAGCGAAATGCAGAGATTAAAACCTCCGCAGTAGCGGTGAAGTTTCCGGATGCAGTGGTGCTGGGAGGCGACACCTTAGTGTATATAGATGATGAACCTCTAGGTAAGCCTAAGAGCGTTGAGGAGGCTGTTACTATGTTAGAGCGTTTATCTGGGCGGACGCATCAAGTTTGCTCAGGGATGTGTCTGATCTCTGGTGAGCGAGTTCAGTTATTTCATGAAGTCACGAATGTTGTCTTCAAGGAGATTGGTAGGGCTACGATCGACGCCTACATGAAGCGCGTGGATGTCATGGATAAAGCGGGCAGCTACGCAGTACAGGAATGTGGTGAGATGATTGTTGAACGTGTGGAAGGGGATTTTTCAAATGTCGTAGGCTTACCTCAGCAAAAGGTAGTTGAGCAATTAGCGGCTTTCGGATTGCAGCCTAGCAAAGATGTGTTCATATAAAGGCATGGCTTCAGTTCGGTCTAGATATCCACTGCTATTTAACCCTAATGCGCGAAGCCAAAAGGGGAAGAGAGCTTTGCAGTTTCTCATTGAGAATGCGCAAGATTTTATTCTTTATGCGACTCGAGACGTTGAGGACGCTCAAGCTCTAACTGCAGATTTCGTAGCAAAGGGAGAGCCGGTAGTTCTTGCAGCTGGTGGAGACGGTACATTAAATGCGGTTATTCAGGAGCTAGCTGGTTCCGAGACAGCATTGGGTGTGCTGCCGGCGGGGACTATGAATGTTTTTGCTCGAGAAATGGGGATTCCAGTTCCTAATATGCAGAGTTCGAACCTTTCTAAGGCATTGGCTATTATTGAGGATGGGCATATACGTGACGTCGATTTATTTGTGGCTAATGGTCAGCTATTTGTGCAAATGGCGGGAATCGGATTTGATGCTCAAGTGATCGAAGAGACGACAGTCGAGTCTAAGAACTTGTTAGGTCCATTGGCTTACCTAATGTCTGCCGTCAAGTTGCTAGGTGATAAACCTCCGAAAATGAAAGTCATTTGTGCGGATGGTCGAGAGTTTGATGGCGTGGCTGTGTTAGTGGGCAACGGGGAACTCTATGGTGGTCAGGTAAAACTTTTTTCGAAAGCCTGCAATGAAGACGATATGCTAGATATTCTGATCTTTAAGGAGTCTGGCTATAAATTCGTACTCGATACCATTAAAGGGATTGCTGGCGTGATTGACCTAGTAGATTCTTCAGTCGAGTACATTCAAGCTGCAGAGTTTGTGGTTATTTCTGACAGAGAAGTACCTGTAGAAGTGGATGGTGAGTACACCGGACGATGTAAGGAGGTCACATTTAAGCCGGCAAAACGGAAGCTTAAGGTGCTAGCACCAGAGTATCAATCAGGTGGTTTTGCGAACCTCTGGAAGCATTGGCAGAATATTCCACGCAAATTAGCTGGTGATGGACGATCCAATACGGATGGAGAGAATGAAGGTCGTTAGAATCTGGTTCACGAAAAGGCGCGTTTTGATCTTATCATGTTTTTTTGTCTTGATCACAGGGGGCGCGATAGTGATAGCGAACTTACTAGCCATAGCGGCGAGCGAGGGGAAGGTTTTTACTGACTCCGCACGACTCCCTAGTTCTAGGGTGGCTTTGGTGTTTGGCTGCAATCCATTTGTTGAGGAGCGGCCAAACCTCTACTTTGATTACCGAATTGAGAAAGCCTTGGATGCTTGGAAAACTGGTAAAGTTAAAGGGTTTGTTGTTAGTGGGGATAATAGCCGCAAGGATTATGACGAGCCGCAAGCTATGCTTGATGCTTTAGTGAAGGGGGGGGTACCTGAGGAGATTATTGTTTGTGATTATGCTGGTTTACGGACACTCGACTCAGTGGTGAGAGCGAAAGAGGTTTTTGGCTTGGATAAATTACTTTTTATTAGTCAGCGGTTTCAGAACGAAAGAGCGCTCTATATAGCTGAGTATCATGGTATAGACGCGATATCTCTCAGTGCACGAGATGTGGCGGTGAATGCAGGGCTTAAGACGAAATTACGAGAGTTTTTGGCGCGACCTAAGATGCTATTGGATCTACATATTTTAGGGGGTAAACCTAGATTTCTCGGTGACAAGGAGCCGGTGCCTTTCGCCTTTAGATAAAGTCATTTCTATAGGAGTCATGTGCCCGAGAGTGCTTCAAGGTAGCTAGAAGGCTGTGTGGTTATTTATTTTGAGGGGGAATGCTGAACTATTTTTCGTGTTTTATTGAAGTAATGCATGATATCATTAAAATTTAAGTTGAAAATGCATTCTCATCCATGGCTCCGAGTAAGTAAGTTGACCCTAACAGGAGTGGCGACAGTTGTTCCTCTAGCTGGGACAATATGGTTGATCTTCATAATCATTCGGATGTTGATCCGTGGTGGTCAGTCCATGTTTGATTTCGTGCTGAGGAATTTCGCGCGGATTACGGGCTGGGAAATTGAGAGCTTTGGTTTTCTAGGGATTAAGTTGCTCTATTTTATTTTACCCTTGGCCTTATTCTTTGGAGTGGGCTTGTTTGTAGTGAGTCCGATAGGCCGACACCTAGTCAAGGTGATAGAAGCTGTGGTCAGCCGTATACCGTTGATCGGCTTTGTTTATAACGCCTTGCGCCAGTTTGTAACTGCGATTCAGGAGCTCGGAGCTGAGCGCCAGTTTAAAAGTGTGGTTTATGTCGAGTATCCAAGCCCTGGGTGTAAGCTGTTAGCTTTTGTGACCGGAAACTTTTTTGACAAGCAGCAGGGTAAGGATGTCACATCTGTTTTTATACCAACGAGTCCAAACCCGCTCACGGGGTTTATGGTGCTGATAGAAGACGAAAAGGTCATCCCTTGTGACATGAGCGTGGAGGAGGCTACTAAGATGGTGTTATCAGCTGGCCTTGTGACACCTAGGTCGATGAAAAAACGCGCCACTGAGTAGCCTCAGTAGCGCGTTGATAGTGAATTATTTTACAAGGAGAAGTTTACCAAGCGTATTGAGTTCCTAATGTAAGGCTCCAGTCTTGGCCAAGTTGTGGGCCATTGAGCTTCTGGTAGAGAGGGATGGCGAACTCAGTGGCTACGCGGAAGCCTGATGTTGGGTGCCATAAGTTGAGGCCTACACCTGCATCAATGCGAGTACCGCCTTGGTTATCGGGATCAGCGGCGGAGGACATATTAGGGTTCATTGCATTAACACTATTCACTGTGTTTCCATCGATGCGGCCCCAGCTCGACGCAGCAAGACGGAAGGAGAGTGAAGCCCAGTCCGCGACATTGGCGGCTGCCCAAGAGCTCGCTGAAATCTTGTCTCCATAGCTGTACCCTTCGTCATTTCTACCAAGGTGAATGCGACCATTGAGCTGTGCGCCCCATGACCAGAAATCATTAGGTTGGTCGAGATAGGTGAGAGAAGGTAGAAGGTCATAAGTGCCTGTACCCAGTTGCATAGCGAATGGCTGGTTCGCGATTATTCCCATTGGGGTACGGAATGTCTCATCAGTTGAGCCGGTCGGCAGAGAGAGGCTGAGTCCAAGATGGGCTCGTTTATTGTCGTTATCGTAGAATTTGTAGAGTCCGCCAAGTGAGGTGTCACCCCACCCTTCAGATTTCATTTTGGTCTGACTTCCTGCCATCATTCCCATGGTAATTTCCATCTCCATGGAGTTTTTTACATAGTTGGTCATCGCCGTGAGTGTGAGGTTGTCACTGGGTGCATACATCATGCCAAACATGTTCATGTCCATTTCCATTTCTGTAGGAACTACCATGTAGCCAGTATTGCCTGGGCTGATTTTTGAGTCACCGTCGTAGAGACCATCCATGTGCATCTTCATGTAGCGGTAGGAGAACATCCATTCGCCTGCATTATGAGTGTGGTCTGCCATGATTCCGATTGGGGCGTGACCGTCTGCACGACCACCGTACCATTTATCGTTTTGCCCAATTGAGTCCTTGCCGCTGTGGGCTAGAGCTACTGAGGTGAGTGTAAGTGCTGAAAGTGAGAATGTTTTAAAAGTGTTCATAATGATTTATTCTAATTTGTGTAAAGTTGTGGGCACAGGTGTGCCGCAGAAACAGGAAACCGGAGCTTGATCAAGCCGGTGAATAAGAAGCTACGCTAACGAGTGCTGCAGCTATAGTGTCGCCAAGTGGATTTTGGCTGATTTGGGTTACACAACAGCCCGTGGAGGAGGGCTTGGAACGCTTGAATGAACGTCTTTACGCGGGGGGATGTGCGAAACTAGGTAGGGAAGCCTAAACGAATTAGGAGCCAAAGGGGCGTTAATCTGTTCGCTTTTGGGAGAAACGAGTTTGAGACCACGTAGCTGCATTTCTGGAGCTTTGGATTTCTCTTCCTGAGATTTATTTTGCAGCTCGCTTGCTGCTAAACAATGTTCGCATGGGTGCTCGCCATCGAATGTGGTACTAAGTGCTTCGGTGACCCCTTGAGCAGGGATTCGGTCATTGAGCATAGTAATCCAAGCGTAGGACTGCAATGCTATGATGTGGCCATCAATCAATGAGATGGCTGCAACAAGGCATAGTAGTTTGGCAAGTAATGCACGCATGAGGATGTGAGCGACATAGAATTGTGTTGGGTTTTAGACAAGTAAAATAGAACATTAGAAGTGTGCAAAATGTGCGCAAGATTGCTGTTGTGGGGTTGACCTATGGCGTCAGCTGGCTATGAGTTTCGCCATGCAAGACGATGTCAAAACTGAAGAGCAAGACGTTCAAGTAGAGCAGCCTGTCGACCAGTCTCCTGAAGACGCGGCAAAATCCGTGGATGAAATTAATGCGGAAATCGAGCAGGAACTTGAAGATGCGCTGGTGGTAGAAGAAAAGAGCCGTGAAGAGCAACTCGAAGAAGAAGTAGCCGAACTCAAGAATAAGCTTCTTCGCAGTGTGGCTGACTTAGAAAACTACCGTAAGCGTAGTGCTCGCGATAAAGCCGATGCTATCCGCTACGGTAATCAGCGATTATTGGAAGATCTACTTCCTGTGATCGATAATTTCGGAATGGGAATGCAAGCTTCTGAAGCTGATTCCGGCTCCATGATCTACATGGGAATGCAAATGGTGCAGAAGCAACTCGATGGCTTCCTCGAGAATCAAGGAGTCTCTACCGTTGATCTCAAGCCAGGTGATGCTTTTGACCCTAAGGAGCACGATGCAATGGCTCAGGAAGTTTCAGATAAATTCGCAGAAGGTCAGATTATCCGTATCATGCGCAAGGGGTATAAGATGGGTGACCGTCTGATCCGCCCGGCAAATGTGGTGGTGGCAGAATCTGCTGCAGTAGCTGATGGAGATGACTCCACAGACAGTGTAGAGGCGTAAACAATACAAAAATTTTAGACCGAATGTCTGACAAAAAAGATTATTATGATTTACTAGGAGTGGCGCGTGATGCGGAAGCTTCAGTGATCAAGAAAGCGTATCGCAAACTAGCGATCAAGTTCCATCCCGATAAGAACCCAGATGATGCCGAGGCTGAAGCGAAGTTTAAGGAGATTGGTGAAGCATATGAAGTGCTGAGTAATGAAGACAAGCGTGCGGCATATGATCGCTACGGTCATGCAGCCTTCGACGGCGGCGGTGGTGGTGGCGGCTATGGTGGCGGCGGCGGTTTCCACGATGCGTCAGACATATTCTCTCAGGTCTTTGGTGGTGCTTTTGGTGGCGGTGGCGGTGGCGGCTTTGAGGAATTTTTCGGTGGTGGCGGTGGCCGTTCGCGCCGTCGCAGTGCAGCTCAGCCGGGGAGTGACCTTCGTTATGATCTCGATATTAGTCTCGAAGAGGCTGCTGTCGGTTGTGAGAAGGAGCTCGAGATTGAAAAAGAAGCTTCTTGTAAAACTTGTAGCGGCAGTGGCTCGAAGAGCGGTAGTGGGTCTAAGACCTGTTCTACATGTGGCGGTGCAGGTGCGGTGACTCGCCAAGCTGGTATTTTTGTTCAACAAACCACCTGTCCTGAATGTCACGGTGCTGGTCAAGTGATCTCTGATCCATGTAATGACTGTGGTGGCCATGGCCGACGTACTGATACTGCCCGTATTAAGATTCGTATTCCTGCGGGTGTTGATACTGGCACGCGCCTTCGTTCCTCTGGAAATGGAGATGCAGGTTTACGTGGTGGCCCCGCTGGTGATCTCTATGTATTTATCAATATCAAACACCACGAAATGTTTGAGCGTGACGGTGCTGATCTTCACTGTGAGATTCCAGTGCCATTTAGCGTAGCAACACTTGGAGGTGAGTTAGAGGTGCCAACACTTGAGGGCAGAGCCTCTATCAAAATTCCATCCGGCACACAGGGGGGAACTACTTTCCGTATGCGTGGACGTGGTATTAAGGATCTATCCTATGGTACGAAAGGTGACTTGCACGTTACTGTTCACGTTGAAGTGCCAACTAAGCTTAACTCTGAGCAGAAGGAAAAACTTAGAGAGTTTAGCGAGTCGATTGGTGAAAAGAACTCACCGATGCAGGAATCGTTTTTTGCGAAAGCGAAGAAGTTTTTTGAGTAAACTTTTTTAATTATCTTATTTAATAGTGCGAAGCTCGAGTTTTAGCTCAGCTTCGCACTTTTTGTTTCTTCACACTTCTCACCTATCTCTTCAAAGTTTCGATATGAATTCGATCAACCGCTACTATCTTCCGGCTGAGCAATGGAGCTCATGTGAACTCGTACTTAAGGGTGATGAGGCTCATCATTGTGTCCGAGTGCTTCGTCAAAAAGTGGGGGATTGGATAGTCGTGTTTGATGGCGAGGGGAGCTCTGTGAAATGCCAAATAGTATCTGCAGATAAATCTCGCGTGGTGTTAGAGCCAGATGGAAAAGTGGAAATGCAGGCGCGAGGTCTCGAGCTCCATCTGTGTCAGGCTATTCCCAAGGCTGGGAATATGGAGCTGATTGTTCAAAAGGCGGTAGAGCTAGGCGTCGCGAGTATTCAGCCTCTTTCTACGGAGAATACCGTGGCGAAGGCAGATGCAAAAAAAGTTCAGAAGTTGCAACGTATTGCGCTCGAAGCATGCAAGCAGTGTGGTCAAAATTGGCTACCGGAAGTGAGCGATGCCGTTTCCGTTAAAGCTTGGTTAGAGCAACGTGAAAGACACGAGTTGGAAATAGTCGCTGCTCTTGATCCACGTAGTGAGGATATGGCTACAGCTCTCTCTGGTAGTGGAACTATTAGCTCTGCGAGTTTACTGGTCGGCCCCGAGGGAGACTTTTCCCAAAACGAATACGATGCTGTGATCACGTCTGGATTTAAGCCCGTGAGTCTAGGGAATATTGTTCTCCGAGTCGAAACGGCAACTCTCTATTGCCTAAGCGTGATGCGCTATGCTTTGAGATCTAACTGAACTTATTTTGCAGTTCGCGGAAGTACTGACAGAGTGCGGCAGCTTCTTGTTCGATCGTGTACTTTTCTTTGATGAGCTGATGCCCGCAGGCTCCCATTTCGGCTAGCTTGGTTGGATTCGTGAGAAGTTTCGTTAGCGCTGCACGTGTCGCGGCGACGTTACCACAAGGGACTACGCTGCCGTCTACTCCGTCTCTCACGACGTCTTTCCAGGCGCCAGCCTCGCTTGCGAGAACGGCGGTTCCGCTGGCCATGGCCTCGGGTGCTGTAAGTCCGTAACCTTCGTTGCGGCTGAGGGCGGCTACTAGTGACATGGCTCGGAAGAGTTTAGGGGTTTCTGAAAATGGTTGTTTGCCGAGTACTATGACTCGTTCACTGAGTCCTGCTTGTTTGACTTTCTCAAGTTGCTCTTCGAGGAAGGTCTGGTGGCTCGGTGTGGTTTCGCCAACAATGACCACTGTTGGAGCTGGGTTTTCCATGAGGATTGGAATGATAGCGTCAATGAGGATATCGAGTCCTTTTTGTTTACGGATTCTGCCAAAAATGCCGATCCCATATTCACCGGGTAGATTGAGTGCCGCCCAAGCAGCTTTTTTGTCCTCTGCTGGATAATAGGTCTGAAGGTCAATTCCGTGAGGGATCGTGACATCAGCAGGCTTATCTAAGTATGAACCGGCCGCGCTGCAGGTGGTGATAATGCCATCCATTTGGCGCATCAGCCATTTCGTGAAATTTGAATGCTGTCGCTGTGCTGTGGAGGTGAATGTGGGGATGATCTTTGCTCCAAAAACTCTTTGGAGCAAAAGGGCTTGGATCATTTCATCGTTACGACGCGCATGAAAAATTCGCCTTTTTTCGTTGGGAAGAGTTTTTTTACAGAGTTTTGCGACCTCCGAAAAGCTCATGTATGGAGCGCTTCGGGGTAAGTGATGTTTCCCCATAACAGCTAAGGACATAAGTTTTTGCTGGTGAGGCAAAACTTGTAGCATGGTAGAAGTGACTCCCGAAAATCGTTTATTTGAGTTCCCTAGGATGAGTTCGAGTTTCTGTGTCTCAGTCATACATTAGGATACGCTTAATGAGTTTTTCTAGGAGAGTTCTGGGGAAACATCTCAGGGATGTCTATGGAGTTACAGAGGGAATTAAATTTTCGAATCAGTTTTTTATTAAGAAGAAATCGAGAATAATCACAGATTCGCACAAAATCCGAATTTCCAAAGCCATCAATAATCCAGAGTTCATAGTCTGTTTTTGATATCCAGCGAACCAGAATATTTCTGGCATGAAAATCGCCAATTGCAGCACCTCGTTTTAGTAATGAGTGATACATTTGGAATAGTTTTTCCGTTAAAATATTTGAATCGAGAGTGAGGACTTCTTTTTCCAATATTCTAGAGATTGAATTATCGGAATTGCGGACAATTTTAAAAATATAGCCTAAACCCAAATTGGTTTGAACAGTTCCATGGTAAGCAGAAAGGAAGGGGAGGGCGTCTTGGTGTTTTTTTAAATAGTAGAGCTCTCTATTCAAGGCTCGTTTGTGGAATAAAGGTTTACCCAACTTGATGCATAAATTCGGATTGTCAGGGTGGGTATATACTTTTCTAAATTTGCCTTCTGATAGAAAATCTTGCTTGGTGAGTTTCATTGCTTGGACGATAGTTCAGGGGGGTAGACTGAGTACAGTTACTTTGATGGGTAGGAGTAAGTTGTGAGTGAGTATCCTCTTTTTTTAGGGAATGCGAGGCAAAATCTGTGTGAGAATGGCCGTGTATTATTCGATCTTAGCTCAGCTTATCCTTATGGTGAAGCTGCTGTGGCTTTTGAACCAGTGAGTACTAAAAGAAATTGGCGCTGCTTACCAGCTAGTTAAGTATGGGGGAATAGGGCAGACATTTAGGTTATAAATATCTATTATTTGAGTCTAATAAGCTGCGCTTTGTTGTCGTATTAGAGGCTTGCTAATCCGCAGGCGAGAAAGCATCGTTCACTCACTTCACTATGAAGAAATTTCTTCCATATTATAAACTATTCAAGCCTGTTCGGCTGCAATTTATTCTAGGCATTATCTGTGGTTTGCTTGCAGGTATATCAAGTGGTGCGGGGTTACCATTGATATCGAGGTATGCCTTTCCTCTGATTTTTAAAAGTAAGGAGACGGGCCAGGTGGCTGAGACACCTGACTGGATGCTCAAAATTACTAGCTTTATAGGGATTGATGTGCCGACTCCTGATCAAGTGCTTTTGGTGGCATGTAGCTTGCTGCCAGCCATTTTTATTATCCGTAACCTTACTCGCTACGCGAACTCATTACTTATGAGTTACGCTGGGATGTATGTACTAGAAGAATTGCGGATTATGACATTTGATCGCTTGCAGCGTTTACCGTTGGCGTTTCATAAACGTCATAAAGAAGGGGATGTGTTGACGCGTGTGATGGGCGATACGAGTCAAATTAGGCAAGCGCTTTTCAAAGTTGCTAGTGACATGCTGATTCAACCAGTACAGTTGATCTCTGCGGTAGGAGCAGTGATTTATATGTCGGTGACGACCGATGGGATGGTTTATATTCTCTATGCTATTGCGAGTATTCCTGTGTGCGTTTTTCCGATTCGATTCCTTGGTAAGGCTCTTTACAGAAAGGCTCGAGACACTCGGGCTAAGGGAGGGGATATCACCGCAATCGTAAGTGAAAATTTAGCATCTCAGCAAGAGGTGCGCGCTTACGGGATGGAAGATGGGCAGGTTGAAAAGTTTAGAGCTGATTCGGTAATCATGCGCGGACTCCAGCTTAAGATGGTGAAGTACCAGAGTTTGATTTCACCTTCTGTGGAGGTGATGTCTACGTTAGGCATAGTGTTTGCTATCTACATTGGCGCACAGCAGGGTTTTACCTTAGAAGTGTTCACACCCATTTTACTGGCACTGTACTTTGCATATGAGCCTGTGAAGAAGTTGGGAGCTATTTCTACTAGTATCCGTAAGGCTGAAGCATCTCTCGAACGTGTAGAGTATATTCTTCATTCAGAGGATTCGATGCCTGAGCCTGAAAATCCCGAGCTAATGGAAAATGTGCAAGGCGAAGTATGCTTTAGTAAGGTTAATTTCTCTTATGACAGCGACCCGATTTTGGCCGATATTGATTTAAATGTGCAAGCTGGTGAAACCGTGGCATTGGTTGGTCCGAGTGGTGCAGGGAAGTCTACATTTGTGTCGTTGTTGCCGAGGTTTTATGATGTGAGTGAAGGCTCATTAACGATTGACGGATGTGATGTGCGCGATGTGTCAAAGCGGAACTTGAGAGATAATATAGCTATTGTATCACAAAACCCATTGCTTTTCCGAGGTACGATCGCCGACAATATCCGCATTGGGAAACCTGGGGCTAGTGACGACGAGGTCATAGCCGCGGCTAAGCATGCTCATGCTCATGACTTCATCATGGAATTCCCTGAAGGTTACAACAATGCTGTGGGAGAGCGTGGTGATGGACTTTCTGGTGGGCAGAAGCAGCGAGTGGCAATTGCGCGAGCTTTTCTTAAAGATGCTCCGATCTTGATCTTGGATGAGGCAACGTCTGCGTTGGATACCGAGAGTGAATCTCAAATTCAACAGGCTCTCAAGGAGTTAACCAAAGGACGCACCACGTTTGTGATTGCCCACAGATTTAGCTCTATTCGTGATGCCCAACGAATCCTAGTATTCAATAAGTATCAAGACGGCGGACGAATCGTGGGGGATGGCTCACACGAGGAGCTCTATGAGAACTGTCCTCTGTATAAAGATTTGTACGACAAGCAAAGTGGATAGAACTTAGCGCCCATATAGTCCTAAGCTAAGGCATTGAAGCAACAACGAGACTCAAAGCCTACGATGTTTTCCCATATTATATAATTGAGGGGCTTTGAGTGCACATTATCTACCGGCTAGGACGGATTGGTAAAAGGTAGCCTGTGTCGAAGCTTTACCTCAACTGGACCAGAGTGGCAGGTGGATTCCCTCCTTTAGTGAGTATTTTGGTTAGCGACAAGAGTTAACCTCTGTCAGGCGTAGCCATTTATTTAGGGGGGGTATTAAAGTGGAGCTGGGACTCGTTTCTGTTGAAGCCAGAGTTCTAGACACTTCCAACATCCTAGTGCTGAGAGAGTACACCACATAAGAGGCTTCACATAATAACTATCAACGACTCTATAAATCAAAAGATTAGGAGCAGGAGTGAGGTTCCACATATAAAGTAGAGACCAGATGGTGATCCCTATCGTGACTAGTGAAAAGATCAAGTAAACCTGCTTTTTGTAGAAAAATGTGACTAGAGAAGCGGGTATGAGGAAAGGTAAGTAGCATAATGTGTTCCCTGTGAAATTAATATTAAGAAGTAGTAAATTACCTAGGTGAAAGAGACACGCCATAGTGAGCCAGAGTCGCCAAATTAGAGGTTTGCCACTCAATAGAAATAGCAATGGCGAGAGTTCAAAGACCACAGCCATGTAGTCGAGAGCTTCGATAAACCATGGGTGAAAGTGGGGGACCATATCGGCTAGATATTCTGTGCGCCCATTGTTGAGGTAGCCACTATAAAACCATCTTAGGAAGCCACTCTCACTGAGGTCGAGGTCAATCCAATTGAGCAGCTTGGGATATCCCGCTGAGAACATTCCGAATGAAAGGGCTAGCGCGAGCAGAGCTTCGGGACGGATGGGCGAGAGGGTGTCGATCAGGCGAGATCGGATATTTTTGGCCCGCACAGTAGCCATGCCAAGGCAGATGATGGCCAGTGGCGCCATAATAGTATGATCGATTTTACCTAAGCTGTACCTAGCGCTATTCAGTATGAAGTAACTGAGGCAAAAGAGGACGAGAGAGCTGCGTGGGAAGCGAGAAATCCCAAGACTGCCAATGGAGATAACTAAAAGACTTTGCAGTATAGTGATCAGCATGGAACTAGGGAAGCCGCTCCATAGGATGGCCATTGAAAGTGGCGGTGGATCAAAAAGAGCGTCAGGCAGGTCGCTGATCCAGCTATAATTTGAGTTGAGAAATAAAAAATAAAAGAGCGCCACTGCGAGGCATCCCACTTTTAATTCGGCATTGCTCAGGGCTGTGGCTTTCTGGATATTACTCCAAAAGGTCTCATGCCACTTTGATAGCTTTTCCTTCTTATCGGAGCTGATAGATATCTTCATTGACTATTTCCTCTGAAATTATTTTTCCAGTTGATTTGCTGATTTTGACTTTGATTTTAGAAACCTCTAGTGTGACGCAATCTTCTCCTAGTTTTTTTCTATACCACTGTTTGCATTCAGCGACGTTACTCTCCGTAGCGGCAGCAGCTTTATAGGGCCATTTACTATGCTTTTTGACGAATTCGATCCGATCAATCGTTAAGCCTAAATCATTGTCGATAATGTATTTGGCAATGCGTGATGGAGCTGGAGCAGATAGCTGTCTTAGTTCTACCTCTTTCGAAACTCCCACAGTATCTGTCGCAATACAACGATAGAGGGTAGCGCTAACTGACTCGTCATCAACTGATGTGGTGTTCGCACCACCTGGCATAAGAACGGCAGGATAGATTTCTCTTAAAGAATCCTTCAACCAAAAGGGGATGAAGAAGAATAGAAGTAATCCGATTGTGTAGCGGTAGGAAGGAGTTCTCATGAATCGAGGAAGCGGGCACGCTCGTTGTTGCTCGGGATGCGGCAGGCACTGTTGAAGTTTTTAGAAATCATGTGCCTGTTTTTAGCAATGAGTTTGTAGACAGTATCCCTGAGGAAGGGAGGGATGAAGCGGAAGGTGCCGAGAATGTTCACGGGGGCGCGACAAATTGTGAATGCATAAAGCACCGCTGAACTGTCGCCGTATATCGTGCCGTTTTTTAGTAAGTAGGAGCTTTGAAGGTCTGGTTCCTGCTTGTGTTGAGAAAATATTTCTTTAGCTAGCTCGGATTGGAGAGGGCAGAAGTACAGGGCGCTGTCATCAGAGTAGTCCATGAGGAGGTTGACTGACCGGTTGCAGAATCCGCACCCGCCGTCGTAAAAAAATATGCTACGTGTTTCCATTGAATTAACTCTAGTAATCGGGTTCTTTTTACATTTTATTGGGTTAATTTGTGCGGGATATTTAGTGCTGTCAACTGTGGACAAGAGGAGTTTAGAGTTCATGGAGAAGTTGCTGCAATGAAGGGTTGGTTCCTCTGCCCGTTATGCTAAGAATTTAGGCGTCCAATGGCTATGATAGAGTATAACTGGCGAGGCTCTGATAGAGCAATAAGGTTACGGAGGAACGGCATCTATAGATTATGAAAATTTTTGTAACCGGTGGTGCCGGTTTTGTTGGTTCGGCGCTAATTAGGTATCTGATCAATCAGACAAACAATGAAGTCGTTAATATCGATAAGTTAACGTATGCGGGGAATCTGGAATCACTTGCTGATGTCTGTGAATCCACACGTTACTTCTTCGAACGAGTTGATATCTGTGACGCTGAGAAAATTGAGGATCTCTTTGCTAAATATCAGCCTGATAAGGTTATGCATCTAGCCGCCGAATCCCATGTCGATAGATCGATCGATTCCCCTAGAGAATTTATCAAAACCAATGTCATCGGCACCTATGTGCTGCTTCAGGCAGCGTTGGAATATTACCAATCTCTTGATGCGAAGCAACAGGGAGGGTTCCGTTTTCATCACGTGTCCTCTGATGAAGTCTACGGGGATTTAGCCGATGGAGGATTTTTTACTGAAGAAACTCCTTATGGGCCGAGTTCGCCTTATTCCGCTAGTAAAGCATCGGCAGATCATTTTGTTAGAGCGTGGGGGCGTACATACAATCTGCCAATCTTAGTTACTAACTGTTCAAATAACTATGGACAGTATCAGCACTCGGAGAAGCTGATACCCTTGACTATTTTGAAAGCCTTGAGTGGTGAGAAAATCCCCATATACGGAGATGGTTCGCAAGTGAGAGATTGGCTCTATGTCGACGATCACGCAGAGGCTTTGTTCAGAGTACTTCTTCACGGGGAGGTTGGGAGTACCTATAACATTGGAGGGAATTCAGAGCGTAAAAATTTAGATGTCGTTCTAGCTATATGCAAAATATTGGATGAACTAGCACCCGAAAATCTTGAGAATGGGGAATCCTTCGCTGAACTTATTGAATTTGTGAAAGACCGTCCAGGTCATGATCAGCGGTATGCGATTGATTCCACAAAAGTTCAGCAACAGCTGGCATGGAGTCCAAGAGAAAACTTCGAGACTGGTCTTAAGAAAACGGTGGTGTGGTACATGATCAACACTGGTCGATATCTTCATTGACTATTTCCTCTGAAATTATTTTTCCAGTTGATTTGCTGATTTTGACTTTGATTTTAGAAACCTCTAGTGTGACGCAATCGTCTCCTAGTTTTTTTCTATACCACTGTTTGCATTCAACGACGTTACTCTCCGTAGCGGCAGCAGCTTTATAGAGCCATTTACTACGCTTTTTGACGAATTCGATCCGATCAATCGTTAAGCCTAAATCATTATCGATAATGTATTTGGCAATGCGTGATGGAGCAGATAGCTGTCTTAGCTCTACCTCATTCGAAACTCCCTCAGTATGTGTCGCAATACAACGATAGAGGGTAGCGCTAACTGACTAGTCATCAACTGATGTGGTGTTCGCACCACCTGGCACAAGAACGGCAGGATAGATTTCTCTTATTGAATCCTTCAGTAAAAAAGGGATTAAAAAGAAAAGAGGTAAGCCAATAGAGTAACTGAAAGAAGGTGCTTTCATGAATCGAGGAAGCGTACGCTAGGGCTGGGGCGGGCAGGCGGCAGGCGTTGTTGAGTTTTTTAGAAACGGCATGCCGATTCTTTGCGATGAGTTTGTAAACGGCATCTCTCAGGAAGGGCGGGATAAAGCGGAAGCACCCTAGGATCTTTACGGGAAAACGGCAGAGCGAGAACGCGTGGAGTACGGCAGAGCTGTCGCCGTAGAGTGTGCCCTTTTTCAATAGGTAGGAAGTAGGAACTTTGTAGGTCTGGTTCTTGTTGGTGCTGGGAGAAGATGGATTTTGCGAACTCAGATTGAAGGGCGCAGAAATAGAGGTCACCCACCTCGGTGTGGCCCATGATAAAATTGACCGAGCGATTGCAGAACCCGCACTCGCCGTCGTTAAAAAATATGTTGCGTGTTTCCTTTGAACAAATCTACTTACATAGAGAAATGGGAATAAGCTGTTGTCGAAGCCCTAGATTGTCAATAGCACATAGGATGATGAACAGTAAGCGTCTTCAAATTGGGCTCGTAGTTGGATCTGAATCTTCAGGTATGCTCGGCGGCTAAGATTAACCTATCATCACCCGCACTTAAAATCAGAGTCATCCTTCCACCTGTCGATATACGCAAGAGCTTTGATGCTCTCACTGAGGTGTCTTTTCTTACGTTTCATTTGTCTGTTTTAGGGTGAATAAGCCACCGATGAAAAGTCAGATATTTCAATACGCTATTGGCCCCGTTTTACGGGATCTCTTTATTACGCTAATGGCTCCATTTTACGTGACCACTAGCGTATTGACTTTAATCCCATGTCCGAGTGGTTTTAATATTTAAGTGCTCGATTTTAGTACCCAAAGTGAACTACAATAGAGGCATGAAGTATTTCATCCATATACCTAAAACAGCCGGGACATCATTCGTCCAGGCATGTAAAAAATCACTACCTTCCGGTAGCGTTCTTACTCTCTACGGAAAGCATCTGACCTCTAACCATATTCGAGAGAGAATAAATTCAATGGAGGATTCGGAAATAAAAAATATACAATTGGTTGCTGGCCATCAAGTTTGGTACGGAATACACGAGCTTTTCAATGACCCTAATCCTGAATATATTACCTTTATGAGATCTCCAATTTCTAGAGTGATTTCTGACTACTACAAGATACTAAGAACACCTAAGAATGGTTTCCATGATAAGCTCGTATCGGGAAATATTACGTTAGATGAATATGTACGCAAGAGAGTGTCGCCTTTTATTGTAAATCATATGGCAGTATTCTTGGGTAGAAATAACGTTGATGACAATCATAATGCCAATTTATGCAAACGCCGAGATCATAAGCTCCTAGATCGAGGTTTGAGTAGACTCAACTCATTCTACTACGTTGGATTGAAAGAGTCTTATAAGGATGACTTGAAGAATCTTTCCGTTTTATTGGGGGCTGACATCCCGGCCATACACACAAATCGTCCCAATTCTGACCCAGAAGATCTACTTAGTGACATCACTCCATCGTTGCTCATCGAATTGGGTGAACTGAATGCTATGGATACGGTTCTTTACGACTATGCAAATATTCTTCATGAGAGACGTTTTATGGATCTATCAGAATAACCAAGCCATCGATAGAGCTGTCAGAATTTTGCCTAGAGCACAAAAGAAACGCCCTAAAACTACGATCTACTGACAAAATTGCGATTCATATTTAAGACCATCCCACACCGAGGCGCTAAACGAAGTGCCATTCGACGCTTACAAATAATAGATAGATTTGTTAGTTAATTTCTTCGATTTATAGCAATCGAGTGAGTCTTTTTTAATCTACGTATTAATGATTTAGGATTGACTTTGCCATGTTCCCCGTTTTGCTTAACACTTTGATAATCAAGCTTCATGCAGTTGGCTAAACGGATAAAATGCTGTCTAGGTTTTCGGAAATAAGGATCAATTTCAATCAACGAAGTATTGGGTCTACACCATATTAGGTTAGCTAGAGCAGCACCGTGCTGGGCAATAATAATATCAGCATTACTGAATAAAGCTATTTGGAAAGCAAGCGACTTGCCTTCAAGCGTAACACTCTTGATGTTCGGGAATTTAGCATAAGCAGAATTATATAATTCGTCGTAATTGGAGATTGAACGACGCCCTGTACCAGCGTCTTTTCTTTCACATGAATTCGATAAGTAAAAAGGGTGAGGTGGCTCCCTATCAATCATAACTATACATGGATGATCTGTTTTGTTATCAAAATTAAGCTCCTCTTTGAATTTTAGGATTTCTTCTGAAAGTGTACTTGTGATATATGAGACGGATTCAGAAAAATCTTCGTAGTTATAATATGCAGGAGAATCGAATCCTGGACGATCAATGCACGAATATTCATTCGTAAGTTCATTTGTATAGCGTATTTTTTCGTGCAAAGTTTTTTCTGAAATATTTATTATGCCTTGTTTGAAATGTAATAAATGTTCATCCATTATGCCACAACTTCGAATATATATATTTTTGTTTCCGCATTCTTTCTTGAAAAGGGCAAGAGGAATGAGGACGCCTAATAAGAAGTGATAGTAATGCTCAACTGAGCCTGCACGATTTTTAAAAGTAAGATGAATTTTTTTTCTCATTGTAGTAGGTATATTTTCTTGTGCTAAGATTGTTAGCGTAATCTCACTAAAATTAATGAACTTTAGGAGACCACTTCAGCCGGTTGTGGCGAGTGTCTTGGAGGCTTGCTGAATACTTCACAACGCTGATCTATAGCGGTATATGGTGATCACCAACCAGTGGTGTTTTTATAGGCTTGGATTTTGACGCCGAGCAATGAGGCTAGAGTGCCCCAGCAGCGTCCAGTTCTTTTGATGAGAGGTGGGTTATTTGGGTGACACATCAGTAGACCATTTGTTTTTAGTTTGTACTTTTTCTAGTCGACCGTAGACGGTGTTATGTAGCAGTATTTTTTGGGTTGCAGCCATAAATAGCTTTGATGAAATGCTGTCATCATCTAGATTTCCAACTCTTTTAGTGAGGTTTTTAATCATGTCACCTCCCCCTATTTTGAATGACGTCAGACCGTCGAATAATTCATAGAAGTCATTTTCTCTAAGGGGGGCATCTTTTTTAGAAGAGCAATCTCTTTCCGTTTCGTAGAGCTTCACGGTATTGACTAAAAAAGAGGTGGCTGTGGAGAGGGCGCGCTCTGATTTAGAACCATAATCACTTATGGTGTCGCATGTAGAAACGATCCAACGCAGGTTGAGTTCATTTAACAAGACTTTGTGATGAGATTGCCAGAGGGTGTCGAAGCGCTCTAGGTTTGTCTCGATATGGAGTTGCCTTCTGATGGCAACAATGAGAGATGCGTTGTATAGTGTTAGAGCACTACATTTAGAAAATTCTGAGGATATCTTGCTGATATGTTCATGGAGGTCCTCTGACTTCCCCTGGAAGATGAAAGGTTTAGAGTGAACGCGTGCGGTGATGATAGAGTCTAGGTTAGCCTCCTCATCTGATGAAATAATTCGAACTATTTCATCGATTTGATTTTTGTGTTTTTTAGAGAACAATGGATAGACGTGTTTATGTTAGATTCACCCTAGTAATTTGTGATATGATTCTTGGCCGATAAGTTTGAGTGATTTCATTTTGTTGATACATTTGAAATCACATTTGTAGAAATTTCTAAGATTTTTTACAGCTAACTCCGAGAGATCGGTAGTGTATTTTTGAGGAGCCTTTCTGGTCCATGTGATGGAGTCTGGTTTAAACTCAATAGATAGTTTTTCACAAAGACTTTTGAGGTCATCATTAAAGTTTTCTGTCGTGCCAACTTGTATGATTTTCTCTTTATTGTATTTCAAAAATTTTCCGTCATCAAGGTGCCAACCAATTCCTTTGTATAGGTGTTCTTCGGGGCGCTGCATTAATTCTATTGCGCGAGACTTGAGCGAATGGTTCTTACTGCTCAAGGATTCCGCTAAGGTATTTGCAGAATGGAACTCTGAGACGAGTTTGTCGTAGGCTGGATTAAAAGCATAGCCAGTGTCGATCTTCCTCTGAATTTTGGAGGGGGCTGGGCAGTTGTCGAGCGTCAGGATTTCGTTTTCTTGCAGGCTTTGGATCTCGAAATCTATGATTGCTTTGGAATGGTTGAAGGCTGATGTAAAACGTTTTATAGGGTTTCGGATCCAAATGAAATATAAGAACGGGGCTAGATTTGGAGGCTGCTTTCTATGGTACTCTTCGATATCGATACCATTGGCGTTGAGGTGATAGAGAACTGAAGTTCCACTGCATTTCCCAACGTGAACGAACTTGATGTTTTCTACAGTCTTCTTGATTTTGAATGGTCTGTTCTGGCGATAAAGAGTCTTCGGTGAATCAGAGTACTCTATCTCATAACTAGTCGGTTTCATAATAATTGGACAATTATTGAGGGTGAGTGTTAGTTAGAGGTTTTCTAGCTCGTTGAGTATGACTTTTTTTTCTCTCTCCCATGAAAGGTGCTGTTTGGCATAATGGTATGACTCCTGCGCCATTGCATTTCTTTGCTTGATGTTTTGAGTGAGTCTAATAATTGCATGGGTCATTCCATGAATATCATGTTCGTCCACGAGTAGGCCGCTGAATTCATGTTTGACCATACTGGGAATGCCGGAGTGGTTCGTTGAAATTACAGGCAGACCATTAGCCATGGCTTCTGATATGGCGACAGGTGCGCCTTCCTGATCTCCGTTCTCAGCCGTGACGCTGTGTTGGAGGAAAATGTCAGACCTCCTCATTTGCTCGATGACAGTAGATTGGTCAACTGAGCCCATGAAGCGTACCAGTTGTTCGGCTCCTTGTTCGGCTACATATTCCTGACATTGCTGGAGGAGCCCTCCGTCACCAATCATGGTTAAGTGCATGGAAGGGTGCGTTTCAGCAGCTTTCAGAAATGATTTGATAGTTAGTAATGGGGCCTTTTTTTCAACGAACCTGCCTACCGAAATACACTGAGTAATTTCAGAGTTAGAGGTCTTCTGGGGAAAGTTTTCCGGAATATCACTGCCGCAGACCTGGCTGATGACCTTTGGGGTAGTTACATCTAAAGATTCGAGGATGTTTTTTTGATAGTCAGTAGGTACGATGATTAAATCTAGAAGATTCGCTTTATTGTAATGCGCTTCACCCCATTCGCTCTTGGGGACCTGTGTGATGTCGTATCCGTGGCCTCTCGCCAGATGTTTTATGCCAAGTTCCTTAAATATAGGGTCAAGGTGGATAGCGTGATTGATGTATTGTGTGAAAGCGTGAGTGATTCCAGAATTTTTTAATTGAAGGGTGAAGTATTCCCTGAATAAGACGTTGTCCGACCATAGTCGTTTCCCTGAAGGAATAGGGTCAGCTGGAGGAAGTGCGGGCTTAGTCCTTCGGAATGGCAATAGAATTTTCTTGAGCGCATTCTTCCGCCTTTTTCTTATTAGAAACTCTTGTAACTTCTCAGCTTCGATGGAAATGAGGTTTTCCGAATTCCAATTTGATTCGATGATGTGCCGGCTGAAGACTGTAGCGCCAGCATGAAGGTCTTCGCAATATCTTCGGATAAAACTATTGTGTTGTAAGCCGTGTTGGTTAGTGAAAATACCTAATTTCATAGTTTTACCTGTGGCGATTTATTAAAAACGTAGCCAAATTCGCGAAAGTCTTCGGAATAAAAATCGTTAAATTTCGTTAGAGCTTTTTGTGTCCAGACTACTTGTGTTTTGTCCCCCGCGTTGATTTTTCCTTCCTGTGGGTTTAGGCTCCCTAGTTCTTTTTCGAGAATAGCGATGAGTTTAGGCATGCCATTCTCTAGTTTGAGGATTTTAAGACCAGGAGCAATAAAGTCGATTTGAGGCCTGAAGTGGCTTTTCATGTAATAAACGTCTTTTTTTGTCTCTTTAAGGGATTTTAAGAGCCATTTACTGAAGTCTTTTGGCGTGTGAGGGATTTTGTAGATTCTTTTCTGGTAGAAAAATTCGCTTTCAACTCTCTCATAGGGGTTTCTGACGATGGTGAAAGCATAGTCAAAATCTGAGGTTTCATAGTTCAAATCGAGCACTTCCTGATAAGTCAAATGCTGTGGTACGACCTTCATGAAAGGAGGTTGGTATTTATTAAATAAAAGCGGGGCTCCAAATTTATTAGCGAGTAATTTTTCAATAAAAGATCCAGCACATTTAGGGACGTGCACAAAGAGAATGTTCTTCGCTGGACTCTTATCGTTGGGTATATAAATGGGCATTTTATCAGGTGTAGAATGATTCTTTCAGTGCATGCATTACGGGTGATTAGACTGGTCCGAGTGGGCGGTGTCCTGCAGTGGCGGCTCCGAGATTTGTTGTGTTGGGTCGTGTTTCATGGTGAGATAGCTGGCCCCCGTAGTGAGGCGAGAAGCTACTCTGAACAGGTGCCGAGAGAAGACCGCTAAATTTGAGGGTGGGGGTAGGCACAAAACGTGTAAGATCTTGAGTGTTCGACATGGATATTGAGATGAAAAGTGGAGCTAGGAGCGGTTGTAAAGGCTGAGCATTGTTGGCGCTGGAATTGATAATGGCTTTTGATTGAACTTCGTCAATGAGTTGCTGATCAAAACTCTAGTGGTGAATAAGTTCACAGCAGAGCCATTAGGTCCTGACCTTATTATGTCGAGTCCTAGTTTAGGAATTGATGGAATACTGGGGGATTTGACTATTCCTGGATGGGGCTGGCTGGATTGTAGTCAAATGCTGAAGAGGGGGAGATACAGTGTGATGAGCTGCGTATTCACTTATGCTCTTTATAGAATGCCGTTGCGTGCGTACTCCGACAGATATGAGTTTATGCAACTGCCCACAGTGAGTACCGACGACCTGAGATATGATCCCTTTTGAAGACATGAATGTATTCGTTGTAATAAACAATTTTAACTATGCAGAGTATATTGGTGAGGCTCTAGAGTCGGTGTTGAGGCAGTTGCTGACGGCGCATGAAATTATCGATATTGATGACGGTTCGAGTGATCATTCAGTCAAAGTTGTGCGAGGGTTCGTGGATTTAGATCCTTGAATCAGACTCGTGCAGCAGGAAAATCAGGGGCAATTAAAGGCGGTACTCAATGGAGTGGGTTGTTCTACTGGCGACGTTGTCTGTTTACTGGATGCTGATGATGTCTACATGCCCAACCATCTTCAGGAGGAGGTCAGCACCTTTGAAGATTTTCCTAGACTGGGCATGAGGTTTAACGACGTAGAAACGTTCAATAATTAGGGACAACGAAAGAGGTGCCAGAATGTCAATTACTATGGTGATTTGGGGGGTACCTGTGTCGTGCAGTATGTGAGTAGGAAGTTCATAGGGAATGTCACTTCCTCTTTGAGCTCTAGCCGCTGTGCCACCGACAAGATTTTAAGGTATATGGATAGAGTGGAAATTGGAGCCTTAGGGCAGACAATTGCCTCATCTGGTTAGTTTCCCTATTGGGTCTAACAAAATTTAACAGCGATAAGATGAGTGTTGGTTACCGGGTGCATGGGGGGAATGGATTCACGGGTAAGGAGGTGACATTGAGACGGCGTATGGAGCATATTGTTGTCAATGCTCGTTTCTTCGCTTTAGCGGGTCAGAGCCTTGGGATTCATAGCTGGTTGCTCAAGAATATCTTGGCGGAATACAAAAATTCAACGGTGATACATCCTAAGCGGCTCGAGCTATACACTGACTGTTTAAGGTCCATCTATCTAAATGACTCGCAGAAAGGGAGATGGGTGGGAGAGCAGATGGCGAAATTTAAGCCGTAGCCAATAAACTAACAGCCTGTGGTGTTTTTATACGGGTTGATGTGATTACCAGTGGCGCTAGAGAGGAAGCCCCATAAGCGTGCAGCATTGCGCGTTAGTTTGATCGTTTTACGTCGACGAATCTCAGGGATGTAGAAGGTGAGAGCGATGGTGATGGTATAGAAAATGACGTCCAGTAGGTATTTGAGAGCCTTCGGTAAACCGAGTAGGACGACTGTTAGGTGGTTAGACTTTTTAGCTTTGAAGATGAACTTGTTGCTTTCGATACGGGCAAAACGCTGGAAGAACCATTTGAGGGTGGTTCGGCTTGCGGGGATGGTTTCGTAGACGCAGGCGTCAGGGGTGAATTTGATGACGGTTCCGTGGGCTTCTCTCGCTCGGTTGAAGAGGTCTTTGTCGGAGCCTCCGGTGAGGGCAAGGTTGGGGTCGAAGCGCATGTGTTTGCCGCTGGTTGAGAAAAGGTCTCGGGTCATGAGGACGTTGCAAGTGGAGACGACGTGTGGGACATGGCCTTCTTCTTTACCGAACTTCACGTCATGGAGGAGAGGTTCTAACAACCAGGGTTTATCTTCGAAGACATTAATAACTTCACCTTGGACAGCGTCTGATCCGCTTGCCACTTGGTACGCGACGAGCTTCGTGAGCCAGTCGGTGGTGGGGTATTCGTCGTCGTCGAGGAAGGCACAGTAGTCGAACCCCTCGTTGTCGGCTAGTTCGAGGATGACGTTTCGAGCTTGGGGTATACCGCGTTCAGTACAATCTGCAAATTGGTAGTCTATGCTAGACTTGGAGTTTTGATAGAACTCGATTAAGTCTTTAGGGAGAGGTGAGGTGTCGTTATTCACTACGATGCAGACGGCTTCTTGCTCAGGCTCTAGCTCGAGCAGAGCAATAAAATCGAGACAGCTTTTTAGCATCTGTGGACGTTGGTAGGTACAGACACCGACGAGAATTTTCGTGGACGACATAAATAGAAAAAGTAGGGTGAACCGGACAGCTGTTAGTTGCGAGGAACTCTGTAAGCGTTGAGGTGGATAATGGCTTTTGTGCTGGGTTCGTCAATGAGTAGCTGTGCGAAATTTCCCGGCTGAAGGTGCTCTAAATAGTATTGTTGAGCTGCGGCTCTCATCGATGCTACTTCTTCCGTTGGCATAGCGAGAGCGGTATCAATAGCTTGTGTGAGGCTAGTCTCATCGTGGTATGTGAGACAATGTATGCCATTGATGAGTGGTGGGGAGAGGTACTGCGGGTATTGGAGGATAGGGATGGCGCCGGCAGCAAGAGCTTCGATCAGGTTGTGGCAGAGTGGCATTTCTACGCCAGGACAAGCAAAATAGAAATCGGCTAGGGCTAGGGTCTCTATCCACTGTTCACTGGGGATTTTAAGGTCTTGGGTAGTGGCTATAGTGAGGGTTCTGCGCTGTTCAGGATGGGGGGCGAGTTCTTGAAGATCGAGCGGACGACGGACACGTCTAGAGCCAAGAAATTCCTCGGCGATTTGGAGTGCCTTGACTCGGCTGAGGACTTGGTATTTTTCGGCTAGGACAGGAGCATCGTATTTTGGCGATTTAGCATTTCCGGCGAAGATAATACTCATGGGACGCTGCTTTAAGTTGGGACTCTGTTGTTTGATAAACTCTGCTACTTGTTGGCTCTCATTGATTTCTGGGTGAACGAAGAAGGGGAGTTCAAAAGAATGGGCGCATTGTTGGGAGGCGCGGACCTGATCGTAGACCACGCTGATTACTTTAGCGGATGCAGAGCTGTAGAGTTGAGTGACATCAGTGAGGATGATTGAACAGTTCTGAGGGGGTTCACCCAGCTCTAAAATACTAAAAGGATGGTTTAGTAGGAGTTTCTTGCAGGCTTTTACCTGCATAGTCGCTAGAAACCGGAACCGGTTTGTGTAGGCAATGGAGAACCCTAGAGCTTCGAACTCCGTGACGAGGTGATAGAGATAGCGGCCTGTTACATTATCAATTTTGATGGAGGCAAAGTCGATGAGGCAAAGAGGCTTGTCAGTAGGAATGGGTTGAGCAAGCAGTTTGGTCTGGCTAGCTGAGCGTCTATGAGACGGTAGGATGTAGCTACGAAAGTGGCGGATAGAGTGCTCGATCTTTTTTCGTAATGACATGTTGTTAGGGGCGCTGGTCTTGTTTTAGGATTCCGTCTGGCGACCAAGTTATTTTATCTTGTACCGTTTGTTGTCGGATCGCCATATTCTTATTTAACTGTTCTTGGTCGATGTAGCCTCTAGCGTGATCCAGATGAATGAGGAGAGCGCGGTGCCTTAGTTGCTTGGATGTGAATCCAAGATTGAGAAGTCTTTCACCCATTTCGCGGTCTTCACCACCATATTGCATGGTTTCGTTATGACCATTGACCTCGAGGATTGCAGCCTTCCATGTAGATGCATTGCAGCCGTTCCAACTTGGTTTCGTTGTTGTTAAGGTGTCAGCAAGTTTGTCCCATGGTGGTGAGCAAGCGAGCTTGAGTCTACTAGAGAAGCTTTTGAGCCCCTGTTGTTTTAGCCATTTGGCATTGAATGCTCTCCCTGTGTCGATGTCCTCTCGGTTAATGCGTTTGCTCAGCTCCATGGGGAGTTTACAATAGCCGCCAGAGATGAAGTATTTAGGTTCAGCATGCTGGGCGTGGGTCTCGACGAAATCCGGGAGTGGGATGCAGTCGCCGTCAGTAAAGATAAGGTACTCGCCTCGAGCTTCCATCGTCGCAATATTGAGGATTTTACATTTTTGGAAGCCATTGTCAGGGTGCCAATAATGCTGAATTTCGAGTTTGGAACTGGTTGAATAATTCTCGATAAATGACTTGGTCTCATTGTCTGATCCGTCATCTGCGATGACGATGTCGAAGTCGCTGTATGTCTGATTCTCGTAACCCCAGAGGACTTTTTTTAACCACTCCGGGTTATTGTAGGTACTTAGAATTATAGAAATATGCATACGGTCTGAATAGGGTATTAAGCTTTTGGGTGCGGCACTCTATAGGCGTTAACATAGAGCTTCACCGTTGGATTCGAATCTTTTAGCATCTTGCTGCTGAAACGGCCAGGGGAGAGGAATTCCTCGTAGTATTCAAGGGCTCCTTGTCTGAGAGTTAGAATTTCTTCTGGGCTCGCTTGGAGTGCGTAGTTGACCATATCTTCCAGACTGGAAGCATCCTCGAAGATAAGACAATTCTTTTTGTGTTCGAGGTGTGGGGTAAGGTACTGAGAGTACTGGAGTATCGGGATTGTTCCGCAGGCGAGAGCTTCGATAAGATTGTGGCAGAAGGGCATGTGGACTCCTGGTGCAGCTAAGAAGAACTGAGCGGAAGACATTACCTTAAGCCAGAGGTACTGTGGAATTTTACAGGTTGGGTAGGAGGATAGAGTAAAGGAGGGGCTGAAGGGGGCTTTGTAGAGCTGCTCGAATGAGTCAGGTTGGTAGAATTGTTCTGTTGGCAGTGAGGTGCGTATGGTGTCGATACACTGGTGGCGGCTCAAAATCTGGTATTTTTCATTAAGCAATGGATGGTCATAGGTGGGGTGCTTAATGTTGCCGGCGAAGAGTATCTGAATAGGTCTTTCATTTTCAAATAAGTTAACCCTAGCAAGTTTGGAAATAAGCCGCTTGTCATGTACTCTAGGGTGAACAAAGAAGGGCAGGGAAAAGGCTTCAGCTTCTGAAGGAGAGGGGATACGTTCGTCGTAGATGACGGTAATTATCTTTTGAGTTGGATTGGCTGGCTGGATAGTCCGGTCAGTGACGACGATGCTTGCATTCGGATAGCTTATGGCTGAGTCAATGATGCTGAACTCGTGCTCTAATAAAAGTGTCTTATATGTTTTCTCCGTAAATGTAGCTAGGAATCGGAAATGCTTAGCATAGCAAATGTGATAGCCGAGAGCTTCGAATTCGGTGATGATGTGGTGCAAGTAGCGACCGCCGACGTTATCGATATGGATAGATTCAAAGTCGAAGATGCAGAGTTTTTTATCTGTAGGCAGACGGGTCGACTTGGAAATGGTTTTACGAACTGATGCACGGTGGGATGGCAGCATGTAGCTACGATAATGCCGGACTAGAGCTTCAATTTTTTTACCGAAAGTAGACATAGATGATGAAAACTGTAGTGATCCGTGGGGGGGTTAGACCCAGTAACGGTGAAGCCAGAATACATCGAGGAGGTCGGAGGAGAAGGATTTCTCGTAGCTCTTAGTGATGGCTTCCACGACCTGATCTTTTGTGAGTTTATCTGTTTCGGGGAGAGGGATTGGGCTAATAGTTATTTTCCAGTGGGCTGGACTTGTGGAGGTGACGTTAACCGAAAAGAGGGGCGCATTAGTACGAAGCTGGAGGACAGCCGGGAGCTGGCTCCGTGCTGATTGTTTACCAAAGAATGGGCGGTTTGTTTTGCGTGGTCTTCCAGAGCGCTGGTCAGCAAGGATACCTAGAACTCCACCTTCGCGTATAAAGGAACTTAATGTGCCTATTGAAGTGGATTTCGAGAACATTTGACACTTATACTCTGAGCGTTGCTTTGCTACGTAATCGTCAGCCACTTTATTATCCAGAGGTCTGTAGACTGCTCCGAAGTTTTCAGGGAATGGAGTGATGAGTAGGGCTATTTTACTAAGGATTTCCCAGTTTCCCATGTGAGCCAAGCATAGAATTGCTCCTTTTTTATTGATAACTAGCTCGCGGAATTCTTCTGAAACCTGAATGTCGACACACTTAGAGAGTTGCTTAGGTGGCATTCCGTAGGTTTTTAACGAGCAGGTGAGGTTTGCTATGTTACGTTGGAAAATAGATTCAGTAAGCTCGGGCGATGGTGTGATCGACGGAACGGACGCTGAGACAACTTGCATGTTGTAATCTACAACTTCCCGGCGCTTAGGCATCATGCGGTAGCAGAGAGTTCCAAGGCATTCACCTAGGTTCCAAGCGCTTTCTACTTTGATGAATCGGAAAATAGTATTCACCAACCAAATGGCAAAAAGAATAGGTAGGGCTGTAAGTTTGGAGAGCATGCTGGATCGGATTCTGGCAGTCTCCGTAGGATATTAGATTTGTCAATGCCTCGATGTAGTTGAGGGCTTGTCAGATATGGTTTGCTGAGCTTAGTTAGAGGGCATGTCATCTATGTTAGTGCTCATCCTCATCGTTATGCTTTCTTTAGTGGTAGTACGTTTTGGATCAAACGCATTGATCTTGACTGGAATGTCAGAGCAAGCGGCTAAATTTCAGGCTGCATCAGCATTCTTTGGAGTTGGATTTACTACTGCAGAAGCCGAGATGGTGATGCGCCATACTGTGAGGCGGAAAGTGGTGCTACACTTGATTATAGCAGGGAATGTGGGACTGACTTCAGCTCTGGCTACATTGATTGTCACTTTTGTGCAGAATGATAGTAATAATCTGAGTAATGGTGTGCAGTTTTTCATCGTACTTTTTGGAGTTGTAGCTGTTGCATTCTTATCGAATTGGAAGGTGATAAAAGGCCCATCGGACAAACTCATTTTAAAGACTTTAAAGGCCTCAGGAGTTGTGCGGGCAATGGACTATGAACTTCTTTTGAAAGTACAGGATGGTTATTCCGTGTCAGAAGTGGTGATTCACTCAGAGCATCCTTGGTGTGAGAAGAGCTTGAAGGAGTCAAGGCCTTCAGATTCTGGGGTGGTGATCCTGAATGTCCGTCACTATGATGGAGGTTTTACTGGGGCACCCGATAAAGACTTTAAAATCCATGAAGGTGATGAGCTTATGATTTATGGAGCTGATGAAGACGTTATGCGAATTGCTCGCAATCTAGAGGTATAAGGGGCCATAGATTAGATGCATAACTGAGGGCCTAATTATCATGCCGTTCATTTCTAATATTAAGGACTTTGCTATGCGCAAGGGGTATACGCTTCTTCGTAAGAAAGGAGCCAGCTGCCCCGAGTGTGGCGAGGCGCTCGATCTACCTGAACAAATACCTGAGGGTGACGATATGTTACATTGTTCCGGCTGTAACTGGAGTGGAGGAGTGTTCGATCTGGTAACTTCTGCTGATGACTGGGGGAATATCCAGAGTCAGCCGGTCGGTTCAAAGATTATTAAAAGTGAAACGGCTGAAGGTTTGCGATGGCTTATGCCCGCGTCTAAGCGTCCTAACTTCCTGTTTTTTTTCGCGCTGATTTGGTTGGGGTTTATCAGTTTTTTCACATTCATGGTCGTATTTGGCTCAGCTGAAAGTGAAGAAGCGGGTTGGGCTGTAGGGCTTTTCCTTGTTCCGTTTTGGGCTGTAGGGGGTGGTGTGGCTTACTGGGGTTTGCGGATGATGCTGATGGAATCAATCTTGTTGGTGAATGCAGAGGAGGTGCAGCTGATGCAGAAACTATTCGGCAAGGTGAAGCTGAAGAAGGTGCTTAGATCTGAAGTGAAGCAGGTGGAGCGTTATACTGCGTATAAGCAAAATGACCGTCCTGTATACGGGGTGAGAATAAAGACTTCTGGTAAGGAGAAGATCGATTTTGGCTCACGTCTGAAGGATGAGGAGAAGCGCTGGTTAGTGTCTGAGCTCAGTGATGTGTTAGAGCCTAAGCTCGAGATTAATAAAAAGAGTGTGGGCTCGGAAGCTGCTTATGGTGGAGCCATGAAGCTTGTGAGTTATGATGAACTAGACGAAATCCAGGAAAAGGGTCTCAAGCTCAAGCGAGTAGGAGATAAAGGGTTTCGCATAGAGCGTGAACATCAAAGCGGGAAGTGGTTCTTGATCGGTGGTCTGATCGGTATTTGTGTCAGTGTTTTCCTGTTTAGTCAGGCGATAGATAGTTTCGATTTAGGAGATGATTTTGGTTTTATGGAGCTCATTGATATTGTGTTCAGTGCAGTTCCCTTGATCATTGGACTGGCATTTGGAGCACTGGGCTTAGGCTCTCTTTGGGCTGCAGGTCACTTTATTGGGCTGGTTGAGAAGTTTGAGTTCTCGCCAGATGAGTTGCTCGTAAAAAAAGGCAAAAAGGGGCAGCTAGGAAAAAAGGTGAGCTACACCAAGGACACGTTTCATTCCTCTCTAAAACGTAATTTAGGTGAGGTGAATAATGACTCACGTTACAGCGTGAGTCTGAAAGGGAGGAGTAAACGAGCCGCTATAGTCGGTTTTGTGAAAGAGGAGCTAGCAGACAGTTTGGTGAGCTGGCTCGATGCGTGGCTGGGTCATTAAGAGGATGTGACTTCCTCTAATATTTCTACCTTACATTCCACTACGCCATCTCTATGGAAATCGAGGTCGTGCCCGTGCGCAAGCCCCACTGCAACGTCTATAATACGACCGGGCTTATATGGGCCGCGGTCGTTGATACGAACGATCTTACTTTTGCCGTTTTCGGTATTGGTAACTCGAACTAGAGTTCCCATCGGTAGAGTTTTATGCGCGGCAGTGCGTCCGTGATTGGTGAATTTTTCGCCACTAGCGGTGGCTGTGCCAAAATTCGTTTTCACGGAGTACCATGACATTTTTCCGTGTTCTACATCAGCCACGCGGTACTGTTTCTGCTTATGTTCAACCTTCACTGTCGCCCCTTTCCCTCCAATGTCGCTCTGCGTGGTGCAGCTGCTGAGTAAGGGGAGGGCGATGGCTGTAAGATAGAGTATAGACTTCATAAACGCGTTTTTGCAGTTCTGTAATTTCTCTGAAAGCGACAAACTAAGATAGTTTTGTCTGAATCATAAAAAATAGGGCAACTTTAAACGTCATTGTAATCGCGACGTAAGCTCGATGCTCTTATTCTTCTTTCGCTTTTTTTGCTGCTTTTTTTGCTGTCTTTTTAGCAGCTTTCTTCGCCGTTTTCTTCTTCGCTTCACGTGGTGGGAACTCGAAGGTTGGACGTGCATTATTGAAATCGTACACGAGGAAAGCCTTGAACTTGCGCTTCGTACGGTTGGAAATGAAGTCTTCCATGAGAGAAGACTTTTCACCTTGGAATATCTTGACCGCGTCTTCTTTAGTGATCTGCTGCTGCAGAAGCATCTTGGAGACTTTCATGCCATTTGGAGCTTTCTTGTTTTTAGCTTCTGGCACGAAGTAGGATTTTTCCGTTTCGTAGATTTTGAGAGTCTTGTCGTCGAATGTCATTTCCCCGATGATCATGTCATCAGTGAGGTCTTCCATGTCTTCTTCATCACGGTCGAAGACGAAGGCTACTTTAAACTTTTTGTCGATCTCTAGACCAGCATCGAACGGTCGGTTAAAGCGGGACTTAAAGCCGCTGAGTGGCCCAACAAACTTTTTAGAGAAGAGTTCGCGCGCTTCATCTTCACTGAGGAGGCGGTTGGCAATAAATTTGGTTACCTTGAAACCGCAATCAGGTTCGGTGCATTCATAGGTAGCGTCAGTCTGCTTGAGAGTTGTTGCACCACATTTTGGACAAGGTGCTTTGATGTCAGGGAAGACCTTGTTTTTGAGCTCGGTGGCATAGCCTTTAGCGCGTTGAACGATATCTTCCGTGTAGGAGATGATGTCGCGCATGAATTCAGGTCGTCCTAGCTCACCTTGCTCCATTTGGCGTAGCTTGCTTTCCCAGTCACCAGTCATTTCTGGCGAGGTGAGACCGGTGACTCCGATTTCGTGCAGAGTTTCGATGAGTTTGAGTCCACTTGCAGAGACGTGAATTTCACGGCCGTCGCGGGCAATATATTTCTGGCGGATCAGAGCCTCGATAGTTGCTGCGCGTGTGGCAGGTGTCCCTAGACCACGGTCGGACATAGCTTCACGTAGCTCTTCGTCATCGATAAGCTTACCTGCGCCTTCCATCGCGGAAAGGAGGGTGGCTTCGTTGTATCGGGCAGGTGGTTTAGTCTCGTCTTCTTTGACTGAGATTTCTTCTACTTGGGCATCTTCACCTTCGGAAACTAAACAGAGTTCGTCCTTACCAGCTGCTACGCCTACTTGGCGGCCGTAGACTGCGAGCCAGCCTGGCTCGACAAGGATTTTACCAGTGGTGAGGAAGGTGTCAGCGATACCATCTGCGTGAGAAATTGTAGTTTCGCGGCGAGTGTTTTCGAAGATTGCTGATGGGAAGAATACTGCGAGGAAGCGCTTGGTGACGAGGTCAAAGAGCTTTTGCTCAGGCTCGGAAAGTTTGACGACCCGGCCAGTAGGGATGATAGCAAAGTGATCGGAGATCTTAGCATTGTTGAAGATGCGTTTGGTTGGGATGAGACGGTTGTTGGTCTGAATATCCTTAGCGAATGGTGCGAGCTCAGCGTGGTCTTTACCGATCGAGTCGATGGTGTTGCTGACGATGCCTACATAGTCTTCAGGGAGGTAGCGGGAGTCAGTACGTGGGTAGGTGAGCATCTTGTGGCGCTCATAGAGTGACTGGGCAAGCTTGAGCGTGCTAGTCGCGGAGAAGCCAAAGCGGGAGGATGCCTCACGCTGAAGTGTGGTGAGGTCGTAAAGTTGTGGTGAGGCTTGCTTGGTTGGTTTCTTGGTCTCAGAGACGGTGCCGGCTTTGCCTTCACAGCGGTCTTTGATCGCGTGAGCTGAGGTGATGTCCCAGAGCCGCTCGGCGCGTGAGTGGACGTTGCCAGCTTCTTTTTTCCACTCAGTGTCGATCCAACGTCCGTCGTAGAGGCCCGCCTCAACTGAGAAGTTGGCATGGACTTCAGCGTATGGAGTCGAGATGAATGAGCGGATTTCAGTTTCGCGTTTAGCGAGGATGGCGAGAGTTGGAGTCTGCACACGTCCAGCGGAGGTGATGTTGAAACCACCGTGACGTGAACGGAAGCAGGTGAGTGCACGAGTGGAGTTGAGTCCAACGAGCCAGTCAGACTCGGAGCGGCATTTCGCTGCTGCGGTGAGATTCTCCATTTCAGAGTCATCACGCAGGGTGGCCCAGGCATCGAGAATGGCTTGATTAGTCATTGAGCGCATCCAGAGGCGCTTCACAGGCTTATCAATATTACCAAGCTCGAGGATATACTTGAAGATGAGTTCACCTTCACGGCCGGCATCGCAAGCATTAACGATGGAGTCAATGTCCTTGCGGCGTGCTAGGCGGAGTACTTGCTTGAGGCGTGCCTCAGAGGTTTCAATCGGCTCAAGAGCAAATGTCTTTGGTACAGCAGGTAGAACGTCGAATTTCCATGGGAGATTCTTACCATTCGGGCCGGTTGGCATTTTAAGCTGCACAAGGTGACCCACTGCTGAGGTGATGACGTGTGTGTCGTTTTCGAAATAGTATTCGCGCCCTTTGCCTTTTTTGTCGAATTTTGACATGTCTGGTGCTTTGGCCAGTGCACGTGAAAGGTCGGTAGCAACGGAAGGTTTTTCAGCAATGATTAGAGTCTTGGACATCCTAGAAATGGGAATTAGGGAGGGATTGCCTGTTTGGAAAGGCAAATTTTCAAATTCCCTTCATAGAGTGGCTCCGAAGAATTCTCAATTGAATAGCAAAAAATCTATTAGCCAGCCTTACCGTAGGCTGCCATGTGGATGTGATGGTAGTTCTCGGAAGTGTCGAATTTGGCGTCTAAAATATTTTTTAACTCACAACTAGTGAACATTTCTCGAACGTCATCGAAGTTTCGTTCGCTGCGCATGAGGTAACCGACAAAGCGAGTATTGAATTGTTGGATATAGCTTTGAGGTACGTTTGGCGCAGCCGCTAGCTCCGGGTACTCTGAGAAATCAATATAGCGGTTCGATGAGGTAAAGAGGTGGTGGTCGTGGGGTGGATTGTCTAAGATCTTAGCGCTGAGTTTCACCCTAGTCGTGATGGCCTTGAGGTTTCTTTTGTGCTGAAAGAGTTTCATCTCCCAGACTTGCTTGTTCCACCCACGTTCGAAAAACATGAGTGAGTAGCTGTGTAGGCCGTCGTGGTTAGCTGCGTAATCAGTGAGGTCGATCTCTAGGCTGTGGATTTTTTCTAAGTCGTGCTTTTTCTTTTCTGAACCAGAAAAGGCGCCGATTTCACTACCGTAATGAAGAACTGTGAGGGCTGTACTTAGTTCGCCTCTGGCATCAAGCAGAGCAAGGTCATAAAAATATTGCATTTCGCGGGGGGGGCGGGGGTTGAGGTTCATCATATTCAATTAGATTGGGTTAGATCAATGCATTTTTAATGAAGGTGCTGCGCGGTGTACGATTAAAAGAGCAAGAATAAGGCCATCTTGGTGAAATTTATTCGAAATAAATCACAATGAAGTTGCGAGATTTAGAGAGTATTCATATCACTTATGTTGATGGCAGATCTGAATGTAATCTCTAACAATCGCATGGCTGGTGTTTTGTTCCCTGTTTTTTCTATGAGGAGAAAAGGCGACTTGGGAATTGGCGATACAACTGCAGTGAAACAATGCTTGGATTGGTTTGCCCGATACAAAGTAGGTTTTCTGCAGCTATTACCTATAAATGTCACGGGCAGCGATCGCAGTCCTTATAGCGCGATTAGTTCTGTGGCCCTGGATCCGCTCTACATAGATTTGGAGCAGATCAAGGGAGTAGGAGCTGCGACTATGCAAAAGGCAAGAAAGGCGAGTGGGATTGCACACATTGCAGCGAGCGTTGATTATGCCACGGTGTGGAAGGTGAAGGGGGGAGTGTTGAGACAAGCTTTTGCTCGGTTTTGTAAATCTGGTGGAGATGCTAGATTTGATGCATTCAAGAAGCAGCAGAATAAGTGGCTGAAGAATTATTGTAGTTATCGTTGGTTAATCGATGAGGCAGGTGGCGAGGAAGATTGGTCACTTTGGCCAGAGGGTTTTAATACCCGAGAAAAGGCAAAAGTTTACGAAGGTAAACGAAAGCGCAAAGAGCGTGAAGCAGTGGATACTGCGCAGGACTACTACGCGTGGGAGCAATGGCATGCATTTGCTCAGTGGGAGGATGTGAGGAAGCATGCGGATAAGGTAGGTGTTAGACTCATGGGGGATGTGCCGATTGGAGTGAGCTACGCGAGTGCCGATGTGTTTTTTGAACCGGAGTGGTTTCACTTGGACCTTTTCGGAGGGGCTCCGCCTGAGACAGAATTTAAGGCAGATGCGTTTACTACCAAGTGGGGGCAGAACTGGGGAGTTCCTGTGTACCGCTGGGATGTGATCGAAGAAAGCGGTTACCGCTGGTGGAAGCAGCGCATTGGGGCTTTGACGTCAATTTTCCACCAGTTCCGGATTGACCACATTTTGGGTTTCTACCGGATTTACAGTTTTCCCTGGCACCCGAGGCGCAATGAGGAGTTTCTTCCGCTCAGTCTAGAGCAAGCCGCTAAGAAGACTGAGGGACGGCTCCCTGGGTTCTATCCTCGCGAAGACGACACGATGGTAAATAAGGCGAAGAACTTATTGGACGGTGATAAGTACATTCGCGCAGTGGTCGAGGCAGCTAAGGGAGCAGAGGTGATCGGTGAGGATTTGGGCACTGTGCCAGATTATGTTAGACCCCATTTGTTAGAATTAGGGATTGCTGGGTTCAAGGTTTGCCACTGGGAAAAGGATAGAAAAGGAAAGGTGACGGATGGCTCGGATTACCCAGAATGTTCGTTTGCCTGTTACACCACACACGATATGGCGCCGATGCGTATTCAGTGGGAGGAGTGTCGAATAGAGGCTGATGGAGGATCTGATAAAAAAGGAGCAGCGGCGAAGTTAAAGGCAATCTCTGATTTTGCAGGACTTCCCGCTGTGCGGAAGGGGAAGAGCTATCCACCCTTTAGCCATAAAACGAAGCACGCCTTGTTAGATGCACTGATGCGTTCTAACTCTCGCTACGTGGGGGTGATGATCAATGCCGTGGGAGATAGTCCTGTGCAGATTAATTTCCCTGGTACCGTTGGGGACCAAAACTGGACATATCGCGTGAGCTGGGAGTTTGGGAATGTTCCCAAATGGATGCAAAAGGAATTGGTCAGCTTTGAGAAGATGATCGTGAAATATCAACGGGGCTGCTAGTGCCGTGACTTATACTTCAGGCATCAGGACGAGCTTAATCAAATAGAGTCGGATTATAGTGCTTGAGAGCTGAACCTAAGCGTTGGGTGTAGTCTTCAGGGAAGGCCCAGAGTGGAATCTTAGGGTCTTTTCTTACAAGGCCTCGTTTTTTAGGTGTGGGGGAGTAGGCTAGCGCCATGAGAAGGTCACTTGTGACCCACGGGCTGTTTCGTAGATATCCGTGACCATTTCCAGCTCTGGCTGACTCCGCATTGCTCACGTCAACGAGTACGACGTGGGGATTGTCCTCAAGATACTGGATGGAATGTGCGTCAAAGCTATCAAGGCTGAACGTCTCGCCTAGTCGATTGCGGTTGGTAAGAAAGCGCGACATGAAGAGTGCCTTATCTGAGTCACTTTGATAGATAAGGAATTGATCCATTAATTTGTCAGCCCCATCTACTAGATATCCACTTACTAGTTTACGGTCAACATCTCCCGCTATGATGGCGACGGTTCCTAGCTTTAGCTCTTTTTTATTTTGAGCATGTGATTTGCCGTTTTGAAGGATGGCAAGATCTCCCATAGCCCGTGTGACTACACGGCTGCCGGCACTGTAGCCAATGACATTGATCTTATCGGCTTTTGTGCGTTCGGAGAGAAATAGGATGAGGTCTCTAAGGTGGCGGGCGGAGACGAGCGCGGTCTCAGTATCTGAGACATAGGCGAGAGTCTTTGGCGTGGATGGCCATGAATAGGCGATAAAGACTCCATCATATGCTAGAAAATGCCACATCTCGGCTGTGGTGAGTACAGGGTTTTCGAAGGTGACTTTATAGCCGTGAACGAAGATGTTAATGGTGCGCTTCTTAGATTTAGCAAGCTGAGCGTTGATTTCATTAATGTAGCGCTGAGTAGCTGAGTTTGCATTGTCGCGATCTTCTTGGCTCACTCTAGAATACTTATGGACGGAACTATCTAAGACTCCGTATTCGTCAGCGCCTTTGACTTTGATAGGGAACTTTTCGCTACGAGTTTTTAGTAGAGAAATTTTGCGAGCGTCTTGCCATGTGAGGTCGTCGCGGCCGCTTTCTACTTGGGCACGCCCTAGGCGGAGTGCATTTCCTCGTTTACTAGAATAGAGAAAGTTCTTATCCCCTGGGGTAGCTGGAGCCCTGTCAGTAGCGTAGAAGATTTGGTCCATCAGAGTGTCCTTTACGCGCTTATTCTGATCTGGAAGTTTGATGCCAGTATCTGTGAATGCGGCTGGGGCTGGCATTAGGTCAAAGACGAGTCTGCCGTCGCCACCACAGGAAACGAGTAAAAGGGTGGAAAGTAGGGAGAGGACGTATCTCATAGAGATGGGTTTAGCTGTACTGTTGATTCCTGTCCAGAAGCGAAAGAAAAAGCCCGCAGGCAAAGTCGCATGCGGGCTTAGAAAAGGGAATGGGTGGAAAGGGCTCTTAGATATCTTTGAGGCACTCTTGGATAGCGTCGAAGCTCGGCATGTCACTAGGGACTTCGAGAACTTCTGCGTACTGAACGATGCCTGCTTTATCGATGACGAAAGCAGAGCGTTTAGGCACACCACCCATGATGAGATTTTTCTCAGGGAGAAATGATTCGTAAGCGATGCCGTAGTCAGCTGTGGCTTTATGTTCGTAATCGGAAAGTAGAGTGATGGTGATACCCTCTTTCGTTGCCCACTCAGCGTTGGCAAATGGGTTATCTCCGGAGATTCCGAGGACTTTCGCATTGAGGCCTTCGTACACGCTTATGTTCTTAGAAATGTCACAGAATTCTCTGGTGCAACCGCCGGTGAAAGCCATTGGGACGAAGAGAAGAAGAATGTTAGATTCACCGATTACTTCGGAGAGAGTGATAGTCTCAGGGCCGTTTTCGCCGAGTGTGACGAGAGTGAAGTCTGGTGCTTTGTCGCCTACTTTAATAGTCATGTTGGGAGTCTTCACATTCTCAGCTCACAAGGCAAGAGTTAGAGTGTGGAAACTGGGCTTAGCTAGGTCTGCTAGTGTTGGCATTTTTATGCATACGCAAAAAACTTGACCCATGTGGTTAGCGTGGGAGTATTCCGCCCAACGATTATGGACCAAGAACAACTCTTTCAAGAAATCCTAATGGCGCGTCAGCGCGTCTATGCAGCTGGTGATCCTACACCCTTGCAGAAGCTTGAGATTGCCGAGTACGACTGTGAGGTCTGGGCGAAGCGCGAGGATCTTGGGCCGATTAAAGCGTATAAATGGCGCGGTGCGTATAATGCGATGGCTGCGCTGACTTCAGAGCAACGAGCGAAGGGGATAGTGGCAGCATCTGCTGGTAACCACGGCCAAGGGGTTGCACTTGGGGCTAGTAAGCTCGGCTGTCAGGCCATCGTTTTCATGCCGTGCTCTACTCCAGAGGTAAAACAGAGCGAGGTGATGCGTCATGGCGGAGATAATGTAGAAATTCGTCTTATTGGCGACTCGTACGATGAGGCTGGAATCGCTGCTCGCAAGTACTGTGAAGATGCAGGTGCTGTTTACATCCATCCATATAACGACCCGGTAACCATGGGTGGTCAGGGTACAGTGGCAGATGAGATCGTGATGAGCGGCAAGGGGCCGTTTGACCGTGTCTACATTGCTATTGGAGGAGGTGGTTTAGCTTCCTCCGTGAGCTGCTGGTTGAAAAAGTATTGGCCTGAGTGCAAAATTATCGGTGTTGAGGGCGAGGGCCAGGCCTCGATGAAGGCTGCTATTGCGGCAGGTGAACCAGTCGAGCTAGAGTACCTCGATGTTTTCTGTGACGGTACCGCGGTACGCAAGGTGGGTGAGAATACGTTTAAAATTTGTAATGAACTCTTGGATGAGATCGTGACCGTGACCAATGATGAGGTCTGTCACGGCGTGCGCCGACTCTGGGAGACTGTGCGTGCTATTCCAGAACCAAGTGGGGCGATGGGCTTAGCGGCGATTGCTAAGGATTACGCGGCAGGCAAGATCAAGTCAGGTGAGAAAGTACTGACTATCATCTGCGGAGCGAATATGGATTTCGCCCAACTTGCGAACATTTCTCGCAGAGCTGGTATAGGCTCGCGTCAGCGCCGTTTCCTCCGTGTGCCTATTCCAGAAGGGAAAGGGTCATTATTACAGTTCCTTAAAGATCTTCCTGAAGCGGTAAGTATTGTGGACCTACAGTATGGACGTGTCGGATCACAGACACAGTATCCCGTCATCGGGATGATTGGTTCAGTAGAGGATTATAGAGAAATTGATTCTCTGTTAGAGGAGCGCGGTGTGAAAGCTGCGGATGTCTCTACTGAAGAAATAGTGGGCTATCGTATTATTAATTACGATCCAGCACTGTTTACTTGCCCGTTGTTTGTAAATGTAGAATTTCCTGAACGCGCGGGAGCCTTTGAGCAATTTATGGGCAAAGTGAGCGAGTTTTCTAGCCTCTGTTATTTCAATTACGAATACTCAGGTGAGCGCGTGGGCCGTGCTCTCGTGGGGATGGATTTCGAAAATGAAGCGGCGAAAGATGCTTGTAGCACACTGATGAACGAAATGATCGGCAACAGCATCCGTGATGTTCGACCGGTCAGCGATGAGACGCTTAAACGTCTCATCGGCTAGGCGGTAGGGAATGCGAATTGCACGTGCGGCAAGCAAACTCTTGCTCAGCGTGCAATTTTGAATGGCAAGATCTCTGCGTCGGATTCAAAGGAATCTGGGGTGATTCGGAGGCGCATAGCATCGCTCGCTGAGATTGGGTAAGTGAGGCTTTCGTAGCCGTTGATCCATTCCTCGGTGATATCGATGTTGGCATCGTTAGCGAGGAGACATTCAATAGCCTGGTCGGCGGTGAACTGCATACGCTTGGAGAGACCCCACGGTTCACCACTGAGTAGTTGGCATTCCGTATCTATAGATTGCTCAGAAAAGTCTTGCCCGTGTTCGTGGAGTGTCAGAGCAAAGTGCTGCTGGAAGCTTCCGAGTAGGCTCTGGAAGTCTTTATCTCTGTCCACCATGATGAGGTTGTACTGGGTGACCGCATTGGTGAATAGAAAGAGATGCTCGAGACCGTCATCGGTGCTGATGAGGTGGTCGCAGCGCCAGAGAGATCTCCAATCTGAGAAGAGCGGAGTCTTGGCATCACTCTGGATTTCTTGTGTGGAGATTGAAAAGTGCGTACGCACCTCTCCACTCAGGTAGAGTTGTATTTTCATAGTAGTAGCAAAACGAAGCCGACTGAAACAAAGACGACAATGTATGCTATACAAGACTGGTTGGCTGTTGGCTAGTTAGAAAGCTGAATATTTAACAATTAGAGATGGTCTCTAAACCTTATGAAATAGGTGACTAGCAAACGCTTGTTAGGTTTTCTAACAGGAATACGGGGGCTTTCTCAGTATTTGAAGCGTTGAGGTCGACGAGGAAGGTGAATGCCCAATCGTTCTTTTCATCGGGGTCGGAGAGTATTTGAGTGACCTTCCAGTGCTTTTTGTCAGCGGTTTCTTCGATCTGAGTATTGCGTGCATTTCGTGCAGCAGGGTCGAGGCGGATGCTGTGGTGATTGTCAAAGTAGGCATCGATGTCTGGATCGAGACGGTTGAAGTTCCAGGCTTCACCATGTGGGTCGTGTGGCTGAAACTCTGCGAGGAAAAGGGCGATCTCGTCGTGGGCGAGTAGCTTGAGGGCATCTAGGGATTTTTCACGAACGAGCTTAGTGAATTTTTTCTTTTGCTGGGTGAGTGGACGCTCTGCTGCTTCTTTCTGCTTAGCCTCTTTTTCAAGGAGGTAGTCAGGGTTGCGCATGAGTTCCCATTCATCGATGAGCGAGGAATCGACAGAGGTGACGTGGTCCTTGAGGTAGGCTTCAGCTTCGAGTAGGTTCTCGTCTTTCAGATTCGGGGGGACAGTTTGCGCGAGTACTTTATACACCTCTGAGAGATGGCGAAGGAGGATGGCTTCGGAGCGCTCGAGTTTGTAGTCCTTGATGTAGTCTTCGAAGTCCATGTATTCCTCGAACATTTCACGGGCAATGGATTTCGGGCGGATGCCCTCAGACTGGACCCATGGGTGTTTGGCGCGGAACTTGTTAAAGGTGTCGTAGATGAAGTCTTTTCCTGGCTGTGGGTAGTTGACTTCTTCGAGCCGCTCCATGCGCTCTTCATAGCTGACTCCTTCGTCGCGTAGCTCGGCGATGAGCTCGCCCTTAGCTTTACTGATTTGCGCCTTAAGTAGGGCTGCAGGGTCTTCGAGAATGGACTCGATGAGGCTGAGTACTTGTAGCGCGTAGTTCGGGTGCTCTTGGTCGAGCTCTGGGATGGTCTCTAGGAGGTAGAGTCCGAGAGCTTGGTTCATGGTGAAGTCGTCTTGTAGGTCGAGGTGGAGTTGAACTTTGGGGGAGTTCGGCTCGGGGTTACGGTTTGCTGGCGGAATGATCGTGAGGACTCCGCCGCGCACGAGGGCTATGAACATTTTACGAGCTTGTTCACGTAGCTTTTTCTTCGATGCCTCGGTCTCGTGGCAGTCGTTAATCAGCTTTTTAAGTGCTGCGCAGCCATCTTCATTTTTGCGGCTGAGCATGTTGAGGATGAGATTGTGGCGTAGGCGAAAGCTGGACTTAAGTGGTTCAGGTGCGGAGGCTTCGAGTTTCTCGAAGGTGTCTTGATTCCAGTTGACGAAGCCGTGCTCGGGGGGCTTCTTTTTGACGACTTTCTTTTTCTTGGTGGAAGCGGCTGCCTTTGCTTCCAGACGGAGGTTCTCGATAGCGTGTTCTGGGGCTTGGGCTACGACGAAACCTCTGTCATCGAATCCGCGGCGGCCAGCGCGGCCCGCAATTTGCTTGAAGTCGCGCACGGTGAGAATTTTCACACTAGAGCCGTCGAATTTACAAAGTTGGGTGAAGAGGACGGAGCGGATAGGTACGTTGACGCCGACGCCGAGGGTGTCGGTGCCGCAGATGACCTTGAGCAGTCCACGCTGAGTGAGTTTCTCAACGAGCATACGGTATTTAGGGAGTAGTCCGGCGTGGTGAATGCCGATACCGTGACGTAGTAGCTTGCTGATTTCTTTTCCGTAGGGAGAACGGAAGTTGGCCGACTGAAGCGCTTCTGCAATTTCTTGTTTTTGTTCTTTGGAACAGAAATTTTGAGAGAGAAGGTTTTGGGAGGATTCGGCTGCGGAGCGTTGGGAAAAGTGGACGAGATAGACGGGGGCGCGGTCTTGTTCGACGAGTTCGGTGACTTTTTCCGCAAGAGGGATTTCTGAGTAGTCGAACTCAAGTGGGACTGGGCGTTGGTCGGATTGCACGAGAGCTGTTTCCGCTCCTGTGAGTTCGGTGAGGCCTTTTTGGAAAAAATGGGTGTCGCCGATGGTGGCGGACATGAGAGTGAAGCGCGACTGGGGAAGAGTGAGGAGCGGGATCTGCCAAGCGACTCCACGTTCCTGGTCCGAGTAGTAATGGAATTCGTCCATGATGACATCGTCGACTTTCGTTTGAGCTCCATCTCGCAGGGCTAGATTTGAGAGGATTTCTGCAGTACAGCAGATGATGGGGGCGGAAGGGTTGACGGTGGCGTCACCAGTAATCATTCCGACGTGGTCGGGGCCGAAGGTGTTGCAGAGCGAGAGGAATTTCTCATTGGCAAGCGCCTTGATGGGGACTGTGTAGTAGGAAACTTTTCCCGCGCACCAGGATTTGTAGTGATGGGCGAGGGCAACCATCGACTTTCCTGAGCCGGTTGGAGTATTTAGAATGACATTATTTCCAGAGAAAATTTCCAGAATGGCCTCCTCTTGGTGGTCGTAGAGCTCAATGCCAGCATCTGCGACGGTAGTGAGAAAATGGTTGAGAGCGTCGTCGTTGTCGTAGTCTCCCGCTGGCTTAGTGAGCTTCATGGGGGGAGTGAAAAGTGAGGAGTGTGAAGTGGAAAGGAAAAAGCAGGACTTTGAAGCTATTTCGAGGCGTTCAGATTATTTTTGATATGAAGTAGAATGTTTCCAAGGGGGGGGCGAGAGTGAATCTACCGATGTCCGTATTGAAAGATGCCGACCTCTCGGACGTATAAGGGGGATCTAAGGAATCGCTTAGTGGGATCCTCACATTTACGATTTATGATCGTCTAGGGTTCACTAATCCACTAAGTTTGCTCACTATAGCTCTAAAAACTACACATATGAAATATTTACGACGCACGTTTTTCACAGCAGTATTGGCTTCTCCTCTCATGGTATGTGGGGAGAGTTGGGTGATTGATAATCAAGCAGATTGGGAGTTAAACAAAACTGAGGGGACAAACATTGAGCTCAAAGGCGGGATTGCAAAGCTGACTGCAGCTGAAGGTACGTTCACCAGCGCTCTCAAAGTGTTCTCTGATAAAAGAAAGGCAAGTTCGGTAACTATTAGCCAGTCGCCGATTTGGCAGAACTGGAATCCTATTGCAGATTTAGGGCCTAAAAATATGGCTGATGCCCCCGTTTTTCTACGTCGTGGTGCGAACGATTACTGGGTGTTTGCTCGTTACAAAGGAGCGAGTAAGAAAGGGGAGAAGGCTTTTGAGCCAAAAGAAGTAAATCTGGAGGGATATGAGACACCTCTGCAAACTACGGCTTATAAGAATCAATATAATGCCCCAGGTGGTCTGAAACCATCACTTGGTGGTTACCATGCTTGGCAAACGCGTGACATGAAGAACTGGGTGCACCATGGACCTGTTTCTGACAAAGACGCGCGTTGGATGACTACGGCAGAGCAAGTGGGTGATAAGACGTATTTCTACTATGATTTCCCAAATGACCAAGATCCGCATTTGATTATAGATGAAGATCTAACCGACGGGGAAATGGGGGTGAAAATGGGGATGGCTTTCAAAGATCCTTCCCATGGGTCTGACAGTGCGATCATTCGAGATCTCGATGGTAAATTTCACCTCATTCTTGAGAATTGGGACCCGATCAAAGCATCTAGTCGCTCATGGGATTCTCCTCTTGCTAGTCATGCTGTGAGTGATGACGGCATTAGTGATTTCAAACTGTTAGATCCAGCTGTCGACTATCGTACTGAGCCGACAGGTGAAAAGGGAACGTATAATCATCCGCATTGGAAGAAGGATGATCCAAAGAATTACCCGACCAATGAAGCTGAATATGAGATTCATGAACCGGAGCAAGACGCTTACGGTGATTGGGCTGCGATTGCTATTGGTGGCCAGTACTATCTCTTTGGTGACTATGACCCGGCTGGAGCACATGGGGCGAAGAATATGAAGACTGCGTGGTTCACTTCCTCAAGTATCAATGAACCGTTTACTTTCTGTGGTTCTATAGGAAAAGGGCACCCAGATCCCGACATAATGTTTGCGCAAGGCCAGTTCTATTTGATCTCTCAAACGGATGACTTCGTGAGTCCAGGGCCATGGGTCGATGGAGTCGAGGTACGTGTGGGAGTGGATACAGATAATGACAAGTTAATCGATGAATGGACGGATTGGTCCAAGGTCAAAGAAAGTTACGACTACGTGGACGGCTTTGCCAAGCAAGTAGCTAAGACACCTGCGCAGCTCGACCTTAGCGAATTACCTGATGGCTATGGTTTCCAGGTCAAAGTACGGCTCATTGATGTCACTGAGAATGATTCCAAGCCAATTCTAGATACGATTGAAGTAGAGTTTGAGTAAGGCCTGATGGCTGCTGGATACTCGTTTTGAGTATTTGGAGTCAATGTGCCTATACTGATTTTACTGTGAATGGAACTATTTTGGCATCTGATGATGCCTTTGGTAAGCAGCTTGCAGTTCAGTTCATCACCAAGCGGACTAGTGGTAATCAGCAAACGAGCTTTGACGAAGCCAGTATTGCAGCCCTCCCAGAGCCATCTACTTCAGTAATGTTGGGATTGCTCGGCCTTTGCTCAGTAATGCGTCGCCGTCGCTAGTCCTTATAGCTTGACGCTAATCTTATTTTTACGAAAGTAATTCACAAAGCTCGGCAAGCGTCGGGCTTTTTCTTATTCACCACACCAACTAAAATGCGTAGATTATTTCTTTCTATTCTCACTCTAAGTACACTGGCTGTTAGCTCGAGTGCTATTGCTCAAAGTACACGGCCTAACGTTCTGATCTTTTTTATCGATGACCTTGGCTGGGCTGACATCGGGGCGAATGGTTCTACATTTCATGAGACACCAAATATCGATGCGCTGGCTAAGACTGGGGCGAACTTTAAAAACTCCTATGCTGCGAACCCGGTGTGCTCGCCGACGCGTGCAGCTTTGATGACGGGGAAAGCTCCGCAGCGGGTGGGGATCACTCAGTGGATACCGACTGGAAGTAAGATTGCCCTCCCTTTAACAGAAGTAACCATTGGTGAGGCATTCCAAGAGGCTGGTTATAGAACGGGCTATATTGGGAAATGGCACCTAGGTAAATCTGATGATGTGCAGCCACAGTTTCAAGGGTTTGGCTACACCGCAGCGGTGAATCGCGCGGGTCAGCCTGCGTCTTTCTTCTATCCATTTGGTAAGAGGAAAGGTGGCTCGAGTGTGCCTGATCTAGGAAACTACAAGAAGGGGGATTACCTAACGGATGCTCTTACTGATCTAGCAATTGATTTTATTGATACAAAAAGTGAAGAGCCATTTTTCCTCTGTCTTTCGCACTACGCGGTCCATACGCCGATTCAGGCTCCTGAGGACTTGGTGAAGAAGTATCAGACAAAGAAGGAAAAAATGTATGGTGGGGCAAAGCCTAAGTTGCTCGAAGACAAATACGGTACGATGTCGACCGCTCGCCAGGAAGATCCAGCCTATGCGGCGATGATGGAGAACCTGGATACGAATATCGGTCGCGTGATGGAGCATATAGAGTCAAAAGGAATGCTCGAGAATACTATTGTGGTATTTAGTTCGGATAATGGGGGGCTTGCACACCGTAAGCAAACTGGCGGTCCAACAAGTAATGCTCCGCTGCGTTCAGGGAAAGCTTGGACCTACGAAGGTGGGATTAGAATTCCAACGATTATGAGCTGGCAGGGTAAGATCTCGCCGGTGGAGAGTAATCAAGAGATTATTACAATGGATGTGTATCCTACGTTGTTAGATCTCTGTGGTTTGCCGCTGAAACCAGAGCAGCACCTCGATGGGGTTTCTCTTAAGAAAGTGTTAGCTGGAAATTCTGATAAGGCTGTAGATGGACGTTTCCTAGCGTGGACCTACCCACATATCCACGGGAATGGCCATAAGCCGTCTTCGGCGATCCAGATCGATGGTTGGAAATTGATCAAATTTAGCGAAGGAAAGCCGTACGAACTATACAAGCTTTCTGATGACATAGGTGAAAAAATGGACTTGTCCGATCAGTATCCAGAAAGGGTGAGCGAGATGGATAAGAAGCTTGAGAAGTGGATCTCCGAAACGACACCAAAGTCATCTAAGTAAAAACTATGAGAAGAATCCGAATCGTCAGCGTGCTCTATTTGGGCCTACTCAGTTTATTGAGTGCAGCTGAGCGCCCAAACGTCATCAACATCATGGTCGATGATATGGGGTATTCGGATTTGATGTGTATGGGGGGGGAGATCGAAACTCCTCACATCGACAGTCTGGCTAAAGGTGGGATTCTTTTTACCAATTACCGGACGTACCCGAAGTGCTTTCCCACACGGGATGCAATCATGACGGGGATGGATTCTCCGCCAGTGCGAACTGTAGAGGATGGAATTACTCTAGGGGAGGCGCTGCAGCCAGCTGGGTATAGCACCTACTTTGTCGGCAAAACGCACGGGGCGGTGATGGATAATTTCTCCATCGTTCCAGAGCGTGGGTTCGAGCGGAGCTTCGGCAATGAAGATGGTGGGAATTACTGGGATCACACTCTGAAGCAGACCTTGCTCGATGGGAAACCGTGGAACACCAATGAGCCGTTTTACAAGACGGATGTGCACACGGACTTCGCACTCAAGTTTCTCCAAGAGCATGAAGAGGGAAAACCTTTCTTCCTGCATCTCGCTTATCACGCACCGCATTATCCCATTCAGGCCAAAGAGAAGGATATTGAGAAGTATGTGGGGAAATTTATGGAAGGTCCATCCGCCTTGCGTCCGAAGCGTTTCGCAAGAATGCAGGAACTTGGGCTGGTACCTGAAGGAATGAAACTTTCCGCTGACCTCGCCAAGATGAACAGCGAATGGAAAAAACTCAGTCATGAAAAGAAGGAGTTCTACGATCGTGTGATGGCAGGTTACTGTGCGATGATTGACAATGTGGATCAAAATATTGGCCGCGTTCTTGAACAGTTAGATAAGATGGGAGTGCGCGAGAATACGGTGATCTTCTTTTCATCCGACAATGGTGGCTGTCCTGAGGGCGGCAAGGGGATGTGGCCGGGACATAAAGGTTCTCGCTTTGGTAGAAAGTACGATAGCAAGGCGGCATTTGGCTCGAAAGAAACGCATTGGCAAGTCGGCCCAGCGTGGACGAATTACAGCAATACGCCGCTGCGTAAGTGGAAGAATTTTTGTCACGAAGGCGGGCTTTCCGTGCCTTTCATTGTGAATGCCCCGTCAGTGATTAAAGGGGCAGGTACGCTCAGTTCAGAACCGATCATGGTGATGGATGTGATGCCAACGGTGTTAGACCTCACTGGGGTTGCCTATCCAGCGAAATTTGAGGGGAGGACTATTAAGTCAATGCGCGGAGTCTCTTTTGCATCAATTCTAAAAGGTGGTGAAGCTGATCTGAGACGTCCAATGCATTTCTACTATCGAGACTCGACTGCTTATATCGAATACCCGTGGAAGATAGTGACCACCAATAATAAGAAATTTGAGCTCTATAACCTCGAGAAGGATCGAAGTGAAATGCATGATCTCGCGGCGCAGCAGCCTGAGAGAATGGAAACCATGATGCAGGCGATGCTCGAGTATCGCGGCATGCCTTTGGATGGGATGAACAAAACTGACAAAAGTAAATGATGATGAGAATGAAATGGGTTTTAAAGTGTCTGTTAGCCATTGGGCTAGTAGGGCAGGTGAGCGCAGAAAGTAAGCAGCCGAATGTAGTGTTTTTCTTAGTCGATGATCTTGGCTGGAAGGATCTAGGATGTTTTGGTGCGGAGCTTTATGAGACGCCAAATATTGATAAGCTTTGCGCTGAGGGGATTCGTTTCCCTCAGGCGTACACATCGGCAGCGATTTGTTCACCAGCACGGGCTACTGCACTTACGGGCCAACACTGCTTGAAACTCGGCATGTGGAATCACCATCACACTCTGCCAAAGGAGCAGAAAATTTTACCCCATTATCTGAAGCAAGCAGGCTATCAGACTTGGCATGTAGGCAAATGGCATATCGGTAACGAGAGGCAGAAGACGATGCCGACGAATCTCGGTTTCGATGTGAACATCGGCGGTTGGACAGCGTGGGGGCCAGGCTCCTATTTCTGGCCATACAACTGGATGCCGAATGGAAAGAGCCCGAAGCGCACTAGTGTGCCCATGCTAAAAGAAGGAGGTAAAGAAGGGGAGTACCTCACAGATCGATTGACCAACGAAGCTTTCAAGTTGCTGGATCAGCGTGACGCTGAAAAACCATTCTACCTCAATTTCTGGTATTACACGGTGCACAATCAAAAGGAGGCGAAGGCTGATGTCATTGCAAAATATGAAAAGAAGATCGCTGAGTTGGGGATCAAAAAAACGTTTCGAGTCGACCCTAAGACTGGCTCAAAATTACTGAGCAGTGAGACCAATGCGCTCTATGCTGCGATGATCGAGTCGCTCGACGAGTCGGTGGGGCGAATGGTCGCCAAGTTGAAAGAGATTGGTGAGTACGAGAACACCTTGATTGTCTTCTTTTCTGATAATGGTTCGACCACTGATGATGTGCCTTGTGCGCCGCTCAATGGTGGTAAGAATTCTACCTATGAAGCAGGGGTGCGTGTGCCGGCCTTTATGGTTTGGAATGGTCACATCACGCCTGGGTCCGAATACACGAAGCCTATTTTTATCGGCGATGTGTTCAATACAGTGATGGATGGAACGGAGCAGGAAATCCCTGCGGACCATCCGACTGATGGCACGTCCTTGCTTCCGGTGTTCGCTGGGAATGATCTAGAGCCTCGGAAGTTTTATTGGTACTTTCCTGACAGCCGACCTCACTGGGGGCAGCGCGCTAATGCTGCGATGTTCGACGAGAAAACGGGCATGAAATACCTGATGTTCTTCACTGGGGATGAGGATGAACTGTACGACATTTCTGAAGACCTAGGCGAAACAACGAATCTTGCACAGCAAAAGCCAGAAGTGGTGGAGGCGATGCAGAAACAGCTTAAGAGCTTCGTTAAAACGTATTATCCGAAGCTTCCAAAGCCACCGGGTAAGTTTAAGGCGAAGACAGCTGCGCGCTTAGGACTTTAGTTCAGTCTCATTCTATGTGCATTCTGGTGAGTGCACATTTGGGACATCACGCTAACGAAGCGATTTTTAAAGTGGCAACGTTGTCCTGTGGAGCTGCTGAGTATCTTACTCTGCCGCGCGAGGGTATAAGCTGACTTTCCTGCTGTGACATAATGTTTCATCTTGACCTAAGCTTGGAATATTTGCTATGAATGTACCTCATATTTAAACACTTATGAAATATCTCTCACCCTTCATCTTTTTGATCGGAAGTGCAGCACTAACTCATGCTGCAACCATGGCCTATGATTTCTCTGGTATCCGCTACGCACAGGCCGGTGCGGTAAGTGCAGGTGCTTTTACCTATGACAGTAAAGCTGATAACAATGCCGCTTCACACTCAGCAATCTACACTCTCACTGATGATTTTGATGGGGACACTATTGATGATTCATTTTCTTTCACCCTTGTTGCCACTGCTACTTCTGGAATAGTAAACTCAAATGGTTCAGGTTATGTAGGTGTGGGAAATCCTCGTTTATCAAATGGAGAGGTGCTTACTTATAGTATGATCTTGCCAGCCTCTCCCTTTGTGCTTTCGAGTGGAGCTTCAGGGACTGCTGTTTTTGATGGCTTTACTGGAGGTACTGTTACTAATTCAGTAAGCTATGATTATGATGTGAATGGTGTGAACTTCACAGGAACTAGTTTCACTGCAGCGGATACAGCGACAATGGAGATTGAGAATGTGGATACTAATAATGATGACATTTTCTTGCCAGGTATAAGTTTTGGTTTGTCGGTAACGGCTGTCCCCGAGCCATCGTCTTCAGCCCTATTAGTGATAGGATGCTCAGCTTTTTTCCTTCGTAGAAGGCGTTCGTAATCACTCAATAACAAAACACCCGCACAGCGAACTGAGCGGGTGTTGTTAATTTAAATTATTAGGAGCTACTGGGCTTAGGCCGCGCTGCTCTTTTTCTTTTTGAGGATTGGCTCTTTTTTGCCTTCTACGACTTCGCGAGTGATAGTGACACTTTCGATGTCTTCACGGCTTGGGACGTCGTACATGACGTCGAGCATGAGTCCTTCTACGATAGAGCGGAGTGCGCGAGCGCCCGTGCCGCGGCGAACCGCTTCTTCAGCGAGTGCGGTGAGTCCGTCCTCGGTGATTTCGAGTTTGACGTCGTTCATGCTCAGCAGCTTTTGGTACTGCTTGACCATGGCGTTTTTCGGCTCAGTGAGGATTTTGACGAGTTCAGCCTCATCCAGTTTACGAAGCGCTGAAAAGACTGGGAGACGGCCGATGAATTCAGGGATGAGTCCGAAGTGGAGGAGGTCTTCCGGTAAAACCTTGGTGAGAAGGTCACGGTCTTCTTTATCAGTGGCGTCTTCTTCAGACACCTTGAAGCCGAGAGTGCGCTTGCCTAGGCGGTTGCGGACAAGGTCTTCCATTCCAACGAATGCACCACCAACGACGAAGAGAATCTTCTCAGTATTTACCTGAATGTACTCTTGTTGTGGGTGCTTGCGGCCACCTTGTGGTGGTACGTTACAGACTGTGCCTTCGAGAATCTTAAGGAGGGCTTGCTGAACACCTTCACCGGAGACGTCTCGGGTGATGGAAACATTTTCTGTCTTGCGGCCAATCTTATCGATTTCGTCGACATAGATAATTCCGCGTTGGGCGCGTTCGACATCGCCATCGGCAGACTGCAGGAGGCGAAGGATGATGTTTTCAACATCTTCACCGACATAACCCGCTTCAGTGAGCGTGGTGGCATCTACAATAGAAAATGGAACATCGAGCACGCGTGCAAGCGTGCGTGCGAGGAGGGTCTTGCCTGAGCCAGTGGGCCCGAGCATGAGGATGTTTGACTTCTCGATCTCTACACCTTCGAGCTCTGGGTCGTGTGGGTGATCGTGCTGGCGGAGACGCTGGTAGTGATTGTACACCGCCACGGAGAGAGTTTTCTTCGCATGTTCTTGGCCGATGATGTACTCGTCGAGACGAGCGCAGATCTGGGCTGGTGTCAGCACATCCGGAGCAGGTGTCTGAGGAGCATTGATGTCGGTCGGCGAGTTTGCGTACTTGGTGACGCCGTTGAGCTCTTTTTGGAGAATGGTGGAGCAGACGTCGATACATTCGTCACAAATGTAGACGCCAGGACCTGCGATGAGTTTTTTCACCTCTGAGTGGCTTTTACCACAGAATGAACAGAGAGTGAGATTAGTAGAACGTGCCATGATATGGGCTCAAAAACTTCGGAGAATTTCTGAGAGTGTTAAGTGTTGAGTATTAAATATTGAATGAAATTTAGCGAGGAGTGCACTCTATCGATTGTGTATAGAGTTTGCACCCATTTGTATGGTGCTGCAAGGAGTATTAGCGTCAGTGAGAGGATGCGAATTATTGTGAATAATAGATTCTTTAGCGTTGGACTTAAGATCTGATAGATTGTAATTGAATGCAATGACTCTTAACAAATGTGTGTTTTATGTCGGTGGTGTAGCTCTCTTAAGCTCAGGCTTAACTTTTGCGAGTATAACAGTAAATGAGATCCAATCTTCAGTTTATGCTAGATCCACTCCCACTACTGGCTCTGATGTGCTAGATGAGCCAGCTGACTTAGTCGTCAATTCTCCAGCTAGCGGTCTCTATGAACATAATGCGTATGCTCCTTACTTAAATGAGGTTTTCCCTGGGGTAGAAGATAAATTAGATCCCTTAGCCGAGGTTGATGTAGTTATTTCAGATACTTCTGTACAGTTGCGCACAGATATTGACTTTAATTCAGCCAACGCGTTTGGGTCCACTTCTGATTCAGGAGCTGAAACTCAGATAACTTTTACTCTGACTGAGGGGGCTGAGATAGAAGTTGTCCTACTCTTCAGTGAGTTGTATTGGAGTACTACATCACTGGATCTTGTTGGTAATTCTGGGTTGATATTCACAGGAGATAGTATTGCTGGTGGGAGTATGGAAGTGATTAGTTCAGGAAGCTTTTCCCAAACGTTTAATTTGGATGCTGGTCAGTATACTTTAAATTTAGATCAGAGTTCGTCACCGCAGGCTGGTACAGATAATCCATCTTTCTCAAATGTAATGATTAGTGAAGTGGTTAGTGTGCCAGAGCCTAGTAGTTCAATAATGGTTCTCCTTGGTCTTGGCGGTTGCTGTTTTCATCGTTCTCGCAAAGCTTAATTTAGTAAAAACAAAAAATCCCGCTAGCGGTGAAGCTGAGCGGGATTTTAAAAGGTAAGTGACGTGGTCTACTTCTTGTCAGGCGTGTTGCTGATTTCGAGTACTTTGTCGACGAGGCCGTATTTCACGGCTTCTTCTGCGGACATGTAGTTGTCACGGTCTGCGTCTTTTTCTAGCTGCTTGGCAGTTTTGCCAGTGTGCTTAGCAAGAATGCCGTTGAGGCGGGACTTGAGACCGTACATGAATTCTACTGTGCGTTCGACATCAGATGCTGTGCCCTGAGCTCCGCCAGAAACCTGGTGGATCATGACGTGTGAGTTAGGTAGGCAGAAGCGCTTTCCTTTAGTACCAGCTGTGAGGAGTACTGAGCCCATGGAGGCGCAGATTCCGATACAGTAGGTGTTCACATCGCAGGTAAGGAACTGCATGGTGTCATACATCGCAAGACCAGCGGTGACGGAGCCACCAGGTGAGTTGATGTAGACGTGGATGTCCTTCTTCGGATCTTGCATTTGCAAGAACAGGAGCTGCGCGATGACTGCGTTTGCTACGTGGTCATCGATCGCAGTACCAATGAAGATAATGCGGTCCTTAAGCAGGCGTGAGTAAATGTCGTACCCGCGTTCACCACGGCCATCTGATTCGATGACTGTAGGGATCGGGTAGTAATTGGCCTGCGGGGCCATAGGATTTGAGTTTTGGCTATATTGATTAAGCATCGGTTTTTTCTTCAGTAGCAGTTGCTCCTGTTACCTTTGCGTTCTCTACCAAAAAGTCAATAGCCTTGCCGATGAGGACGGAGTTTCTAACATTCTGGATCGCGTTCGCTTTCTGGAGTTCCTTGATGTACTTCTTAGGAGCTTTGTTCTCCTGCTGAGCCATTTGGTAGATGCGCTGAAGCACGTCTTGGTCTTCAACCTTGATGCCTTCTTTGAGAGCGATCTCCTGGAGAAGGAAGTTAGTCTTAAGATTGATGCGCGCTTGTTTAGCTGCATTTTCTTCAAGCTCTTCAGCTTGTGATGCGAGCATCTCCTGGGTCATGCCTTGCTGCATTGCGCGCTGCGCCATGCCTTGGATGTTGCCTTGAGTTTCAGCTGCTACGAGTTCTTCAGGAAGGTCGAAGTCAACAGCGTTGTTGAGCTGTTCAACGATTTGGTTGACCTTAGCGTCTTCAGATGCACGTGTCTTTTCCTGACTGAGTTGCTCTTTGATCACTTCCTTGAGCTCGTCGATACCTTTTTCAGGAAGAAGCTTGCCGGCGAATTCATCATTGAGTTCAGGAAGTTCCTGAAGCTTGATTTCTTTGATTGTTACAGAGAATACGATCTCCGCACCACGGACATCAGAGATCGGGAAGTCTTCACCGATAGTTACTGTGACGTCTTTGCTATCGCCAACATTGAGACCTTTGAGTTCAGGGCCAAATTTAGGGAGGAATGAGTCTTCCTCTATCTTCACCCAGTGACCTTCACGGCCTTCGAGGAAACCAGCTGGCTTGCCGATTACTTCAGCTACAGGCTTGCCGTCGAGTGCTGCTGTGAAATCAATCACGGCGAAGTCACCGTCTTCGAGTGCGCGGTCAGTGACTTCTTTGAAGTCTGCGAAACGTTGCTGGAGTTCAGCGAGGCTATTGTCTACGTCTTCGTCAGTAACTTCTGCGGAAGGAACTTCGATTTCGAGACCCATGTATTCAGGGAGTTCAAATTCAGGAGCAAGCATCACAGATGTTTCGAATGTGAATGCGCCGTCTTCTTTGAAAACTGGAGCTTGTGGAGCTTGTACGTTGAGAACCTTGAGTTCTTCTTGCTTGATTGCAGACTGGCAACCTTCTTGAACAAGGCGGTTAGTGAGTTCCTCGTTGATTTCAGTTGCGAAACGCTTTTCGACAACCTTCACAGGAGCTTTGCCCTTGCGGAAACCTGGAATGTTCGCTTGGCCTACGTATGCGTTAACAATATTCTTGCGCTCGGAAGCTACCTTGTCAGCTGGCACTTCAACGTTCACTGTTGCAGTGCATGTGTTCTTTTCTACTGTGATGTTCATGACGAAATTGGTTCAATAAATTGGGTCGTTGCTCATGCGCGACAGCGTTAGTCGCTCGGCACGGGGGCGGGAAACTAGGCAACTTTTAGACGAAGGTCAAAGCTGAAAAAACGGATCGGCTCATAAGATTTTAAATTTTCAGCAGATTCGTCCTAAAACATTCAGTTCTAAGGGGGCGACAATTAGTCTAGGTTAAGCTAGTAGGGTGTGTGAGAATTGATGTGATCAGGTCTGCGTGTTGTGTAGCAAAGACTTATGTGTGGGTGTGGAAATTGCACAATTTTGTAATTGTTAGGAGTTTGAATAGACTATTAGTTTCTCCCACGTGAAAACTTTTTTTCAGTGTGTTGTGTGTTTGTTTTTTATGTTGCCGGTTCTTTCGGCGGAGGAGCCCGTCACGCTCACGAATAAGTCAGGGAAATCTCTAAAAGCCTATTTGATAGCTGCCGATAGTAAGAATGTGACGGTCAAAGTAGCCGATTCGAGAGGCCAAGAATTTACACTTCCGCTTAAGAGCTTAAGCGCTGCCAGTGTTAAAAAGATTAAGGCTTGGAAGACTAAAGGGGGAGGCTTGTCTGCGGATTACGAGATTAGTTTCAAGTCAGGTAAGGTGTCAGCTCATTCAAAAAACGAGGATTATGACGATCGAACTCTCAAATTGACTCCGGAGGCGACACTAAAGAATACGGATTATAGGTTGAAAACAGGCAAGCAGCAGGTAACTCTTTTGCTTTTTGGTAAGAGTGTGACGGATTCTAGAGCGTATTATGTCTTCTTAAATGAAACTAAAAGCATTGGAGAGATTGAGTCTTTAGAGGAGTTGTTGGTGAAGTTCTCAGACGTACGTATCGACTACGATGACAGGGGATACGCTAAGTACGGCTCACGTTATCACGGTTATGCAGTCTTAGTGCACGATGGTAAAGGGGCGCTTTTAGCGATTAAAACTGTCCCTTCTACTTTAGAAAAACATGGCCTAGATTTGCTGAAGCTGAAGGCGCGAGGCTATTATGATAGATCGATGCAAGAGTATAGTCTGCGTCAGGAGGACGAGTTTTAGGAGCTTGAAAGTGTTTCCCCCTTTAGTGGTTTTAGAAGGTCTATAGCGGTCATGAAGCAACAATCTGTTATGTCGCTGGCTAGCCTTTGTTGATCTTGATTTGCTATTAAGCGGGGAGCGTTTCTGCGGTGATTTTAGACTAAGTGTAGAAAATAAAAGTTGGAGATTAGAGGGGGTGGTGTCCTCATTAAGGGATCGATATTGTATAATATTGTGTATGAAAAATTTACTAGCACCTACGGTAGCTTGCCTTAGCCTATTCTTGGGTGGAACGAGAGCGCATGCAAAGAAAGTGGATTTAACCAATTCTGATGGGAAGGCAGTTACTGTGGATTTGATTTCTTTCACGGAGAGCGATATTAAGGTGAGACTACTTTCAAGTTCTCGTAAGGTGGTAAATATTCCTCTGACCTCATTAAGCGATGAATCAAAGGCTCTTATCACAGAGTGGAAAAATGCTGGTGGTGGACTTTCCCGGGACTTCGATGTGAGTGTGAAAGTGAGTAAAGATACAGAGAAACCAAAGGCTACGAATACAGGCAATAACGCTAAAAATTCGAATAAGAACAATAAATCTCAGCCGGTGATGAATACTTTACAGCTCACAGTTACTGTCTCGAACGGCGCGAACAATATTCCTTCAGCTGCCGCTCAGATGAAAGTTATATCCATCGGGCGTTCACAGGCTAAGAGTGGTAACTACTTTATACTCGATATACAGAAGAAAGGGTTGCCGAGCCTAGAGTCACGTGAAAGCAAGGAGTTTGAGATGAACTCTACTAGTTTTAGCTATGTGGACGGTACTAAAGAGACTAGCCGTGGAGCTAAATACTCTGGCTACGCTGTGTTAATCTTAGATGGCGAAGGTGAAGTGATTGGTGGTAAATCAGTGCCTTCGAACCTCTATGATAGGAATTTGGAAAATTTAGCCGAAGTTTCCAAAGGGAGGTTCTATAACAGTGACTTCACGCCTTCTTATCACAGCGAGGCAGGTAAAAAGTAAGCGGGTAAACAAGTGGTAGCCCCATCGAGAATCGAACTCGTGCCTTTTCATTTTTTGCTGGAGCACGACGTTCAGAAATTGAAAGGCTAAAATGGTCAGAAGTTGATCTGATAGATGGCCACATTGAAATCAAAGTTGATTATGTAAAGACAGCACAGCGTAGGTTCATCCCTATCAGTGAGAATCTAAAAGGGTGGTAGATTCACTGCGCTGAGCAATAGGGAAAGTGGGGGAGGATTTTCTCTCACGTCTACCTAAATGGCGAGTAGGGAAATGGTGAGAGTTTTAAGTTCTATAAGGTTGGTTATTAGTTCCTTGCTATTACAGCTAGAGCGTTAAATTTTTCTTCCATGTTAATTCTGTTAGTGTTTAGTGGTGAACTAACGTATTTAATGTTAGTCGTTCGTGTGATTTTGGGGAGCTCCATAGGGTGTTCTTCTTTTTCACTATAGATAAAACTGAAATATAAAAAACCATGACAACTCCAAATGCCAATCTCGCCTCACCTGCGGCTTTCTCTGTAAGGAGCCAAGCCTACGGTGTCCAATCTCCAGCACTTTTTATTATTGGGGAGGGCGCTTCAGCAATTACCCATAATGCTCCACCTTCACCGAAATCGGGACTATGGTTTGCCGTGATAGATCGCAGCACATTAGCATTAGCTCTATCGATTGTTCATGATGATAACACGACAGTTCCACCTGAAATTCTGCCTTACCTCGATGATAAGTATATCTTGGTTGTGGCGTCGGTTTATTTGAGCATGCTTCACACTCCACAGGGTGAGCTATTCAAGTTTTTGGACAAATATGGTGCAGGTCGTGGATTGAGACGCATGATCAATATTGCGACTCAGTTTGGTTGTGGGTCCTATGGTGGAATGAGTTACTGCATGGTAAATACTTTATTTAGTTCTTCAGGTATGGGGCCAGCGGTTGGTTTCGAAGAAGTGGATACCACCTACGGAGCCTCCGCTCTATTGACCGTAGAGCTAAGAGATATCGATTTAGAGAATGGAACTAGCATGTGGACTCCTACATCCCTCAGTGATTAAATTATTATGAGTTTGCCCCGCATGGTTGTGCTGGGATGGGCCTCAGAGGGCACGGGTTTTACACGTGTCCTCCATGAGGTGCTACGTCCTCTGACATCCCATTTTGAAATCCACCAGGTTGGCATTGGGTACCATGGGCCTCGGCTTGATGGTGATTGGTCACTCTATCCCTGCGACTCGGATGGGAGTGATATGTATGGCGTCTTTGCGGCCGAGGCATTGATCGCAAGCGTGGATCCAGAGGTGGTGTTCATCCTGCACGACATTTGGATGTTTGAGTACTATTTTAGAATCCTGAAACCCGAGCATCAGCGGTTTCGGACTGTGGTGTATTTCCCACTCGATGGAAGGATTAAAGAGGCGTCTCTAGCGGCTCCTCTGCTGAAGGCTGATCTGGTAGTGACCTACACTCAGCGAGCATCGGATGATGTGGCGCATGCCATGACCGCTGTGGCTACGGAGGGGGAGCGGGTGCCAGAAGTGCACGTGATTGCACACGGCGTGGACATGAGCCAGTTCTATCCCTTGTCTGCAAACCATGCCGAGCAGCAGTCGTTGAAAAGGGAGGCCTTTCCTAAGATCGAAGATCCTGAGCAGGCTTTTATCATATTGAATGCTAGCAGGCCCGATGTGCGTAAGCGGTTAGACATCACTTTAGAAGGTTTTGCTCTGTTTGCTGAGGGGAAGCCGGCCAACGTCATGCTCTGCTTGCATCATGCCAAGAGCAGCGCGCAAGTGCAGGAAAAGCTTCGAGCTCTGGCCACTGACTTAGGAATTCTGGAGAGAATTCTGTGGAACCCACTCTCGTGTGGTGACGCGCCTCTGAGCGATGCCGAACTCAATCGACTCTACAATGCATGCGATGTGGGCTTAAACACTTCGTCAGGGGAAGGCTGGGGCTTGGTCTCCTGTGAGCATGCTGCGGCCGGAAAACCACAAGTGGTGCCAGACCACAGTGCCTGTTCTGAAATCTGGAAAGGAGCGGCAGAACTTGTTGCTCCTACTATCTACGAGGTACCGCATTATTCCCCCTTGGAGATGGCCGCGGTCTCTCCAGCTGGAGTCGCAGACGCGCTAGAGCGATTGTATAGCGACCGTGATTATCGAGAAATGATGGGAGGGTCCGGACGCGAGCGCGTAGCGAAAACCGAGTGGACGTGGCCAGCAATTGCTGAACAGTGGAAGCAGCTGTTAGTGGGGTGAAACTTACTTAAAGCACAACCTCAATGAGGATGTTCTCAGCTTGCTAACAAGTGGTAGCCCCATCGAGAATCGAACTCGAATCCTCGGCTTCGGAAACCGATGTGTTATCCATTACACCATGGGACCTTTGACCCGAGCTGAGCTCGGGAGGGAAAAGGGGTGAGGAAAAAGGAGGAAGTCTTTTTTCTACTCACCGCTTGGATGGGACGCAGTAAGGCGGGAATTGTCCCGCCTTACAATGTTAAATTTCTGGCTGAGAAAATTAGATCGCCTTCATTGCTTTGGCCATGGCATCGAGAGTGTCATCGATATCGCCAGCGCTGTGAGCGAGGGAGATGAAGCCCGTTTCATAAGGGCTTGGTGCGATGTAAACACCGTCATCTAACAATGCCCAGAAGAAGCGCTTGAATGCTTCCATGTCAGCACCTTTGACGTCATCGACATTCCAAATTTCTTTGTCAGTGAAGAATAGGCAGAACATGGAACCAACGCGGTGGAAGGTGAAGTCGAGTCCACGGTCTTTCAGTAAGCCGCGGATGCCGCTTTCAAGCTGTGCTCCTTTGACTTCGAGCTGAGCGTAGCCATTGGATTCTTCGAGCGCGTTGAGCTGGGCTAGGCCGGCTGCCATTGCGAGTGGGTTACCGGAGAGCGTACCAGCTTGGTAGACTGGCCCTATGGGAGCTACGCAGTCCATGATGTCAGCGCGTCCTCCGAAGGCTCCTACGGGGAGGCCGCCACCGATGACCTTGCCCATGCACGTGAGGTCAGGTGTGATGCCAACGAGTTCCTGCACGCCGCCTTTAGCGACACGGAAGCCGGTCATGACTTCATCAAAAATGAGCACAGTTCCGTGCTTTTTAGTGATGTCTCGGAGGAACTGGAGGTAGCCTTCGCGCGGGAAGACGAGACCAGCATTCGCTGGGAATGGTTCGAGAATGATGGCGGCAATCTGGTCGCCAATCTGATCAAAGACCGTTTGGATTGCTTCAAAGTTGTTATACGGGAGAACGATGGTCTGTTCTGTGAATGCTTTTGGGATGCCGGCAGAATCCGGTTCGCCGTGAGTGAGGGCTCCTGAGCCAGCAGCTACAAGAAGGTGGTCGACGTGACCGTGGTAGCAGCCATCGAACTTGATCACTTTATCCCGGCCAGTGTATCCGCGTGCGAGACGGATGGCTGACATGGTGGCTTCGGTGCCAGAGTTGGTCATACGGACTTTTTCGACTGAAGGAACCCAGTCGACGATTTTCTGCGCCATCTGGACCTCCCAAGGGCATGGAGCGCCGAAGGATACGCCGTCTTTAGCGACTTCGTGAATGGTCTGGGTGATGACGATCGGCGCGTGGCCTAGAATAGCAGGGCCCCAGGTGCCGATGTAGTCGATGTATGTTTTGTCATCAACATCAGTGATGCGGCTGCCTGCAGCGCGACGCACGAAGAAAGGGTCGCCATCGACATTTTTAAATGCTCGGACGGGCGAGTTGACGCCGCCTGGGATGACTGTCTTAGCTTTAGCGAATAGTTTTTTGGAAAGTGGTCCTACCATGATTCTGAGAATGTGTGAAATGAGCGAGGGGCTTACTGGGAGTAGGTTTCTCAGAAATTAGCGGAACGAGCGATATTTTTTTGTATTGATCCCTATTTTGCGAAGTCAGAAGATCGGGTTTGTCGGGGTGTCATATATAGGACATAGTAGACTGATGAGGATTTATCTGCTATTCCTACTCATTTTTGTGAGCAATGTCTCAGCCTATAACTTAGATAAGGACCCTGATGTCGTTAGCTTAGAAGGTGAAAAAATGGAGCTGTTAGTTGTCCAACCAGCTACTGTGTACGCGACTAAAAATGGAGGACGGAGACTAGGTGTGTATCCGGTGGATACCAAGTTACAGCTTCTTGCTATGACAGATAAGGGTTACAAAGTGAAAGGTCAGGCAACACATAGCTTAGTGACTGGCTGGCTCTCACCAAAGAACTTAGCTTCGAAGGATCCTAAATTTATCGAAAATTTGAGGAAGCATTATGAGCGTGAAATGCAGATAAGAGAGCTCATAGCAAATAGTGAAGTCGCTATAGGGATGACTAGTGACGAGGTCGTTCAGGCTATCGGTGATCCCACAAAAAAAGAGAGTAAGCAGACTAAAGATGGGATGACTGGGAAGTGGGAGTACTCGAAGGGGCGTGAGCGAAAAATGTATACGACTACGGTGGATCCAGGTACTGGGCAAATCTACCGCAAGTTTTCGCATCTGATTTATGAGGAAACCGAGAAGCTCACCCTTGAGTTTGAGGACGCTGTCGTGAGTAGTATTGCTAGCATGGAGAATGCTGGTGTGCCTAATGTGAAGATTATTGTTCCTCCTGTGATTTTTAGTTACTACTAGTGCGATGCGAAAAGTCTACGAGGATCAGGATATGACAATGGTGGGGTACTACCGTACGGTTTTAGAGGAGGATGGTATTCAGACTTTGGTCAAGAATGAGTATGCTCAACTGGCAGCTGGTGAGGTGCCATTTACCCAAGTTTATCCAGAATTATGGGTGAGTAATGATGAGGACTATGACACCGCTTTTAGTCTCATTAAGAAATTACGCGATGAGGGGGACGATGGTGAAGAGACCGTTGTGAACTATAAACGCTCGGGTGGAATGCAAGCTGTGATGTGGCTTGGGACTTTTATTGTGGTAGCGATGCTGACTTGGGCCTTTTGTAGCTTTGTGAAATTCTTGGTGAATTAAAGCGCTCTATTGGGATGTGAGGCCACGAAATATACGAAAATCTCGAAAGGGGGGGATAGAATCTCTGCGGATTATTCAGGTTGAACTGGCAGCCGTGACTGCTAGCTCTCTAATAAATCAGGGCGATTTTGTTGTGTGCGCTCGAGGGCTTTTTGTTTTTTCCAAGCATCGATTTTCTTATGGTTCCCAGAGAGAAGTACTTCTGGGACAGACATGTCGCGGAAGGTGTTCGGCTTGGTATAAGATGGAGCTTCTAACATACTTGGGTCTGAGAAAGATTCTTCTTGGTGAGATCTCTCATCGCCGAGAGCTCCGGGGATGAGGCGAACAATAGCATCCGTGACGACTGCCGCAGCAATGGCGCCATTTGTGAGTACGTAATCCCCAATAGAGATTTCTTCATCGACGAGGGTTTCGATGACGCGATGGTCTACGCCTTCGTAGTGACCACAAAGGATGATGAGATGCTGAGCAGTGGACAGGGTGCGTGCGGTAGCTTGCTTGAACTGCTTTCCTTGGGGTGTCATTAGAATGACTTTGCTGTGTTCTGTTTGGAGCTCTTCGATAGCGGCAAAAATAGGCTCGGGTTTGAGTAGCATGCCTTGGCCACCACCGCAAAGGTACTCATCTGTCTTACGGTGTTTATCTGTCGTCCAGTCGCGGATATTGTGGGCATGGATGTCGACTAGGTCTTTTTCACGCGCACGCTTAATGATGCTCTCACTGAGTGGAGCGAGTGCTATTTCTGGAAAGAGCGTGAGAATGTCGATGCGCATGTGGGGGAGAGTGAAGTTTCCGGTTGGAAGTTTCAAGTGTGGAGGTTAGACGTGCAGCATAATGCAGAGCGTCACCATTTATACCGATGGATCATCACGTGGGAATCCAGGCCCTGGAGGCTATGGTGCTATCTTGATAGCAGGTAGCCATAAGAAAGAACTGTCAGGAGGTTTTGCTAAGACGACGAATAACCGAATGGAGTTGATGGCGGCCATTGTGGCATTGGAAGCGTTGAAGAAACCGTGTGCTGTTGAGCTTATTTCAGATTCAAAATACGTGATCGATGCGATGCGGCTTGGTTGGATCCATGGCTGGAAAAAGAAAGCCTGGTCGCGAGGACCCAATAAGCCATTGAAAAATCCCGATCTATGGCAGAGATTAGATAAGGCATCGAGTTCTCACCAAATGACGTGGTCGTGGGTCAAAGGGCATGCTGGAAATCCAATGAACGAACGCTGTGATGAACTGGCTTTTGGCAGCACTGAGGGTGAGAACTTACCAAAAGATGAAGGATTTAACGAAGAGGTTTAGCGCTCCTTTACTTTCCCCCGCAGCAGAGGGTGGCCAGGTTTAGCTTTAGTGATGAACGGCGCACGGAGGTAGGTGGGAGCTGGTGGAGTGTTACGTAGCTTGGCCTGATCTTCAGAGCTGAGAGCTTGCCATGCTTGAATATGTTTTTCAGCCGTTGGGACTTCTAACAGTATAGCGGAGCCGTCAGCGAATTGCATGTTAGGCTCGAGGGTGAAAATGGAACGAGTTTCGTTTACTAGCTGAGAGTCGAATGCTGCACGATCCATCAGCTTAGGTTCGAGTGGCAGACGGCTCTTTGGTACCTCTGCTATAAAATAGGCGCCACGTCTCGCATCGCCAACTGCAACTGCGTCTCCATCATTAAGAAATGTATCTGTGGCTAGAAAGGAGGAGAGGCCAATGACATCACATGAATGTGCGGCCGCCATGCCTTGGGCTGCAGCAATGGAGATTCTGGAGCCTGAGTAGGAGCCGGGACCTGTACCTATCAGGATGAGGTCAAGCTTCTCTCCCTCTGGGATGAACTCTAGTAGTTCTTGGAGAGGGGGGAAGAGTAGTTGGTTTTGCTGTCTGTGACTGACGAAGTCTCTGCAGATAGAGGGCGAATTGCCGATTGTTAGGGCAATGCTAGCAGCAGGAACGCTGGTTTCGATGGCGAGTATATTAGGCACAGTAAACAGTTCTTTGAATAATATTCATGCGGCGGATGTAGAATCTTTCGGAATCTGATGTATTCGCTCTTGAATCTAGCTGCTGCTATGTTCTTCTCTTTCGCGTCAGCCGACTCGTTTTGTAGTCAGGTTGAAAAATTTTCACCAGAATAGTTATGAGCGATTACGCAAAAGGTTTAGAAGGAGTAGTAGCGAATGAGTCAGCCTTGTCAAAGGTTGAAGGTCTCGCAGGTAAGTTGTCCTACCTCGGATACAGCATTGATGATCTTGTAGAGAACTGCAGCTTTGAAGAAGTCACGTTTCTTCTTCATAACGGCCGTCTTCCTAAGGTTGAAGAGCTAGCTGCATTTGAAACAAAACTTCGCAACGACCGTGAGCTCCCTGAGCAGGTGATTGCTTTCCTCAAGACTCTGCCAAATGACGCGACTCCAATGGATGTGCTTCGTACGGCAGTTTCCATGCTTGGTATTTTTGATAAGCGTGCAGCGATTGGTGAGCCAAACCACGCAGTGAACCGTGAGGTTGCTCTTTCACTGGTAGCAAAGACTCCTGTGATCGTGGCTTACTATCACCTTGCTCGTCAGGGCAAAGAACTTCCTGCAGTGCGCACGGACCTTTCAGAAGCAGCGCATTTCCTTTACCTCATCAATGGAGAAGTTCCATCTGATGCTGAAGCTCGCACACTTGATATTGGATACATTCTCCACGCCGACCACGGCATGAATGCATCTACATTCTCAGCACGTGTGACTATCGCAACTCTTTCTGATCTCTACTCAGCGATGACATCTGCGATCGGTACTCTCAAGGGGCCACTTCACGGTGGTGCGAATGAGGGCGTGATCAAGATGCTTGAAGAAATCGGCAGCGAAGATGCAGTAGATGCTTTCGTTGAAGATTGTCTCGTGAACAAGAAGAAGATCATGGGTATTGGTCACCGTGTGTACAAGGTGCTCGATCCACGTGCTCCACACCTTCAGAAAATGGCGATCAAGCTTACTGAAGAACTTGGTGAGTCTAAGTGGATCAACATGTCTGAGCGCATTGCAACCATCATGCGCGAGCGCAAGGGGCTTAATGCAAACGTAGATTTCTATTCCGCTACTGTGTATTACTCACTTGGTATCCCGACTGACCTCTTCACACCGATCTTCGCGATTGCGCGTATGTCAGGCTGGACCGCACAGGTTCTCGAGCAGCTGCAAGACAGCCGCCTCTACCGTCCACTAACTAAGTACGTAGGACCTGAGACTACAGTGCCAGTGCCGCCAATCAGCGAGCGCTAGAATCCAACTTAGGATTCTCCCAAATAAACTTTATAAGCACCTCATTCCTTTCATTAGGGATGGGGTGTTTTTTTAGAAGCTAGCACCAATGGTGAAGTTGAAGGTGCCAGAGGGCTCATGTTTTTTTCGGTTGAGGTTGTAGCCATACTCGAAACGAATGGGACCAATAGGGAGATGGATACGTGCACTAAGGCCAACAGCTTGACTAGGGTCGCTGAAGCTTAGATCTTCGTATTTCTGATAGACTTGGCCTAGATCGTAGAAGAATCCAAGGTTGAGGGGTCCTTTTACTTGTCGAACTAGTTCGAGAGTTCCAGTCCAATAGGATTCACCACCCAATGGATCGCCAGATTTGGAGCGCGGACCGAGCTCACCTTCACTGAAGCCGCGCATTGAGTTCGGCCCACCAGCAAAAAAGCGCCGGTCAATCGGGAGGTCACTTGAATTTTGTGGGATTATCAAACCTGTATCTAGTCGGGCAGATAAGAATTGTTTGTCGCCGAGGTGATGACGGTAGGAGTTATTGAGTTCAAACTTAAGGTAGTTTGAGTTAGCATCGCCCGTAATATTGCCAATCTCGGTGAGGATTTGTCCGTGGTAGCCTTTGGTGGGAAGAATAGGATCATCTCTGTACTCGAAAGTGTTGAGTAGACCGAAGCGAGTATTGATATAATCTTCAGGGCCTAGTTCTTCATCCGTCATGGATGTTGATGACGTTCTAACAATCGAGCTGCCAAGGTATGCTCTGGCTGAATAAGTATCTTTTGGTCGCCAAATCCATGAGCCTTCGAAGCCCGCTTCGTTCACGTCGTAACCATCTGGGCGGTGTTGAAGGATAAATCCACGGAAGTTGAAGCTAATATGTTCACCCATGAAAAAGGGCTCGGTGATACCTACTTCACCTAAGAGTCCGCGACTACTGTACTCGCCACGTGCATTCAGCTGCCACATTTTCCCTTGGAAATTCAGGTCAGTATAGGAGAGGCCTAAGATCAGACCGTCATAGGAATCCGTACCTATGTAGCTTCGAACAGTGATAGATTTCCCTTCTTCGACTTCAATATCGAGGTCTATCATGCCGTCCTCGTGAGTGACGGGAGTGACGACTACTTTACTGAAAATCCCTGTCGATAGAAGTCTGTTAGTGTCTTTATCGGCTTGGACAGCGTCGTAGGGTTTACCTTGGAGGTCGTTAAAGTTTCTCCTGATTCGACGTATTTGAGTGTCTACGTTTCCGCTCACTTTGATGTCTCTGACGGTGTAACGACGACCTTGATCAATGTTGAATCTGAGTGTGCTTAGTGCGTTAGCATGGATTGGTTCGACCGAGACTTTGGCAAAATGGAATCCAGTTTTTCGGAAGTAGGCATGCACGAATGCATTCATTTCTGTGATATTACTGGAAGTTGCAATTCCACCCAGGTACTGGGTGAGTCCAGTGAGAATCTGTTGCTCAGTGTCGCTACTGATCCCAGAAAACTGTGGCCGAGCAAGGTGATGGAGAGCGCCTTGGTGGATGTTGAGAGTGATGTTAACTTTGTCTGTACTACGATTACGGGTCTCGGTTGCCAATGTAACTGCTGCCTTCCAGTAACCTTGAGATTTCAAATAATTCTCAACATTAGTGACTCCTTTATCTGTGTACTCTGCAATGTATGGAGCCTTGTCAATGCTCGCGAGCTCACCAACGACGATAGGCTGATAGAAGTAGTTGGTTAGAGTTTCAGCATCGAGAATAGAGCTTTGACGGGACTCTACGATACCATAAAAAAGCCGGGGACCTTCGTTGACACGGAGGTCGATAGTCTGGCCGCTGATTGCCCATTTTACTTCAGCGTCAGGATAACCTTCTCGGATGATCAGTCGCTTGAGGAAAAAGGCAGCATCATCAGCACGCCAGCTTGTAGCAGGACGAGAAGAAATGAACAAAAGCCGTGGCTCGAGAGCGGTAGAGTACTTTTTTTTACTATCTTCGTCTAAGCCGGTAATACGAATCTCAGCTGCACTTGCGGTGCAGACAAATAGGAAAAATATGGAGAGGAAATAGCGCATTACCTAAAACGTAGGACATAAATGAGTAGTCCTCGGGTTTGATTGTCGTCGTCAATTTGTGCCGCTAGATAGAAGCGCTTAGTGAGTTGTACTTGTGCAGATGAGTATTCTCTACCGGTAAAGCCGTCGGTCTCTTTGATGTTCAATTCAAATTCTTGGAGAATGGCTAAGAGCTTTTCGATGATTATCGCTTTGCGGGTTTCACCAGCTTCTTGTTGTAGCTTAACAAGGAAAAGCTGAGCGGCACGTAGAGTGGCTGCTCCGGTATTATTAGTAAGTTCAGATGCTGTGACACCTGTAGCGAGGAGGGTGATTACGTCATTTTCCGCGAGAGGAGGATTGGACGTGAACGCAGATTTTGGATTGGTAGCTGGCCCATAAACGAAAATGGAGACATCGTAATTATTGACGGTGGTTTTGGCCTGGATGTCCAAGTATGGGATGAGGCCATTTTCTGATTTAAACTCGATCAGTCCTTTATGGATTCGAAGTTTACTGAATGGTAGGCGAGCGATGATTTTTTCAGCAACGATTGCTCCGTCGAGTTTTGGATCTCCGAGCGTGCCAGTAGCTTTAATTCCTCCTGTGATTTGTCCTCGTGCAATGTTGCCACTAATAACCAAGGGGTCTTCAAAACGGAGTGAGAGGTCGAGTTTCCATTTATTAAACGGCTCGGGTATGTCGAAATCGATGAGCTTAGCATTGAGTGCAGGTAGCTCGACGTCTGACACTGCAGAGCTGGGAACTCCAATGGGGAGAATGTCTATATCCTTATAAAAAAGAGATTCAACGACTCCTATTGAACCGCTCAGTGTAGCTTCTTCTAGAGTTCCCTCAAGTTTGACATCGGCGTTGGCTCTAATTGATACGGCATCATTTCTAAACACCATCGCGTAAGATGCCTTTGCCGTGACTTCAAATTCAGGGTTTTTGAGATCCGCTAAATTGATATTTGCTTTGGATTCTAACAATCCGCCATTGATGGTTGCTTTTAAGGTCGCATCGATTAGTCGGTCGTCGTTAGCTTTACAGATGATTTCGATATCATGGATATCGTCTATGGCGTCGCCAGCTGTGACTAAAAGAGGGATGTTAATGCGAGTATTAAGCTCAACTTTAGGGTCTGCTAGAGTCCCTGAAATGTGTGCATTACCATTTAGAGAGCCTTTTATGGTTTTGAGTTGGGGGACGAAGCGTGCGGTGCGATCTAGCGGGAGGGTGTTGATTTGGAGTTCGCCATCGATAGTAGTGTCTTCGAGTATAGCTGGGATGTCATCCGCATTTTGTACCCATTCTAGTGGTTTGAATGGGAGGGTTGCCTTTAAGACTACACGTTCGGTAGAGGCTTCTAAGAGTTGACCTGAGAAACTGAGTGATTTGTCAGCAGAGTTGAACTCGCCTAACATATGGAGGGGAGCTAGGTCTTTGTTAGAAATGCCCTTTAGGTTTTCAAGTTTAGCATAACCTTTGATATCTGGGTTAGATGGTGAACCAACGAATTCGATGCCCATGGCGACAGTTCCTGTGAGGTCGGCAATTTGTTTGATTTCGTGAAGTTGAAGCCATTCGTTAATTTTCTGAATATCGAGTGGAAGAATATCGAGGTCGAGATACCACTCAGCTTGTTGCTCTAGAAACTTTTCTAAACTCGTTATCTCAGCAGTGAAGGGAATATCCGCAGTGAGTTTAGCGATGGGTTTTTCTTCTCGGTGTATTTGCCCTTCTAGAACTTTGAGTATTTTACCGTCCCATATCATCTTAGCTTTAGCTAAGAAGTCTTCTTCACTAAGTTCAAACGAGGTGAGTTGTAGCGATTTTGGCCAATCGTATTTAGCTTGAGCAATGAGGTTAAATTCTAACTCTGGGCCGGTTTTGACCTTTAGCGATTCAATGGCGATCGAGCCTAGCTGCTGCTTAGATAAGTCAGGGCTTCCGTTGCTTTTCCAGTTAATTACGAGAGGTGACTGGATGGCGATATCGACTCCGAAGCTTTTAAGCATGGCGTTCAGCCATTCTGGGTCATCTTCGTTTACGTCCAGGTTGAGTTGGTAGTGGTCGTCTTCAAATGTGTAGCGAGCATTTGCGGTGATGGGTCTATCGTCAGCTTGCTCAAAGGAGCAGAAGACCTCGCCGTGTGCCAGGTGTTGGTATTCTCCGCTTAGTTTAAGTGCGGGTAGAGTTTCTTCTCCTACTTTGATGCCCGAGGCTGAAAGATCCGCATCTAGACTGTATAGCTCGAGCTCCTTAAGAGATGTCGTTCCTGCAATTTTGAGTGAGCAGTCAGCTAGTTGCAGCTGTGCGGGAATCTGTGGAATGAGGGAAGAGATATCAGCTAACCGTGGGCACTCCATGCTATAAGTGGCTTCTGTGCTTTCCCACCAGTTTTGTGCAGCAGGATCTAACCATGTTCCTGAAATGTTAAAATCAATAGGAGCTGATTTTACAGTAGAGTTTAGCTCGAGTTGATAGGCTGCATTTTTTTGGGAAAATGTGAGGCGCGTACTTTCGGCTAGGTAATCTTGGTACGCTATTCTAGGAATATCTAGTTTACAGTCTATCTCCCAGTCTTTCATCGGAGCGAGCCAGTTGACGACATTTGCTTCAATGTGGTTGAGCTCAAATGCGAGTGGGAGTGTGATGCCAAAGCGTTGTTCGATTATCTCAGCATTGAGATAGCCACTGGTGAGCTTAGCGTCGATTGTTTGATTTACTTCGACATCGAGAACTGCGCTGAGAACTTGGAGGTTGGCTGTGCCTGAAATCTCGTTTTGCCAATCGACATGGGCGGAGTTGACTGCGAAATCTGGAAAGAACTCTAGTCGGGTGAGCTCGATGTGACTAGGTGTCCAGGTGAGGGTGACGTCTTGTTTTGGTGTTTCGATTCCAGAACCATCGCTCGCTTGAAAATTGGAGAGATTATAGTCGTCTCCATTGGTGGGGTGATGGAGCTTGTCTAGGCGGAAGCGCGCCATCAGCTCACTGGACTTTAGAATGGTTAGATCAATATTACTGAGCGTGATCTCTGGTTGATAAAGCCACTTGCGTGCTAGCTTTAGGGAATCTTTTATTTTTTTATGACTCTCTTTTTTCTCTTTGTTGGAGACGAATTTGTCCAGATCTATGATGATAGTCGCATCAGTCAGGTGAGCAGATCTGATTTTCCCGTGGATGAGCTCTCTGAGTAGCCGGTAGTCGGCGGCGACTTCTTTAAGCTGAATTTTCTGTAGCCCTGCGACTCCATTATAGGAAAAATCGGTAATAGTGAAGCCGTGTGTGAGCGTGCCTTCTACTTGGCAGTCACCTTTCATACCTTGGCTCAATAAGGCTTTATTGATACCAAAGTGGGCGGCTTTACGCGCAATGGGGCCATTTATCGACCAGAGAAGAACGAGTATGATACCCAAGAACCAGAGGCAGCGCTTGGGCCATTTTCGCTTTTTTGTGGGTAGTGGTGGAGTGGGTTCTTCGGCCATGCTAAGAGTAATCCTTGATACAATTAGAAGTCTGCTGGAAAGAGGCTATAAGGTAAAGAAAAGACCACAGTCGCGGGGCGATCTGTGGTCTGCTAAAAGTATGTAAGTCTTATTAGTTATTTGCAGTGATCTCTTCAGGGAGTTCGCCGCCGTGACGAATATCAGTGGCTGTGGTCATGAAGATGACATCTTCGGCGATGTTGACGGAGAGGTCTCCCACGCGTTCTAGCCAACGTGAGATGAAGACAAGGTGGAGGTAGTCCTTGTGCTTACCAGTTTCACCTTCAAGACACTTGGTGAGCTGCTTAGTCGCCTTTTTATGTAGAGTATTCACTGAGGCGTCAGCCTGAATGACGGACATAGCGAGTTCTCCATTACCATCCGCATATGAAGCTAGAGCATCTGTTAGCATCTTGTTCGACTGCAGGAAGAGAGGCTCGATGAGTCCAACTTCTGAGAGCTCTGAATTACGAATAAGCTTACGTGAGCGCTTAGCAATACTCACAGCATGGTCAGAAATACGCTCAATGTTATTGGTGATTTTCATTGAGGCCACCACGATGCGGAGATCGCTCGCAAATGGACGGTATTTAGACATGAGCATCATGCCGTCTTCGTCGATCTCTATTTCAAGTTGATCCACATCTTCATCTTCGGCGATAACGTTGTTGCAAAGGTCAGGGTTGCGTTCGAAGAGGCCTTGGAGTGAGCGTTCAAGGTTTTGCTGCGCGAGGCAACCAATATTGACTGTCTTATTTTTGAACGACTTAAGAGCTGTGTTATAGTCGGTTAGTATGTGTCCGCCGGTTTCCATGTAATTATGTTGGGGTATTTGGGGAGAATGTTGAAGTGCTCTAACCGAAACGGCCAGAGATATAATCTTCAGTTTGTTTGACTGAAGGGTTCGAGAAAATTTTATCTGTGAAGTCGTATTCGATCAGTTCTCCGAGGTAGAAGAAGGCTGTATTATCAGAGATACGTGATGCCTGCTGCATGGAGTGGGTGACGATGACGATAGTGAACTCTCTACGAAGCTCGGTGATGAGCTCTTCGACTTTTGCTGTAGCAATCGGGTCGAGCGCTGAACATGGCTCGTCCATGAGGATGACCTTCGGGTTGACGGCAGTTGTGCGAGCGATACAGAGACGTTGCTGCTGTCCACCGGAGAGACCGAGTGCGGAATCTTTGAGGCGGTCTTTAACTTCGTCCCAGAGGGCCGCACCGTTGAGAGCACGCTCTACAGCTTCATCGAGAGTGTCTTTATTTTTTATCCCCTGAATACGGAGACCATATGCGACATTGTCGTAGATAGACTTAGGGAAGGGATTGTACTTTTGGAACACCATGCCGACTTGCTTGCGCAGCTCAATAGCTGACACTTCTTTAGCATTGATGTCCTGACCCATGATGCGGATTTGACCATTGGTGACGCAAGAAGTCTCCACGAGATCGTTCATGCGGTTGATACAGCGAAGGAGGGTGGATTTACCACAGCCAGATGGCCCAATAAAGGCGGTGACTTGTTTTTCAGGGATCTCAAGGCTGATGTTACGAAGAGTGTTCGTTTTACCTAGATCATAACTGAAGGAGACATCGTCTATCTCGATCATTGTTTTAACTGGAGGAGTTTGTTGTGGAGTGGTTTCCATAGTCGTTGGTTGCGCTTTAGGCGTAGGTTTCGCTTTAGGTGTACATTCGGTGTTCGTGATTTTCTTAGCTAAAGACTTTGGGGCTGTGGCTTCTATAGTGGACATGGCGGTGAGGTGAATGGGTGAGAGAGAAATATTACCATTTGATCTTGTTGCGAACTTTTATGCGCAACCAAACTGAGAATGCAGCGAAGGTCATCACGATTATCATGAAGACGAGTACTGAGCCATATTGCATAGGTTCAGTGTATTCTGATTGAGGGATTCTTCCGGCAACGGTGTAAATATGATAGGGCAAGGCTTGGACTGATTGTTGTAGGAAGGCAAGAAATGCGTCGAACCCAGTCTCGTGAATTGCTTGCCATGGCAGATCGGAGCGCTCGGCTACTGCTGCTGTGAACATGATGGGCGCTGTTTCACCTGCCACACGTGTGATTCCTAGGATGGATGCAGTGAGGATACCAGGGAAGGCGTAGGGGAGGACCGCTGTGTTAATGGACTGCCATTTGGTGGCGCCGAGCGCGAGAGATGCCTCACGGAAGCCCATCGGGACGGCTCTGAGTGATTCCTCACAGGAGGTAATGATCACCGGGAGTACCATGATGGCGAGAGTGAAGCCACCTGCGAGCATGCAGGTTCCCCAGCCCTGGAAGGAAATGTAGGTCCAGCCATCGTAGAAGAGTGTGCTGTTTGCAGCTGAAGCTTTGGTAGCGATTTCAGATGTTTTCATCTTATGATCTGAAATATAGATTTTTTTATCTTCGATTTCACGTTGGCCTGGCTCACTAGCGATGGGGGCTATAGGTAGGATAAATTTACTTTCAGCATTGGGGGTGCTTGTGATTGTTGGCGCTAGTATGACGAAGAGGCCGAGACCGAATAGACCGAACACGATGGATGGTACGCCAGCTAGGTTGAGCATGGCGAGGCGAACAGATTTAATGAAGTTGCCTTTGGCTGCGTATTCGTTGAGGTAGACCGATGTGGCAATACCGGTAGAGAGGGCGACGACCATACAAATGATAACCAGAAGTCCGGTGCCGATAATGGGGCCTAGGATACCACCGCCTGAGTAGGAATGGGTTTTTTGGCTAAGTGTGTGGAAGTTCCCGCTTTCTTCATTAGCGAGCGTGATGGCTTCATAGTCTTCAATATCGAGGCGGAGTTCAGTGTCCTTGGCGATAGAAAAGCTGACATAGGGTTGTAGTTCTTCGACAGCTTCTACCTCTGAGGTAATGAGACCTGGGTTTTCAGCTACGAGAACTTGGTACTCGTCTGTTGGGGTGAGAAGGCTGATTGGCTCTTCATTGTTGAAAATGATGGAGCCTTTAGTGGTGTTGTGCTGACTATTTGCCCCTTTGGTGGAAATAATTTCTAGTGCCGCAGGATCGATTTCATGTGTTCCTGCTGGAATGGAGAAGTCATAGAATGTGGACTTTACTGGGATGGTCTTTTGCGACTCTAAGGGAAGCGTGCCACGTTCTTCTTCATCGAATGCTGTAAAGAATGTACCGGCGTCAATGGTGATGGTCTGAGTCTCAGGGATGACGACTTGGTTAATCTTGTCTGGCTCATCATCTGCAAATGTTTGGCGCATTTGAAAGATAAGGCCAGTGGGCACGAGGGCATCGTGGGCAGATTTTCCTAGCGGATATTCACCTTTGGCTACGGTGACCTCAAATTCGGATAGATTGAGTTCTTTGGTTTCGACTTCATCGGGAACGAACTCAGGAGCTAGTTGCTTGAAAGCGTCGAACTCATCTAGTTTGAGAGTGAATACCTTATCTGAGCTGAGTGTGAAAGCTACTGGGGCATTTATGTCGCGTTTATCATACCGGAGGTAGAATCCATCGTTTTGCTGTTCGAGATTCTTGAGGTATCCTTCACCGATAAGGGAGCCTGGCTGCACATTGAATCGGGTGTAATCGAAGACTCTGTTTACATCTTTTACATTCGCAAAAACGTCTTCTACGCTGGAATTACTGCGTAGGATGGCATCAAAGTTTTCTTCAGGAACCTGGATGTTGTCGGCCTTTTCGACTTCAAGGACATTGAGTGTTTGAGGCTTTCTTGTCAGGAAATCTGTTCCCTTGTGGAAGAGAACAGGGGCGCCTTTGATGATAATGTCACCAAAAATAAAGAAGGCGCAGAGGATGATGAAATAGGTCGCAAAGCGGAAGATCGTGCGAATAACACTTTCTTTGTTTTTACGATTATCGTTAGATTTGCAGAATGGATTGGTCTGCTTTTGATTTGGTGCGGACATGGTGTCGTGTGCCGTTAAAGATTATTAATTATGCAAATGTTACTTATTGCCTAACTTACGTAGAGTAGTTTGAGCAATGTAGTTGAGGGAGAGAGCGATCACGAAGAGGACGAGACCAACCATGAAAAGAGCACCCCAGTGTAGAGACCCTTCATCGACCTCTCCAATTTCTTGAGCCAGAATACCGGTCATGGAGTGTGCGGGGTCGGTAATGGATTTCGGAATTGCGATGCGGCCGCCCATTACCAATAGCACTACCATCGTTTCACCTATGATTCGGCCAAAGCCTAGGAGAACTGCGGCAATGATACCAGAAGCGCAGCTCGGAAGAATGACCTGCATCACTGTTTGGAGCGGAGTGGCGCCTAGGGCAAGTGAAGCTTCTTTGTAAGATTTGGGGACGTTGTTTAGAGCATCTTCAGCGAGGGTGAAGATGGTAGGTATAGCCATGAATGCGAGAAGGAAGCCCGCATTCAGAATAGTGAGACGGCCTTCTACTGGGAAGCCAGGAATCCATGAGAGCCAGGGTTCTTGGGAGTATGTCTGGAGCAATTCGCCGAGTACAACGACGCCGAAGAATGCGAGGACGATGGATGGTATAGCACCGATGAATTCGATGATCGGTTTGATGAATTTCTGTTCGAAAGGCGATGCAAGGCGATTGACGTAGATGGCACCACCTATAGCGAATGGAATAGCCAGGATTACAGCGATTAGGGCCACAGAGACGGAGCCAGCGAGCAGTGGGAGGATACCATAGAAATCCTGCCATGATGAGTTTGTCACCCATTTTGTGCCGAAGAAGAAACCGGTTACCGCTGTTGTCATGCTCATGGGGGTAGTGTGGTCCCAATTTTCCATGGCACTTCGTTTGGTTTCGAAGAGTTCGGGGATTTCTGCTTCTATATCAGAGATTTGATGGAGGCGGCGTTCAGCGAGCTTAGATTCGAACGCGTCGACGTTGGGCATTTTAGCAAAACCTTCGGCAGTTTTAGCGGAAAGCTCAGCGAGCATTTCTTTGTGCTTAGGAAGGCTTGCATAGAGTGGTGCATTGAGTGAAGCGTAGTCGGGTTCTTCTGTCAGAACTCGCTTGGACTCGAGTATGTTACGTTCGCGAGATACTTTAGAAGTGGAGAGCTCTGCTCCTTGTAAAAGTGCCTCTTTACGTGCAGCAGCCGAAGAGTAGGTGACTGCCTGGCTTTTATTGGTCCCTGCAATTACTCGTAGATCAGAGACAAAATTTTCGAATGATCTTTGTGGTGCCTTGAAGCTAGCACCAGCAGCGACTAGGTCTTGGAATGCTTTACTTTCGTCGAGCTTGGCTACCTTTTCTTTTTCTTCTGCTTTGATTCGATCCGTAAATTCTGTGTTCGATTTACCTGTAACGATACTCTCAACGACGGATTCGCGAAGTGGTGTGAGGTATTTATTATCGGTTTTCCAAGATTTGTCAGCGAGGTTGCCAAAGTCGAGGGCCTCGGCTGCTCGGGTTGCGGCTGTTTTGAGTCGCTCACGAGAAGCTTGCACAGCTTTTTCGGCAGAGGCGATTTGTTGAGCTGTGCTAGAGTCACCGTCTTGAAGGTCTTCAAGACTGGATTCCGCGCGCATGAAGTCTTTTCGCTCCGCAGAAATAACTTTGAGTATGTCGCGCTTGAATTCTGCGTGAATAGAACGGACTCGGTAGAGAGCTCCGAGTTGGTATTGGATTTCATATTCACGAGCCTGCGTGGCAAGTGAGGAAAGTTCTTTCTGAGCTGTAAGTTGCTCGGATGCAAAATCTGTGAATTCCTGACCAGATTTGCGATAGAGTTCGAGCTTATCCCTGTATTGAGGAAAGAACGAATAAGAGTGATAGATAAGAAAAAAAATGATCAGTCCAATGACGATGATCGCAAGTGTCGCATTTCCACCAAAGAAATACTTGATGGCTTCTTGCTTCCCAATTCCGAAGAGACGAATACCGCCTGGCTTACCAAAAGGATTGGGAGATTGTGATTTTTTGCTCGATTTCATGGTTGCGACTAGTGTGTTGCGAGGGAGCGAAAAATTCCTAGTTTAGTCAAGAAAGCACCGCACAAACATTACGCTGTGCGGTGCCCGTAAATTATCCTTTGTTGTTATGAAATAAACGGATAGCAAGATTAGTTAGCAGGAGCGATGAAGCCAACTTTTTCAATGACTTCAGCTGCATCGTCAGAGGTAGTGGACCATGTGATGAATTTCTCTACTTCACCAGTAGGCTCGCCAACGGTGTAGTAGTAGAGGTTACGGGAAAGAGCGTAATCAGCTGCGTTTTTTGGTTCAGGGAGAACACCGTCAACTGCTGCTGCAGAGATGCCATCTTTGTTGATGTACGCGAGGCCAACATATCCGATGCCGTTCGCGCTATTAGCAACTTCCTGAGCGATCTGCTCGTTACCAGCCATCTTCTGAGTGTTCTTGCCGTAGTCGACGCTGTCCATGCCTAGCTTCTGGAATGTTTTATAAGTTCCAGAGGATGTGTTGCGTGTGAATACGTTGATCTCACCAGCTTTGCCACCAACTTCAGACCAGTCAGTGATAGTGCCAGTGAAGATACCTTTTACTTGGTCTTTAGTGAGTTCTTGAACGTCATTCGCTTCGTTGACGATGACTGCGATCATGTCAACACCAGCAATGTGCTCAACGAGGTCTTTGCCAGCAGATGCGAAGTTGTTCTTCTCGGAAGATTTGACTGCGCGTGAGGACATGCCGAAGTCAGCTGTGCCTGCGAGGAGGTTTGTGAAGCATGTGGAGGAGCCTTCAGCTGCGATTTCGAAGCTAACGTTGTTTCCTTCAGACTTATACTTTTCAGCAAGCTGAGGAACCATCTTAGCGCCGAGTGTGTCGGAGCCTTTAACTACGAGTTTAGTTTGTGCGGAAGCTGTTGCTGTGATTGCAAGGCCGGCTACTATTGCTTTTACAATTGTGTTAAATTTCATTGTGAGTATTCAGTTAATTGTTTCTCCTAATTTGTTGGAGCGCTCGAAACATCCTCTGAAAATTGCAATCTGCCAAAAGGAAATGCGGAACGAAGTTGTCACAATTGTAATTAGCTCATTAAGAATGTGTTGCATCGTTGTTTTCGGTGGATTTGTTAGGCTTTTCTGAACCGCAGGGGGTGACTATGCTGAATGTGGTTTTAATGCCGGGTTGTGAGCTTGCTTCAATGCTGCCGTCGTGGGCTTCGATCGCTCTTTTTACGATAGATAGTCCCAGTCCAGTTCCTTTGATGTCAGATTGAGTGTGATGCTTGTCGACGCGGTAGAAGCGCTTGAAAATAAAGGGGAGGTGTGATGACGGAATGCCGATACCGTTGTCGCTAATGGAGATTTGTACGTTATCATCTCTCAGTCGTTTGATTGTAATCGTGACTTTAAGTTTACTATTCGGGTTCTGCTTGATCGCATTTTCGATCAGGTTGAACATTACTTGCGTCCAGTAGAAGCGGTCACCAGTAATAATGATTTCTTTTTCGGCGTACTCTCTGACTATGCGGGCCGAGCTCGTAATGACTAGCTGGTCGAGTCTGTTAAGCACGTCTTCAGCGCATTCTATAAGGTCAAATGGCTCACGATTCAGGGCTGCGCTCTCTCCTGACTCTAGTCGAGATACAACGAGCATGTCATCGATGAGCCTAGATAATCTTGCACCGTGGCGTTGCATTGTGGTGAGCATGCGACGAGCGATTTCAGGTTCGTCTACGATGTCGTCATCGACGAGATTCTCTAAGTAGCCATTGATGATGGCGAGCGGTGTGCGCAGTTCGTGTGATGCGTTTGCGACAAAGTCAGTGCGGATTTGCTCTGTGCGGTGTTCTGTGCTGATGTCGCGCAGTATGACGCAGCTGAGGGGGTCAGCTATGTGATTTGGCAAAGGGGTGACTTGTAGAATCCAGGCGGTTTCGCCTTCTGAGAAATTTCCTCCGAGTACGTGACTGCTGGATGAGAGTATGAGCTTTTTCTGTGAGGTCTTACCCAGTTTTACCATACGCTGAATGTTTTCAGTGAAGGTTGGATTCATCAGGATTTCAGGTATCTCGCGACCCACAGGGTCTTGGTTGCGAAAGATCTCTTTTGCGCGGGAGTTTGTTTTACGAATTTCTAGATCGCGACTGACGATGAATAGGGCGTCGCCGAGGGCATCTAGGGTGACTTTGCTGTCTAGAGTGACCTCGTTGAGTTCTCTACGAGCTTCATCTCGCTGTGAACGCGCAGCTTTGAGTTGATTACTTAAATGGAGGCGTTGTGCCTTCAGGTGTATGATCAAGTAGCCGATCACTGCAATGGCAATGATCGTGATGACGATTTCGAAAAACATGAAAAGGGGTTAAGGTGTTTCTATGGTTTTTAGGGGGATTACGTAGCTGGCTTATCTGTGATGCAGTAGCCAACTCCGCGGACAGTTTCGAGGTAGTTAGCGTGCGGTTCTAGTTTCTTTCGGAGGCGTTTCATGTGGGTGTCGAGGGTACGGGAGTGGACATCGTCACTGTATCCCCAAACTTCTCTAAGTAGAATACTGCGGTCTTGTGGTGCGTTGAGTCGCTCGCAGAGGAAAATCATCAGCTTGAACTCTGTGGAAGTGAGATCGACGGCTTGTTCTTCTAAGTAGAAAGTGAGAGTGTTTTTGTCGAATTTAAATGGTCCGACTTCCAGTATGGTGCCGCTCATTTTGGTGGAGGTGCGTTTGATGATGGCTTGGACGCGGAGGACGAGCTCTTTTGGACTGAAAGGTTTTGTGAGGTAGTCGTCTGCTCCAGTCTCGAGTCCGGTGATGCGGTCTTCAGTCTGAGCCTTTGCTGTGAGCATGATCACTGGAATGTGACGGGTGCGTGGGTCGCGCTTGAGAGTTTTATTGATGGTGATGCCATCCATTCCTGGGAGCATAAGATCAAGGATGATGAGGTCGGGTTCGATCATTAGAGCCTTGTTGAGTCCGCCGATGCCGTCGTTGGCGATGACTGTTTCAAACTGATTGCGCTGTAGGTTGAAGGAGATGAGGTCTGCGATGTCTACTTCGTCTTCAATGATGAGAATCTTTTGCATAAGGATAAGTGGTGGCGGCTGGGCGGATTACTGCAATATGATCGATTTTTTTAAGATCTATGAATCTTACTATTTGATTTAGTCGAAATGCTCGTTGCTGTAAAAATAAAAAGCCGAGCCTGATCTAGTGGTCAGCTCGGCTAATTACGAATGTGTGACAGTGGCAATTCTGTCACACAAGTGTGTGTGGATTAACTCATTTCAGCTGCCGTTTGATTGACGTGAAGCAGGTGGTTAGCGATCACACTGAGCTGGTTGTTTGTGTCGATGTTGAGCATCTCCGTTTTCACTTTTCCGGTAGACATGCGTGACATGGCAGACTTATTGTAGCTCTTCGTCAGAGTTCTAATTTCATCGTGTAGTCGCTCAGCTTCTTCAGTAACCGTAGAGTCGAGAGGCTTGAGGAAGTTCTCTTCCGTGTAGTTGAGGAATTTCTCGACGTGGCCAGCGAGTTCACGGACGGCATCGGATTGCTCGGTGCTGAATGCACGGCCCTTATTGTATTTACGCTCCGCAAGTTTGATGAGGCGATAGATAGCGTCAGAGCATTCTTCCAGTTCAGCAGTGATGCGGAGGAGTCCGGTGATGCGCTCGGAGAGGTGTGGTGAGACTTCTTGCGATGTGCAACTAACGAGGTACTCGGTGATGTCGTGCATCATGAGGTCAGCTTCATCTTCCATTGCTTTGATCTCCTTCACCTGCTCTCCCATGTCGCGCTCAGGATGTTCAAAGACTGTTATATAACCATCAAACATTTTAGAGCAATGTTTCGCTAGTTTCACTACAGCTTGTTCAGCTTCGACGATGTTCAGTTCGCCGAGATCAACGAGTGACTGAGAGATGTATTTGATCCGATTAGGTGACTCATCTGCTATGTCTTCAGTATCTTTGACCAGACGTGTGACGAGCTTGGCTATTTGTGGGACAAACCAGATGAGGGCTGCGATGTTGATGAGGTTGAAACTGGTGTGGAAAACAGCAGTGGCGAAAGCGACTTCAGACTGCCCAAAATCTTGCTTGGCGCTCTTAAGTGAGTCTGGGAGTGAGTCGGCAAGGGACCATACGAAATTAGTAAAGGGACTGAAAGCTATGAGCATCCATACTACGCCAATCACATTGAAGACGAGGTGGGCGCGGGCTGCGCGACGGGCGTGTACATTAGCTCCTAGTGAGGCAAGCCAAGCAGTGATGGTAGTTCCTATGTTTTCACCTAGCACGATAGCAGCTGAGTTTTTAAATGCTACCATAGGGTCATCGCCGAGCCATCCATTCATGGCAAATGTGATGGTGATGGCCATGGCTGCAGAGGAGCTCTGGACGACTAAGGTGAGAACGACACCTGCGATCATGAAGAGTATTACGGAGGCGAAGCCGGTGCTCTGAATCCAAGTCACTACGGATTGTAGTAATTCGATGGTTTCCATGTCGCCAGACTTCACTGCGCCTTTGAGGTCGGGGACGGCGTCTTTTAGCTCACCAAGTCCGAAGAAGAGTAGGCCAAAACCGATGAATACTTCACCGTAGCTTTTCCATTTACCTTTGCCAGCAAAGAGCATTGGAAGTCCTATGCCGATGATAGGAAGAGCGACAGAGGAAACGCTGAACTTACCGATGGTGGCGATGATCCAGGCCGTGACGGTAGTGCCCAGGTTGGCGCCCATGATGACACCGATTGATTCGACTAAGGTGAGTAGGCCTGCATTGACGAAGCTTACTACTAGGACTGTGGTGGCTGAGGAAGACTGTACGAGACCCGTGGTAAAGAGACCGGTTAGCATTGCGCTAAAGCGGTTCTTAGTCATCGTGGCTAGGGCGCGGCGCATGCCGTTGCCTGCCACTTTTTGGATGCCTTCCGACATTACTTTCATGCCATAAAGGAAGATGCCGAGAGCGCCGAGAATTGTGAGCAGAGTAACCATGTTGGGTAGGTGGTGGGGTGACGTGTTTGTCACATTTGACTATTGGGGTTTGGCTGGTCGTGTCAGCCCTGTCAAGGTGTAAGCCACCCACTTACTAAAAAATGAAAAATTCAGCTGAGTTTGCGTAGAACTTGATAAACTGAAGAGAATGGTGGTAGATAGCGGAAGTGAAAGGGCTGGGAGATAATGATGTGAAGGTGAATATTCGCGAGCGCGTGCTTGTTGCGGGTGATGCGAATGATGCACGTTTGGTGAAAGATCTTCACTGCGCGATGCTCTGGCACTACCGAATTGCGCATGCTGGTTATCAGGTGGCAGGGTACCCATACGAGTTGACTCGCGCATACCAATCCGGGAGTTGTTTAGTAGCGACAGTGGCTGGAGTGGGAAAGGTGTTGGTCGACGGTGAGTGGGTTATCCTGGAGCCAGGATGCGCCTGCCTGTTACCGCCCTATGCTTTTAATTCTATTCAGGCGGCTGAGGGGGGGGAGTGGAGCTTTCTCTGGGTGAAGTATTTAGAGGATGTGGGCTCGCGTCCCTTAGTGACTGCGATGTCTCCTATTTCTGGTAAAATGGCTGTTTCTCCACTTTATCACGCGATACTCGGTCTGCATTATGCTTGCGAGTCGGGAGAGTGTCTCTCTGCTCAGAATCTCTGGGTGGAGCTGATTCATAAGTACGTGTTACACTACGCTCAGCCAAAGGTTGCGGATGAGAGGCTCTGGAAGCTCTGGATGCAGGTTGAAAAGCGGCTAAGCTATGCGTGGACCCTAGAGGAGATGGCTGAGATAGCCACTTTGAGTAGGGAACAGCTTCGGCGCCTATGCCAAAAGCAGTTTGGGCGAAGCCCGAAGCAGCAACTAGCGTACCTGAGAATGAGGCAGGCACGCTATTTGTTAGGCGCGACACAGATGAAGATCGCTAACATTGCTGCTAAGTTGGGCTATGCTGATAGCCACAGTTTTACGAAAGTGTTTAAAAAGTTGAACGGGATTAGCCCATCAGCGATGCGTCACTAGCTGTGCGCTATGGCTGGTATTCTTCTTGTTCGTGCTTTCGACCGAGGTATACACCGAGCAAGCCCCAGAGGATAGCTATGCCGGCTCCAACGATGAGTTTTTGTGGGAGTGAAAGTTGAAGTGCCCCGTCGCCAAGGAAGGCGAGGATCCAGATCCAACAGACGTCCGCTCCGCGATAAACTGCGACATCGATGATGGGTTTGGTTTTGAAGCGCGCTTCTCTATCAACGCCAGTGTAGAGTACTTCGCGTGCGGGGCGGGTTATAGAGTAATTACCAGCCTTTCGGAGGACTTGTAGTGCGAGAATGAGAAAGACAGCTGGATGGCAAGATAGGAGTAGAAGTAGTGCCGCTGTGGCGAAAGGAACTAGCGAGAGCGCTGTCGAGAGGCCAAACTTGCGGGAGATACGGTTGGCTGCAAAAATGCCTAACAAAATCGTTAGGATATTCGTGATTAGATCGAGTGAGCCTAATAGCTCTTTACGTTCGCTGCGGGTGTAGTCGGCAAGAACTTCTGTTTGTGCAATGTAGAAGAATGCGCTGATGCCTGCGAAAAGAAAGATGAAGCCGGCAATGCCGAGGAGGCGCTTGTGGTTGATGAGTTCAATGAATCCAGAGAATGGGTTCGGGTTTAACTTGGTTTGAGCATCATCAGAGTTTTCAATATCGGCAAATTTTTTGTTGAGGAGGTAGATGATGGGTAGCACTAAAAAGAGTGCGGCACTGGTAACTAGGAGGATGTCCTTCAGCTCCATGCTCTTTACCAAGAGGATTACGAGGAGAGGTCCAGCTATGCCGCCTAAGCTTGCGCCAGTGTTGATGAAGCCAAAGATGCGCTTCCCTTGTTCCTTAGAGTGGTGCTGTGAGATGTAACTCCAAAATACAGAGAGGTGAAAGAGGCTGAAAACACTGGTCCAGCAATAGAATACTTTCCCCAGAGTTGTCGGGTTATAGCCGAGGCTAAAAGCGCAATAAATGGCTAAAAAGCTAAGGGAGAAAAATACAAAGGCAAAGGGGACGAGACGCTTCAGTGACACTCTGGAGGCAAAGAAGTTATAGACGGAAACGGCAATGGTCGAGGCGATGAAGGTATAGGTCCATTGGAGAGCTAAGCTCGTGTCTCCCCAGTCGCTGGGTAATGCATCTCTGACTGGTTTAACAATCATGTATGATGCCATTAAAATGAAAATGAAGAGGAAGGAGAGTAGTGTGGTGGCTACTTCGTGAGCTTTGATTTGAGTAAGGCGTGAGAACCAGTTTTCGTGAGACATAGAGTGTAGGAGAGTGTAGGAGAGTGAGTGGTTTATGCGGTAAAAGCGCAGTAGGTAAAACTAATTGTTAGAGCGTGCTGTGCTCTTTTGACGCGCACAGGGGGGATTTAAGGTTTGATCTGCTGCGAGACAGTGGATGGGTTTCAAGAGTGGGGAGTCTTGCTGGAGAGTAAATGGTGTGTCGTGTGTATGGCTGGGTATTGAATGTTTAACTGCCTACTATACGAGGGGGAAACCCATGGTTTATCCTCAGGTGTGTGTCCAAAATCCACATTAATCACTTTTTTCTCTCGAGGTGGTATATTTGGTAAGTGCCACGAGCGAGCGCGTTGGCGTCGACTTGTTTGCCATTGCCTGTAGTTGAACTACGGATAGTGAAGGTGTCGTGCTGTGGGTGGTAGTGGCTGACGACAAAACTGTGGCGCTCATAAAGTGCGTGAGTCTTAGTCTGTGTGAGCTCTTTGTAGTTGCTTACATCTACAGCGACTGGTCCAGAGATGAGTAGGGTAATGATTTGTTGTTTCGCCTGCGCTGTGGTTTTTGGGGTGTGTTTATTTAGGGTGTAATTAGAGCAAAACTGTTTTGTCGTTTGCTGGGTAGGCGTGTTGGCTGGGAATGTGAAGAATGGGCTGAGTGAGGTGGTGGAACGGCGCTGTTTATGAGAGTTGAGTGCAGTAGATTTCGTCTGTTCGTTCCAAGTGCCTGATTTACGGCTTGAGAACATTTCGTGTGTCACTGAGTGGCGGGCATGACGTAGCGAGTTCATGGCTTCTGGTACTCCCATTTTAAAAAAGGGTGAATACGGAAGCTCCTTCTCTGTCCTGACACCGTGCTGTTGGAGGAGTTTGAAATCGTCAGTGATGTGGCCTGACTCTTTATAGTAGGGTGCAACGGTTTGGCGGGTTGCTAGCTCGAACTGGCTAGTGATCATTTTATCGAAGGAGCCGTAGTCCTTGAGATAGTGCCGAGCAAAGAGTTCGCGTTCGGAAAGGTTAATAAATTTTCCTGTGACTTTCCTGTATTCAGCTTCGACTAGAGCAAGGGTCGCGAAGGTGTGACATGATCCTACATTTCCTTGGTCGATCTTGTGCTTCCAGTAGTCGCTCGCATAGACGCTATGGAGGGAACTGAGAAGTAGGATGAGAAATATGGCGATTCGCGGGAACACGAGTGGAAGTGTGACTGGCGAAATGGTGTGTGTGAAGTTTCTTTTATGAATCAAGGAGTTGGGTTTCTGGTGCCAGTGCGCGACGAACTAGTTCGCTAATGTGGAGTGTTTGGTAGATGGAGTTTTAATCTCTAGGGTTTCAAAATTGGGTGTTTTTTGGAAGGGTTTGGTGTTTTTTTAGCGAAATTCGCATAGAGTGATTGCTAAATGGTTGGGGGCGTTGTAATCAGCGCTGCAAGTAACTCGGCACTAACCTCTTTAGGGCTGGAACACGAAAGGACCATTCATATGGCTAAAGATCTATCCAAATACAGAAACATCGGAATCTTCGCGCACGTTGATGCGGGTAAGACCACTACAACAGAGCGTATCCTGTCCCTTACAGGTAAAATCCATAAGATTGGTGAGGTTCACGATGGTGAATCCACTACTGACTTCATGGAACAAGAAGCTGAGCGTGGTATCACCATTCAGTCAGCTGCAACAACTTGTTTCTGGGATGGTCACCGCTTCAATATCATTGATACTCCAGGTCACGTTGACTTCACTGTTGAAGTATACCGTTCCCTTAAAGTTCTCGATGGTGGTGTAGGTGTATTCTGTGCATCCGGCGGCGTTGAGCCTCAGTCCGAGACTAACTGGCGTTATGCTGATGAGTCTGGTGTTGCACGTGTTATCTACATCAACAAGCTCGACCGTACAGGTGGTGACTTCTACCGTGTGTCAGCTCAGGTGAAAGAAATTCTTGGCGCTGTGCCACTTATCATGGTTCTACCTATTGGTATTGAGAATGATTTTGTTGGTGTTGTTGACCTTCTTACACGCAAGGCGTGGGTTTGGGATGACTCAGGTAAGCCTGAAAATTACGAGATTCAAGACGTGCCGGCTGACATGGTTGACAAGGTTGAGGAGTACCGCGCGCAACTTATCGAAACTGCCGTTGAGCAAGACGATGAACTCATGATGGAATACCTTGAAGGTAATGAGCCAAGCATCGAAGATATTAAGCGTTGTATCCGTAAGGGAACTATCGCTCTCGATTTCTTCCCTACTTACTGTGGTTCTTCCTTCAAAAACAAGGGTGTGCAAAACGTGCTTGACGGTGTAGTTGACTACCTTCCTAGCCCTACTGAGGTTAAACCTCAGCCTGAAGTGGATCCAGAAGGTAATGAAACTGGCGAATTCGCTATCGTTTCTACTGATAGACCACTTCGTGCACTTGCTTTCAAGATCATGGACGACAAGTTCGGAGCGCTTACATTCACGCGTATCTATTCTGGTGTCCTCAATAAGGGCGATACAGTTCTTAATACCTTCACTGGTAAGACTGAGCGCGTAGGCCGTCTCGTAGAGATGCACGCAGATGACCGTACTGAGCTCGACTCAGCTCAAGCGGGTGACATTATTGCTCTTGTAGGTCTTAAAAATACTCAAACAGGTCACACGCTTTGTGATCCTAAGTTCCCAGCGACTCTCGAGCCAATGGTGTTCCCTGAACCAGTTATCTCTATCGCAGTAAAGCCTGTTGATAATGCGAATGCTGAGAAGATGGGCATAGCTATCGGTAAGATGGTTAAAGAAGATCCGACATTCATCGTTGAGACTGACGAAGAAACTGGTGAGACAATCCTTAAGGGAATGGGTGAGCTTCACCTCGACATTAAGGTGGATATCCTCAAGCGTACGCACAAAGTAGAAGTTACCGTTGGTGCTCCTCAGGTTGCTTACCGTGAGTCCATCACTAAGACAATTTCTGATTCCTACACACACAAGAAGCAGTCTGGTGGTTCTGGTCAGTACGGTAAGATTGATTACACAATCGAGCCGGGTGAGCCAGGTGAAGGTTTCGTATTCGAGTCCACAGTGGTTGGTGGTAACGTTCCTAAGGAATTCTTCCCAGCTGTTGAGAAGGGCTTCCGTACATCCATGGTTGCAGGTGTTCTCGCTGGCTACCCAATGGAAGATGTTAAGGTTACTCTTACTGATGGTGGTTGTCACGCAGTTGACTCCTCTGCAGTAGCATTCGAGATCGCAGCAAGAGCTGCATACCGTGCATCCATTCCTAAGGCTGGTCCGCAAATTCTTGAGCCAATCATGAAGCTCGACGTTTTCACTCCAGAAGAAAAAGTCGGTGATGTGATCGGTGATCTTAACCGTCGCCGTGGAATGATTCAGTCACAAGACACAACTCCATCTGGTGTTGTTCGTATCAAGGCTGAAGCTTCCCTTTCTGAAATGTTCGGTTACATCGGTGACCTTCGTACAATGACATCTGGTCGTGGTCAGTTCTCCATGGAGTTCTCCCACTACGCACCATGTCCTAAGAACGTTTCTGAGCAGGTGATTAAAGAAGCTGCTGAGCGTAACGCTAAGTAATTTCTCTGATTCTTAGATTTCAAACAAAGCGGCCGACGATTAATTTCGTCGGCCGCTTTTTTATTATTGTTGAGTGAGGGGGGCTTGAGTTTCGCCGAGTCCATTGCATACTGTTGTCCGTGGGTTGTTGGTGTCAGTCTTGATGGGGAGATTGGTGTTTCGTTGATCACTCTGGCTGTGTTGAGTGTGGTGATACGTTGACTAGTATTTATGTGGGATGGGGCGTTGCTTGGGCGTAAATAAAAAAGCCTTCGCAGAAACTCTGCGAAGGCTTTTTAGAACTAGACTACTAGTTAAAGTGTTAATTGATTACTTGCGCTTACGGCGTGCAAGGAATGCTGTGGATGAGAGGATGAGTAGAGCTGAAGAAGATGGCTCAGGAACGGCTACGAATGAGCCAGTGCCAGGATAGTCGTCTGCTACGCCTTCGCCAGATGCGAATGCATCGAGGAAGTTGCCTTCCTTGAGGTTGCCGCCGGATGTGGACACGGCTTGATAGCTGAAGCGGTATACGCCGGCGGTTTCAGTAGTGGTGGTGAATACCTCGTTGCCGTAGTGAACTCTCCAGGCGTCGTTGTCGCTAGTGACTTGTAGGCTGTATGCTTCAACAGCTGCGTCATTACCATTCTCGCCTAAGTAATCGATTGTGAAAAGCATTGTGTCTTCACCATTTCTGCCGCGATGAGCGAAGAGGTAGTCGACTCCTATGCCTGCGCCGATCACTACGTCTTGAAAGAGGGTGGCTTCTTGTGTTGCGTTGATTTCGGCAAAGGTGTTGCCTTCATAAGCTACTACGTCGAAGTCTACACCCTCGGTGTCAGAATTCCAAAGTTCGATAAGACCATCAGTGGCAGTAGTTTCCCAAGAGTCGACGTCGCCTTCGTTGTATTGGGCTATAAATGCTCCATAGGTTTTAGCTGGTGTGCCTGTAGGTGCGATTTCAAACCCGCTGTTGCCGATGAGGTTAGCGCCAAATGCAGTGGTGCTAAGTCCAGCCAAGGCTAGGGTGATTGCTTTTTTCATATGTGTAATTGTAGTGTGTTGGGGAGAATTCGGGGGCAATTACGCCTTAAGAACTCAGTTCGCGGTCTCCTTAGGGTGGGTTGGTGATGTGATCAAGTTTTTTTCGAAAATCAATAGGTCCCAAAATGGTCACATGCTGTATGAGGTTGGTTCATCTCTTGTTGTGAAGCTTCTAGTTTATGTGATCTGTCTGAGTTTAGGTGAAAAAAATGTGCGTAATTCTCGCTTTCCGCTTGTCGAACGCGGAGGGATGGGTTAAAGCCCCCGCCCGCCTTCGTATTTGCATAGCATTTATGAAGAGAACGGTAGCGCTTAAGCTAAGCATTCAGAATTAACAAGCTGACCCGCAAATTATGAAACCAACAATGCAAACATACTATCAGGAGAAGGTAGTGCCAGCTCTCAAAGAAGAGCTCAAGTGCACTAACCCTCACCAGGTGCCTCGTTTGGAGAAGATCGTTGTTACCACACACTGTGGTGGCGCATCTGACCGCAAACAGGCTGTAGAAGACGCAGTCGAAGAGATTGCTAAGATCACTGGCCAAAAGCCAAGTGTTTCTTACGCTCGTAAGTCCGTCGCTAACTTTAAAGTCCGTGAAGGTGAAGCAGTAGGAGCCCGTGTTACACTTCGTGGAGCACACATGTGGGAATTCCTCGACCGCTTCATTCACGTTACTGCTCCAAACATCCGAGATTTCCGTGGTATTTCACCTAAGAGTTTCGATGGTAAAGGTAACTACGCAGTAGGTATCGCAGACCAGTCCATTTTCCCGGAAGTTGAGATTGATCAGATCAAACGTCAGATCGGTTTCGATCTTATTTTTGTGACGACTGCAACTACAGATGAGCCAGGCCGTGCGCTTCTACGCGCTCTCGGTATGCCGTTCCGTGAGAACGCCAAGAAGGAAGAAGCAGCAGTCTAATTCCACTAATCATTAATTTTATATAAAAGGAAAAATATTATGGCAGTTCTTAGCGACCCAATTTCCGATTTTCTTACTCGTCTGAAGAATGCTTCTTCAGCTGGCAATGAATCATTCTCCGCACCTTACAGCAAAATGAAGGAGGCTATCGCAGCTATCCTTGTTGAAGAAGGTTATGTCTGGAAGTTCGAAGTTTCTGGCGAAGGTACCCAAAAGACCATCGTTGTTACAGTCAAGTACTCGGACACAGGTAAAGCAGTTATCACTAACTTAAAGCGTGTTTCCAAGCCTGGTCTCCGTCAGTACGTTGGTGCAGGTGAAGTCCCACGTGTCCTTAATGGTCTCGGTATCTCAATCGTTTCGACCTCTAAAGGTCTTATGACAGGTGCTGCAGCCAAGAAGGCAAACATTGGTGGCGAGCATCTCGCCAACATTTGGTAACCCTAACTTAAGTAAAAAAATGTCAAGAGTAGGACTCAAATCAATCACACTTCCTGAGAAGGTCACAGTAACAGAGGCAAATGGTCTCGTTGTTGTTGAAGGCCCTAAAGGGAAGCTCGACTTCCAACTTCCAGAGGGCATCGGCTTCTCACAGGAAGAGGGAGAAGTAACAATCACACGCGCTAACGAGAGCCGCCAAGTACGTGCCCTTCACGGTACAGCTCGCTCCCTCGTTAATAACATGATCATTGGTGTATCTACAGGATACGTTAAAGATCTTGAAATCATCGGTGTTGGTTTCCGTGCAAAGGTCGCAGGCAAAGCGCTTGACCTAAGCCTCGGTAAATCTCACCCAATCCTCCACCCGATCCCAGAAGGCCTCACAGTTACTGTTGATGGAACCACTAAGGTAAAGGTTGAAGGTATCGATAAGCAGGAAGTAGGACAGTTCGCGGCTGAAGTTCGCGCATACTACAAGCCTGAGCCGTACAAAGGTAAGGGTATTCGCTACGTTGGTGAATACGTTCGTCGTAAGGCTGGTAAGTCTGTTGGTAAGTAATAAACGAACCAATTTAATCATCTCAAACTGAATTCATACAATGAGCAAACTCAATCGTAAATCAGTACGCCAGCGCATTCACAGCCGTATCCGTAAAAAGGTAGCCGGTACCGCAGAGCGTCCACGTCTTGCAATCAACTATTCTAACCAGCACATCTACGTGCAGGTGATCGACGACGTTGCTGGTAATACACTCACTGCTGCTTCTTCTCTCGACAAGTCTGTTGAGAGCGCAGCTTCTAATGTTGCAACTGCAGCACAGGTCGGTACTCTCATCGCAGAGCGCGCCAAGGAAAAGAACCTCGAAGCAGTCGTTTTCGACCGCGGTGGTCACCTCTTCCACGGTAAAGTTAAAGCACTTGCTGAAGCAGCACGTGAAGCAGGCCTCAAATTCTAATCATCACGAACAATGTCTGAAAATAAAGAAAACGCAGAAGCAAAACCTGCAGAAGCAAAAGCTGCTCCTGCTGGAGCCCCAACGCAAGATCGTGGTGGTCGCGGCGGTCAAGGTGGCCGTGGTGGTCAAGGCGGCCAAGGTGGCCGTGGTGGCAAAGGTGGTCGCCGTGAGCGTCCACAGCGCCAAGCTCCTCCAAAGCCAACTACCGAAGACGGTGTTGAACTCGTAGAGAAAGTCGTATTCATCAACCGCTGTGCTAAAGTGGTAAAAGGTGGTCGTCGTTTCTCCTTTTCCGCACTTATGGTCTCCGGCACACACGAAGGTCGTGTTGGTGTAGGTTTCGGTAAAGCAAACGAAGTTATCGATTGTATCCGCAAGGCATCTGAGTGTGCTAAGCGCGATGTTAAGCGTTACGCTATCGTTGACGGAACTATCCCACATGAAACATACGCTGAGTTCGGCGGCGGTAAGGTTCTCCTTAAGCCAGCTTGCCCAGGTACTGGTGTTATTGCTGGTGGTGGTGTGCGTGCAGTCTGTGAAGCAGTCGGTATTCACAACGTCCTTGGTAAGTCACTCGGCTCAAACAACCACGCAAACGTAGTGAAAGCTACTGTTGCAGCTCTTGCTCAGCTTCGCACTCGCGAAGAAGTGCTTAGCTCACGTGGTAAGTTCAAGCAGAAGTCTCTCTAAGTTAATCAGAAGTAGTCGCTGCATTTCAGAGCGGCTGCTTTTACAAACCATAGAAATTTAAGATAATGAATCTTCACAATCTCAAAACTAACCCAGGTTCCAAGCATCGCATTAAGCGCCTTGGTAAGGGTGAAAGCTCCGGCCTCGGTAAAACATCCGGTAAAGGTCACAAGGGTCAAAAGGCTCGCTCAGGATCCGGCGTACGCGTTGGTTTCGAAGGTGGTCAAATGCCTATTCACCGTCGTCTTCCTAAGCGTGGTTTCAACAACGTTCGTTTCGCGGACAAAGTTGTTGTCATCAACACTGCTCACCTCCAGAAATTCTTCGAAGAAGGTGACACAGTGAACGAAGAATCACTTCGTGCTAAAGGTCTTGTAAAAGGCGCTTTCGACCAGATCAAAGTCCTTGGTAACGGCGACCTCAGCAAAAAGCTCACGGTTTCTGTAGACGCACTCAGTGCTTCAGCTAAGGAAAAAATCGAAAAAGCTGGCGGCACCGCTGCTTAAGCATTTCGATTTTAAAACTAGCTTTATTAAGCTATTTTGAACTTTTAGTGAGGAAGCGCTTGCGCGCTTCCTCACTTCTTTATATAGCCTCCCGCCTCAATCTAACTAAATTATGATTTCCGCATTTGCGAATACTTGGAAAGTAGCCGAACTACGTGAACGCATCATCTATGTACTGGTGATGATCGTTATTGTCCGTCTTGGTGTGCACATCTCACTGCCTGGCGTTGATGCTGGTGTGATCGATGCTCACATGAAGTCTATCGCTGAAAAAGGTGGTAGTGATAACGGCTTGCTCGACACCATGGCAACGATTTTCTCCGGTGGAGGGCTCCAGAAGCTCGGTATCTTTGCTCTTGGTATTATGCCTTATATTTCGGCATCGATCCTAATGCAGCTTATGACCGCGGTCATGCCAAAGCTCGCTAAGCTTTCACGTGAAGACGGTGGACGACAGAAGATCAATCAGTACACGCGTTTCATCACAATCATCATTGCTACTGTGCAGGGTGGTTTCCTTGCGCGTCAGGTCTCAACAAACCCTGAGTCACTTCCATTCTTCCAAGGGATTAGTCAAATTGGCAATCTCACACCAGATGCTACTTGGACTTTCATACCTATTTTCACACTTTCTGTGGTAACAGGCACACTCCTTCTAATGTGGATTGGTGACCAAATGACTGAGAAGGGTATCGGTAACGGTACTTCTATCATCATCACGGTGAACATCATCTCCTCACTTCCTACAGCGCTCGCGCTTCTCTGGAAGTCAATGATCAGTGGCGGTGGCCCTGCAGGTGCAGCATTCGTGGTGTTTCTCTTCGCTTTCCTAATCTTTGTGACTGCAGCTACGATTGCGATCACTCAGGCACAACGCAGAATTGCTATCCAGTACGCTAAGCGTGTGGTGGGTCGCAAGCAGTACGGTGGTCAGACTCAGTATCTCCCACTCAAGCTTAACTACGCGAACGTGATGCCAATCATCTTCGCTACTGCGATTCTTGGTATCCCGACGATGATTGCCAACCAGATGTTCCCAACTGCCGACTGGGCACTAGCTCTGAACAACATTCTCGCATTCAACAGCCCTTGGTACTACGTGATAGCTGGCGTGATGATCTTCTTCTTCTCTTACTTCTGGGTAGCAACAATGTTCCAGCCGTCAGAGATCGCCGAGAACCTCAAGCGAAGTGGTGGTTATGTTCCTGGTATCCGTCCAGGTGAACCAACTGCAAAGTTCCTCGATTTCACGATGACTCGTCTCACCTTTGCTGGTGCAATATTCCTTACGATCATCTTCGCACTTCCATTCGTGGTGTCACAGATGCCACGTCTTTTCGGAGCTCCAGAGCTCAACCAGATGGTCACAGGCTTCTTCGGTGGTACCTCCCTCCTCATTATGGTGGGTGTGATCCTCGACATCATGCGTCAGGTAGAAACTCAGCTTCTTCAGCGCAACTACGATGGTTTCCTCCGTCAAGGTAAGCTCAAGGGTGCCGTTGATCGCCGTAACAAGCAGATGGCTGCACGTCCGAGCAACAACATGCTCTACCTTCTCGTCATAGTCGCAGTGCTCTTCATTCTCGGTATCGTCGCTCTCTCCTTCAAAGGATAGATTACATCCCATAGATCAATTTACGTATGGCCGCTGTGTATTACTCACCAGCGGCCATTTTATTCACAAACTAATCAAGTAAGAGGATAGAGACGTTCACCTTCTCTGAAACACTGCTAACTTTCACTACCAACTGAATACTTCATTCATGCATCGAATCATTCTAATGGGGCCACCTGCTTCGGGTAAAGGAACTCAAAGCTTACGCATCCAGAAGTTACTCGGCGTTTCAGCGCTGAGTACAGGCAACTTGCTGCGCCGTGAAGTGGAGTCTGGCTCAGAGATCGGTGTTGAGGTGGAAGTATATCTCAACAGTGGTGCATATGTGCCAGACCCATTGATCATGAAAATGGTCGCTAACTGGATCGCTGAACATGATGAATCTGGCTGGTTACTCGACGGTTTTCCGCGCACTCTCGTCCAAGCACAAGCTCTCGAATCTGACCCATCGTTTCAGGCTCCGACATTAGCGATTGCGCTCGACGTGCCGGAGGCGCTTCTTGAACATCGCATAGCTGGTCGCCGCGAGTGTTCTCAGTGTGGTGCTACAGTGTCAGTATCGGCAGGGTCTGACGAGAAGTGTCCTGAGTGCGGAGGCGAGTTGGTGTCACGTGCTGATGACGATTTAGAAAATTTTCGTAGACGCTACGCGAACTATCGTGAGTTCACGCAACCATTATTTGACTACTATGCGGCACAAGGTAAGTTACTCGCTGTCGATGGTTCACGCTCACCTAACGAGGTGTTTGCTATTATAGAACAACACCTTCAACGCTAAATACCTTCCTATAGAATCATTAAATTGAGATGCCATTTTCAGTATGGGTACTCAACTCGCTAAATCCTGATTCAGAAACAACTCACCTTATTTTCTCATGGCTAAACGTAAACCAAACAAGAACAAGATCCCAATTAAGTCTCCGCAGGACATTAAAGAAATGCGTGTCGCTTGTGAAACTGCTAGCGAGATTCTTCAAGCCACAGCAAAATTTATTGAAGCTGGGAAGACCACGAAAGAGGTCGACCTTTATGCTGCAGAGCTCATCAAAGAGCGTGACTGTATTTCAGCCTTTCTCGGCTACCGTGGATTCCCTGGGAATATCTGCATTTCGCCTAACGAAGAAGTGGTGCACGGCATCGGTTCAGATCGAATTATCAAAGATGGAGATGTAATCAGCATTGATATCGGCGTGGTCAAAAATGGCTGGATTGGTGACAATGCAACTACGGTTCCCGTGGGTAATGTCACTGATGAAGTGAAGAGGCTTCTTGCTGTCACTGAGCAATCACTTTACGAGGCTCTTGCGTTTGCTAAAGAAGGGGAATCTCTCGCAGATCTCTGCGGTGCGGTGGCAGAATACGTGAAGCCATTTGGCTTGGGAGTGGTGAAAGAATTCGTTGGTCATGGTGTTGGCAAAGAGCTGCACGAAGAACCAGCGGTTCCTAATTACCGTCCGTATGGACGTACACCTCGTCTTAAGGAGGGCATGGTGCTCGCAGTAGAACCAATGATCAATGGTGGTACTCCACGCGTACGCATCCTAGATGATGGCTGGACAGTGATCACTGGTGATAAAAAGTATTCCGCCCATTTTGAGCACACCGTATGTGTGGGTCTACATGGTCCGGACATTCTCACTGCTCGTCCACGCGAAGCTACGCCTGAACTGCTAGGCATCACACTATAAGTTATCCACGGCAGAATCGAGAGCTATTGATTTAGCTCTCTTACTTTTCTTTAGCTCAGGGTTGTGCCCATGAGTGAAAGTATTATAGATATACATTAGTGAAACAATTTCAGAGTACTAAATACCGGATGCCTTCTATTGTAGTGAAGGTCGTTCTTGGTTCTCTGCTTGTTTCTAGCGTAATCCAGGCTCAGCGGTCTGAGGGTCTACGCGCTCTGGAGGCTCAACTTAATAAAAAGTCAGAGCAGCAGGAAGATAAGAACTCAGAAGTTACAAAACCTGCGGCTGCACCCAATGAGGGCGATCCTAGACTAACAGTCGACACTAAGGGTGATACGGAAGCTATTTCTGAGCTTGATGCGCCAGTCCATAGGTCGGCGGATCAGGCTGACATTTACACGCGTCCTGATGCCCGGACGATGACGCTGTCGATACCAGCCCTGCGTGGTCAGATCCTTGACCGGCATGGTAATCCATTGGCGCAGAATAAAGTAGTTTGGTATCCTTCTCTTCAGTATCAGCAGTTTGCCAATGCCGATAAGGAATTCGTGGTCGCTTGGGCACGTGAGCGAATCACCAAGGCGAATGAGGTTTTTGAGATTAACTGGGAAGTTAAAGATGAGGAGCTATGGCAGCACTATCGTCAGAGGCGCTGGTTGCCACTATCATTTACACACGTTGTTGAAGCTGAGCGAAAAGAGTTACTTGAGCCGAAACTTATCGATGGACTGATTCTTCATCCTATCTACCAACGGTATTACCCTCAGAATGACGCGGCAGCGCATTTGATTGGCTATGTCGGTAGCAAAGGGAAGCTCGAAAAGGGGCCAATCAACTACGGTGACCCGATCTTTGAGTATACTGAAGGGCGTGCGGGTTTCGAAAAACTTTACGACGAGGAACTTACCGGAGTCCCTGGTTTACTAAAGCTCCAATACGATTCCTCGGGAGCAGAAGTTCTCCGTGAGCAAAAGCGTGCACCGCGCCAAGGGGGCTCAGTGGTGACAACACTAGATCTAGAGTGGCAGAAGCGTGCAGAATCAGTTCTCAATGAGCATGCGCACCGTGGAGCCCTCGTGATTATAGACGTTCGCACTGGGGAACTGGTAGCCATGGCTTCATTGCCATCCTATGATTTGAATACATTTGTGCCATTTATCAGCACCGATGATTATAAAACGTTACGTGAAAACGAGGATTCACCTCTCTTCGCTCGAGCTTACCAAGCAGAATATCCGCCAGCATCTACTTTCAAGGCTGTGGTTGCACTTTCCGCATTGCAGAATCGCGTGATTGATCGCTATACGGAGATTAACACACCTGCATTTATTCAGCTAGGCAGACACCAAATGTGGAACTGGTCTAAAAAACCTGAGGGCTACATGAATGTAGTGAAAGGGCTTTACCGTTCCAATAACCCATTTTTCATTCAAGTGGGTATTGCTACACGCCCTGAGAATATTGTCAAAACTGCAGCGCAGTTAGGATATGGAAAGAAGTCTGGTCTCCCGCTTGTCGGTGAACGTCCAGGTAGATTGCCCGATGACGCATACATGATGAAGAAAGAGGGGCGCCGAATGACAGATGGTGACACCGCGAATATGTCAATTGGTCAGGGAATGCTTCTGGCCACACCTTTGCAGGTTGCTCAAGGAATGGCTGGTATAGCGAATGGAGGTAGGCTCCCGAAGCTACAACTTGTGCGCCAAGTGCAAGATGCCAATGGGCGGATTATCAAGTACAATAGAGAAGAGCCTAGACAGCTTCTTAACATGCTCCCTGAAGATGTGGTGACAGTTCAAGAAGGCTTGATGCGAGTAGTTAACGATCCCGCTGGTACAGGTAAGCGCGCCTACTTGAGTTACACGACAGTAAGTGGTAAAACAGGTACTGCTCAGTGGGGGCCGAAAGAGAAGGAGCAAAACCTCGGTTGGTTCACGGGTTTCTTCCCAATCGAAAATCCCAAGTATGCTTTTGCTATGGTGTACGAAGGTCGCCCAGGTGAAAAAGTCAGTGGTGGTAGCAAGGCTGCTCCTATGGTGAAAAGCTTTTTTGAACCGATCAAAGAGGATGTGATGTTCCGGATTAATCCTCCAGTCAAGGCGATGATTGTAGAGGAAGATGAGACAGAAGTTCTGCCTGACCAAGATGATTTAGGGCTTCCTGGTCGTGCGATGGTGATCGAAGAGGCGATGGAATTACCCGATACTCCACCTGCTCCACGAGCCGTATTGGTCGAGGAAGATTTAGTGGTACCAGAAGACTCACCTCGAGCAGTGCCAGTTGAGGAGGAAGTAGATGTTCCAGATCTCAGGGAGCTTCCACCGAGTATGCGCCAGTTAGAGGAGCCTACAGAGCAAAGTGATAACAACCTTACCCCTAGTCGTACGATAATCATAGAGGAGGGGATAGCACCACGTGCACAAGCAGTGGTCGATGAAGATGAATTATTAGTTGTGCCTGTACGACCCGCGCTAGCAGTTCCTGTACAAGAGTAATAGCTATGGAGAAACTGGCCTGAGGTGTGAGGGAAATGATAAGCCGCTTAGAGTTTGAATAGCGTCACTTGAGTGCCCTATAAAGGGGGCAATGCGTGAGATCTATATCATCTTCTTTGCGATATTTTTCTAAAATACTACGTGAACGTTTAGCTAGCATTTGGCGGACTTCACGGCGCTTACCCTTTTCACGTGGAATTACCATATCGTCGTAAGCTGTTGTCTGGTGACGCATCCAGGCGATGACTGCGGATTCTGCACGTTGTTCAATGGGAATACGTTGGGTTCTAGCGACTGTGCCACTGCCTACTGGAACTGCGTGTGCAGCGACAGCCTCCGCGAGCTGGTCCTCTAGTTCGTCGTAACGATAAGAGAAATTTAGGAATTGTTGGATTGCTGCGGTAAATTCTAGCACGTAGCGCTCTTGTTCCTTTGCTCGGCGTTCGCGGCCCGCGTCTAACTTTTTCTGATAGGATGGGTCATCGCGCTCCTGCACTAGCTCCATTTTGAGAGCATCGATACGCTGAGATGGAGCCCAGATACCTTTGGAGAATAGCTTGCGCCCCTTGGGTTCTTTTACAGTCCAAGTGGGACCATCTTTTTTGATCCGTCTTGAGAGTGCTGCATCGCCAGGTTTGAGTAAGGCCCATCCAATCGGAATTTTTAGTTCCTCGCCATCTAGGCTGAGGACGTAACCTGCGCGATTACTTGGGCGTACTTCTAAGGTGTCAGTAGGCATGTGGCTTTTAGTAGCTTATCGACCTTAGGATGAAAGAGCTTTTTATGGCGAACCACTTTATCGAATGTTAGATGAGGTACCCTAACTGAGGTTGTATTTTCTTTAATAACTCAGCATGACCTAAACAGTCGTGAATGAGGGTGAAGTCCTCGAATTCAAAACCTGGAGCCACGCTACAGCCGACGAGGACTTTTGCCCCCAACGGCTCAGCGGCTTGCCAGTAATGAGCTGGAACAACATGACAAAATTGTTCAGCTTCAGATGAGAGCTCAATGATTTCAATGGATTGGCTTTCGCCGTCCCACTGATAGAGTCGAATCCCGTCTCCTTGGTAGAGATTCCAAACTTCTTCGCTGCTTACCTTATGGAAGGCGCTGACTTCACCCTTTTCTAACTGAAAATAGATGTGCGTCAGACAGCTTCGTGTACCATGACTCGCTGAGTCGGTCTTATGAATCGAGCGGAAAACCTCCTTGTATTTGCCGCCTTCTGGGTGCTCTTCGAGATTGGTTGGTTGCATGCAGCTATGGCTTAGCGTCTTTTACTTCTTCAGCTTCTTCTACACGTCCTTGTAGTAGAGGGAACCCTTTGCCCATTGGTTTATTGACGGATTCGCTAGTGACTACAAGATTAGTGCCAGGCGTGAGTACGCCTTGAAGTATATGTTGGAAATTTGGGTCGAGCTTCATCCATTCATCAAGAGTGTCCGTGTGGTGGTCACTGTTGCCACTGACTTGAGTCCAAGCAGAGCTCCGAGTGCCTTCCTTGGCATCGATTTTCCAACCACTGAACAAGAATGCTGCGGTTCCTTTTGTGTGTTTGGAAAAAAGGCTAGTCTTCACTGGGCATTCACCAATGGTGACGCCATCGCGAATGAGGTAGAGCTTCTTATCTTGCCTACTGAAAATCATTGAGACTGGGCCTGATGGTGCGAGTTCAGGCTGCCAGATGAATTTACTGATTTCGCCGCTCGCAAGTTGAACCTTGTGCCCATGACTCACATGAATATCTGGATTTTCGTCTGTAACAACCACGGTTGTGCCGTTGTGGGTGATCCCAAAAAGTAGCTTTGAGAATTCGTATGGAAGGTGGATACAGCCGTGTGACGAGCGGTAGCCCGGAACAGCTCCGGCGTGAAGTGCCACACCGCCCCATGTCAGGCGCTCGGAGAATGGCATGGAAGCATTTCCGTAGGTTTTTGAATGGTGATCAGCGTCCTTGTTGAGGATGTGGAAAACTCCTGTAGGTGTCTCATGACCATCAAATCCTGTACTGACTTCACTCGTGGCTATTTCAATACCATTACGATAAACTGCGGCCGTTTGTGTCTTTAAGCTCACAGTAATAAGGACTGGACCAGATTTAGAGAGTTCTGGGTTCCAAGTGAAGGAGTCCGCGTTGTGCTGGCGGTCTTCAGCTTGAAGAAGTGGGCAAAGGAGCGACGTGCTTAAGGCCATCCCGATGAAGAGAGTCTTTGAAATTTTCATATGTGAATAAGCTAAAAAGCAAATTATGCCGCCTGGCAAGCATTTATAACTTGGGTTCTGTTAGGCGGCATAAAGATGTTGGAGCTTTAGTCAATAATGCGCGAAGCAAGGAGTTCGCGTTGGTAAGCGAGCTCCTTTGGAATAGAGTGATGAAGTTTGAGGAAGAGTTCACCTTGGCTGAGAATTTCTTGTTCCCATTCTTTTGGATCGATCTTCATGACCTTTTCTAAATCACTTTCATCAAATCCCTCGAGGCCGTCGATATTGAGTTCGTCAGCACTTGGGACCCAGCCAATGGATGATTCGTGACCTAGGGCGCGACCGTGGCAGCGGTCCACAATCCATTCAAGTACGCGCATGTTTTCTCCGAATCCAGGCCAAAGGAATTTTCCATCTTCATCAAGGCGGAACCAGTTGACGTGGAAAAACTTCGGAAGCTTCTCGATACGTTTCCCCATTTTGATCCAATGTTTGAAATAGTTGCCCATGTTATAACCACAGAAGGGAAGCATAGCCATAGGGTCACGACGGACGTTACCGATCGCGCCAGCTGCAGCTGCAGTGGTCTCAGATCCCATAGTGGCTCCGATGTAACAACCATGAGCCCAGTTAAATCCTTGGTAAACGAGTGGCATAGTAGTCTTACGGCGGCCACCAAAAATGATTGCAGATATAGGCACGCCTTCTGGGTTTTGCCATTCGGGATCGATAGTGGGGCATTGCTCAGCGGGAGCGGTAAAGCGTGCATTAGGGTGTGCAGCCTTGACTCCATTTTGTCCATCGGAGGGTGTCCAATCATTGCCTTGCCAGTCAATGAGGTGCTCTGGAGTATCTTTTGTCATGCCTTCCCACCAGATGTCACCCTCGTCAGTGAGCGCTACGTTGGTGAAGATACAGTTAGCCTTCATTGAGTCCATAGCTGTCGGGTTTGATTCATACGAGGTGCCTGGAGCAACTCCGAAATAACCTGTTTCAGGATTGATGGCGTGGAGGTGGCCATCTTCATGAGGCCAGAGCCAAGCGATGTCGTCTCCAACGATAGAAGTCTTCCAACCTTCCTTGCGGTATTTCTCAGGTGGGACGAGCATGGAGAGGTTGGTCTTTCCGCAGGCGGAAGGGAAAGCACCAGTGACATAGGTCTTTTCTCCAGTGGGTGATTCAAGACCGAGAATGAGCATGTGTTCAGCCATCCAGTCGTGTTCACGTGCAATGTTAGAGGCCACGCGAAGGGCGAGACATTTTTTTCCTAATAATGCGTTGCCACCGTAGCCTGAACCAAAGGAGGCGATCTCACGGGATCTGACAAAGTGGACGATATACTTTTCGTCATTGCATGGCCATGGAACATCTTCTTGTCCTTCTTCTAGTGGTGCTCCTACGGAGTGAAGACAGGGGATGAAGAAACCTGGTTTAGTGCGGCGGGATGGAATTTCTCCGAATGCTTCTTTTTCAAGACGATCGAGCACATGAGAACCCATGTGAGTCATGATTCGCATATTAAGAACTGCATATGCTGAGTCTGTTACCTGCACACCAATTTTAGCGAGTGGTGAGTCGAGTGGTCCCATGCAGAAAGGAACGACGTACATGGTGCGGCCTTTCATGGAGCCTTGGAAGATCTCAAGAATCTTCTTTTTCATTTCTCCTTCTTCCGCCCAGTTGTTCGTAGGGCCGGCTTCGTCTTTGCTTTTGGTAGCAATAAAGGTGCGCTCCTCGACACGAGCGACATCAGATGGTGCGGAGCGGGCTAGGAAACTATTCGGTCGTATCTCTGGGTTGAGGCGAATCAGAGTTCCTTTATCAACGAGCTCTTCAGAGAGTTGGTTCCATTCATCTTGGGACCCGTCACACCAGTGAACATTTTTTGGTTCGCAAAGGGCTATCATTTTGTTGACCCATTTGGTCAACGCACGGTGGCGGGTGGGTTGCTCTGTTGTCATCACCTAACAGGGGAACAATAATCTGATTAGATAGCAATACAAAGTGGATGAATAATCTATAGCCTTATGCATGAATAGAAAGAGCACTCAGGGTTGCTGAGTGCTCTTAGAGAAAATCAATTGATTGCTAGCTTAATCGTCAGCTCTGTCAGATTCAATTTTGCCGCTCTTGGCATTTACTCGAAGCTCGCGCTTGGCGTCACCTTTATAGGCTTCGACTTCCCATTTGCCGTCGTCGAAGTTAGCTTCGATAAATGGATTGTAGCCTTGGTCTTCAACCATCTTTACGACTTTAGACAAGGGTAGCGCGTCAGCTGGAGGTTTTTCGTTAGCCAATGCTGTTACAGTAGCTATTCCTAGAATTGCGATGATAGAGTTTAGTTTCATTTTTTATGATGTGAGTTGAGATGCTTGGGTAAAGGATTCATCGGGGCAAAGCAACGAGGTTCAATTCAGATGAGTGAATGCTGTAAACTTACAGCGTTTCATCTAAGCTGCTCAGCCAGCTGTGCAGCTATCTGTAGTTTTCTTGTTCCAAGGCATTTTAGCTAAGAGTAAACCCATCCCGCAGAAGCCTGTGGCTCCAGCTAGGAACAGGCCCGCTCCTGTGCCAACCAGAACCCATGCCCATGCAGGGTTCACAAAAATTGCTAAAAGGGCTGCAATGATATTAATAATGCTGACCGTGAGGTGGACTTGGCGGATCAATGGCAGGCCACTCGGAGAGCTACGAACCACTGGCTCACCAGCAGCTTCCCAACCCTGAAGTGAGCCTTCAAGTTGAGCTACTTCAAAGCCTTCGGCTTCAAGTTTTTTAGCAGCTTTCACACATCGTGCTCCAGAAAGGCAACTGAGGAGGAGTTTCTTATCCTGCGATTTAAAGCGGATCTCTCCAGTATTGAGCGCGTCCAATGGGTGGAGCTTCGCGTCTTGAATGTGAGCTTCCTCATATTCTGAAGGAGTTCTGACGTCTGCTAGGTAAAAAGCGTTGCGGTCAGCGAGGTATTCTTTAACAGTAATTGTGTTCATAACTTGTGATCTTTGATTTCTAGTTTAGACTATATCGCGATAAAGGAATATGCAAAAAGAAAAGTCAAACGGAGGTTCGATGTTAAGTGAGTCTCAGATGGAAGAGATTGCAAAACTCTTTAAGATCCTCTCTGAGCCTGCTCGGTTGAAGTTGATTTCTAGCCTAATGGCTGGAGCCTTGACTGTCGGTGAGTTGGTCGATCATACAGCACTAAAACAAGGGAATGTTTCCAAGCACATGAAGATTCTTTTAGATGCCGATTTAGTGAAGCGCGAGAAGGAGGGGAACTTCGTACGCTACAGCATAGCAGAGCCTATGCTGTTTGAACTCTGCCATTTAGTGTGTAGGCAGGTAGAGAATGCGGCAGTAGAGAAGTTGAAATGTGTGAAGGGGGAGTAAATTAAATACTCTGCCACACTTGGATGCGTTTGAGGAGGTCGTTTTCGACTTGGAAATGGCGCGTGCTGATAGCGAGTTGGAGACGTTTTTCCCAATCTGATTTGGCCGTGCTAGCTTTTGATTGGGCAAAACGGGTGATGTCGTCGAGCGTGATTGCGCGTTCTGCTGGTTTTGTGGGATCAGTACCGTGCTTGTCGACACTGTTGACTAAGCTGTGGGTGAGCGCGAGGGCTCCGAAGAGTTCACAGAGTGTGAGCTGTCGAAAACGTTCTCGAGTGTCTTCGTAGGCTGCTTCGTCTTGGCTTTCTGGGAGGAAATCGAGATTTCTGAAGCTATCGCCAACGTGTGCCACAGCCTGTTTGAGAGTCTCATTGGTATGGTCTGAGGAAATGAGGTTTGTGAGATTGTTTCGTACTCGGGTAACTTCCTGTGTGATGCTGAGGGTCGCGTAGGTCCGGAACAATCTGCGGTAGAGATTACGGCCTAGGTCCGCGAGCTTGATCTGCATGACATCTGCTGGAAGTAGCTCAGGTTTTACCGCGTAGAGTGCTCCGAGATGCTCCAGAATCGGTTGCATAATTGATTCATAACCAGGAAAGGTGACACCTGTACCCGCAACGCGAGCCTTGCTGGCGCGTTTGGAATAAGCATCAACAGCGATCGCGATGGGGTCAACACCTGGAGCGCTGGATGGCTTGAGCGCATACATTAAGGTGAGTTGGTCAAAGTTGGCAAATGAGAGGGCTTTCGGACCTACAGACTGGATCAACTTCCACGCGGCTGCACGTGCTTCTTTCATGTCACTGCCATTCTCACGGAGCGACGGGTGCTGTGCTGCACGCTGGAGCTTGAGTGGGTTGTTTATTTCGAAGAAACTGAGGGTTTCATCGCTGGGCGCGAAGGCCGGCACCGTAGAATCATAGGACTTAAATTCACCATAGTGGCCTAGGATGAGCTTGGTGAAACGAGGGTCGGCTCCAGTGTCCCCATTCGCAGTGAGATAGCGGTCTTCTAACTTATCGCTGTATGGGTTTTTACCAAATGCTAGGTTGGCAATAGCTTGCTTACAACAAATGTCCGCTGTTGGGGTAACTAATAGTGGGTATGCCGCATCTTGGCAAACACGCTTGAGTTCTGTGATAAAGAGGCCAACGAGATCAACAAAGCTGACTTCACCAATAGCTTTGACTGGAATGCTATTGGTTTTACCTATGGCGAATTTATTTTGAGTGCTAGCAGCAGCTGAAGTCAGTTTTTCATACTTCGCAACGATGGTTGGCATCTGGGTGCGTAGGTCGCGAATGACGAAAGGCATCGCACCACCAGGTACTCCTGCAGAACAAAGTTGTTCTTTGAGTTGTGGGTCAATGTCGTCGTCCTTGCGTTGTGGACTAGGCCAGATGCTGCGGCTCTTTGTTAGAAGAGACTGATAGGCAGCTTCGTCAGAAATAAGTTCTGGAGCAATGTCAGCCAAAGAATGGTGAGAAGAACCACCAGCGAGCGGACCTTCTACCGTTTCAATAGAATCAATTCCGAGCTCGATCGCTTTCTTCGCGGCTTCTTTAGAGCTGTTAGAGTTGGTGGAGTGGATATGAAGCTCAATCGGGATATTGAGAGGCTTAAGGTAGTTTTGTAAGATTGGGAGTAATGAGGACATGCGCTGAGCTGTCATTTGACCAGACATGTCTTTGATCGCAATGTGCGTAAAACCGTTAGCTACTAGCTGCTTTGCGTAGCTCAGGAAATAGCCATCAGTGTAGCGTTCGGGTGCGTGGGCGTAGTGCCCAAAACAGATCGCGCCTTGCAGCATTACTCCATCTAACTGTTTGATAGATTCTGGAAGGTAAAGGTTGTCAATGTCGTTGAGGGCATCGAAAAAGCGAATTTTAGAAATTCCATTTTTAATGAACTCGCGGAGCGTGGCTTCGACTACATCTTTATCGTAATGGCGGAAACCGAGGGCGTTGGCACCACGGAAGAGCATCTGGAGATCGATGGACTTAACTCCGTTTTCATGGACGAGCGCATTGTGAAGGGCATCACTAATAATAAATGGATTATAGCCATTACTGATAGCGGTCTGGAAACTCTGACCTCCAGCAACTTCTGCGGAGTTAAAACCTGCTCGCTCTGTGGCTGCTAATACACTCGCCATCTTGGCGGTATCTAGCACCCAGTCGGTGACTGCGAGTGTGGATTGTTGACCGTCTCGAAGGCTAAGATTGGTCTTAAGAATTGGAGTTTCCATAGTTTTACAAAGAGAGTTTTAGCGAATGTGCCAATGAAAGCAATAGTTTGGATACTAGAATCCAAGGAAGTACATGAGTTTTTTATTGAGCTCACGGTTGTGGCCTTGGAATGGGTAGCAATGAATGTGGATCGCTGGGTTGAAGTTCATCTCAATGATAGAATAGTTCACTGCTGTCGCGGGTGCGGTGATGTCAGAGATCATCATGTCGAGCCCAGTGATCGCCACGTTTAAAGACTTTGCTGCTTGAACGGCGATTTCATTATAACTCGGGTGGACTTCATCCGTGAAGTCGAGGCTGTCTCCTCCAGTACTGATATTTGAGTTCTCTCGGAGATAAACGGTTTCATTTTTCAGTGGCACAGAGGTGAAGCTGAGTTCTTGGCTTTCGAGAAACATCAGCTCAGCTTCACCTAGAGCAATTTTTTCAAGCGGAGTGACGTAGCCTTTTCCGCGTAAGGGGTCTTCATTTTTGATTCTAACAAGTTCAGTGATAGTCGAACTTCCGTCGCCAGTCACGTTGGCTGGAACTCGGTGGAGAATTCCCACGACTTCATTATCGATGAGGAAGAAGCGGAACTCTCGTCCAGCAACGAAGGGCTCTACCAGCACAGAGGAATCTTCAGCAAATGCGATATCAATGGCCTGGTTGTATTGGCCGATTTTGCTGTTGTCTTTGAGGATGCTGATTCCAATGCCGAAGTTGGTGGACTTAGGTTTCACTACGGTTGCTTTGTTTTGGTAGCGAAAGAAATCTGCTTTGGCTTGCTCGGCATCAGTGTAGTACCCGCCGAGCGGGACGTTGAGTTTCGCTGCTGCCAACACCTTTTTTGTCACTAGCTTATTCTCCATCATGAGGATGGTGGCGTAGTTGTCTTTAGAGGTTTTAGTCGCTTGCTGAACGTACTCAATGTGCTTGCCTTTTTGGAAGCGAACAAAATTATCGGCACGGTCTAATAAATCAAATTTCACGCCGCGCCTGACAGCTTCACGTAACATGAGCTGGGTGGATAGTTCGAGGTCTTCGAGACCTGAGAAACGAAATGATTGCTCGCCTCTGCGGGCATAGAATTGTTTCGCCTGCCCTAAATTGTAATGAATAAATCCATTTTTTCTGATGCCTAAACGCGCTTTTTCGAGCGGTGAGTCATCAGGTTTATCGAGTAACTCCCTAAAAGTACCGATGGCGGCAGCGTAGTTCGCTTCTCCCTCGGGTAGTAGCTCGGTGAGTTCGTCGAGGAAATTGGCGACAGCGTGCTTGGCTCCGTTTTCGTAGGGCGAGCCATCAGATGCTGAGATCTTGCTGTCGAATCCGCAACACGCGCAGTGGTACTGATTCGCGGTGGCGATGGCCTGTTGCTGCTGGTCGAAGTCGGTGTCGTCTTCGTGAGCGATTGCCCAGAGCATGAAGAGGTGGAGTAGTTGGAGGCTTTCCTCACGGATGCCAACCTTGGTGGTCGGGTCTAGATCTAATAGCCTGATTTCAAGGTGAGTGATCTCGCCCGTCTGCAGATCTGTTTTCAGGCGGATGGGGCTGTAGAGCTCTTTCTCATGAATGAGCTTTCCGGCCTCTACTAGGTCGCGAACGGAGCGGTGAAAGCTAGACCAGTCTTGGTAATCGAGGGTGAAGTCTTCATTATTTCGGTAGCCGCAAATACTCGCTCGGATAGAAACAGACTTCTGGCCGCAACAAGTTTTTGGAGTGATCTGAGGCAAGTCTGGGCAGATGGTTTTATAGCTTTCGTCTGCGGCTGGGGAGTTTCCTAACAGAGCCACCATCATCCAGCGATAGCGCATCATATTACGCAGAGCCTTCATGTAGACTTTGGCTTTAAAGTCAGCTTTGCTGAGCGCAGTGAACTCCATTTCAGACTGCAGGCTGTCTAATAGACTTTCAGAGAGGCTGAGATTGACATGCACCCCGGAAATCATCTGCTTTTTTCTGCCATATGTTTGAGCGAGAAAGCGGCGGTACTCGCTAAGAGCACGATGTTCAGAATCAAATTGGGCAAGCGGGATCTGTGAGCCATTTTCTGGGAGAGCTGGAGGCATACTTTGCGGCCAGAGGTATTCACCATCGAGGTTTTCTGTGACGATGTCGTGAATGGTCTCGATAAAGCCTAAGGCTTCGCGCATTGAATCGACAGGCGGAGTGATCATTTCCAATTGGCTCTCGGAGAAGTCCACAGTGACATAAGGGTTTGCCAATTTGTCTCCAAATGCCGCTGGGTGCGGAGTCAGTGCTAGCTTGCCCTCAGAATCCACGCGGACGTGTTCTTTCTCAATTCCAAACTTTCCTTGAAGAAACCAGACTTGGCTAGATGGCGCGGTGAGCGCATCGCGAAAACTCATGCTGGATCATCATTGATTTTCGCGATTTTTCCAGTGATTTGTGCGCTAGAATTTGAAGAGTGATGGCAGCCAGTGGCTTGTGTTTGAAAATGAGAGAAACTTGTTTCAGTTGCTAGTCGATGGTGAATGAGATACAGCAATGAGGCTAGCATGATTGCGTTCGTCGAAGGTACAGGATCTGGAGCTTGTAAGGGGCTCGCTGATGAAATCCACGGAATTTTTTCCGAGGATGGTCTATTGTCACAATCACCTGATTTCGCCTATCGACCTCAGCAGCAAGAAATGGCGACTGAGGTGGCGAGTGCGCTCGAGGAAGCTCGTGTACTGACGGTGGAAGCTGGAACTGGAGTTGGCAAGTCGCTGGCCTATTTGATCCCTGCGGTGAAGTTCGCTATAGAGTCTGGCAAGAAGGCTGTCATTTCTACCCATACGATCAATCTACAGGAGCAACTTACTGGAAAAGATATTCCAATCGTAAAGAAGCTGTTAGGGATTGATTTCGATGCGGTGCTTCTCAAGGGGCGCCAAAACTATGTTTGTCCACTGCGTCTTCGTATAGCAATGGATTCCAAGGGTGATCTTTTTACAACGAGTGAGGTAGAGGAACTTAAGGAACTGTGGGAATGGGCTGAGGGAACAACGGATGGAACTCTAAGTGAGCTTGATTTCAAGCCTTCTCCAAAAGTTTGGAGCCAAGTGTGCAGCGAGGCACATATTTGCACGCCACGTACCTGTGGAACTAAAGGCAATTGTTTCTACCAGAAAGCGAGACGCCGAGTGGATAAGGCGAATGTAGTGGTGGTTAATCACACGCTTTTCTTCTCGTTGTTAGATTCTGTAGTCGAAGAGCGTGATGAACGCGACATGGGGTATATTTTCCCGAACGATTTCGTGATTTTTGATGAAGCGCACACCCTAGAAGAGGTGGCTGCGAACCAACTGGGCTTGCGCCTTAGCCAATCAGGCCTGCGCTTTGATGTATCCCGCTTGTACAATCCTCGAAATAAGAAGGGGCTGCTGAAGCAACTGCGAAGTGGTGAGGGGATTCAAGCTGCAGAAGATTTGTTAGAGCGGACCCAGGACTTTTTTGATGAGGTCGCTGAGAGCATCCAGTTCGGGAAGTTTTCCAAAGAGAGCCGAGTACGAGAGCCTGAGTTAGTGGATAATACACTGGCTGAGCCACTACGTAAGCTATGGAATGTCATCGAGGATGAGGCTGAAAAATTAGAAAAGGAATCGGCGACTCGTAAGGAGTTGATGGATGGAGCTAGACGTCTACGAGAGATGCACGGCACGCTGCGATTGTTTCTTGATCAGACGGATGAGGAGAGCGTGTATTGGGTTGAAAAAGGTGGGCGCGATGGCGATGTTTTGAGTCTTCGTTCTGCACCTATCAATATTGCTGATAGGTTGCGTGAGACGATGTTTGGAAAGGGGCGTACTTGTATTCTAACAAGTGCAACTCTGAGTGCTGGCGAGGAAGATATGAGCTATTTCCGCCGACGAGTTGGCGCTGAAAATTCAAAGGCAGTTCAGATCGGTAGTCCGTTTGATTATAAAAAACAAATGGAAGTCTACGTGATGCAGGCAATGCCTGATCCTGGAACTCCGACTTATGAAGAGGCGCTGGTTCATTGGATCGGTCGCGTATTGAAGTACACGGAGGGCAAGGCTTTCGTTTTATTCACTAGTTATAAAGTGATGCGTAACGTGGCTGAGGCTATGGAAGACTATTTCGATGAAATGGGCTGGCGCCTGCTAGTTCAAGGAGATGGGACGCCACGTCATAAGATGGTCGAAATTTTCCGCAAAGACATCCACAGCGTACTTTTCGGAACAGATAGCTTTTGGGCAGGGGTCGATGTGCCGGGCGAAGCATTGAGTAATGTCATTGTGACTCGCTTACCGTTTTCTGTGCCAGATCATCCCTTGGTTCAATCAAAGATCGAAGCGATCGAGGCCGAGGGGGGGAACCCTTTTATGGATTATTCTGTTCCAGAGGCCGTGATCAAACTTCGTCAAGGTGTAGGGCGCCTTATTCGCTCAGAAAAGGATTCAGGCGTGGTGGTGATTCTCGACAACCGAGTGGTCACCAAACGTTATGGGAAAATGTTTCTCAAGGCGCTTCCTGATGCACCTGTGAAGATAGTGAAAAAGTAATTGGGAGATTCTTCTCCCTATGCCTCAACGCACTCAGCGCAAGCTGCCTTTAGAACGGCTTACTCGCGCGAATTGCTTGGTTGAGAAGGCTTGCTGGCCATTGGCCGGGCGCAGTCTCTTTGTCACCGAGGTAGCCGTAATTGAGCAAGGAACCGAGTTGGGAATAAAGTACGCGTGAAACTGGAGCTAAGGAGCCCATGCCCATAAGTGAAATGGCGATCGAATGACCTTCTTGCATGAGTGTGGCGCAGCGATACATGTCTTCCACGCTATTGTGGTGGACCGCTATTTTTACCATGTCGGCTCCGAGATCGAGCGCTTGCTTAATCCTGTCGCGAAGAAATTCGGTGTCGGGAGTTTTTTTGAAATCGTGGAAGGAGGCAACGACGAGAGCTCCGTTGGTGCGCGCTTGTTCTGCGGCGGGTTCCATTTCTGCAAGGTTCGCGAGCTCAATGTCGACAAAAGTAGCAAGCGGGGAAAGTCCACCGATGAGTTGGCAACGTTGTTCTGTGGTGAGCTCAGCAAGCCCACCTTCTGAAGTGCAGCGGGCTGTGATGAGCGTTTGCAGTTGGCTGGATTTCAGTTTGATCAGCACGTCACGCACTTGTGAGAGGTTGCGAACGAGTCCATCGAGTCGAAATTCCACGATTTCGCATTCATCAGCTGAAAAGGGATGGTCGAGAAGAGAAGCGTCAGCAATGGATCCTACGGTTTTGGGGCCGAGGGGCATGCTAGGGTGGCTGCGATTCATGCTCATAGTTTCAAATGTGGAATGCTGATTGTTAAATTTCGGATGTCGACTTGCTCGATAACCTAGTGGTGAATCGCAGATTTTTGATGGCGGTGCAACCTAGTTTTCATTTGTAGCCAAGGAATGAGAGTTTCGATGAATTCTCTTCATGCTGAGGGCGTGCGTATCTTGTTCTAGATGTGGCGGAATCGTTAAAATTAGCCTTTGTTTTCTGAAAAATCTTGCATAGCTTCCGCGCCATGAGCTGCAACGCAGGACCAAGAATGAAGATGGACCCGACACTCCACACGGACAAGAAGCCGTCGTGGATTAAAGTGCGTCTCCCGAATAATCCAGTATTCTGGGACACCAAGTCGATGGTCAAGGATCTCAATCTTGTAACTGTCTGTGAAGAAGCGCAGTGCCCGAACCGTTGGGAATGCTGGGGGCAGGGAACTGCTACTTTCATGATCGCAGGTGAGAAGTGCACGCGTGCTTGCGGATTCTGTGCCGTGAAGACTGCTCGCCCTGATCCTCTTGAGGATGATGAACCACAGCGCGTGGCTGAGGCTACTCGCCGGATGAAGCTCAAGCACGTAGTAATTACAGCCGTGGCGCGTGACGATCTAAAGGACGGCGGTGCTGAGCATTTCAATAAAGTCATTACCGAAATTCGTGCAGTAAATCCTGGTATTATCATTGAGGTGTTGGTTCCCGATTTTAACGATCGTGACTGGGCTCTTCAGATGGTGATGGATGCTCGCCCTCATATTTTTAATCACAACCTAGAAACGGTTGAACGTCTTACCCCATTAGTTCGCTCCCGCGCTAAGTACTGGCGATCACTCGCTGTGCTAAAGAAAGCTGGTGAGATGGTTGACGGTAAAGTCGCCGTAAAGTCCGGCATTATGCTCGGTCTTGGCGAAACTCAGGAAGAAGTGGAGAAAGCTATGGATGACCTCCTAGCTCACAATGTGACTGTTCTCACTCTCGGCCAATATCTTCGCCCGACTCCGCGCCACCTTCCAGTGGTCGAGTACATCACGCCTGAGAAGTTTGACGAACTCAAGGAGATCGCTCTTGCAAAAGGTTTCCGCCACGTGGCTTCCGGACCGCTCGTACGTTCTTCCTATCACGCAGCAGATTTCCGCCCTGAGTTGGATGTTGTAGATGACATTGAAGCTGCACTCCGCGGTACAACAGATTTAGAAGTGAAACCAAGTGATCTAGCGATCCCGCAGGCGAAGGCTGATGTCTTCCAAGCGACACTCAATCAAGAGTCTGCTCAGTAGAATTTGATTTAAATTATAGCATAAAAAAGCGCTCCATATGGGGCGCTTTTTTTGTGAAATAAGCTTGGGAATTAGAGCTTAATCGTCATTTTCGAGAAGCCACTCGAATGCTTCTAGCTGAGAGTCTGACGGTGGCACCTGGTGGGCGCCTTCAAAAGCGAACATAGCGACTTCACAGTTTGCTGTTTCGCTGAGGTAGTTTGTATCTCTCGGTTCATAACGGGCAGCGGCACGGTCGCGGTCTCCGTTGACCATTGCGATGCGCATTCCGTAGTGAACATGGTCAGCCAGGTAGTCTTCGTTGAGCATGTAGCCAAGCCAGCCTCCAGTGGCGTAAATTCCAGCCCAAGGGCGCTCGATTTGGCCAGAGAATCGGTAGGCGCGCCATGCTCCTCCAGAAAGACCTCCCATGAAGAGTTTGTTTGGATCTAAATAATTGCTTTGCTGTTAGTAGGCATTTAAAACACATCCCAGTTATCAATGTTATGGAGCTCCCTTATTATATTGTCATTCTCGGATGTATTCTCGGCCTAGCGGTGTATTTGGCATTCATCGTTCGCGTGATCCTCCGACCTCACAGGGAACCTGCTTCCCGGGTGGCATGGCTAGTAGTGATGATTGTCGTGCCAGGTGTAGGTCTGATCGCCTACTTACTACTTGGAGAAACAAATATAGGACGCCGCCGAGTGGCTAGAATGAATGAGATTCTGAGCAAGCTGCCGCGAGTATCAGAGATACCTGGAATTGATGCTGAGTTCACGCGTTGTTCTATTCCCGATAGTTTCACTTCGATTTTTAAAATGGGTACGACGGTGAATGGCTTTACACCTATTGGTGGAAATAAGGCCGATCTTTTAGCTGACTCTAATTCTACGATAGAGTCGATGGTGGCCGATATTGACGCGGCACAGGATCACGTGCATCTAACCTTTTATATTTGGCTAACGGATAATAACGGGCGCAAAATTGTGGAGGCTTTAAAAAGGGCGTCACAGCGTGGTGTGACCTGCCGAGCTATGGCAGATGGCTTGGGCTCACGCGGCATGATAGCTTCTATTTATTGGAAGGAGATGGCTGATGCTGGTGTCCACTTAGCTACGGCGTTACCCATAGGAAATCCACTATTGCGGCCACTGCACGGACGAATTGATTTACGGAATCACCGAAAGATTGTGGTGATCGACAACCATATTACCTACTGCGGTAGCCAGAATTGTGCAGATCCAGAGTTCTTAGTTAAAGCAAAGTTTGCTCCCTGGGTGGATGCGATGATGCGATTCGAAGGGCCGATTGCGCGACAAAATCAGTACCTCTTTGCAAGTGATTGGATGGAGCAGGTTGAGGATGATATTGAGGAGCTTCTGCACGAGCCTTTGTCTGCAGGAGAGTTCGGGTTTCCTGCGCAAGTAATAGGAACTGGGCCGACTGTTCGAGCTTCAGCTATGCCGGAGGTATTTGAAACTTTGATGTATGCGGCTCAAAAGGAATTGACGATTACCACACCTTACTACGTTCCGGATGAAGCTATGCAAGCCGCTCTCTGCGCAAGCGCGAGACGGGGGGTGAATACCACCATTATTTTTCCAGCGGTGAATGATTCCTGGATCGTTGGTGCAGCTAGCCGGAGCTATTACGCTGATTTGCTCGCAGCAGGAGTGAAAATCTTCGAATATGAAGGGGGATTACTTCATACCAAGTCGTTGACGATTGATGGGGAAGTCACATTGATCGGATCTGCAAATATGGATAGGCGTAGCTTCGAGCTGAACTATGAGAATAATATCCTGCTCTATGATCCGGCACTTACAGCAGATATGCGTCAGCGCCAGCAGTACTACCAATCTTACTCGCATACGGTTACCAGCGAAATGGTCAATCAATGGTCCTTGCTGCACAGGCTAGGAAACAATTTTGTCGCGATGTTTGGACCCGTGCTTTAGCCCAGTCTTTAGTAGAATCCTGAAAATTCTACCAACCGTATTCATTATGAAACTTTTCGACGCATTAAAGGTAACTAGTTTAGCGGTGACGTTAGCTTTGGTTTCTTGTTCATCCCCTAGTGTGGATGTGCTGGATAATCCCAGTGTATCGGCTCCTCTCCGAACTTCTTTCTCGGGTAAGAAAATCTCTTCGGAGGCTAAGCTCTATCTTCAAGAACATGGACTCAAGGATGAGTATCGACGGGATCCTGAGCAGGCTATTCTGACTTTACGGGAACAGGTCAAAAGCATAGGAAGTCTGGAAGGGCAATGTGTCTTGGCTGAGTTGTGCGGTGATTTAGGTGCGCGTTATCAGAGAAAAAATAAGGAGAAGTCATTAGGCTATTTTTTAGCGTCAGCAGAAGTCGCCTACCCACATTTAAGTCAGTCCATTACTGGCGGGATGGAGAAAAGGTTTATTTCGATCTATAACTTAGGTACGGCAAATATTGTGAACTCGATGGTGCCTTCCATTTTAAGAGGTGATACCCCAGACAGATTCTCAGTGAAAGGACCTTGGCGCACTTACAGCTGCCAGTGGGATACTCAAGGGGAAGAAAACAGGTCACCTAGAGACTTTGATTCGATCTATTTAGCCCGCGATGTTCCAGTCAAAGGAATAGATAAGGGGCAAAGGCATATTTTTAATGGAGCGGGAGCTGCGATGGTGGCGCATCAACGCCAAACAGAGAGTCGGCTGAAAGAAGACGCTTTTATGAGTGCTGAAGGAATGGCCATACCGGTGACAGCGGTTTCTGTATTTACCAATGGAGGAAGTAAGGTGAAGTTGAGTTTGGTGGATATGTATAAGACTCAAGACGCTCGACTGAATGGTGAACGCATAGCTTTAGCTGCTGATTATACCACTCCGGTAGCATTATTACTTGATTACGAACCCACCAAATTATTTGGGTTTAAGCGTTTACTCCATCCAGAGGAATATATGGATACTTGCCAGCTGGATGAAATCACACCCTTTGACGATGGCAAGATACCGCTCATTTTTGTGCACGGATTAGCATCATGTCCCGCTGTTTGGCTGGATGCTATTAATAAAGTGATGGGTGATCCTAGACTACGAGATCGCTATCAAATTCTCGTCTATTCCTACCCGACTGGTTTTCCTATCAGTTACAACTCTTCGTTATTCCGCGATTGGCTCAAGCGCTATCACGATCATTACGATAGCCCTAGCTATAGGGCAAACTTCCGTGAGATGGTTCTAGTGGGCCACAGCATGGGGTGTCTGCTGAGTAATGCTCAAATCCGTAGTAGTGGAGACAGAATCTTAGATCTACTTCTAACAAAACCTCTGGATGAAATAGATGGGTTGAGTGCTAAAGAAAAAGAGACTGTTAGGCACATAAATGTGTATGAGGCTAATCAAGACATCAGCCGTGTTGTTTTTATGGCCGGCCCTCACCGTGGAAGTAATCTAGCTAGCGATTTTATAGGGAAGCTAGGTATTAAGCTCATACAGATGCCGCAAACGATTCTTAGCTATTCACTTGATAAAAAAGTGAAAGGGCTCACAGAGCTGGGGAAGCGCCGCCTTCACCATGTGCCTAACAGTATCAGTGATCTACGTCCAAATGAGCCCTACTTGATGACAGTTCTTGAAGAGCCGCTCAGCGATCGGGTCCGTTATCACTCGATCATTGGTAAGTTCATCTCCTTTGAGCCGTTGTTAGAAAGTAGCGATACAGTGGTTCCTTACTGGAGTTCGCACATGAAAAATGCGGAATCAGAAAAAGTGGTTCATGGGATGCACACCCAAATTCCTATGAACAAGGATAACATTGATGAGATGTGTAGGATTCTGCTTCTGCATGTGGGGGAGGAATAATAAGGAGTAGGTTAGTGCACGTTTGCTTAGAAGGTTAATCCAATGATAGTGAATTGGTTTACGGCTTCTCTTTTTTAATGCTTATTTGGCAAGTTCGAAAGAGGTCTCAACGAAAATACTAACGGATTGATTCGGCAATACTTCTCGGAGCGCACCGATTTTCACGAAATATCGAATGATGAAATAGCTGTCGTAGAGTTCAAAATTAACCGTAGACCTCGGAAAATAATCGACAGAATGACGCCATACTTCATCTTCTTTCATAACTAACTAGTTGAATCAGCCACCCTTATTGAGTGGTGTATTCTAGGGGGATATGACTATGTTAGATGTACTGGTAGGAGAAAACTAGGCATTCATATGCATAGTTAGCCAGTCTCAGACTCAATCTAAAAAAAGTAAATTTACATATGAATAATCATAGAAATCACACAGTGAATTTTAAGGTGACGTGCTTAAGCCTAGGGGGAGTGGTTTTTGGACTTTCCGCAGGGAGCCTTGTAGCGGAAGAGGCTAATAACAATAGTGCGGTCGCTAGTTCTGGAGCAGTCACTGAATCTGCCGATGAGCTGTCTAAAAAATTAGCAAACCCGGTTGCATCGATGATCAGTGTTCCATTCCAAAGCAACTTTGATTTCGGGGCGGGACCTGAAGGCGACGGATTTCAGTATAAACTAAACATCCAGCCTGTGATTCCTTTCTCAGTGAGTAAGGACTGGAACGTTATCACGCGTACCATTTTACCTTTCATCACTCAGGACAACGTAGTGGGATCATCGAGTCAGACTGGAATTTCTGACTTATCCGTGAGTATGTGGCTATCACCTAAAGATCCTACTCCGTCAGGTTGGATTTTGGGAGTTGGACCGACTTTCCTTTTGCCTACTGGTGATGCCCCTTTTCTGAGTACAGAGAAGTGGTCGGCAGGCGCTACGGGAATAGCATTGAAACAAGAGGGTAAATGGACTTATGGAGCCTTGGTCAGCCAAGCATGGTCATATGCTGGTAATGACAATAGGGATTCGGTCAACCAACTATTTCTTCAGCCGTTTTTGGCCTACCTTCCAGGTGGCGGCCTCACTTACTCACTGAATGCTGAAAGTACTTACGATTTCGTTGGTGACCAATGGACTATCCCCTTCAATGCGATGGTTAGTAAAATGGTTAAGATCGGAGACCTTCCGACACAATGGCAGTTGGGTGCTAGATATTATGCAGACAAGCCAGAGAACGGACCAGAGTGGGGCTTAAGATTAGGTATAACTCTACTATTCCCAAATTAGTAGTCAGGTAGTTTGGAAATGGGTGAAATTACTCCCATCGAATTCTTCGATGATGTGGACCGTTACCAAGGTCCATGATGCTTTCGACCAGTCACGGGCCACCCTCACGGTTCTATCGCTGGTCACGTCATGAGCTTTAATGTCAACAAGCAAGCGATGAAGGTCAATATCCAGAGTTATCAAAACACTGTGAGCCCCTTAACTAGTGGCACCTGTAGTCTAGTTTACACATTCCTGTGGCTCTTTTCTGAATGAGTTGAAGGCCTAGAAATCTAAACATTAATACAGGTAGATAATGGTGGGGAACCTGGTCAGCACGTCCCAGAAAATCCTTGGATCGATCAGACCTAGCGTTCAGGTAAGACTTAGCTTGTGGAATAAGAAATTTAATTCAAATTGCGATCAGATCTCTAGCCGAGATTAGTTCGTTTTCACCTCTATTTGTACCATTGAACTCTTCACTTAAGAAGATCGCTGATGCGACGAGCACTCCTCTTTCCTCGATTTTTGGGAGTGGGTTTCTTGTCATTGTGCCAATCCTAGCCGGTGCAGTAGGGGAGTATTCCGTGGTGGCAATGATGGCAGTGTGCGCTTTGGCCTACGCTGTCGGAATGGTCATTCGTTTCAACATTCGAGAAGCCGAACCGGCACTTGCTAAGCATCCCTCTGAGGCGACTCAGTCGCTGGAGCGTTCGTCTGATCTGGCGCTGGTGGCCGCCTACGTCATTTCGGTCTGCCTCTACCTCCACATCCTTTCGTCTTTTGTGTTGGGTGGATTTAATGCCGATACCGAGCTGAACGAGAACATTCTGACGACCTCGGTAATCGTGTTTATCATGGCAATCGGCCTAACCAAGGGGCTCGGAGCACTGGGTAAGTTGGAAAAGATAGGGCTCTACGTCACCTTGTTAATCATCGTACTCCTGCTCGTAGGATTTACTACATATGACGTGAATGCTATGCGCTCACCTGAAGGGATTGTAATGCCCAAAGCCAGCCCCCATACACCGTGGGAGATACTGACAATCGTGGCAGGCACCTTAATTGTTGTTCAGGGTTTTGAGACAACACGTTATCTTGGAAACGACTTTGACGCGGATACTCGGATTAGGGCATGCCGCTGGTCTCAGATTATTTCAACGGCGGTTTATCTAGTGTTTATCGCCGTGTCTCTTCCGCTGGTGCACACCTTGCAAGGTCTGTATGATGACAACAGTTTGATCAAGCTGGCGGGAACTGCCTCGGCTCTATTAGTCACACCGCTCATCATTGCTGCGGCATTGAGTCAGTTTTCAGCGGCAGTTGCGGACACACTCGGAGCCACTGGTAACATGGAAGAGGCGACTGCGGGCCACCTGAAATCCAAGATTGGAACTATTATCGTAGGCGTGGGAGCAATTGCTCTCAGCTGGTCTGCGAGTACCGAGGAAATTCTAGCAATCGCCTCGCGGGCTTTTGCCTTTTACTACATGTTACAGTGCCTAGTGGCAGTGACGGTCTGTAAATCTACACCCAAACGCATCGGGATGGTTCTGGTCGCTGCGATCTTACTTTTTATCACTATATTTGCAGTTCCTGCGGGCTGATCACATTCTAGGCTTTATAAAAAACGCGCATAGGCAGAAGCTTATGCGCGTTTTTTGATAAATGAATCAGCTGAAAAATCTTAAACGAACTTCACTGTGTGCTTCTTGGATAGACGGAGGACGTCGCCAACTGTTGGAGTCACAGCAGCATTTGCGTCGGTTAGCTTCTCGCCGTTGAGCTGGATGGCGCCAGGAAGGATGGCTTGCTTCTTAAGTTCGCCGTTTGACTTTTTGAGATTGAAGCCAATCTGGAATGCGTTTGCCGCTAATGTAAGAACGTTGAGATCTGCAGGAAAGTCTGCGAGTACTACTTCTGTGGCACCTGCGCCTTGGTCTCCTTTTGAGCGATCGAGCCATTGCTGTACAGCATCTGCGGCAGCGGCTTCATCGTGGTAACGTGCTGTGATACTACGAGCGAGTTCGAGCTTTGCATCGCGTGGGTGCAGTGACTCATCGCGCTTGGTGCCGAGTAGCATGAGGTAGTACTTGTCCATGAGATCGTCTGACACGCTCATGAGCTTGTTGACCATTTCAGGCGCAGGCTCGGACACGCCGACGTAGTTCTTAGAGGACTTGGACATTTTCTTAACCCCGTCGAGACCTTCGAGCAGTGGCATGAGCATGACGACTTGTTGCGCCATACCTTCTTCCTTCTGTAGGTCGCGGCCAACGAGGATGTTGAAGAGCTGGTCAGTGCCGCCTATTTCGACATCGGATTTGACGACGACGGAATCCCAGCCCTGCATGATAGGGTACTGGATTTCGTGGAGACGGACTTCTTTCCCTTCTGCTAGACGTACTTTAAAATCTTCACGCTGAAGCATCTGCTGCATGGTGACGCGACCGTTGAGTTTGAGCACTTGGTCGTAGGTCATTTTGTTGAACCAATCACCATTGTAGACGACTTCGGTTTTCTCTGGGTCGAGAATTTTGAAGGCTTGGGTGGTGTAGGTTTTAGCATTGGAGAGTACTTCTTCGCGGGTGATCGGTGGGCGTGCAGCGGAGCGGCCTGTAGGGTCGCCAACTGTGGCGGTGAAGTCGCCGATGATGAGTACGGCGGTGTGGCCGAGTTCTTGGAACTGGCGGAGTTTTTCGATCGCTACAGTGTGACCGAGGTGAATGTCTGGAGCGGTGGGGTCGACTCCGAGTTTGACGCGGAGTGGGCGGCCGAGCTCCAGCTTCTCAGCGAGTTCTTTTTCTGAAAGTACTTTGGCGGTTCCGCCGACGAGTTGTTCTAGTGCAGATGACATAGTCAAAAGTGATTAAGTTAGAAAGGTGGGTGCAAAGCTATGCTTGCGTTTTGTTCTCGCTAAAGAGCGAGGAAATTTTTGAGAAGTTGGAGACCAGCGTGCTGAGATTTCTCCGGGTGAAACTGCGTGGCGATGAGGTTATCGCGGGTGACAGCTCCGTGGAATGTCTGAGTGCCGTAGGTGGTGACAGCAGCCACGACGTCGGGCTCTTCCGCTTTAGGAAAGTAGGAGTGAACGTAATAGAAATACGGTTCATCGCTCATACCGTTCCACATAGAGTGTTCAGGGTTTTGCGGAGTGACTCCATTCCAGCCCATATGTGGAATTTTGAGGCCAGCCTCTTTTTGGAATTTAACGTTATGGCCTTTGAAAATGCCTAGTCCTTTGGCTGATGGAGATTCATCACTTCCTTCGAATAGGAGTTGGTAGCCGACGCAAATACCAAGGAATGGCTTGTTGGCAGCAATCCAGTTTTTGACAGGTTCGGTCATGCCGGAGGCTTCGAGCTTGCGCGAGCAATCGCCAAATTCACCTTGGCCAGGGAGAACGAGATGAGTCAAGCCATCGAGTTCTTCTGGTGTGGTGATGAGGTTGGCTTCAGCGCCTAGGGCGTGAAAGGCATTGAGTACGCTCTGGAGGTTTCCAGCACCGTAGTCGATAATTCCTACGTTCATAACGATGGAGTATTAAGTGTTAGGAATAGTTAGAGGACTTCCTTTGTACTAGGAATGCCTGTGACACGTGGGTCTTTTTCCATAGCTGCGCGAAGTGCACGAGCGAGGCCTTTGAAGAGGGACTCAGCAATGTGGTGACCATCGCGCCCGTAGAGAACTTCAGCGTGGATGTTCGCGCGGAGGTTCGACGCGATAGCGCGAAAGAATTCTTCTACGAGCGTGAACTGGAAGTTCTGCGCATCAGGTGTGCCAGCTGGAAATTTGAACTCGAGGTGAGGACGGTTTGAAAGGTCGACCACTACGCGCGAGAGTGTTTCGTCCATAGGAAGGTAGGAATGACCGTAGCGAGTGATTCCCTTTTTGTCTCCGAGAGCTTCTTTCAGGCACTCACCAATGACGATGGCTGTGTCTTCGACTGTGTGGTGGTAGTCGACTTCGATATCGCCGTCCACTGTGACATCAAGGTCGATAAGACCGTGACGTGAGAACGCTGTGAGCATGTGATCGAAAAAGGGGATACCTGTGTCGATTTTGCTTTCGCCCGAGCCGTCGATATTGAGGCTGAGCTGGATCTTTGTCTCAGCGGTGTCGCGCTTCTGTGATGCAGTTCTCATAGTTCGTGGGGCTAGTGTGCGTGAGCTAGGCGGAAGTTCAACCCAAAAGAAATGGCGATTTCTGTGAGGAAATCGCCATGGGAAAATGGGAAATTGAGAAGTCTTTCAGTAGAAATATTAAGATGTCTTTTGTCTATTCTGATTCGTTGTCGAGCTCTTCAGCTTGCTTTAGGCTGGCAGCCTCTCTCGCTTTCTCGAGAGCTTCTCTTTCTTCCTCACGTTTTTGGTGTTCGAGCTCGCGTCGGGTTTCTATTGCTTCAGAGAGTTTTTTTTCTAAAGGCCCTACATATTGATCAGGGACTCGTGCTCTGGATAGCTCACGGATTTTCACTTTTGCTAGATCGAGGTCATTCTGGTCAAAGGCCACCCAAACTTCTCTGTAGATGGCACCAGCGTCGATGGAGTCACTCTCTTCGGCTAGCCTTTGTAAACGAGACTGCTCATTTCTGAGAGAGGAGAGAGTTTGTTTCGCGACATCAGGGTGGAAGCGATTCAATGGAAGCCATTTGTTATTGGCGTTTTTAGCTTTGGTTAGTTGCGCTTGATAGGCGCGATCTTCGTCAGCTAGGGCTTGCTTGGCACGGATGCGCGTGTCCGTAGTCATGGCATCTAAAGCCTTGTCTCTTTTTTCAATAGTATCGTCCGCCGAACTAACTATTTGCTTGGCTTCATTTTCGTAGTTTTTGCAAAGATCAATGGCTTTTTTAAGAGTATCCTCAAAAGGAAGTGTGTGCTTGTAGTTATCTGCCATTTCGGCAAATGCTACGAATGCTTCACTGTAGTTTTTGCTGCGAGCCTGCTTGCTAATGATATTTGCAAGAAGCGCTGCGTCTATCTCATAAGCATTAGTGATACGCTCAGCCTCGGTGGTGAATTCACCATTTATTTTGAGAGCACCACTTTTGACCTGTTCCTGTTCCTTGGCCAAAGTTTTGCGAATTGCTAGTGCTTGCTTGGCCTGTAAAGAGTTTGGGTATTTTTCTAAGTAAGGGTCAACGACACTGGTAATGGCTCGCTCGTAGTCTTCTTCAGAAAGGAAATCAGGTGTCGGGACGAGCTTCTCTACTAGGATGAAATCACGCGTGGCTTTTCCTGAATTAGATTTAGAAATAGATTCTATATCGGCTTTTTTGACGGCGATTTCTTTACGAACTCCAGGCTTTTCTTCGACTAATAAGTAGTAGGAATCGTCTGTTTCTAGAGAGATTTTCCCAGTGTATTCAAGGCCATTTTTTAGAGTGTAAGTATCCGCATAGAGTGAGGACAATGTAAGACCTAAACTAAGAGTGAGGAATAGAGTTTTTTTCATTGGGTTTTAAGGTTTAGCGGGAGTGATAGTTACTTGTGCTGAGTTTTCTTTCGAGAGGAATTTTCTGGAGAGCTTGTTGATTTCTTCGAGGGAGATTTCAGCATAATCCTCGTCACGGGTACGGGCTGCCTCGAGTTTATCTGGATATTGCTGACAGCGATCGAGTACAGTGCTGAGCCAATATGTGTTTAGGCGAAGAGACTTTTCTAAAAGTCCTAATCGTGGTGTGAGTGTACGATCAAGTTCGTCTTGGGTAGCGCCGTTCTTAGCTAGTTCGTCAGCGAGCTCGATGATGATTTTTCCGACCTTCTCTGTGTTTGATGGATTGCCAGGGCTGTATGCCATGATCATGCCATAGTTTTTAAATGTCTGTGAGAGGTTTGAACTGGCAAAGGGACTGTATGCTTCACCTAATTTCTCTCTGAGTTCAACACGCATGCGTTCGTCTAAAATGGCTGATAGAATGCTCATTCTCCGGATTTTTTTAACGTCTCGGTCAGTCGCGTCGCCAGCTTTCCAGAGCACAATGGCAATAGCCTTTTCGATTTCACTGTCGAAGTTAAAGGTTTTCTCCGTAGGTGTGTTAGGAGGTGTTAGGGTGCGATCCGCAATCGGGATCTCAGCGTTGCCTTTATGGACGGGGAGAGCTCCCAGAGTGCTAGATAGGGCTGCGATGAGTTCTTTTTCTTCGAAGTCGCCAACGATCGATATTTCGATGGTGTCATTTTCTAGCTGAGGCACAATCCATTGTTTGACTTGCTCACTGGTGAGGGCTTGGGCCTGTTCGAGAGTTGGGAAAGTGAAGCGTGGGTCGTTACCGCTAAACCATTGCGTCATTTTAGCCATGGGGCCCTGTTCTGTATGGGTGAGCTGGGCATAGACATTTGGGAGCATGGCATCGAATTGGCGCTCAGCTTCTGGACGGAAACCTGGATCAGTGAGGTAGGCTGTTAGGAGCTGGAGTTGGAGTTCAAGATCTTCAGGAGTAGTGCTGCCACTGAGTGTGAAGCTGTCATCGGAAATTCCAAAACCGACACCGACATTACGTCCAGCGAGGATAGACTTGAGGTCTTCAGAGGAGTGCATCCCCAAGCCTCCATTGATAAAGATAGCACCAGCTAGTGTATCAAGGCCTGGCTTGTCGAGCTGCATGCCAGCCTTACCTGTGCCGAAGCTGGCAATCATGGAGATGGAGTTTTTGTCGAAATCAGTTTTTTTCCAATTTACTCTAACGCCGTTACTGAATGTAAATTGGGTGATATCGAGATCTTTGGTGTGCGTGTTTTCTAGGATTTCATTTTGGTCTCCAAAGTTAGTGTAGAAGAATTCTGCGACTTCAATATTCGTAGGTTTTTCTAGAGCGATACCTTCCTGAGCTTTATAGATGTCCTTCAGCTCTTGCGCTGCAGATTCTGGAGCTTTTTGTGTGCTGAGAATAAGGTGTGCATTTAGGCGATCCATAGCTGAGACCCCCCAATAGCTTTGGAATGCTTTACTCACTTCACTCACGGTGAGCTTGCGTAGGTTCTCTTCTAACACTTCGAGATCCACTTCTGGAGTAGAATAAACCGAGTCAGATTGCACATGCTTGACTAGATTAGAAGCGATGCTGTCAGACTTTCTCGTTGGCGCTGTTTTTACCGCTTGCTGATAAGCATTGATGAGCTCGGCGACGGCTTCATCGTATTCCGACTGAATAAAGCCGTAGAGAGAGGCTCTTCTAAATTCGTTCTCAAGAACGGGTAGAGCAGCTTTCCAGTCATTGTTGAGTGCTGTGACTTCAATGTTTGCCATTTCGAGCTCGCGGAATAGGACATAATGTGACGCAGATCCTGAAGTGATGGTGGCATTTTCTTGTTTCGCTATTTTAGAGAAGCGGCGATTTAGAATGGCGCTTGCGATGTTCATTTTAAGGCTCTCATAGCGTTTCTGGATATCGTCAGTTTGGTAACTATGGGGCTTAGATTTGACGATTGAGATTTCAGTTTCGGTGAGTTCCTTGTCGGTGAAGACTGATACGTGGAAACCTTCAGGAGTTGAAATATCCCCGAGACTAGGAGCTGGGCCTTGCTTAGCTGGATTTTTGATTGGGCCAAAGGTGTCAACGATACGTTGCTCCGCTGTTGCCACATCCAGATCGCCGACGTAGACGAAAGTCATTTTCTCAGGAGTGTAGAAACGGGTGTAGAAGTCAACGAAGCGCTCACGCGGGGCTGACTCTATGACGCTGAGCTTACCGATAGGGAGACGTTTACCTAGGAGAGAGTTAGGGAATAGTGTGTCGATTTGTTTTTCGAACATACGCAAGCCGACGGATTCTCTAGATGTTTTTTCAGAGGCTATGACTCCGCGTTCCTCATCGATTTCTTTTTCTTCTAGAAGTGCACCGTCTGCGAAGTCACCCATGACGGCGAATCCTAGATCGAGAGTTTTTTGATCAATGTTAGGGAGGTCTAACATGTAGACTGTTTCGTCAAAGGAGGTGTAGGCATTGGCGTGAGCGCCGAATGCTATTCCTAAACGCTGCATCTGTGGGATGAGCTTGCTGGCATCTGGGAAATGTTTGGTGCCATTGAATACCATGTGCTCCAAGAAGTGCGCGACGCCTCTCTGGTCATCGGCTTCATTGAGCGATCCAGCATCGACGTGAAGACGCATGCTGACGCGTTTAGGCGGGAGGGGATTTTTACAGATGATGTAGCGCATCCCATTCTTTAATGTCCCGTAGACGACTTTTGGGTCAGCTGGTATATCTGAGTCGTCTTGAGCCCATGCTCTAGCGGTCCCCTCAGCCACTGAAGTGTCAGTTTTGGCTGCTTGGGTTGGTGGTGAATCCTGTGTGCTCTCTTTTTTTGCGAGTACAACACCGCAGATAATAGCCACACTTAAGGAGCAAAGCAGAGGAGTAGATTTTTTCATGGGCAATAGATGATTGTTAGAAATGGAAAAGCACGTGACTCGGTCACGTGCTGTATAGTTTAGAATAAAATGATGGCTTAGAATGAGGTCACATCGTCAAGATCATTATCGCCGTCGTAAAACTCTCCGTCAGGTCCTTCGCTGCCTGCAATAGCAACTTTGCGAATGATGAGCGCGCGTCCGTCATTGTCAGTGTGCCCATTAAAATCAGTGCCTCTGAGCTCGATTTTATTGTCACCTGTGTAGTCGATAATAACTGTGAAATCATTACCGAATGGATCCTTGAGCCCGTCGGGAGTTTCTCCGTCTGAGGCGAAGACAATGCCGTCCACTCCATTGCTGGCAGCTTTATAGCTGAAGAATTCTTGGTTGTTCGGGTTGATGTCTGGTGAGCCACCTTCTTTACCCATGAGGACTTCAAGTAAGCTAACAAGCTGGGCATCTTTGTATTCGACTACGTCGTCCCCAGGAGCTCCGCCACTAGGGTAAGGGAGGTAATCATATTTTTGTTCAAATTGTTCGATCGCGAATACCACATCGTTGGCGAGCTTGTTGCCTGCTTCGATTTTGGTGTTTCTAATAGCTTTCATGATCGGGCCATAAGACATGGCGGCGAGTGATGCAATGATGGCTATGACGACGAGGAGCTCGATGAGTGAGAAGCCGTTTTTTGATGTAGATGTACGAGTAGGAATTTTCATGTCGAAAAACTGTGTAATAACTATCGATGGCAGGAATTTTACGGTTCGGCAACTCCACAGTTTGCGAAATATAAATTTGACCAATCAATGTGGCTAATAAAGGTATAACAGTGGTGGAGCTATGCAGTCATAGCTGAATCTTGTCTTGCGGGAAGCAGTTAGACCACACAGTGTATTGGCATGAAAGATTTGCGTGAGCAGTTGCTGAAATTAATGCGAGGGAAGAGTTACCGTCCTATGGATAAGATGGAGCTAGCCAGCAAATTAGGGATAGATAGCTCTGAGCGTAGAGCGCTGCGTATACAGCTGACTAAGCTAGAAAAAGAAGGTAAAGTGGTGATAGTTTCAAAGGGGCGTTACAAGCTCCGGGAGACTGCTGTAGTATATCTGGTCGGAACTTTAAGATACCAACCTAACGGAAACGCATGGTTCTACCCAACGCAAGGTGAAGAAGGTAACGTTGCGACAGGGATGGATATCAAAAAACACGATCGTGTTTTTGTAGATAACCGAGACATGGGAGTGGCGATGGATGGTGATTTGGTGCGAGTGAAAATCACACGTATTGGAGTTCCAAGATGGAAGCAATTCGCAGATAGAGGGAAGAAAAAATACGATAAACGTGGACGCCCGATTAAGGAAAAGCCGCAGCCTAAAGAAGATGTAAAAGAAGAGGCTGCTGGGAAAGTGACTAAAATATTGGAGCGTAAGAGCTCGACAGTGATCGGAGTGTACCGCGAAGATGGACGTTTTTGTTATGTAGAGCCAGAGATGAAGGGCCTACCCGGTGGGATTGATTTATTAGATGCAGGTGAAGCCAAGCCAGGGCAATTAGTTGCAGTGGAAGTAGTAGCGTGGTCAAATCGACATGAAACTCCTGTAGGCAAGGTGACTAAGGTGATTGGTTACCCTGATGCCCCAGGGGTGGATATCATATCAGTGATCCATAAGCATAATCTCCGAGTCGAGTTTGAGCCGGAAGTACAGAAAGAGGCTGATGCAGTTTCAGAAGTTATTTCTAATGAAGAGTACGCTCGGCGCGAGGACTGGCGTGAGCAATTAGTGCTTACTGTGGACCCCGGCGATGCGAAGGATCATGATGACGCCGTTTTGGTGGAAGAGCTCGATGATGGCTGGCGACTTGCTGTTCATATTGCTGATGTGTCTCACTATGTGACACCGCATTCAGCTTTAGATAAGGAGGCTCAGCTGCGAGGGAATTCAACCTATCTGGTTGATCGTGTGCTTCCGATGCTTCCAGTGAAGCTTTCTAACAATGTTTGTAGTTTACGCTTGGGCGTGGACCGGCTCACGAAGTGCGCTGTGATGGAGTTTGACCGTAGAGGTGAGCGTAGAAAAGCTTACTTCTGCGATGCTGTAATTAATAGTAAAGCGAAGTTGGCGTATGAAGAGGCTCAGGTCTTGATCAAAGGCAGTGGTGGTGGCGAAGTAGGTGACGCTATTCGTACAGCTTGGGGCTTAGCTGACGTGTTGCGTAAAAGGCGTTTCTCTCACGGTGCGCTTGATCTGGATTTTCCAGAGGTCAAAGTGGTGTTAGATGAGAAGACGAAAAAACCGATTGAGGTCAAAGAGCTAGTCTATGACGAGAGTCATCAAATGATCGAAGAGTTCATGTTAGCTGCGAATGAGGCCGTGGCAGTGGAGTTGAAGATGAAGCGTAAGACTGCGATTCACCGTATTCACGAAGACCCGGATGCTGATAGGCTCAATGAGTTTGCTGAGATTGCGCGTATTCATGGATTTAATGCAGGTGATCTAACAAACAAAAAACATATTCAAGCACTGCTTAAGCAGGCAAAGGGTAGCCCCGTGGAGCAGTCAATCAAACTAGGCTTATTAAAGAGTCTTAAGAGGGCTGCGTATAGTATTGAGATGTTAGGTCATTATGGCTTGGCCAAGATGGACTATTGTCATTTCACTAGCCCTATTCGACGTTACGCTGATTTAATAGTGCACAGAGCTCTTCAAACGCAGTTGGTTAATCCACCTGCTGATCCCGTTAGATTACCGAAGGCTGGTAAGTTAGAGGAGATAGCTCAACACATTTCAGATACGGAACGTAAAAGTGCTGAAGCTGAAAATGCGACTAAGCGCATGAAGATGATGGAGTACTTGTTCATGCTAACACAGCAAGACCAAGCACCGATATTCGAAGCACTTATTACAGATGTTCGACGCATGGGGCTTTTCGTGGAAATTACCAACATGCAGGTCAAAGGCCTAGTGAAGAAGGAGGAGTTTCCACAAGGTAATTGGAACTTTGAGCAAGGCGTGATGGCATTTAGGGATTTGAAATCTCAAAATGAATTGCGATTGGGTCAAAAGGTGAAAGTGAAGATTGCACGAGTGAATATGGAAAAGCAGCTTGTCGATTTTTACATAGCGGATAGTTAGTGACTCATGCACAGGTTTTCCAAGTTTTGCTTATTCTTAGTAGTTCTGGTTTTGAGTTCCTGTTCAAAACCGGAATCTACAAATGAGCTGTCACAAGAATTAACTGAACAGCTCCTAACGCTGCCTCAGTTAATTCAAAGTGTGGATTCTGTAGAGAGTGCAGATTTAGTAGTGAAAAAAATAGAGTCGCTCGCTGATGCTGTCACATCGATAGCCCAACGAGTGGATGCAGAGTCCTATCTGGGTTATGAGCAAGGTCTCGAATTTGAGAGTTCCTTGCGTGATGTGCAGGATGAAACTGAGTATTTATTGACGCTGCTTTCAGCTCAACCAGAGTTAGTAATCAAACTGACAGAGCCGATAGCTAAGCTGGGGGACTCACTGGAGTTCGCGGCAAGCGTGATGAAGCAGCCAAAGTCACTGTAGCTGTGTGTGGTTTGGTTGATATGACAAAGTGTGTGGGAAAAAAACAGACTTCCCGCTTGAGGGATTGGTCTTCCTAAGGAATGCTGCGCGCAGCAATGAGTAATCCTTTCAGAGAAGATTTAGTTTCACGTTCACGCGCAGAAGCCTGTACGGTGGTCATATTTGGTGCTACAGGTGATTTGACTCACCGCAAGCTAGTGCCAGCGCTTTACAACCTCGGCGTGGATGGTGAGCTGCCACACGGAGTGAAGATTGTTGGTTTTGCTCGTAGAGAGAAAAGCGATGAAGAGTTCCGTGAGGGCTTGGAGGTTCTCAATAAACAGGTTTCCCGTAGCGGTCATAACCCTGAGCTTTGGTCAGAATATCAAGAGAGCATTCATTACCACCAAAGTGAGTTTAATGATATAGATGGATATAAGCGTCTCGCTGAGTGCCTAGATGCTATTGATCGCGAACGTGGTGGAGCTGGCAATCGCCTTTTTTATGTTGCGAGTGCCCCTGAGTTTTTTGATGTAATTTTAGAAAACCTTAAAGCTGTGGGGCTTAGTTCTGCATCTGACGGTTTCTGGTCACGCGTGATCGTAGAAAAGCCATTTGGTACAGACCTAGCAACTGCTGAACATCTTAATAAAGTGGTGAATAACACCTTTGCTGAGAAGGATACTTATCGTATTGATCACTATCTGGGCAAAGAGACTGCGCAGAATATCATGGTTCTGAGATTTGCAAATGCGATCTTTGAACCACTCTGGAATAATAAATATATTGAGCAGGTGCAGATCACTTGTGCTGAACATCTAGGTATGGAAGGTGGACGCGGTGGCTATTATGATAAGGCTGGTGCGTTACGTGATATGGTGCAAAATCACTTACTACAGCTTTTGAGCCTCGTTGCAATGGAGCCGCCAACTGATTTATCTGCTGACGGAGTTCGCGATGAAAAGGTCAAAGTGCTCCGTTCACTTCGACAGTTAGATTCTCCAGAGCTTATTCGACAGAATGTGGTGCGCGGCCAATACACTGCGGGTCACATCCAAGATAAGACAGTGGTGGGTTATCGTGAGGAAGATCGCGTGGATCCTGAATCTATGACTGAGGCGTATGTGGCGTTGCGCATGCATATCGATACCTGGCGTTGGAGCGGTGTTCCATTTTACGTGAGAGTTGGTAAGCGCTTACCTAAAAAGGCAACAGAGATTTCCATTCACTTCAAATCACCGCCGAGTGTTCTATTTAATGCAATTCCTGGAGCGGCAGCTGGCGGGAATGTACTTGTGATTCGTATTCAGCCAGATGAAGGGATCTCTCTTCGCATGGTGTCCAAGCTTCCTGGGACAACTCTCCGTATGGAGCCGGTAAAGATGGATTTCCATTATTCTACAAGCTTTGGTAAAGGTAGCCCAGAGGCTTACGAGCGACTTTTGCTCGATGCTATGGCCGGTGATGCGACTTTGTTTGCACGCCGTGACGAGGTCGAGGAAGCATGGCGTTTCATTGATCATATTGAGAAAGCTTGGCATGAATCAGCGAAGGCTCCTGAAATGACGGAGTTTGCAGCTGGCAGTTGGGGGCCAAAAGAGGCTGATGAACTCCTGGGACAAGATGGTAATTCTTGGAGAAGACTTTAACCTGATAGGCATATGAGTGTTCCTAATGATTGTAGTATTCTAGGTAAAGAGGTTGAGATCGGTGAAATCGATGTCGAGCTCAAGCGTTTATGGGAGGCTGATGAAGCGAGGACAAACGCTTCTTTGATGAACTTTGCTGTGTATTCAGAAGATTCATCAGCGCTCGCTAAAAATTCAGAAATGGTTCGCGAGATTACTCGCGAGCATGCGTGTCGCGCGATTCTCGTCGCTGTGGACCGAGATGATTCAGAGGTAGGCATGCGCGCGTGGATTACGGCGCACTGTAATCTCGCGAATGGTAACAAAACAGTTTGCTGTGAGCAGCTTGCATTTCATTTGGCTGGGCGCGTCAGTGGGCGTTTCAGAAATACGATCTTTTCTCACCTTCAGAGCGATTTACCCTTAATTTTTTGGTGGCAGGGTGAATTGACGGATCGCCTAGATGATCGGATCTATTCACTGATTCAACGTCTGGTAGTGGACAGTGGAGAATGGGCTGACCCGCTGGAGCAATTTCAGAGACTCAGTGTGCCGATGTTAAAGGACAATCTTGTGGTACAAGACTTGTCTTGGACTCGTACCTACCATATCCGACTTGCGATCGCTTCAATGTTTGATGACGTACATGCTCAAGCTGCGATTGAGAGTATTCGAAAAGTAAATATTGTGACTTCTCCTGATTGTGAAATTTCAGGTATTCAGTTGCTTGCGTGGATTTCAACTCAATGTGGTTGGGTCAAGGCGAATGAATTACTAGAAACACAAGGGAGTCGTGGTAGTTATTCTTTAGAGCATGCTCATGGTGGAGCTATAGAAGCTAAGGTGACCACTGAAGAGGGGAGTTCGCCGATTAGTCTTGTCGAAATCATTGCAGGGAATGTGAGCTTATCAGTCACACGTCCCGTGGGTGATAGCTTGATCCACCTTAGCTTGGATGTAGGCGGCCATGTAAGTGAGCAGTCAACGCCTGCTGATAGTGTTGATTCTGTGGGACTAATGCGTGACCAGCTTTCACGAGGTGGGAAAAACTCTCTTTTCCGCAAGGTGCTTCCAGTATTTATGGAGCTTCTTGCTCAAACGTAGTACGCTGAGCCTCCTAAATAGTTTAGTTTCCTAAAAAAAGCTGTTTGGAGGTTTGACAGGTGGGGGAGTCATCAGTTTAGAGTAGGACTAACACTCTGCGATACTCTCATGGTAGAGTATCCACACCTACACATCACCTAACGAAACCCATCAAAGGATGAGCGATCAAAATAACGACAACGAAACCCAGCCGTTGGAGACTGAGCCATTGAAGCCTCAGGCCATGCGCAAGACTTCATCTGTGCCGCTCCGTAAGGAAACGGTTCGAGTGACTCTTAAGTCTACACCTGCAGGAGCTAAGCAGCCACCTTCTGTATCTGGTCCGCCAGCTCCTAAAGCGATGTCCCCACATACAGCGCCTCAAACTGTAAAGGCTCCCTCTCTACATAACCCTAACATCCCAGATGTTACTTCAGCAGTTCCTCTTAAAGAGGAGACCATGCGTGTGACACTGAAGGCTGAATCAAAAGCTAGTTCTGGTCCGTCAGCGCCTAGACCACCAGCTGTCACATCGCCTTTAGGTTCTGCGCCTAAAACGCCGGCACCAGCTCCTACTGTTCCACTCAATATGGGAGCAGGGGCTTCAGCACCTATAAAAGCGTCTGGGGCGCCCGCGCCCGCGCCGACAGTTCCTCTTAACTTAGGAGCAGGAGCTAAAGCTCCAATAGCACTCGCTACTCAGCCTCTAGGGAGTGCGAGTCAGCCATTACCAAAAGCAACAGTTCAGTTAGAGCAGACGCAGCAGCTTGGAGCTCCAACCGCCGTTGGTGCACCAGGTGAACAAGCGCCCACTATTCAAACTGTAGTTGATGGGGAATCATCCGACGAGCGCGCATCCAATGTCGTGACTTATCTTGCGGTGGCCGCATTGGTGCTCTCCTTGTTCTGCCTTTTCGCCCAGTTTAAGCATGCTAAAGTGTGGATGACTGAAGAAGGTAGCTCTATTGGAGCAATTTTCTCATCAAACTAGGTTTCTGAGAATCGAAATTTTTTAACCGTTGGCGACCTAGTGTGGCTAACGGTTTTTTATTGTCAGAGATTATAAGTAAATTGCATGCTAAATATTAGTGTGCAAATGGGGTGTCGTGATCTTGACCTTTTCAAGAGTGAGGGCATAGTTGGCGTATGGCACTTGTATTAACTGAAGACAATTTTGAAGCCGAAGTAATTAACTCTGGCAAGGCAGTTCTCGTAGACTTTTGGGCTGAATGGTGTGGTCCTTGTAAGATGATTTCACCAATTATTGATGAACTTTCTGATGAGGTCGGTGATGCGGCTGTTGTCGGTAAAGTTGAGGTCGATACAGCTCAAGCACTTGCTGCAAAGTATGGTGTACGTTCTATTCCATTCCTTCTTTTCTTTAAAGATGGAGAAGTGAAGGATCAGATCGTTGGAGCAAACGTAACAAAAGAATCTCTGAAGGAGAAACTTCTTTCTCTCTAAGTCTCTGATAACTTTATATTTATAGCTCAATCAGCAATGATTGAGCTATTTTTTTTACAGAATTGTTTTGCGCAGCGCGAAAATTTGATTAAGTTGCGCCCAGCAAAGGCCGAGGTGGCGGAATTGGTAGACGCGCTTGGTTTAGGTTCAAGTGTCTTAGGACGTGCAGGTTCGATTCCTGTCCTCGGTATTTCTTTGCAAAACGATCCGCCTCACGGCGGATTTTTTTTGTTTTACAGCAACTCTAGTTTCTCCATTGCCGACTTATTCGCTGATAAGCCGAGCTCACATTCAAGAACATTGAATTGTTGGCCCATGATACTTGGATGGGTGAGTGTTTGAAATTGCCTGATCCACTTCGCTGGATTCTTAGTCTCTCCAGTCTCAATTTTTTTGAGCAATGAAGGAGCATGGCTGATAAGGTAGCGAGTTTGGCTATCAAAGTACTGAGGGGATAAGCCCGCTTCAGTGAAGCTTTGTGCTAGTTGGGTGAAGTCCACATGTGCTGTGATGTCTTTTAGACCAACATGCGTTAGTGGATCTTCATCTGCTTTGTGCTGGAAAAAACAGCGGAGCGTTCCCGTGTTCCGGTATGGATCATAGAAGGAGCTATTCGAGTAGCCGTAATCGATCGTGATAGATAGCGCTTGATCAAAGCAGCGGGCGCAGAGGCTGGCGAAGCTGTTGATGCTAGGACGGTATTCAGTTTGGTAGCCATCGGGATAGTCAGCTAGTGACTGCGTGAATTCCATGAGACGTGGAGTGCTAATTACCTGATTAGTCCATTGAAAGTTTGATCCATCATAGTCGACATATCGTTCTAGCCATTGACCGCCTTGTCTCATGACGAGTTTGACGGGAAAAGCATCGATAAGTTCATTGCTGAGAATAATGCCTGAAGGTTTTGAGGTGCTAAAATCCGCTAGGCTATTTGCGTGAGTGATTTTGAGAATGTGTTCTGAGAGGTTGTCTTGTTGGACGGATCTCATCTGCTCGAGTGGTTCGCAAATAGTGTAGCTAATCTTTTCGTAAACCCCTGTGTGATTTGTCTGAAGGTGGGTGAGTATGTCATTGGCAAGTTGGCCAGTATTGGCGCCAATTTCTAGTATTTCACACTCTTGATGCTGTTTTACGTATTTTACGATGCGTTCGGCTAGAATACTGCCAAAGCATGAGCCAACACTGACGGAGGTGAAGAAGTCTCCGCTCCTCCCAACATGGTCAGCGCCTCTGTTGTAATAACCATATTCGGAATGATAGAGGCAATGCTGCATCCATTTATCAAATGGCATAGGGCCAAGGGCTGAAATCTCAGCAACGAGAAGAGAGTGTAAGCCGAGGGTTGCAGGATTGCTCAAGAGAGGGTAAGGATATTTAGTGTCAGAATTTCCCAAGTCTGACGAATGGTTCATCATCATGATTCGCAAGAAGTTTAACTCGCGCCGAAAGGTACGCAAGAAGTCAATTTTTCTCAGGACGTGGTTTCTGGCTTTCGCATTTATTTGTCTGTTAGGATTAGTAGGCGCGTTTGTTGGCTACACTGTTTTGACGGAAAAATATCGAGACCGAGCCAGAGTTTATGACATGAGCTTGGTGAGTGTGGTGGAGCTGCCAAATTTAATTTACGATCGTGAAGAACGAGAAATTGGGCGCTTATTTGTAGAGAATAGAAGTCCGATTGGGATTGAAGAAGTTCCACAGCGAATGATCGATGCCTTGATTTCAGGAGAGGATTCTCGTTTTCTAGAGCACAATGGAGTTGATTATATAGGTATAGCGCGAGCGGCTTACCTGAACTTTAAGTCAGGAGCTCAAGATTCTGGAGCAAGTACCTTGACGATGCAACTCGCTCGGAATGCATATAATTTAAAAGACGAGGCTCTTAAGAACGATGAGAGTGGATACGAGCGTAAACTGGTCGAAATCTATTTGGCTCAGCGTATTGAGAAGCACTATACGAAGCTCAAAATATTAGAATTCTATCTGAACAGGGTTCCTTTTGGTAGCGGTTATTATGGAGTGCGGTCTGCAGCTTTGGGGTACTTTGGGAAAGAACCGAGAGATTTAACAGTGGAAGAGTGCGCGTCACTTGTGGGGTGTATCAAGAACCCTTCAACGTTTTCTCCGCTACGGAGTAAGAAAAATAATAAAAAGGCTAGAGATCATGTCATTAATCGCATGGCGATTGAGGGGCGTATTCCTTTTTCTGAGGCCCAAGAGTTGATCGATCTGCCAGTGGTAACTAATCCTAAACCGATCAAACGTAACACAACGCATTTGTATGATCGTATTGCGGCAACTCTACAGGATCATGTTCCAGCAGAGTTGTTAGACAAAGGAGGGTTCCAGATTTTCACTTCTATCGACCGCGATATTCAACGTAGCTTGGAAAAAAATCTTGAACGTCAGCTATCTGAAGCTGAGCAGCAAGATGGGTATAAACACCCGAAGTATAGAGACTTTGATTCTGCTGCTGGTCACCGACCAAAATATCTTCAAGGAGCCGCTCTCATGTTAGACAACGAGACTGGTGAGGTGATTGCCTATGTTGGAGGTCGTGATTTCGCCCATTCACAGTATGACTTTATTGATTCTGGCAGAAAGCCAGCTGGCACTGCGTTTTTTCCATTGGTGTATGCGGCGGCACTAGAGGCTGGTGAAACTCTTTCAACGCGCTTGATTGATGAAGCCATGGATAACCGACAGGTAATGATTGATGGTGTAGAAGGTATTTTAGGCGAATGGGGGAATGAGGTTGAGCAGCCAGTTTACGAGGGTGAAATTCTTTTACGAAGAGGTTTAGCTTCAAGTAAAATTGCGGCGACAGTTCGCCTTGGTCGAGAAGTGGGTTTGCAAAAGGTGCGAGATCTGGCGGGGCGTTTTGGATTCACTATGCCAAAGACAAAACCATTACCTCGTGAGTTGCTAGGGACTGAGTCTGTTTCACTACAAGAGCTAGTAGTCGCTTATTGCGCTTTTGCTAACCAGGGGAGGAGCCCTCGTGAGATCCTTTGTATAACACGTATTGAGTCGAAAGAAGGTGAGGTATATTACGATGCTAAAAATAGCTTAGATAGAAGGAAACCCAAAGAAGTTCTTCATCCAGCAACAGCATTTTTAACTCACTCAATGTTAGAGTCTGCTCTTAAAACTGGAAGCGGTATGCGTATTTACGAAGAATCAAGCCTCGAAGGATTTTCAGGAGGAGGAAAGACGGGTACGACCAGTGATTTTGCAGACAACTGGTTTGTTGGTTATAACAGTAAAGTGACCTGTGGTGTGTGGGCAGGCTTCTGGGATGGCTCAAGAACTCCAATTTATCCAGGAGCCTTTTCTGCAGACACCGTGATGCCAGCTTGGGTAAAGGCGATGGAAATATACCAGTATAAGCATAAACCCAAAGATGTGATTCAGCCGAGCCAGGTTGAGGAAATAGAAATTTGTGAACTCTCTGGTCTCAGAGTTACTTTAGATTGCGAAGAATATGAGAAGAATCCTAAGACGGGTGAAATGGAAACCGTAAGTACTGGGTACAATGAGTATTATTACGTCGAGAATAAGCCTCTTGGATACTGTGATAAGCACGGGAGTGGGAGTCACGGAGTCTCAGATAGTATGTTTTCTCTTACCAAGAGGGTGGGCTCTAAGCAGTATACCCACATCCAGCCAGTCCAGCCAGTGGCGCCAACCTTACTAGGTGATGATCCCTATAGCTCTGAGCAGCCAGCCTTTGTGCCAAAAGATCTGACTTCTTCATCGAGTGCTCGCGGGCTCGATGCAGTAAATCCTGATGTGCTTTCTGATCAAGATAGTGTTTCTACGATATCTATGCAGGGACCTGGTAAGATAGAAATTATTGCAGACTAAGGGAAGTTTAAGCATTGGTGGCTTGCCTAATATAGATGGTTCGGTAACTTCGGTTGTGGCCACATTGGATGCAGATAGAAGACAGAGTTTCCTTTGTCCAGAATGCCGCCTTTTGGTTTCAGCAACGACTGAGCAAAGAGGTGCTACACTAGTATGCCCATGTTGTACTTCCAAATTAAGAGTACCAAGTATCGAGGATAATATTCCCCAACTCGGCTCCTCTATGAGGACTAAGCCTGTTGGTATTTCAGCCGCAGCTTCGATTAAGGATATAAATGATTCTTGGCATGAAGATCTACCAGTGGAGTACTTGGCCGCGCATTCACGTGGCTTGCCTTGGCATATGATCGTTCCAGCAGCCCTTCTTGGCTTACTTCTTTTTTTGGGGATGGTTGGGTTATTGCTTCAAACCGAAGAGCGCGCTGTAGTTGCGCTCAGTGCTTCTGAAGTAGCCGCCGAGGTTGGGGTAGAACAGATCAACGCTGTTAGTACAATGTCTAAGCTACAGCGTATCGCTAGAGTGGAAGAGTATTTAAATGAGTTGTCGACCTGTACTTCAATTGACGAGCTAGAGCCTAAGCTTAGGTCAGTTCCTCAGCTGCGTGAGAAAATGGAGAACTATTATAAGACCAATGCGTTGTCTTTTAAAAAGGTGAGATCGGTAAATGAGCTGTACCAGATTAGCAACGATTTGGATGGAGGCTACTTATGTTCTGCCGTATATACAGATGGATTAATACAGTTGAGTGTGATTCTTGAGCGTGAGGGTGAAGTGAGATTAGATTGGGAGTCGTTTGTCGCATACTCAGATATACCATGGGATGAGATTAAAAAGAGGCTGCCAAGAGAGCCAATCAAGGTGCGTGCAATCCGTAGTATATCGGAGTATTACAACTATGGTTTTGATTCAGCGACTTATCAGTGTTTTGAACTCATGCGCAACGACTCAAACACGAGGTTTTATGCCTATGCGCGCAGGGACGGGGCTCTGCTGAGTCAGCTTCTGCCGTTGGGTGTTTCGGCTGGAATGATAGAAATGACCTTAAAGGTGCATTATCCAGAGAATGTCATTGATGATAGATTGCTCATTATAGATTCGGTAGAATCTGATAGCTGGGTCGTTGATTATAAAAAATAAGTTTATGAAATCTAGAGAGGTATTGAGTTCCTATAATAAAGCTCTGAGGATTAATCTGGATCGTTCCAAGTATGGAACTTTTGCGGAGATTGGAGCTGGGCAAGAAGTTGTGAACTGGTTTTTCAAAGCCTCTGCGACTGCAGGCACAGTGGCTAAGTCTATATCAGCTTATGATATGACAATGAGTGACGAGATCTATGGCAAGTCTAGGCGCTACGTCTCACGTGAGCGGGTTCTTCAAATGCTTGATCATGAATATGAATTACTTGTTGAGAGGCTTTCTGAGGAGAGAGATGATCAGACCACTTTCTTTAGCTTTTGTAATACAGTACGAGCTCGTGGTTATAAGGATAAGGAAGAGTGTCATGGCTGGATGGGAGTTCGGCTACAGCTAAAACCGGGTGGTCCACCATGTGATATCCTCTGTCATGTGCGTTTGTTAGATGAAGAAAACATGGATCAAATGGAGGCTCTTGGAGTTATTGGTCTAAATCTTATCTATGCCTCTTTTTACCATAGAGATAATCTTGAGCGTTTCGTTGAATCACTTGTCAATAATCTGACAAAGGGCCGTGTTGAAGTGGATATGTTGAAGTTCTTGGGCGAGGGGTTTCGCTTTGTTGACAACCGATTATGCTCACTACAGTTAGTTCAAAGTGGTTTAACTGCGGCGGCTATGTTTACCCCTGACGGCGAAGTTGTGCAGCCAGCAGAAGTTCTCTATAAAAAGTCAGTAGCGTTGCTACGTGGTAGTTTCGATCCCGTCACGAATCTCCATCTCGACATGCTATCACAGACTAAGAAAAGTTTTTGTAGTGAGTTGAATGATGCTCAGAAAGGTAGATTTATTAGTCTCTGTGAGATTTCGATGAATAATCTACTTCGCGGAGGGGATGGAGGAATAGATCACCTGAAGTTTCTTGACCGTGCAGATGCACTACAAGCTCTCGGCCAGACGTTACTTATTTCTAACTGTCCAGAGTTCCACAGAATAGCCTCTTATTTGAGTGTTTATACAAAGGAGCCAATCGCGATTATATTGAGTATTGGGCTACTTAACGAGCTGTTTAAAGAGAAGTGGTCTGAGAATTTAGATGGTGGTATTCTGGAGTCTTTCGGACGCCTATTTAAGCACGAAGTTTCGCTCTATGTCTACCCATGGAAGAGTCGTAAAGGTGGTGAGCTTGTGACCGCTGAGACCTTCCGGACGAACGAGAATTTACAACACCTCTACCAATATTTCTTAATGAACCGTCTGATACGCTCAGTGGATTCAGGTGATGAAGCGCTACTCAATTATACCGGTCGAGATATCCAGAAAATGATTCTTGAGGGTGGTGAGGAGTGGAAAAAATTTGTTCCTAAAGAGGCCCATCGGGCTGCTCTGCATATACATTGATAATAATGGATTACCATTCGACAGACCTTCGTGGTTTTCTTCACTACGTCCCTCAGTTTAGAGGTAAGCTTTTTGTTATAGATATAGAGTGGAGTCTTTTATCGGAGGCAAATAAGGCGGAGGTTATAATGGATCTCACCGCTTTGCAGTCGATAGGGGTGCTGTTGTTAGTTGTTGCGTCTAATGAGGAGTTAGATGATTTTGTTGATTGGGCGACGGATCATGAGTTGAAGTTGTCATCAGTCATTGATGAAATAGATGCGTCTTCTATTCAACAAGTTTTAGGTCGAGGCCAGGCAGCTTTGTGTCAACGGAGAGGGGACTTGCTAAACAGTGAACTTCGATCGCTTGCTGTAACTCTTTCCGCGAGGAAAATGGTGGCGATTTCAGATTTCAAACCGATCGAATACAACGGAGGTCAATTGAAGTTCCTTAGGGTTGCAGAGATTCAAAAACTCGAATCAATATTGACGTCAAAAGAGAGAGCTCTTTTGGATAGTGCAGCAATGGCTTGTCACTTAGGTGTTGATCGTGTTCATCTGTTAGATGGGCGAGTTCCAGGTGTCTTGCTCGACGAGTTGTTTTCAAATGAAGGCGTCGGGACTATGGTGTATTCAGGCACCTACCGAAACATCCGATTGTTGAGAGAGGAGGATGTTCCCGAACTATTAGCGATGATTGGAAGATCAGTGCGGAGGACACATTTAGTTCCGCGTAGTTACGAACAGATTGCAGCAGCTCTAGGGGACTACGCAGTGATGGAAGTGGATGGTCATGTCGTAGGGTGTGTAGCGCTTTATTCGCATGATGAGCGAGGTGAGATAGCCTGTCTTTATGTGAAGCAAAGTCATGAGGGCACCGGTTATGGCGCGGATCTAGTTCACTTTATGCACGGCCAGGCGCGTGAGCGTGGAATGAAAAGTGTTTTTGCGCTGACTAACAGAGCTTCACGTTTCTTCACCGAAGCATTAGGCTACTCTCCGATGGAGATAGCGCAGCTTCCAGAGGTTCGTCGGAATCAATTGCAAAGCAGCGGCCGTGAATCTCAGGCCTTCGAATGTGTTTTCTAGTAAAAGGTAATGACTAGAGGACGGTGATCGCTGGCTTGGCTGTCTATAGAAATTTTTGGAATATAGGATTCCTCTAGTGTAATGTGCTGTTTCATCGAAGAGGAGGCAAAGGCGTAGTCGAAGCGAGAATAGATGTCTTGGTGACTCCAATAATGTGTCCATCTCTGCCCTTCTGAATCAGCAAGGTTTAATGGAAATAAGTAGTTGCTGGACCCGTGATCACCAGCAACAGCACGAACACTTGGGGATTGTTTTGTATCATTGAAATCGCCGTATACTATTACATTAGGGTTCTCGGTGAGGACGAGGTTGGAATGTTCACGTATAAGCTGAGCTTCTTTTCTGCGGATGATAGCTTGATCGAAGTATTTATTCTCTCGCTTTGATTTCAAATGTGCACCAATGAAGCGCGATTCTCCACAGGGAAGCTCAATACTTACATCTAAGATGCCCCGTAAAATAATATGACGCTTTCCTTCATGCTGGTAAGCAATATTAGCTGAATTGTGTGGGGTGAGGGGAAGTTTCGATAGAAGAGCTTGGCGGCGGTAGGCATCCGCACCTCCGACTAGGTGACTGTATGGTAGATCTAACCCATTAGTTTTTAGTCGTAGTTGGAGGTCGTTTAAGTCCGCTTGAGTTCCTATTTCGCATATGCCGAGGATGTCTGGATGTACTTTAATGATGTTTTCGACGAGGTCTAGAACCTCAGATTCTGGCTTTGATCTCATGCTCTCGCCACGTGGCTGACTTAAGTAATTTTTGATATTATAAACCATGAAGACAGTCCTAGTATTCGTGACGTGCCTAGTTTTTGTGAGTTTTTTTACAGTAGAGCTACTAGTAGGCTTCTCTGAGGTTGTTGGCCAATCAGGGGACTCAGGTTGATCGTCACAGCCGCTGAGAAGTAGGCAAAAGAAAACCCCACAAAGCAGAGCTTGTGGGGTGGAAAATTTGAATTGGCGCATGGTTTGAATTGGCGCGGCGTGGAGAAGCTTATGCCTCCTCTTCTTTTTTGGCAGGAGTAGGTTTGATTGTCTCTTCGTGCTCTGCGCGTGTGATCTCATGTTCGAACTCATCGCGAGCGCGTTTAAACTCGCCCATGCTTTTACCGACACCGCGTGCGAGCTGAGGAAGCTTTTTCGCGCCAAAGAGGAGGAGGACGATCAAGAATACGATCATCATTTCCTGTCCGCCGAAGCTGCCTAAAAATGCAAGTGTTGTGCTCATGTTGTGATATTAGTTTGGGTGTGCTCGAATTGCAAATGCATTCGCACTGCAGAACTAAATGAAAGTCAAGTGAATCTCGACTCTAATGAGTCGTTTACCTGCGGCCGAGTTCTTCCGCCTTGTCTGCCGCAGCTGCTACTGCAGCAATAGTCGTAGAGCGGAAACCATTGTCTTCTAAGGACTGCACGGCGGTAATAGTCGTGCCGCCAGGTGAGGTTACCATATCCCGTAAAATTGCTGGGTGGAGTCCAGTTTCAGCAACCATGGAGGCTGCTCCGAGAACGGTTTGGGTAGCAAGTTCTAGTGCCTGAGCACGTGGGAGACCCTTAAGTACTCCTCCATCCGCAAGAGCTTCAATAAATGTGTAAACGTAGGCTGGTCCGCTGCCGGAGACACCAGTGACTGCGTTCATGAGGTATTCAGGAACTTCGATGACAGAGCCAGCTGCTCCGAGGAGTTTGCAGGCTGTGGCTGCATCTATGCTGTCAGCATTTTGGCCTAAAGTATAAGCAGCGGCACCTTTTCCAATAAGAGCAGGGGTGTTAGGCATGCAGCGTATGACGTGTGTAGAATCCGGAAGTGGCTGTTCGAGCTGTTCAAGGGTGAGGCCTGCAGCAGCGGAGATGAGTAGAGTACCATCGAGGCACTCTGGTGACTCAGCTAGTTCGAGAAGGACGATAGGGAGAACATTCGGTTTTGTACAGAGGTACACTGCATCTGATTTCTGTGCTAGCTCTACATTGGATTCTATCGCATTGACGCCGAGTTCCTTTGATAGAACTTCCCGAGTTTCTGCTGTTCGTGATGAAACATAGACATCACTTGCCTTAACGATCCCAGCCTTTAGTGCGCCTTCTAGTAGAGCTCGGCCCATTTTTCCGCATCCGATAAGTCCTAATTTCATAAATGAATGTTAGGAGGACTATATTTCACTGTCGAGCATAGTCGTGGATGAAAATTGAATAACGTCTTACGACTTGATTCTGTATTTTAATGCTGGATAGTCGCGCCATATGAAATGGATCATCGCAAGTAGCTTAGCTATGAGTTCTCTCGCATTAGCTGAAGAAGTGCTTACTGAAGAAGTAGCTACTGAGGCCGTTATTACCGAGGCGTCTAATGCTGAAGAGGTGACGAGCTTTGATTACCAAACGGTGATAGCCGAGCCTATTAAAGCTCTGGGAGAGCCTCCTATTCGCCTCGAAGTCGGTGAGCCCAATATTCTGGTGTTTTCTCCTAGTCTCAAGGCTCAGGAGCATGTGCGCCAAGGTTTTGCTATGATCCACGCTTCATGGGATTTTGAGGCGTATCGTCATTTCTCGGCTGCTTTAGAAGAAGATCCACAGTGTTTGATGGCGTACTGCGGTATTGTACTGGCACTTACAAATCCTGAACACGAATTCAAAGAGCAGCGTGCGTACGCATTTAATAGAATGCTTAGTCTCGCTGAATACCAAGAAGGTGAGGAATTTGTTTATCCAGAGAATGAACGGATGTATGCGGTAGCAGTCGCGGAGCTTATGGCAAACGGCCTTAATCGAGGCGCGGCTGCGTTCCGTCAATTGGCTGAAAATTACCCTAATGATCTCCAGGCGCAGCTGTTTGCTCTGTTATTATCACGGGGTGGATATAATGCGCTTGGGAACCCAAGGATGAGCCAGAGAGAGACTGTGGAGAAATTAGAGGCTCTCTATGCTGAGTATCCCAACGAGCCAATGGTTTTGAACTTCCTTCTCATGGTTCAGGCTGAAGCTCCATACCAGGCCGTAAATTTTAAGGAAGACATGTTGCCTCTCGCTAAAAAGTTAGTCGAGCTGAGTGACGGGAAAGTTCCAAGTTGGCAGTCCCTGTTAGGCTATGTAGCCTGGCGCAGTGGCGATCTCGATACAGCGGCTGCTGCATTTGTCGAGTCTGTTAGGTTATATGATGAGTGGCGCATTGAGAATAAGATTCAGCCAGCAGATTGTGAGGGTCTTCTTAGAGCGCAGTTATTTTTAGCGGCTGTTCTTCATGCCGAGGAAGAGAAAGTAGCAGCTTTAGCTGAAATCGATGCCGTAGAGCGACTCTGTGCGCCCATCACACGTGAGTATTCCTCAGGAGCACTGACTTCAAAATGGGTAGCAGGCTTGCTCCCAATGAAGATGGCAATCGAGGAAGGTGATTTCGCGCTCGCGAAAGAGCGCCTGCCCAAGCTTGATAAAGTGAAGCAGAATAATTTGATGCCCTTTGATGCGATTGTGACCGCTTATAGACTGTATATTGATACACGTATTTTAGCTCAGCAAGGGAAGTATGATGCAGCTAAGCTTGGACATGCTAAGATGGCGGCCTTGCTTACGGAGGCAAAAGACAAGCAACAGCTTGTGAGCCAAAGTCCTGAATTTGGAGATTACGTCCGCGAGCTACAAACTCTTGGAGTTTTACACAAGGCTCTCACTGGCGATGTGACCGAGCAAAAGGGGATGATTAATGTTTGGTATCAGGCGGCGGCGGATGCTCAAACTCCAGGATCTAGATTACTACCTCCTAATATACTCTATCCATTGGAATATAAGCTTGGGGTGATCCAAGAGGAAACTAGTCGTGAAGAAGATGCTAAAGCATCATTTACCAAAGCTTTGGAAAGGCAGCCGAGTTATACGAAGGCTAAAGCAGCCTTGGTGAAAATGAACAAAGAGTGACATGGACGCACTTGCCTCTGGTAAGTGTAGATCACTCCTGTTAGGTGCTGACTTCATATGACGAAGTCTCGTTTGCTAACACATGTCGGGGTGTCCCTTGTTGGGGCATCAACACTCATTACATCGGCTTTAGCTGCTCCAGAAGGGGTGGTTCTAGCTAAAAAACAGTCGCCTTATTTTCCGGCGGTAGCTTCTCAGTTAGAAATGGGAGGTCTTAGTTTCTCCTACTCCGATCAAGGGTCTAAAAATGCGCTATACGCTGGAGTGGTTAAAATGGCTGTGGCGTATCTTGAGGCTCATACGGAATTCAAGGGAGTCGATGCGAAGAAGTTAATAGAGCTATTTACTCTCAAGTCAGTCGTGGCATCGGGCAGTAGTGCGAGTCAGTATGATGGGTTTGTGCACTACCGCAGTTACAATTATATGCCTGAGGAGAAGTCTAGTTATGCACTAGCCTATGGCGAGGCGAAGCCTTCCGTGGCTCTTCAACTAGCTCCGGCTGGTGCTGATCTTGTCATGGAAATGCACTTTAACGGAAGTTATGATCCTGATGCCGAAGAGAAAATGTACGCAGCTCTAGGGCCATTGGGTACAAAGCTTAAGGAGCTTCAAGCTTCTCAGCCTAGCAATCCTCTGATGGCGTCATATCAAAAGAACTACTCAAAAATAAACTCACGTATAAGTTTTATTGCAGACCTCTCGCCGGAAGGCTTTAAAGGGATTCAAGGTCTTCCTTTTGGTGGGCAACTGTTAGTTTCAGTAACCAATGCTGAACCAGTGTGGGAGATATTCAAGCCTCTACTCGCTGAGCAAGGACTGAATGCTATCGATAACGGAGGAGTGGAGGAGATTGTTTTTCCAGCGGAGATGATTGGCTGGAAACCGTATCTGCAATATAATAATAAGACGAAGCAGCTCTTTGTCAGTACTACTAGGGAGTACTTAGATTTATGTCAAAAGTGCTTCAAGGGAGAAGCTCCTAATTTATCTCAAGATAAGGAGTGGCTGAAGGTGAAAGAAGGGCTTCCTTCTGAATTTTCTAACATGGTTTATGTCTCGCCAAATTTTACCAGTATGGCACTCAATCTGATAGACGCGTTTGGAGTGCCTCAAATCGAGGAAGAACAATATGTGCGTCCAGCTGTCAAGATGCTCATGGAGAAGCTTAAGGCCAGTGAGGTGACTAAGACTGCGACCGTGTACACTGTATCTTTTCAAGAAAAAGGAACTCTGCATGTAGCAAATTCACCGGTGCATTTTCCAGAATTTAAAAATGCGACAACTACTACAGGAGTAGCTCTTGTTGGTGGCTCAACTTTATTCGTGGGAGCTAAGTATTATAGAGAGAATGCAAATAAAGCCGCATGTGTCATTAATATGAGTTCATTTTCTAAGGCGACTCAGGCTGTTCAAAATATTAATGGATATGATCAAGGTGACCCTTTGACTTGGGATTTGATAGTTGGAGAAGATGGGCCACTCCAGCAAAAGCCTATTTGTCCATCTGGTGGCACCTACACCTTGAGTAAGGTCTTTCCTAAGCAGGGCGATACAGTGATTACATGTGATTGTGAAGGGCATGTGCTACACCAGAATTAAGAGGTTCTAACAAAAAAAAGGCCTCAGCACATGAAGTGACTGAGGCCTTTTTTGAAGTGAGAGAGCTTATGGCTGAAAGCTGGCTGCCACAGATGAGGCTGTAGCTCCACCGATGATGATGCAGATCGTCCAGATGATCATTAGGTTTTTGTTAGGAAGTTTTGCTTTATTCATCCATCCCCAGATGAAACTCCAGAGTGGACAGATTATGCCTAGGATGGCTAGGAGGATTTTGTCACTCTTGAACATCGTAATTAAAGTGATGATCCAGCAAACAAGAGAGGCGACAGAGGCGAGGTAGTAGATAATTTGCATAATAGTATGGCAGTTGTGTTCTAAATATAATTGAGCCACTAACAGTTAGCCCTCTATGAATAGTCGAGTCAAGCCGTATACAAGGGTGAGAAGGGCTAAAATAGTTGGCCAGTGTGTGAGTTTTTCAGATTTTGTTACCCAAGAAATAAGTATGTTTCTATATCTGCTAGGAAGGATAGCAGCTAATCCGATCAATGTGAAAACTGCTATATAAGGAATGGCAAGCGCGTGCAGGGAAAATGATCTCTCGAAATCTCCTTCGGCAAGAGCTGATACGGATCGAGTTAGGCCGCAGCCTGGGCAAGGTTTTTGAAATAGGGTGTCGATTGGGCATGACATGATGTCGATGCCAAATAGAAATAGCAGAAGGTAAGCTAAGCTGCCAAATGTGAGAGCGAGGCAAAGAGGTCGGTCTTGGAGTAGTTTACTTACCATTATTTGAGCCAGCCTCTTTGTTTAGCTTCTGTGAGTCTTGGGTATAGGTAGTCCCACAGTGCTTGTGAGGAATGCGCGATTTTCTGATTTTTGGAGATTACTTGGTCAAAGGTAACAGAGTTTTCTTTCCATGCGCGACCACCTGTTTCGAGATTGTGCAAGACGGGGATCATGCGATCGAGGGCGTTGGCGAATTTTGCCTCAAGAGTTTCTTCTGTCTCGAATTCGTCCCAGAGTGTTCGGAAGTGCAGCGCTGTGTCGGTAGGGAGCAGGCCGAAGAGGCGATCCGCTGCGGTTTGTTCGCGTTCCGCTTTGTCTGCATTTCCGATCTCGTCGTAGCAGAGTGTGTCGCCGGCGTCGACTTCGACTATGTCGTGCAGCAAAAGCATGTGAATAACGCGATTGATGTCAGAGCCTTCTGGTGCGTAATCCGCGAGTGTGAGAGCGAAGGTGGCGACTGCCCACGAATGCTCAGCCGAGTTCTCGTAACGCGATTCGGAAAAGAGGCAGGTCTTGCGCTGTACTTCCTTGAGTGAATCAATCGCTTTGATGAAGTCGATGCGCTGTTGGAGGTCGGTTGTCATTTAATGTGCTTCGAGCCAGTTGTTGCCAGTGCCCGCATCAGTTTTAGCTGGGACGTTGTGTGGGAGTGGGAGAGCTGACTGCATGGCCTCGAGGATTTTCGGAACGAGCTCTTCTTTTTCATCGAGTGCAAGGTCGAAGATAAGTTCATCGTGCACTTGGAGGATCATTTTTGAGCGATAGTTGCCGGAGTTGAGGAGTTGATCGACCTTGACCATTGCGAGTTTGATCATGTCAGCGGCGGAGCCTTGGATGGGAGTGTTAATGGCGGCGCGTGCGGCGTTATTACGGATTGAGGCATTGCGTGAAGCGATATCGCGGAGGATGCGCTTGCGGCCACTAATAGTGGTGACGTAGCCATCTTTCTCAGCTTGCAGGGTGGTGTTCTCCATGAAGGTCTTGATCGCTGGGTATTGCTCGAAATAGGTTTCGATGATGCTTGCTGCTTCCGCGCGTGGGATTCCTAGTCGCTGGGAGAGGCCGAAGGCTGAGATGCCGTAGATGATACCGAAGTTGACCATCTTGGCCGTGGCGCGCATTTCACGTGTGACTTCCTCTAGGCCCACACCGTAGACACGAGCTGCAGTGGCTGTGTGGATATCTAGATCTTTTTGGAATGCTTCGATCATTGCTTCATCGCTCGAAATGGCAGCCATGACGCGGAGTTCGACTTGCGAATAATCGCAGGCTAAGAGGGTGAAATCTGCACCACGTGGGACAAATGCTTTGCGGATTTCGCGTCCAGCTTCGCTTCGTACCGGAATATTCTGTAGGTTCGGGTCCGAGGATGCGAGGCGGCCAGTCGCTGTCATCAGCTGGTGAAGGTGCGTGTGAATGCGACCATCGCTAGGGCAGATGTGTTCAGGGAGGGCGTCGATGTAGGTGGATTTAAGTTTCGTAGCCTCACGGTATTCGAGGATGTCGGAAACTATTTTGTGTTTAGGAGCGAGAATTGAGAGGGTGGATTCATCGGTTTTGAATTGGCCTGTTTTCGTTTTCTTTGGCTTTTCGACAAGTTCCATTTCACCGAAAAGGATTTCTCCAAGCTGTTTTGGAGAGTTGAGGTTAAACTCTTTTCCTGCCTGTTCGTAAATCGACTTAGTGAGGGATGCTATTTTCGTAGCGAGGGTGGCGCCAATGACACTGAGCCCGTCTTTGTTTATAGAAATACCTTCGTTTTCAATACGCACGAGGACGGGGAGTAGTGGGGACTCGATTTCGTAGAAGACTTCGGACTGGCCTGAATGATCGAGCTGCTCGGCGAGGATCTCGGCGAGCTGGAAGGTGATGTCCGCATCTTCACAGGCATAATCTGTGAGTGCCTCGGATGGGATGCTGGACATATCAATGTAGCCCTTTTTCTTAGTCTTCTTTTTCTCCGCGAAGGAGAAGAGATCATCGACCGCTTCTTCTTTTTGTTCAAACTTTTCAGCGACCTCACTGAGTTTGATAGGGGGGTAGCCTAGAAGTGACTCGGCGAGGTAATCCATGCTGTGTCGCTGTTCTGGATCTACCAGAGCGTGAGCGAGCATGGTGTCAAAGAAAGGTGGTGCCACATCGAGGCCATTTGCGAGAGTGACTGAGAGGTCGAACTTCAGGTTGTGACCGATCTTAGTGGCTTTGGAGAGGAATGCTGGGCGGAGAGCTTCGAGGATTTCGGCGAGCGGGAGTTTTGTTGTCGGTGTGACGAAGAAGGCTTCACGAGCTTTCCATGAGATGGCTATACCGAGGATTTCTGCTGTGCGGGGATTGAGTGCGGTGGTTTCTAGGTCAAAGCACCAAAGGTCTTGTTGCTCTAGCTGCTTTGCGAATTTTTCCAAAGCTGCGGAGGTGTTGATCAAGGTGTAGTTGGTTTTAAAGTCAGAGAAGGTTTTAAGCTCAGCTTGGAGGAGTTCTGGCTGTTCCGCTGTTTCTACAGTGCTGTGGCCGCGGCCAGACTGGAATTCATTTCCATAGAGGCGTTTACCTAGTGCGCTGAATTCGAGCTCGGTAAAGAGTGACTTCACTGCTTCGTCGTCGCGTTGATCGAGAACCAGGTCTGCAAAAGTTGTGTCGACTGGGACGTCGAGGATGATCGTGGTGAGAGTCTTAGAGAGTAGCGCCTGCTCTTTGTTGTTCTCTACATTTTCTTTCTGCTTACCTTTGAGTTGGTCAGTAGACTCGAGGAGTTTCTCTACGGAGCCAAATTGCTTGATGAGTTTCTTGGCTGTCTTTTCACCTACGCCGGGAACGCCAGGGATGTTGTCTGAGGCGTCTCCCCAGAGTGCGAGGATATCGATGACTTGCTTCGGGTCTTCGATTTCCCATTTTTCAAGAATAGCTGGAACATCTAGAAGTTCGACCTCGGATCCTTTGCGACCAGGCTTCCACATAGTCGTAGTAGGGCTGACTAGCTGAGCGTAGTCTTTATCAGGTGTGACCATGTAGGTGTGGTAAGATCCATCTTGGTCAGCTTTGTGTGCAAGTGTGCCGATGATGTCGTCTGCTTCGAAGCCGTCGAGTTCGATGACTGGTATGTGGAAGGCTTTGAGGAGCTTTTTGACTTCGGGGATAGCTTTAGCTAGGTCCTCAGGCATGGCCTCTCTCTGGGCTTTGTACTCGGGAAATATTTTATGGCGTGGGGTGGGTTCCTTAGTATCGAAGGCGACGCCAAGGTGGGTCGGCTGCTGATTATCTAGAATATCGAGCAAGGTGTTCATGAATCCGAAGACTGCGGAGGTGTTCATGCCCTTACTATTATAAATAGGGTTGCGGATGAGCGCGAAGTGCGCGCGATACACCAATGCCATGCCATCGAGTAAGAAAAGACGCTGTGAAGCCATACGGGGGAGTCTGCTAGAGGAAATGGTGAGGTCAATATTTCTGTAGAGTTTTTCTGCACGGCATATGGGGTGCGTTTGGAGAAGTATTCAGAGGTTAATGCTCAGAAATGGATGAAATATGATGGATGTAAGCGACTCGTTACATTTTATTTTACTAGTGGTTACAAAAAACAAGTTTCGGTGTAAGTGCTTGTATGTTGAGTAAGTAGGGGGTTCTCCAGTGAGTTATGATGCAGTTTTGGGTTTCTATGATTTGATGGGGGAGAAAAAAGTAAGGATAAAGGCAATTTTTTTTTGACAGATGGTTGGCAGTTGCTAGGTTGCGCCCCGCCTGACTGGCTCTAGCAGCTAAGTGAGGCAAATACATCGGCAATCCTGCTCTTGTAGCTCAGTGGTAGAGCGCGTCCTTGGTAAGGACGAGGTCGGCAGTTCGAATCTGCTCAAGAGCTCCATTGCAGGTTTCCATTTCTTGCATCCAGCAAGTCCCAAATCTAAAGCGCAAAACTAATCTAAAATTATGGCTAAAGAAGCATTCGAAAGAAATAAGCCACACGTGAACGTCGGTACAATCGGCCACGTTGACCACGGCAAAACTACTCTTACAGCAGCAATCACCAACACTCTCGCAGAGACAGGTGGCGCAGTTGCTAAGGCATACGACGAAATCGATGGAGCTCCAGAAGAGCGCGAGCGTGGTATTACTATCTCGACAGCACACGTTGAGTATGAGACTGAAACTCGTCACTATGCACACGTTGACTGTCCTGGTCACGCTGATTATGTTAAAAACATGATCACTGGTGCTGCTCAAATGGACGGAGCTATCCTCGTTTGTTCTGCTGCTGACGGCCCAATGCCACAGACTCGTGAGCACATCCTTCTTGCGCGTCAAGTAGGTGTTCCAGCGATCGTAGTATTCCTTAATAAGGTTGATCAGGTTGATGATGACGAGCTTCTTGAGCTTGTTGAAATGGAAATCCGTGAACTCCTTTCTGCTTATGAATTCCCAGGTGACGACATTCCTGTTGTTATGGGTTCTGCTCTCCTCGCTCTTCAGGGTGACGAAGACCAGAAAGCTAACATCCGTAAGCTTATGGATGCAGTTGATTCTTACATCCCTGAGCCAGAGCGCCCAGTGGATCAGCCGTTCCTTATGCCTGTTGAAGACGTATTCTCCATCTCTGGACGTGGTACTGTTCTTACAGGTCGTGTTGAGCGTGGTATCGTTAAGAAGATGGAAGAAGTTGAGATCGTTGGTATCAAGGATACAATCACAACTACTATCACAGATATCGAAATGTTCCGTAAGCTTCTCGACGAAGGTCGTGCAGGTGAGAACGTAGGTCTCCTCGTTCGTGGTCTTAAGAAAGAAGATGTTGAGCGTGGTCAGGTTGTTGTTAAGCCTGGTTCCGTTACTCCACACGCAAAGTTCTCTGGTGAGATTTATGTTCTTTCCAAGGATGAAGGTGGTCGTCACACACCATTCTTCTCCAACTACCGTCCTCAGTTCTACTTCCGTACGACAGATGTTACAGGTGCAATGACACTTCCAGAAGGTGTTGAAATGGTTATGCCTGGTGACAATGTTCAGATCAACGTAGAGCTTATCACTAAGATCGCGATGGAGAAGCATATGCGCTTCGCTATCCGTGAAGGTGGCCGTACCGTAGGTGCTGGTCGCGTATCCGAGATCTTCGACTAATTTTGACGCGCTGGGTTTCGAGTGTAAGCTCGAAAGCTGGATTTACAGAAGTGCTCTTGAGTGAGCTTGGGAGCACTTCTTTATTTACTCAAAATTTTCACAAATTTTCTTCAAAGGTTATAGGGGTGTAGCTCAATTGGTAGAGTAGCGGTCTCCAAAACCGTTGGTTCAGAGTTCGAGTCTCTGTGCCCCTGCCACCTTTGAAACTTTAAAAAACTAGATAACTAGCATGTTTGATAAAATCAGAAACTTCATCGAAGAGGTGAAAGCAGAACTTCGCAAGGCAACGTGGCCTTGGGATTCTGATCCAAAGGCTAAAGGTCTGAAGAAATACAAGGAGCTCGTGGACTCCACGGTGGTCGTGATGATCGCTATTGTTCTTCTCGCTGGCTTCGTGGCTGTTTCTGATTTGCTTCTGTCTGAGGCCTTATCTCTCGTTATTGCTAAGGCTGCTAGTTAATCCACATTTTTAGGGTGTTCCGCTTAAAGCTGGCTCCCGTAATTTTCCATTTTTTACTCAACTAATTCAGATGCCAACAATTCCGCCAGCCAAAAACCAATGGTATGTAGTACACGTTCTATCCAATCAGGAGCAGCGTGTCCGTAATCGTATCTTGCGTCAGGTTGAAGCAGAAGAGATGGGTCATAAGATCTTTGATGTTCTTATGCCTACAGAGGTTATATCCGAGGTTAAGAAGGGTAAGAAATCAGAGAGAAAGCGTAAATTCTATCCAGGATACATTCTTATTAACATGGACCTTCTTACTGAAGAGGGTGGTCTTGTTGAGGATACCTGGTACTTCATCAAAGAGATGGAGGGTATCATCGGTTTCGCTGGTACGAAAATTCGCCCAATTCCTATGCGTCAGCGTGAAGTTGATGCAATGCTTAATCAGATTAAGGAGCGCGAAGAAACCGTGCGTCCTGCTGTGGCATTTGAAGTGGGTGATGCGGTTCTCGTTAATGACGGTCCTTTCCAAAGCCAGAATGGCATTGTGGAAGAGATCGATGCAGAGCGTGGCAAACTTCGCGTAGCTGTAACTATCTTTGGTCGCTCGACTCCGGTTGAGCTTGAATTTTGGCAGGTCGAACAAGGCGAGTAAGTCCTGCATTTGCAGAGTAGGGGAGGACCCTGTCTGCCGCATATATCGCAACTAATCACTAACTACTAACCCTATAGCAAATTATGGCTAAGGAAATTAAACAAGTTCTCAAGCTCCAGATTCAAGCTGGACAAGCAAATCCATCCCCACCAGTAGGTCCGGCACTCGGTCAAGCAGGTGTGAATATTATGGCTTTCTGTAAGGATTTCAATGCTGCTACACAAAAGCAAGCAGGTGATCTTCTTCCAGTGGTAATCACAGTTTACAAGGATGCTTCATTCACATTTATTACAAAGCAGCCACCAGCGGCAATTCTTATTAAGAAGGCAGCAGGTATCGCTTCAGGTTCAGGTGAGCCGAATAAAGTGAAGGTGGCGCACCTTACTAAAGAGCAGCTTATGTCAGTTGTTGAGCAAAAGATGGTTGATCTTAATGCTAACGACCCAGAAGCAGCAGCAAATATCATTGCTGGTACAGCTCGCCAGATGGGTATCACAGTTGAAGGTTACTAGGCCTTCTGCGTGATTTCTCTCTAAATATACAGATTTAGCACGATAAGTGCTTGACTTAGGGGGCTCCTTCTGCGAGTCCCCTTTCTGCCTACACATCTAGTATGTGTAGGCATACAACAGCAGGAGAGTCCAATCGACTCATTCGTACTGCAAAATAACATAAAACAATGGCAAAACGTAGTAATCGTTATAAGAAAGCCGCTGAATTGGTGGATCGCACCAAGACATACGGCCTCGATGAAGCTGTGAACCTTCTTAAGAAGTTTCCAGCTCCTAAATTTGACTCCACAGTCACTCTTTCATTCGCTCTCGGTGTTGATCCGCGTAAGAGCGATCAAATGGTGCGTGGTTCTGTATCTCTTCCGCACGGTACTGGTAAGAAAGTACGCGTTGTAGTTTTCGCAACTGGTGATGCAGCTAAAGCAGCTGAAGCAGCTGGTGCTGACAGAGTCGGTATGGCTGACCTCATTAAAGAAGTTCAAGGTGGTTTCACCGACTTCGATGTTGCAATCGCAACTCCAGACGCAATGGCGGAAGTTCGTAAGATCGCACGTGTCCTCGGACCGCGTGGCCTTATGCCTAACCCTAAGACTGGTACAGTTACTGACGATACAGCTAAGGCTATCGACGCCGTGAAAGCTGGTCGTATCGATTACAAGATCGACAAGAACGGCAACGTTTCTGCAGCGATCGGTAAAGGTTCATTCGACGAGGTTAAGCTTGTTGAGAACGCACAGGCACTCGTAGAGAGCCTCGTGAAAGCTAAGCCAGCAACTGCTAAGGGTAACTACATTAAAGCAGCAACTGTTGCTTCCTCCATGAATCCTGGTGTTAAGCTTGATTCCAGTGTTTACACCGCAGCTTCTGCATAATTTAACGAAAGGAACGATCCATTATGAATCCTAATAAATCTTTCATCATCGACGAACTTTATGAGCGTGTGAACGCTTCACCGTTCGTAATCGTAGTAGACTACACAGGTACAACAGTACACCAGCTTGCTGGACTTCGTGACAAGCTTCGCGAGTCAGGTGCTGTCTGTCACGTTGCTAAAAACACATACATGCGTGCTGCCCTTAGTAAGGCAGGTCTTCCAGATATCAGTGCTGACCTTATTGGGCAGACTGCATTCATCACTGGTGAGAATGACGTGTGTGCTGCTGCTGGTGCTGTTAAAGCATTCGCTAAAGACGCTGCTAAGAAGGACGTTTTCAAAGCAGGTATCCTCGACGGTGAAGCACTTGATGTTGCTAAACTTACTACTCTTGCAAGCCTTCCTTCTCGCGAAGCACTTCTCTCACAACTTCTTGGTGTTATCAACGAGCCTGGTACTCAGATCGCTCGTGTGCTTAACGAAAAAGTCAAGAAAGACGGCGGCGAAGACGCTTCCGCACCAGCTGAAGAAGCAGCAGCTGAATAAACAATCTGAACTGATGGCGGCGTAAGGTAACTTGCGCTGCTTGATAACCAACCTTGGTTCCTCGTCGGACCTCCGGTCTGGAGACTGAAATGCCCCTGATGCTCAGGGCGCGACGAAACCTAACAAATAGAATATATAAAAAAATGGCTGATTTAGAAAAAATCGCAGAAGAACTCGGTAAGCTTACAGTAATTGAAGCTGCTGAACTCGTTAAGAATCTCGAAGAAGCATGGGGCGTATCCGCTGCTGCTGCTGCTGTTGTTGCCGGTCCTGCTGCAGGTGGCGAAGCTGCTGAAGAGAAGACTGACTTTGACGTAGAACTCACTGAAGCTGGTGGTAACAAGATTGCTGTCATTAAGGCAGTACGTGGTGTTGCATCCGGTCTCGGTCTTGCAGACGCTAAGAAGCTCGTTGAAAGCGCTCCAGTGGTTATCGCTGAAGCTCTTGACAAAGACGCAGCTGAAGCAGCTAAGAAAGCTCTCGAAGAAGCAGGTGCTAAAATTACTCTTAAGTAATTTTAGACTTTCCTTACGAGGTGACTCCGTTTTTACGGAGTCACCTTTTTGCGCCTCATTAATTAGAGTTCAGATTTGTGTCAAATAAACACAAGTTTGAACTCTGACTAAAAAAGAGAACTGAAGACGTTCAAGTTCTCCGCTCTGACATCAGAACAGGATCTTAAACTACGTACGCCCGAACCGGAAACGGTATCGGGTTTAACCGCCTAATAAATACTAGAAATCTACCATGGCCGAAAGACGCTACTTCGGAACGATTGATGAGGTAATTGAACCACCAAACCTTATTGAAGTTCAATCCAAGTCCTACGAAGACTTCCTACAAAAAGATGTGCCTGCTACGCAGCGCATTGAGACCGGCTTACAAGCCGTCCTCAAGGAAGTATTCCCAATCAAAAGCTACGACGAAACAATCGAGCTCGATTTCAATGCATATGATATCGAAGACCCGAAGGCAACCGCCCTCGAATCACTCCAGACCGGAGAAAGCTTTAGTGCTGCCCTTTATGTCACCTTCAAATTGAAGGACGAAACTGGCACTAAGAAAGAGCGCGTCTACATGGGTGAACTCCCAATGATGACTCGCCGTGGTACTTTCGTGATAAACGGCGCTGAACGCGTGATCGTATCTCAGCTTCACCGCTCACCTGGTATCTGCTTTGAAAAGTCACTTCACCTTAACGGTAAAGAGCTTTTCAGTTTCCGCATCATTCCAGATCGCGGTTCCTGGCTCGAGACTCAGTTCGATACGAATGACCTTCTTTATGTCTACCTCGACCGCCGTCGTCGTCGTCGTAAATTCTTAGCTACTACTTTCCTTCGTGCACTTGGTTACCCAAGTAACCGTGAGCTTTGTGAGCAATTCTACGCAATCAAGGAGCTAACGCTCGCTGATGAAATGGATGAAGAGGAGCTTTCCTCTATGGTTCCTTTCGAAGATATTCTCGATGGTGAAGTCGTCGTCGCGAAACGCTACGAACCACTCACCATTGGTGTAGTGCGTCAGTTTATCGCTCTCGGCCTCAAAACGATCGAAGTGGTTGACTCACGTGAAGACGAAATTCTTCTCAAGTCTCTTAAGAAAGACCCATCACACGATGAAGAGTCTGCACTTAAAGACATTTATAAAAAGCTTCGCCCTGGTGATCCTCCAACTGCAGCGAACGCTAAGGCGCTACTCAAGCGTCTCTTCTTTGATCCTAAGAAGTACGATCTTACACGTGTAGGTCGTTATAAGATTAACCAGAAGCTCGGTATCGATGTCGATTCCCATGAGCGTACTATGGTTGGTAAAGATTTCCTTAACGCAACTAAGTACCTTCTTAAGCTTAGGAAGGGCGAGGGTGTTCTCGATGATATCGATCACCTTGGTTCACGTCGTGTGCGTGCAGTTGGTGAGCTTCTTGCGAACCAGTGCCGTGTAGGTCTTGCTCGTACTGAGCGACTCGTCAAAGAGCGTATGACTCTCTTTGATGTGAACATCGAAGGCATGACGCCACAGAAGTTGATCAACCCCAAGGCTCTCTCAGCGGTTGTTCGTGACTTCTTCGGTCGTTCCCAGCTTTCTCAGTTCATGGATCAGACTAACCCACTTGCAGAGCTTACGCACAAGCGTCGTCTCTCAGCACTTGGACCTGGTGGTTTGAATCGTGACCGTGCAGGTTTCGAAGTTCGTGATGTTCATCCATCTCACTACGGACGTATTTGTCCAATTGAGACTCCGGAAGGTCCGAACATTGGTCTTATTAACTCCATGTGTACTTATGCGCGTATTAACGAGTTCGGTTTCATCGAGACTCCGTACCGCAAAGTCATCGATGGTAAGGTAACTAATCAAATTGAGTACGTTACTGCCGACCAAGAAGAGAAATTCCTCATTGCTCAGGCAAACAACCCTATCGACGGATCTGGGACGTATCTGAATGAGCGTGTGACTGCTCGTGAGAGTGGTGGTGAGTTCATCGAAGTTGATCCAATGACTGTCCATTACATGGACGTTTCACCTAAACAGCTCGTTTCTGTAGCTGCTGGTCTTATTCCATTCCTTGAGCATGATGATGCGAACCGCGCATTGATGGGCTCAAACATGCAACGTCAGGGTGTGCCACTTCTTGTGTCTGAAGCACCATTCGTTGGTACAGGTCTCGAAGCAAAAGCAGCTCAGGATTCACGTGCTGTGATTATTTCTGAGTCCGAAGGTATTGTTGCAGCATCTACAGGTGAGGTGATCGTCGTTTCTAAAGACGGTTTGCTCCCAGTAAGTGATGAAAAATTCCTTTCTGACTCCAGCGCTGTAACTACTGACTTCGATAAGGGTGTATTCGTTTATCCACTTCGTAAGTTCATGCGTTCAAACGCTGGTACTTGTATGAACCAAAAGCCTGTTGTCCATCGCGGTGACAAGGTGAAGATTGGTTCTGTACTTGCTGACGGTCCTAATACTGAAGGTGGAGAGCTAGCTCTAGGTCGTAACGTTCTTGTGGCATTCATGCCTTGGAATGGATACAACTTCGAGGATGCTATCGTTATCTCTGAGCGTGTTGTGAAAGAAGATGTTTATACATCTATCCACATCTCTGAGTACGAATGTGCTGCTCGTGATACAAAACTCGGGCCTGAAGAGATCACTCGTGATATTCCTAATATCGGTGAAGAGGCTCTTAAGAACCTCGACCATGACGGTATCGTTCGTATCGGTGCAGAAGTGACGCCTGGCGACATTCTTGTCGGTAAGATCACTCCTAAGTCCGAAACTGAGCTTGCTCCAGAAGAACGTCTTCTCCGTGCAATCTTCGGTGAGAAGGCGGCTGACGTTAAAGATACTTCACTCCGTGTTCCTTCCGGTACCATTGGTATCGTTCAGGATATTCGTATTTCCACTCATGGTGTTGCTCGTCGTAAGGGCGATGTAGACCCAGCGGAAATGAAGAAGCAGCTCAAGAAGATCAACGACGACTACAAGAAGAAGATCGATGCTCTCACTGACCAGCTCACTGAGAAACTCTCCGACATTCTTCTCGGCGAAAAGATCCCACTTGACGTTGTAAACGCTCAGTCCGGTGAGATCATTATCCCAGCGAACCGCAAGATCACGAAGACACTTCTTCGTAAGCTCGCAGCGATCCATGACCATATTGAAATCGATCCTTCACCGATCCGTAATAAGATCCTTGAAATCATTTCATCCTTCGAGAGCCGTTTCCAGGAACTCGACACAGACCGCGAACGCCGCCTTGACCAAATGGAATCAGGCGACGAGATCGATCCAGGTGTGATCAAGGAAGTTAAAGTCTATGTTGCCAAGAAGCGTAAGCTTTCTGTCGGTGATAAGATGGCTGGTCGTCACGGTAACAAAGGTGTTGTTGCGACAATCGTTCCTGAAGAAGATATGCCATTCCTCGATGATGGTACTCCAGTAGACATCTGTCTTAACCCACTCGGTGTTCCATCTCGTATGAACGTTGGTCAGGTTCTTGAAACTCACCTCGGTGTGGCAGCTAAGGCTCTAGGATTCAACGTGGCTACTCCTATTTTCGACGGTATTCCGGAAGCGAAAATATGGGAATTCATGTCAGAAGCTAAGAAGATCGATGGTTACACATGGATTGGTGACGGCAAGGATGGCTCTACAGGTGGTAAGTCTACTCTTTATGATGGACGTACTGGTGAAGCATTCCACCAACCTGTGGTGGTAGGTCAGATCTACATGCTGAAGCTCGGTCACCTTGTGGCTGATAAGATTCACGCTCGTGCGGTCGGACCTTACTCACTCGTTACTCAGCAGCCACTCGGTGGTAAAGCTCAGTACGGTGGTCAGCGCTTTGGTGAGATGGAAGTTTGGGCACTGGAAGCATACGGTGCGGCTTACACTCTTCAGGAAATGCTCACAGTTAAGTCTGATGATGTACAAGGTCGTACTCGCATCTACGAGGCTATCGTCAAAGGCGATAACAACCTCGAAGCTGGTACTCCTGAGTCCTTCAACGTTCTCATGAAGGAAATGCAGTCACTTGGTCTCGATGTGCGCCCAGGTAAGGGTCACGCTGATGTACCAGATATTGAAGCGCCTCCAGCTGACATTGGTTCTGAAGATTTCTCACTCGACGATCTTACACTGTAATCAACACGAAACACACGGCGCTACTTCGGTAGCGCCATCTCTTAACTAAAAACTAAAAACGATTTACTTTATAATATGAGTGTTGAAACAAATCTGCGCGAGCTTTTCGGTGTCGATGAAAAGCCAGATTCCTTCGATCATGTCGCTATCACTGTTGCTAACCCGGAAATCATCCGTGGTTGGTCTAAGGGTGAGGTGAAGAATCCTGAAACGATTAACTACCGTACTTTCAAACCTGAAAAAGGCGGTCTCTTCTGTGAACGTATTTTCGGTCCTACACGTGACTGGGAATGTGCTTGTGGTAAGTACAAACGCATCAAGCATAAAGGCGTAGTCTGTGACCGCTGTGGTGTTGAGGTGACTCTTTCTCGCGTTCGTCGTGAGCGTATGGGTCATATCGAACTTGCTGTACCAGTAACGCATATCTGGTTCTACAAGTGTATGCCATCCCGTATCGGTCTCATGCTTGACATGTCCGCACGTCACCTTGAGCGCGTAATCTACTACGAAGACTTCATCGTAACTGAGCCTGGTGACACACCACTCGAGCGCGGTCAGCTTCTGACAGAGATCGAGCTTCGTGATGCAGAAGACGACTACGGTGAGGAATCATTCCGTGCTGCAATGGGTGCTGAAGCTCTTCAAGACCTTCTTTCTCAGTGTAAACTTGCTGAGCTCACTGAGCAACTGCAGGAAGACATGGAGAACACACGTTCCAAGCAGACGATGAAGAAGCTAGCTAAGCGTCTTAAGCTTACACAAGGCTTCCTTACCTCTAAGACTCGTCCTGAGTGGATGATCATGAGCGTTCTTCCAGTGATTCCACCGGACCTTCGTCCGTTGGTGCCACTCGAAGGTGGACGTTTCGCGACATCTGATCTTAACGATCTATACCGTCGTGTAATCAACCGTAATAACCGTTTGATGAACCTCCTTCAACTGAAGACTCCAGAGGTTATCATTCGTAACGAAAAGCGCATGCTACAGGAAGCTGTTGATGCACTCTTCGATAACGGTCGTCATGGTCGTGCTGTAACAGGTGCTGGTAACCGTGCTCTCAAATCCCTCTCTGACATGCTCAAGGGTAAGGGTGGACGTTTCCGTCAGAACCTTCTTGGTAAGCGTGTTGATTACTCCGGTCGTTCTGTGATCGTTGTTGGTCCTGAGCTTACTCTTGGTCAGTGTGGTCTTCCTAAGAAGATGGCACTCACGCTCTTCGAACCATTCATTATTCGTCGCCTTAAAGAACTTGGTTACTGTCACACAGTCCGTTCTGCGAAGAAAATGATCGATCGTAAGACGACTGAAGTTTGGGACATCCTTGCTGAAGTAACGAAAGGGCATCCAGTGATGCTTAACCGTGCGCCAACTCTTCACAGACTTTCTATCCAGGCATTCGAGCCTGTGCTTATTGAAGGTTCTGCGATTCGTGTTCACCCACTCGTATGTACAGCTTACAACGCTGACTTTGATGGTGACCAAATGGCTGTTCACGTGCCGCTTTCTATTGAAGCGCAGTTGGAGTGTCGTCAGTTGCTACTAGCGACTAATAACATCTTCTCACCTTCTTCTGGTAAGCCGATCACTACTCCTTCGCAGGATATTATTCTTGGTAACTACTACCTCACATACAGCCGTAAGCGTACTGCTGTTGAAGTAGAAGCGAATAAGGAAGTTCACTTCCCACTCTTCGAGAATACTACTGAAGTCGAATTCGCAATCGCTTCCCGTAAGCTTCGCTATCACGATCTCATCCGCCTCCGTAACCCAGATTTCGGTAAGAAGTCTGTATACGGTGATCCAGAGTTGAAGATCATCGAAACCACACCTGGTCGTGTGCGCTTCAATGAGATTTGGCCTGAAGGCGTCGGTTTCATCAACTTCAATGTTGGTAAGAAGCAGATCGGTGACATCATTTGGCGCTGTTATCAGGTAGCTGGTAAGAACGGCACAGTGTTCGCACTAGATAGCCTTAAGACACTTGGTTTCACCGAAGCTACTCGCTCTGGTACATCCATTGGTCTTGTTGACATGGTGATTCCGAAAGAGAAGCCAGCTGAACTTAAGAAGGCGTATGAAGGTATCGATAAAGTAGACAAGCTCTACCGCAACGGTGTCATCACGAACAATGAACGTTATCAGAAGGTTGTTGATATCTGGACACATGCTACGGACAACATCGCGAATGCGGTTTATCGTCAGATGGAGCACAAGGGTGGTGATTATCTCCCGAACCCGCTCTTCATGATGGTTGACTCTGGTGCTCGTGGTAACAAAGCACAGATTAAGCAGCTTGCAGGTATGCGTGGTTTGATGGCTAAGCCATCTGGTGAGATTATCGAACGCCCAATTACCTCTAACTTCCGTGAAGGTCTTTCAGTACTCGAGTACTTCATTTCTACTCACGGTGCGCGTAAAGGTCTTGCCGATACAGCACTTAAGACAGCTGACTCCGGTTACATGACTCGTAAGCTTGTTGACGTATCACAGGACGTGATCATCAACGAAAGCGACTGTGGCACTGTAAATGGTATTACAGTATCTCCGATCTATGACGGCGACGAAGAAGTGGCAACACTTCCAATGCGTATTTACGGTCGTACTTCTTGTGAAGAAGTGAAGGATCCAGTTACTAGTGAAGTGATCGTACACGTGAACGACATCATCAACGAAGAGCAGGCAAACAGAATCGAGAATATTGGTCGTCAAACACTGAAAATTCGTTCTGTACTTACTTGTGAAGCGGAGCGCGGTTGTTGTGCACACTGTTACGGTCTCAACCTTGCTAGTGGCAAGATTGGTCAAGCTGGTGAAGCAGTTGGTATCATTGCAGCTCAGTCTATTGGTGAGCCAGGTACACAGCTTACAATGCGTACGTTCCACGTAGGTGGTGTTGCTACAGCGTCCTTCAAACAACCAGAAATCAAAGCTAAGTCTGGCGGTACTATTGTCTACAAGGACCTACGTACAGTTAAAGATGCAGATGGTAACTATGTTGTTCTTAATAAGAAGGGTTCCGTATCTATCCAGGACAAGAGCGGTCTTGAAGTCGAAGATCACAATGTGATTATCGGTTCCGTTATCTCAGTCCAAGATGGTGACCCAGTTAAGAAGGGTGCAATCTTCGTTACTTGGGATCCATATAACGTACCTATTCTTACAGAGAAGGCTGGTAAAATTGAATTCCGTGACATGATCACTGGTATTACTGTTGCTAACGAGACTGATAAGGAAACTGGTAAGAAGGGAATGGTTATTACTGAGCACAAGGAAGATCTCCACCCATCCGTAGTGATTGTGGACGATGCAACTTCTGAAGTTCTCGCATCCTACCCAATTCCAGTTGGCGCTCACCTTTCTGTAAAAGAAGGTGTGTTAGTCGGCGGTGGTACTCAGCTTGCACGTACTCCACGTAAGGCTGAAAAAACCAAGGATATTACTGGTGGTCTTCCTCGTATTGCTGAGCTTTTCGAAGCTCGTCGTCCGAAAGAAGCTTGTACGATCTCTAAGCTCGACGGTGAAGTTTCCTTCGGTCCAAACGTTCGCGGTAAGAAGAAGGTGATTGTGTCTAATCTTGAGACTGGTGAGTCAGCTGACCACCTTGTCCCAATGAGTAAACATGTTATTGTTGTAGAAGGTGACGTCTTGAAAGCTGGTGACCAGATCACTGAAGGCCCAGTAGCTCCAGAAGATCTTCTCGAAGCATGTGGTGCTCAGGAACTCCAAGAACACCTCGTTAATGAGGTTCAGGAAGTTTACCGAGTCCAAGGTGTTGAGATCAATGACAAGCACATTGAAATCATCATCCGTCAGATGCTACGTAAGGTGAAGATCACTGAAGTAGGTGACTCTGATTTCCTTTGGGGAGACCAGGTGGATCGTACTACGTTCAACCGTGCGAACCGTCAAGTGGTTGCACAAGGTGGTAAGCCAGCAGAAGGCGAAGCAGTTCTTCTCGGCATCACTAAGGCATCTCTTGAGACTGATTCCTTCATCTCTGCCGCATCCTTCCAGGACACCACACGTGTTCTTACAGAAGCTGCGACACTTGGCCGCGTAGATACGCTCCAAGGCTTTAAGGAAAATGTCATCATGGGTCACCTCATCCCTGCAGGTACAGGCTTCCACACTCACAAGAGCTCACGTTTTGAGTTCACTGTAGAGGAACCAGTACCAGTAGTAGAATCAACTGAAGATTCTGAAGATATTGCTGAGGCGAACTAATCGTTCCAGCTAGATCCTGAAAATTATTAACCCGACTTCACCTAGTGTGGAGTCGGGTTTTCGTGTTATAGTTAAGCCGCTCAAATAGTATTGATGGACAACAAGTAGACCACATTTGTGAAAAATGAACCACGCTGCCGGGGCAGTGGGGCCATGCTTTTACAAACAACATATAATATGAATAAACAACTTTTACGCGTTGCTACATCGGAGGCTCAGTAAAATGAGCGCACCCAGGAGATTTTACAGAAGGGATTATAAATCACAAAAGCACATTGGGGGGAGGAGTGCCGTTTCATAGAATTAAAACGTTTAGCTAGCTTATGGTTGGGTGGTCTGAAAGTCATTAGCCATTAGTACGTTAGAGCATATTTGTGTGTCAGAGTCAAAGGTCTCCTGAGTAAGGCATTTAAGGCCGCTTAATAACAGCGCTTACCGATCTGTTATTATCTCATGAAGTAGCGATTCGAGAAGTGTTACAATGGCTTTAATAGAGTGCCAAAATGGAGCTTAAGTATTCCTTTGCACTTCGCTTAGACGGGACCACTCCAATTATTGGCGTGGTTGATTTACATCGTTACCTTGTTCTTGATTACCATTATTTGCAGACTGAATTGGAGGAGTGCGATTTGGGATCCAGAAATAGAGCATGTGCTCTTCAGGGTAGTCAGGGAAGCTGTAGAAAAATTTCACTTGGGTTGGTCTGCCCATCTCAGGCGTCCACTCAGGACTCCACTCGTCTCGAGCTGGGTTATAGAAGTCCCAGCGAATGTTGGCGAGCTGGCCTATGAGTTCGGCTTGGAAGTTGACTGGCTCTATAGAGCTGGTTTCGCCTTCCAGCTGATTTGACATTTCTACGATTAAGCTGATGAGACCGTCACGGTCTTTGCCTCCACTTAACCAGAGCTGCTTGGCCACTTGCTGTCGGCCATTGGCAGGGAATTCCGTGTTAGGGTTTTCAATCATCAAGCTCATCAACTGAAAATCATTTTCAGCGAGAGTGATACGGGCTTCTGAAGGGATGTTAGTCAGTACTTCTCTGAGGAAATTTCGTAGTGCTGCTTGTTCGCGACTCTGAGCTTGCACAGCTATGATGGTTTGACTGAGGCCGATCGAGCTATGTGTGATCGCAAAAATGACGGACATGATCGTCGCTAGAATGGCCATGGCGAGGATTGTTTCAAGTAAGGTGAAACCTCTTGTTTGTTTGGTAGTGAGCTTCATCTATCTGCCGTTATTAAACATCCCGTCGAGGTGGACTATAGTAAAGGTTTCTTCCGCTGGGGTGCCATTGTCATCCCAATAAATGGTGACACTTACTCGGTAAAGGTTCTCGAGAAGCTCTTCATCTAGGTTAGAGAGGTCTTCTATTGGCTCAATAGAAATAAGGGCCTCTGTGCTGCCATCTATAGTGATGGACTCGACACGAGCGAAGTCAGTGCCTGTATTTGGGGCTGTGATGATTTCTGTAAGCAGATTGTGTGCTTCTTGGGTAACCCATTGTTCGTGGATTACTGTTTGGCTCAGCTCGGCTGTGCGGTGGAGTGCTATGATGATGCCCGTGGCAGCGATACCAAATATACTGAAAGCTATGAGCGCTTCCATCAGCATGAAACCCTTTCGGTTATGGCTGTTAGTTTTCATCAATTAGTTTGCCCGCTGTGAGTGGGTGAAATGTGACTTCGTCTACCGCTACATCGTTTTCGAATCGTAGGCTAATCGGTTCGCATAAGCCTGTTTGCGAAAAACTCCAGACGAATGGCGTGTCATTTGTTGAGACCCTTTGCCATCCTGATTCTTCATCAAGTAGGTATGAGACAGTAATGTCCTCATCGATTTGAATTTCATTTGGACGAGATTCAACATACTCAAGGTCAATCATTTCAGGCTCAGACCAGATGGATTTTGGCGAGATGAAGAGTGAGTAGGCGCGCTGTTCGTCTCTGGCTGAGCGCATGGTTTTTTTCGCGAGTCGCTGAGTGTCGCGCGACAGATTTTCGACATCTTCATCGCTGGAGCCTACAAAAAAAAGAGCTGCCGAACCCAATAAAACAGAGATAATCATCATAGTGACGACTATCTCTAAGAGCGTGAATCCGCGACGCGGAGACGGTAAACTATTGAAGCGGGTCTTGTGAACTAATGTCATCATCACCCCCGGGTTTTCCATCCGCTCCGTAGCTCAGAACTTCATATGTAGTAGGGTCTTGTGAGCCCGGCATCTTGTATGCGTAAGGGTTGCCCCATGGATCCATTGGGATGGCTTTTAAGAATGGTTTGGATGGGTAGCGTCTCGGTTTAGGTGCCGTAGTTGGCTTAGATACTAGAGCCTCAATACCTTGTTCAGAAGTAGGGTAGCGGCCTGCGAGCGTATTGTAGTTCATCAAGGCTGCATTGACTGTCTGAATATCTGTTTCAGCACGCTGAATCTTAGCGCCTTCACCAAAGTTGCCAAGTAAGCCGATGACACCACCAGCGAGCACCGCGATGATCGCCATGACCATGACCATTTCCAAAAGGGTGAAACCTCTCGCGGAGCGGAGTGACTGTCGGTGTGCTGAATGAGCTACGATTTTCATGACTTAGTTGACTACGCGAAGTTTTGCGCTTTGTCAAATACGCGACTCCGCCAGAGTTCATTAAGTTACAGTGATAATAATCCCTTCTTGAAGTCTGACAAACTTTCGCTAATTAGTTTGCACCATTGGTGACTTTGCGCGGTTAAAGTCACGAGTGAATCGTTCTCAAACCTAAATTTATGAGTAAAACCACTGAAAGAAGTCCCATTGTGCAACAATTGCACGACCTCGCCTGTGCCTCTAGTCAGGCAGATGTTGAGGCCATTGAAGAAGTGGTGGACAGTGCAACTCAGCTCCAACTCCCCTTGATCGATGCCTTGATCGATGCTGGCTTGGTTACTGAGGAAGAGTTCTACAAAGGTTTAGCAGAGCTCGTGCGTATGCCTTTGCTTTCTGGTGAGATTGAGGCTGAAGAGGTAAGTGAACTGAAGAGTGTGCTTGGAGCTGCTTTAGCGATCCGGTATCAAGTGGTGCCCTTGAAGTTAGATGGAAAAGTGCTCACCGTTGCTTGCTACGATCCTTATAAAATGGACGTGCGTCAGGCTCTAACTCGGAAGCTGCCAATGACAATAAAATGGATGCTGGCCGAGCGTCGACATGTGCGCAATAGCTTGAGTGCTATTTACGGTGTGGGTGCTGACACTTTTGAAAAAATTCTCGCAGGTCGCGACATCAATGCAGATCAACTCGCTGATAAAGATGAGGCATCCGTTCTGGATGATGATGAATCAGACGAAGCGTCTGTACTGCGTTTTGTGAATCAAATTTTAAGGGAAGCACTCCTTCAGAAGGCGACAGATATCCATATAGAGCCACAGGCTGACATACTGCGCATCCGCTACCGTGTTGATGGTCAATTGTTAGATGTGCCCGTTCCGGATCGGATTAATGCTCTCCAGTCTTCTGTGGTCGCACGTCTCAAAATCATGTCTCGCTTAGATGTGGCTGAGCGCCGATTGCCGCAAGATGGTCGTATTCACCTTCGGAATAAAGGTAAGAGTATCGATGTGCGTGTGGCTTCGATTCCCTCTGTGGAGGGTGAAACGGTGAGCCTACGTTTGCTCAATCAAGAAAAATTTGATCTGAACGCCTTAGATCTAGAAGACTCAGTGAAGAAGGCTATTCATGAAGTATTAGCGCTTTCCCATGGAGTGATCTTGGCGACTGGCCCTACGGGTTCTGGTAAATCAACAAGCCTTTATTGTTTTCTCGATCATTTAAATAAACCAGAGACTCGCACAGTTACTATTGAGGATCCGGTTGAGAATAAGCTTCCTGGTATTGTGCAGATTGCCGTGCGTCCAGAGGTTGGGTTGACATTCGCGAAAGGCTTACGCTCTATTCTTCGTGCGGATCCAAATAATGTGATGATTGGTGAGATTCGTGATACTGAGACTGCCGAGATCGCTATCCGGGCATCGCTTACTGGTCACTTGGTGTTTTCCACTCTGCATACGAACACCGCGATCGGTGGCATTAGCCGTTTGCTCGATATGGACATTGAGCCATTTTTGATCTCAGCTTCTGTTCGCGCCTTTTTAGCGCAGCGACTCGTAAGGAAGCTATGCAAGCATTGTGCCGAACCTGTCCCCGATTGGTCCATTGAGCGAGCTCGTGAGTTAGGGATTCCTGATGAGATTTCTCAGCACGGGCAACCGTATCACGCTGTGGGCTGTCCAGAATGTCGTCATAAAGGGTATCAGGGGCGCTCGGCAATTTATGAAATTTGCCGTATTTCTGATCCTATTCAAAATATGATTGCGAAAGGTGCTGATGAAAATCAGATCTTGAAGCAGGCTGTAAGTGAAGGTTTTGAAAGTATTCGTGACTACGGTTGGCGTAAGGTGATGAAGGGCGTTACAAGCATTGAGGAGGTGCTTTCTTGCACACATGCACATGCTGTTAGTGAGGATTTTGATTAATGGCTAAGGCGTTTCAATATGTGGCAATAGATGCTGCGGGGAAAAAACAGACCGGCGAGTTGGAGTTCAACGCGCGCGGTGAAGTGATCCGTCATCTACAGTCGTTGGGAATGCGTCCAGCCTCGATCAAAGAGGTGGAAGTATCTGGTAAAAAGAAGAAGACCGAGGGGCTCACTGATGGGCCACTCGTGATGAAGCAAAAAGATATTATCGCATTCACTGAGGAGTTGAGTGAGCTGTTAGAGGCTGGTTTGCCTCTTGAGCCCGCGTTGGCGTCGATGGAAGACCGTGATGAATCAGGCGTGCTCAAGGAGGCATCTTCACGATTGCGCCAGTGGGTGACGGAAGGAGAGCAGATGTACCAAGCTCTACCCCGTATTTCACCAGCATTTGATCAACTTTATTGCAATCTCGTTAAAGCTGGTGAGGCGTCTGGTAGCCTTCAGACTATTTTAAAACAACACTGTGCTTATCTAAAAGAGCAGGTGGAGCTACGTGCGCGTTTGCAACAAGCATTGATTTACCCAGCTTTCTTGGTGCTCGCCTGTGTGATCGTGACTCTAGTGTTTATCTTTTACTTGTTACCTAAAATCACCCTGCTTCTCGATGGGATGCCCGGGGCTGATATGCCGATCGGAGTGAAAATCGCGACATGGATAGGTGATACGCTCAGAGGTCAATGGATCGGCATTATCGTATTGATAGTCCTTGCGATAGCTGGTGTGAAACTCTGGCACCAACGCGAAGAAAATAAAGCGAAGTGGGATGAGTGGAAACTTAAACTCCCTCTCTTCGGGAAGGTTATTAACTACGGTCTCTATGTGCAGTGGCTTCAGACGTTAAGTAATTTGTTAGAGAATGGAGTGCCTTTGGTTCAAGGGCTACAGTTGACTTCAGAAACAGTGACGAATCGTTATTTTCACGCAAAGTTATTGCAGGTCTCTGATCAAGTAGGGGATGGTTACAGGCTCACCCGTTGTATGCGCCAGACTGATATGTTCCCACCGAATATGGTGGACCTTATCGGTGTAGGGGAGAGTACGGGTAAACTCTCTAGAGCTCTATCAAGAGCGGCTATCTATTATGATAAGAAGCTAAGTATCCTTATTAAAGGTTTGTTAGGGTTGATCTCACCATTGATTCTTTTAGCAATGTCAGTGCTGGTTGCTCTACTGTCATACACAATGATTCAGGCTATTTATCAAACTATTAACAACCTCAACGATCAGTAATGAGAGTTTGTTTATCTAGTTCACAAAAGCAGCCATCGGGAGTCGCATTGATTGCAGTTCTCTGGGTGGTCGCGTTTTTATCTGCAGTGTTAGTCGTAACGCTGACGATACTCAAAGTGGACGTAGATGATAATATTACAGAAGTTCAGAGTTTCAGAGCGTGGCAACAAGCGCACTCAGGGTTAAGTGTGGGTATACATCCAACCATCGAGCGGGATGACCCTCTTCTGCAAAGCCAAGACACTGGTTATGATGAAGGCTATACGGTGAAAATTGAGCCGGAGTCTAGTCGGTTAAATATTAACACAGTGATCCAGAATGGAGATACAGAGTTGCTCTATAGTCTCTTCAAGAACTGGGGGTTGGAAGATAAGCAATCTGATCAATTGGTAGATGCATTGGTTGACTGGGTGGATGGCGATGAGCTGATGAGCCTGAATGGTGCCGAGCGTGAGTACTATGAGGACCGCGGTTATTCAGATAGGCCATTTAACCGTCCTTTTTACGAGTTGGACGAACTCCCCCTCGTTAAAGGTTTTTGGGAGTTAGAGCGTTTGCAGCCCAAGTGGAGAGAGTTTTTAACAGTGTGGACCTCAGGTGGCTTAGATATTCATGAAGCTATGCCTGAGCTGTTAGCAGCAGCAGCAGAAGTAGAGATTTCGACTGCTCAAGAACATAGAAATTTCGTCAGTGGTGATGATGGAATCATGGGCACTGAAGACGATGCCCGGTTCTCTGATGTCAATGAAGCACTAGATGATATGCTTTCTCCGCCAGAGAGGCGTGAACTCATTGCTGACCGGTTTTCGATTGGTGACTCAGTGATTCGGGTGGAAAGTATTGGGCATTCAGGGACGTATCGCTATGCAGTTACCGCAGTTAGTAGTGGTAAAGGCGCTAATGGCAACATATTAGACTATCAAGAGAAACGTATAGAGCGTGAGTAAAGTAGAAAAAACAGTGATTCTGCCGTCTGAGGAGGACGGTTGGGAAGTGTGGAAGTTACATGATGACGTGTTTGTTCACGATCACTCGATCGAGGGTGCCTTGGCTAAAGCTGATAAACAGCATGATAGCTGTGTCGCTTTCTCTATCACACGTGTGGCTACGCTGCCCGTGCTGGTGCACTCCTCGGATCCGGAGCTTTATCGTGGAGCCGCTCAGTTAGAGTTAGAGAATGCTGGGCTGTTGCTAGATGTTGAAGGCTATCAGGGCTGGGACTGTGTCATGGTTGAGAAAACGGATGATGAGTCCTTTGTCTCCGCTATCTACCTACTTGAAGAAGAGCTCAACGAAGCAAACGATCTTCGGCAACATACTTTCGATTACTCTGCTCGTTACTATCGACCGTCAGTGAGTGGAGATTGTGTCGCCATCTGGCGGGAGCGTCATCGCTGGTGTATGGCCTGTTATCGGAATGGAATTCCATTCTTAACCGAACCAATAGGCGAAGAGCTCGTTGATCTAACAATGTTACTCCATCTGACGCTTTCGCAGTTATCCCTAAAGGGGATCGAGTTTAAGCCTGCGGAGGTGATACTTTGGTCGGTATGTGAAAAGAGTAGTGAAGTAGCGGCTCAAGTTGTTGATGCTGGATTGATTCTCACTGAGCAAGATAGGCCGGTTCCTCGCATGCCAGTTGAAGGGATTAGCCTAGAGCCGTCCGTAATCACGGAGTGGCGGAAGCAAGTGGCGTCTCGGAAGCGACTGAAGATGGTCGGGGGCGGAGTAGCTGCTCTTTATTTAATTGTTTTGGCAGTCTTGACGTGGAAGTTGTTAGCTCTCGATGGGCAAGCATCTGATCTCAAGGAGGAGGTGGCACTCTATGCTCCATCATGGGAGATGAATAGTGAACACTTCAAGGCTTGGGACGAGCTCTATCCTGTAGTGACTGATAAGTGGCCACTAGAAATTTATAAAGAATGTGTGATGGCTATGCCGCCTAAACAGACCATTCGCTACACAAATGTGAATGTGCAGAATGGTTTTATAGAGTTGAGAGGGAATGCCTTAGGCAACCAATACCTCAATGTCTACAAACCTAAGCTCAAGAATGCTGAAATGTTTGCCGATTTTGAGTGGGAACATCCACCAGCAATCCGCGACCCCAAAACTCAGCTCTGGAGATTCACTTATAAAGCAAAACCCGCCGGCTACGAAGAGTACTAATGAATAAGCGCGAAAAATCCTTGTTAACGATGATTCTCGTGGTGGTAGTGCTCTTCGCACACATCTTGGGAGTTAAGTGGTATATGTCGACTTACCGCCAAAAAGAACAGACCGTAAATGATCTAGGTATTCGTGCAGCGAGTTATCGCTCGAGTACGGAGACAGCTTCGTCGATAGCTGACGAAGTCGAGTGGCTCTCAGAGAATGAGCCAGAGCCAAGCACGCTAGAAAATACCGAGAGTGACTTGCTTAAGTTTTTAGAAAGCTCGAGTAGTAAGCTCGGTATTTCAGCAAAAGATCAGAAGTTGATCCCTCTTGAGGATTCAGGCGAAGTTTACCGTCGCGTGAAAATCGAGGTGACGGCGAATGGTTCTGAGGAACAAATTTACGAATGGCTAGTGGCTATTCATCAACCAACGGAGTTTAGAGCAGTGACTCAAATCCTGCTCAAACCTGTTTCAAATGATGACAGCTTAGTGTCTTGCACACTCACTGCCGAGCAATGGCTGATAGAAAAGGAGGCTGAACTCTAATGAAAATTCACCAAATACTCATTACCTTTAGTTGGGTGCTGTGTGGGCAACTTTTTGCAGATGTCCCCAGGTCACCTTCGATAAATGGATACAGTGCGCTGCTATTGCGCTCACCATTTATTATTGAAAAGCCTGAGGTTAAAGCGCCTGAAGTAGTCGTAAATAGTTCGCTGGCTCTCCGCGGTATGGCTGCGCTCGAAGATGGCTGGTACGTGGTTGTCGTTGATCGCAAGAATCCCACGCAAAATATTATCCTGAGAGAAGGGGGGGCTGCAAACGATAAGGGACTTCGCCTCATCCGGGTGAATCAGAATAAGTCTGATTATAACAAATCAACAGTACAGATAATGAGTGGCGGGAGAACTCAATCAGTGGGCTACAATCCTGCTGACATTAAAAAGAGTCTAGCTACCGCGAAGCCCGTTACTAAAACAGCTCAGTCGACTAGACCTCCCATACCAACTACCCAGACTAAGCCGTCAACAACGGCCACTCCATCATCTTCAGATACTAGCAGTCGCCGTCCACGTGTGCGACGCACTGTGACCGCACCACCTGTGCCTAAAACCCGTTAAATAGAACACACTATGAAATTTTCCAACAAACTCAAAGGATTCTCGGCATTCGCTGCGATGACTAGTGCTGCTCTCGCGCAGGTGCCTGCGCCGCCTGCAGCTCCGCCAGAGCCAGATCAACCAGTGATTCGGCAGAATACGGTCAACCCTGATACGCCGATGAAGAGTAATCTCGAATTTCCTGCAGGTATGACTGGTGACATCATTGCTGACCTCTATAGTACATGGACTGGTAAGCGTGTGATTGTTTCCAAGGCTGCAATGGGGGTGGATATTAGTTTTAAACCAAAGGCGCCTATTACGTATGGAGAAGCTGCGGCTCTATTGGTGAAAACATGTTTCTTAGAGGGCTTAGTGTTTGTTCCATCCGGACCAAATGAAGTGAAGCTTCTTCCCGCCCCTAATGTGCGCAAGGCTGGTGGATATCCAATGATTATGGATGCTGAACTCCTGCCGGATGATGAGCAATTAGTCACTTACGTGATGAGCTTTGATAACATCAAGCCTGAAGAGGCTATGAGTATTTTTACCGGAGTGGTATCTCAAGTGGACCCGCACGGTTCTATTGTCCCCGTGGCTAATGCTAATGCATTATTGATTACCGAAAACTCGCAATTGATTCGGACTCTCGTCCAGCTAAAGGATCGTATCGACATTCCTCAGGAGCTTTCGATGCAAAAATGGTTTCATCTTGAGCATGCAGATGCTGAAGAAACAGCTGAAAGTGTGCGTGGGATTTTGGAGTTTAGTGCTCAGCAGAATACACCATTGTCGGCCGGTGGGGGGAATACCATTTCCGTGGCAGTAAATAACAATGGTGGAGGAAACCAAGGTGGAAACAATCGTGGTGGTAACAACAATGGTTCAAACCGTGGTGGGAATAATACACAGAGGGCAAATTCCACGAGTTCAAGTACAGTCCAAGTGATTTCAGATGCACGAACCAATCGGATCTTTGTAATTGGTCGTCCAATTGATGTAGAAGTTGCTGAGGGGTTGATCTCTGGTTTTGATTCACCACTCTCTAAGAGAAACTATTTTAAGCATAAGCTTAATTTCCTATCGGTATCTGATTTTATGTCGATTGCTGAAAACGCGATTTCTCAGGTTTCACCTCAGGCAGAAAGCTCTGGTGCTGGGGGCACAACCACACGTGGTGGCGAGGTGGTTCGTAACGCTGGTACAAATAATGAGTCAGTAGGTGGCGGTACCGGTATTAGCTTAGATCCTACTACGCGTAAGGAAGGGCCGGAGGCTATGATTATTGGAAAGACTCTGCTGGTGGCAGATAACAGTAACAACACTATAATTATCCAAGGTCCGCCACAGGCTATTAAGGTTGTGCAGGATTTGATCGAAGCAATGGATGTTCCCTCTGAACAGGTACAAATCACGGCTATTTTTGGGCGTTATAACCTTGGTGACTCACTAGATTTCGGGGTAGACTTTGCGCGTACTTACCAAGAGACACGCGGTGCAAATAGTGGCTTTGCTGGTCAGAATAATACTGGCTACCCTATACTTGTGGATCCGACAACACTCACGGATATTGGCCAGTTTGCTAGTGGAGTGTCAGGTCTATCGCTCTACGGTCAGATAGGGAAACACTTCACTGCTACTTTGCGAGCGATGGAGGATAGCGGGAAGTTTCATTTGATGGCGCGTCCGACTGTGTTTACTACGAATAATAAGGTGGCGACCCTCAATTCAGGCCAGCAGGTAGCTGTGCCGACGAATACCTTTACTGCAGGAGGAACTGGTGACAATAGTACGCAGTCGACCAATATTGGGTATCGAGATGTCTTGCTCGAATTAGAAGTAATTCCACTAGTCAACTCTGCGAACGAGGTGACTCTGCAGATTGCCTTCACGAACAAAAATATTATAGGTGAAGATATTATTGATGGGAACTCGATTCCTCGAATTGGTCAGGAAGAGATTAAGACAACAGTCACCGTGCCGAATGGCGAGACTATTGTACTAGGTGGGTTGATTACGGAACGAAGCGAGTCAAGTGAGAGTGGAATTCCTATACTCATGCATATTCCAGGTTTGAAACGTTTATTTTCGACGATCCAAGAGGATATAGTGCGTGAAGAATTGCTCATCTTCATTCAGCCAAGAATTGTGAGTGACAGAGCATCACTGATGGAGCTTCAGAGTTTGAATGCTGAAAAGTCTCAGTTAGCGAAAGATATTCAAACGAAAGCGAGTATCCTTCCTCCAAAGTATGGTGATCCAGATGAGCAGGAAGGTGTTTCTCGTGCTGTGATGGAGCGTCCTTGGTATTTACCTGAGCCGCGCGTCATTCAGCTTCCTCCAAGTAATGACAATGGGAAGCCAGCTAGGAAAAATAATGAATACAGAGGTGTTCGCCGATAGTCTCTAAGTAGTTTAGAAAAAGAAAAAAGCCCTGCGTTCGATGAACGCAGGGCTTTCTTTTTAAGGGGTAACAACTTTAGGTGTTAGAGAAGTTCGCGCTGACGGGCATTTGCCTTGAGGCGGAGAGCATTAAGAGCGATGAAGCCAGAAGCATCGTTCTGGTTATATGCTTCTTCTTTGCCTTCTTCAGCGCCTTCCATAGAAGCCACTTCCTCATCGTAAAGAGAGAGTGGGGAGCGACGTCCAGCTTGGAGGCAGTTACCTTTGTAAAGCTTGAGGCGAACTTCGCCACTTACTGTACGCTGAGTAGACGTAATGAGGTCTTGAAGAGCCTCGCGTTCAGGTGCGTACCAGAAACCGTTGTAAATAAGCTGAGCGTACTTAGGAATGAGGCTATCGCGGAGAGCTTGAGCTTCACGGTCGAGAGTAAGGGTCTCGAGGTCTTGGTGAGCAGCGAGGAGGATGGTGCCACCTGGTGTTTCGTACACGCCACGGGACTTCATGCCGACGAAGCGGTTTTCTACGAGGTCCACACGGCCGATACCGTGCTTGCCACCGAGAGCGTTCAGCACACGCATTACACCGTATGGGGTGAATAGGGTGTAACCGTCTTGTTCGCCCTGAGCTGAAATGTCACCAAGCTCGGAGATGATAGTATCGAGGTCGTCGTGTTTGAGGCCGATAACGTTACCTTTCTCGAAAAGGAATTGGACATATTCAGCCTTGTCTGGTGCGTCTTCTGGAGAAACGGAAAGCACATACATGTCCTTGTCGTCTTCAGCAGTGGCGTCATGCCAAGTGTCTTCCATAGCGCCCGCTTCGAATGAAATATGAAGGAGGTTACGGTCCATGGAGTAGGGCTTCTTCATCGATGCTTTAACCGGAATATTGTTTTCTTCAGCGTAAGCGATCATTTCAGCGCGGCCTGGGAATTGCTCGCGGAATTCATCGTCACGCCATGGTGCGATACATTTGATGTGTGGAGCGAGTGCTGCTACAGAAAGCTCGAAACGTACTTGGTCGTTGCCTTTGCCTGTCGCACCGTGAGCGATAGCGTCAGCACCTTCCTTGATCGCAACTTCGACCATGCCTTTAGAGATACATGGACGAGCGATGGAGGTGCCAAGAAGGTAGCGACCTTCGTAGAGAGCGTTGCCTTGGAACATTGGGAAGATGAAGTCAGAAGCAAATTCCTCCTTAAGGTCACCAATGTAGCATTTGGAAGCTCCTGTCGCGAGAGCCTTGGCTTCAAGGCCGTCGAGCTCTTCAGCTTGGCCGACATCGGCACAGTAAGCGATAATTTCAGCGTTGTACTTGTCCTTGAGCCACTTCAAGAGAACAGAAGTGTCGAGGCCACCAGAGTAGGCTACTACGATTTTCATAAATTATAAAAAGGTTGGCGCTGGCTCAGCTTGAGCGCAGACCGTTTATCTACAGAGCAAATAAACAGGTTCTCGTCACTTGAGCAAGTGGAATAGGTAGTGCTCTTTTTGGCCCTGCAATTTAGATGAAACGCGGGGATGAAAATAGCCACTAAAGTGAACTAGTGGCTATTCTTTTGGAAGTCATTTTAAAGCGGTTTTAGCTCCAAAGTTGGTCCGGGTAGGCTCCTTCATCAATGAGCTGTTTAATGCTATTAACGCAGCATTGTTTGTCCTCTGGATAGGTTACCCCGAACCAAGTTCCGGAGGTCTTTAGGATTTTACAATCTGCCTTCCCTTGGTGAATCATGGTGTCGACAACGGTCGGGATATAGCATTCGGATTTGAGCTCAGTGCCCCGCTCGGTGAGAAATTTTACAAATTCGCATTCGAGGTCTTGCATAATACTGAGCGGGAATCCCCAGAAGTTCATTGAAACGAGGGCATCTGGTGAGAGCTCGACACGTTTACCTGCGAGGTTTTCACCACGACAGATGCCGTCTTCTTCTATTTTGATTTCGAGGTGTTCTTCGACAGTATCCAGGAGGCTGTCATTATCAGAGCAGATTCCGCGATTAACGCTGCCATTTTCTGATAGAGTATTCTTCAAGGGGTAACCTACCATTGAGTAATGATCGGAGTCGCTATTAACCTCGGTAGAGGAATTGAAGTGTCGAGAGAATTGCTGGTATGCGTCTGCTCCGTAGAAATCGTCAGCATTGATGACAGCAAATGGTGTGTCGACAATGTCGCGTGCTGCGAGAATAGCGTGGGTAGTTCCCCATGGTTTAACGCGACCTTCTGGGAGTGTGTGGCCAGCGGGTAAGTCGTTGAGTTCTTGGTAGGCGTATTCGACTTCGATTTTATCAGAGAATCTATCGCCAATAGCGGCTTTAAAATTTTCGGCGAAATCACGACGAATAATGAAAACTACTTTGCCAAATCCTGCGCGGATGGCATCGAACACGGAGTAGTCTAGAACTGTTTCTCCGTTAGGTCCCATAGGGTCCATTTGTTTGAGGCCACCGTATCGGCTGCCCATACCTGCTGCTAGAACGAGTAGAGTTGGTTTCATGAAAATGTATTGCGTGGGGTTTGATGAAAGTCGAGGCGCTTATGGAGATGTGGGGCTCAAAAAGCAAATTGATTTTGGGTGGCAAAGCGATCGAGAATACTATGGACGAGTTAATTGTATGGTATGGCTAAAAAATTCACTGAAGAAGCGAGGAAACCAGTTGCTAGATAGGGGTGCTTGCCTATAAGATTGCGGCGTGGCAGAGCAGACAACAATAGATATTAGCAGTAAAGAGCATGCGCTTGCAGTGTATAGAGCCATGCTGCGCGCTCGCATTTTAGAGACTAAATTAAGCAATCTCTACAAGGCTGGAAAAATTGTTGGTGGTGTGTATCTGGGCAAGGGTCAAGAAGCGGTGAGCGCGTCATTAGGTACGTGTTTGGAATGGGGGAAGGATGTTTTTGCTCCTTTGATTCGGGACCAAGCCGGACGCATGGCGTTTGGAGAAGATCCACTAGACACCACGCGTACTTACCTAGGATCGGCGCAAGGTCCGATGCGTGGTCGCGATGGTAATATTCACCGTGGCCGTCCAAAAGATGGAATGTTTGCGATGATTAGTCATCTTGGTGCGGCTGTGGCACAAGTGGGCGGAGCCTTATTGGCCAAGCGTTTGAAAGGCGAGCTAGACGGTCGCGTCGGAGCGACTTGTATTGGCGATGGCGCGACTTCCACTGGAGCGTTTCATGAAGGGCTTAACTTTGTAGCTGTGGAGAAGCTGCCGATGGTGGTGGTGGTGGCTGATAATCAATTTGCGTACTCGACTCCGAGTGAGCGCCAGTATGCTTGTGAAAATTTAATTGACCGTGCAAAAGGGTACGGAGTGGGTGGTCATTCTGTGGATGGTACAGACTTTTTATCTTGTATTGAAGTGATTGGAAATGCAGTTGAACTAGCGCGCGCAGGAGGAGGACCTCAATTAGTCGTTGCGAAGTTGCTTAGATTGTCTGGTCACGGAGAACATGACGATGGTTCCTATGTTCCTCAGGAGATTCGAGAAGGGGCTTATGGTCGCGACTGTATCGAAGTGGGGAAGGAGCAGCTGATTAAAAAAGGCTGGCTCAGTGAAGAGGAATATCAAAAGTGGGTAGAAGAGATTAATGCTGAAGCTCAAGAGGCTGTGGCAGTAGCTCAGCGTGAGGATCCACCTAACCCATACAAAGAAGTGTGGGCGGCGACAGCGAGTGAAAGCATTCAAGGTCTCCAATAAGAAATAGTTTATAGCATGGCAGTTACGTACATTGACGCGATTAAAGACGCGCAGGAAAAGGCCTTGGAGGATAATCCAAAGGTGTTTCTCTATGGTCAAGATATTGGTAAGTTTGGCGGTGCATTTAAGGCAACCAAAGGCTTACAGGAGCGCTGGCCAGACCGCGTTATCGACGCGCCTATTAGTGAAGATGCGATGATTGGTATGGCAGTGGGTGCAGCGATCGAGGGTATGCGTCCTATTGTTGAAATGCAGTTTGCTGATTTCTCATCAGTCGCATTTAACCAGATCGTAAACCAAGCAGCGACGCATTACTACCGGACAGGAGTTCCTGTGCCTCTTGTAGTACGCATGCCCTCTGGTGGTACACCTGGCTCAGGTCCATTTCATAGCCAGAGTATGGAAACGATTTATGCGCACTATCCTGGCACTGTAGTGGTCACACCTGCGACTGTGGCAGATGCGTATTCGATGTTATTGCAGGCTGTCGATCTTGACGATCCGGTAATATACTGTGAGCACAAATTTCTCTATCGTTGGCTGAAGGCTGATGATTATAAGGGTGATGATTTACCAATCGGTAAAGCGCGGATCACTCGTAGTGGTAAGCACGCAACCGTTGTGACATACAGTGCGATGGTGCATGAAGCAGTGCGTGCTGCGGATATGCTTTATAAAGAAGGTGGTTGGGAAATCGAAGTAGTGGATTTACGCTCAGTGAAGCCATTAGACACGGATACCGTCATCGCGTCAGTTGCGCGTACTGGACGTTTGCTAGCTCTCGGCGAAGCTTTCCCGTGGGGAGGAGTGACCGCAGAGGTTGTGTCGCGAGTGTGTGCAGATGGTTTCCATTTGCTCGACGCGCCACCAATGCGTCTGAATTCGAAAGACACTCCAGTTCCCTATCATCCAAAACTTTGGGCAATGCACCGCCCAACTCCAGAGTCTATTTGTGAGGCTCTTCGTAACCTCCTCGCTTACTAAATTTACGTTACAACTATTATGCCTGAAGTCCCAATTGTAATGCCCCAGCTTGGCGAATCTATCGCTGAAGCTACTATCCTTAAGTTTAATGTAGCCGTAGGAGATGTTGTCGAGGCCGAGCAAGACCTGATCGAAGTAGAAACCAATAAGGCTACAATGAGTGTGCCAACACTCTGTGGAGGTGTGATTAAAGATATCTGTGCAAGTGAAGGCGAAAGCTACGCAGTCGGCAGTGTTTTAGGTGTGATAGAGGTCACTGCAGAAGAGGTGCAGCGTACAGGCGTGAGTACGGTGGCTGATGCTCAAGATGAGAGCGATGAAGAGACTACTCCTGATGACGCTGAGGCGAATCTACACTTTAAGTTAGATGGTGATGCCTATTTCGAACCAAAAGCTGTGGAGCCTAATGTAAAAGGTCTACAAGTCCCAATGGGTAAGAAAGGAGCGCATTATATTTCTCCACGTATGCGTGCGAGAATGAATGAGCTCGGTCTGCAAGCTGCAGATATTTCAGCTATTAATGGGAGTGGCGCTGGAGGGCGTGTGACAGTTGAGGATTTGGAAAAATTCCTCGAGTATATTAGTTCTTGGCCCTCTTCTCCTGCATCACCAATGCGTAGAGCTGTGGCTGATGCTATGCGTCGATCATGGAGTCGCCCGCTGGCGACGGTTGCTCGTCCGGTAGTGATGGATAAGTTGCTCAAACATCGTTCTGAGCAGAATCCGAAGCCAGGCCTCACGCTCTATGTGCTCCGCGCCCTAGCCTTAGCTTTAGCTGAGCATCCAGAGGCAGCAGGATATTTGATTGGTGGTCACATTGTGCACCCACGCGCTTTCGATATTGGACTAGCAGTGCAAGTGGAAGACGGTGTGATGGTGCCTGTAGTTCGCGATGTAGATACTAAATCTGTGGCTGAACTCGCAAAAGACTATGCTGACCTGGTGGATCTTGCGCGTGCGCGTAAACTTACTGCGGAGCATACCAAAGGAGGGATAGCAACTGTGACGAATTTCGGGACATTTGGCCTGACATGGGGTACTCCGATTCCTCTGCCGAATGAAACTTTAATTCTGGGTATTAGCGCTGGTGTGAAGAAGCCAGTTTGGTCGGACCAAGTGGAGGCATTCATTCCAGTGACTGAAGCGGAGCTGAACTTAACCTTCGATCACCGGGTTATTGACGGTGGTGATGCAGGGCGTGTTTTGAATCGTGTTGCTGAACTACTAAGCCACCCTGAAAATTTATAAGTTGAGCTTTTAGCAAGGCTGTTTAAAGAACAGTGAGTTGCAGATTAAAAAGTTCTGGTCGAGTGCTGAAGTTTACTCTAGTGTCTGAATTACTGGATGCTAAGGTGTCTCGTTATTTCAGCTGAAGCACATTAATGTGTGGAGTTAGACGTAATAAATTGCGGATGAAAGGAGAAAAAAATACTACATCGGGATCGGAGCTCAGCAAGCCATTGCTGAAGCGGCTGACTGATTATATGTGGGGGAAACTCCACTCTCCAATCTATGTGGAAGATTTGGCATCTGAATCAAACATGTCCACATTTCACTTCGCTAGGAGTTTTAAAAAGACGACTGGGCACTCGCCGCACAAGTATCTCACAACTATGCGTCTTGAAAAGGCGCTGACGCTGATGCCGACAAATGTCACATTGGCTGAAGTGGCGTCCGAGTCAGGGTTCTCAGACCAAGCGCACTTTACACGCGTTTTTAAAAAAAGAATGGGTACCACTCCTGCAGCCTATAGGCGTAAGCTTAAAAAGGAAGCAGCTACTCGGGCTAAGCAGGCTTAGAGATCTCTACTCATAGCTTCGAGTCTTCGCGTTTGCTCATCGACTAGAAAAATTGAGCGTTTGAAGTCGATCAGTGATCCAAGTTTTTTCGCTTCTTCACGAGAACGTTCATCGACTTCGAGAGTCATTTTACCCATTTCGACTCCTGGGATTTTTTCAACGAGAGCAGGATTATTGATACGCAAAATAATGGAATGTAGCTTCCACCAGCGCTTTTTCAGTTCCACATGCTCGATGTCACCGTAATTGAGCGAAATGGTCTCCACTTCTTGTTGTCCCCCGCGAAAGACATTTCCCTTAAGGCGCCAGTCGAGTTCTACACTATCTGGCATGAAGCGGACTTTCCCCTCAACTTCATTTTTTCCGAGGTGGTCTGAAGCTGGGATGCGGAATTGGATTGAGACTGGGTCGTTACTGAGCATTGTTGGAAAATTTTAGGGAATCCTATTCTCGGTTTTTGCTGTCGATGATGATGGTGACTGGTCCATCGTTGACGAGAGCGACTTGCATGTCAGCACCAAATTCTCCGGATTGACATGGGATGCCAATTTTGTTGCCTAAGCTGAGCATGAATTCCTGATACATAGGCTTTGCTTGCTCAGGTCTAGCTGCGCGGATGAATGAGGGGCGGTTGCCTTTCTTCGTATTTGCGTGAAGCGTGAACTGTGAAACAACGAGTGCAGAGCCACCGATGTCAGTCAGAGACTTATTCATTAAGTCCGCTTCATCTGCGAACACCCGCATACGAGCGATCTTGCCAGTGAGCCATTCTATATCTTCATCGGTGTCAGCGGCTTCGATCCCCAGGAGGATGAGGAAGCCTTGTTTGATTTCTCCCGATATTTCTCCCACAATGGAGACTGAGGCTGAGGATACGCGTTGGATGACTGCTCGCATGATAGATGCTGGTAGATTCAGTTAGTTAAGAAATGGGTTATCGGGAGTGAGCGATAAAATATGATGGAAAGGTGAGAGGTCTTTCAGCAGAGTTTGCCATAGCTCGTCCGATTTCGTTTCTAGTACGAGGCGTGCAGAGGCGTCTCGACAGAACCAAGCATGCTTCTCGACTTCGTCTTGGAGTTGCCCCTCTGACCATACTGAGTGGCCGACGTAAGCTCTGACATTGGAGCCTGGTGTATTGACGAGCTCTACAGCGTGCTTCGCAGAGAGTCTAAATGTACAACTGAGAGTGTTCGGTTCTTTCCACTCGAAACTAGCGAAAAGCATTTGATCGCTCTCGACTGGACCTCCTAGGTAAACAGGGAGGTGGGCTAAGTCTTTGAATTGATCACTACTGATAAGATCACCAACTTTTCGAGGTGTCGGTTTATTAAGGATGAGGCCGAGTGAGCCCTTATTCACGTTATGTTCTACTATGTAGACGACACTATGGCCAAAATACTCATCACGCAGTGATGGGTCTGCAAGAAGTAATTTTTTCGCGATACTATGGTCTGAAAAGCTAGTGACTGGAGTGTGCATTTCTCTCTTAGTATTCAAGCTGAATCAGGAAGACCGCAACTGCAAACTTCTAAAATTATGTAGCTTTTCAGTCTAACAGGGGGTATCAGTCGTAGCTTCCTCGCATTTCTTATGAGTAATCCCGCCAATGCCATCGATCCACCTAGTCATCCTAGGAAGTCGGTTGTGCTGGGGGGGCGCCTGGCTGGAATTTCGTTAACCAGACAGATTGTGACCTTGGCCTTGTGGCCGTTTTTACAGAATTTGATGGGGACTGTGGTTTCCTTTACTGACCGTATCATTGCTGGGAATACGATGGCGGCTGAAGTTCATAGCGAGGTTTTTGATGCGATGGGCTTGGCGATGTATGTTGCTTGGCTAATGATGATTTTACAGGGAGCTGTGGCGACTGGTGCTCAGGCTTTAGTGTCGAGAGCTTTCGGCGCGCATGATGAGAAGCTTACTGAAAAGGCTACTGGGCAATCACTGATTCTAGGGGTGATTTCAGGGGCTGTGTCTGGAGTCGTAGTTTGGTTGATTGCTCCGGTTTTGATCCAAGTGTTTGGGCTGAGTGGCGTGGCTGAGGAGTATGCGCTCCAGTATTTACGAATCGTCTCTCTATCGTCACCATTGTGTGGCTTGTTGTTTGTTGCCAATGCGTGTTTGAGAGCGGGTGGTGACACGCGCACGCCGTTTTATGCGATGTTGGTAGTAAACCTTGTGAATGTGACATTGAGTGTTCTATTCATGTCTCATTGGATGCCGCCAGGAGATGGAGTTTCAGATTTTTATACGAGTGGTATGGCTGGTCTCGCATGGGGGACAGTGGGGGGCTGGTTGGCTGGAGCTGTGGTAATTCTATGGGCGATGCTACCGCGTGATTGGCGGCCAGCAGTGGTGACTTTAAGTAGGGAGTCGCTGCGTTGGGATTGGAGTGTGGGTCATCGTATCGTTCGTGTGGGCTTTCCTCAGGTGATTGAAATCATAGGAATGTGGAGCATCCATGCATTTGGAGTCTGGATGGTGGCCAATAAACTGAGTCAAGAAGGAGTTCTGGGAGCACATGGAATGGTTGTGCAAATCGAATCAATGAGCTTTATGCCTGGATTTGCGTTGGGGATGGCTGCTTCTACGCTTGCTGGGCAGTACTTAGGAGCTGGGGCGAAAGAATTAGCGGCTTACGCTGTGCGCGTGTGTTGGTATGTCGCGATTGTCGTGATGGGGCTGACTGGGATTTGCCTCGTTATTTTCGCACCTCAGTTAGTGGGGCTGATGAGTCCAGAAGGAGGGCCGCAGACAGAGATGGCGATTTCGGTACTGCGCTACGTTGGCTGGGTGCAGCCATTTTTTGCAACAGCGATGGTGATGAAGATGTCGATGCGCGGGGCTGGAGCTACAGTGTTGGTGATGGTGTCTTCATTTGGCACCATGCTCATCTTCCGTGTGGGTGCTCTGGCTGCAGCGTTTTACTACTTTGGTGAGCATATGACGCTGACGAAAGTCTGGCTGATCATGATGACAGATCTTGTTGTCCAATCTCTGGTGTTCACTATAGTTCACTTCAAGGGTAAGTGGTTAGACGCGGAAGTCTAATGGAAGCTTCCGGTTACAAGGGGTAAGTGGAAGTAGTGGCTACTATTTTTCAGCTGCAGCATTGCGCTCGTAGCGAGCACGGTAGAGTTTAGTTACTCCAGCAGTGGTTGGGAGACGCTGCGATAGCCAGAAACCTTGGTCATCCCATTGAAGGTAGAATTCGTTTGGCAGTTCTTCGCCATTGAGAGAAACTGTGGTGAGGAGCTTGACGAAGTCGGGTGTGACTTCACTAGTGATAACCACTATTTTATTATCAGGAGAATTGCGCCAAAGGTGATCACCATCAAAATTGTAGAGCTCTTGGAGCGCTTGAGTTTCACTGAAACGTACTCGGTCGTCATCGGTGAGGCGGCTGTCACTTGTATGCCATGCATTGGTAGCTTCTTGGTTCAAGGTGAAGGAACCAATGACGCCACTTGGTAGGCCATGTGGGTTGATTATGGTAGCCTTCGCGCCGGGCTTGTCGGTCATTGATTTGACGTCGGGGGCTTTCGTCTCAATGAGAAATACGATCCCGAAGAACGAGGCCGCTGATACAATGAGAATGAGGACTATGCGAATCACAAGTGATTCTTACCGAATTCTAGAAGGTTACGGCAAGGTAAATACCTCCGTAAAGGCTATCACTCCCAGTTTCCTTGTCGTCGAGCAGTACTGAAGTGCCGATATATGGACTGAGTGAGACGGATTGGTTGATGTTATAAGTGTAGGTTAGTTTTCCAAATACATCATTGAAACCATCTCTAGAATAATAGTTCTCCACGGCACTTACTCCAACATCGAAGAGAAAGAATGAGTCATCATTAATGCGATGGTAGTAGCCAGTTTCCAAGCTTCCGTACCATCCTTCTGCTCCAGTGTCATATGCTATGTGAGCGCTTGATTGAAACATGCTGTTCCATTGATAGTAAGCTACTGTCTCAATATTGACTCCATTTTCAAAAAAGGTATTCGAGTAAGAGCGATAGGTTCCCGAGAGTGAAAGAGTCCATTGATCAATATCCTTGCGGAGGTCTGCTAGAAATCCAGCTTCAGTGAAGTCTCCGTCGCCAACAGCACTGCCAAACCATGCGGCACCATTGATGTAGGTGCTTTTACCGAAGGCGTAGTGGGTGCTGAGCTGCACATCAATCGTGTCTTGGGCTAGGATGAATCCGCGGTAGTTGTACTCACTGCTGTACTGCGTGAGAAATTCAATACCGTATGGGATATCATCAGTTGCACTTGTTTCTCGAGGGTCTACAGCCATCAATGGGGTGGATAGGAGGCAAAGAGAGAAAGCTGAGATGAGTGGGCGGAGCATAATAAATTGTTAGAATCTTAGTAGCATGCATCTAGGAAATGTCACGCACAGGAAATATGGGAGAAGCTGATCTGGTGTTTGCTTTTACTTAGAGGAGTGGAGAGCCACTTTGATTTTCTCTAGCCCTTCGAGGACGCGAGAATGCGGGCAGCCGTAGTTAAAGCGGAATTGGCCAGGAGCGCCGAATGCTGTGCCGTCATTGACCCAGACTTTAGAATGCTTTTCGATGACTTGGGCAGGATGTCTGATTTTAGCTTCGCGTGTGTCGACTAGCGCGAGGTAGGTGGCTTCGATATTTGGAATAGTGCAGCCAGCTGGGAGTTCACTTCGGACGAAGTCGATGACGGTGTCACGGTTCTTCTTGAGGTAAGCGAGTAGTTCTTGGCGCCACGGCTCACCGTGCTTGTAAGCGGCTTCGGCAGCAAAGAATGACAGACAGTTAATCTCAGCGAGTGTGTGACCACGGGCGTCACAGAATGTTTTGCGAGTATCTGGGTTCTCAATAACGGCAAAGGCGTAGCCCATGCCTGCTATGTTGTAGGTTTTACTAGGTGCTTGCAGAACGATGAGTTTCTGACGGAGCTTTTCTGGCAGATGCAGAGCAGAGTAAAATGGCTGTGTGTCTTCGTTGAAGACGAGGTCACAGTGTATTTCATCGGACACTAACAGTAGATCGTGACGATGGCAAAATTCAGCAACGCGGATGATTTCTTCTTTGGTGAAGTTACGCCCGAGTGGGTTTTGTGGATTACACAGAATGAAGAGCTTGGTTTTGGCTGATACTTGCTTTTCCATTTCTTCCCAGTCAAAGGTCCAAGTGCCATCTATTTCGACATGGGGAACCGAGATCGTTTCGCATTTAGCATCATTCCCGACATGGAGAAATGGATAGTAGACCGGTGTGCAGATCATTAGGTTTTCACCAGGTTTGACAAATCCACGAGCCGCCAGCGAGAGGGCAGGTACGAGTCCTCCGAGGTGAATTAGGCTATTTTCTGTGACATTCGCACCGTGGCGAGACTTCAAGTACTCGAGGACAGCTTCGGTGACTCCATCGTGGGCGTGGGCGTAGCCTAGCACTCCATGAGAGACGCGCTCTTGCACAGCCTCTAGAATACAACCAGGAGAAGTGAAATCCATATCTGCGACCCAGAATGGGTCGAGCTCAGGACGTCTGTCCCATTTGATGGATCCAGTGTCACGGCGTGTGATGATGGTGTCAAAGTTCATGCGGGGATATTGTGTGTCTGAGCTCGATAGTCAAATGTAAGAATGTGCCCTTGCTTACTTGATGAGGCGAATGGTCATAGGATAGCGGTATGCAATGCCTTCATTCGCTTTGAGCGAGGCTATGATAGTAAAGATGAGCTGGGCTATACCGATGGCGATGAGACCGATGATTCCAATGAAGACCATTATCAGGATAGCAGATATAACAGCTAAAATGGTGAGGCTTATTTGGAAGTTGAGAGCTTCCTTCGCCTGTTCAGCTGCAAATGGCATGGTCTCTTTCTTTATCTGCCAGATGATTAGTGGAGCGATGATGTTCGCTAGTGGAATGCCTATCCAGCCGAGGAAGGTAGATAAATGTGCGAACATCGCCCAGTTTTTTTCCTGAGTAGAAAGTATGTGTAGGGCGTCTGGTTGTGGTGTGTGGTTTTCTTCTGTGTCCATGAGGAGAAAGCTATCAGAAATTTTTGTTAGAATCTATTATAGATATGAAGATAAATCGTAACGGTCAAAATTACGTAACAAAAAAGCGCAGCCTCTGGTGAGGACTGCGCTTTGGGAAATTTAGACTGTAATTTTAAAATTACACATCGGCTGGGTTGATCTCGGATTCGAGATCTGACTCTAATACTTCGCGGCGAAGGTTGATGCCGCGAGCTTTTGAGTAGATGTATACGATTGGAGATGCGATGAAGATAGAGGAGTAAGTACCTACGATCACACCGATCATGATAGTGAAGGAGAACGCCTTGAGCGAAGCTCCGCCGAATAAGTAGAGTACGAGTACTGAAGTAAATGTTGTTATAGAAGTGATAATCGTACGGGAGAGGGTGGTGCTGATCGCCGCATTCATGACGTCACGTACATCACCACGCTTAGTCTTGAGATTCTCACGGAGGCGGTCAAATACAACGATGGTGTCGTTGATTGAGTAACCTGCAATGGTGAGGAAGGCTCCTACATGAATGAGGGAGATTTCCTGACCGGAGAGAACGATTATACCTAGTGTGATCAAGATATCGTGTGTTAGCGCAAGGAAGGCTCCTAGTGCGAAGGCGAACTCGTAACGCAGGGTGATGTAGATGAGTACACAGAATATTCCGAGTGCGAGTGCCCAAATAGCATTCTCAAGAAACTCACCACCAAGTGTGGGGGAGACTTCCGAGAATGAAGCTTCTACAACAAACTCTTCAGCGTCACTTTCGATGTCACCAGAGAGAGCTGATTCATGCGCTACTTTTTCGTTGAAGCCTGGGATGTTCTCACGAATAGCTGTTTCACAAGCAACAGCATCTTCACGAGAGGATTTCACAGTGAGGAAGGCATTGCCTTTTGCCGGCTGTTCGATCTGAGCAGATACCGCTTTCGCTGTATTGATATTATTGAGGATGTCTTGAGCTTGCTGGCGAGTGACCGTTTGTCCTTCTGGAATTTCATAACGGCTCACACTACCACCGACGAAGTCGATGCCTAGGTGTTGGTCACCTTTTATCGCTGTGGCTACTAGGCCGCCAATGATGAGTAGACTTGAAATAGTAAATGCGATCTTGCGCTTGCCTAGGAAGTCAAATGCACGCTGCGGGATGAGGTTCATGAACTTGACCTTCTTGAGTAGGCCTGAGTCCTCAGACCAAGCGAACATGACGCGAGTACAAAGGAGGGCTGCGAGTAGCGTGCCAAGAATACCAATGATGAGAGTTACTGCGAAACCTTTGACTGATCCAGTAGCCTTCCAGAAAAGGATGAGTGCGGTGAGGAGTGTGGTGATGTTGGCATCAAAGATAGCTGAGAATGCTTTTTCGTAGGCTGCTTTAATCGCCGCATGCATTGACTTGCCAAGGGCGAGTTCTTCGCGCATGCGCTCGTAGATGAGAACGTTGGCATCTACTGCTACACCGATGGTAAGAATGATACCAGCAATACCTGGAAGGGTGAAGGATGCTCCGAAGAGTGCCATCGCACCGAAAAGGATGAGAATATTAAGCCCAAGGCCGATGATCGCAATAATACCAGAGTAACGGTAGTAGAGCAGAATGAAGACGATTGTAAGCGCGAGTCCTGCGAGGCCCGCATTGATTCCTTGCTTAACAGTTGCTTCACCAAGTGTAGCGGAAATGGTGCGTTCATCGATCACTTCGATGTCGTTTTCCATTGGGTTGGAAAGGCCTTTTGCTAGCTCTTCACATTCTTCGATATCGTCGAGGCCTGTGATTTCGAAATTTTTGGAGAGGACCTGTACGTCGTTGCTTAACTTGGCTGCATTAATAACTTTGTTATCAAGGATGCTCACTATGAGGTCTTGTCCAGGAACAAGACTCTTTGTGAAGGTTTCCATTTTCTTGCCGCCAGAAGAAGTAAGAGTGATCCCGACACTAGTGTTCGTGGCATAGTTTGCGCGCGCATAGGCTACATCTTTACCTGTGAGTGCTGGTTGACGCTTCACGAGAACATAGCGTGTTCCTACTATCTCTCGAGTTTCAGGGTCTTTGAATTCTTGCGGGTAAGCCCGGTAGCCAGGGATGGTTTCTTCGCCTTCAAAAACTAGCTGAGCCAGCTGAGCACTCTGAGGGTGTGCTTCATGGATAGTGAGCTTTGCTGTAGTTGTGAGGATTTTCTTAAGTGCAGCTGCATCAGCTGGGTCGATTTTTGGAATCTGAATTTCGATACGATTACCTTGAACTGTAACCGGAGCATCGAGAGTGCCTGAATCGTTGAGACGCTTTTCAAGAATCGTTTTAGCCGTATCCATTGAGGATGGCGTGAGTGGGACGACTTCGAGAGTTTGTTCATCGACGTTCGGTTGTACTTCGATGATGAATGCGGAACCACCAACGATTTCAATACCACCGCTGAGGTTGTGTGCTTTGGAGAGTTCTTTTTCACCTTTGATGACCTGAATTAGGTTACTTGGTGAAATGATGGCGCAGAACGAGAAGACTGCGATCAAGAGAACAATTGTTGTGCCGACGTTGCGCTTAACACGATCTTTGTCTGTGGCGAGATACCAAAACAGAAGGATCAAAAGGCTGACTCCAGAGAAGAGAACCATCGTTGTGTCACTGCCTGGTGCGGATGCGAGTTGTGAAGTTGTCATGAGTTTATGCGTCTGCCATTTTTACTGGTAAGTAGAAGGAATTCCTTCATTCATATTAAGTAATAAAATGGTCGGAAGTTCATGAACTGTCTAGAGCGACACGTCAACCGCTAGTTCGCGAAATGATAGACTTCTCGGCTGATGGATTGAGTTTATGTGTTAGTAACTATATTAATGCGAAGGGTTGCTAATTGTTCCGCTTCGAATTAGCAATCTACTTGTTTTGACAACTCAAGCATCCATAAGTCCGGTTCCCGCAGCAGCTGCGCGTGAAATATCACGGCGCAGAACCTTTGCGATTATCTCTCACCCTGATGCAGGGAAGACAACTCTCACAGAAAAACTGCTCCTTTACGGAGGAGCTATCGGCTTAGCCGGGAGTGTCACTTCTAAAAAAGAAAAGCAGACGACTTCTAGTGACTGGATGGCCATGGAGAAGGAGCGCGGGATTTCTGTTTCTTCTACAGTGCTCCAATTTGAGTATAAAGATTGCTGTGTGAACTTGCTAGATACACCAGGACACCACGATTTCTCTGAAGATACGTATAGGGTTCTTTCAGCTGTTGATGCTGCCGTGATGGTGATCGATGCTGGTAAAGGGATCGAAGCGCAGACCTTGAAGTTGTTCGATGTTTGTCGCCGTCGTGGAGTACCTATTTTTGTATTTATCAATAAAATGGATCGTCCGTCACGACCACCACTCGAGTTGATTGATGAGTTGGAGACAGTGTTAAAATTAGCACCAGCTCCTGTGAACTGGCCACTCGGTGATGGCCCTCGATTCCGTGGGGTTTACGATCGGAAAAAAGGTGAGGTGAATCTTTTTGAGAAGACTGCACATGGTGCATTTAAGGCTCCTCTCGAAGTCGCTGGTATTGAGGATCCAAGAGTACGCGAGGCATTGAGCGATGACTTATATGAGACAGTGATCTCTGAAGTGGAGATGCTGGATGGTCTCACTGAGCCAATCGATATCGAGAAGGTTTTGGCTGGTGAGCAAATGCCTATCTATTTTGGTAGTGCGATGAATAATTTTGGTGTGCAGAGCATGTTGGAGAGTTTCCTAGAGATGGCTCCAGCGCCAACGGGGAGAGTCAGTAATGATGAAATGGTGCCTCCGACTTCCAATAATTTCTCAGGCTTCGTTTTCAAGATTCAGGCGAACATGAACCCGCGTCACCGTGATAGAGCTATTTTTGTACGTATCGTCTCTGGTGTCTTTGAGCGGGATATGCAGGTTGTTGATCAGCGCACTGGTAAGAAGGTCAGATTGGCCAATGCCCAGAAGCTTTTCGGTCAAGGTCGTGAAACCCTGGACACAGCCTACGCAGGCGATGTTCTAGCGCTGGTCGGTAATTACAATTTCCTTATAGGCGATACTCTAACTACTGATCCCAAAGTAGTCTTTAATGAAATGCCTCGCTTCACTCCTGAGTGTTTCGCTTATATCCTCAACAATGACACTGCAGCGGTTAAGCGCTACCGCTCTGGGATGGAGCAGTTGATGAAAGAAGGTGTGGCTCAGGCCTACACTGTGCACGGCAGTTTTCAGGCAGTTCCTATGTTAGGAGCAGTTGGGCCACTTCAGTTTGAGGTGTTACAAGCGCGCCTGCTTTCTGAGTATAATGTAGAAACTAGACTTGAGAGTCCACAGTGGTCAGTAGTCCAGTGGTTTGACGAAAAGGAGCCTGATCCCTTAAGAAAGCCTCAAGATCCACCTAAAGTGAATCTACCATCAGGTGCCGCTGTGGCGCGTGATCAGGATGGTAATTGGGTTGTTCTGCTATCTTCGAAGTACATGGTTTCGATTTTACATGACCGCAATGAGCATCTCAACTTCCGCGATCACGCGACTGAGTAAGCTCGATTTTAGCTTTTTATAGAACGAAACAAAAAAGCCCGCTTGGATTTCTCCGAGCGGGCTTTGTTATGATCTTAGATCTACTTACGCTTTTGGCGTGGACGCAGCTTCATGTTGTTCCTCGGCGGCTTCGAGAGCTGCCTTTGTTTTTGGAATCACACGGATGAGTTTCTTACAGGTTTTCTCCCATTTTTCTAGAAGAGCCTTCGCACGCGGTGAGCCGGTGAGGGCTGCATGCTTCTCGATGAGCGCTTTTACTTCAGCCTTGTCTACGCTGCGCTTCACTGGAAGGGCAACCACCATTTCGGTGTTGATGCGGGACTGGAAGCGGCCGTCTTGATCATAGACGTAGGCTGCACCACCGGACATACCAGCACCGAAGTTCTGGCCAGTAGTTCCGAGGATCACAATGAGACCATTGGTCATGTACTCACAACCGTGGTCACCAACACCTTCTACTACTGCTTGGGCGCCAGAGTTGCGAACACCGAAGCGTTCGCCAGCACGTCCGTTGAGGAATGCTTGACCACCAGTAGCTCCGTATAAGCAGGTGTTTCCGACGATGGAGTTTTCGTGTGCTACGAACTGAGATCCAGGGTGTGGCTTGACGGTGATCTGACCACCGGACATGCCTTTGCCCACGTAGTCGTTACCTTCACCCGTGACATTGATTTCAATGCCTGAGCAGAGGAATGTACCGAGTGATTGGCCTGCAGAACCTGTGAAGTTGAGTACGATGGATCCAGCTGGAAGGCCTTCTTTACCGAATGCCATAGCGACGGCACCAGAAGTGCGTGTGCCGAGGTTACGGTTGGTGCTTACAGCTCTGTAGTCGAGCGAGATTGGAGCGCGATCGGCAAGTTCAGTGAAGTCGGAAACCTTTTGCTGAGACTTAATGTCTTCGATAATCTGAACATCGAGCTCTGGCTTGTGGATGCCGTCGTTGCGTTCGTCTACGTTGATCAATGAAACTTCACTTGGTGCGATGTCGAATGCACGCGCTGTCTCCGCAACAACATCCTTGAGGACAGGTGCTAGATCGATTGAGTTTGCCTTCGGGTGCTCAGGAATGTGACGTTGCTTGAGGTACTCTGGGCGGCCGATGAGCTCGTCAAGATTTCTAATCCCTAGCTTAGCCATGATTTCACGCGCTTCTTGGGCGACACCATTGAAGAAGTTGATCACCATTTCTGGAGTCCCCTTGAACTTAGCGCGCCACTTCGGATCAGTAGTGGCTACACCTACAGGGCAGTTATTAAGGTGGCATTTACGTACGTAAACACAACCCATAGCAATCATTGCTGTGGTACCAAAGTTGAATTGCTCAGCTCCAAGGATAGCCGCAGTAACAATGTCCCTACCGTTTTTCATGCCGCCATCTGTTCGGAGAGTGATCTTAGAACGGAGGTTGTTGAGCACGAGTGTTTGTTGTGCTTCAGCAAGACCGAGTTCCCATGGAAGACCAGTGTGCTTAGTGGAGGAGAGCGGGGATGCCGCTGTTCCGCCATCGTGACCAGAGATAAGGATGTTATCCGCATCAGCCTTAGCAACACCTGCAGCGATGGTTCCAACTCCAGCTTCAGATACGAGCTTTACGGTGACTTTCGCGTAAGGGTTTACTTCCTTAAGGTCGTGAATGAGCTGTGCGAGATCTTCAATAGAGTAGATGTCGTGGTGCGGTGGCGGTGAAATGAGCTGCACACCTGGCTGCGTATTACGCAAGCGGGCGATGATGCCATTTACCTTGTGGCCAGGAAGCTGACCGCCTTCACCAGGCTTCGCTCCTTGAGCCATTTTGATTTCCAGTTCATCCGCATTGACTAGGTAGTGAGCTGAAACACCGAAGCGGCCAGATGCTACCTGCTTGATAGCAGAGCGTGCGAGGTCGCCATTCGGGTACTTCTTGAAGCGGATTGGGTCTTCGCCACCTTCACCTGAGTCGGACTTAGCGCCGATACGATTCATTGCGATAGCGAGAGTCTCGTGTGCTTCTGGAGAAAGAGCGCCCATTGACATCGCTGCAGTGGTGAAACGTCTGCGGATCTGTTCGATGGTCTCTACTTCCTCAATCGGGATTGGGCCGCTGGATGCTGGCACAAACTCAAGAAGGTCTTTAATGGTGATCGGGTGAGTGTCGAGTGATGCTTTGACGTATTCTTCGTAATCTTCCGCTCTGCCAGTTTTGACGAAGGTGTGGAAGTTCTTGATGTAGTCAGTAGTGATCGCGTGACGCTCGCCAGATTTACGGTAGCGGTTGTAACCTGGGTCGCCGAGTGATAATGGAGTTTCAGATGCTAGGCCGCTTTCCAGGATGTCTTGGTAGGCTGCCTTGTGGCGGATGATTGATTCTTCTGCGATTTCTTCGAAGCCCACACCGCTGATGCGTGATACGCAGCCAGTGAAGCATAGGTCGATAACGTCTTTGCCTATGCCAACAGCTTCGAAAATCTGTGCGCCCTGGTAAGAGTTGAGTACGGAGATGCCCATCTTGGACATGATCTTAAGGAGGCCTTTTTCTAGCGCCTTGCGGTAGTTGGTCATCGCAAGCTCAGGAGTCATTCCTTCGCCTAGCTTGCCTTTCTTATCGTTCGCCACAACCTGACGGACAGTAGCGTAACCAAGGTATGGGCAAACAGCGGTTGCTCCGAAACCGAAGAGCATTGCCACAGTGTGTGTGTCACGTGCTTCAGCAGTTTCCACAACGATGGAAGCGCGCATGCGCTTTCTTACACGGTTGAGGTGGTGATGAGCAGCGCCTGTGATCATCAGCGATGGAATGGCCACGCGCTCGATGCTAGCTGCTTTGTCCGAAAGGATGAGAACGTCGACTCCTTCGTCGACCGCTTTTTCAACTTCAGCGCAAACGGCTTCAACAGCAGCCTTGAGGCCCGCAGCACCTGCAGTAAACTCCCAAGTAGTGTCGATAATGCGATTGTTGAATCCATATTCTCCCATTTCCTTGATACGGTCCATCTCGTGCTCGAGAAGGATGGCGGATTCAAGGTTGAGAACGCGAGCGTGATCAGGTGTCTCAGTAAGGAGGTTTTTCTCTGCACCGAGACCAGCTTCGAGAGACATGACTGCCCACTCACGGATCGGATCGATTGGTGGGTTAGTAACCTGCGCAAAGAGCTGCTTAAAGTAAGTTTGGAGGAGACGTGGGTAGTTGGAAAGCACCGCGAGTGGGATATCGCACCCCATAGAGAAGACTGCTTCTTGAGCACCCTTGATCATAGGTGGGAATACCATGTCGAGCTCTTCATCAGAGATAGTATTGGCTAGCTGCATGCGCGAGATAGTGACTTCATCAAAGTCGATAGCTGGGACGATAGCTTCGTGTGAAACGTAGTCCTTGAGTTGTACTTGGTTCTCGTCAACCCAGCGTCCGTATGGAGCTTGCTTAGCAAGGCGTTCCTTAACTTCGCGGTCGAGCTCAAGCTTACCAGTTGCTGTGTTAGCAACCATAGTCTGACCCGGTCCGAGACGACCTTTGGCGATTGCCTTCATTTCGTCGCATTCGATACAGCCGATTTCTGAGCCGATGTAAAGGAGCCCGTCGTCGAATAGCGCGTAGCGTGATGGGCGGAGACCGTTACGGTCGAGACCTGCACAGATTTTCACGCCATCGGTGAAGACTAGTCCTGCTGGACCGTCCCATGGTTCTGCGAAGGAGCCGTGGTACTGGTAGAAATTGTAGAGGTCTTCAGAGATCTCGTTGTCGTTGCGGTATGCAGGTGGCACGAGCATGCACATGGAGTGTTCAATTTCGCGTCCAGAGAGAGTGAGTAGCTCAAGACAGTGATCGAGAGACGCTGAGTCGGACTCGTTGTCCTTCACTAGGTTCTTCACGAGTTCCACATCGTCACCCCAGACATCTGAAGAGAAAAATTCTTCACGGGATGACATCCAGTTGCGGTTGCCGCGGACTGTGTTGATTTCCCCGTTGTGAGCCATCATGCGGAATGGCTGACCGAGTGGCCATGCAGGGAAGGTGTTTGTGGAGAAACGTTGGTGGTAGACTGCGATAGCTGTCTCGAAATCCGGGTTCTGCATGTCGAGGTAGAACGCACGGAGTGTCGCAGGCATCGCCAATCCTTTGTAGGAAATGAGGCGAGCTGAAAGTGTTGGGATGTAAAAGTCCTGAATGTCAGATGTGCCGTGTTCGATAGTGCGGCGCACGAGGTAGAGCTGACGCTCAAAGTGGAGATCATCCCAGCCAGATGGCTTGCTTACAATGAGGTGCTGGATGTTTGGGCATGATTTTTGTGCCTGCACGCCAAGCTCCTCTTTCGCAACTGGCACTTGGCGCCAGCCGATGAAAGGAATGCCTCGTTCGGAAAGTGTCTTTTCAGCGAGGTTTTTTGCTCTTTCTGATCCAGCGTTGTCTGCGTTTGGTAGGAAGAATACACCGACACCGAGGTCGTCTGCATTTTCGACTGTAGCGCCAAGCTTCTCAGCTTCTTGCTTGAAAAGTTTACGTGGGATCTGGGAAAGAATACCAGAGCCGTCACCTGTTTTCATGTCAGCATCAACGCCACCACGGTGGGTCATGTTGCAGACTGATTCGATCGCCTTACTAAGGATGTCGAAGGATGGAACGCCATTGATATTTGCAATCGCGCCCATGCCGCAGTTATCGCGCTCGTTATCAAATGAGTGGAGTGAGCCGGTGCTATCCGGAGTAAATCTTTGATCGTATGGGCTAGTCTTCATTTACTAATGATTGATGGTGAAAAGTTTGTGTGGCATAGCGGTTGCTACGTCCTTGCCTGTCAACAGCTAGAGGCTGCAAGACGGGGCATTTAAGATGCTCACAGCCGGCTTGGAAAGCGTGAAATGTGGCAGTATTGCGATTGTCATGCGGCTTCTCTAAAATGCAAGTGGTGATGAGAGAGAAATTGGCGGGCTGTTGTCGAAAGTCATTAAGCTTTGTTTATTAAAAGGAGTTGCCTTTTTCGGCTGGGAAATGAGGATGTGGGTATGACTGAAGTGGCGCAGAATTTGAGGGAGGTGCAGGGCCGTATTAAGGCTGCAGCGTCGCGTGTTGGCTGTGAGGCTGAGGAGGTTACCTTAGTGGCTGTCTCGAAGACCTGGTCAGTGGATCATGTGCAGCTAGCTGTAGATGCAGGGCAGAAAATTCTGGGTGAGAATAAATTACAGGAAGGGCAGGAGAAAATCCCAGCGATGGATCAAGGGCTTGAGTGGCATTTCATCGGTGGTCTCCAGCGTAATAAGGTACGCAAGGTCTTAGGTTTGTTTCACTGGGTGCATAGTGTCGATTCGCTCAAGCTCGCTCGCTATGCTGATGGTGTGGCTGCGGATATGAGCTTGAAGCCGAAAGTGCTGTTGCAGGTAAATATTGGGGCAGAGTTGAGTAAGGGAGGCTTTGAGCTGGATGAGATTCGCGAACATTTTGCGGAGATTATGCAATTAGAGAATCTCGAGGTGAAGGGGCTCATGTGTATACCGCCAGCAGTTGCAGAGCCAGATCAGGCACGGCCGTTCTTTCAAGCCATGGTGAGTCTACGTAAAGAGCTTTGTGAAAAGCATGGCGTGGAGCTCAGTGAGCTGAGTATGGGAATGAGTGGTGACTTCGAGGTGGCGATCGAAGAGGGAGCAACGATGGTGCGCGTGGGGAGTTCGATCTTTGGCGCGCGAAACTACGCCTCGCAGTAGTCACATTCTAGTTTTTGCTGTCTGCTGTCGTTAGGTATGTGTGTGTAGCGAGTTGTTCTCATAGATTTTGAATCTATTTAATAAATTTAGATGCTAATAATGAATTATGAGTAATGAAGATTTCAAATGGGGAATGCGCTATCTTACCAGATATTCTCAGAATGGTTTAGAAGGATGGCTTGTGAAATTTAATTTTCCGGGGCCGGATGGGAAGAGGAAATACACAAGTAAGCTGTTTAGGTATAATAAGTGGGGTAGTGAGAGTGAGGCTTTAGTGGCTGCTAAAGAGTACCGAAAGAAGTGGTTAACTTAAAACTCTGACAAGGTAGCCATCAAAAATTGGATGACTGAAGGCAAGGGGAGAGGAATCTCAACGGAGCTTCAGTCAAACAATACTAGCGGTATTCCAGGTGTGTATCGGGAATTTACCAAAGGTAAGAATGGGGAGGTTAGCGTTTCTTGGCGTGCTAGTTTTAAGGACTCTAGAGGTAAAGAGAGGCGTATAGGGAGATCCATCAACAAATATGGAGAAGTTGAGGCGCTAAGGTGCGTTATTGAAGCCCGTAGGGATAATCTGGATGAGCTCTTACTTACAGATAAACATAGAGATGATGAAGGTGTATTAGAGCTATATTATTTCTATGAAGATCTATTACAGGACTTGTTCGAACTTCAGTCTGATAAACCTCAAAAAAGTATTATCGAAATTGCTTTAGATGAAAATGTTACTGCTACAACAAAGCTTGCTCAGATTAAAGCTAGGGTCGGGCAGCAAAGGTTTAGGAGAGAAGTTTTAAAAAACTTTAATGGACGGTGCTGTGTAACAGGGGTCGATATATTAATCAGGGCTTCTCATATCAAACCGTGGAGTACTGCAAATGATGTGGAAAGACTAGACCCTATGAATGGCCTAGCCTTGTCTCCATCTTATGATTTAGCTTTCGATCAAGGTTTTATATCATTTGATGAGAAAGGGTACATAGTACTCAGTACGGAACACACAAAAAATTTAATGGCTATGGGGATTAGTTCTACTGCAAAAATAAAAGGCATCAAGGATGCCCATATGGGATATTTGAATTGGCACAGAGAGTGTGTGTTTATTAGTTGAAATTTTTTATTAGGGAGGTAGTGGCGCGTACTTAGTTATTTTATTGATTAGAGTTGCTCTTAGCTTCGGCTCCCGCTGTATGCGGATTGATGAGCAGTAGGTAGAAGGCGGTAGCGTGCAAGAGCTGTGATGTGAGGAGTTCCCATTTTTCTAACATGCATGTGCCGAACATGATTCCGCCCATGAGTAGGATGCCAGTCATGAGGCCAATGCGTGTGATCTGTCCGCCGATGAGTAAGGATAGGCCGACTAGCGCTTCGATAAATGGGATGGCATAGGCGAAGGTGAGAGCCGGGAATCCGGCGAGAAGTGTGTCGTCGAATTGTCCTGCCATGCCAGTTGCGAAGGCTTGGATTTTAGGGAGGCGAATGGCGCCGTGAACGAGGAAGCTAATTCCGAAAGTAAAACGGAGACAATGGTAGGCGAGTGTCGTGTTTGGGAGTTTGATGATGGAGTTGAACATGGTGATGGTAGTATTTGCATCGTATGAGGGAGTTCTACAGAAATCATTCCACAAAAAAGCGCTGCCGATTTCTCGACAGCGCTTTTTGAATCTTTAGTAGATCGCTTGTTTGGTATTAGCCAAGTTTTGCGATAATCGCGTTGTATGTCGCGGATGGGCGCATGATCGCAGTCGTCTTAGCGTCGTCGAAGAGGAAGTAGCCGCCGAGATCAGCTGCAGGTCCTTGAGCTGCGTTAAGTTCGCTAACGATAGTTTCTTCGTTGTCAGCAAGCTCTTTTGCGATTGGTGCAAATGCTGCCTGGAGGTCTGCGTCTTCAGTTTGTTCTGCAAGTGCTTCAGCCCAGTATGTAGCGAGGTAGAAGTGGGAACCACGATTATCGAGTTCGCCTACTTTACGTGATGGTGACTTGTCGTTCTGAAGGAACTTCTCAGTTGCTTCGTCGAGTGTCTTACCGAGAACTCCAGCTTTCGGGTTGTTGTAGGCTGTAGCGAGGTGCTCGTAGGAAACTGCTGTTGCGAGGAATTCGCCGAGGGAGTCCCAACGGAGGTGGTTTTCCTTTTCTACCTGCTGAACGTGCTTAGGAGCAGAACCGCCAGCGCCGGTTTCGAAGAGTCCTCCGCCGTTCATAAGTGGAACGATGGATAGCATTTTAGCAGAAGTGCCGAGCTCGAGGATAGGGAAAAGGTCTGTGAGGTAATCACGGAGAACGTTTCCAGTGACCGAGATGGTGTCTTCACCAGCCTTAGTGCGAGCGAGTGTGTACTCAGTCGCTTCGGTAGGCGCCATGATGAGAAGCTCGAGGCCTTCTGTATCGTGATCGAGTAGGTATGCGCCCACTTTTTTGATGAGTTCAGCATCGTGTGCACGTGTTTCGTCGAGCCAGAACACAGCAGGTGTGCCAGTTGCGCGAGCGCGTGTGACTGCGAGTTTCACCCAGTCCTTGATAGGTGCGTCCTTTGCCTGACATGCACGCCAGATGTCACCTTCTTCTACGGAGTGTTCAGTGAGAACGTTGCCGTCGGAGTCGAGAACTTTTACTGTGCCGTCAGCAGGGATTTCGAAAGTTTTGTCGTGTGAGCCGTATTCTTCAGCTTTCTGCGCCATGAGGCCAACGTTTGGAACTGTACCCATGGTAGTTGGGTCGAATGCACCGTTTTCGCGGCAGAAGTCGATAGTCGCTGCGTAAACACCTGCGTAGGAGCTGTCAGGAATGACTGCTTTCGTGTCTTGCTGATCGCCAGCGGCGTTCCACATTTGGCCTGAAGTACGGATCATTGCTGGCATGGAAGCATCGATGATCACGTCGGATGGTACGTGGAGGTTGGTGATGCCCTTGTCGGAGTCAACCATAGCGACTGCTGGTGCGTCCGCGTAACATGCTGCTATGTCTGCTTCGATCTCAGCTTTCTTGTCAGCTGGGAGTGAGTCGAGCTTAGCAACGAGGTCGCCGAAGCCGTTCTTCGTATTTACGCCGAGCTCAGCGATAGTCGCTGCGTGCTTAGTGAAGACTGGCTTATAGAATACTTCTACGCCATGGCCGAAGATGATCGGGTCAGAGACCTTCATCATGGTGGCCTTCATGTGAAGGGAGAAAAGGACGTCTTTTGCTTTTGCGTCAGCGATTTCTTGTTCGAGGAAGGAGATGAGAGCCTTCTTGCTCATGAATGTGGAATCAAACACTTCACCTTCGAGGAGTGGTGTGGATTCTTTGAGTACTGTTTCTGTGCCGTCAGTAGCAGTGAAAACGATTTTCGCGTCAGTCGCTTTTTCGAGAGTGACGGATTGCTCATTGGAGTAGAAATCATTTTCACTCATGGTGGAAACGTGGGACTTGGAGTCCTTTGACCATGCTCCCATGCGGTGTGGGTTTACCTTAGCGTAGTTTTTAACTGCTTTAGGTGCGCGGCGGTCAGAGTTACCTTCGCGGAGCACTGGGTTTACTGCAGAACCTTTGATCTTGGAGTAGCGGTCTTCAGCGTCTTCGTAGTTCGGGATGTCGTATCCAGCTGCTTGGAGCTCAGTGATTGCAGCTTTGAGCTGAGGTACTGATGCAGAGATGTTAGGAAGCTTGATGATGTTTGCTTCTGGAGTCTTAGCGAGCTCGCCGAGCTCAGCGAGAGCATCACCGATCTTTTGATCTTCGGAGAGGTTTTCTGGGAAGGTTGAAATGATGCGTCCAGCGAGTGAGATGTCGCGGGTTTCGACCGCAACGCCTGCAGTCTTAGAAAATGCCTCGATCACAGGGAGTAGTGAATAGGTTGCGAGCGCTGGAGCCTCGTCTGTCTTGGTGTAAATAATAGTAGACATAAGAATGATCAATTGATGGCGCGGGGTTTAGAGTATTCTGGTGTGAACCACAAGAGCCAATGAGTTGCTTTTCCGGTTCCAGGAGGTTTTGTTCCTTATGTTATAGTTGTTAGGGCTTGTTAAGCCTAGATTTCGGAGATTTTCAGGATGTAGACGTATGGTTTCTATGGTGGTGATATATTAGATGAAAATCTTTCATAAATGTGAGTCAGTGCGCTTAGTTTTTGAGGATTATCATGGGCTTAGTTGTTGGGATTGGTTTAGAAAAATGCATGCAGCCAGTTAGCACGCGTAAATCGATTATCCCAAAGTCTTGGAATGTGTCGCCAGTGATCCGTCATCGGGTGGGTGAAGATGTGGGGCATCAGAGATTAATCGAGGAAGAGGGGGAGATTTTGGTCCTATTACACCAAGTGCCTAAAGTTGAGGATAAAAGTCACCGCGAGGCTGCTTTGTTTTGGCTAGATTCTGGTGGTGAGTGGAAATCTCTGCCTAGTTCAGGAGGGAAGTCTGAGTTGAAAAGCTTGGTGAGAGATTACCAACGAAAGCTTACAGAGTTGGATCAGCTTTTGGAATCAGCGAATGAGGCTGAGGTTATTCATGAGGTGATCGATGGTGCTACTCCGGTAGCGCGAGCAGGCCGCCATGTGGCTCAGGTCTTGAGCGAGTTAAGGAGAGCTTTGAAGGACGATTTGGATATTTTGGCTACACGAGACTTGGCTGTCAATATGGAGCGAAGTGGCGACTTGTTGCTTCAAGATGCTAAGTCGAGCTTGGAGTATATGATCGCTAAGAATGCAGCGGCGCAGGCAAAGGATGCGCAAAGGTCAGCGAAGGAAGCGCAGAAGCTGAATCGCTTAGCTGCTTTCTTTTTTCCACTGATGACGCTCGCTGCGATTCTTGGAATGAATGCTCCTGGGCAGATGTTAGGTAATGGCAACGTCTGGGTGGTGGTTGCTATTGGCCTAGGGTTGGGTGCTATCGTGCGAGCGGTTTTGAGAGGTAGGAGTGAATAGCTTCAAGCGTTTTCTATAAGCTCCTATGAGTGTAGGTTAGCCTTCCGCCGGGAGAGGCTGAGCGAGGACGAAGGGGGTGACTACGACCGCGGTGAAGCGAGTTTTGTCGTATTCCCACCAGTCAGCATGAAGAGAGGATGGTTTAACGAGGTCTGCCTTTTTCATCCAGGCGCTAACCTTGTCTTTCTCGTCATTGGTGAATGCTTTCGCTACTTCTTTTAACCCGAGGCTGGGGTCGACGTAAATCATAGCACCTGACTTGAAGTGTGGTCGCAGGTATGACCAGTCCACGTCGCCAGTGTACTTTGCGACTTTTTCATCTTCGCTCGCTAGGTCTTCTCCGAGCATGCCGTATTCCATTGGGCCAGTGTTCTTTTCGCTCATGATTTTTTGTTAATGGGTCAATGGGCTCTGGTCAATGGATATAAAACTCTTAATTGATGAGTTGTGCCTCAGATGGGGGAAGTTAGGAAGGGAGGGGTGGTAGTACGCTGCGTTTGATGTATTCCCACGCTTCAAGTTCGGCGCAGCAACGGTAGCGAATAGGGCCTACATTGCTCTCTAGTGGCACGTGGTAATGGCCGAAGGCGATAGTGCGTGCTTGGCTGGCGAGTAGGATGTCGCTCAGTAGCTGGCGTTCCGCGAGGACATCTGTTTTAAGGGTGGCGTCGGTCTTTTGGTAGTGATCAAAGGACTCCGTGTCTCGCTCTGGTCCTGGTTTGGCCTCAATGGGGCCGGCGTGTGTGACTAGAAGATCAGCACGGCCGTAGGACTCTACCATGAGTTCCACTTGCTTAAGTGCGTTTTTCTGTACGCCTTCGTTTTCCCACCAGTTGTGGCCGTGGACACGTTCTGGGTGGCTCCGGTCTAAAGAGATAGCGCCACCTACTAAAATGGCATGAATATTACCAACCTTTAAGCGGTCTACATCGCGAGCGATACGGATACTTGTGAGTTTGGAGTTCCATTCTTCTCGCAGGCTCTGCCAGATGTCAGGGTTGTCGTGGTTGCCACGAACGAGCCAGATTTTTTGGTTTCGTTCTGTGGCAACTTGATCGACGTCAAAAAGACACTCTGCACTTCGTGAGTCAGGAAATCCTAAGCCAATATCGCCAACGCAAATGATATGAGCTCCGGTTGGGAGTTCAGTGAGTTTGGTGGCGAGCTTGGAAAATTTTCCATGAATGTCGCCTAGTGTGTAGAGTGCCATTATAAGTACCTTTTAAAATCGAATTGTTCGATTAGATACGGTCTGTGATGAGCTTTTCTAGCTTTACGATGTCAGCAGAGAATGCACGGATGCCTTCTGCTGTTTTTTCGGTAGCCATAGCATCTTCATTGTACATGAAGCGGAATGCTTTCTCGTCGAGAGAGATTTTCTCGATATCAGCCGTAGCTGCTTTAGCCGGGTCGAGTTTTAGTTCTACTTCGCCGCTTGTGTCCTTGAGTTGCTGGAGGAGACCTGGGCTGATAGTGAGTAAATCGCAACCAGATAGCTCAGTGATCTGACTAACATTTCTGAAAGATGCACCCATGACTTCTGTCGCGTAACCAAACTTCTTATAGTAGTTGAAAATCTGAGACACAGACTGAACACCTGGGTCTTCTGCGCCTGTGTACTCTACGCCGTTCTTCGCTTTATACCAATCGTAGATGCGGCCTACGAATGGGGAGATGAGCTGAACCTTAGCTTCGGCACATGCGATAGCTTGAGCCATGGAGAAGAGGAGTGTGAGGTTACAACGAATGCCTTCTTTCTCGATCTCTTCAGCAGCTTTGATGCCTTCCCATGTGGAGGCGATCTTGATGAGTACGCGCTCACGACTGATGCCTTCAGCTTCGTATGCCGCGATGAGTTGTTTGGCTTTAGTTACTGTGCCAGCAGTGTCGAAAGAAAGACGAGCGTCCACTTCTGTGGAGACGCGACCTGGAACGACTTTGAGGATTTCGAGGCCAAAGAGGATGAGAAGTCGGTCGATGATTGCTTCTGTCTTGGCGTCTCCAGTGAGGTCGGAGCTAGCGAACTCAGCTACTGCCTTGTCCACGAGAGCTGAGTACTCTTCCTGTTGGCTCGCTTTTAGAATGAGCGATGGATTAGTAGTTGCGTCTTGTGGTGTGTATTCCGCGATGGATTGGAAGTCACCAGTGTCGGCTACGATAGTGGTGTAGCCCTTCAGAGATTCAAGTTGGTTGGACATAGAACGTTCTTTTTTAGTATAGTGGTAAATAAGTCAAGCACTGCTGGAAAGTGTGCTTGTTAAATTGCGGAGCAGTTTTGTTGAATTGCGCCGCAAGAGGATAGTTCTGAATAGGCGGAGGCGCTATTCTTTTTTGCGTCACGATCTCGTTGAAAAGACGTCAGTAGTGTGGCGCAGGGTGTCTGTGAATTGCTTAAGTGAGAGCTTCGAGAGCTTCTTCAATGTGTGGGTTCACACTTTGTTCTACTGTCTCCATGCCTACGCGGATAGCATTTTGCATGGCTAGAGCGGATGATCCGCCGTGAGCGATGATGCAGACGCCGTTGACTCCGAGAAGCGGGCTGCCTCCATAGGATTCGTAGGATGAGCGTTGTTTGACCGCTTTGAATACGCCGCGTGACATTGCCGCACCGAGTACGCGGAATGGATTACGTTTGAATTCGAGCTTTAGCCATTTGGACATGGCCTTTGCTGTCGCCTCGCAGGATTTTAAAATGATGTTGCCGGTGAAGCCGTCGCAAAGAGCGACGTCGATTTTTGTTTCGAAGAGGTCATGTCCTTCGATGTTGCCTTTGAATGTGAAGGGGCATTTCCCTGCTTTTTCTAGCTCCTTAAGTAGGATGAAGGTCTCTTTAGTTAAGGTGTTGCCTTTTTCATCTTCCTCGCCATTTGACATGAGTCCTACGACTGGGTTCTTAACTCCCATGACGTGGTTGGAGTAAATGGCTCCCATTATAGCGTAGGTTACGAGGTGTTTGGCTGTTGCCTCGGGGTTAGCTCCAGCGTCGAGTAGATTGCAGATACCGTGTTCGTTTGGGATCGGGCTGGCTATTCCTGCGCGCTCAACACCCTTGAGTGTGCGGAGTTTGAGCGTGGCCGTGGCCACTGCTGCGCCTGTGTTTCCGGCGCTTACCACAGCGTCTGCTATGCCTGATTTTACGAGTTCAGTAGCAACTGCGATTGAAGACTTCTTCTTTGAGCGAAGTGTCTTTGCTCCAGATTCGTGCATTTCGACAACTTCTGGTGCGTGGACGATTTCTACGCGAGGGTCAGTAAGTTGGTGCTTCTTACAATCTTGTTTGAGGACCTCTTCATCGCCAACGAGAAAAATTTTCTCAATTCTAGGGTAAAGTGCGAGAGCATCTTTAGCGCCAATAATGTTGACGAGAGGGGCTTTGTCTCCGCCCATTGCATCGAGTGCGATTTTCATAAGTAAAATCTATGTGCGGTTTAACTAGTGTAAACACGAAAAAACGCGCGACAAACTTGTTGCCGCAGCGTTTTTGAAAATATTCGTAGCTCCGCGAGTGTATCGCGGGAGCATTTTAGAGAGCGTCAACTTCAAGAACCTGACGGCCAGCGTAGCTGCCACATGATGGGCAAGCAATGTGACCAGGAACGCGGCTGCCGCATTCGGAGCAGGTCTGGAGTTTAGGTGCACGCCAACGGTTAGCGCCGCGACGCATTTTCTGCTTCATTTTGGATGTTCTACGCTTTGGTACTGCCATAATCTTGGTGTCTTATGAGACGGTTGGTTATTAATCTTTAAATTCGTCAAGCTGATCGAGTGCACCCCATCGGTTGTCACTCTTGCTTTGGGGCGCTTCGTCTACACCATCTTCTGGGTCTTTGTCTACTGCTAAATAGCGATCATCTATTTTACATTCGTGAGGTTCATCGGCTTCGGTGCAGGTTGGATAGCTAGGGAAAGCCATCAAAACCTCTTCCCGTAAGGCTTCAGTGAGGTTTACAGAGCTCTCTTCGATTTCGAAAGATTGTCCAAATTCTTCGATAGAAATTGTTCGCACAAATTCTTGATTATCACGCACGCATGTAAATTTGAATGGTGAGGAGATGAAGCCTCGGACTAAAAGTTCGTCCTCAAAACGCTGAACAGTGAGATCGTAGTAGAGTGGTCCAGCTGGCTGGGCGTCGTGCTTAGGGAGGCTGTAGAGAGCTGAGTCGAGCTCACCCTGGAAGTTCTTGCCTTCCTCTGGGAGGGTGGCGAGTTCGATGACTAAAGATTCATTCATGCCCCACTAGTGAGGCTGAATGGGGGAAATTTCAATGAAAAATCACATGCTGTGGAGACTCTAATTTTTAGAGTGTGACGGATCATAGAAGATCTTAATGTCTGCTTGCTTGGTGCCGAGCAGGTCTTGTGCGCGTAGCAGCGCATCTCTAGTGGAGAGGTTCGGGTTGCTAGGGGAGTAAACGAAGAGGTTAGTTTCCCCTTGGGTGCGGTCACAGCCTTCTTGTATGCATTCTAGGGCGCCTGAGAGCTTGAGGACCTTGTAGACCTCACGTGACGCGCCTGAGATGAGTACGTGTCTACCTTCACCGCGCATATGGCGTACTAAGCTTTCCATGGCCATCACGCTAGTGGCGTCGAGGTGGCGCGCATTTTTTAGGCGCAGTATGATGACTTTGAGGTTTGGGTCGGATGCTGTGCGCTGAACTTGAGTGCGGAATAGATCAGCGGCGCCGAAGTAAAGGTCTCCCTCGACGTGTACTATGGATATGGCTGGGTTGGGGCGCTCTTTTTTGATGTCGCGTTCGCGCAGTGCACCTTCGTCATTCATTTCATATTCGACGAGGTGAGGTATAGAGGCCTTTCGGAGGAAGAGTGTGATGGAGAGGGCTACACCCACGAAAATGGCGTAGTCTAGGCGTGTGAGAAGGGTGGCGGTAAAGGTGGTAAGGATGACCAGTGCGTCGTCATGAGTGGTGCGTAGGCAAATACGGATGTTATGACGATTAATGAGCGAAATAGCGATGCCGATAACTAGGCCGGCGAGCGCAGATTTTGGGATGTGCTCAACGATTGGTAGTTTGATGAGTGCTATAAATCCGATGAGGCAAAGTGCGGAGCAGTAGATCGATGCAAAGCGAGATTTGGCACCGGACTCGTAATTGAGTGCAGACCGCGTCAGCGAGGCGGAGGCTGGCATGGGAGCGAGTAGTGAGGCTCCCATGTTAGCCATGCCAACAGCAAACATATCTTGGTTGACGTCTGGGCGTTCACCGATGCGGGACCCAAGGGATTTCCCCATGACGGTGTTCTCGAGCGAGGCGAGAAAGGCGATGGCAAAGGCTACGGCGAAAAGCGAGGATATAGCATCGAAGAGGATCGTGACGCTTGGGAACTGGAGGATAGGTATGCTGGGTGAAATTGAAAATTGGGCAAAGGATGTGAAAGTGCTGAGTTCAGCAAATGGGGGAGCCCAGGTCTTTAGTGCGACGGAGGCGAGGGTGACTATGGTGAGGCAGATCGCAAAATTTGGCAGAGCTTTAAACTTTTTCTGCAGTGTTAGGTAGAGTGTTAGTGTACCAGCGCCGATGAGGCATGGTTGCCATTTGTAATGCTGCCAGAGGTCGGCTGTGGCACCTAAGATGGAGAAGAAGGTTTTCGCTCCTTGTTCCGCCATTGGTTCTGCGATGCCTAGGATATGCTTCATCTGGTTGGTCATGATGAGCAGGGCTGCACCCGTGATGTATCCGACAAGGACGCTGCGGCTAACGTATTGGAGTAGGTCGGCGACCTTGAAGAATGCTCCCGCTACTGAGAGGGCTCCGACCATAAAAACCAGCAAGGGCATCATGGCCATTCTGCTGGCTAGATCGATCTCGGGGTGAGAGACAAAGTAGGAGAAAACCATGAATGCTGTGGCATTGGTGGGGCCGAGCATGGTGAAACGGGAGCTGGCAAAAAGGGGGGCTAAGATGCCGGCTATGATCGAGCAGATGATGCCGTAATAGATCGGGAGTTCGGCAATGGCTGCATATGCCATGCCTTGGGGGAGCGTGAGGAGGGCGACGTTCAATGCGGCTTTAGCGTCAGATCGCATGAAGCTGGGTCGCAGGTCGCCTAGGCTGTGGCGAATAGGTAAGAGGTCTACGGAGTTTTCTTTGAAAAACGTAGAGACATTGCGCCAGAGGTTGCGGGCTGGATGCTTATATTTAGCCATGGGGTTATCTTCTGCGTGCGCGACGGAAGAGGGAGTAGCCTATGAGGAGGGCTAGGATATTGGGAAGCCAATACAAAATAGTGGTGACTTCGGTCGACTCTGAGTCGCTTTGATTGGCGAAAATGTGAAAGAGGAAGTAGCCCATGCCGATGGCTAATGAAAATGCAAATCCGCTCGAAGATTCTTTTCTTCGAGTGGTCATGCCGAGAGGGACTCCCACCAGGGCGAAGGCGATGCAGGCGAGTGAGTAGGATCTGCGGTGCGTGATTTGGTTTTTGAACTCAGCGCGCTTCTCCGGATCTAGGTTTGGGGTGGCCTCGAGGTAGTCATGGATCTCGCTATTGGTCATGTAGGAGGCTCGGATGCGTTTTTTTCTTTCTACATTGAAATCAAAAATGACGGGATTAACCGCGGCGACAGTAATGGGTGTGTGAATGCCGTTTTTATCGATAGTTTCGATGGTGGCATCTTCGAGCCGGAGTTCAAGTTGGCCTTTTTCTATATCTATAGCGAGGTGGGCTCTCTCAGCATAGGTGTAGAGGGTTTCTCTATATTGATTTGAATCGTTTCCGATATCATGAATGTGAACACCGTAGAGGATGTCTCCTTTGCGGTCCGTGACGTAGATGCGTTTGTCGTCGAGCTGAGTTTGGACCACGCCCGGGTCGAGGAATTTGTTGGGGTCTTCCTGGACGGCTTGGACCAACAGGTCTTGGACATTCTGTTTGGCCCGTGGGGCGATCTGGACGTTTAACCAAAAGCAAAAAGCTGAGAGTGTGACCGCGACTACGAAGACGGGAATTGCGATTCTGGGTAAGCTGCGTCCAGCCATGCGCATGGCCACTAGTTCGTTGTCACCAGAGAGTCTCCCGAAGACGAGCATTACAGCCGCGAGAAAGCTGAAGGGGATGGTGAACATCAGCGAAAATGGAAGAACACTGACGATGAATTCTAAAAATAGGTAGGGAGATGGGTGTTGGCCCACGAAGAGTGGGCGCGCTTCCTTGAAAACATTTCCTAACAGGAATACACCACTAAGTATCATCACTGCAAAGAGAGTGGTGGAAATGATTTGTTTTCCGATGTAACGATCAGCTGTTAGCATAGAAGTATTTGATGTTCGCAGAAGCATGGGTTCTGTCGAGTGTTGGTTTGAGCTTTTTCTGGGTGTGTTGGGTGTGACGTTTCGTGAACTTGCATTTTTTTCTGAAGCTCATAGAGTTCTGCTTTATGCTGCTCATTCCTCCGCAAATTTTATTAGGTGCATACAGCGAGGGGGTCTTCCCTATGGCTGAGGATGGCGAGTTACAGTGGTACTCGCCATTAATGCGTGGGCTTATTCCTCTAGACGAGCGATTTCACATACCAAGAGGTTTAAAGAAGGCGCTAAGGAGGCGTCCATTTATCATTCGTAGGGATACGGCGTTTAGAGAAGTGATGGAGGGTTGTGCAGATCGCTCCGAAACGTGGATTGATGAATGTATTCTTGAGAGCTACGTGGAGTTGCACAAACTCGGTTACGCGCATTCCATTGAATGTTGGGACGAGGATGGTTTGCAGGGAGGCTTGTATGGGGTGCGCTACAAAGGAGTTTTTTTTGGAGAGAGTATGTTCAGTCGTAAGACGGATGCTAGTAAGATAGCATTAGTGCACCTAGTAGACTGGCTTAGGGAGTCGGGAGCGGAGCTGCTGGATACGCAGTGGATGACAGAGCACTTGAGCCAGTTCGGAGGGTATGAAGTAAGTCGTGAAGAGTATTTGCAGCTGCTATCAACTGTTATTTCTAAGAATGATTTCAATACAAAGCAGGCTTAGATGGAAAAAAATTCCATTAAAAGTGTAGAAATTGCTTTACAAGGGAGGGTGTGTCAGTATTTTGCGCCTCCCAAACAGCTAGTTTTCAATACATGAAAGTTTTATCATCACTCGCCTCAATGAAGCGCCGCCACGAAGATTGCCAAGTGGTAAAGCGTAAGGGCACACTCTACGTTATCTGCAAGACCAACCCTAAGTTCAAAGCTCGTCAAGGCACTACTCGTGCTACTAAGCTTTCGAAAAAGGGCGTTAAGTAAGATGGCACGCTAACAGTATTGTTAGTTGTAATCAAATTTTAGAGCATTCTCTCCTAACAGAGAGAATGCTTTTTTTGTTATGTGTTTAGCTGGAGAGCTCTGTCTGCAATCTAAGTGTAGCGTAGCTTGAGGTGTTCTAAATGATAGTTGGCGTTTGTTTTTTCGCCGGAAGCCTGAAGCATGAGTTCTTGTGGAAGGTATACGCTGCCATGGGTATGAATATGCAGTTTCATCCAGTCGAGTAATGGGGTGAAATTCGCTTCGTTAAATGCTTTTTGTATCTCTTCTTTCTGTGTGGCAGCATGGAATAGCTGAGATGCGTTCAGATTGCCCAGTGTGTAGGTTGGGAAGTAGCCTAGGCCGCCCATGGCCCAGTGAATGTCTTGTAAGCAACCTTGGGCGTCTGAGGGTGGGTTCATGCCGAAAAGTTGCTCAAAGCGTTCGTTCCATGCTGCTGGGATGTCTGCAACTTTTAGTTCGTTGTTGAGCAAGCGGCGCTCAATGTCGAAGCGAAGCATGATGTGGAGGTCGTAGGTCACTTCGTCTGCATCGACACGAATGAATGAGTATTTGGCACGATTGATGGTTTGTAAAAACTCTTCAAGGCTCCAATCTAGAAGCTGAGGGAAGAGCTCTTGGGCTCTAGGAAACCAGTGTTTCCAAAAGCTGGGGGAGCGGCCGACGTGTGCTTCCCATAGGAGAGACTGGGATTCATGGATTCCGAGAGATGCTGCAGTTCCACTGGGTAGGCCAAAGTCGCTGGCACGCAGTCCTTGTTCGTAGAGTCCGTGTCCCATTTCGTGCATCACCCCAAAGAGCGAAGCGGTAAAGTCAGCTTCATCGTAGCGAGTAGTGAGTCGGATATCATGTGGGCCTAGTGTCGTGCAAAAAGGGTGTGTTGTGGTGTCGATTCTTCCTGAGTCGAAATCAAAACCAATCGACTCCGCGATTTCTTGGTTGAGGACCTTTTGAGCTGATATAGGGAAGTGCCCTTCTAAATCTCTGGCGGGAGATATATTCGACTTCTCTACAGCTGCTCGAGCGAGTTCAGCGAGCGCTGGTTCGTATTCGCCAAATACTTGGACAATGTCTTTAGTGTGAGCTCCACGTTCATAATTGTCTAACAACGCATCATAGGCTTCGTCTTCGTATCCCCAGCGTTGGGATTTTTCTTTAGCGAGCTCGAGAAGTGCACTGAAATGAGGTGCGAAAATAGAGAAATCAGATTTTTTCCGTGCTTCTATCCATGCTGATTTAGCAAGTGAACATGTCTTGGAGTCACGTTCAACGAGGCCTTTGCTGAGTTTTTTAGAGCGGTTAAATTGGTGGCGCCATTCTCTGAGGTTTGCTCTCTGAGTCGTGTCCACTGCTCCAATGTCTTCAGCTGCTTCGAGGGTGTCTAGGTATTCCTCATTAGTCGAGAGTTGGTGGATTCTTCCAGAGAGGTAGGATAGTTGCTCGGCTCGGTAATTGAGGGCTTTCCGCGGGAGGTTGGTCTCTTGGTCCCAGTCAAGAATTGCAGCAGTGCTGTGAATGAGTACGATTTCGCGATGTTTGGACGCTAAGGAGTGGTATGCTTCTGACATTCTGCTCCCTTTTTATCATGATTAAGTATCACGACAAGTGTCAGGGCGCCTAGCTGAATAATTGAGGGTAACTTTTTAGAGCAAAGTCACGCGTGAGGTCTAAAATATCTCCTGAGTAGCGCATTTTAAGCGCTTGGTCTGCAAGGCCTGCACACTGTGCGTGTGAGATTGAGCGAATCGCTTGCTTAATACGAGGGAGCTGGTGAGTGCCAACAGACATTTCATCGACACCGAGGCCGATGAGTAGAGGTGTGAGAGCGAGATCGCTAGCCATTTCACCACAAACTCCAGTCCAGATGCCGTTTGCATTGGCTGCGTCAATGGTCATTTTAATGAGGCGAATGACTGCCGGGTTGGTTGGCTTGTAGAGATTGGAAACGTGCTTATTTACTCGATCTACAGCAAGGGTGTACTGGATGAGGTCATTGGTGCCGATTGAGAAGAAATCGACTTCTTTAGCGAGTTCATCCGCCATGATGGCGGCAGAGGGAACTTCGATCATGACTCCTACTTCGATGCCTGGGTCGTAAGGTGTTCCTTCTCGATCGAGCTCGTCCATGCACTCCTGAAGGATGCTCTTGGCCATCATGAGTTCGCCGATAGCTGAGATGAGTGGAAACATGACGCCTAGTCGGCCATGGGCGCTAGCGCGTAATATCGCACGGAGCTGTTCTTTGAACATTCCTTTGCGGGAGAGAGAGACTCGAATGCCGCGCCAGCCTAGGAATGGATTTGGCTCGGCTTCAGGGAGGGGCTCAGCAGGGAGTTTGTCTCCACCTGCGTCTAGTGTGCGGATGATGGCCTGATGAGGCTGTGTGCATCGTGCCGCTTCAGCGTAGACTTGGTATTGCGTTTCTTCTGATGGGATCTCGCCTTGTCCGAGTAGGTAAAACTCGGTGCGGAAGAGGCCGATGCCTGCTGCGCCGCTTGACTCCACGAGTGGGAATTCATGGTTAAATTCTACATTAGCAGAAAGTATGATGTCGCGTCCATCTATGGTCGATGTCGCGCGAGTCCGAATTTTTTCTAATTCAACTTCATCTGCCTTTTTCTTGCGCTGTATGTCCTTGTAGTAAGCGACAGTCGAAGGCTTGGGGTTGATGATGAGTTTACCCGTGTAGCCATCCAGAATGGTATTGGTGAGTGCTTGGATCTCAATAATGAGTCCTTGCAGGCCGACTACTGCTGGAATGCCAAGTGAGCGTGCTAGGATGGCTGTGTGAGAGTTGACACTTCCTTGTTCTGTCGCAAATCCTAGCGAGCGCTTACGGTCCATGGAAACTGTATCAGATGGTGATAAGTCATGGGCGATAATGATGTGGCTGTGCTCTGGGCTTTCGTCTTCCGGAGTGGGTGTTTTAGAGGCACTAAAATTTCTTAAAACGCGTTGAGCGATGTCATCTATATCAGCGGCGCGTTCCGCTAAATAGGGATCATTGACTCGGCGAATGGCCTCCGCGTAGTTCTGTATGATCGCGTAGAAGGAGAACTCCGCATTCTGGAGGCGTTCACGGATTGCCTTTTCGACTTTTTTAATCAGGCTGCTATCGGAAAGTAGCATGATGTGAGCCTCGAAGATTTGAGCGTCGGTTGTCTCGTCAGAGATTTCCTCAATGTGCTTCTGTAGCGAGGCGATTTGCTCTTTAGTTTTTCTAAGAGCATCGTGGATACGTTGGATTTCTGTATCAACGTGTACGTGGCTGATTTCGTAGATCTCAGGAGCCTGAAGGCCTCTGGCTATAATATGTGCCGGAGCAAATGCTAGGCCTGGAGAGACAGCGGTGCCCTGGAGGACTGTTTCTTCATTTGTCGGAAATACAGGCATGAAATGGAATGGGCAAAACGCAATGAGCCGCAGTGTTCGGCTCGTGTATGGAGTGAATAATTGGTCTGTTGAATCTATTCCTCGAAATTACGTGCAATAAGATCACCTACAGCTTTAAGCGAAGCTTCAGCGTCGGGGCCTTCAGTTGTAATAGTGAGTGTGGATCCATGGCCAGCCGCGAGCATCATTAGTCCCATAATGCTTTTGCCGTCAATCTCTTCGCCATCTTTCTCGACAGTGATATCTGCGTCAAACTTGTTTGCAGTTTTGACGAATTGCGCTGCAGGGCGAGCGTGAATTCCGAGTTTGTTAGTGATGGTGAATTCCTGAGTAGGCATTGGCTTTGATAGGTAGATAATGGAAGGGATTTATGGGAGAGTAATGACTGATGATCGGAAGTGGAAGTGATTTTTTATAATAATTTGGAATTAGCTTACCATGAGTTAGTTGCATTGTTAGGAGGGGTGTAGTTCCCTGCGAGTTTCTCCGTTAGTCGGTTATTAAACTCTGCCGCCATGTCGTAACCCATTCTTCTGAGCTGGAGCTCGAGTGCTGTGACTGCGACTAATCTAGCTGTGTCGCGACCAGGTGCTACGGGGATATCGACACAAGGGATTTCCACGCCTAGGACGTCTTCCGTTTCTCTGGTGATTCCGAGTCGGTCGACTTGGTTTAAATCAGAGTATGGGCGGAGGTTTACAATGAGATCGAGTGAAGCGTCAGGTCGAATAGATCCAAGACCGTAGATGTTTGTGACGTTGATGATTCCGATGCCCCGCATTTCAATGAATCCACGTGAAAAGTCATCAGTGTACGCTGTGAGCTCACCATTCACGTTACGAATTTTCACATGATCATCCGCGATGAGTGCTCCGCCCCTTTCGACGAGTCCGATGGCTGTTTCAGATTTACCAGAACCGCTCTTACCTTTAATTAGCACGCCAACGCCACGGTATTCTAGCATACAGCCATGGGCAGTAGTGGTGGGCGCGAAATCGTGTTCTAGATAGAATGTGGCGGAGTTGATAAAGCGCATGGTGCTGAGCGGGGTACGGAATATGCTCACTCCGTGCTCGTTTGCTACATCGATGACATCTTGGTGTACTATTGCTTCGCGGGAAACAACGAGACAGGGAAGGTTCTCTAGAAAAATGTTCCGCATACGTTCGCGGCGAGTTGGCTCGTCGAGCGCATTGAGGTAGTCGACTTCTGAATTGCCTAATACTTGGATTCGGAGGTAGGCGAAGTGGTCAAGAAAACCAGCTAGAGCTAGGCCTGGACGGTTTACTGAGGGTTCAATTATTTTCTTTGAGAAGCCCTCTATTGAATTGATGGGAGAGAGTTTGAGGCTTTCACCATGACGTTCAAAAAATTCACCTACAGTGATGTGTGAAACTGTTTTTACCTTACGGTCCATGACGGGAGCATAGGGGGGATCTACTCTAGATAAAATGCTAAAAACTGCTAGATTTTATTAGGCTAGAGAGATGCTTTAGTGAGTTGGTTGAGATTGGCTGATCTGTTAGTGACTTTTTGCTGGATTGACGCAAAGAAACTGTGAACATCTACTAGCGCGGAGCATTGCGTTAATTATGAACATAATCATTATCGGAGCTGGTGAAGTGGGACGGCATCTAGCAACCCATTTATCAGGTGAAGCGCATAGCATCACCGTGATTGAGAGCAATCCACAGCTTGCAAGCGATCTCGAGCAGTCTCTGGACGCGCGTGTTATTTGTGAAAACGGGACTTCAGTTTCCACCTTGCTAGAAGCAGGGATTGGTGAGTGTGATCTACTGCTAGCTCTCACTAGTGAGAACACGATCAATGTGATGGCTGCATCTGTAGCGAAAAAATTACAGGCCAAAAAGGTGATCGCACGTGTGCATCCTGAGGTACAACGTGAAGAATGGCTCTTTGACTACCGAAGCCATTTCGGAATCGATCATATCTTTAGCTCTGAGCGTTTGAGTGCTATCGAGCTCGCTAAATTTATTCGAAACCCTGAATCGCTCGTTGTCGAGGAAATCGCACGTGGTCGTATCGAGCTGCAGCAGGTTCGAGTGAGTGAAAAGAGTGATGCTATCGGTAAGACTCTGATGGAGCTGAAAGCGCCTGAGCGCACACGGATAGGCTCTGTGACTAGAGGCGGTGAAAGCTTTGTGCCTACAGCGAAGGATACGATAGAGGTGGGAGATGTAGTGACTATTTTTGGTGAGCCGAGAAAGTTGCGCACACTTGCTGGTCGTCTGCAAAAGGGTTTTGTAAAGGACGAGGAGTTGCGGATAGTGATTTTTGGTGGTGGTGAGTATGGCTTCACTCTGGCGCAGATGCTGGAAAGCTGGAACTGCCGTGTGAGAATTTTTGAAAAGGATCCGAAACGAGCTCAAGAGCTTACCGATAGGCTATCTAACACCACAGTGATAAATACTGATGGTACGGTGCTTGCTGAGCTGGAAGAAGAGCAGGTGGGCGAGGCTGATTTCTTTGTGGCTACTTCTGGCAGTGATGAGGATAACGTGATGACTTGCCTCCAGGCTAATAATCTTGGGACTAAAAATTGTCTCACTTTGATTCACCGTGCAGATTATGCGCAGGCAATCTCAGGTTCTGGACGGCATTTTGGAATATTAGCAGCAGTCAGTCCTAGGGAAGCGACTCGGCGTGACTTAGAGAAATACATTACTTCTGATAAGTTCCATACGGTGAAAAAACTGGGGGCTGGTGAGGTGATCGAAACCGAAGTTCAGAGTGGTAGTATTGTCGCGGAGAAGATGGTTGGCGAAGTCGAGTGGCCAGTAGGGTGTGTGCTAGTAGCACGTATTCACGGAATGCATGCTTCAGTGCCAGGGCCTGATGATATTCTAGAGCCTGGAGACGTGGTTTATGCCATGGTAACTTCTGCCGTTCGTAAGAAGTTTCTTAAACTGGTTCGTTAATTTCTAATTCTGATGAATCTTCGTATTTTAGCTAAAATTCTTGGAGCTCTACTTCTGCTTGAGAGTATCGCCATGTTTTTTTGTGGTGTTTTTACCGCTCTTGACCCCAATTGCGCCTGCGAATGGTCGATGATGTCGCTGATGAAATCTGCTGCGATTACTGCGGCATTCGGTGGTGGGATGATGTTACTCGGCTGGAGTAAGGTTAAGAAGATTCCACGCCGTGAAGGGGTGGTTATCGTGGGGCTGGGGTGGATTCTGTCAGGGGTTTTCGGAGGCTTACCTTATTTGTTTGGTGAGCCTTCGATGGCACCAGCAGATGCTTTGTTTGAATCGGTCTCTGGTTTTACGACCACAGGGTCGACTGTGATGACGGATATTGAGGCGTGGCCACGCGGGATTCTGATGTGGCGATCAGTGACGCAATGGTTGGGAGGTTTAGGGATTCTTGTACTCTTTGTTGCCCTACTTTCCTATTTAGGAGTGGGGACGAAATCGTTATTTCGTAATGAGTCATCGTTCCAGACGGGTGAGGCTAGTACGGCGCGTATCCGTGATACCGCAGTGAGCCTCTGGAAAGTCTATTTATCGATAACAGCGATCTGTATTCTTGGTCTGAAGTCCATGGGTATGACTTGGTACAATGCTGTGAGTCACGGGTTTACAGCTGTCTCAACAGGCGGGTTTAGCCCGCACAATGCGAGTATTGGTTATTATTCTGACTGGGGGAATGGCTGGTTGATCGAACTCTGGCTGAGCCTCTTTATGCTGATCTGTTCAGTGAGCTTCCTAATCTGGGTTGTTATCATTAGGAAGCGTTGGAAGCGTTTGAAGTCTGAAGAAGAGGGGAAATGGTTTTTCCTTATTTGTTTTTCCGCAGCGATCATGATCGCCATAGGAATAGCAGCAAAAGATATGGAAGGCTTCTGGCCTGCACTGAGGCACGCTTGGTTCATTGTCATCTCTATCGCATCCACCACAGGTTTTGGTACTGTGGATTACGAGCAATGGCCGGGATTCGCGCTGGTGCTTATCGCTATGCTCATGTTTTTAGGAGGTTGCTCCGGTTCCACGGCAGGTGGCTTGAAGGTTTCTAGGTTGTTAGTATTACTGAGAACTGCGCGTTTCGAGGTGGTAAAAGCATTTCGCCCTAACAAGGTTTTCAAAATGCAGGTCAATGGTAATTCGCTTGATCCTGAAGCTCGGTCTCAGACGGTCATTTTTATCTGTCTCTATTGTTTTCTCTTTGTCATCGCGTCTTTCTTTATGGGGGTGCTGGAGTTTGTGAATGACATAGATCTAGTGACCTCAGTGGGAGCTGTGTTCGCGACTTTGCCCAATATAGGCCCAGGTTTTGGTGAGGTGGGGCCGACTAAGAACTTCGCTCACTTTTTACCGGCGACGAAGGTCTTTCTTAGCCTTCTCATGATTCTTGGTCGTTTAGAGCTTTATGCCGTGTTAGTGCTATTTATTCCATCGCTTTGGAGGAAATACTAAGGGGTTAGCCGCTGATGTCGAAAGCTGGAACTTCAATGCAAAAGGTGAAGTTGTTACCGTATTACAGAGCTTGCGAATTGGATCTACCTAGGTTTAACGACCGTTTTAACTGTTTGACAATCTGTGCTAAGTCTTTAAATCGAACCGGTACCCCCATGTCCTTAGCTCCCCATTCAACTATTGATAACATTCTCCCCCCCGTCTTGTTGGCGATGTGGTGTGGTGAGTCGAGCAAAGGCTTTCTGGGCGTGCAGTTCTTACCTGTGGAGACCCCACGGTGCAGTGATAAAACTGTAGACCGCCTCACGGTAAAACTTACCGAAAAATTTGCACACGCAGCTCGGCTTTATGAGCAAGGTCGACTCTATTCTCTGGAGTCAACCGAGCTGTATCTCACACATTGGCTTCGCTGGTCTAAGGGCATTGGCATCGCCGTATCCGGCGCCCTTGATTTCGTAAAGGAAACCCTAAACGAACGATGGATAATGGCTAACAATGTGATGCACGAATATTTTGCTCAATCACTGATTGATTGGGTTGAAAACAAAACACAAAAAACAAAGAAAAATGATCTTAAAAAAGAACAAGAAATTTGGTGCATTACGCGGTCTAGCATTAGCTGGTGCGATTGGTGCGTGTAGTGTTGGTGTTGGTAGTGCTGCACTAGTAACGCACAACCTCAATTACACACTTACCAGTGGAACAGGAACTTTAACTGGATCGCTTACCTTCGACGATTCCCTTGCATCTCAAACTTCTTCATTTGCTGACGTATCAAATATGAACGACCCAAGCGTTTCTGTTTATCTGTTGTTAGATGGAACGTCAGTTGACGGGGCGTTCTCCACTGACGCCGGCAGTATTGTCGGGAATGTTTGGCAGAATTCAGCGGTTTTTGATGCTAATACAGACTTGGTTGCCCAGTTTGATGATATTAATTTCTTTAACAATACTGGATCTTCGGCTGCTGGCCCTCATGGTACTGACATCTTTACGGTTTCAGCTGGTTCATCGGTGTTCGTTTTAACTAGTACATCCGTTGCTACCGCCGCTGTTCCTGAACCATCTTCCGCTGCCTTACTCGGGTTTGGGGGCGTAGCGCTGATGATGCGCCGTAAAAAATAATGATAGGCGGGGCCTATCAATCACTCGATATGATATCTGCGACGGTTTAGATTTGAAGTCGGTTCGCTCGACTGGTCTTGGGTGGTATACATCCAAGAACTTTACAAAGGCTCGCCGTGAGGTGAGTCTTTCTTTTGCCGTATCCGTAATCATGGTTCGTTATGAGAGGCAATAATGGCATGCAGTTGAGCGGCACTTACTATCTCACCGCGGGATGGGATGGCTATCCAGTTGAGCGTCATATTCTTGTTGGTGATTGTATTACATGGAGATTTACTTATGAGGCTTGGTGTCAGGTCTAGAAGGGCTGATCTTTAGAGAAATATGGTTGGTTGATCGAACTATGGCTCAGCCTCTTTATGCTGATTTGTTCAGTGAGCTTCCTAATCTGGGTTGTTATGCATTAGGAAGCGTTGGAAGCGTCTCAAGTCTGAAGAAGAAGGAAAATGGTTTTTCCTTATTTGTTTTTCCGCAGCGATCATGATCGCCATAGGGATAGCAGCAAAAGATACGGAAGGCTTCTGGCCTGCAATGAGGCACGCTTGGTTCATTGTCATCTCTATCGCATCTACTACTGGTTTCGGCACCGTCGACTATGAGCAGTGGCCAGGGTTTGCATTAGTGCATATTGCGTTGCTGATGATTTTAGGAGGTTGCTCCGGTTCCACGGCAGGTGGCCTGAAAGTTTCTAGGTTATTAGTATTACTGAGAACTGCGCGTTTCGAGGTGGTAAAAGCATTTCGGCCTAACAAGGTTTTCAAAATGCAGGTCAATGGTAATTCGCTTGATCCTGAAGCTCGGTCTCAGACTGTCATTTTTATCTGTCTCTATTGTTTTCTCTTTGTCATCGCATCTTTCTTTATGGGGGTGCTGGAGTTTGTGAACGATATAGATCTAGTGACCTCAGTGGGAGCGGTTTTCGCTACCTTGCCTAATATAGGCCCAGGTTTTGGTGAGGTGGGGCCGACTAAGAACTTCGCTCACTTTTTACCGGCGACGAAGGTGTTCTTGAGCCTTCTCATGATTCTTGGCCGTTTGGAACTTTACGCCGTGTTAGTGCTGTTTATTCCATCGCTTTGTAGGAAATACTAATAAAGAGCTGAGCTATCTAGTTGGCTATTAGTTCAGCCTCCTGAGCTGTACTCTATAGTTTCGTCTGGAAATTAGAATTTCCTCATGTTCCAATGATGGGTAGTGATGGTGGCAGTAGCTAGATTGCTGATACTTACAGCGAATAGTGTTAAGCTGAGTTTGTTCTCATTCATGGCTAGAGATATTTTATTGGTGAGCATGGCTCTCTGTAAAAAGAGATAGCCGCTCTACCTAGATGGGGAGCGGCTATGATTTCAGGCTTCGATACTTTCAGGTTATCAACTTTGGGCTTCGATTTCTGAGAGAGTGTTTTTCAGCTCTTCTTCCATTGCTACTTTCTGTTCGGCCTCGCTTAAGGGGGGCGCAGGTTTATGCGCCTCTAGATTGATTTCACCTATCACAGTTGCGTCTACATCTGGGTGGTAGTGGAGCTCTGTTTTGATATTCTCCATAGTGTCGCCTTGCGATACATCGAGGCTGTCAGGAGCTGCTGCCATTTCCGCTTTGAAGGATTTATGGAATTCAGCAGGTAAAGCCGCTAGGATATGCTCTTGATTTTCTTCTAAACTTTTTTTGATCATCTGTTCCAGTAGTTAACGTTTTCTTTTTCCTATAAGGAAAAGCCCTGCGATACTTAGAAGGATGCTCGATGATGGCTCAGGGACGCGCCCCACGGAGAGGTTGTCTAATCCGATTGCACCATCAATTCCAGTAGTCTGGAAGAGGGTGTAGACATTGTTTGCGTCAGTGTCCACAAAGCCGAAGAAAGCCGCTGGGTCAGCCTCGTTGGGGTCTGCTACAGCTATGTCACCTAGGTATTCAATATTACCATTGATTGTTACATTTAGGCCCTCTCCTGAACCTCCATAGCCTTTATAATCAAAAGCAAACGCGCTGAGTGATACTCCTGAGACTGTGATTTGTAAATTGTCGGGGTTATCATCTACTCGGATGAGATTGGTTCCGTCTATATTTAAGCCCTCACCGGGGCCGACATGGACGACGTTGTCATCAAACTCTTCAGTGGTATTGGCGTGGAAAAGCGATAGGCCAACTGATGGTAGAGCGAGTGATTGACGCTGAAAGTTATCTATACCAGCAAGGGAGGAAGCACTAATTGGTTGTGCATTGAAGCTGTTGAAGTCCTCAGTTTGTAGAGTGAATCCAGCACTAATTACAGCAGCTTCCCAGAGTGTACGGTTAGTGTATGTTGTCAGCGTGGCAGGTACAGCAGCTTGTGCTGAGATAGATATGCAAATTGAGCTTAGAGCGATGGCTGAGGCTAGGCTCGTTGTGCGTTTATAAATATTCATGGTGGTCATAGCTTAGTTGCGTGAAGGGTAGATACCTATTTCCGCAATGATGAAATTAATAGCGAGTGAGGGCTGCATATTGGTGTGTGACTGCCCGCCACCAGTATTTGCGTTTGTGTTTGTTACATTAATGGCTCCGGTAACGGCGTTTGCAGCCATAGTGCCAGCACCTGCTGGACCGAAGGAATCTCCACTTACAGGGCCTGGGACATGGCCTGTGGGTGAGCTTTCTTCTGATTCATCAGAGGTCTGAAGAGTAAGGTTATGTGTAGCTGCAGGCAATGATGTGTGGGTGTGTGATGGGATTTCTAGTGTCGTTAAGGTGACGCTTTCTGCTCCTACTAGTTGTCCAGGAACACGCGTTGTGAGACCCGGTCCATGCCCTGTTCCCATTGGGACACGTCCGCGTAGGTCAGGGAGACCAAAGGTAGTGCGGCCATCACCTCCGTAGGTTGTGCCGAGAATAGAAAAGAGTGCTGTGTTTGAGCTGATAGCGAGTAGCTGTCCCTGGCAGAGAGCCCATCCGCGTGGAGCGAAGGTGCCAGCGAACATGATTACGGTGCCGATTAATGGTGTAGACATAGTGGTTTTATATAGTTGTTTTATTGTTATGCAGTAGGGAGAGCTTGTGTCGGGTCTTCAACAGTTCTGAGCCATTGGCTCATTTTGGGGAAAGATTCGGTCATGCGGAACCACTGGAGCATGGGGACTCCGGGGGCGCAGGAGTTGGTTCCGGTTTCTTCTTCGCTGTACTGAGCGGCGAGGTGTGCTCCACCGCCTTTGTAGCCATCCGCGTGGAATACGATGTGTGGGTCGATCTGCAGTGAAATCGCCGCAGCATAGGACCATGCCATGGCTGCCATTTCTTCGGCAGCTGAGCCTGTGATTTTATCAGAGAGGTTTATGCGCTCAGAAGGCGAAGTGACTGCGACGTGGCCGGCTTCATGGAGAATGTCTCCAGGATAGGCAAGTTGTTCCTGATCAATGTGAAGGGTCCCACGGTCGAGCTTGATGCCAGGCAAAAACCCAGAATCGGGAAGGGGAGTGAGACAGTAAGGGATATCCTTTTCTGAGAGGAAAGCGAGAATCTGATCAGTGATGCTGTCTTGGTTCATATGCTAGTAGTGCGAAAGTGTGGTGGCAGCTTCTTCTTCCGTAAGCGGAGAAGGAGTGATGTAGGAGGAGTTGCCAAATTGATTGATGCGTTCGGAGAATACAGTAGGGTCGATTCCTTTTGCTCCAGTGAAGGACTCTAGGTGAGTGATTGTATTTTCTTGGTCCTCCAAGATTGATTGATAATCTAGGATGAGCTTATCAGCTGAGAGTTGCTTAAAGGCTTGGTGGCAGGCCTTTGCTCTATCTACAAAATTTCTAGCTTCCGCTTCACCTTGAAGCATGCCTGCGGCCTTCGCTGAGGAGAGGCAATCTGGGAGGTTACGTTCGACCCATACGAACTTCGCTTTCGGGTACCATTGGGATATGCGAGCGAGAGAGCTCGGCTCTGCCCCGGCTATTTTCCAGCCCCAGACTTCTCGGCCCGCATCGAGAGCTTCAGTGCGGCAGACATCTAGCGATGCTAGGCAGGCAGCTTGGAATCCTTTGATACTTCCCTCGAGGCTAGGGGAGAGGGTTGTGATGAAATTCGAAACATCTCCCTTGAGAACCGCTGATCTCACTGGCTCAATAGCTCCTTGTTGAGCTTTTAGCATCTGCTCGCGCATGGAGGCGTAATTCGTGAAGAACTCTACTTCCTGCCCTACCGTGTCACCGTAAATAAGGGTGTTCGGCGCTGAACAAAGTAGTCTTTGTAGTAGCGTAGTGCCCGAACGCAGCATAGGCGAAAGGATGATAATTGGGGATCTGTTAGATTCTAAATTCAATGAGCCAAAGATCTGTAAAAGTTAAAACGACAGACCTTGAATACTCAAATATCACCGAGGTGGCGAGTGGTATTTTTATAAATCTAATTGATTGTTTGTTTTTTGTGGTTGTTTTATTTTTTAATAGTTACCTGTTATTAAGTTGATTGCGGGTTTTTCCGTGTGGAGGCTAACAGTTAGGTGTTATATTTCTAACTAAATAAATTGTTTTGTGATTTCTGTTAGAATTGGTTGACTGGAGCTGTTTTTTTCGTAGGAATGATTGTTGTTACCATGATTACTTTAGATAGATTTAGGCTGCCAATGAAGTTTTCTCCTCAGCGATTGTTAAGTGATTTAGAGAAGCTTGAGGGATCTGACTGGGTTGCCCATTTTGTAACTCAGAATTACGAAGGGGAGTGGGATGTCTTACCTCTACGTGGGCCGAAAGGGGCTGAGCATCCTGTGATGATGTGTTATTCTGACCCGAGTTGTGATAGCTTCGAAGACACTCCGTTTCTCAGGGAGTGTGAGTACTTTCAGAAGGTGCTCGGGGAGTTTCCTTTCGAGTTACATGCTGTACGGCTCATGTCCTTGTCGCCGGGCTCTTTGATCAAAGAGCACCGGGATCATGATTTATCTCTAGATGAGGGGGCGGTTCGATTGCACATTCCTATTAGAACGAGTGAGGAGGTCGAATTTTTGCTGAATCGAGAGCGGGTGGTGATGCGTGAAGGGGAATGCTGGTACTTGCGACTGAGTGATCCTCACTCGGTTTATAATCCAAGCACGGTGACGCGCGTACACATGGTGATCGATGCGCCTGTGACACCGGAAGTGCGTGAATTTATGAGGAGTTAAGCTGTGGGTCGAGTCGGTTTTACTATCTCGAGACTGGGGTATCTAGGGTTCACGGCGTGTTATTGCTGCTGATTTCATCGCTTTGTAGAAGCTATGAAGTGACTATTTTTCTTTGAGCTCACAAATGTGTCGCTATTGGCACAACTTATGCTTCCTATTTAATTGTTGTTTCCCTTTAAAAGGAGGACGTCGTCGTTTTCTCATTATTTAATAATGAGACGATAAATTTGTACTATAACCCCCAATATTTAATTCATTATGATCGTACTTGTGGTCCTTTGTCTACTAATGGTGTTACTCGTGTTTCAAGCATGGGGAGAACTCACCTAGAGAGTAGTTAACTCATTTTTCGATGTATTAGAGAGCTATTTTAAGAGGCTCGACTTTAAACAAAAAGCGCTTCCGATTTCTCGGAAGCGCTTTTTTTGAACTTAGATAAGTGAGCTAATTACTTAGCTGTGGTAGGCTGCTGCTTTTGCAGGCCTTTTTTGTCGTCCTTGTTGAAGGTGCTCTTTACGTAGAGTTCGCGGAGCTGCTTGAAGTCAACTTCTGCAGGAGAAGAGGACATGAGATCTGCGCCACGGTTATTCTTAGGGATGGCGATGACTTCACGGATGGAGTCAGTACCACAGACGAGCATAGCTACGCGGTCTAGGCTGAGACCGCCGTGTGGTGGCGCGCCGAAGGAGAATGCATCAAGGATGTGTCCGAACATGGACTTCTTCTCTTCTTCAGCTAGTGAATTCTAATGGTACTACAGCCGGAGAGGTGGAGATCATCTTTTTCGATGTTAAGTTCTATTCGATTGTCACAAAGGTCGTTTTATGGGGTTAAATCAACGCAGTGCTAGCACTCTTAATTTCTGCGCTATGTAGAAGTATTATTACGATCATTTAAAATAATGAGTATATTTCTAGTGAAATATGGAGTGTAACCCTTGACAGGAATATTTTTTTGAATTACTCGATTTTGCGTCTTCCCCCTACGTGTGTGGTGGTAGATCCATTATAATTATTAAATTACTATGAAAAATAAACTATTCCTCCTTGCCGCTCTTGCTGCAATCCCTACAGCAAATGCTGCTATAACCACTTTAGGTTCTGTCACTGATAATGGCGGCGGAAGTTATACCCTCTTGGCAGGCACTAGTACAGATGCTGAAATCGAAGCGTTCTTAAATATTGCTACAGGCACTCTTGATGCTGCGAATTCTGTTGGTAACGCTACTGATGGCTCAGCCTTGAAGGATGAAGGTATTAGTATCACAGCTGGTGAGTTCTTTACCTTTGATTGGGTTTGGACAAATGCTGAAACATTAGGGACCACTTCATATCCTGATACTTTGTTCGTCACTATTGATTTAAATGGTACAGAGACAAACGTGGCATTAGCTAATGCTACAGATGATGCAACTGGAACGAGTGGTACTTTCTCTTTTGAAGCGACAGTTTCAGGTACTTTGGACTATGGTATTACTGTATTTAATGCTGGAGATGCACAAGTTGCCTCAAGTGCTGTAGTAAATAATATCTCGCATGTTGGTCCTGCAGCTGTACCAGAGCCTTCTTCAGCTGTGCTTGGTGCACTTGGTGGTCTTACCTTGTTAGCTCGCCGTCGCCGTAAGTAAGTTTCTTACTATTTATTTCCAAAAGCTCAGGCATTTGCCTGAGCTTTTTTATTGACTGTGGTGTTAATAGAAAATGCCTGAACCGAGATTAGGTTCAGGCATTATAAATGCTATAGAGAAGCATCCTTTGAATAAACTACGCTTTAGTAGGCTGCTGCTTTTGCAGGCCTTTTTTGTCGTCCTTGTTGAAGGTGCTCTTTACGTAGAGTTCGCGGAGCTGCTTGAAGTCAACTTCTGCAGGAGAATAGGACATGAGATCTGCTCCACGGTTATTCTTAGGGAAGGCGATGACTTCACGGATGGAGTCAGTCCCACAGACGAGCATAGCTACGCGGTCTAGGCCGAGAGCGAGACCGCCGTGTGGTGGCGCGCCGAAGGAGAATGCATCAAGGATGTGTCCGAACATGGACTTTTTCTCTTCTTCAGTGATTCCGAGAGCAGTGAACATGGCTTCCTGTAGCTCAGCTTCGTGGATTCGGATAGAACCACCGCCGAGTTCGTAGCCGTTGAGTACCACGTCATAGGCTTGTGAGCGAAGTCCTTCGTATTCACCCGCTTTGAGCTTAGCTTCGTCTTCAGGGACTGGGCGTGTGAATGGGTGGTGCACTGCGTGCCAGCGTCCTTCTTCCTTGTCGAAGTGGAGGAGCGGGAATTCCGTGACCCAGAGGAAGTTGAGTTCGTTGTTGCCTTCGAGAAGGTTGAGGAAATTAGCACACATGAGGCGTACGCGGCCGAGGACATCACAAACGGTGTCCCAGTCGCCAGCGCCGAAGAGGATGAGGTCACCTTCTTCGATGTTGAGCTTCTCTTGCATTGCTGTGAGTTCTTCAGGGCTGAGGAACTTAGTGATCGGTGAGCGCCAGTCTTCAGGCTTAGGTCCACGAGCCTGGATGTATGCTAGGCCTTTAGCGCCTGCTTCGATCGCAGCTTTGGTGAGTTTGTCGATCTGACCTGTAGTTGCGCCACAGAGTCCTTTCGCATTGATTGCTTTGATGCAGCCGCCAGCTTTAAGAGCTCCAGAGAACACCTTGAACTTAGAGTCTGCGAAGACGTCGTTCAGGTCATTGAGGTGGATGCCGAAGCGGCGGTCTGGCTTGTCAGAGCCGTATGTATTGAGCGCTTCGTTATAAGTGATGCGGTCGAATGATACTGGTGCGTCTGCTTCGATGGACTCTTTGAAGACACGACCGAGAAGTTTCTCTACAAGACCGATGATGTCATCTTCAGTGACGAACGATGCTTCGATATCGATCTGTGTGAATTCTGGCTGACGGTCAGCGCGGAGATCTTCATCACGGAAACAACGGGCGATCTGGAAGTACTTTTCAACACCACCACACATAAGCAGCTGCTTGTATTGCTGAGGTGCCTGTGGAAGTGCGTAGAAGTTACCAGGGTGAAGGCGGGACGGCACGAGGAAGTCGCGCGCACCTTCTGGTGTAGACTTAGAAAGGATGGGTGTTTCGATCTCGAGGAAGCCTTCTTCGTCCAGAACGTCACGAGTGGTCTTAGTGATGCGGTGACGTAGCTTGAGGTTGCGCGTCATGGACGGGCGGCGGAGATCGAGGAAGCGGTACTTGAGACGAAGGTCTTCATTGTTCACTTCTTTATCGAGAGGGAATGGAAGTACCTCAGAACGGTTGATCACATTGATTTCAGAAACGATGAGTTCTACCTCACCTGTCGCAATGTCTTCGTTGAAAGTGGATTGGCCATCGATCTCAGGGCGAACCTCAACAGTTCCTGTGACCTGAATAACGTCTTCTGAACGAAGAGACTCAGCGATGTCAGAGTTTTCCTTGGAATTTTCAGGCTTGAACACTACCTGGGTGACGCCTTCACGGTCGCGAAGGTCGATGAAAATAAGGCCAGCGCCTTGATCGCGCTTGGACTTCACCCAACCAATAAGGGTGACTGTGTTGCCGATGTCTGAGCGGCTGATGCCGTTACAAGTATGTGTTCTCATGTCGAAAAAATGATTTAGATGGGTGGGTGTAGCTATGTGACTCGAATTGTCGAGTCAAAGCTACAAGCTTTTTGGCTTGGATAAATTAGGAGAGAGTCGCGATGACTTGCTCTAGTTTAAGGGTTTCTTCTGTTCTTTTGCTCAGATCTTTGAGCTGTAGCTGCGGGAACTCTGACCCAACGATGATCGCCTTTGTGGCGCCGAGCTTTTCGGCGGTCTTGAATTGTTTGTTGAATTTGGCTTCGACCATAGAATAATCGACTTTGTGGCCGGCGTTGCGGAGTTCGGTGACTACCTTGAGCGCGTTGAGGCGTTGGGTTTCATCGGCGATGACCACGTAGATGTCGCATGCGTTCTGAGTCTTGAGCCAAGCATCCATTTTTGCTTTCGCGTGTGGAGTTTCCTCCACGAAGTTGCGGATAACCATGTCGCCCATGGCAAAGCCGGTGCAGGGGAGATCGACCACTCCATTGGAAAGTGATTTGAGAAGATCGTCGTAGCGACCACCACCAGCGACTGCACGCATCGAGTGGGAGGTATCAAAAATCTCGAAAACGGTACCAGTGTAGTAAGCAAGACCACGCACGATGGTGAGGTCGAGCTTGAGGTACTCACCTAGTCCGCGTGCTTCGAGGTTCTGCTGAATCTGCTGGAAGGCTGGGGAAGCGTTTGCTGGATCATTGATGAAGGCGTGGACGAACTCAGAAGTGAGGTTGTACTTGGAAAGCTTTTCTGAAACGACTTCTGGCTTGTCGCGTTCAATTTTATCGATGATGCCGAGGAAGCCAGTGGTGTCTTCTACGTCATTTTCTGCGCAGAATTTCAGCCATGACTCTCGGTCAGATGCGCGGATCACGAAGTCTTTTTCGGTGAAGCCAAGCTCAAGCATGGTGTCGATGGCAACTGAAATAAGCTCAGCGTCAGCGGCTGGATCGTCTTCGCCGATGATGTCGGCATTGAACTGGATGAACTCGCGGCCACGACCTTTTTGTGGTTTCTCATAGCGGAAGCACTGGCCGATTTCAAACCACTTCATGGGCTTGGGATAGTTACGTTGGTGACCAGATACGATACGTGCAAGTGAAGCGGTCAGCTCTGGGCGCATAGTGATGTCGCGGTTACCTTGGTCGACAAAACGGAAAAGCTGGGTGTTCAGTTCGTCGCCGGCCTTCTTTTGGTAAAGTGCTGTTTCTTCAAGAATCGGTGCCTCATATTCTATGAAACCGTAGCGATGTGCCACACTGCGCCAAGCGGCAAAGAAGTAGTTACGAATTGCACAGTCATCTGGTGCAAAGTCTCGGAATCCTGGAAGTGAGTTGAAGCGCTTGTCGGCCATGCCGAGCAACGTGCATGAACCACTTAAACTTTCAAGTTTCAAGTGGTTCATGAGAATGAGAAACTTTCTCTAATGAGATTCGAGGGTTTCGAATCAGTTAAAGCTACTCAGCAGTTTGAAAGATGATTCTACCGAAGCGTGCGGAGTTTGCCGAAATCGGGGTCTTATCACGAACTGTGTATCCTGAACTATCATTTTGAATGATCTCGTAGACGCTGTTTGTTGTTGGGGTGGGAGTGGTTGGTAACCAGTTGACGAGGTCGGTGCTAAACTGCGCGAGCACCCAGGTGCCTTCAGAGAGTGCCTGAGTATCTACGGAGACTTCTAGGTATTGCTCGGAATTAGCAGAGTGAAGTGCCGTCTGATAGGATTCCATAGCCTGAGAGTAGCTATTAGGGTCTGTTGAGAAGGCCATTTCTAAGAGGTTTATGATACCGTCGCCATCTGGGTCATCGCTGCTATCAGTGACGCCGCTAACTATTTGGGAGGATGTGAAATTAGCTTTCACCCATAGATCGTATCTCGAGTTACCACCCACGATTTTTACAATCGGGCGTGAAGATATGCCATTGTAACTAAAGAAATTTCCGCCAATGAATAGGTTGCCAGAGCTGTCTTCAACTATTGAGTAGATTGGGCCTCCTGCGCCAGTTCCTTGATTAAAGGTCGCGTCTACTGATCCATCTGTGATGACGCGCTCTAGCCTGTTTGCTGGTGAGGTGAATCTGCCTCCCATTACCGATGATCCAGAAGCCTGTATGACGATGCCTTGGACTGTATTATTGAAGGATGGAGCGGTGAAGTTAGAATCTATAGATCCATCGTCATTGATGAGAGCGCACTTGTTAACATTAGTTTCATCATAGGCATCGAATGATCCAGCAATGAGGTATTTTCCGTTGTTAAGTTGTTTAATGGAGTACACTGTTCGTAGGCTACCTGTTGATCCAGAAGCATGCGCCCCTGCATCCGGATCAAAGCTATTGTCTCTGCTGCCGTTTGTATTTAAGCGCGCGATTCCTGATCGAAATCCGCTTCCTGTCCAGGCAACATAAAATGTGCCACTTACCATGATCTTGCCTGAGCTTTCAGGCAAAATGGCATAGATGGATGTGCCGAACCCTGTATCGAAGGGTAGGTTGAGCGAATTGCCACTATCACGAACACCTGAGGAAAGTAGGCGGGTCAAACCTCCGTCAATCTGACCATTGATGGTACTGAAATCACCACCTACGAGAATAGAGCCGTTCGCTTCTACAGCCATACAACGCACTGTGTCGTTAGCTCCTGAGCCGACAGCTGTTGCAAATGAGGTGTCGAGGGTTCCGTCACTATTCAAGCGCGCAATACGGTTGCAGCTTGTTCCATTGTAGGATGTGAAGTCACCACCGACTAGTATTTTTCCGTCGTCTTGAAGCGTGAGAGCTTCTACCACTCCATTGAATCCCGTTCCTGTGATAAAGCTAGAGTCGACTGATCCATCACTATTGAGACGTGCTATGTGGCGTATTGCGGTTGATGTGCCAATACCGCTGCCGATATTACCACCGATGATAATTTTACCGTTGTCTAGTGGAGTGATAGCATTGACGGTGGTATTGAAAAAATCAGGAGCGAACGAAGTCCAGCGCTGACCGGCATCCAGAATGGAGACGGTTACAGCATCTGTTGTTAGCTTGCCGCCTATCACTCCAGAGAGTTGGAGAGTGAAGTCCTCTGTGCCTTCGTTCGAAGTATCAGGGCGAATCGGAATACGTATTTCTTTATCGGCTGAGTCACCATCAGCCCAAATGAGAGTGCCGGACACAGAGTAGTAGTCAGAGCTGGAGGTCGCCGAGCCGTCAGCCGTGGCGTAGTCGACCTGCACTTGGCCGGAAGAGTTGAAAGATCTACTAACAGTGATGCTAGCGATGGCTTGTTGTTCGTCTACTTCCAGGGACGTGGAAGTTACCTGGATGCGTGGGTCAAAGGTCACTTGGACTTTGATCCACTGGTTTGGATCCGTGCCACCATTTTCTAGAGCATCAAACCGGACGCCCGCTGTGTTGTCATAGTATGTTCCACCTACAGGGAGACCGGCATCTCTTCGGTCATTAGTCTCACTAGCTGTGGACTCGGGAGTCATGTCGATGAGGCTTGTTTCACGGCTACTGGCAAGATTCTCAGCAACCACATAGGCGGCATTGCTCAAGTTATAGCTAGCCGAAGTATAGAGCTGCCTATAGCCGACCCAGTAGTTGACATCTCCATCCATAGGGACTTTGAGTGCAAGCGTGGCATTGGAAAGCGCATTGGAATCATCAAAGCGGTGAATGGTGAAGGTGCCACTGGTTGTAGCGGTTTCCACCTTCGAATCAGGAAGCCAGTCTAGATAATTTTTTGCGAGTGGGCTGAAATGTGCTTCGGGTGAGCTACCACTTCCCATTTCGTCAAAAATGTCTCCGTATTCGAGGCTTCCCGCTTGTTGGTAGGAACCGCTGAGTTCTTGCTCTGGGTGGTGGTAGTTGGCGTGGTAGAGTCCGTAGTTGTGGCCGAATTCATGAAGGATAATACCGACGCTATTATAGCCATTGATCCAGTGGTTTGCTCCACCGATTGAGCCCAATCCTCCATAAGTAATTTGAGAGCCGGAAACTCCACTTAGATTGGGGAAATAGACAGCGATCACATCATAGTTAGCGATTGTGTAGTTCGCAGCAGCCAAGGCACGAGCATCGGTTTGGATTCCATCATTGTCGTCAGCAACTGCATAGCTAGCACCCGTTGACGGCATGCGATAGTGAGTGTTACTCACGGTGTAATTGATGTCAGCAGCTCCGTAGGAATTATTTTGAATGTGAGAGCTTACCGTAGAAAGTGTTGTTTCCAGTGCTGCTTTTGAAATGGGTTCACCAGTGAAGTCACTGAAGTCGACACGAATAAAAAGGACGTCGATTTGATCTTCTTGATACGGAGTTTCAGCGACACCTTCCCCATTGTCTCCTCCAGTGTTTCCAGCGAGCCATTGGAAGGGGGATTCGAAACTCTTTTTGTACGTTTTCTCTGCAGCTTTCCTGAACTCAATTAATGTGGAGTCGACGTAGGCTATGTTTTGCTGTGATTCAAATTGGTGGATCTCACCACCGATAATGGCTGAGAATTCAGGAGATGATTCATTTCTGGTGAGAGGGTCGATTTTTACCGACGAAGACAGAGGGTAGCGTTCTTTTGCAGCGACAAGATCGGCAGCAGGTACTGGTGTCACTGCTGAAGGAGAAAGAACCGCTAAGTCTGCAAGAATGATCCCTGAAAGAGGGACTTGTTTGAGTGGAGAGAGTGGCTCCTTGCTGGTTGTGATAGCTTCGATACGTTGACCATCTATAGTGATGGTATTGCGATGGTGACAGAGGCGTTGGCCATTTTCATCGATGGTAGTTTCCCAAAGTAAATCAAGCTCGGTGGTATGGTTGAAAGTTTGCTCAAAGTACGGCTGAAGCTCTTTAGGTAGATTGGACTGTTCGCTGATCGAAAGCGAGAGCTGCAGAGCCTTACTCGGGTTACTACGCATCAATTGTAAAAAATGGTCGCGTCTAAGTTCAGCTTTCTTGATGAGTTCAGACTTTTGAGCTGAAGAGGCTGATTTCCATGCCGTACTGTATGTGGTAGAGATAGAATTTTCACTTTTAGAAGTAAGGTCATCTGTTAGTGATGATTGCGATGCACTATTCGTATTTGAGTTGGCGCTCTCTGGCCTCTTCTTTATTGATAAGTAACACCCAAGGGCTACAAGGACTATGGGGATTAGAATGCGGATAGATTTCATGGAATGATATATATAATCTAAATAGCTACAGGTCTGTCACTATTATTTGATCCATAGTTTGGGTAAGTCGGGACAAGTGAACAGTTTCGCCTAGGCTTTCAGAGCTTGAAGTGACTGAGATATTGACAGTTTAAATTCTGTGAATGTAGGCATCCTCTAATAGATGTTGCGTCCTGCTGATATTTTAGGCAAGTTAAGCATTAGAGCGAAATTAGAAGACCCACTTATGGCAAGTTACACAGAAGACGATATCAAGAGCTTAGACTGGAAAGAGCATATTCGGCTCCGCCCAGGGATGTACATCGGCAAGCTAGCGGATGGATCCAGCCCTGAAGACGGGATTTATATTCTGCTTAAAGAGGTGATTGATAACTCGATCGACGAATATGTCATGGGACATGGATCAGAGATCCATGTGAATATTGATGGTGAGGGGCGCGTGGAAGTGCGTGACTTTGGCCGGGGGATTCCTCTGGGGAAGCTAATGGACTGTGCTGCCAAGATTAACACTGGCGCGAAGTACGACTCCGAGGCATTTAAAAAGTCGGTGGGTCTCAATGGTGTGGGTATCAAGGCGGTGAACGCACTTTCTTCTTTCTTCGAAATCCAAGCGTGGCGCGAGGGCGAAACCAAGGCGATTGAGTTTAGTAAAGGTGAGGTCATCGAGGAGATGAAGACGACAGTCAAAGACGACGCTCCTAATGGAACGCGGATCGCCTTTGATATGGACCGTAGTATCTTCCCGCAGAAGACACGCTACCGCGAGCAATACGTGGAGAAGATGTGTCGCTACTATTCTTATCTCAACCCTGGCCTCTGTGTGGTCTATAACGGTAAGAAATTTAAGTCGAAGCACGGAATTCTAGACCTCCTTCGTGAGGAAATGGATGAAGAACCACTGTATGAACCAATCATGCTCAGTGGTAAGGATCTGGACATTTGTTTCTCGCACTCAACGAGTAGTTCAGAAGGCTATTATACTTTTGTGAATGGTCAGCACACGACTCAAGGCGGAACACACCTTGCCGCTTTCCGCGAAGCTGTGGTGAAGGTTCTCCGTGATTTTTTCAAGAAACAGTACGATCCATCTGACATTCGTGCAGGGATCGAGGCCGCCGTTTCTATAAGAGTGGAAGAGCCAGTCTTCGAATCTCAAACAAAGACAAAGTTAGGCTCCACTACGGTTTCTCCAGATGGGGAGACCGTACGTACTTTTGTACTCAATTTCCTAAAAGAGCATCTCGATAACCATCTGCACAAGCATCCTGCAGTGGCCGAGGCATTACAGAAGCGCATTCTCGTTTCAGAGAGAGAGCGTAAGGAACTTTCAGGTGTGAAGAAGCTCGCCCGCGAGCGTGCGCGTAAAGCAAAGGTGCACAATAAAAAGCTTCGTGATTGCCGTGCACATTTAGATTCCAAGCACAAGCGCCGTGAGGAAACTACGGTGTTTATTACGGAGGGTGATTCAGCGAGTGGTTCTATCACCAAGAGCCGAGATGTGGAAACACAGGCGGTGTTCTCACTACGTGGTAAGCCGCTAAATTCCTTCGGTCTCACCAAGAAGATCGTCTATGAGAATGAGGAGTTTAACTTGCTCCAGCACGCTCTGAATATTGAAGATGGTCTCGAAGGACTTCGCTATAACAAGGTAGTGGTAGCAACGGATGCCGATGTGGATGGTATGCATATTCGCTTATTGCTGCTGACATTCTTTTTACAGTTCTTCCCTGAGATGATTCGTGAGGGGCATGTTTATATTCTCCAAACTCCACTTTTCCGTGTGCGTAACAAGAAGAAGACATTCTATTGTTACGATGATACAGAGCGTGAGAATGCGATTAAAGAGTGTGGCAAAGCGGCCGAGATCACGCGATTCAAGGGACTTGGTGAAATTTCACCTGACGAGTTCGCGTTCATGATCGGCGAGGATATGCGACTCGACCCAGTGACTATGGAGGAGGGCAAGAGTCTCAAAGAGATGCTCACTTTCTATATGGGTAAGAACACTCCTGATCGTCAGCTCTACATTATCGACAACCTCCGTGAAGAGGTTCTTCGTGAAGAGGCTGTTTGATAGAATGATGAGTGTAGAATTTCAAATGAAAGCCCTGCTGTTAGAGTGGGGCTTTTTTCTTGTGAGAGGTGTGTTCTTAGATAGAAAACGTGTAAATGAGTGTCGATAATCCGTATGAAGCTCCGCTAGTAGAGCAGCCAGTGAATGCATCTTCCATTCAAGCACGTATCAATGAGAAGTTGAGGGATTATAAAAGCCTCGATGAGAAGGCGTTTAAGAAGCTGTATTATCGCTCTTGTAATGTGTCTGCGATTGCAGCCTTGGTGTTAATTGCTGGTCTTGTCATAGCAGGGTTACTCATTTTTGGATGGAACGAGCCAAATGATCCAGATGAGTCAATGGTTTATGGGGTGGGCCTTTTATCGCTTATGGCTGTATTCCAACTAGTTTGTTTTATCGGCTTAGCGACGCGTGCTACATGGGGCCGGACCATGGGCTTTATCAGTTGTTCCTTGATGCTTCTTAATATTCCGCTGGGTACTCTGATAGGGATTGTGGGATTAGTCGCACTATCTAAAGCTCCTGAGTTATTTGGTCCAACTCGAGTGACACATAAAGAACTGAAAGCTGAGTTTAAATTGAGAAAACAGCAGATGAAAGAGGCTAAGCGAGCCGCGAAGCTTGAGAAGAAATCTGCTTAGTTCTTGACCCTTTCGTGGTGCTGCTAGAATCCGCAGCATGGCTGAAGTACCATCGACATTTACATTGCAGGCAGGAGATAAAGCTCCTGATTTTACGTTGCCTGATGGCGCGGGTAAGGATTTTTCTTTAGCTGAGTTGCTGGGCAGAAAGGGAACCTTGGTTATGTTCGGCTGTAATCACTGTCCCTTTGTGATTCATCTGGCCAAGCAAGTGGGAGAGATGGCTACTGAGATGAAGGGCTGGGGAGTGAACGTCGTGGTGATTAACTCTAATGATGTAGAAAATTACCCACAGGACTCGCCAGAGAAAATGGTGGAGTTCGCGAAGCAATATGGTTGGAGTTTTCCATACCTTTATGATGAAAGCCAAGAGGTGGCGCATGCCTTTCACGCGGCATGTACACCTGATTTTTTCTTGTTAGATAAAGATGGCTGTCTGTTTTATGCGGGTCAGTACGATGATTCCCGTCCGAAGAATGATTTACTGATTGATGGTCGTGACCTCAAACTTGCGATTCGCCAGTTGATCGAAGACGGAGCGCCTATTCTAGAAACGAAGCCGGCCACAGGATGTAACATCAAGTGGAAGCCAGGCAATGAGCCAAGCTATTTCGGCTAAGCTCGAATGTGCTGCTATTACAGATGAAAAAAGAAGAGAGCCGGTAATGGCTCTCTTCTTAAAAACCCTCAAGGTGAGGGGGGGTGTTATGAGTAAATTATTTCATCAACTTCTCTGTGGCTTCCTTACGTGTGAGTGAAACTGCGATGTTGCGGATGTGATTCACGCGACCTTTCTTAGTTTCTTTTTTGGAGACCACCATGGTTTGGTCACAAAGGTCGATGGCGTAAGGGATGTTTCCTGAAGACATCGAGAATGCTCCTTGGAGACCGAGCTGAGTGAGAGCGTCGATACAATCTCGGATACGCTCACCTGATAGTTTGGAGAAGGCTTCATCGATAGGAACTAGGCCAATGCTTGGCTCTTTACCGCGTCGTTCATAGCGGTGGTAGGCTCGTAAGTAACAGGCTAGAATAGCAATGAAGTAAGGTGATTGGTTTTCACCTCCAGAGAATTTACCAGACTGTTTGTCTACCGATGTTTCACGGCCATCTGGGTCACGTGTGTCGAGCACGGACATATCGTAGTCGTAGTAGTTTCGGTAATCCAGGAAGTTGAGAGCTTCAGCATTGTTAGGATCTTCCACGAGAGTGTCGAAAATGCGTTCAACTTCTTCTTTCGTCTCAGCATCTATAGATTCGAAGAAGAGCGACCCTTCGTCTGCAAGAGCACTATTGTCGACGAGCTTCTGATAGATTGCGTAATCTGGATTACGCTTCTTACGAATCTGGTAGAGGTGGACGCCGATGGGTTTCTTGAGCTCTTTGTTAAGGAGCTTGAGTGTCATGTCGACACGCATGAGCGCGGAGCGGAGTTTGACGAGAACCTGCTTGCGGAAGATATCCTGCCAGTTGCGTTCTTCGCGTTCAGCCTTACTTTCGTAGGCTGGGATGTCGCTGTTTGAAATACGTTCAAGGCGCTCGTCCCACGCTTTATTCTCTTCGTCTTCTGGAGAGAATTCGTTATAGACTGGGAAATCGCGTGCAAGCTGCTTCCGAGTTTCGACTACGGAAGCCCAGGATAGGTGGCCGCGGTCAATGCAGGCGCGTTCGAGGCGGATAGCCTGACTAACTGCAAGATCGAGAGCTGGGAATTCAGTAGTTAGATTCTGATAGAGTTGTAGACGTCGCTCGGCATGTTCACCAAGACCTACTGTTTCGGCGCGGTAGCGAGTGAGCTCAGATTCAGATTTGTCGAGTTGTTCTTGGAAGTCCTCTAAGCTGCCTTGGCGGCGGCCGAGCTCGAGCTTGAGTTCGGATTTACGCAAGCTTTTGAGTTCGCGTTCGTAGCCGGAGAGGGTGTAGTCGAGGTTTCCGAGTTCGACTTCTTTTTCTTCGAAGCCACCGTCTTCAATTGTCCTGAGGCGGTTGATGTTTTCTTGGAGTCGATCTTCACAACTCTTGAGCTGTTGGAGGTCGGAAAGTTGTGCTCCGAGGCTCGGGCTGTCGAGTTTTTGGCGACGGTAGTTTTGGTCGCACTCAGCGAGTAACTCAGCGAGTGGCTGGAGTCGCTCGAGTTCTTTGCGTACTTTGGTGCGCTCATTTTCGAGAGTGACTTTTTGCTGCTCTAGACCTTTGCTGCCGATGTAGGGGATATTGTCATAATGGGAACGGCGTTCCGCAAATGGGCGACGGTAGGTGAAGCCATCTGGGAGAATCGAGGCATTATACTTCGTGAGATCTTTTGCGTCTTCGACGCAGATGAGGCGACCGAAGAGGTGGTTGACGATCGATTGAGCCACAGGGTCGTGGCACTCGATGAGGTCTGCGAGACAGTTCGGTTCACAGCGGCTATTGAGGTCGAGCGCTTGATCAGGATTGATGAGTGACTCCCCAGGGGCGCCACCTTTCATTTCACGATAAATAGTTTCTGCGTAGCGGTAGTTCTCTGGATCTACGACGACAGCGAACTTGCGCGTGAAGGCGATCTCGATAGCTGGACGCCAGCGTTCGTCCTTCACTTCACAGAGTTCACGGAGCGCGAAGGCTGCTGGGTCACCATTGCGGCGACGTGGGAGTGAGGAATTTATCGAGTCTAATAATGCTGACCGCTGACTGACTTTTCCTCGGTCGAGTGTTTCTAAACGAGCTGAGAGCGCGCGTAGTTTATTGACCTTCTTCTCTACTTCTTCGCGAAGTGGTTTTTCGGAATCCTTGGATGCGTAGTGAAGATTACGCACACAGTCTGCTAGTTCTTCGAGGTTTTCTGTGAGCTCATGGAGTTCGCATTCTTCGGTGGCTTTGAGAGCTTTCTCTACAGCCTTGACCATGGTGTGTGGCAGTTTGATACCGGTTTTCTGCAGAGCTTCGACCCAGTTACGGATCATGCGGCAGCGTAGGACACGGGCTTCGCCGATGGTCTGACCCGCTTCACGGAGTTGGTTGATCTGAGTGACTAGCTTGCGGTTGTCTTCACGAATGTGGAGGAAGAGTCGGCCATCTTCGGTCTCGTTCAGTGCATCTCGAAGGATGTCACGACGTTCACGTCCTTCTTTGAGTTGGACCTCGAGTACGTTTTCGCGAGTGTTCTCGGACTTCGCTTGTTCTTCGAGTTCTTTGATTTCATCTTCGAGCTCTTCAACCATGTCGCGCAGCTCTTCACATTTGAGATCACGCGAGATGTCAGCATAGAGCTTCTTGTCGATAAGCGACTGCTTATTGGTTTTGAAGTCTTTGCTAATGATGTCTAAGAGATCGAGCTGACGACGCAAGGCGGTGAGTTCTCTGCGCAGAGACAGGAATGCGTGGTAGGAATCTCGAACCTCTTGGATGCGGACTTCGTCTGGTGGAAGGACGTAGTTACGACAGAATTTGTTGAAGTTGTCCAAGAAGGTGAAGGACATGGCTGCCGGAAGCAGGTAATCGAGAGTTTCCCGATCGTAGTTGAGATGACTGGGTAGAGCCATTTCACGACGGTAGGATTCCATGGTGTCGAAGACGCGTCCTTCGCACTCTCCAACAAAGTCACGGAAGCCTGGCCAGTCGAGAGGGAAGTCGAATTGGTCAATCCAGTCGGCTTTGTCGAGTCGGCGTGGAATCATGAATCCGTGGCGGCGCGATGCCTGATTTTGAGCCGCGCTGTCGAATTCGATACGAAGGCCCCAGGTTTCGACCTTCTCGGAATTCGGCCAAGTGAATTCAAGAGCTACGTAGGTAGTGGCTCCGTCATTACGCATGTACTGCGGAAGTCCATCGATCTCGTCTTTAGTATCTCCAAGACAGTAGGACTTGAGTGTGCGTGAAGATGCCTTACCCGTTGCCGATTGGTTGTATTTTGATTTTTGATCACCAATGAGAACGAGCTGGATCAAATCCATTAGAATGGATTTTCCTGAACCAGTGACACCTGCAATAAGGAGGTTGCCATGGATGTCAAAGATGTCTTGGTAGCCAAACCAGTTAATGGCGTGGATGCGAGTGAGTTCGATTTTTCGGCTCATGAGAAGACAGTTTTAAGTTTTAAGTTCAAAGTGTTAAGTTACTCTTCTTCGTTGTCGAGTAGGCCGAGTTCGTCATCATTTTCCTCTTCGTCGTCGAGCAGAGGTTTTTCAGAAGAGGATGGCTCAGTAGCCGTTTCTTCTTCTATAGGAGAAGTGATAGGGGTTTCGTCAGATTCTGTATCGTCGTCTAAGACATTGACTTCTTCCTCTAAAATGGAGTCCTCAGTCTCGGCGTCAAATGCGCTGGCGGCCTTGACCCATTGTTCTATCCCTGGGAACGGGATGGCGAAACGGAGGGTGGGTAGAATCTGGATAGTGGAGTCGGTGAAGTCGTCTTCCCAGTCCATTTCAATGAGATTAAAGCGCGCAAAGCGGCGGAGAATTTCCTTCATGCGCGACTGTGAGAGTGGCTGCATGCTTGGGAACTTACTCTGGAATTGCTCGTTGAAATCGCGGACATTGAAGTAGACATCATGGGCACCATTTTCACGGACCTCGACATCGAAGTCATACCAGAGCGCTAGTGCCACGAGTGTTTCATCGCGCTTGAGCTTACGAGTGAGTGACGGCACCTCTGGGATCGCCATGATGAGGCGGTCATCTCGCTGGATAATGATTTTTAGACCTAACAATGCGGCCCATTCTTCAAGCCATGGTTGGTGCTCGATAGCCCAGTCATAAAGTGGTCGCTCAGCTGAACGTCCGCGCAGGAGTGAGCCATGCGCAAGGAGTCTGTGGGCGACGTCCTGAAGCATGGAACGGTCACGATCGCGTAAATTGGAGTTGAACAGGGATTGTTCGTTTTCTGGTTCCTTAGTGATGTCGTTCATCGGATGAAAATGGGTGTGTTAGGTTTTGGGCTAACGCGCTTTCGGGTAAATGGTGAATGGGTCGAGGTAGGTTTCCTCGACTAAGGATGGTGACGGGAGTGTGTCGTGCGTGATTTCGTCACGCGGTGTAGTGATGTCGTATTCACTCTCGAGGGTGTCGCTGTGGAGGAGGAGACCTACAGTATTAAGAATCCAGTCTTCTACGTTTGTCGGGAGGTCTTTAGATTCTAGACCATTGGTGTCGATATTGAGGTCTCGGAAGAAACTGTTAGCTCGGCGAGTGGTTAGAGATGAGTTGATATTATCACTCATTTCCTCGAGGGCGTAGAGTGAGTCGTCATCGTCATAAAAGTCATCAAGCGGTGTCTGGGCTCCCTTGATTCTGAGTGTGCGCGGAGAGAAGAGTGAGTCGATACCAGCGAGCATGCTGACAGCTGGGATTTTGAGGCTAGGAAGTTCTAACTGCTCTGGAAGTGCATTGAGCTTACACTCGGCATATTGCTCGTTGATGAGCTCGAAAAGATTACGGACTTCGGAGCGGCGGCCGCTTGAGACTTCCTGTAGGTAGCGGAAGCGGGCGAAAGATCTACGCGCAAAGTCGGCTGCACGACGATCTACAGCTTCGGCTTGCGGTTCTACGCTGTCTAGTAAGTTCGCTGTGTTCTGCAGCGCATCATGAACATTTATGGTGATTTCGTCTGCGCTGAGCTCTGGGCGACGTTTTAACCATGCGAGCTCCATCTTGGCGATGACTGCAGGGTTGGATTGGATTTTTGCGAGCTGCTCGCGAGCCATCGGAATGCGGACAGGGATGTCTAGGTCGATGAGTGACTTGTACGCTCGTTGACCAATGTTTTCTGAGAAGTCATCGTAGAGGACTTGTAGGTTTTGCTTGAGTGAGTCCGAGCGGAGCTGACGCTGAGTGAGGCGAGCCATGCTCTGCTGCATAGAGCGCAGTTCCTGAAGTCCATAGCGAAGGTTGTCTGTGCATGCTTCGAGATCGGCAAGTGGATGTTTCTCAAAGGCATCTTTGTCCATGATGCGTGAACATACGAGGTGAAGCTTATCAGTGAAGGTGACTTGCTCAGGGTAAGCCATGCGGCGGAGGCACTCTAACAAGAGCTCTGCGCGGCTATCGAGATAGTAAACACGCTGGTAGTCCGAGCGTTTCGGTTCTTCGATCCACTCTGACTGAAGCATCACCCGAATCATTTCTGGAGCCGTTATGTGTGTCTGTTCCTCATCCTCAGCTGAGTCATCAGGAAGTTGGATGTGTTCTAGGCCTGTTTCGATAATATCTTCACATGTCTGGATGAGTTCCACACGAGTGAGCCCGACACCGTGACGATGGCGCTGGATTTCCTCGATCTTATCAAGCGCATCAATGTAGAGTCTGCCATAACGCCATGTTAGAACGGCGAAAAAGCGGCTCGGGGTGTCTCGAAATATTTGTTGGCTGAGGCTCACAATCCGTAGACCCTAGGAGGTCACTCTATATGGGGAAGTGAGAAAAAGAGTTTTATGCTGACTATGGATGTGTGGTGATAAATTTTAGAATGTAGCTTATAAATACTTAGGATGCCTAAAGTGAGTAAGCTGTGAATAAGTCGTTTTAGCTATTATTTATGAAGGTTTCAGCTGTGACGGCCCGTCTAAGCGATGTAAATTTTTATAAAGACGCACCTTAATAGTTAAGTTCTCTTGATTACTATAGTGTCCTAAATGGATTGTTCTGAATAGAGGGGAGCTGGCTTCGTTATTAGAGAGAAATTGAGTCAGAGTGGCCAGAGCGGTCTTCGTCTCGATGAGTTTTTTAGCACATCAATATTGGTAGTTTAGGTGAAGCGAAGGAGGTCTACGGAGAAGTGGTCGCTGAGGAATACGTAGATGCTGTGAGATGGGGTTGACGGGTCGGGGTTAGAGTGTCAGATTGCGCACTATATTATGGAAAAACCAATCACACTTAGAGCGGATATTGAGCTCGGCGTTTGTCCTACGCATGTAAAATTTGTTGGAGGTCTAGTACCTGGTGAAGATGGTAAGCTTCCTCGCGATGCGAATGGTGAGCTTTTTGCAATTTCAGAGATGCGTACTTTGATTGAGCGTTCACCAGTGCAGATCAATTCAGTGCAGATCTCCCAGTTCAATGGAACTGACGATGCAGATCTCACAGAGATGTACACAGGATTGAAGGATTTGGGCCTTGTGACTCACATTATCCTCATGGTGGGCGGAGCTGATCCGATGAATCCTGAGGACGAAGATGCTGTGGTAGCTCAGCTTGTAGAAGGTGTCGAAACTGCAAAGCGTTTTGGTGCTACTCAGGTAGGATCCACTTCATTCGAAGAATGGCTTGCAGGTAAGCCACGTAAGGAAGGTGCTGAATTTGATGCTGCAGTAGAGCAGGTGATTAAGGTGCACCAGCGTGTGTATGAAGAGGCTGATATTGCAAACTCGACGCTTGAAATGTGGCATCTTGAGTTCCTACGCGGGACTGAGTTTACGACATTTACTGATAGTGGACGCGCATGGAAGGTTGCTAAGGGATTGAATGACCGAATTGGTACTAAATTCTTCAAGCTACTTGTCGATGCTGCACATTGTGGCGACGGCCCTTTATCTCAGGAAGAGAATGTGGCGCTCATTAAGCAGATCGCTGATTCTGGTGAGTTCGGTATGTTCCACGCATCTGCGAAGACAACACGTGGCTGTCTCTCAAGTGATGATGGCTGGATCGCAGCACTGCTCGAAGCATCAGCGAAGACTGGGAAGTTGACCCAAGTGATTGTAGAGCTTTTCCATCACGAAGATGCTGCTCTCGCTCCTATGCGTGAATCGATCGAAGGTCACGGAGTAGATACAATGGATGGACGTAGTTACACAGATGCTGTGGTAGACGGCCTTCAGGATGTATCACGCCGTATCAACAATCTTGTAGCTCGCGGCATTCTCCCAGAGAAAAAGTAAGCTAGATTTTTTTAGTAAAAGAGCGAAGCACCGTAAGGCGCTTCGCTCTTTTTATTAAAGTGTCGGGCTGTAGTATCTTTTAATCTATGAGCGGAGTGCCATAGAGTGTGTATCCTGTGCAGCCGGTGATTTCAGCTTTGAATACCTTGCCAACAAGTCGGTCTGGGTTGCCTTCGAGAATCACGATCTTATTCTGCGGAGTGCGAGAGTTGAGCGTGTCAGCATTGCTTTTAGAAGGGCCAGTGCAGAGTACTTCTTGAACGCTACCTACAAGGGCGTGGTTCTTGCGCTGAGCTATTTCGTTGACTAAAGTAAGGAGGCGCTGGTTACGGTCTTCCTTCGTTTGTTCAGTGTGTTGCTCAAGCATTTCCGCTGCGGGAGTATTGCGGCGCTGAGAGTAACGGAACACGAAACAGTTATCAAACTCGAGCTCCTTAACGGTGTTCAGCGTGTCGATGAAGTCTTCCTCAGTTTCTCCTGGGAAGCCAACAATGATGTCGGTGGTGACTGCCATGTCTGGACGAGCCGTCTTCATCTTCTTGATAATCTCTACAAACTTCTCGTTTTTGTACGGGCGACGCATCGCTTTGAGAATTTTGTCACTGCCACTCTGCATCGGGAAATGGATGTGGGAGCAGAGTTTTGGAAGGTAGGTGAAGGCTGTGATGAGGTCGTCGCGAAAGCCAACTGGGTGCGGCGAGGTAAAGCGAATGCGTTCGATGCCTTCGACTTCATGGACGGCTTCGAGAAGCTGGACGAATGGTGATTTACCGTCAACTTTGGGGAATTCTGTACGGCCGTAGAGGTTGACGATTTGGCCAAGTAGGGTGACTTCTTTCACGCCACGACTGGCGAGAGTAGTGCATTCAGCAACGATGTCAGCGATCGGGCGCCCGCGTTCACGTCCACGTGTGTCGGGGACAATGCAGTAGGAGCACTTCATGTTACAGCCCTGCATGATGGAGACGAAAGCTGTTGGATCTGTCGTCGTGTTGACATGATCCTTGATAGTATTTTGGGAGTCCTTTTCTTCAGCAACGTCACAAATATGGTCACCTTTGTAAGCCAGTTCGAGGTCGTCCATCCGGCGCTCAAGGCGGCTCTGTAGGATGGTATCGACGTATTCGAATACTTTATGGTACTTCTGTGTGCCGACAACGACATCGAGATGTGGAATGTTTTGAAAGAGTTCCTGTCCACGGGATTGAGCCATGCAGCCCATGAAGCCGTAGACTACGTGTGGCTTGAGCGTGCGGTGTTTGCCCATGTGGCCCATTTTCCCTAGTGCCTTTTGTTCCGCTTGATCGCGTACGGAACATGTGTTCACGAGGATAGCGTCGGCTTCGAACTCGTCGCCTGTGACTGTATACCCACCTTCAGTGAACATCCGAGCGACTTGCTCAGAATCACGTTGGTTCATTTGGCATCCGTAAGTTTTGATGAATACGTTTGGCATCGTTTTACTATCCTTTTAGGGTGAATCTCTTAGCCAAATCAGCAGCGATCTTGGCCTATCGAGTTCGGGGGATATAACGCGGAATCAACAGATTGCAAGAGGATTGCAGACTTGCCAGTGCTAACAACTGACTCTAGCGTAACGCCGTCATCAGACAATTAATGCCCCGGTAGTTCAATGGATAGAACGAGGCTCTCCTAAAGCTTAGATAGCGGTTCGACTCCGCTCCGGGGTATTTGTTTGATAGTGTAGATCGTCTCATTGCCTCGCTCGATGTAGAATTTTTTCTGATCTATCACTTTAATTGTTAGCTTGTTGTGGGTGTGTTTGAAGTTGCTGTATAGAGATGTTCGGCTAAATATGTGGATATGCACCTCACTCGAAACAAACAAACGAAGGTCGTGATGGCACGAATAATGAGAGATGCTACGCAGCACCAAGAGAATTTCAGCTTGAAGAAATATGGCTCGTGGGAGTCTGCGGAGTCTGCTGCACAAAGCTGGATTTCTGAATTGAAGTCAAGTTTGCCAGAATCCCGCCGGAATGAGGTTAACAGATTGACCACGCGTAATGCTTCGGGAGTGGTAGGAGTATGGTTATCTAAGAATGTGTACCGTAGAAAAGACCGTAAGAAGCAGGTATATTGGTCATGGAAATCAAAGTGGCCAGGCTGTGAGCTCTCTGGTGGTCTGGCGTGGAAGATTTCTGAAGGTTTGATCGACGATGATGCTTTCGTATTGGCGGTATTGGCTCGGAAGCACCAGTCCGTGGATCGTGAATTTCTGAAATCTGAGTTACTGAGAATTTATGGTTCGAATTGGCACTATGAAATTATAGAGGCAAAAAATGCGAAGCCTAAATAGAGGTGGGCATAAGGCTGTGTGCAGTTTCAGGAATAAACTAGTGTAGTTATCGGAGAGCTAACTCTTGCAAACGGTCGTATAAAATACTACGGGCTATCAGCATAGATTAGTTAGTATGTTTGAGAAGATAATAGAAATAGCACTGCCAATTGCTCTGATTTTGGTGATGACTGGAGTGGGGATAGGAATGAAGCCAAGTGATCTTGCTCGAGTCGCGAAGTTTCCCAAGGCATTTTTTATTGGGGCAATATGCCAGTTGGTTCTGCTCCCGCTATTAGCAATTGGGATTATTTCAGGCTTAGGAATGAGTGGCTTAGTCGCTATTGGGGTATTGGTAATAGCTTTATGTCCTGGTGGAGTGACTTCTAATCTTTTCTCTTACCTGGCAAAAGGTGATGTAGGGCTTTCAGTATGCCTTACAGCGATTATTGGATTCATAACTCCTTTTACTATTCCATTAGTTGTGAGCTGGGGGCTGAGTTGGCAAGGTTTAGACAATGATGGGTTTTCTCTACCTGTGGTTTCAACAGTCGTGAAATTATTAGTGATTTCTGTCATTCCTGTAATCATTGGAATGGGGATTAGGAAGTTTTTGAAAGAGAAGTTAGATGTGGTGGAAAATGTCGTAAGACGAGGATCGATTGGCGTTTTTTTATTGGTGATTGCCGCCGGATATTTTGAGCTGGGAGCTGAGAATTTCACATCATACGCGCTGCAAGCTGGACCTGCGTGTTTACTCATAAACTTAGGTGGGATGGCGATAGGCTTTGGAATAGCTTTATTAACGAAGCTTAATCGAGCACAACGCATGACCATTATGTTAGAGGTTGGGCTACAAAATGGCTTAGTGGCTCTTACGGTTACGCAAGTGATTCTAGAAAACGCCCAAATGTCGATCGCTCCGATAGTGTATAGTTTATGGATGATGGTGCCAGCAGCTCTTGTTGTCTACTTGAGTAAGTTTCGTGGCCGCGCAGGTGACGGTGATGTTGAGTCTGTGAGAGCTTAGATTGGAAAAGTATTGTCGCAGGGTGCTGGCTGCATAAGCTAGCGCTGCGTCCTATGGAAAACCGATTTTATACTGCGTTTGATACTGAGAGACTGAAGGAGGAGCCTGAGAGGGATGACTTTCGTACCCCGTTTCAGATTGATAGAGACAGGGTGTTACACACGCCTTCTTTTCGGAGGCTACAGAGTAAAACGCAGGTTTTCTGGAGCGGTGAATATGACTTTTATCGCACACGGTTGACCCACTCGCTAGAGGTGGCACAGATCGGCAGATCGATCTGCCAATACTTGAATAAGACCTCAGAGTTTCTTTCGAAAGATTACTACATCGATTCAGATTTAATCGAGGCGGCTTGTTTGTCACATGACTTAGGGCATCCGCCGTTTGGTCATGCTGGTGAAACGTCTTTGAATCGATTGATGGCGAATGCGGGTGGATTTGAGGGGAATGCCCAAACGTTGCGCTTGTTGACCGAACGGATTTTCACGGCTCGTAAGTCGGGAATGAATCCTACTCGAGCGTTTTTAGATAGCGTGCTTAAGTACAAGACTCTTTGGTCTGAGTTGAAATCGAAAAATGGCGGGAAGGTACCGAAGAATCATTTTATTTACGATGAGCAAATGGGCTATCTGGACTGGGTGTTCGATGGTCGAGATTTCGCCATTGAGCAAACGCCAGGCAAGCAGCGCGATGCGTTCAAAGCGATAGAGTGCCAGATTATGGATTGGGCAGATGATGTGGCGTATTGTCTCAATGACCTAGCTGACAGTGTGCGCGCAGGATTCTTGACGATTCAGAAAATTGAACAGTGGGCAGAGCTTAATGGCTTCAGCATTATTGAGGGCTCGGCTCTAGGTGACTTATTAGATGCGATCCGTCGAGATCGGCTGGAGCCGATGATGGGCAGGCGTATAGGTAAATATCTGCAAGCAGTGAGTCTGGAGGAGGATCATAACTGGATGAGCGCGGTTTCTAATCGTTATCACTACAAGTTGGTGGTCGATGAGAAAATGCGGGAGGAGTCTGAAGTGTTTAAAAAATTAGCATTTGATGTGGTGTTTCTATCGACGGAACTCAACCAGTTAGAATTTAAAGGGAATTACATGTTAGAGAAGTTGTGGAATCTACTATGTGATCGTTATTTAAACGGAGAGGGTCAGATGTACCACTTGCTACCTGGTGATATTGCGGCTGAAATAGCTGAGGCCGAGCAGCCTGAGCACAAGCAGCGTTTGCTGTGTGACTTCTTGGCGAGTCTAACAGATGGATCGACAGCACGTCTGTATAAGCGCCTTTTCGTAGCAGACTTTGGATCGATAGGGGATTTAGTATAAATGGAGCGAGTGATTAAACAGCCTTTGGATGCTCTGAAGGAGCATTTCGGTTTTGACGGTTTTCTGGATGCACAGGAGGAGGTCGTTGGAAATATTTTAACCGGTAAAGATGGTTTGGTAGTGATGCCAACGGGTGGCGGAAAGTCGCTATGTTATCAATTGCCGGCTCTCTGTCTTCGTGGGGTGACCTTGGTGGTGAGTCCGTTGATTGCCTTGATGAAGGATCAGGTGGATGCCCTAGTCGCTAAGGGGATCCCAGCGACGATGATTAACTCCACACTGAGCTTGCCTGAGCAACGTGATCGCATTTCTCGGATGCGAGCTGGTGAATACAAGTTGGTGTATGTGGCTCCCGAGAGATTTAAGGTGGAGAGCTTTGTTCGGGCTTTAGATGATGTGGATGTGGCGCTTTGTGCGGTAGATGAAGCACACTGTCTGAGCCAATGGGGGCATGACTTTAGGCCAGATTACATGCGTTTAGGTAAGGCGCTAGAAAGGATAGGGCGACCGCAATGTATCGCTCTGACGGCGACGGCGACACCTGTGGTGAGAGAGGATATTCTTAAGGTGTTAGATCTGCGTGAGCCCTTTGAGGTAGTGAGTGGCTTTGCTAGACCGAACCTCTCCTTGGTGATCACAGCGGTTTCTAAACACGATCAAAAGTACAAGCGGATACGTGAGGTGGTGAAGCGTTGGAAGACGGGAATCATTTATTGTGCGACTCGTAAGCGGGTAGATGAGGTTTCTGAAATGCTCCATGACTGGGGAGTTAGCTGTATCGCCTATCACGGTGGGATGAGTGATGAAATGCGTGAGAAGACTCAAAATGTCTTCATCAACAAGGAGGCTGATGTGGCGGTGGCTACAAATGCTTTCGGGATGGGGATTGACCGTTCTGATGTTCGCTTTGTGATTCATTTTGAGATCCCAGGAAGTGTCGAGGCATACTATCAGGAGGCTGGCCGTGCTGGTCGTGATGGAGAAGCGGCCTATTGTGAATTACTCTTTAATTATGCGGACACACGGACTCAGGAGTTTTTTATTGAAGGAGTGAATCCGAGTTATGCGACTATTTGTAGCGTGTATCAGTATTTGCAGAATCAGGCAGATCCAGAGTTTGAGGTGCATCAGACGATGGAGCAGATTAAGGATGGAGCTGATGTTAAAAATGGGATGGCAGTAGGCAGCGCGCTGGTTGCTCTTCTACGGCATGGCCTGATTGAGCGATTTGATGTGGCTGGTTCGCGGGCGAAAGGCACGCGACTGTTGAAGCCAGACGTTCTGACTAGTCGGATCGGTATTGATCGAGAAGCCTTAGAAGAGAAGGAGCGGCGCGATAGTTCCAAGCTCGGAGCTATGGTGGAGCTTTGCTACGCTAGGATGTGCCGACAGCAATGGATCATGGAATATTTCGGTGAGGCAGACGCGGCCCCTTGTGGCAGCTGTGACGTGTGCCGGAGTAAGTTTGGTGATGATGCCAGTGAGGGGACGGATGCTCAGGTGTTAGTTTTGCGCAAAGCGCTTAGTGGTGTGGCGCGGATGAGTAACAAGGTGAGAGGAAAGTGGGAGGGGCGTTTTGGTCGGGGAAGGATCGTACAGATGTTAGTGGGGAGTAAGTCTCAAGAGGTTAAAAAGAATAGGTTAGACGCCTTGAGCACCTACGGGATTTTAAAGTCAGAGGGAACGGCATATTTGAATGAACTTTTTCATGCCATGCATGATGCGGGGCTTATTTATACCCAGAAAGGCGAGTACCCGCTAGTGAGTATTACCCCACGAGGTGAAACCGTGATGCTAGGGAAAGCAACTACTACTCTGGTGTGGCCAAGCGTTCACAAGGAAGAATCTGCAGTTACTGGTGACGAGGGAGTGGAGATGAATGAGGTCGGATTTGATCCGGCGTTGTTTGAGCGGCTCAAGCAAGTGCGTTTTGAAATAGCGAAGGCGGAAAATGTCCCTGCGTATGCAGTGTTTCCCAATAAGACGCTGGAGTATTTTACGCGTTTGAGACCGAAGTCCATTAAAGCCGGCAGGCAGATTCGTGGGGTGGGTGAGGCTAAGGCTGATCGCTACCTAGCACAGTTTATCACGGTGATTCAGACTTACGGTTAGATCCTATTGGTAATGAGTACACCGTAGAATACCGCTATGGTGTGGAGTAATCTAGGAGCGTCGGAGAACGAGTATGCTGATGTCGTCTAGAATTTCTTTATTACCAGCATGGCTCAAGACGCGGCGGTAGATGGAATCGACAATTTGCTGAGGCGATTTGTCGATTTCTGTTTCAACCCATTCGATGATTTCTCTGCGTTCGATCACCTTCCCTTTTCGATTCTCTACTTCGACTATTCCGTCCGAGTAGACGAGGATGGTGTCGTCAGGTGCGAGTTCTAAGGACTGTAGTTTAAATGATTTCTCGTTGAGGAGCTCAGATGGAAGAAGGCCTATTGCAGGGCCACCGCCATCAACGACTTTCGGCTTTTCACCTTTGCGAAATATGATGGCTGGCTCAGGAGACGCTTTGACATAAGACAGGGTATGAGCCTTTGAGTCTAGTTGGGCATGGAAAGTGGATGCAAAGCGTCCTTCGGGGAAAAGTTCGTGGATCAGGCCATTGATTTTTAAAAATGCTTTATTCAAGGTAATGGAATCATCAGCAAGTATGGACTCAGTCTGGGTATGGAAAATCGATGCAAGGAGTGCTGAGGAGACCCCATGACCCGACATTTCTGCAAATGTAAAAGCGAGCTTATGAGGAGATTCTTCAAAGTGAAGGTAATCTCCTCCTATGCTTTTAGAAGGTTTACACAAAAACCCGACATCATATTCAGAGAGTTGCGGTATTTTTTTTGGGAGGAATGATTGATGTGCTCGTTGGGCCAGTTGGTGTTCATTTTGGCGTGCATGCTTATCTTCTTGGAGCAAATTTACGGCTTGGATAGCGGCGGTAACGTCAGTAGCCACACCGATCACTCCTGTGATATGGCCATCTTCTCTCATTGGAGTGTACCAAGTTTCGAAGGTGCGGTCAGAGGTCTTACGGATTGCACTAAAGCTCTCTCCTCGTAAAGCCTGTAGAAAGTCGTCCACAGAAGTGGGGAGGTCGTGATGCACTTGCTCTATAGACTTACCTAGTATGTCATTTGGTGTGTCGTGTAATTTACTCATTCCCATGCCCTCGCAGACCGTGAAATGGCCTCGCCTGTCGAGAGAGAATGTGATGAGTGGAGAGGTGGAAACAACACTTTGTAAACGCTCTCGATTCTCGCTAAGGTCGTGTTCTATTTGTTTTTGGTGAGCGTAATGAATCCGTGAAATTCTAATTAGAGCAATCACTGTGAGTGTCAGTAAGAGGAGTAGAGCTACATAAAAATAGGTGTAAAAATTGCGATTATCACGCTCTGTGTAAATGGTTCCCACGTTTTTATTTTTATAAAAAATGGGGCGTTCAGAGCTGATGGTGCGGATGAGGCCTAGCTCTGATAGGTATTGTTCAATTTCTCCAGGAGTACTCGAATCTGTGTATGTAACAAATTGAGTTCCATCATCGTGATTTACTATGATCGAATTAAATTCATTTCCCTCTGCAATGACTCTAACATATTCTTGCGCCGCTGTGTTATCGATATTCCAGAGATATGATGAGAGGAGTTCTCCATAGTGTTTCGTATCTAGCTCGGTTTCACGATGGATATGTCTTTCACGCGCAATGACAAAAATCACGAAGGATAATACAAACACAAGTCCTAGATAACAAATATATCTCAGATTTCTGGCTGGGGTTGGGAATTGCATAGATTTGTTAGATGGGGGGACGGTTTTCTGGGGCTACTATTCTAATGAGATGTCTCAAAAAAAGACAGTCATAAATGAAACTAAGCATGTTAGCTGTGTCTCCTTAGTTGGGAATATCACCAAAATCAAGAGACAGGAGCACAGTTAATCTAGGTGAGACGAGTTCTCTAGGGACGAAAATCTAGTACGAGTGCATGGCACATTAGCCATTTTAATAAAAGACTATGAATTCCTGAAAATTCCGTAGTCCTTACGCTTTATTTTTTCTTTCCACGCCATTGCATAGAAGGACGTTCAATAAAGTAGTAAGGAATAAAGCAGCCTAATATAGTGAGGGAAATGAGAGTTACTAGAGGAAGTAAATTGTAAGGCCAGCTACCTTTATGATCTCCGAAAATGGGCGTGATGAAATTAAAGAAAAGACTGTAGAGTAGAGCTCCATGGAAGAGATAAATAGAGTAACACATTCCGCCGATCGTTGCTACGAGTGGGAGTGAAAGTAAGCGTTTTAGTAGTTTACCACGTAGTACGCAGCTAAAGGAAATAAGTAGGAGAAAAGCTAGCCAAGAATGAAAAGAGGGAAGTTTGAGTGCGAGAGGAATAAATAGCCAGGCCGTAATACCAATGACGTCCCAGAACCAGGTAAGCGTCCTCGGTTTATTTTTCCAGAGAGAGATGTAGAAGTCTCCGAGCATGAGTCCTGCTAGAAAAAATTGTAGTTGTCCGATGATAGAATGCGACCAAAGCTGACTAGCAAAGTAGTGATTCAGAAATCCTGAGAGGTGCTGAATGCTGAAAATTCCAGCTGTTAGGACGAGAGTTCTTACGAGTAGTTTCTTGAGTCTAAATACAGCGCAGAGTAATGGAGCTAAGAGATAGAACTGGATTTCGATTTCTAGTGTCCAAGAAACAAAAAGAATGGGGTTGAGAGCTCCATCATAAATGAGACCATGAGAATAGAGTAGTCCCGCTCCGTAGCGCTTGAGAGCTTCAGCAATAGAGAGATCACCGCCGAACGCGAATAAGAGGCCGAGAGTGAGTGCTATACAATAAGGTAAGCCAATTCTTACAACTCGCCTAGAGTAGTAGGTTTTAAGGTTAACGGCTTTTTTTTCTTCTAGAAAATGCCCAGCGAATGGAAGCGCTAACACAAATCCGCTAATTACAAAAAAGACCTGAACACCAAACCAGCCCTGGCCCATAGCAAAATTAAGCCAGTCCCAAGTTATGGGAAAGTGAATCCAACTAGGGATTGGTTTGGCGAAGAAAAAAAGGTGAGCATGGTAGAGGATCACAGCCATGATGGCCACAAAACGGAGGCCGTCGATCTCTGGCAGGTATGAGCCAGAACTGGTGACACGTCCAAACCGAGAGAGGAATGAATGCCATTTTGAGGTGTCTGATTTGGGCTCGGTCATGGGTAGAGAAAGATGGGGCAGATGCTAGTCAGCAAGCAATGAGCGTCCAGTGCGGAAACAAATATCTTTTCGCGCTTTGTGATTTAGTTTTGATTCGATAGAGATGTGGCGTGAAGAACGCGGGAACAGCCCTTATTGAGGCATGCTTACAAGCTGGTGTTAGAGAATATGTAGTTTGTGCTGGAGCTAGGAATCTTAGTCTGGTAGAAACTTTGATCACTAGCGACGATGCAGTGATCTGGTCTCATTTTGAAGAACGTTCTGCCGGATTCTATGCTCTTGGCCGTTCAATGGACTCACGTGAGCCGTGCGCTGTCGTGACCACTTCCGGGACCGCAGTAGCCGAGCTTTTACCTGCTGTGGTTGAGGCTTACTATCAGGGGCGCCCTTTAGTTCTCATAACCGCGGATCGTCCTTCAGAGTACCGCGGCACCGGTGCGCCTCAGTCGATCGAGCAGGTTGGTATTTTTAGTTCCTATGTTGAGGAATGCATCGAAGTTGATTCGGAAGAGGGAGTTGATCTAGGGAAATGGTCTGGTCGAGCTCCTATCCATCTCAATATTTGTTTGGAAGAGGATGAAGTTATTCACCCAGTGAATACTGCCTTAGGTGATTTTAAGCGGAAAAAAGATAATTTTGAGGTGAATAGTCTCGTGCACTTTTTCGAGAAATTTTGGTCAGGATTAGTCGTTTGCCTTGGAGGAATAGAACCTGAGGATAGAGAGGAAGTGTTTGGTTTTCTTAAGGAGATTAAAGTGCCAGTGATTGCTGACCCTACTTCAGGGTTGCGTGAGTTGCTGGGCCCCTTGTTGGTACCCAGCCCCGAGTATCTATTAGCACATGCTAAACCGTCATTAGTTCTCCGTATTGGTGATGTGCCAGTGGGACGATTTTGGAGAGATTTAGAACAGGATAAAGAAATCGAAGTTCTTTCGATTACGCGTACTGGCTTCTCTGGTTTGGCTCGTGAGAGTACGGTGATCCAAGGTGATGTCGCTCGTGTGCTTTCTGGGCTCGGTGAAGTAGGAGAACTTGGTGACGCGCTCGATGTTTTGCGTCTCAGCCGCCGCCGCTGGGGTCAGATCGATCAACTGTTAGAAGGTTACCCGGATAGTGAGCCTGGGATGATCCGTACATTGTCCGTTTATGCGAGTGTCGCAGAGAGCCTATATTTAGGTAATAGCTTACCGATTCGAGAGTGGAGTGAGTTCGCGCAGAGAGACTATCCTATCGAGCATGTACGAGCGAATCGCGGAGCAAATGGAATCGACGGACAACTCAGTACTTGGATTGGACTTACTCATGGCTTGGAAGACGCTTGGTGTGTGTTGGGAGACCTCACAGCGCTTTATGACATGTCAGCCCCCATTCTACTCGATGGCTGTGATGCCAGTGGTAGAGTGATTGTAATTATCAATAATGGAGGAGGGAGGATTTTTGAGCGCTTACCGCGTGTGAAAAAAATGTCAGAGCCCACTCAGGAGATTGTCTCAAATGCTCACCAATTTCATTTCCAAAAGTGGGCTGAGATGTGGGGGATGGATTATAAACTAGCCAGTAGTGTCGACGAGATTGAGATTGAGGGAGGAGAAAAACCTCTCGTTGTAGAATTAGTACCAAGCAAAAGTCAGACAGAGGCCTTTTGGGAGGCGTATGCTCAACTAAGAATCATAGATTGATGAAAGAGTGGGTTCAGCTAACTAGGGCAATTTTACATCATAGAGACACTCGAAGGAGGTGGTTGCTAGGAACCATGCTTTTAAGTGTCGGGCTGGTAGCAATTGGTTGCTGGGTCGCAGATGATTGGCTGAGCTCTAGCATGGTATTGTTCATCTGCTACTGGTTGGGTGTTTTTGGCACAGTGTGTTTTCTTATGCTCTTTGCGCTATATGATTTATTAAAAACTATGAAAGGTGAGTAAATCCTAGCTATCTGGTGGAGAATGATTAAAATATAACGTCACAGTTTTTAGGAATTGTTCAAAAAAATTAGGAGAATAGAAGATAAGTAGAATTAGTTCAAAATCAGCTATTTTCTACTGGTAAGCGCTTTACGGAATGTGCAAAAAAGTAAGGGATGAAGGAAACGAACACCAAACAAGAAACCCCGCTAACATTCGTTAGCCGTCGACGTTTTCTTGGTTGGATTTCAGCATTTGCGACAACAGCCTACATCGGTATTGAAAACGCGAAGGCTGGTTTATTCTACTCAACTAAGCCCGTAGCTGGTATTCCCCAGTCTTGGGTCGACCAAAAGGGACTGGATGTCCTACGCTACGCGAATTACATTAAAGGTCTTAAACTTGTTAATGTGACTCCACGAATGGTGCTGTCACCTCATTTTAAAACACGTGGTAGTACTAGAAATAGCCTGCCACCACGCTATATGTGGAAGAGTATTGCGCCAATCCTTCGGGTTATTGATATGATGGCGAGTAGAATGAAGCGCCCAGTGGATGATCTACTGTCGATTTACCGTAGTCCCACATATAACCGTGCGGTTCGTGGTAAATCTCGTTCATATCACATGCAGAATATTGCCGTTGATATGCGTTTCAAAGGTGTGAGCCCTCGTACTGTTGCTGGTATTGCTAGGCGTCTACGATCCGAAGGGCTCTTTAACGGCGGAATCGGTACCTACTCGAGTTTCACCCACGTAGACACGCGTGGCTCAAAAGCAGATTGGTGAAGCTGCTATTTATGCCGATCTAGAGAAAGGGGATCTTGATTTCTGAGAGTTCGAGCTTTGGCAATTCCATATTAGGGATGGCTATATTCCAGCTCTTCCAATTTCCTAAGAAGTCTAAATGCATTTTGCCGATGGAGTCATCGGTATACCTATGTGAAGTCGCGTAGCCGATAAAAGCGACGGCCAGCACCATGAGTATAAGACACTGGGCTCCTTTGCGCGGTCGGAATATGGCAAATATAAGGTCTGAAACCAATGGAAGTATAAGCCCGGAGATCAACCATTTAGTATCTTGCTGCTTCATACGTATACGATTGAATACAAAGGCAAATAGAAGCAGAAAAGTAGCAAATCCTAGAATAGCTAATTGCCATATATCTTTATTCCATAAGATCAAAGCTACAGTGATTATAGAGGCTGAAAGGACGACAATTATCTCTACGGGTGAGGTGTATTCCTCCTCTTCGAAAAATTCTTGTTGCTGCAGGTTGAGACTTTGGATGACTTGCTGAGCTTTGATCTTCGCTGTATTTCTTAAACTAACCGGCTTTTTCTTTTTGGGCCGTGGAGGCATCTTCTCTCCTTCAGTGAACTCATCTTTAAACTCAGGGATCTGGTTTGCTGGAGTCCACTGGCCGATGCGAGGATGCCAAATGGTATCGTCTGGTTGCACGTAGCCTTGTGCAATGAGTTCACAGATTTTAGTGAAGTGGACAGGACCCTTACGGACATTATCAATAGAGAAATACCAAAGAGATTCAGGACGAGCCTGTTGATAGCGCTCGGCGATAGGTACATTTGATTGCGGTGCAGATGTCTTTTTCGGCTTTTTATTCGTGAACTCGCTTTTGTATTTATCAGAGAGGCGTACTTGTTCGGTCTTTAACCCCTGCTTCATAGCGGAGAGGTTGTAGTACATTGTTCGGTTTTTACCCAAACGTTCAGTAGCATCAGAAATTGTTTTAAGAATATCGAGCTCCGGAAGATCCAGTAAGTCATTGAGTGCCTCTTTGGCGCTCATTGTACGATCTTCTAGTTTAGTCTGCATGAATCCCTGAACCCATTGGCAAAGGCTTTCAGGCAGATCTGAACGCAGTTCTTTGATCGGGGTGTACTGATTTTGAATATGAGCAGCCATCACTTGCACTGGTGAGTCGCCTTGAAAAGGGAATGCAGAAGTGAGTAAGTAGTAGAAAATACATCCGAGTGAATAGAGATCTGATTGTTCTGAGAAATCACCAGAGTCCATGGTCTCTGGTGCCATGAAGTGGATAGATCCTAAGAGCTTTTTAGTAGACTTTTTGTCTGGTTCATCACGTGACGGAGAAAGGCCAAAGTCGAGTAACTTGGTCTCGAAATTATCATCACCGAGCTTACGCATCATGATGTTGGTCGGCTTGATATCACAGTGCAGAATGTCATTTTCATGAGCAGTCTGCAGAGCACTAAGAAGCTGAGGTGCGACAAATAAAAATTGGGCTAAGCTAAGAGGGCCAGCCTCAAGGTATTTATCAAGAGTAAGTCCAGAGACGAACTCCATGATGATCTCGCCTCCTTCTGGAGAATTCACTACATCATAAATGGTCACGATGTTCGGGTGATTGAGACCCGCAAGAATTTTAGCTTCAGCGAGTAGTTGCTCTTTCAGATCTTGATTGTCTTCAAATTTTTCAGCCTTGAGCCGCTTGATTGCAACATCGCGGTCGAGTTCTGTGTCACGCGCCTTGTACACACTACCAAAGCCGCCTGTGCCAAGTAGTTCGATAATTTGGTGTCTCTCTTTCATTTTCTAGGTAGGACGAGCAAAACTTTAGGCTTTCGCTATGTTTAACTGGGATGTCAGCATTTTAATGCTGGGCATTTATATTTACTAACAGGCGAGGGATAAGGGGTTACCTGAGTGGTGGGAGGAGAGGGCTGACGCCTTGTGGTGCAGTGGGAGGAGTCGTTTGAGTGTCACGCTCTGAGCGTAATGGTCTGAAACTTTCACTATGGGTGTCCAGTCTGAATTGGATGGCATTGACCTCACGGTTCAATTCGGATTGGTGGTTCTGCATTTGTTCGTGTTGAGCGATGAGTTGCTGGAGTTGTTCCTGCATTTGGCTTAAAGCGGTAGAATCAAAGTTTTCACCAATCTCAAGCTCAGTGAAGGTACTCTCATCAGAGGAATGCTCAAAGTCGGAGACTGGCCTCAGTGGTGAGCTTGCATCAGCAGGCATAATGACTGAGTTTTTGTCATCTAGCTTATGATTTATGCCTATGCCAATCGCGATGCCAGTGATGCATGCGCAGACAATCGCGAGTATGTAGTTCATTGCTATTTAGGAAGAGAGTTCACCAAGAGGCTAAGTTGCTCAATGCTCGAGTCAAGGGAGCTAGATGCCTGTGATAGTGTGTCAATTGTTGATTGGAGACGGGCAGATACACTGTTGGTTTGTTGGTAGCCTTGATCTGGATTGTAGCCAGGTTCTACGGCTTGAACAATGGTTGGAGAGTCTTCCGGGACTAGTTTGTGGGGAGTCACAGATAGTTTGAGGGTTTTGCCGTTCTTGAGAGAGATTTCCATCGGGTGTGCCTCACTTGCGGGTGCTGGGATATAGCGCCAACCACTTGGGGGAGTTTGCTTAGGTTTGGGAGCCCAGGGGGATTTTAAGATGACATCTGCAGCTTGCTTTTGAGCCAGTTCTATCGGACGTGGGATTTCAGTTTTTATTAAGACAGGCTCTTCTGGAGTGAATTCTTCCTCAATTACCTCGTCAGGGATTTCAGCGAGGAATTCGAGATTTTCAGCTACTTCAGAGAAGTCATCTTCAGTGTCTTTTGCTTCAACTCCATTATCTTCTCCTGGAAAGCTCTCCTCTGTTTCCTCTTGCATAATGGCATCTGCAGCTTCTTCAAAAGTGAGTTCATCTTCTTCTACGATGATCACCGCTGGAGAGTCCTGCGCAAAGAGCAATATGGGACAAGAAATGAGACTGGCGATAAGTGTGCGCTTTTTCATTATTGGGAAACTTTAATGGTTTGTGCGCTGTTCTCATTGAGAAGAGCGGGATTGCTGGAGCTAGTTTGAGGGATCGACGGGCTGTCGGCTCGAAGAGCTTCGATGGGTTGAGCTGATAGAAGTAGCGAGTTCCATGCCATTTGGATGTTTTCCCCGTCTTGGTGAAGCTTCTTAATCTGTTGTTGATAGATTTTTAGAGCTCTGAGAACACGTTGAGCTTCGTTGGCTTGATCTGGACCGAGGCGTAGGCCGCGTGTTTTGTAGATAACAGGTATTTCAATCAATACTCGCTGACTCTGAGCTCCATATTCAGCGGTGACGACATGCTGAACTCTGTCGTTTGTCTCTTCCCATCCAATATTGTCCGCAGTACTTGGAGTTTGGGGGAGGGGTATCCCATCTAGTGTATTATCAGAAGTGTCTTCTGTTGAGTTACTCGAGAGTTCACAAGGTAAAGAATTCGAAGAAAGTGCTTCAAAGCTATTGACTGGGCTTGTCGTTATTTCTTCTGGACTAGGTTCGATTTGCTCAGACTTTGGCTGCTCCGTCAAAATGACTGTCTCACAAGGTTTTGTGACATAGAGGTAGCAAAAAAAAACGGCACTCAAGGTGCTGAGTATGAGTAAAAACTTATAGGTGAGCGTAATCTCGCTCTGATTTGTCTGAGACATGAAAAAGTAGTATCTGTGTTACGAGTTGGTCTTAGCTGGTGGAGTCAATAGTTACCAGTATTCAGTTTATTCATTTTGAGCCCTAGTGGTATGGGGGTCATTGAGCGAGCTTTGCGTAGGTAATCACTACAGTGTCTGAGAGAGGAGGAAACTGAGTGATGGTGAGTTTCTGCTGGGTGACGGAAATTTGTTTGACGAGGTTATCTGTGATTAGGCGAGCTTGTAGTCCCGGCTTGATAGAGATATTCCCGTTATCATCCTGATCTGAAATGCCGTCAGCTCGATAGATCTCATAGCTATGAAAAACTGAGCCAAGCCCCTCTTGGTAGAGGCGGAGTTTTTGGCCGTTCGAGTAGACTTTATAAACCGTATTGCGCAATGGTACGGAACGTGATTTGGCTGAGCTTACACGGATGATTGAATGAACTTCATATTCCCCATACAAGTCATAGCCTTGGGGTACTGTGTCGTCTTCTACAACTAGCGCTGCAGGAGGGGCTGCATGGAGTGTTACAAAAGCACAAAAAAGAAGGGCGGTAAGGCTCCGAATCACAGTCCCCATTGTTTTGAATGATTATTGACCAGCATCCCAAACTCCATTGTTGGCTGGAGGGGAAGGGTCGTATCCATTGGCGAAAACTGGAGGGACCACAGTGATGGTTATAGCGAGAGCATTGCCATCAAGGTCGTTGATTACGGGTAATGCTACTGGATTCGTTCCTGGCAAGTAGGGGATGATTAATGCAGCTGTAAGCGCGCCTGGGGCGACAGTAGGATTGTCCGCTAGGTAGAGCCTTTGTGCTTGATAGATAGCTTTAAGGTCTTCACCCGCTTGTAGACCCGTTTTCCAGTTTTTGTAGGCGGACACACTAAAAGTAGTAGCTGAAACTAAGATGATGAGAACACTCATCACCACGGACAGCTCCACGAGGGTGACACCTTTCGGTTGAAGCGTTTTTTTACCGGGGAGTTGAGTTGTGGTGTTCATAATTATTTACCGAGCAATTCTATGAGATCTTGTTTTACTTTAAAGAAAAATTCGCTCTCAAGGAAGATCGAAATTTGTATATAGAGTATATACGCGATAATTAAGACAACTACCCACCAGAAAATTCGGAACGTAAAACTTTTTTTCTTATTGTTAATAAGCGGATTGTACCAATGAGAGCCTTCAGCGATCCTAGTTGAAAAGGCAGATCCTGTATGTGTGAGTTGAGCTATGAGCCTTTCCGCAACTTGGGTCTTCTTAGCAATCAATAAATAGTGGTAATTCTTTGAAGGGAGTTCAGAAACTTTTACACCTCGAGGAAGTTTTTCAGGTAGGCTGACTACTTTGATATGATGTTCGTAGATGAGGTTTTCTTTTAACCATCTGTCTAGTTTTGTCTGAAACATAATACTTACTTAGGTTAAGTTACATTGCTTGTTGCATCATCTCTGGCCCCATCAAGAAGACTGGCATAAATACAGACAAGAAAACGAAGGCAACAAGGCTAACCGCACCACCCATAACGAAGAAATTAAGTATATTGGTGAAATCCTCCATATATTGATCACAATCAATCTCGTACATTTCTACAAGCATGTCGAGCTGCGTGCTCATTGATGCGGATTTTTCACCAATCGCCATCATGTGGACTACTTGAGCGTCTACTGATGTGTATTTAGTGAAAGCAATAGCGAGAGGTACGCCAGCTTTCTCGTACTGGTCAGCAGCTCTGAGTAGTTCAGCTTCGTAGGGAGTGCCTTTGACTGCTGTCGCGGAGGTGCGGATGGCTTTTGCCATATTAATACCATTGGAGTGGAGGAGCTTGATGACACCAAGGAAAGTCACTTGACGGAATCCTTGGATGAGCTTTCTTAAAATTTGAATCTTTGACATTGCTAGCACAAGTACTCCTTGTCGTAGCTTATTTGAGACGACAAAAGAAACAACTATAGCAATTAGAATAGCGATTCCTAGTGGCCACCATTTGATGACAAAATCACTTAAGGTGAAGAAAAATCGTACAGGTCCTTGAGGCTCATAATCACCAGTGACCACCATCTCCTTGATTTGAGGGACGATTCTGGCCTGAGAGTAGATGAATGCACAAATAAGTGCGGGAAATACAAATGAAGGAATGAGTACAATCTTACGAAGCTGCTTTTTGAACTTCATGTTTGTCTGAGCACGTTCTGCTAGGTCACTGAATGCCGTGTCAAGCTTACCTGAGTCCATGCCAGCTTTGACCAGTCCGAGTGTCATGTCGTCGAAGCGTTTACTACGTTTGAACGCATCATAAACTGATATGCCTGCTTGGATGTCTTCTTTGATCTCGATTAAAGCATCAGCCATCACCTTATCGGGCAAACCATCAGCATAGTATTTAAGTGCATCAGCTGTATTGATTTGAGCACGTAACATCGAAGCCACCCCACGATAAAATTGAATAAGGGCCTTCGTTTTAAATGTCTTGGGTTTGCCCGAATCGAGAAACGGGATTTTTATTTCCTTTTGGCCTAGACTCTTTTTTTTAGGCTTCGTCGCAGAATCAGTTGCTATTGGTGGAGATTGTGAATTATTCATCGGATGTCATATCGATTACTTTGCTGACTGCATTGAGGTCAGTTTTTCCGGCTTCAAGCAGTTTGAGGCCACTGCGGCGGAGGTTGGGTAGAATACCCTCTTCGGCAATTTGTACTTCCAGGTCATAGGGGGAGATCTCTCCTTTGGAGAGCCGGTCAGAAGTTTTTGGGGTGATGGGGATGATCTCTAAGATAGCAGTACGTCCGGCATAGCCTGAATTACGACACTCTTGGCAGCCTTCAGGGTGTGCTTCGTAGAGTTTTTTGTTGGACCAGCTATCATCTAATTGAAATGTCCTGCGGTCAAGTTCAGAAAGACCGTCTATCTCAACCTTACAATAAGGGCAGAGTATTTTCAGGAGGCGTTGAGCACATGCAGCTTTCAGCGTTTGGGCGATTTTCCACCGCTCAATTCCTAATTGTTCAAAACGTTCAATGATCTGGGAGGCTCGAGCTGTGTGCACAGTTGTAAGAACTTTGTGGCCAGTCACGGCTGCCTCAATAGCTAGCTCGGCTGATTCTATATCACGCACCTCACCCATCAGGATAATATCTGGGTCAGAACGCATGAAGGATGAAATCATCGGTTTGAACTCCGCTGCTGACTTCATGTCACAATGGGTAATACCTGGAACTTCATCTTCTACCGGATTTTCTAGGGTTAGAATATTTACATCTGGTCTGTTTAGTTCACGCAGCATCGCGTTCATAGTCGTTGATTTTCCGGAACCTGTAGGTCCACTCATTACGATAATTCCAGCAGGAACTTTCATCACTTGGCGTACAGCAAAAAGCGTTTCTTCATCGAACGCGAGTGAACCTTTCCCTAGTGTAACGTTTAAGTGACCTTTATCTAACAAACGCATCGTCACGTGGTATCCACGATAAGTACGGTGGCGTTCATAACGAATATCGATAGGGCGGTGGAAATAGGAAATAGTAAAGCGCCCTGAAATACCCACGGCTGTAGCGCGGATTTCTGTTGGGAGGTTCATGAGGTTGAGGAGAAAGGCATCAATACGATCCTTTAACTTCATGGGTAGTTCTCGTTTGTCTCCTAGACTGCCATCGACGCGGAAACTATAATAGAAACTCTCTTTCTCAACCTTGATGTGTACATCTGACGCCCTTTGTTTCACGGCATCCGCCATAATGTTGGCTGTGAGGGATGCCATGGGTTCTTCCCAGTCGGTAGAGGTGACGTCAAAGTCTTTGGTGTGCTCTTCAAAGTCTTCAACTTCGATCGACTCAAGTTCGGATCTACTTGGTCCGCCGCCAGCAGATGTCGCTTCGATCGTCCGAGAAATCTCAGATTTCAGAGTTACGATCTTAGCTAGCTCGAGTTCAGGGAAGCGCTGCATGATATATTCATCAGCAGAAGTGTTCCAAGGGTTGACTACCGCAATTAGTAGAATGTTGTTGTGTACGCAGAGGGGCGTAAAATCACCCCGAGTTAACGTGGATGGGTCGCATTTTTCCAGTAAAGATCCATCACAGAATTCCGCAACTTTTGGGAAGAAGGCTAGACCATTGAGTTGAGCCACCGCAGCCATAAAGGTAGTTTTTGTAACGCGGTTTTGGACTTGATCGTGTGATATTTCAGAGAATTCTGAATCATGAGCGCCGAGGCTCTGCATGAGCTGCTTTGAGATCAGCTCGTTGAATTGAAGGCCATCAAATTCAATCATCGTATAAAGTGTTTAGCATTGAGTGCCTTCCAGGACGTGTAGTTGAGTCGGACACAGGTGATATATGGAAGGATGCCTTGGGTTTCGCTGATGTATGCATGCACTGCTTGAGCAAAGATAGTACAGGTGACAGGACTGATAGATCCCACTCCTATTACATCCGCATCTTCATTATAGAGGATAGGGCACTGTAGGGAGCGTGCAAGTTCGAAGATTGGCTCATGTTTTTCATAGAAGCCATTCGGAGTCATCATTTTCGACGCAAACGGAGCCGGGGGCATGACTGGAGTGACTAGTGAGGCAAGCACGGCGCTCCAGCGCTCGATACTTGCCTCAAATTGATTTTCATCGTCATCCTCCAGGGCTGCGAGCCTATGAAGGGGCTCAGCAGCGAGGCCTTGTTTCCACGCTTTCAAGCATTGCTCTGTTATGGTGAAGACTTCTTCCTTAGTCGCGATTTTGGACTTGAGGAAAATGTCTGAGCTTTGCTGTAGAGCATAGCTATGCCATTCAGTGATTGCGCTGTTATCTGCAGATTGCATCTTGAGTAGCGTGGAACGTAATAGGGTTTCTTAACGACGGTAGTTACGACGCTTATTCGAAGACTCTACAGGCTCAGCTACGCTTTTTTTGATGTTGTTCCATGTACGCTCTAGATTGGGCTTCTCTAGGTCATAGTTGGATTCATCATCCCATGTAGTGTCCTTGTCTCGCACTTGGAGGTTTGATTCAATTCTGTTGTGCATACGGTGGTGCGAAGAATGATTCTCAGGAGAGTAACTACTCGGTGTTACTACGAAGAGAAGGCTGCTTTGTACTTTTGCTGTCGTTTTACTCTTGAAGAAAAAGTTGATGACTGGGATGTCACCAAGAAGGGGCACTTTAGTTTCCTCCTCAATTTCACTCTCTTGGAAGAAGCCGCCAACTATGAGAGAATGACCATCTGGAATACGAGCAATAGTGGTGAGTGTTGACTCGCGTACTTCTGGATAGGAGTTACCTGTGGCAAGGCTTTCAACATAACGAGTCACACTTGCTGCTCGTGGACGCATCATGAGGCGAATGGTTCCATCAGGTAGGAGTGTCGGAGTTACGAAAATGGTGGTACCAATTTCACGTGTGTCCTCTGGATCTGTGGAGTCTTCTTCATCGATTTTGTAGCGAACTTCTTCAGTTACTGTTGGATTGCCACCAGAACTGTTTTGAGTGGATTCAGTAGTAATGATAGGAATACGGTCAATGATAGTGATTGATGCAGCTTCGTTATCTTCAGTAATGATTACTGGGTTGTTTTGAAGCTTGATTACCCCACCGTCGTTAAGTGCTGTAAGGACTGCTGAGATAGTGTTGGGTGAGAACACTAGATCACTTGCTGCCAGAGGAGTGGTAAGGTCTGTTGGAAGTCCAAGTAGATTATTGACTCCTAGAACAGCTCTTGTAGGGATAGTAGCATTTGGTCCAAGTGAATCAGACCAGTCAAAACCAAGGCTTTGACCCGCTGATGTGTTGACTCGGTAAATTTTAACTTCTACTACGATCTGACCTTTGGCTCGATCAATTCTTTCAAGAAGACTTTTAACGCGCTCAATTTTGTAGGGGGTGTCGATGATAATTAGAGTGTTTGTCTTCTCTTCATAATTGACAATACCTGTGTTCGGACTGAGAAGCGGAGATACGAGTTCTCTGATGTGTTCCTTCATGTTAGGGGAACGGAGATAGCGAAGGTTGTAGTTCCACTCAGTAGCTGGAAGTTGGCTAAGCTGGTCACTAGTGAGAGCGTAAATGGTGTTGCCGCGGCGGTGGAGTGTGAGTGCATTGTTAAACGCAAGGTCTTCCATTTGGATAATTGTATCACCGTCACGAAGGTACCCGTTCACCTTAAATTCTTCGCCTGCGATACGGTTATTATGGAAGTAGGAGAGTCCAGCATCACGCGCTAGAACTTCAAAAACTGTATTGAGATCTGCATCGTTTAGGCGCATTCCGTCCTCGAGCTCTTCTTGAGCTGGAGCGACTTCTACAACGGTATCTTCTACTTCAATAGTAGCTGCTACTTCTTCACCTGGAAGAACTGGGGCCGGAGCAGGTGGTGTTGTAGTCATGTCTGCAACATCTGGTGTCGGGATCACATTTTCAGATGTCTCTATGACTACTTCTTCAGTATCCACAGCCGGAGGGGCTGGAGGTGGGGTTGGAGTTGTTTCTTCTTGCGCATGAGCCGTCGCTGAATAAAGCGCGAAGGCGGCAAGAGTACTTGGTAGTAACTTGTTTGTGTAGCTTCTCATGGTTTTATGTATGTTGTTAATATGTAGGGAGATTATTTTTATTAGATAGGGGAACTTGTTAGACTGCAAGTTTAATCTAACGACTAGTTATTCAGTGTTTCTAGGCTAGGTTTGAATTATTTTTTTGTTTAAATATTACTTTTTTTCCTGTGACCAAGGCTAGCTTCGGCATTTTTAACTACTTGAGCTCGTGGGTCTTTTGGTTGCCTTCGAGGTCTACCTCTTCGTTTGATCCGAGTGGGAGATCTGGAAGGTTATTCATGTCGAGCGAGATAACGTTTTTATCATCTGCGTCGTAAAAAGTGACTTTCGAACGTGTGATGGAAGTAATCTTAAGAGGGAAAGTTTTACCTTTAACTTTGACTTTGATTGTATCTCCTCGGAAATAGGGTTGGCCTTCAATAATCATACTGCGACCTACTATGTTCGCTTTTTTCGCTAAACGGGTGATTTCTTTCTCGATGAGGACGCGCTGTACTTGCGGTTTGATAGCGACTGCGGGCTCATCTTTTGGAGTTTCGATTTTCACGTTTGGGTCAAGAGGTCTGCCGAACGGGTCAATGCTGCGACCATTTAGAGCTAGTTCTGCCCCACGGTCGATAACGAACTGGTCAATGACTCCTAGCTCGAAACGGGCGTTCTTGTTGTCATCAGCAGAGTGTGCGAGTAAGGCTAGCAAAGATGAAACCAGGAGGATTATTTGGTGAGTTCCCATGTGGTGAAATTGAGGTTGAAGTTATAGAAGTTACCGCTATTGGATGCATTGATTGTGAGCTTTGTGAGCATGCTGTTAGGCATATTAGATTCGAGGTCTAGAAGGCACTGCTGAACTTCAGCGTAGGTGCCTTGGATTCCATAGCTGTAAGCTGAATATGGGCCAGCAACTCCTAAGTTTGGGCGGCCTTCACGTTTTTGGCTTGTGAGGGTGAGGGTTTTTGATTTGTTGGCTGATTCGATTGATTTCTCGAGCTGGCCATTCATTTTCGCAAAGCTGTCACCCTGCATGAGTTCTTCCCATTGTGGGACGTATTGGGCGTAGCCGGCTTGCTTCTTGAGGATATTTAGTTGTTGGTTGAGTGATTGATCGGTTTGGTAGGTGACTTTGTTTTTTTCAAAATCACCGAGCATTGTTGATTTCACGACGGTTATGGCTACCCAGGCTATGATGATGATGATGAGGGGGATGATGATCGAGAAGACGCTTATCGACTGGATATAAAATTTCTTCATTTCGTAAAAGGTTTTGTTTAGAGTAATTACTTGGAAGGGAGAGTGAGTGGATCCTGATTATTAAATTTTTGGGTCAGTTTCATGCTGAATTTGTAAGTGTAGGGATCGTTACTTACTTTCGATGACTGGGTAGAGATTTGGATGTCGGCAATCGGAGTACGATTGTATAGCTCGGGGTTGAAGGAGTTGTCTCCAGTGGTAGTCTCAATTTGCTTAAATACGTCGATGATGCCTCCGCGGGTATTGAGATTGTCGAGTAGGCGTTTGCCGCTTTTGTTTGCTTGGCCGGTGATTGCCCAATTACGTGAGACCGGAATCTTTTTATTGGAGGCATCAGCTGGGGAAATTTCAGCATTGTAGCTATAGCTGTCGACTTTTATGCCTGAGTTTTCAGGGAATAGTGCGGGAAGGACTTCCATCGCAGTCCAGCCACGGGAGCGGTCACTGAGTAGCAGGTTTAGACGGTTGGAGTCTCCCGCTTTTTTCTTGAGCATCATAATGTGCATTTGCGGATGGTCTGTCATGTAGCCCCAAGCTGGGTCTTTAGTAGCTGAATATACGTCCCATCCTGCTTTGGTTAGAGCTAGTGCAAGACCTGCAACTGCAGCCATTTTGAGAAATTTACTCCACTTAAGAGCTTTCATTTCTACTTGTTGCGGGTAAAGTGCGAGTTCTTTTTCCGGAGCGGGCAAGAAATCTTGGATCGGCCACATCTCCTCCACTAGAGTTTTAAATGTATGGCTCTCTGCTAGGGCTGAGTTACTGGCGGAAGGAGGGTTAGTGGTGGCTACTACTTCTAGGCGAACCTGTGAGAGCATTGCTACTGCTGCCATGTCTTGTATCTTCCATGGGCGTGTAACACCTGGGATTGCTGTGTCTGAATTGGCTTCAGAAGCACCTGCTTGAGTTGGCTCATTTTCAACTGCAGTTTGTGCGGTGAGGTCGGACCACTTCCAAGGGCGAGTCATGCCGAGGCTTTCGTTTTTGCCTTTTATTGCTGACGGTGCGGTAGGAATGTGGAGAGCTGAACTTGTGGGGCTGAGAGTGATAACTTGCGAGTTCGGTAGCATGCTTGAGAGTGAGTCACTCATGCCCATAGGTGCGGCGCCGGCCATAGGGATAAGGAAAACATGTGGGTTTTCTAACTCTAATGAGGTGGCGGTAGTTAAAATCGCCGAGGCTGTCTGCGGTGAAAAAGGGACGTTGCCATGGTGCTGCAGGGTGCGAATGAGGATGAGATCACCATGGATGTTGAAAAAGCTAAGGACGGAAAAGCGCGGGTAGTGGTGGATAGTGACGAAACCGTTTTCTGGTTTTTGTTCTAGTAGCCATGGGATGGCACTGATTGCACAGAGTGGAGCGCTTACGGCTCGGGTTCTTATAGGAATATTACTTAGGTTGCCGTAGTCTCGGCATTCCTGTAGGAGGCTTTCATGGCGGCGGGTGAAGGCGATAGCGGTTGCAAATGGTTGACCACTGGCTGCACCGGGGTATGGGAAGAGGCGCCATGCATGAGACTGGTTGGATACCGAGGCGTCTTCGAGAATAGCGCGTGGATCTTTTATGATCTTGCGACGTAGTTCATCTATTTCGGCTGGATTCTGATGTTCTGGTCCAGGTTCAGCAGTGGCGAATTCATCTGCGACATAGAGGATGATTCCTAAGCCGGGGTTCTTTTCGCTTGTGAGGTGTTCTTGAACGATGCCGTCGAGGACTGGTTTGAGGAGGCTAGGGGCTTCCTCCATCTCGGGAGAGATGTTTGGGCCTTTTGCCCATTCACCTGTGGAGGTGTTGCGGATATATGAAATAGCGCCTGAGTCTGATCCGACAAATATATGAAGTTGCAGGTTAATGGAAAAGGCATCTGCATACCAGTTAGGGTTGTCTGCTCTGCTCGTCTCTTTGCTGAGTTGCTTGGCTTGCTTGAAGCGTTTGCCAAAGCTTAATGATTCAGGTTGGCTAAGTGTCATAAAATTATGTTCAAGATTGTGAACAATCTATGTTATAGGGCAATATAAATCCCCACCTCTTTTGACGGGGGTGGGGATGGTTTGATTGACGTTAAAATAAGGCTCGAAGCCTTATTTTTAGTGAGATGTGCAGGTTACTGATGAGGAGCCGTTGGCTGCGGTAATGGTGTAGGTGCCAGCACCTCCAGTTGGGCATACAGGTAGACCTGCGCTGAATGGACCCGCAAGTAAGCCTGCGTCAGTGACGCTTGTGGTGGAGAGTCCTGAGATGTTCATGTATGAGTCAGCTCCTTTTTGGATGGATGAGCGGTTTACTGTACAAGCGGCAGAGTTAGCTGATGTTTTGTAGTAGCTTGCTCCGATGAATAGTACGGAGATGAGTACGAGGATAACTGCGATTACGACTGAAAGTTCGATCAGTGTAACACCTTTTTGACCCTTGAGGGCGAATGTATTCTTTTTCATGGTATGTATTTAGTTTATGGTTTTGGTTTATGTATGGGGGGATTTGGGAATGTTAGTCTTCACTAGATTTAGCGAGCTTGGCATTCTCAAAAGCGTCTTGGGAGATGAGTCCCTGTTGATAAAGTCTGTATAGATTGTTGTCCCATTGGACGTTTCCTGAGCGACGAATAGCGTCTTCTAGTGCAGAGGCTCCACGGTCGTACGCTGCAATGGCGGCACCTACTGAGTCGTCATTGTTATTAAGGAATTCGTAGGTGAGAACTCGACCATGTACTCCAGTGAGGAGGCCTTGTGAGTGGATGAAAATCATAATTTCACCGAGGCGGTTGAGGATGGAAGCGTGTTTGTCCTTAGGGTACATTTCGAGAATACGTCCCATAGTCTTTACGGCTCCAGTGGTGTGTAGGGTGGAGAGGACTAGGTGGCCAGTTTGGGCGGCCTCTAGGCAGGTGTCCATGGCTTCACGGTCGCGGATCTCACCTAGCAGAATGATGTGGGGTGCTTTACGAAGTACATCCTTGAGGCCTTGGCGATAGGAGGATACGTCACGGCCTACTTCTTGTTGGGTTACGATGGATGGCGCGAGGGTTTTCATCCCCGGTACATCTGGGTCATCCATGTCGTGCGGGTATTGGTACTCAACAGGGTCTTCTACGGTGACGATGTGTTTAGGATGGTGACGACGAGCCCAGTCTACAAGAGATGCTAGCGTGGTGGATTTACCGGAGCCGGTGGGTCCTGTGACTAGGCAGAGTCCAGCTCGTTTCAGTACGGCATGGCGGAGTGACTGGATAGTGTCTGGGAGGATGCCGAGGGATTCTAACTCAGGGATGTTGTCGTTGAGGATTCGGCAAGTGATTCCTAGGCCTGGGGCTGAAAGGTGTGTCTGGATACGGAGGCGGCCGGAAATTTCGCCGTTGTCACCGTATTCGATGCCGCTACAGGAAAAGTCATCTACACGTCGTTCTTGGAATGCGTCTAGAGCCTCTTTTACGTGATCACGCTCATGCTCGGAGTCGCCAAAGCCGTGGGAATCCTCATCTTTGTTGTTGAGTAGGGCTTCATAGATATTGAGCATCGCATCAGATGTGAGGATGCCTAGGTGGGGGAGGGCTTCCATGCCGTGGTGGGTCTCAATATACAACGGGCGGTTTGCACGTAGCTGGATGTCTGAGACTCCTCGCTGCTGACATGTCTGGAAAATGATGCGAAGAATCTCTTCGCCAGACATGGATTCATTGAATGTCTGTCCTCCATGTTCTGTTGGGAGGGGGGGCGGGCTCTGTATGTTGACTGCAGCTTCCATGGGTTTGTGAAATGCGATAGGGGGGCGCACTGTATTTCAAAGTATGTGCAGGGGAAGTTCGTTTGTGAAGTTAAAAATGTCGTGTGTGGTCTAGGTCACGAATAAAGGCGTATAGGATGTAATACAAGGAGGCTGGTGGTTGGCAATCTAAATTTAATATTCTTGGTAAATTACACAAGGAGAATGGTATCGTGTATTAATTCACATTATTTTGCAGAATAGAGAGTGCGTTATTTTAATGGCTCTAAATTAAGGGCTTCAGTGTAAGCAGAGTAGGAGGTTCTGAGCTTTTTTCTTGCTAGAAAGTAGAGGGCGCTATTTATGATGGATATCATGAATTGCTTGAATCGCGAGTGTGGCCCCCATGCAAGGAGGTTAGATAGTCAAAATGCGGCAGGCTGGCGCGAGACTGTGTTGCCGGTGTTGATCTCGGTGATGATGTTATACCTCTGTGCGCATAATGGAGGGCAAGTCTTGAGGTCTGCGGGGCCAATTGTTGCGATCACATCTTCTGTTTTTCTGTTACTGCTAGGCGCTTGGGTAGTATGGCGGACGAATGGAGTTCGCGCCACAGTGTCAAGTTTATTGCTGATGAGTTGGTTAGGATATATGGTTTTTAATTTTGTCTGGCTTGGGCGAACTCCAGTGTTTGGGAAAACTATATTGATTGCTCTACTGAGTGCGGGGATTCTGTGCGCTAGTGTCTACCGAATGCGGGAAGATTCGCTGAAATGGCTTTTCGGAGGTCTCATGGTTTTAGGTCTACTTATTGGAGTGTGTGCACTGTTTCAGTTTTTTGTTGATCCTTCGTGGCATCCAGTTGTGGGTTCCGTGAAAGCTCAATATGGAAACCGAGTGAGCGGTTTGTTCGGGCAGCCTAATAGTTTTGCTATTTTCATGTTGATGTTACTGCCCTATACTTTGCTGAGAGCTGTTAAAGGGGAGAGGTTTAGAGCTGTTTTTGGTGGGTTAGCTTTACTTTTTATGTGGTGTGTCATTGTGAGTCAGAGCCGGGCTGTGACCTTGTGTGCTTTTCCTGTGTTAGCTGCCTCGGCTTATTTTTCTGCTAACGAATGGCGTGCCAGGGTTGTGACGCTTGTTTGTTTTATCGGAGTATTTGGAGTGCTTTACTTTGGGAATTCTTTATTTAGTGTAGCAGGGGGAGAAAGATTTGAGAGGTTGGTCGAAAGCGGAGGTGGGGGAGTCAGGATAGTGTATTATGCTGCTGCGGTTGATTTAATCTTACAAAAGCCGTTATTCGGCGTAGGTTTTGGTAACTTTCAATTACTTTGGGATAGGCAGTTTCCAGTGTATTCAACAATGGGGGAAGAGTTCGTACATTCAGATTATCTCCAGATTCTTTGTGAGACTGGTTTTATTGGTTTAGGACTCTTCTTGAGTGGGGTGGTGTTAGTTCTGCTGCGCGCTTGGGGTAGTTTAAGAGCTTGTGAATCTAGGTTGAACAGTAAGCAGATATATGCTCAGTCGGCTTTATGCGGACTTGTGGGCTTTGCTCTGCATGAAATGGTTGATATCGGATTACAGATGATAAGCGTGTTGTTTCTGGTGGCGATTTATTTAGCTGTGCTGATGCAGCAGGATGAAAGCTACAGAAAGTGGACTCTAAATAGGGCGGGGAAGTCTAGTGTGTCGCTTGGATTATTGGTGTTGGCTGCTATATTTTTAGTAGAGTTTTTACCTTCAGCAAAAAGTCTAAGAAAGTCATTTAAAGCATGGGGTTACGCCTCTTATATCTACGCGAGCCTTAATGAAGACTATGATGTGCCAGAGGGGAATCTCCAAGGTGTCACTCTGGTGTTTGATGAATCGATAGAGTTAGATAGTCGAAATGTGTCAGCTTATTTCGGGAAAGGTCGGCATCTTCAATCCTATCAGTACTTGGAGAATGTCCGCCTGAAACTAGTGGTGGAGGATAGTGTGGAAGCTTTCGATTTGGCTTTGAGTGTTACACCTCAGAGTTGGAGGCTTTGGGCTGAAAGGGGGGTAAGTCTTGGGTTGGATCCTGATCGAGTTGATGAGGCTGACGCATCTTATCAAAAGGCTTTAGAGTTAGCTCCTATGCATGCGATGGCTTGGAAGTTTTATGCACAACATCTAAGGCTCTACGGAAGAGATGCTGAGTTGAGGGTGGCGTTACTGCAGATTCTTAGTATCGATACGAAAGGTTTTGTTCTAAGTGAGTGGGCTGAAGCTGAATTGTTAGAGTTAGATGCAAAAAATCGACTAGAAGAGAAGTCTTCACTTGAGCTGAACTGAATTCATACTAAGTTACGAACCTAATGGCTAAAAAATGTTTGATAACTATCCCCCCGGAGTTCCAGATAGGTTATAAGAAGTCTATGATTGCTCAGTGTAATACTGGTTTTGTGTTGGGTGAGGGTACGCATTACCTATTGGCCAGGAATGGGCGAGGGAAGACGACATTGCTCAGGACCTTGGCTAAAAGTTTACCGACCGTTAGTGGGGTGGTAAATATTGAAGGGATTGTGCAGTATGTTCCCGAGGATATTGAGTACAATGACCACCTTTCTGCGGAAGTGATTTTGAAGACCTTGGTGCCGCAAGAGCGGAGAGAGGCGTGTTTTAGCTTTGCTGATAAGGTGGAGCTGGATGTGAAGAAGAATTATTGCAACCTTTCTACTGGTAATAAACGGAAGATTAGCTGGCTGATGGCGGAGTTTTTCTGCGATCCTGCTGGTGGCAATGTGCTGTTACTCGATGAGCCGTTTACCGGGCTCGATTCTTATGTGCGCGATGCCTTTATGGAATACTGGGCTGAGAATGAGGAGGGGGTTTGTCGTTTGGTGAGTTGTCACCCAGATTTCGATAGTATGGCAATTCATAGTGCGGTGCTTATTTCTGAGGGTGAAATCACGGCATCGAATAGTAGGACTGGTCAGGGCTGGGGTGAGCTGAAGGAGGCGCTGAGGTAATGAAGACACTATTTAAACTTTCGTTAGTGATGGCGGTGCGGCAGAAGACGTTTTTCGTCGTACTTTTGCTGTTGGCTCTCGGGCCTTTTGTATTTCAGCAAATGACTAATTATGTGGCTGATCCATCGGTGTTAGCTCCAGCGCGCGCACAGGCGGCTTGGCAATTGGCTTGGTTGGCAGCGTGTTTGTGGTTGTCGTATTTAGCGGCAAACCTAGGTGGTGAGCATGTGCGCAGTAAGATGGGGGAGTATTTCCTAAGTCGCGGCGAGGGGCGGGGGAGTCAAATGTTGGCACTTTCCGCGTGTGCGGCGGTATTCGCAGTAGCGATTGCGTTGCTGCCTATGTTGGTCAGTATCTTTGCCGCAGCTCCAGGGGATGCCGAGGAACTTAAGCATTGGGTGGTACTTTGTGTTCAACATGGTGTGTTGATGTTGCTTCTGACTTTGTCTTTGACGCAGTTGGCGATCGCGTTAGCGAGTCGTTTTGGAGCATTGGTGGGGTATACAGGGAGTGTGTTTGTTTATCTTCTTGGTTTTTATGCTGTACTGGCGGTGGAGAAGATGGTGATTGGCGAAGATGCGTTTTACATGGATTTGCTGTATGTTGTATTACCGCATTTCTATCTAGCTGATTTGACGCATCGCTTTGTGCATAGCCAAGGGGCGATGAGCAATAGCGAATTTTTTGCGGTATTCGAGTATTTGGCAGGATGGGGGATTTTGTTGAGTGTGTTGAGCTATCTGATTTTTACTCCGAAGAAGAAATGAAACTACTGCTAGGTATTATTGTGGCTGTAGTAGGGATTGCGCTAATCTCAGATGGTCAAGGGCGGGTGAAGAGCTTATTGGCAAAGCGAGAGTTGAACCCGTTCGATCTCAGGCAGAGTCCCTATGGGGAGGTTATTGGAGCTGCTTTGCAAGAACCAGTTCATTTACTGTCCCATGGGGGGCAGGGGCATGAGCATATGAAGTCTCACGAAGATTGTGCTGGTTGTTCTAGTTGTGCTACCGCGGGGCATGGTCATTCACATGATCATGCTACTGTCTTTGCGGGAAAGGATCGCCCTTGGTTAGCGCAACGCAAGTCAGAGCTTGCTGGGTTAGAGAGTAATACCCGGCAGAATCATAATCCTAAGGGGCGCAAGGCTGAGGCTCGCGCCTTTGAGGGAAAAAGGATCTGGGAAATAATGGAGCTCGCCTATGCGATGGATCCCACGAATTACGCGAATTACAACATCTATGTGGAGCTTGAGAGTAGAGAAGGTGGGTTCGAGAAAATTTTGGAAATTTCTAAGAAAACTTTAACTCTGACTGAAGGGAGGATCAATGACCCTAATGATGCTCTCACGGCCGCTTCTGCTGCTGAAACTGTTCTGATATACCGTGACGTTTATGCGAAACGTGAGGGGCGGGAGAATCCTGATTTAGAAGTGGACTATAAATTTTTCATTGAGAAAACAAAAGAGTACGCTGCGGCTTTTGATAGAGCCCTTGAGGAGGGAAGGTTGCAGGAGTTTTCTCAAGAGAAGGTTGATGAAATGATTCAGTACTACGGCCGCTTTAATTATACGATTAAGGCGTATAGGAAGTATATTGATGAGCGGAAGCTCATCAATGTTGAGTGATAAATATTGAATGCTTGTTTGATGAAGCAAGCTTCAGGGTGGAGAACGCGGTAGCAATCTGAAAATAAAAAAACGCGCGGTCATTGCTGACGGCGCGTTCTAGAGGGGTGTATTTATCTAAAATCGATTAGAAGCTGAAGACTTCGCCTTCATTGAAGAAGCGCTTGAGTTCTGCGTCTGCTGTTTCTGGGCTGTCGGATGCGTGACAGACATTGGTCATCATGTCTTCGCCGAGGTCACCGCGGAGCGTGCCAGCAGGAGCTTCTTTGGAGTTTGTCGGGCCGAGGAGGTCGCGCACGCGGCCAATTGCTTCTTCACCTTCAAGAGCGAGGGCGATGACTGGAGTTTTCTGCATGAATGCAACGATCTCTGGGAAGAACGGCTTATCTGCCACGTGTGAGTAGTGTTCAGCGAGTAGTTCGTCGCTCAGAGTCATCATTTTGATGCCGCGAATCACAAGGCCTTCAGCGAGAAAACGCTCGAGGACTTTGCCGGAAAGGTTCTTTTCAACGGTGTCAGGTTTGAAGAGGATTAGGGTAGTTTCTGTTGCCATTAGCATTGGGTAATTTACAGATGTTGATCTGACAAGTGAATTAGTTACTGGTCATTTAGGTTGATTGTTCAGAGTTAACTAAATTGTAGATTTGCGATCTTGTGTTGAGAGGGTATTCTGTTAGTTCATTTTATATGCTCAAAGTGCAGAATTCGAGGTGGGGAGTGTTAGGGGGGGCGCTCATGTTATGCGTTTTAGTTTCTGTGCTTATACACTGGGGTGGAACTCAAAGCTCAGCTTCAGTGCTGATGTCGAGTTTGGTTTGTGGCGGAATTTTGTTGCTCATAGGGCTGATCCATCTTTGTTTTACCCGCGCCGTTGATTTTGGTGGATGGATTTTTGCTCCATGGGTTTTGTCTGTTTTTTTGAGCGGGCTTCTACTAAGTGTTGCTCCATGGGATGCGTGGCGGACTATTGTGTGTCAGGTTGTCGGAGGGTTAGTGTTTTATGTGTCTTATGCCTTGATACGAGGTGAAAGAGCCAAATGGAGTGTGCTGGGTGGTTTGCTGTTTTTAGGGGTGTGTTGTGCTGGAGCCGCTTATTACCAAGCTTATGTGGACTATGAATGGGGTCCATTCTCTACCCATCGCTTATCGCAATATAATCAAAGGATGGCTGGTTTTTTTGGGCAACCCAATGCGTATGCAGCATTTGTGATGATCGCTATGCCTATCCCGTTGTTCTATGCTTTTAAGTTTAATTGCAGCACTTTGGTTAAAGTGCTGTCTGTGCTAATTTTTCTATTTTTACAATGGGGTGTTTTTTTAGGGGTTAGCCGTGGGGCTCTGATTACGTTGGGTATACAATATATTCTGTATGCACTTTTTTTGGGGAGTACATGGAAGCAAAGAGCTTTGACTTTTCTAGTTTTTGTTGTTGCTGCGGGTCTACAGTTTTATGCATTTAGTGAAACACAGTCCGTGATGAGCAAGCGAGTGGAGATTTTGGTGGAGACTCAGGGGGAGGGTTCCCGGAATATCTACTACCCAATAGCTTGGGAGATTTTTAAGGATCAACCATTATTTGGCATAGGAGAAGGTAGTTTTCGATATGTCTGGGATACCGTTGAGCCAATATCGTACATGGTTGAGGAGACTCACGTGCATTCAGACCCGCTTGAGTTATTAGCTGAGAACGGGATAGTCGGAGCTATGCTATATTATTTGCCCGTGTGTGGGGTGTTAATAATGGGTTTTCTATCTCTTCAGAGATTGGGATCACCATCTCAGAAAGCACTTGTTCAAGTATGTATTATCGGAGTTAGTGGTTATCTCATACATGGCTGTGTCGACTTCCTGACTAAATACCAAACATTGCTTTTCGTTAGTTTTATTTATCTGGCTTTTATCGCTCAAGAGTTATGTTGGCCACGTTTTCGAAGTAGGTTATTAGCTAAGGGGGTGGTTCTAATCTGCGGTGTTGTGAGTTTCTTTATGCTGTTCATCGGGATTGCTAGCGTACGAGCTATGTGGATCTCTGAAGAAAATCGCTTAGCTAAAATCGATTTAGACGGGAGGTTAGCAGCAGGTGAATCCGTCAAATATGCTGAGATAGATGCTCTTTATTCTAATGCGGCATTGGCGTTACAGGCTGACCCTAGATATGTTCCTGCTATGTTACAGGCTATTGAGGCCTTACAATTAAAAGCGCATTATGATCCATCGAATAAGATAGACTATACTGATCTAGCTCTTGCGATAAACCTAGATATATTAGATGTGTTTGAGGGTCATTGGAGAGCTTGGGGTATTCGTATCAATCTTCTCGAGCAATATGGCGGACGTGACGATGAAGTTATGGAGTGTTACAGGAGAGCTCTGGCAATTGCACCTCAGAATCTATTGTTACGTATGAACTATATCATGTATTTAAAAAGGCGTAGTATCTCTGGAGAGGTTTATGATGAGCAGGCTAATTTCGTGCGAAAGACTTTCCCAGGGCATCCGGCCTTGAATGATTTGTAGAGTGTGGATTAATACTTGCTTTGTGATAGTAAGAAGGTTAGATACCGCCGTCCCGAATAGGGAGGTCTGGTTCATGAAGGACTGGTCCTGAACACATTAAATTCAAAATGAGCGATATTACTATCAACCCGAAAGACTTCCAGCTTCACGAAGGTGACACTGGCAGTGCCGATTATCAGATTGCACTTCTCACTGTGCGCATTCTTCATCTTACAGATCACATGAATGCAAACAAGAAGGACGTATCTAGCCGCCGCGGACTACTTCAACTCGTGTCTCGCCGTCGTAAACTTCTTGATTACCTCAAGGCGAACTCAGAAGAGCGTTACCAGAAGGCCCTTAAAGGTCTTGGTCTCCGCCGCTAAGTTACTTTTGAAAGGTCACGGTTCACGCCGTGGCCTTTCTTTTTTTAATTCGATATCACGAATTAAAAATGAGGGGTGTAGAATGAGTTTTGAGCTGGGTGATCGATTTAGATACCTTGAGCTGGGTAAAGCTGGCAATATTGTTGATTTCTAGCGGAAAAGAATTTAGTGCAATTCGTGAAATTCGTGTTAAATAAAGCTCGTTTTAAGAGAGCTTATCGATTTCTGAATTTATAATCCCTCATTAATTTTACAGGTAGGAATGACGGCACGTCATCTGAATTCCTTCCTGAGCGCAGCGGAAGGTCCGTTGTTGTCTCGAAGCAAATAAAGCTCCTAGCCAAAGATGTGCTGAGAGTGTGACGAAAAGAAGAATAATGAATATACATAAAGTAACGAGCCAGGTTGGCTCAAACCCTATCAGTTTCGAAACTGGTAAAATGGCAAAGCTCGCAGACGGTGCTGTTGTCGTAACTTCAGGTGAAACTACAGTTCTTGTGACTGCTTGTTCCCTTACTAAAATCAAGCCGGGGCAGTCCTGGTTCCCGCTCTCTGTAGAATACAAAGAGAGAGCATTCGCCGCTGGTGTTTTCCCAGGTGGCTACTTCAAGCGTGAAGGTCGTCCGACTGAGAAGGAGATCCTCACATGCCGTATGACTGACCGTCCTCTACGCCCACTTTTCCCTAAAGGTTATCTCTACGAGACACAGATCGTAGCGCTCATGCTTTCTGCTGACGGTATCAACGATGCGGACATCCTTTCCATGAATGGTGCTTCTGCAGCGCTTTCTATCTCTGACATCCCATTCGCTCGCCCAATCGGTGCTGTGCGTGTTGGTCGTGTTGAAGGTGAGTTCGTGATCAACCCAACATTCGAACAACGTGAAGAGTCTGATCTCGATCTTGTTTATGTAGGTGACAAAGAAAACGTGATCATGATCGAAGGTGGTGCTGACCAGGTTCCTGAAGAGGAATTCGTCAAAGCCCTCTACTTCGCTCAACAGAGTGTGCAAAAGCTCGTTGCTGCTCAGGAAGAGCTCAAGGCTCTCGCTGGTAAAGAAACTCGCCCGTACACAGTTTCTGTGGCTGAGCAGGATCTTCTTGATATCGCTTACGAAATCGCTGGTGAGCGTATCGAAGGTGCTATCTACGCTGCGACTAAGGTTGAGCGTTCCCAGAAAGTTGGCGCACTTCGTGACGAAGTGGAAGCTGCGATCATGGAGCGTTTCCCTGAAACTAATGATTTCCAGATCGAACAAGCATTCGAGTACCTTCAGAAGAAGGCATTCCGCGTATCTATCCTTGAAAAAGGTGTGCGTGCAGATGGCCGTAAGCCAGCTGATCTCCGTCCACTTTTCGCTGAAGAAGGTCTCCTTCCACGCGTTCACGGTTCTGCTCTCTTTGCTCGTGGTGAAACACAAGCACTTGCAGTATCCACACTCGCACCAGCTGACGAGCGTCAGTACTTCGACAACTACGCAGGTGGCGAAGACAGCAAGCGTTTCATCCTTCACTACAGCTTCCCACCATTCTCCGTTGGTGAAGCAGGTCGCTTCGGTGGTCTCAACCGTCGTGAAATCGGTCACGGTAACCTCGCTGAGCGTTCTATCGCTCCAGTGATCCCTGACGAAGACGTGTTCCCATACGCTATCCGTACCGTGTCTGAAGTTCTTGAGTCAAATGGCTCATCTTCCATGGCAACAGTATGTGCGGGCACAATGTCACTTCTCGGTGCTGGTGTTCCTATCAAGGCTCCTGTTTCAGGAATCTCTGTAGGTCTTGTGACTGACTTCAATGAAGCTGGTGAAATGGTTCAGTACGAGCGTCTTCTCGACATCATCGGTTCTGAAGATTTCTACGGTGACATGGATTTCAAACTTTGCGGTACTCCAGCAGGTGTGACTTCCTACCAGCTTGACCTCAAGCTCGACGGTATCCCACTTAAGATTCTCGAAGAGGCAGTTTACCAAGCTAAAGACGGCCGCGCGCTCGTTCTTGATAAGATGCTTTCTGTCATTAAGGACACAGCAACTATCTCTGAGTACGCTCCACGTATTGAGTCTGTGAAGATCAATCCTGATAAGATCGGCATGCTCATCGGCCCTGGTGGCAAGAACATTAAGTCAATCCAAGCTGAGTCTGGTGCTGACCTCAACATCGAAGACGATGGCACTGTGCACATCTACGCTTCTAAGAATGAGTCACTCGAGCGCGCTAAGGAGATGATCAATCAAATGTTTGCTGAAGTAGAAGTAGGCAAGGTTTATGATGGTAAGATCGTTTCTTGTACTAAGTTCGGTGCATTCGTTGAAGTTCTTCCTGGTAAGGATGGGCTGATCCACATCTCTGAGCTTGCTGAAGGCCGTGTAGAGAAGACTGAAGACGTTGTGAACGTGGGTGACAAGGTGAAAGCCAAGTGCATCGGTATCGACGACAAAGGTCGCGTTAAGATGTCTATCCGCGCAGCTCTTCGTGATGCAAAGCAAGAAGGTGGCTCAGAAGAGTCCTCTGAAGACTAATTTTAGGAGAGAAATCTTTTAAGTTATCGGCCACTGGGAGTAAATCTCGGTGGCCGATTTTTTTTGGAAATTTTACCGCGAAAGAGGCGAAATGGGGGAGTTGGATTTTTTACAACGACGCTAACGAATCACACGAATGGCTTTTGGGGGCGATGGTTTAGGTCTGTGAGACCTTTTGACTAGGTAGGGGCGCCGCTCCGCGGTGTCCAGCTGAGGGGATGTGTTGATGGCTGAACGGATTGGCGTTGGTGAGGCGTGGGAGGAAGCCAATGGTGTCTCTTTGAAGGTTTGAAGGTCTGTGCACTGCTGGACGTCGGCGGAGCGACGTCCCTACCTAGGTTAGCGTGTGAAATTGCCTTTTTCTAGTTGCAGGTGGGAGGGTGTATCGGGGGGTTATTCGAGACTGGCCTCAGTCGATGGTGTGGTTTCCTTGACTTTCGTGTCGGCGCTGATGAAAAATATAGAACCGAGGGTGAGAACTAGGCCTGCCAAAATAGAGATGCCGAGAAGTATAAAGAGACAGGATTTCATGGACTCGAAGCTAATCTGATAGGTGTGAAGGCGTCCAGAATCTTTCTGAAATATAAATTTACCTTATCGAAGTAATTGCTGTTTCTTAACTTGGGTTAAATAAGCGGAAAAAGATATTAAAAAATGCTTGCGCCGTTCTGGTGATCGTGTAGAAATCCGCCCGCCGCAGGCAACAAAGCGGGTGTAGCTCAGTGGTAGAGCGCGACCTTGCCAAGGTCGATGTCGAGAGTTCGAATCTCTTCACCCGCTCCATTTTCTTCTCGAAGGTAATGGTCTGCAGTAAAAATATATAACCGATAAAAGCGGGTGTAGCTCAGTGGTAGAGCGCGACCTTGCCAAGGTCGATGTCGAGAGTTCGAATCTCTTCACCCGCTCCATCGGATATACTAAAAAAGCGAGCCTTCATCGGTTCGCTTTTTTGTTACTTGGGTGTCCGGTCGTTCGAGGTGATAAATTTCTAGTTCCTGAGATTGTGGAGCAGGCAGAGCATTTAACTAGGGCTGTGGAGTTTCTGAGTTGAGTGATGTTATGGAATAGTCGAATCGTCCTTGATGTGAAGCTAGGTTGGTTTTTTAATGAGAAGCCGAGGGTGGAGTAGTTTCTAACTGCTATCTTCTTGCTTCGCTGCTGTTGCTGATCTAGATACTAGCTATGTGGCATTGGTCTAAATTATCATCCGTCAAATGGCTAGACGCTTGGGAAGAGCGCTTTTATGGAAACCCTAATAGCGTGATCAATGAGATCAAAGGAGGGAAATCGATTCGTGTGGAAGTATACTGTGAGACGCAGAAAGAGGCTGATGTGATTCAAGAACAATTCGGAGGCTCTGTGCGCTCAGTTAAAGAGCAAAACTGGGTAGCTCTATCTGAGGTCGCTCGTCCACCACTAAAGATTCGTGATGCGCTGCTAATTACTGGTGCGCGCGAGACTCAGGCAGTGAAAGATCTGCAGTCCGAATATCCTAATAGAACAGTGGTGCGGATGCCTGCTGAAATGGCTTTCGGTACTGGCGATCACGCCACCACGTCTACGTGTTTGCGCTTCTTGGTTGATATTTCTCGTGAACGTAAAAAAAGCCAATGGGATATGCTTGATTTAGGCTGTGGGACTGCAATTTTAGCAATTGCGGCTAGGGTGTTAGGAGCAGAGTCTTGTGAGGCTCACGATTTTGATCCCCAAGCCGTGAGAGTGTCTGAGCAGAACCTAGTCCTGAATAAGGTAGATAAGATCAAGGTTCTACAGCAGGATGTACTAGAGTGGGAGCCACCTAAGCAATGGGATGTGGTCGTGGCGAATCTATTTTCGACCATCTTGCAGCAAGCCTTTGGGGTGATTGCAGCTTCTCTCAAGGATGATGGAGACCTAGTGGTTTCAGGGATTCTCTTTGAGCAATGGGAGGAAACCAAAGCGGCTGCGGAGGCTCAAGGGCTGAAGTTTTCTAAAGTGATCCGAAAAGGTAAGTGGGTGAGTGCCCGCGGTCACAAATAGTCCCATTTTATGTACGTGTTATTAATATAGATCGCGCATATTCAGTTATGCTCGATTTTATTAGCTGTGATAGGTTTAGAGTCGGGATTCTGCGAGTCACTGTTCTGAGTTCTAGAAGATTTCGCCTGTTAGATAGGCATTTCTCTTGCAAGAAAGGTGGGATGCTTTAATAAATCCATCGACTCCAGAGGGGGAGCCAACATGCATTGACTTCGCCTCTTGGATGCGAACATTTTTAATATAACGTCAATCATGGAAAGCATATCATCACGCGTAACACAGGTCACTCCTTCGCTGACTCTTAGCATCACAAATCAGGCTAAGGCAATGAAAGCAAAAGGCGAGGAAGTGTACGGTCTTGCAGGCGGGGAGCCTGATCTCGACACCCCTGACTTCATCAAAGAAGCCGCTATTAAGGCGATTCAGGACGGTAAAACTAAGTACACTCCAGCAGCGGGTATTCCTGAGCTCCGTGAAGCGATTGCGAAGAAGCTAAAGGTCGAGAATAAGCTCGATTACCAGGCTAGCCAAGTAATCGTGAATAGCGGTGCTAAGCACTCTTGCATGAATGCTATCATGGCGATGGTCGAAGAAGGTGACGAAGTCATTATCCCGGCACCATACTGGGTTTCATACCCTGAAATGGTACGCCTCGCAGGTGGCGTTCCTGTGATCGTTGAGACTAAAGAGGAAAATGGTTGGAAGCTTACTCCTGAGGAGTTCGAAGAAAACATGACTGGTCTCACTAAAATGATCATCATCAACTCTCCTGGTAACCCGACTGGAGCTGTTTACACGGCTGATGAGTTGAAAGCTCTTGGTGATGTTGCTCTTCTCGAAGACATCGTTATTCTTTCTGACGAAATCTACGAACACCTTCTCTATGGAGACGCGAAGCATGTATCTATTGCTTCTCTTTCTAAGGAACTTTACGACCTAACTATCACTGTAGGTGGTTTCTCCAAGGCATACTCCATGACTGGATGGCGTCTTGGTTGGATCGCAGCTCCAGCGGAAATCGCTCAAGCAATCAGCAAGATTCAGGGTCACACGACTTCTAACGCGTGTACTTTCGCTCAATATGGCGGTCTCGCAGCTCTCGAACAGAAAAGTACCTTTGTGGAAGACCTCCGAGCTGAATACGATGTTCGCCGTCAGTTCATGCTTGCTCGTCTTAAAGCTATTCCAAATATCAGTGTTGTGGAGCCAGAAGGAGCATTCTACTTCTTTGTGAACTGTGAGCAGCTTGGTATGAAGTCAGTTAACTTATGTGATAAGCTTCTGAATCGCTACCGCGTGGCAGCAGTCCCAGGTATTGCATTTGGTAATGATAACTGCATCCGCATTTCTTACTGTACCACACTTGATGTCCTCAATGAGGGTGTCACTCGTTTCGAAGAGTTCTGCCGCGCGCATTAATTCTGAGAGTATAATTTCGCAAAATGGCACACAGGATTCGTTCTGTGTGCCATTTTTTATTAGTGGCATGAGATGGAATGTAGTATTGCTCTAAGTAATGAAATCACGAACACTTCCATTGTTAGTTGCGCTGACCGGATTAGGTATTGCTGTAGGTATTGCGGCAAAAAAAGGCAAGAAGCAGCTTTCTGAGGAAAGTCTGGCAAAAGTAGAAGCAGCCATTCCAAAAGAAGTGGTAAAGCCTAAGGAGAAGCGTAAGCTTTTAGTGTTTAGTAGAACGAATGGTTACCGGCACAAATCGATCGAGCTCGGTAATAAAACCTTAGTTATGATGGGCGAAAAGACTGGAGCTTATGAAGCTTTCGTAAGTGATGATCTAAGTAATTTTGAGAAGGATAAAATTTCCGAGTTTGATGCAATTTGCTTCAACAACACGACGAGTGAGGTGTTCCGCCCGCATAAAACGAAGTTCAAGTTGCTTGATGCGGAGCAAAAGAAAGAAGTTTTAGCCAAAGAAAAAGAATTACAGCAAAATCTTGCGGATTTCATCAAAAATGGAGGGGGCTTTATCGGGATTCACGCAGCCACAGATACTTTCTATGATTGGGCTGAATATGGCGAAATCATTGGGGGGTATTTCGATGGACACCCGTGGACTCTGAAGACAGATGTGAGTATTAAACTAGATGACTCAGCCAAGGGTAATCCGATTGTTGCCGCAATGAGTGATGGTGAGCCACTCAACTTTAAGGAAGAGATCTACCAGCACAAGGCGCCTTACGATTCCTCTAAGTTAGATATGTTACTCCGTTTAGATACAGAGACAACAAATATGGACGTAAAGGGTATCAAGCGTAAGGATGGTGACTTTGGGGTGAGCTGGACTAAATCTTATGGTGAAGGCCGCGTCTTTTACTGCTCGCTTGGTCACAACGACCATATTTACTGGAATCCTAAAGTTCTCTCTATTTATCTGAACGGGATCCAGTGGGCAATAGGTGATCTTAAGAAATAGGGTTTGGTGCTCTGAAGGTGCTAGCTATTTCTTTGCTCAATTTGGGTGACAGCCCATTGGGCGTGTTCGGCTATGAGCGCGTCAGTGCTTTCGCTAAGTTCTTGTAGCCGCTTTAAATCGTCTGTGGTTCCTGTGTTGCCTAGGGCAACGCAGACGTTACGAATAAAACGGTTGTGTTTGATGCGTTTGATTGGGGATTTTGCAAATGTCTTACGAAAGCTCTCTACGTCCATTTTGGCGAAGTCGCGTAGGGAATATTGAAATATTTCTTGGCGGGCGTGGAGTTTTGTTTCTTGGCTCATCTTGGCGAAACGGTTCCAAGGGCAGACATCGAGACAGACGTCGCAGCCATAAATACGATCTCCGATGAGTGGTCTGAGTTCTTCTGGGATACTGCCGCCATGCTCGATAGTTAAATAGGATATGCAGAGACGAGCATCCATTTCACGCGGGCCGGTGATGGCATTGGTCGGGCAGTTGTCGATGCAACGTGTGCATTTGCCGCAGTGATCCCCAAAAGGTTTGTCAGGCTCTAGTTCTAATGTAGTGATGAGCTCACAGAGGAAAAACCACGTGCCGAATTTTGGGTGAATCTGGACGGTAGATTTTCCGTTCCAGCCAAGTCCGGCATCGTTAGCGAAGTCGCGCTCAAGCACTGGGCCAGTATCGACATAATAGCGTTGTTTCCCGCCCATGTCACTGAGAGCAAGGTCGAGGTCGCTTAGCTTTTCTTCAATGAGGTCGTGATAGTCGTCATTCCAAGCGTAGCGAGCGATTTTATAGTCATCTGTAGTAGCTTGCTCACCAGGGTAATAATTGAGCGCAAGCGTAACAATAGAGCGCGCGCCTTCTAAAACTTCACCTGGGTGCACTCTTTTGTGTTTATTTCTTTCAAGCCACGCCATTTCTCCAGCACAACCTTGGTCGACCCAGTCGAGGTAGCGATCGGCGTGAGTGGCGCGTTTTACTGTGGCAATCCGACAGTCAGAGAAGCCTAATTGTTTGGCTATGAACTGGATATTGCGCTTTTGAATTTCAGCAGTGAATTCCATTGATGCCTGAAGTTTCATCGTGAAATAGCTGCTGTGCAATAGCAGAGAAAAATAATTCAAAAAAGTAACGTTTTTAACTTGCAGATCTCTTCGAACCGTCCTAGAAATCCCCCGCCTCGCAAGGGGTGACAACCGCAGGATCGCAAGATTCTGAAACTTTCTACGATGGGTAGATGGCCGAGTGGTTAAAGGCGGCAGACTGTAAATCTGCTCACGTAAGTGTACGAAGGTTCGAATCCTTCTCTGCCCACCATTTTTCTAGGAAGTTACATTGGGAGGTGTAACTTTTTTATGAGGGAAAACCCTGTAGTTCTTTTAGAACTACAGGGTTTATTCGTTCATGGGTGATGCTTTTCGATTGCAGAGTTTCTCTACTGTAGGTCAAATGTGTTTCAGAATTCACTCTTTTATATTTTGAAAAAACGCACAGCTTTGACTCAGCCGCTTGAGGAAACCATAGAATCTATTGGTAAGGCATTTGTACTTGATGGAGTGTTTGTCGAAGGACGAGAGATTCATGCTGGTCATATCAATGCGACTTATGAAGCAAGTTATCGTAGTGACGAGGGTGAGGTGAATCGCTACGTAATACAGCGTGTGAACGAGTTCGTGTTCAAGGACCCGATTGCTGTGATTCAAAATGTAGAGAAAGTGACGAGTCACATTAGTTCAAAGGTGCGGATTTCAACGGGCAGTAGCTTGAAGTTGTATCCGACTCATAATGGGGAATATTATGCTGAGGATGCTCGTGGAGGTGTTTGGCGTTGTTACAATTTCATCGAAGGTTGTTGTAGTTATGATGTGGCGCAAAATACTCATCAGGCGTATGAGGCCGCACGTGCATTTGGGCAGTTTCAGGATTTACTGAGTGATCTCGATGCTATGAGCTTAGTTGAAACAATTCCTGACTTTCATAATACACCGAAACGTTTTCAGCGCTTAATGGAGGTGATTCATGAGGATCCAATTGGGAGGCTCGATCAGGTTGAGGCTGAGGTTGAGTTTATCTCGGCCAGGAAGGAGCTTTGTTCTCATTTAGTCTCACAGCAGGCGAGTGGATATTTGCCGCTACGGGTGACCCATAATGATACGAAGCTGAATAATGTGATGATGGATACTGAGACGGATAAGGCCGTTTGTGTGATCGATCTCGATACCGTGATGCCGGGTCTTACTGCCTATGACTTTGGTGATTTAGTTCGTACTGCGACAAGTCCGGTGGCTGAAGACGAGAAGGATCTTCGTCTAGTGGATATGAGGATGGAGATGTTCGAGGCTATAGCTAAAGGCTATATCAATGGATGTAGCTGCCTCACCGCTACTGAGATTGAGAACCTTGTAGCGGGATGTAAAGTAATCACCTTAGAAGTGGCGATTCGATTTTTGACTGATTTTCTTGAAGGTGACATGTATTTCAAGGTGGAGCGAGATCAGCATAACCTTGATCGAGCAAGAGTGCAGATAGCGCTGCTCAAGCAAATCGAAGCAAAGGAAGAGGTGATGCAGCGGACTATTACTCAGTGTATAGTTGCCTAAAAAGTGTTAGTACAGACTTGTGTTAGCTGGAAAGTGCTCTTGCGGAGAGCTTCCGTAGGTTTCACAGCGAGCGAAGGGAGTTCCTGGGTTTGGGATGACATTCAGTAGGATGTAATTACCTCCCAATGGGCATTCATGTATTGCGCCGATTGCTTTGTTAGAGCCGATGACGTCAGCTTCAATAATAGCATCACCGTAATTGAGTGATTCTAGATTTTGGTAGCTCCTAATTCCTTTCTGGATTTGAGAAATTTGAGCAATACAAGCTGCTTGGCTGGCTGAGTCGCGGTAGTAAGATGCTCCTACAAATAGTCCGGATAATAATGTGAGTACCATTGAGATCACAACCGTGAGTTCAATGAGAGTCACACCTTTTGGGTGTTTGGGGGGATTCATTGGTGCGGGGGGTATCTGCCATTATACTGGTATTTAGATGTTCGCGCAATAGTATGCTGCTGTGGCTTAATTAATTATATGTGTGTATTGATGGTCATGATTGATTACAGGCTTGGCAGTTGACCACTGGAGAATCATTTTGCATAAAGGTTAGAGATGGATAGCTCGAATGAAGGTCGCCAAACGATAGACAATTTCCGTGATTTTGGTCAGGGGGCGCACATTGATGTTGTGAGAGCAGCTTTAGACGATGACCGTGAGTGGCTACTGAAGGCTCCTGTCTGTAAGACGCTATCGCATCATAATATTCTTCATGTAGCAGTTATGAGGGCCGGTGAAGGCCTGGCTGTTTCGAGGTCTGAGCAATCGGGCACTTTCATGTTTGCGTGTACCAAAGGGCAAGGGATGGTGCTGGCTGATGGTCGATGGAAAAGAGTAAAAGCTGGCGAGGCCTGTCTTTTACCACCTTTCGTGGGGAATTCTTTTAAGGCGATCGAGGGGGAGGAATGGGAGTTCTGCTGGGTGCGTTATATTGAGTCTAAGGATACGAAACCTATCGTCTCTGAAATATCACCAGTGAGTGGCGCATTTGATGGTATGGCTCTCAAGTATGCTATTCTCGGATTGCATGCTGAATGTAGTGCCCAGGCTTCGGCAGCTTCTAACCATTTATGGACAGAACTCATTCATCAATATGTTTTGAGCTTCGCCCAGCCTCATCAATCGGATGATCGGATGTGGAAAGTATGGAATGTTGTTGAGCAGCATTTGGATAAAGACTGGACTCTTGCTGATCTTGCTCAACTAGCATGTGTGAGTGAGGAGCACCTCCGACGTCTCTGCAATAAACAGCTAGGACGCAGTCCTATGCAGCATTTGACATTTTTGAGAATGCAGAAGGCCAGTAACCAGCTATCTACCACCGATGATAAAATTGAAAACATTGCGAAATCTGTTGGTTACAATTCGGCTTTTCACTTCTCGAATGTCTTTCGTAAGTGGGTGGGATGCCGTCCTTCTGAGCATCGTCGCTAAATGCGTGAGGCGCTGCCGATCAGTAGAGTTCATATGAGGATTTGAGGGGGCTGATTCATACAACTGCTTGAGCTTTCCTTCAAAAGAGCTTGCGCGTTTTGGGATCCGAGTGTTTACTTCGCGCAGGTAAACATAACAATACTAAGCAACTTTGTAAGGTATTAACCAATTGATCACGATCATGATTCCATCTCACGCACCATTCGAACAGAATCAGCGCGCCGCACTCGACGCTCTGATTGCTATGTTTTCGGCTGAGCAGCGCGCGTGGCTCAGCGGTTTTCTTGCAGCACCGGCAGGTGGTGCAGTAGCAGCTGTCCCTGCGCTTTCTAAGCCATTGACCATCCTTTACGGTACCGAATCAGGTAATTCCGAGGCGCTTGCTGATAAAACAGTCAAAGAAGCTAAGAAAAAGGGTATCAAAGCAACGATGAAGAACCTCGCTGATATTTCAGTGAAGGATATCGCTAAGTTTGAGCACATCGGGCTTATCATTTCTACATGGGGCGATGGTGAACCACCTGAAGCTGTGGATGCTTTCTACAAAGCATTCATGACTGAAGCTGTGGATCTCAAAGGTGTGAAATTTTCAGTCTGTGCTCTTGGCGATACTTCGTATGACAAATTCTGCCAGACTGGTAAAGAATTTGACACACGCCTCGAAGCTCTCGGAGCTGAGCGTGTGGCTGATCGGGTTGACTGTGATGTCGATTTCGATGACTCCTACGCTCTATGGAGAGACGCTCTACTTGGAGCGCTAGGTACAGCAGAAGCGGTTGCCGCGCCTGTAGGTGATGTGGCAGCTTTTGGCGCTCCAGCAGTGGAATATGGACGTAAGAATCCATTCCCAGCAGAAGTGACCGAGAATCTCATTCTTAATGGAGAAGGCTCGGCTAAGGAAACGATTCACCTTGAGCTAGATCTCGAAGGTTCAGGTCTCGACTACGAAGCTGGCGATGCGTTAGCTGTCGTCCCAGTTAATTCGGATGAAGTTGTCGAAGCATTTCTTGCTGCAGCAGGTCTCAATGGCTCAGAGCAAGTGGAGATTAAAGGCGAAGACAAGTGTGACCTCAAAGCTGCACTGACCTACAAGCTCGATATCACTGGCTTGTCTCGTGCGGTTGCTAAAAAGTATTTTGAACTCTGTAAGAGTGATGAGCTCGGAACTCTCGTGAGTGACCAGAAAAAGGCTGAGTTCAAGGATTGGTCATGGGGTCGTGAGATCGTTGATCTTCTCGAACTCTATCCAGTACAGAAACTCAGCGCACAGGCTCTTGTGAACATTCTTCGCAAGCTTCCTCCGCGTCTTTACTCCATCGCATCTAGCCCTAAGGCTCACCCAGGTGAAGTGCACCTTACCGTCGCAGCAGTACGCTACGAAGGTCATGGGAAACAGCGCAAGGGCGTGGCTTCTACCTACATCGCCGATACTGCGAAAGCTGGTGAAAAGGTGCAGGTTTACGTGCACAAGAATAAGAATTTCCGTCTCCCTGAAGACACCAACAAGCCTGTCATCATGGTTGGCCCAGGAACTGGTATTGCTCCATTCCGTGCGTTCATCGAAGAGCGTGGTGAAACTGATGCCAAAGGCGAAACTTGGTTCTTCTTCGGCGATCAACGCTACACATATGATTTCCTCTATCAGCTAGAGCTACAAGATCATCTCAAATCAGGTGCGCTTACTAAGCTCGACGTTGCATTCTCCCGCGATCAGCCAGAGAAGGTGTACGTGCAGAACAAGATGCTCGAGCAAGGTGAAGACATTTACAAATGGCTCGAAGCTGGTGCTTACTTCTACGTCTGTGGTGATGCTGAGCGCATGGCTAAAGATGTGAACCAGGCACTTATCGACATCGTGGTGAAGCACGGTGGCAAGTCAGCAGATGACGCAGCAGCGTATATCGAAAACCTCAAAAAAGAAAAACGTTACCAGCGTGACGTTTACTAAGAGGCTTCGCCTCAACTAGAACTTTAAAAATTAGAAATTTTATTCATGAGCGAAGAACAAAAATTATCAGTTAACGAATATCTCAAGGTGGAGTCTAACTACCTTCGTGGCACTCTGGCTGAAGAACTCGCTGACTCATCTACTGGTGGTATCTCTGAAGGATCCGCACAGATGGTGAAGTTTCACGGCTGCTATGTGCAAGATGACCGTGACCTCCGCGCAAACCGTCGCAAACACAAACTAGAGAAAGCTTACAGCTTCCTTATGCGTGTGCGCCTTCCCGGTGGTGTGGTCTCCCCAAAGCAGTGGTTGCATATGGACTGGATCTCCGAGAACTTTGCGAACAACACTCTCAAGCTTACCACCCGTCAGGCATTCCAGCTGCACGGTGTGATCAAGTCTCAGCTCAAGCGCACAGTTCAGGAAATGGACAAAGTAGCGCTCGACTGTATCGCAGCATGTGGCGACGTGAACCGTAACGTCATGTGTAACCCGAACCCACACCTCAGCGCATCCCACGCAGAGATGGTGAAGCTGGCACAGGATATTTCTGAGCACCTCCTTCCACAAGGTGGCGCGTACCATGAGATTTTCCTCGATCAGGAAAAGGTGATTTCGTCTGAAGAAGTAGTCGAGCCAATCTACGGCAAGACCTACCTTCCACGTAAGTTTAAGATCGCGATCGTGATCCCACCGTCAAACGACTGTGACATCCACGCCAATGACCTTTCTTTCATCGCTATTCAAGACGGTGACAAGATCATCGGCTACAACATCGCCGTTGGTGGTGGTATGGGCATGACACATGGTGTGGAAACAACCTACCCACGTCTCGCTGACATAATCGGCTTCTGTACTCCAGAACAGGTGGTAGATGTTGCTGAAAAAATTCTGCTCGTGCAGCGTGATTTTGGTAATCGTTGTGATCGTAAAATGTCACGTGTGAAATACACTATCGACAGTCACAGTGCTGAGTGGTTCACAGGAAAAGTGAATGAGTACCTCGGGTACGACCTCGCTCCTGTGCGTCCTTACGAATTTACTACCAATGGTGATAATTTTGGTTGGCATGAAGATGAGACCGGGAATTGGCATCTCAACCTCTTTATTGAAGGTGGTCGTGTCGTTGATTCTCCTGCGTTCCCAGTGAAGACAGGCCTCCGTGAAGTAGCTAAAGTGTTGAAAGGTGAATTCCGTCTTACAGCAAACCAGAATCTAGCAATTTCAAACATCCCAGCTGATCAGAAGCCTGAGATCGAAGCGATCCTAGAGAAATACAATATTCTAAAGAGTCATGAACGCTCTGCGCTTCGTCTCTACTCTATCGCTTGTGTGTCACTACCAACATGTGGTCTCGCGCTTGCAGAAGCTGAGCGCTATTTACCAGTGCTCGTGACTGAGCTTGAAGAAGTAGTTGAAGAATGTGGCTTACGTCACGATGCAATCACCATTCGTATGACTGGTTGTCCGAACGGCTGTGGTCGTCCATTCCTTTCAGAAATCGCATTCGTCGGCCGCGGTCCTGGTCGCTATAACCTCTACCTCGGTGGTGGTCATGCTGGTCAGCGCCTTAACAAGCTCTACCGTCAGGATATCCTCGGAGTTGATGCGAAAGAAATCCTTAAACCAATTATCGAAGACTACGCGAAACACCGTGAAGACGGTGAGCGCTTTGGTGACTTTGTCATTCGCGCAGGCTATGTCGAAGCGACTGTCAATGGCTTGGATTTCCACAAGAACATCAAGCCGGAAGCAATTCCGTCTTAATTGACCGATGCTCAGACTAAGATCTGAGCGTCTAATTATTTGAACCGTCTACGCGGTATCTTTAGATCTTCTGAAGATGCCGTTATAGACATCTCTACTATGAGTGCAGCAGAACAGAAACTAACAGATGCAGAAATTATTGCAGCTGAGCTCGGCGCCAAAAAAGCGGGTGAGCGTATCAAGTGGCTTTATGAAACCTATGGGGATCGCGTGATGGCGAGCACCAGTTTTGGTTTGCAGGCTGCTGTCATGCTGCATTTGATCAGTGAAAATGCTCCGAAGATGCCAGTGGCATTTGTCGATACTGGGTATCTTTTCCCTGAAACGTATAAGTATATTGATACCTTGATAGAGCGTTTCGATGTCGACCTCCGCATTTACAATCCAAAGCTCACCGCTGCTCGCCAAGAGGCGCTCTACGGGAAACTCTGGGAGCAAGGGCAAGAAGGGAACACGAAATATGGTCTGATCAACAAAGTGGAACCAATGGATCGTGCGATCAAAGAGATTGGCGCAGACATTTGGCTCAGCGGCCTTCGTCGTGCGCAGTCAAGCACGCGCCAAGACCGACCATTTGCTGAACAGCAGAGTTCTACTATTAAAGCGTACCCCATTCTCGACTGGGCCGACGCGCAAGTGAATGTGTACTATCACATGCATGATCTTCCACGCCATCCGCTCGAAGCCGAAGGCTACGTGACCATGGGTGACTGGCACTCCACTATTCCAGCTACAGAAGGAATGAGCGCTGAAGAAACGCGCTACGGCGGTCAAAAATTTGAGTGTGGTCTCCACCTCGACAATGCCAGCAGCGATTTCCAGATTTAAGTTTATATAGGCAACTCAAAGCTTTAACAGTCGCTGATCTATCAAGTGTTCTGTTAGTTTCGGCTTGACCGTATCTAACTCTTCTGCTTTTAAGCATGCATGAATCGCATGTGGTCAAATCGTATTTGTAGAAGTTTCATAGTTTTGAGTATGTCGCTGTTTTCAGCTCAAGCTCATGCATCATTGACTGTGTTAAATTTTGAATTGGGTGTTGGTATAATGGGGTACCCGAATAATGGGGTAGTTTTGATTGATGGTGAAGGTACGGAAACAGTTATACCCAGTGACCCTCCAACAGGTATTGCATGGATTAATAGGCAAGCTGGTGACAACGATGAAAGTTTTAATTTTTCGAATATAGATGTTGATGTCACTTCTAGGGTCGCTGTTAACAAAGGCTTTGATTTTATTATTATTCAGCCAGATACGACTTTTGATGACATTTTAATCACTTTGGATGATTTAAGCATAGATAGTTCTGGGTCTTTAGGACCAGCTAAGGTTGATGCTTTTATCGAATTTGAAATGATTTTCGAAATAGACGGAGCATATGATCTAGATATGGCTTGGTCTGACCCATCGGCATCCGTTCCTGTAGATTTATTGCAAAAGGTCACTGTGGAGAGCTTAGATGGAAGCAATCAAGTGGATTCAGTTATTTACGATTACAGTAATGCTAGTTCAGGGATTGGAACTACTGATTATAGTGAGCAGAGGGAACTCCAGTCTGGTCGATATAAAATTACATCTCGTCTTGCGTTGACTGAAAGTGGGGCATCAGTGGTAACGGCAGATCCGGTTACTTTAGACTTCTCTCCATCCATTGCTGCTGTGCCGGAACCCAGCTCTATTATGTTTATTTTTCTGGGGTCATTTCCTCTTATAATTCGACGATCTCGAGCATAGTCAATTGCTGTCGATTCGGATTTCAGTACTCATGAACTTTTGAGCTAAGCCCCTCACAATTTTTCGAATTTCCCTCTGGTCAAACGATGGTTCGGATGGAAGAGTTTCGTTGTTCAAATTCTAACATTAAAATATTAAAAAACGATGGCACTTCTAGCTCAAAACATGGTCGATACAGTGGGGAATACACCACTTATCAAGCTTAATAAACTTACTGAAGGCCTCGACGCAGAGGTCTACGTAAAAGCTGAATTTTTCAACCCACTCTTCAGCGTTAAAGATCGTATCGGTAAAGCGATGATCGAAACGGCTGAGAAAGACGGTTCACTCAAGCCAGGTGGCACAATCATCGAACCTACATCTGGTAATACAGGTATTGCTCTTGCATTCGTTGCACGTGCTAAGGGGTACAGATGCGTACTTACGATGCCTGAGTCGATGTCCCTTGAACGTCGCGTTTTACTCCGCATGTTAGGAGCTGAGATCGTTCTTACGCCTGCCGCTAAAGGCATGGGCGGAGCAATCGCTAAGGCGAAGCAACTTCTCACAGAAGACCCATCAGCATTTGGTCCTTCTCAGTTTGATAATCCAGCGAACCCACAGGTTCACCGTGAAACAACAGCGGAAGAAATCTGGGAAGCTCTCGACGGCGACGTTGATTTCCTTGTAGCTGGTGTTGGTACTGGTGGTACTATCACTGGTGTTGGTGAGGTGATTAAGTCACGCAATGCAGATTTCAAAGTGTTCGCAGTAGAGCCTGAAAACTCACCAGTAATTGGTGGTGGTTCACCTGGTCCTCATAAGATTCAAGGCATCGGTGCCGGTTTCATTCCAGGTAACCTCAATACTGACATTATTGATGGTACTATCAATGTGACAAACGAAGATGCATTCGAAACCGCTCAAAAGCTAGCTCAAGAAGAAGGTCTTCCAGCTGGTATTTCTACAGGTGCTAACGTGTGGGCTGCTATCGAGCTAGCAAAGCGTCCAGAAGCTAAGGGCAAAAAGATCGTAACAATCGGTTGCTCCAGCACTGAGCGTTACCTTTCTACTCCACTTGCTGAGAAAGTACGCGATGAAGTAGCGAATCTTCCAGTTTCTGAAATCGAGTAATTCGATTTTATTTACATTCAATTTTTTAAAGCTCAGAGCGAAATGCTGTGGGCTTTTTCTTTTCCTTTTCGCAACGGCTGTTAGCTTTGCTGCAACATGGACGGGCTAATCAAATCTGTAGAAGATGGAGAAGAACTTAACCTTGAGCAGATCGTTGCTGCTACTGAGTTTTTATTGAATGAAAACGCTGTAGTAGAGCAAAAAGTACGCTTTCTCAAAGGCTTATCAGCCAAGGGCGAAACTCCTTCTGAAATAGCCGGTTTTGTGGAGTGCTTCCTCGAACGCGCCGTCGACCCTGGCTCCGCTGGGATGCAATTTGACGGTCCGACTATTGATGTCTGTGGAACAGGTGGCGATAAACTAAACCTTTTCAATGTCTCCACGACCAGCATGTTTGTCATAGCAGCTGGTGGAGCCACGGTGGTGAAGCACGGTAATCGCGGCATTACCTCCAAGAGCGGTGGAGCTGATGTGTTAGAAGCTCTCGGGGTCCGCCTCGATGTCGCTCCAGAGACTTTACAAAAATGTCTGAAAGAGGCTGGTGTTGGGTTTCTTTTTGCTCAGATGTACCACCCAGCGTTTAAAGCGGTGGCACCAGTTCGCGCGGAGCTAGCCAAGGATGGGATACGGACAATTTTCAATTTGATTGGGCCTTTGCTTAATCCTGCGCGCCCGCAGTGCCAATTGATTGGTGTTTGCGATGAGTCTCTGGTCCCCGTTTTTTCAGAGATCCTTCAACGGCTCGGTCGTGAGTCAGCATGGGTTGTCAATGGCCGCACAGCCGATGCTCGACCTGTGGATGAGATGAGTCTTATGGGAGAAAGTACAATTCTTAAGTCTGGAACCTATCAGGACTTGGTGGAGGAAACTGTGAATCCGGAAGACTTCGGTCTCACGACTTGCTCTGAAGAGGATCTGAAAGGTGGCGAGGCTGAAGAAAATGCTCAGATTCTCGTAGATATTCTTTCAGGTAAGGAGAGTGGAGCGAAGCGTGACATGGTTCTGCTGAATGCTGGTGCAGGTTTAGCTTGTGCAGGTTTAGCTGATGATGTCGCTGCTGGTGTGGACATGGCTCGTAAGTTGATCGACTCTGGGCAAGCCTTAGATCGACTAAGGAAGCTTCAAGAACTTGCACACTAAAGAGATTAGAGATTTATTATGAAGTCTTGTATTTTATGGTTTCGTAGGGATCTCCGCCTCACGGATCATCCAGCTCTGGCATACGCTATTTCTGAGGGCTACGCTATTATTCCTCTTTATCTACTTGAGGAGTCAGAAGCGTGGCCGATGGGTGAAGCTAGCCGATGGTGGTTGCATCACGCTTTGGATGATTTAGCTAAACAGTTAGAGTCGTTAGGAGCAAAGCTGTGTCTGAGTAGAGCGCGTGAGGGTGTTCAACAGAAGTTGTTAGATTTTGTTGATGAAGCTGGCGTTGATGCTGTATTTTGGTCTAGGCGATATGAGGCTGAAGGCATTCTGTGTGATACAGATGTTAAAAAATCACTGTTAGATAGAGGGGTGGAAGCTAAAAGCTTTTCTTCGAACCTGATTAATGAACCATTTGAAATAGCTAATTTAGCGGGTGGCCCGTATAAGGTTTTTACTCCATATTGGAAGAAATGCCGAGAGATCCCACTGCGAGCTTTAGCGAATGTGGAGCTGGAACGTGCCTTTTGGAAAAATGATTATACTGGAGAGAGTTTAGAGAATCTAGAGCTATTGCCTTCGCTGGGATGGGATGCTGAATTTTATACAAATTGGCAGCCAACGCGTGCTGGAGCTGAAAAGCTGTTAACTGGATTTTCTGAAGAGCGTGCGGTGGATTATAATGAACATCGGGATCTCTTAGCTGAGAACGGGACTTCACGGATGGGAACCTATTTGGCATTTGGGCAGATAAGCCCGATTGAGATTTGTGCTCAACTAGACTCTGAGAAAGCTGCTGGCTATATTCGCCAGCTCTATTGGAGAGATTTCTCTTACCATTTGCTCTATCACTTCCCGTATTCTGATCGGAAACCCTTGAAGGAGCAGTGGAGTCTCTTTCCATGGAATGCTGATAAGGTGGTGATAAAAAAGTGGCAAGTAGGACAAACTGGTTACCCGGTGGTCGATGCTGCGATGCGTCAATTATGGCAAACGGGGTGGATGCATAATCGAGCTAGGATGATCGTGGCCTCTGTCTTGGTGAAGCATTTTCAACAAGATTGGATGGTGGGTGCTCAATGGTTTTGGGGCACACTCCTTGATGCTGACTTGGCTAATAATACGATGGGCTGGCAATGGAGTGCCGGGTGCGGGGCGGATGCTGCGCCGTATTTCCGTGTGTTCAATCCTGTGACTCAAGGGGTGAAATTTGACCCCGCTGGTGAGTATGTTAGGAAATATGTACCAGAGCTTAATAAGCTGCCGAACAAGTATCTTCACTGCCCATGGGATGCTCCAGAGGAACTGTTAAGGGAATGTGGAATCGAGTTGGGTGTGGATTACCCGCGCCCATTATTACTTCCATCAGAGGGGCGAGAGAAAGCCTTACAAGCCTACCAGTTGTTTAAAGAGAGCGTCGAGTCTCAGCAGTAAGTGAGCTAAAGACTGAGTAAGTCACTGGCTTTTACAAAGGGTAGGGAGTGAGCGTTCGCTACCGGTTCGCAGGTGAGTTTGCCATTGGTGCAATTGATTCCACCGAGTAGTTCTTGGCGTTTTATCGCCGCTTGGTTGATGCCGCAGTCAGCAATGAGTGTCGTCCAGGCATGAGTGACATTGTTGAGAGCTTGAGAGGCTGTGCGGGCGTAAGCTCCTGGCATGTTAGCTACGCAATAGTGGACGACACCCTCTTCGAGATACGTTGGAGATTCGTGAGTGGTCGCGCGCGTGGTTTCAGCACAACCTCCCTGATCTACTGCGATGTCGACAAAAACAGAACCCGGTTGCATCTGCCTGAGCATGTCTCGGGTGATGAGTTTTGGTGCTGCAGCTCCTGGGACGAGAACAGCGCCTATCAATAAGTCGACTCTTGGTAGAAGCTCGCTGAGATTGGCTTCCGTGGAATAAAGGGTGTGGACGCCTTCCATCGTTATATCTAGAAAACGCATGCGGTCAAAATCGACTTCCAGGATAGTGACATCTGCGCCGATCCCTTTTGCTACGCGTGCTGCGTTGATTCCTGCTGTTCCTCCACCGATGACAACAACGCGACCTGGCGCAACACCGGGGACACCGCCGAGCAGTATGCCGCGACCATTGTTGTGTTTTGCTAGGTGGTAGCTTCCAACGATGGCTGACATGCGTCCCGCGATTTCAGACATGGGTTCGAGTAGGGGCAAGTGCCCGTTTACATTGATTGTCTCATAGGCGATAGCTGTGCAGCCAGTTTCTAGCAGTGCTAGGGTGAGTTCTCGATTGGCGGCTAAATGAAGATAGGTGAAGAGGATGTGCTGTTTAGTAAGGAGGGCGACTTCCGAAGGTTGAGGTTCTTTCACCTTCACAATCAGCGTGGATTTTTCAAAGACCTCTTCAGCCGTCGCTACAATATCAGCACCACTAGCTGCATATTGATCATCGGTGTAGCTCGATCCTTCGCCGGCGCCTTTCTGAACATAAATACGGTGACCTCTCATTTTGAGATCTTTTACCGACGCTGGAATCATCGAGACGCGGTGCTCTTGATTCTTAATTTCTTTTGGAATGCCAATGTTCATCATGCAGATCTTTCCGAGTAGGAGAGAGTATAACGCATGATGAGACTCATTGTTAGCTCAGAAAGAATAAGTTTAGTCTTTGGATGCTTTGGGGTCGAGAGCATCGCGGAGGCCATCGCCAAGGAAGTTGAGAGCAAAGAGTGTGATGGAGAAGACTATGCTGGGGATTATGAGCAGGCGTGGGTAAGTTTCCATGTAGTTCGAGCCTTCTTTTAAAAGTATTCCCCACGAGCTGTTAGGAGCTTCGATCCCGAGCCCTAGATAGGAAAGCGTGGCTTCCGTTAAGATGAATGCGGGTACAGTCAAGGTAGTGTAGACGATGATTGGTCCTAACATGTTCGGAAGGATATGGCGGGTTAGAATATTCTTGTGACTTAGACCTAAGGAGATTGCCGCTTCGACGAATTCTTGGTTCTTAATAGAAATGGCTTGGGCTCTGGCGATACGCGCCATAGTCAACCAGCCAAGGGCGCTGATGGCGATGAAGAGGGGGACTAGGTCTGCAAATTTTTCTACTAATTTTTTGTTCCAGCCCCAGTCGTCGATGAGCTGTGTAGAGAGGACTTCGATGTGTCCTGAGATCAAAAGTGAGAATAAGATGATGACGATGAGAAAGGGCAAGCCGTAGAGGACGTCGACGAAACGCATCATTAGACTATCAATTTTTCCTCCAACATAACCTGCGATAGCGCCATAGCAGACTCCCATGATTACGGAGAGAGTGGTCGCGACCAGTCCGACGAGGATGGAGATTTGCCCTCCTAATAGTAGGCGGGCGAGTAGGTCTCTACCGACTTGATCCGTTCCTAACCAATGTGTCGCATCAGGTGATTGGAAAGTGTTAGAAAGGTTCTGAGTGTTTGGGTCCTTAATAAAACTGAATAGCGGAATAATAAAGCAACTGATGCCAATTAGGATGAGCACTAGGAGGCTGGCTGTCGCCATGTGGTTTTGACGCAGTCTGTACCACGCGTCTGACCAAAGTGAGTTTCCTGATGATGGAGTGATGGATTGAGAGCTCATGAAAAAACTAGGCGTTAGAGTTTCGCAAACGCGGGTTGAGGAATACGAGGGCGATGTCTGCAGCGAGATTGGCGAGTACAATGAGAGTCCCAAATAAAATGACTACGCCCTGGAGGAGGAAGTAGTCTCTTTCTAAGGTCGAGTTCACGAAGTGCTGGCCCATGCCTGGGACTTGGAAAATAGTTTCTATAATAAAGGAACCAGTGATGAGCGCAGCGAAAGCTGGGCCTACATAAGCGATTGCAGGAATGATGCCGCCGCGGATGGCGTGTTTGGTGATGATAGTCGCTTGGGATAGCCCTTTAGCATGGGCTGTGCGGATGTAGTCTTGATTGAGAACTTCTAGCATTCCGCCGCGGGTGATACGAGCAAGGTAAGCTCCAGTTCCTAACCCGAGAGTCAGGGAGGGTAAAACCCAGTCGAATGGGTCTCCCCAGCCTGCGACTTTGAGAAACGGGATGCGAGTAGCAACTTGTCCTGCCAAAAGTGGACCAATCACGAATGCGGGGATACTGATGCCGACCATGGCGACGATCATGGTGCCGTAATCGATGATAGAGTTTTTCTTTAGCGCGGAAATGATGCCAGCAGGGATACCAATACCGATGGCGATAATCATTCCGCAAACTCCAAGAATGAAGGAAGCGGGAAAGGAGTGTCTGATGATTTTAGCAACAGGTTGCTCCTTGGTCGCAGAATATCCCATCTCTCCCTGACATAGCGCCTTGAGGTAGATGAAGAATTGCTGCGGGATGGGCTTGTCTAACTGAAAGCGTTCTTTGTTCTTTTGGACGATATGTTCTGCGTGCGATTTCTCCCCAGAGAATGGGTCTCCAGGCATGAGACGGACCGCTGTAAAAGTAATCGCGAGCAAACAGAGAACAACTATGAAGCCTTGGCCGAGGCGACTGATGATAGTACGGAGCATGAAGAGGATTAGTTGGGCTGAATTTGAATCAGTTCCACGAACTTGTATGGATGGTTATTGAGAAGGAGCGGGTTCCAACCTTTCACAGATGGATGGAGAAGATAGTTACTGGTGTACCAATACATCGGGATGATAGGTCTCTCGCTGAGTAGGATTTTCTCAGCTTCTTCTAATTTTCGGATGCGCTCCGTGGGGTCTTGAATTTTTTCGGCAGCTTTGAGAACTGCTTCGTACTCAGGGTTACTCCATCCTGTTCGGTTGTTTCCATCACCACCTTTCCACATCTCGAGGAAGGTGGTAGGATCTGGGTAATCGCCGATCCATCCGCCAGTAACAATGTCGTAGTCGAGGTTACTCATGCGGTCTAGATAGGTTTTCCATTCACGCTGTTTGATTTCCACGTCTATCCCAAGATTTTTTTTCCACATGTCCTGGTAGGCTTCGGCTATGATTTTAGCACTTTCTCGATCTGTAGTTAGGAGAGTGAGCTTGAATGAGCTTGGGTCAGTGATCCCGGCTTGGCGAAGCAGTTCCTCGGCCTTGGCTGGATCGTAATGAATGACATTTGGCGGTTGATATTCGCCCATCGGGGGAGTGAGCCCGTACGCTACTTGTTGGCCGCCTTTAAGAATGTTATCAATGATGGATTGTGAATCTATGGAGAGAGATAGAGCTTCACGCACGCGGATGTCTTTGAGCTTTTCCCGTGTGACATTGAGGCGGAGAAAGTTAGTGCCTAGGTAGGTTTCTTGGCGCAGGGATTCGGGGAAGTTTTCCTGTGAGTATTCTATCATTTCTGGAGCGAGCCCATAGGTGACATGAAGTTGGTCGTTAAAGAACATGCGAGCTTCGGTGTATTGATTTACAACCGGGAGGAAACGGATTCCTTCGAGCTTTACTGTAGCTGCATCCCAATAGTATGGGTTTTTCTCTACGAATATTTGATCATTAAACTTCCAAGTTTTAAGGCGAAACGGTCCATTACCAACTAGGTTTTCATCATTGTTCCACGGGTTGTTGGGTGTCGCCATATCTCCGTGTTTAAGGACAAGGTGTTTAGGGACAGGATACCAAGTGTAGTGCTTTGTTAAATCAGGCAGGAAGGGGATGGAGGCTCGCAATTTGAATTTCAGAGTATGCGAGTCTGGAGCTTCGACTCCTACAGTGGAGAAATCTTTACTTATGCCTTTGTTGAAATCCTCAGCTCCTACAATGTAGTAGAGCATGGAGGCGTATTTTGCGGCAAAGTCTGGTGTGAGGATGCGCTCGTAGGCAAAGAGGAAGTCTGCCGTGGTGACGGGAGCTCCATCCGACCATTTGCCGTTAGGCTGGAGTTGAAAAGTCCATTCTGTGAAATCCTCGTTAGAGCTCCAGCTCTCTGCTGCGCCAGGTAAATGGACACCTTCTTCAGAGGGGTGCTCTACGCAAAGACCTTCAAATAGGGAACGGATGATGTTGCTCTCGATGACACCTGTGACGATTTGCGGATCAAGAGCTTCAGGCTCAGTGCTATTGCCTACGACAAGCACCTTTTGAGTGGTGTACTTTTCAACAGGAGTTTCATCTTGGCAACTCGTGAGTAGGGTGAGTGCCGTAAAGAGGATGAGTAAATGAGTGAGTCTGCGCATTACTGATGGTTAAGGTGGAGAAAGTTTAGCAAAGTTGCAGCTTTTTTCTCGAGGATTTGTTGATTTAATTACCAAAGGCGTCCTTGATTTTGCACTCAGCCTCACTTAAATAGTCGTGAGCTTGGTCTTGATTGTTAAAAGACCTGTTTAAGACTATCAATGAAAGCCTATTTTATCCGACGCCTTTTACTGGTTTTACCCACATTATTGGGGATCACTCTGATTGTGTTTTCTGTGACGCGATTTGCACCAGGCGGGCCTATGGAGAGAGCTCTGCAAGCCGCAGCAGCGGGTGGTGAGGGGCAAGAGGGCAACTCTGACCATAGGAATTCGACTTTATCTGAAGATGAGTTGGAAAGCATGGAGGAGCAATATGGGCAGGATAAGCCACTTCTAGTTGCTTATTTTCAGTGGCTAGGCGTGGCTCCAAAGGAGGATCTGATTGTTAAAAAGGAATATGGCGGTGCAGCTTCTGGCGATACGATAGATGCAAATTTCGAGGTGCAAATGGTTCTGATAGGTGATGATCGCCTTGTTTCAGTCAAGCAAGCGGATGGAGAACTCGAAAGTTTTAGCTATGTTAATGGTAAGGCTGCAGGAGCTGATCCTCGGAAGGATGGATGGAGTGTAAGGATAGAATCTCCAGACGACAGAAAAGCTCGAAAGGCTAGGAGAGAGAATATTGATGTCTCAGAAGTTGGGACAGAATACACACAACGTGCGGTAGTGTATAAGGAACGTTTTTCTGGATTAGTCCAAGGAGACTTAGGACATTCGTTAGCCTATGGAGATTCTGTATGGTCGATGATTTTCGAACGAGTACCAATCGCGTTCTACTTCGGGATTTTATCAACGTTTATCATATATGGGATTTGTATTCCATTAGGTGTGCTGAAGGCGATTCAGCACCGTTCGTGGTTTGATAATGTGAGTTCTATCGCGATATTTGTTGGGTACTCTATACCAGGCTATGCTCTTGGGGCTGTCTTGTTAGTTTATCTTGGGGCTAGGCTAGGGTGGTTTCCTTTGTTCGGTTTAACTAGCGAAGGTTTTGATGATCTAAGTTTGTGGCAACAGGTGAAGGATGTGGCGCATCATACCGTATTGCCTCTAATCTGTTATGTTGTGAGTGGGTTTGCCTTCCTTACAATGATGATGAAGAACAATCTAATGGAGAATCTATCCGCTGATTATGTACGCACTGCGATGGCGAAAGGGGTGAGTTTTAGAAGAGCTGTAGTTGGGCATGCATTTCGCAACTCATTTATTCCTATAGCAACTGGCTTGGGTAACTTGATAGCAATCTTTGTAGGGGGGAGTATGTTGATTGAGAATGTTTTCGATATTCAAGGTTTTGGGATGCTGCAGTATCAAGCGGTACTAAACAATGATTACCCTGTTGTCATGGGGACTCTGACTATTGCAGCTTTTCTAATGTTGATAGGGAACATCCTTTCCGATGTCATTGTTTCGTTCGTAGATCCACGTATTAAATTTAATTAACTAAGTAAGAGAATGTTTAGAAAATTTGCTTGGTTATTATTAGTTTGCTGCGCTTTGGCTCTAGTGGCTGAAATGGGCGATTATCATCTCCCTACTATCAGTTGGGCGTATAATCTGTCTTATGAACTCTCATCATTGAGAAGTGTAAGTAGTTTGCCGTGGTTCGGGCATGTAGTGACTTTTATTGGAGCTGTTATAGCAGGAGGATTACTAAGAGCCTTTCCTTCAGGAGTGCCTATGACGCCTACGAACAAGCGGCGCATTGAGCGTTTCATGAGTATTCCTAGGGGATATATCTCTTTAGCTCTTATCCTAGTCATGGTTCTACTGGCTTCACTTGATCAAGCTGTTGTCGGTAAGAGAGCACTTTATCTAAATTATAATGGGCAGACTCACTTCCCTGCATTCGAAAGAGAGATTGTAGTAGGGAATGACTTAGGGCTTGAGGGGGAGTTGAGTGCAAGTGAGGTTGATTATAGGAGCCTAAGGGAGAAGATTCGACAAAGCGGGGAGGGGCTCATTGTGATGCCTCTGATACCCTATGACTCTGCTCAAGATACAGTAGATCTACCCTATTTGGAGCTAGAAGAGAGAGATGGGATTTTATATGACCGGAAAGGTAATGTAATGCAGGGTCAAGTCTCAACACTGTATGATTCAAATGCGGAGACTCGACATCTCATTTTTGAATACCGTAAAGGAGTGAAGCAAGGGCGTGCTATTGGCCGTTCTAGAAGAGGTGAGCAATTATATGAAGCCCATTACAAGGATGGAGACTTAGTTAAAGGATCTGAAAAGTATACAGGCGAAGGAAGTCAGGATGGCTTCCTTAAATCAGGAGGAGGAGAGTTAGTGCGCGTGTTCTACCATGCTGCTCCTCCACTTCCATCAATGGGGCATTTGCTGGGAACCACAGCTCAAGGGAATGATTTATTGGCGTATCTTTATGGTGGCTTACAATTGAATATGAAAGCGGTGGCTATCTATATTCCCGCCATATACCTTATTGGTATTTCGATTGGATTATTGATGGGGTTCTTTGGGGGGGCATTCGATATCATTATTCAGCGTATTATTGAGATACTCTCTACTATTCCATTCCTTTTCGTTGTGATTATTTTTAGTAGTATTGTGCCAGCAGAACACCGGGGGCTGAATATCATACTGACCATTCTTATTGCGTTTGGCTGGATGGGTATGACCTATCTGATGCGGACAGCAGCACTGAAGGAGAAAGCGAGAGATTATGTGGCCGCTGCCAGAGTTTCAGGGGCATCTACAGCAAGAATCATATTCAGCCATATCTTGCCAAATACTGTCGCGATATTAGTGACCTTGGTGCCTTTTAGTGTCTCCTCTGTGATTATGTCCGTCACAGCTTTAGATTACCTTGGGTTTGGCTTGCCACCTCAGTATGCAACATGGGGAAGCCTGCTCTCGGAGGGGCTTCAGAATCTATCAAAGCCATGGATAGTTACATCTGCGTTTACGATGCTTACGCTTACTCTGATACTGGTCACCTTTGTGGGGGAAGCAGTCCGCGAGGCATTTGACCCAAAAAAATTTACCACCTATAAGTAATGGAGAAACGTATTCTATATTGTGCTTGTTTGTTAGTCAGTCTGCTCACGCTCATTGGTTGCAATCAAAAGCAAACTGAGGTTGAACATTCTCTGGGTTTCGAAGAGTTCATGCCCCAGTACAATGCTTATATTCGTGAATGGCTAGGGGGAGAAATTCAGAGTTTAGATAAGCTGATCGAGGAAAAAAAATCTGACTTAGTAAAGCAAGAGGATGATGAAGTTCGCGGGAGGATGGAAAAAACTATTTCTGAGTTAGAGGGGAAACGCTTTATTCATCAGCGCCGATTAGACTACGGTGAGTATTTTATGTTCAAAAAGCCTTCTGACTTACCTGATGACCTTGTGTGGGAAAATGGTTTGGATAACCCAGAAATTGGTGATCCAAGAGCGATAAAAGGTGGGATATATAGAGACTATATGCCTGATTTCCCGTCGACTCTCAGACCATTTGGAGACAACTCTAATAATTCGTTTCGTAGTTTTCTCTATGATAATGTGCAGTTAGACATGATTAGCATTCACCCAGTCACGAAGAAGGTGATCCCTGCTGTCGCGAAAGAATGGGCTATAGATAAAGATGGAAGGACTGTTTATTATCGTATTGACCCTGATGCAACCTATTCGGATGGTGTAAAGGTGAAGGCGCTCGACTACATGGTGGGGACATACATTCGAGTTTCTGATAATGTGAAAGACCCCTACCCTCGACAGTATTTTCGGGAGCAGATCGCACACATTACGGTGTATGCAGAGGATTTAATTGCAGTCACATTACCAGATAAGAAGCCATTACTCCCTTATTATGCCCAGTTGGCGAATGGCCCAACGCATTTTTATAAAGAATTTGGGCCAGACTATAATAAACGCTATCAATGGAAAATGGAGCCAACTACTGGAGCTTACTATGCTCATCCAGAGGATGTGAAAAAAGGTCGCTCAGTGACCTTGACTCGAGTGAAGAATTGGTGGGCCAGAGACAAGAAGTTTTACCGTTACCGCTTCAACCCGGATCGCTTGGTGTACACTGTGGTGAAGGATCCTTCCAAAGCTTTTGAGTTATTTGCTGTGGGGCAGTTAGATGCCTTTGTCTTGAGGAGTACACCCATGTGGTACGATAAGATGGAGATTGATAACTACTTTAACGGTTATATCGAGAAAGCTCAGTTTTACAATGAGTCGCCCAGGCCGTCAGTTGGCTTTTATCTCAATGTGAGCGACCCATTGCTTAAAGACATTAATGTGCGGAAGGGAATCGCACATTCCTTGAATTTCAATAAAGTGAACACTGTAATGTACCGTGGAGATTCTGAACGCTTGAATCACTACTCCGAAGGGTATGGTGACTTTTCTAACCCTAATGTCAGAGCGCGTGAGTTTTCGGTTTCTAAAGCGCGCGATTACTTTGCTAAGGCAGGTTATCGTAAGCTCAATTCGGAGGGTTTTTTGATCAACGACAAAGGTCAGAGGTTAGAGCTGGAAGTTTCTTGGTCTACTCATCCACGCTTGAATCAGATGATGTCTCTCTTACAGGAAGATGCTAAGAAAGCTGGCTTAAAGCTTTTGCTCGATTCGCAACAACCCACAGTAAACTTTAGGAAAATTCTAGAAAAGCGTCATCAGTGTGCCTATGCAGGATGGAATGCGTCGCTTCCATTTCCTCGCTATTTCGGGAGTTTCCATTCGAGTAATGCATTCGATGAACAGGGGAATCCGAAAAAGCAGACGAATAATATCAATATGTATGCAAATCCAGAAATGGATCGTTACGCTGAGGCGATGAGGAATGCAGTGGACGAAGAAGAACTGAAAGAAGCGGCGTGGAAGGCTGCTCAGCTTGTCCATGATGAAGCTATTTTCATCCCAGCTTTTAAGACATCCTATAGTCGAGTAGGCTACTGGAATTGGGTCAAGTGGCCTAATACGCAGTATACAGAGTTTTGTGACCCAACGGCAGACGAGCCTATGGAGGTTCATATGCTATGGATTGATCAAAAGGTGAAAGCGAGGACGCTGAAGGCAATGCGTGAAGGGCTGGTTTTACCAGAGCAGAACCATATCTTTGATTTGTATAAAGGGCGTATACCAACGGTGGAGGAATTAGATCAGAGACAAGTGATTGAGAGGAACTAATGGAAGATATTTTAAAGGTTAGAGGGCTTGTTATAGAGTTTCACACTGAGCGAGGGTGGTTACGCGCTGTTGATGGTGTTAGTTTCAATGTTCCTAAGGCTAAGACTGTCGGCATTGTCGGGGAGTCTGGTTGTGGCAAGTCAGTCACCGCTATGTCCATTGTGGATCTGTTGCCGAAGCCAATGGGGCAGGTCAAAGCGGGTGAAATTATTTTTAAAGGACGTGATCTGCGCAAGGTGGCGCACGACGACTATTATAAAGTGCGTGGCGGTCAAATAGGTGTGGTCTTCCAGGAGCCAATGACAGCACTCAATCCTGTGCATAAGATCGGTCGTCAGCTTTCAGAAGTGCTGCTGATTCACACTGAGATGAGCAAGAAAGAAGCTTGGGCTGAGTCGATAGAAGTATTACGCAAAGTAGGGATCCCTGCTCCTGAGCAACGCGTAAACGAGTACCCTCACCAGCTATCTGGTGGTATGCGTCAGCGTGTGGTGATTGCTATAGCTCTCGCCTGTAAGCCAGATTTGTTAATTGCAGACGAGCCTACGACGGCACTCGATGTGACTGTGCAGGCTGAGATCTTAGATCTGATCAATAAGCTGCAAGAAGACATGGGAATGTCAGTGATAATGATCACGCACGACTTGGGGGTGATTGCCGAAACTTGTGACGAGGTTGTCGTGATGTACGCTGGCCGAGTCGTCGAGCGCGCACCCGTGAGAACCATTTTTAAGAACCCGCAACACGCCTATACCAAGGCATTGTTGGCTTCGATTCCTAAACTTGACGCAAAAAGGAAATCTGAGCTACCGACTATTCCTGGAACAGTCGCTTCGATAAGGAATTTTGTGGAAGGCTGCCGTTTCTGCCAACGCATGGGTGTGGAGCCTTCTGAACTCACTCAGCGTCCCGATTTCATCGAACTTTCACCAGATCACTGGGTGGAAGATTGTCCAACCTGTAACTCCGCTCGCACCGCTCATGTCTAAATTGTTAGAAGTCAACGATCTCAAAATGCACTTCCCGGTGCGCGGTGGAGTGACGATGAAAAAAATAGGTGTCGTGAAAGCTGTCGACGGAGTTTCTTTCTTTGTGAGACCGGGCGAGACCTTGGGCTTAGTCGGGGAGTCAGGCTGCGGGAAGTCTAGTTTAGGTAAATGCCTAGTGCGTCTCTATGAACCTACTTCTGGCGAAATAACGCTCGAGTCAGTAGATATAACTACACTTTCTCAGAAGAAGCTCAGACCGCTTCGCAAGGACATTCAGATGATGTTTCAGGATCCGGCTGAGTCACTCAATGCCAGATTCTCTGTGCGACAAATTGTGCGCGAGCCCTTGGATATTCAAAAAATTGGAACCAAAGCGGAGCGCAATGCCAAGGTCGACGCTTTGTTAAAAAAAGTGGGACTTCCTGCGAGTGCGGCGGAGAAATTTCCTGTCGAGTTCTCCGGTGGGCAACGCCAGCGTATAGGTGTGGCGCGAGCAATCGCTTTGAACCCGAAAATGCTGGTATTAGATGAGCCTGTTTCCGCACTGGACGTGTCAGTTCAGAGTCAGGTTCTGAATCTGTTAGTAGATCTACAGAAAGACATGAACATGGCTTACCTGTTCATCGCGCACGATCTTGCTGTGGTGAAACATATTTCTGACAGAGTCGCCGTGATGTATCTCGGTGAAATTGTAGAGCTGGCAGACTCTGAGGCGATTTATAAAAATCCACGGCATGCCTATACCAAGGCATTGCTCTCTGCGATTCCTCTGGCTGATCCGGATCATGAAAAGAAGCGTATTCGTTTAGACGGGGAAGTGCCGTCACCTATCGATCCTCCTGCGGGTTCGGCTTATGGGCACAGGATCAATCACCCTCGTTACGAAGAGACGGTTGGAATGGAAATGCCACTAGTGGAAATAGCGCCAGATCACTGGGTCGCAGCAGATCCTTGTAGTCTCAGTGAGGAAGATTGGGAGAATGTGAGTGCAGCCGCGAAGATGTGACGGTAGATCTATTCTGGGCACTCGATCCCGAACTCTTTTTCGAGCATGAGATCTAGATCGGCTTTTCCTGGGCCCAAACATTCCGCTTTGCCTAGTCTCACGATCTGTACGAGTTTTTCGCTTTTGCCGACGGCTAGGAAGATGTCTTTATCGATAGGTAGCTCAGAATAACGTGTCGCAGATACTTTTCCGAAAAACCTTCCGTCTCCTTCTGGGCTGGTCATCACCTCTGCAGTTTCACTTTTGACGTTTTCAAAGTTTGAGCGAATGGCGGTGTCGATATATTGCTTAATTTCTTGAGTGTTCATGTCACTGATTTTGCCAGTTTGGCGAATGTGGGAGCTGGTGAATGATAAAGATTACTAGATCGCGAGAGCTCGGGCGATGATGTCGAGCGAGAGCTGGTACTTATCGTCTTTAGGAAGTGGCTCAGTGTGCTCAGCGAAGACGAGCATGACTTCATTTTCGCTAGAGTCGAAGCCGATGTCTTTTCGTGAAACATCGTTGGCAACGACGAAGTCACAGCCTTTACGCTGAAGTTTACCTCGGGCATTCTCTTCGACATTTTCAGTCTCGGCGGCAAAGCCAATCAGGGTGCCTTCGTAGCCAAATTCAGTTCTCGCTGATCCGAGGATATCTGGGTTTTTGATGAAGTCGATAGTGAGCGTGTCGCCGGTTTTCTTGATTTTATGCTCAGGCACGTGCGCTGGCCTATAGTCTGCCACTGCTGCCGCGAAAATAGCGATGTCGCTCTTGGCTATGTAGCGCTCCACTGCGCCGTACATTTCAGCTGCAGTTTCAACAGGTAGGTAATCGACACCTTCTGGCACATCCAGGTCACAGGGGCCTGAGATTAGGGTCACGCGGTGACCTTCATGCCTAGCAGCGCCAGCGAGCGCGTAACCCATTTTTCCTGATGATCGATTTGTTAGGTAACGAACAGGGTCGAGCGGTTCACGTGTAGGACCGGCTGTGATGAGGAAGTGCTTTTTCAAATTTTGGAAGGTGGAATGATAAATTAGGAAAGTTGCTTGCGGATTTCTTCTAAAATGGTGTCCACATGCATGAGCCGGCCTTTGCCTTCGTAGCCACAGGCTAACATGCCGTTCGAGTCAGGGCCGAAGAATTGACAACCGTCTTGAGTGAGTTGTGTCACATTGCGCTGAGTGGCGGCATGGTCCCACATTTTACCATTCATGGCAGGGCAGATGAGAACTTTAGCCTTTGTCGCAAGATAAATACTGGAGAGCGGATCCGGCGCGAGGCCATTGGCAAAATTACCAAGACAGTTCGCGCTAGCTGGTACGATACAGAGTAGGTCGGCGCGATCAGCGAGGTCGATGTGACCAGGTTTCCACGATTGTTTCTCGTCCTGTAATGTTACGAGGACAGGGTTGCGAGAAAGGATCTGAAGCGTGAAGGGAGTGATGAACTCTGTGGCTGACTGGGTCATCACACAATGTACTTCATGCCCTTCTTTTACGAGGGCTGAAGCGATGTCCGCAGCCTTATATGCGGCGATAGATCCAGTGATTCCTAGTACGATAGTGGCCATGCATGAAGTGAGACGTATGAAGTGCTCAGTGAGAAGTATAAAATGATCGCAAAGTGCGAATGGTAGTTTGACGGATGTGCTGTTAGTTTTTAGATTGGGCCTATGCAATGGGATGACGCTTCTGAGAAAATTTTAGTGACGATGCTCGGCCACTTGGGCTTTGAGGTGGGAGTAGAGCGTGTGGAAAGTGAAGATGGACTGTGTCTTCAGATCAAAGTGGAGGACAGTAAGGCGATCATTGGACGCAATGGTGATCGCTTAGAAGACCTTCAGTACTTGGTAAACCGCATCCTGAATAAACATTTTCCTGATGCACCACGTGTGAAGGTTGATTGTGATGGCTACCGCTTCGAGCAAGAAGGTAAGCTAGTCGAGAAAGCTCGGGAGCTCGCCGTGAAAGTGGTGGAAAGTGGTAAGTCAGTGCGAACACGACCACTTAACGCGTACTACCGCCGGATTGTTCATAATGCACTGGCTGATCAAAATGGTATTACTACTGTTAGCCCTAGTGGTGTAACTCGCTATAAACGGATAGAGATTAAACCCGCTTAGATATGGAAACCCACCGACTCGTACTCACTGAAGATCTGAACCAATATGGTTTTCTCTTTGGTGGGCGCCTGTTGAGTTGGGTGGATGAAGCTGGATTTATCGCAGCCTCTACGGATTTTCCAGATGCTCGCTTCGTGACAATTGGTATGAGCAAGGTCGAGTTTCGGCATTCGGTTAAGAATGGTGCGATTGTTCGAATCGTTGTAGAGCGCATTAAAGCTGGAATTACGTCAGTCTGTTACCGGGTGGACATTTATTCGAGTATAGAGCCCGAACGAGGCTCTATTTTTACTACTGATATTACCTACGTGAATGTGGATGAATCAGGGGTGAAGCAAGCTCTGTAAAACTTGCTTTTTCATCTAAGCATTCATCTGTCGATAGTGCGTAAGTTCCCGTATTTTAGAGAATAAAAAAGCGTGTGAGCTAGGCTCACACGCTTTTTATAAGGAAGAAATTCTTCCAGCTTACAGGTCAAATTATGACTTGTAACGAAGACGCTTCTTGTGACGATTTGCCTTCGAACGCTTAGAGCGCTTGTGCTTATTGATTTTGGCCTTACGGCGCTTTTTTAGGCTACCCATAATTTTTAGTTGGTTACGGTTTGATTAGATTGTTTCGAGCTTAGCGAACGAGTTTGTTGAGCGGGTATTCGATAATACCTTCAGCGCCAAGTTCCTTGAGAGTTGGGATGATCTTGCGAGAGACTGTCTCTTCGATCACTGTTTCCACTGCGACCCAGCCATCTTCAGCAAGCTGTGAGACGGTCGGACGTCTGAGGGAAGGTAGTGTATCGAGGACCTGTTGCAAGGACTTTTCTGGAAGGTTCATTTTGAGACCAACCTTGTCGCGTGCATCGAGAGCGCCTTTGAGCATAAGAACGAGACGTTCCATTTTGTCGCGCTTCCATGCATCTTCGTAAGCTCCTTTAGAGGAGTAAAAGTGTGGGAAAGAGGTGAGTAGGGTATCGACGATGCGCAGATTGTTTGCGCGAATCGAGTTGCCCGTTTCTGTTACGTCGACGATAGCGTCAACGAGATCAGGAACTTTTACTTCGGTAGCTCCCCAAGAGAATTCGATGTCAGCTTTGACGCCTTTTTCTTCGAGGTATCTCTCAGTAATGCCGATGCCTTCAGTAGCGATGCGCTTACCTTCAAGATCGTATACAGTCTTGATTGGAGAGTTTTCAGGAACAACGAGTACCCATTTAGTAGGACGTGTTGTAGCACGTGAGTATTGAAGCTCAGCCATGTCGACTAGGTCAGCACGGTTTTCGTAAGCCCAGTCGAGACCTGTAATACCACAGTCAAGAAAGCCGGAGTCGATATATCCGCCAATTTCTTGTGCTCTAATCATGTAGATATCGAGATCAGCGTCATCGGATGACGGGCGCAAGCCTCTGTCGGAAGTGTAGACGTTGTAGCCTGCCTTTTCCAGAAGCTTGAGAGTAGGTTCCTGGAGGGAACCTTTTGGAAGTGCTATTTTTAGTTTATTTGCCATGGCTAAAGAAGCTTTGGGAAGCGGCTTATGGAGGTCATTGGTCTAAGAATCAAGGCATTTTTCGACAATTTACTACAATCGTAGTTAAAGGTGTGGCGTTGTGCCTCGTGAGTGATTTGGATGGTAGGGGGGCTAGACGCAAAAACCGGCCGCTGCGGGGGCGACCGGTTTAAGATTTATCGCTAGCGAGGTGCTAGTAAAAATGATTTGTGTGCGCTTACTTGCGGCGGCGCATGATAAGGGCCAAGCCTCCAAGACCAAGAAGAGCTGTGGAAGACGGCTCTGGTACTGCAGCAAGTGTGATGGCAGAGATACCGACGTTGTCAGCACTACCACCACCATCTCCTGTCTGCGCGTAGAGAATGCTCAACGTTTCATTGGCGGCCGTAGTGGTGAAATCGATGGTGAATACTGATTCCGAATTTTGTGTGCCCACATCTGATAGATAGTCGGTTCCATCTAGAGTAGCAGTTAGTTGATAAAATGATCGAAATGATGTGCCATAAAGTATCAATTGATAATCACTGGCAGTGGCCACGTTGACATCAAACGTAAGGCCGACCTTATCGGCATCAACACTTCCACTCTTCGCTTCCAATGAACCCACTAGTCCAGTCTGGCCGGCAGAGTCTCCGTCGGTGCTCCAAGTGGACGCCCATGGGCCTCCGCCGAAGTCATCTCCGACCCAGTCAGTACTAATTCCATCCAGGTTCACGACAGTGACTGTTTGAATGAAGTCTGCTCCAGCTTTTTGAGCGACGAATCCGGTATTTGTGCCATCACCTAATGACATCCAATCTAAGGAGCCCTCGGCTGTGAGGTCTATGGTTCCACCTCCGGTCGCCTGCTGATCAAGATTAATTGTTAGAGTTGCTGCCGATGCAGCCATGGGGAGCATCGCGAGGATCGATGCAGAGGCGAATAGTTTGTTTATTTTCATTTTTTTATCTAGGTTGTGTGCTCGTGCCCTTAAAAGAATTTAAGGATAAGACGGATGACAATGTATTATTGAGTACTCATTGGGGTTAATATAGATCCCTTGGCTTGCGCTATATGTCTTATTTTTGTTTGTGATTTGTCCCTGTGTGCTGATTGTGGTGGCTAGTAATGAATTGGTTTTTAAGGGTTAACGAAAAAGGCGTGACTCAATGAGCCACGCCTTTGGGGTAAATGATCTATGTAGTTCTCTTAGACGTCGAATTTGGTCCAAGCGGCGTTTGCGGCGCTGGATGCTACGACGGCTTCGATGAATGCCATGCCGCGGATTCCGTCATCGATTTTTGGGTAATCGGTTGCGAACTCGCTAGGCTCTTCACCTGTCTCAACTGCGCGAATGTGGCTGGAGAAGTTGAGATAGAGGTTTGCAAATGCTTCGAGGTAGCCTTCAGGGTGAGCAGCTGGTGTGCGAGTCGCAGCTTTAGCAGCATCGCAGCAATAGTCATTACCGGTGCGGTAGACTTGAGCGGGAGCGTCTTTTGGTTTGAAGAGGAGAGTGTTTGGCTCGGTCTGGTGCCACTCGAGTCCACCTTCGGTTCCCCAGACACGGATCGCGAGGTTGTTCTCTTCGCCGACTGCGATTTGGGATGCCATGAGAAGTCCTTTGGCTCCACCTTCGAAACGAAGGAGCACATTTCCGTCATCGTCTAAGCGGCGACCTGGAACAAATGCTGTGAGATCAGCAGCGAGCTCTTCAATGTGAAGGCCAGTGATTTCTTCTGCGAGGTTTTCAGCGTGGGTTCCGATGTCTCCCATGCAGCCGGCTGCGCCAGATTTTTTAGGATCAGTACGCCATGCGGCTTGCTTTTGGCCATCTGTGTCGATGGCGTCAGCGAGCCAGCCTTGTGGGTACTCGACAGCGACCTTGCGGATTTCACCGAGGTCACCATTTTTTACCATATGGCGTGCCTGCTTGACCATTGGGTAGCCAGTGTAGGTGTGAGTGAGGCCGAAGAGTTTGCCTGATTTTTCGATAATCGTTTTGAGTTCTTTGGATTCAGCGAGGTCGAGAGTGACTGGCTTATCGCAAAAGACGTGGAAGCCCGCTTCCAGTGCAGCCTTAGCAGCTGGGAAATGGACGTGGTTCGGGGTGACGATCGCAACAAACTGCATGCGCTCGTCAGCGGGAAGCGCGGCTTCCTTTTCCATCATTTCTGCGAAGGTGCCGTAGCAGCGATCCGCAGGAAGGAAGAGGTCTGCTCCGGAATCTTTGGAGCGTTGTGGGTCTGAGGAGAATGCGCCACAGACGAGTTCAATTTGTTGGTCGATCGCAGCAGCGATACGGTGGACAGCTCCGATGAAGGCACCTTGGCCTCCACCGATCATGCCCATTCTTACTTTAGCCATAATATTAGAATTTAAAGAGAGTGGTGAAAATGGAATGAACTAGCCTTGAGCATCGTTATCGAATGCTCCGTCGAATGCGAGGTTCGTATTACGCGGGAAGTCGAGTTTGCGGACATAGGCGCAGGACTCATTAGCTCCGTGGAAGCGATCCATACGACCGTCTTCCCATTCTACAGAAAGCGGGCCTTCGTAGCCAATGTCGTTGAGAGCTACGATGATTGGTTCGAAGTTTACATCGCCGCGACCAACTGAACGGAAGTCCCATTGGCGACGTGGGTCAAGGAATTCAGTGTGACCACCGAAGACGCCAACGGTGCCGTCACCGTGACCAAACCAAACGTCTTTCATGTGAACATGGAAGATGCGTTCGGAGAAATTGTAGATGAATTTCACGTAATCGACACTCTGGTAGGCAAGGTGGGATGGGTCGTAATTGAAGCCGAAGCGTGGGTGTTGATGAAGGGCTTCAAGTGCTCGCTCAGCGGAGGCAATGTCGAAGGCGATTTCAGTAGGGTGAACTTCGAGTGCGAAGTAAACGTCTTCGTCTGCAAATGCATCGAGGATGATCTTGAAGCGGGTGCCGAAGTCATCGAATCCCTTTTGGAGGAATTCTTGGGAAGTCGGTGGGAATGCGTAGAGAGCATGCCAGATGGATGAGCCAGTGAAGCCATTGACTACGACTTTCTCTGGAGAGCCGCCAGGCTTGAGGTTGAAGAATTTGCGTGCAGCTTTTCCTGTGTCGATCATTTCTTGGGCTGCGCGTTGGCGCACACCTTCAGGTTCTCCGTCGCCCCAGACGTGCGAAGGTAGAATGGATTGATGGCGTTCATCGATGTTGTCACAGATTGCCTGGCCAACGAGGTGAGCAGAAATAGCGAAACAGCTAAGGCCAGCTTCGTCTAGCTGCGCCCACTTTGCTTCACAGTAGCCTTCTTCATTGAGAGCTTTTTGGACATCAAAGTGATCTCCCCAGCATGCGAGCTCGACGCCGTCGTAGCCCATTTCTTTAACTTTCGGGAAGAGCTCCGCAGACGGTAGATCCGCCCATTGACCAGTGAATAGTGTTACTTTTCTCATAAAATTAATACTTTCTACAATGAGTGGTGGAAATTTCTAGCGAAATCCTTGCGGAAATGATCACTCCATAAGGTGCTTGTAGATTTTATCGGTGAACTTCTCTCCTAAGACTTGGTAGATGTGCTCCATCGAAGGATCTGGCTCAATGGTGGACCCTTCTAGAGGTGTGCAGAAGTCTTCGATGAGTGAGTCGATATCTATCCCGTCAGCGAAGGCTGCAACCATGGCTGCACCTAGCGATGCCGAGGACGAGGTTTTGAGTCGCTGTACCGGCCGCTGGAAAACATTTGCTAAGGTTTGGCAGATGCCGTCGCTCACAGAAATCCCGCCAGTGACGACGATGGTTTCAGGAGTTTCGCCATGCCATTGGCAATGGAGTCGCATGTTTAGAAACTGGCCATCCACATGTGAGGATGGGGTGGTGTCAGACTGGTCAACTGCTGACGCGAGAGGTGTGATCTCAGTCTCATAAAAGGGAAGTGTGACTTGGCTGTCTAGTGTGCGTGGAGTGAGGAGGTCTTTTTCAAATTGCCCCCAGCTGATATTTAGCCTGTTTTTTAGAGTCACGCATGAGAGAGCTCCATTTTTGAAGCAAGAGAGTGTCATGTAGTCGCCCAGTGGGTTCCCAAAGATGTGGCCATAGCCATGAGGGTCGGGAAAAGGGGAGGTAATGGCTGAAAAAAGTGTGTAGGATGTCCCGAGTGAGACTACCCAAGTGCCGGGGCGAACCACGCCCATGCCGACTAGGCTAGCTGGATTATCGCCAGTCCAGTGGGTGCATTTAGCATTAGAGTTGATGCCATATTTTTCGCTGAAATACGGGGAAATAGTACCGCAAATTTCATAGGTAGGGGCCAGTTTTGGGAGACGATCCAATGTATTATCCGCTGTTATGGCGGCCATTTTTTTATCCCACTCGAGCTTTTTGATATGCATGAGGTTCATGCCTGCTCCATCGCCGTAATCGATAGCAACCGATTTTCCTGCGAGAATCGATGCCATGAAGGAGGATACCAAGTGGACCGTTTCTGTCTCGTCCCAATGTTCTGGGAATTGTCGCGCATGCTTGCGGATTTGAGCCGCAGAAAAGCGTGGAGTCACTGATGAACCCGTACGAAAAGCAGCTTTGCGGTGACCGCCGATCGAGTGGGCGATCTCTCCACATGCTAGGTGGGTGGAAGCATCTAGCCAGATCGGAGAAACTGGACGGGTGAAGACGTCACTAAATTGCTCTGTGAGCGGAATGTTCGGAGAGAGCTGCTCGAGGGCTCGCTTGAAATTGTGGTTGAGGTAAACGGTGCCGTGCTGTTGTGCTGCACCAGAAATGACTCGAACCGAACTCAGTGGGGCACCTTCTTCTTGCATCTGCGCAAAAAGTAGGTCGAGAGCTTCAATCCACATGAGTGGATTAGAAAAAAACTCGTCTGGTTCAGTCCCTCGGACGAAACCATGACGAGTTTGATACTGAGGCAGGTCTGCCTCGAAATTGATGGATGTTTGGTATGCGATTGCTCCAGTCTCCGCGTCAATAATGACAGCAGTTAAACTTTGTGTGGAGCAATCGAAACCGAGATACATTGGATGTCTTTACACTATAATGGGATTATTCCCAAGAAGCTTCTAATACACGTGGTTGGTATCCACCTTTTGACTTGTACCAGAAGCCGATGAGTCCGAAACAGATCATCATAACTAATGGGAAAGCGAGAGCTACAGTCTTGAGTGACTGACGACCTGCTTTTGTAGTAGCCTCAGTGATTTCTTCAGATTTACCAATTGTGGCGGCTAACTCAATGGCCTTGGCAGAATCTGTAGCTTCATAAGGAGCGCCGAAGAATTCTTTTTCAACTTTAGACGCTTCATACACTTCTGTGGAAACTTCCTTGATGTTGTTTGTGGTGTGGTTGTCGTTGAAAATACCAATGATTGGTCCACCGACGATACCTACGGAGAGAAGTCCGATTGCAGAAACAGTATTGAGCGAGAGCGCTCCACCTTCAGGGAACTGCTCAGAAGCGAAACCGAGAACGGTTGGCCAGAAGAATGTTTGGCCAATAGCGTAAAGAACGAATGCAGCAAACACCATCGGTCCGTCGACTTGAGAAAGAGCGATGAGGCCCATCATTGAGAAGAATGAGCTAATCACAAGGATAGTCGGCGGAGAGAAGCGTGAAGTTAGGACGCCTGCTTGGAAGCGAAGAACCGTCATGATTAACGCTGAAAGAACGATCGCCCATGCTGCATATTCACCCATTACTGGAGTCATAAGCTGCTTGATCCATGCATCTGTACCCAGCTCAGTGGTCGCGAGAGGGATCATAAGAAGACAGAGGATAAAGTAGAGTGGTTTACCTGGAGATTTTGTGATGAAACCAAAGACTGCTCCAATAGCTACCCCAACTCCTAGTGCAAAAAATACATTTGGAGGAGTGCCTGTGAATACGTTTGTAAGTTCGTAGAAGAGGAGGAACGCTGCAATAGAGGAGGAAAGGAAACCAACGTCTTTAAGCATTACTGAATAGGGAACCTTAGCGGCTACGCGCTCATCAACAGGGAATACTGCTTTGATGAACATGATGCCGTAAGCAAGTACTGGAACAAGAACCCAAAGGGCATTGAGCTGCCAAGATACATCATTACAAAGAATCATTACAGTACCACCAGCAACAAGACCAGCAGGCCATGATGCGTGGAGAATGTTGAGCATTTTTGATTTTTGAGTCGTGTAGAGAGTCGCACACACAGGGTTAATCACCGCTTCAATAATACCATGTCCAAGACCAGCGCAGAGAGCTGCCCAGTATAGATCAGTTGGAGATTTTGCAAGGTATGTGAGAACTGCTGAGGCCGCTTGGAAAAAGAAGGCTAGGTACATTGAGCGTTTGTAGCCGACGAAATCAACAACAAGGCTGAAGAGGATCATCATTACCGCAATTGGCCACAATGAAGCACCGAAGATACGTCCCATTTCACCACCTGTGAGGTTGAATTCTGTTCCCCAGTCACCAAGTACCATTACTCGGTAAGCGAAGCCGACACCCGCTGCCATAAGCGAGAGGAAGCAGGCCCAGAAAAGTTGTTTTCTTTGGGCATCTGTTAGTTGTTGTTCCATAGTATATTCTAATAGTAGTGTTTGACGCTTATTGATCGGGGGAAGGTTTCAATCGAGCGTATGAAGCTCATAGATGTTTCCTATCTTGCTGTCGAGCAATAGTTAGACTTTGTTACTCATAGATAGGGCGCGCTATTGACTTCAGGTTTTCTCATAAGCGATCTGGAGGGTGAATCTTTCAAAAAAGTGCACAAGTTATTAGTCAAACCGTTTGTGAGGCTCTATGAAACCAGTGTATTAGACAATTGAAGCATGAAGGATTTACCTGTTTACCAAGTTGAGAAGGAGTTAGTTGATGGGATTGCTGCACAGGGTGCTTCCCGAGTTCTACTTAAAGCCCCCACTGGTTCGGGGAAATCTTCTGCTGTGCCGCAAATGATTTTAGGTGTGGTCGATGGTCTGATAGTCGTAGTTCAGCCTAGGCGTATTGCGGCAAGGATGTTGGCTAGACGTGTGGCACAGATGCGTGGAGGAAAAGTGGGTGATGAAGTCGGGCATGTTGTCCGTTTTGATCGTCAGATGGGTAAGAATACACGGATCGTGTATGTGACGGATGGAGTATTAGCGGCGTGGCTTGAAAATGGTCAAATGGATGGTGTGGGTGCTGTGGTGTTTGATGAATTTCATGAACGGCGGCTGGCCAGTGATCTATCCTTGGCACTATGTCTTAAGTTACAGGAGGAAATGAAGCAGCTTAAGGTGGTGGTGATGTCGGCAACTCTAGAAATGGGAGGGCTAGCCGGATACTTAGGGAGTGACTGTGTGCAGATTGAAGCTAGCGGCCGGAGTTACCCTGTTGAGGTGGCGTACCAAGCGGCAGCTGTGCAGCAAAGAGGGCGGGGGAGAGAAGCTGAGCTATGGACGCGCAGCGCTGAAGCTGCGAAAGACGTGTTATCGCAACAACGCGAGGGACACTTGCTCATTTTTCTTCCGGGGGTGTATGAAATTCGTCGGACAGTGGAGTTGATTGAGAATGCAGGCTGGGCTAAAGGCTTTGCTGTCTGCCCACTTTATAGCGCGCTCTCTCCGGAGGCTCAAGATTTCGCAGTATATGGCAATGGTGAGCAACGTAGGATCATAGTCTCCACTAATGTGGCTGAAACATCTATCACGATAGATGGTGTGAGCTGTGTGATTGATACGGGATTAGCTAGGGTGTCTCAATATGACCCTTTGCGGGCAATAGACACCCTAATGGTGCAAAAGATTTCAAGAGCTTCGGCCGAGCAGCGTGCAGGTCGTGCAGGTCGTACGGGGCCAGGGAAATGTGTGCGGCTGTGGAGTGAGGCTGATCACTCGCGGCGGGAGGGCTTTGAGCAAGCTGAGGTTCAGCGCAGTGATCTAACTGAGACGGTGCTACAGCTCAAAAAGCGTGGGTATGATGATGTGCGTGAATTCCCATGGTTTGAGTGTCCTCGCGAAGATCTGATCGAACATGCAGAGGGCTTATTAGGTGAGCTAGGTGCTATTGATGCGGTGGGCGGGCTAACGGAATTAGGTGAGCATATGTGTATGTTTCAAATGCATCCGCGTTATTCTCGGCTTCTTCTTGCTGCTCAGGAGGAAGGCTGCATAGGTGAGGCTGTATTTATCGCAGCATGTGTTCAGGGCGAGGGGCTTTTTTTACGTAAAGGGGAGGGGCGAAAGAATTTTTCTTATGATGAAGACCGATCGGATTTCGCTAGCGAGTGGCGTGGGTTTCAATCAGCTCAACAAATGCAGTTTGATCCGCGACGTTGTCAGGTAATAGGAGTGCTGGCTAAGGGAGCTAGGGAGGTGGACAAGTCCCTCCAGCAAATTAGGCGTCTCTGCGAGCCTCAAGGTATGCAGGTTTCTAAAGTGGACTTTGATAAGAACCGTGAAGCGGTGAGTCGGGCGATGCTAGCTGCCTTTAGTGATCAGCTAGCAGTTCGGATTGGTAAAGGGAATTTTGCCTGCCGTTTGGTGGGAGGGCGTAAGGGGCAGTTAGATGAAATGAGCGTGGTCAAGCAGGCCGAGGCTTTTTTAGTGACTGAACTGACTGAGGTGGGTGGTAAGGATGTGAAACTCTATTTAAATCGTTGTATAGAAGTTCAACAGGAAGACCTGCAACGCTTGTTCCCAGAATCTTATAAAGATGGGGAAAAGGCTTACTATGATGAGACTATTCGCAGAGTAGTGAATCGGAAGGAGACGTGTTTTCGTGACCTTGTTTTAGCGAGTAAAGATAGTGGGACGCCTGATCGGTCTATGGCGGCGCAGCTGTTAGCTGAGCGAGTGGCTAATGGGGAGCTGAAATTAAAAAAATGGGATGCCGGGGTAGAGCAATGGATTGCGCGTTTGCTGAGTCTCAGAGAGTGGATGCCGGAGTTGGAGTTACCAAGCTTTGATGAGGAAGATCGTGCGATCGCTTTTGAGCAAATCTGCGACGGAGCGCTGGGGTATAAAGATATTAAAGATAGGGAAGTAATGCCGGCTCTATCGAGTTGGTTATCCGGTCCTCAAAAAGCTGCGCTTGATCATTATGCTCCTATACGAGTCAAATTAGAAAACGGGAGAGAGGTGAAGCTGAAGTATGAGCTATCCAAGCCACCTTCAATGGCGCTTCAGGTGCAGCGCTTATTCGGTGTAAAGGAGAGTCCAAGTGTAGCTGATGGAAGGGTGAAGGTCTTAGTGCATGTGTGCGCACCGAATCAGCGGCCGTGGCAAATGACGCAAGATCTTCCAAATTTTTGGGAATCAGGCTTTGAGCAGATGAAAAAAGATCTCGCAGGCCGTTATCCGAAGCACCAATGGGAGCTTAAAAAATGAGCGATTCTCTGAAGTTCTAATCTAATGACGTGAGCTGTAACTCCTGAGTGATGAAGGTGAGAAGAGGGTGCCCGCATTGTGGTCGCGGGCAGCTTGAGCGCAGGCGTTGAGCGCGTTGCTCGGGTTGTTTGAGTTTTCTATACATACTGTTTCTCCAAAGAGATGTAGTCCTTCAGCTGTGAAGAGGTTCTTTGCTGTTTCAGTTACTTTGAATCTCCAGCCGTGAACGAGATCAGTGATAGAGTAATCAGGGGCAGTTTGCATAAATATTAAATTTGGGATGAGATCAATGGAGGTGATCCACTGATAGCATTGGCTGTGCCAAAATTCTTTTTATCACCACTTTTTTAGAAGCCAGAAGTGAATGAATCTAGAAAGTGATGATTGATGAACTTGATTCATCTGCTGTACCGTGAGTATAAAAAAACGCGCTCGAAATGGAGCGCGTTAGAGAGAGATGAGATGATTAAAATACTATTTCCTTCCGTACTTTCGTAGTCTTCTAGGAACCTGTGTGAGTTGCTTTCGTTGGTGCTCTTTTTCTGCAATTAGGAATTTGGGATAGAGTTCTTTTTCTATCCAGTCAAACCCAGCTTGCAGTCCTTCTGTTGCATAGATTCGGCCGATCTGAGCTTCGACGGAGGTTGGGTTTCCAGCGCAGCTAAGGAAATCATTGGAAGTGAAGCGAACAAACATTTCTCCATCCATTTTTCCAAATTTACGGAGTATCCACTCGCGAACGTAAAGGGCTAGAACTGCATCACCAGTCCATGCTTCAGCGCGTTCTTGTGCAATTACTGGATCTTGTTTTTTGGGTGCTGCCATGGTGCTCTTTAGTGAGTGGAATGAGCGCTCATAAACGCTATTTCACCGCATGTAAATACCCGTATACTACGAGTTACAGGGTGGCAGGTATTTCCATAACTTGGGAATTAACGAACGACGACAGGGGTGCCGACTCCAACTTTAGAGAAAACGGTGCTGACGGCTTTATAATAAGTACGGATACAGCCATGTGAGGCTGGGTAGCGCGGGACGCTGCCTTGGTGCATACCAATTCCAGTCCAAGTGATACGCATCCAGTACGGCATAGAGGCTCCGACGAATTTACCTCCTTCAGGGATGCTGTCTGTAGTAGAGTCGGCATTACTATTGGTGACATTACCCTCTGCGTCATAAATTTTACCGTAAAGGTTAGAGCGTTTGTTTGAACGTTTCTTTTCCAGAATACTGTAGTCACCACTAGGAGTAGGGAAAGCTCTCTTGCCTGTTGAAACAGGGTAGTCCATAGCAACCACGCCGTCATTGAGAAGCATGCCGCGTTGGAGCTGCATGTCGATGATGACTTTGGAGTTACTTGGCGAAGTGGCCGCTAGAACGGCCTGATTCTTGTAGATGGAATACGTTTTTGGGTAATTAGAGCTGGCTGTAAAATGTGCGTAGGTGCCAGGAGAGTAGGGGTTTACTGTGACGCCTTCATAATTTCCAGTTTGGTTTGGATTGGCTGTTGGCGGACCGCTAGCGCAGCTGGCAAAACAAAAGGAGCAAAGCGCTAGTAGAAATAGACGTAGATGGCGCGGGTTGATTTGAGGATTCATGATTTAGGCTTGATAGATTTTCACACTATAAAACTTTAGTTGTCAAAGATCAAGATGGTTGGAGTGAGTATTCTAGTGGTGGCGGATGATGCGAAGCCGCTCACCGTGAAGGAGTGATTTGAACCGGGCGTAGTCTTCCTCGTGTGTTCCAGAAAGTAGACGGAAGGTGTATTTTGGCCAGTGCTCCATTTCTTCGAGAGAGTTTTTCATACGTGTGGTAACTACTTCGTCGCTGTCGGTGCCACGCCCAGTGAGCCGTTTTAGGAGCTCTTCTTTGCTCGGAGGCATGATGAAAATATCTACGAGAGCGTTTTTCACCGTTAAATTTTCTGTCGCGCGAACCTGAGCAGCCCCCTGTACGTCGATGTCGAGTACTACGTCGTTTCCTTGTTCTAGGGTGTTGATGACTTCAGATGTCAATGTGCCGTAGAAGTTGCCGTGAACTTCAGCGTATTCAAGGAATTCGCCTGCAGTAATCTTGCCTTTGAATTCTTCAATACTGAGAAAGAAATAGTCTGTACCATTTTCTTCACCTGGACGTGGTGAGCGCGTGGTGCAGGAAATTGCATAGCTGGCTTCTCCCTCATCGGACAGTCTGCGGCAGAGCGTGGTTTTTCCAGATCCAGAAGGACCTGAGACTAGATAGAGGATACCAGAGCGCGGAGACATGTTGTGAGATCAATAGATGAGAGGAGAATCTGCAAGTGCGTAATGTATATATTTTATAATAGTGTCTGACTGACTAGGGTGGCACGGACATCACCGATGAAGACTTTTGAGCGAAGTTCGATTGGGATTCGTAAGGCGTCATCGCTCACCCACATAGTGGCTTTCTTGAGTTTTTTATAGCTCTTAAGAAGTCCTGTTTTGGTATCAATTTTTTGGATTTGAATATCAAGTTTTATACACTGGTGTTCGAGATGCTTTTCCCTTCCTAGTACTTTGACTGTAATGAGGTAGGGGCTTGCGAAGGGGTGACAGCAGAGCTGTACTATGTCGCCAGTTTTTAATGGCTGGCTACGAATGGCTAGCATGGCGGTGATGGGGTCGTGTACGGCTTTCGCTGTGAAGCTATGTTTTTTAAGGTGTGTTTGTTGATTCTTCGTTTCTACGGTTTTTGAGTAGTGATGAATACCTGGGTTTTTGTATGAATTTTTTGTTTCTATTGATTCTTTTCTGTCTTCTTCGTCTGCGACAAAAACGAGAGGCCTATGCGTTTCGAGCTTAGCAAAAGAGGTGAAACTAATGGTGTAAGGATAGAGCGCATAGGCTGCGCCAATCGAACGACCATAGCAATGTGTCAGGAATATGTCAGGATAGCGTTTATCCTGTTTGCCAAATTCAAGGGTGAGTTTACCTGAGCTAATGGCCCCATTCCAGCTGAGAGTATAATCTAACTTAGAGGGAGTGAATGGGGGTACTTCTTTTGAGCTGTAGGGCTGAATAGACGATGACCAATCGGCATGAACTGCGATCAGAGATAGGAGCAGTACGAGTAAAGTTTTCATAGTTATGGCTTAGGGAAACTAGTGAAAACCGTCCTAGCAAGTAATCTAGTTTTTTACGAATCTCTAATTTTTTGTAGATGAGTAAATTTTGGAGCGAGAGCCAATGGTTCCGTGGCCTCTAACGCTTTCCATGGTTTTTGTTAAGCGTTTGTTTAGGTGTTGCAAACGCAATGTATATCGCTAGTGTTCTATCAATATTTATGAGTACAAGAGATCAAATTCTAGCAGCAGCTTGGAAGCTTTTCAGTGAGAGAGGTTTCGAGGATGTATCCGTACGCGATGTGACTAATGAAGCAGGGGTGAACCTAGCATCAGTAAGTTATCATTTTGGAAGTAAAGACGGATTGATTCAAGAAGTTGTTAAGAAAGTGCTCAATCCTGCGAATCAGCATCGGATGGACTTATTGGAGTCCGCGATCACGGATGCAGGTGGTGTTGAAAATGTTACGCTTCAAAGTGTTTTGGAGAGTTACGTGCGTCCTATTATGTTCCCTGAAGAGCATGGAAGTAATCAGGATATTCTCGCACGTCTAGCAGCTCGTTATATGATTGAGCGCGATTATGATGTGCCAAATTCTGTTCTAGCACTATATACTGAAGTTTTTCAGAAGTACGTAACAGTAGTCGCGATGAAGGTGAGTCACCTTACGCCACAAGAAATACTCCAGCGCTTATTGTTTTCTATCGGTGCCGCGTTACAATATGAGACATTTGCTTCGCTAGCGCGTAAAACGACAGGGCAAGCAGCTCCTGACAATAAGGCTAAAGACTACGAAGAGTTTGTGAAGTTTATGCTTTCTGGATTTTCAGCATAGTGAGTCGTTGATGAATGTTAAAAGCACGCCATTGAGGTGTGCTTTTTTGTGTCGATAAGGTAATTTAAAAAAGCCGCAACTCGGAATGAGTCACGGCTTCTGAAAGGGTGAGATCTAGTATTAGATTTTGAAGTGGTCTTCCGCAGGAGTAGCTCCTTCGCTCTGAGTCGCTTCGCCATTTGCAGCGAGGTGGACTAGGGCATGATAGACGTCTTCAGTGCTGTTATCCGTGGCTTCTGCGATGTCACCGGCGGTTTTGTCCCAGCCAGTGAGTGCTCCGCGAACTTGATTGAGTAGCTCTAGGAATGTGGTTGCAGCCGCTTTGCCAGCTTCAACACCGGGTTGATGGTAGGCGTTGATATTGACTAGTGATGCGTAGAATGAAACCGCACGTTCATAGAGGGCTATAATCATGCCTACAGTGAAGGGGGTTACTTCATCAATGGAGATGGTGATGGAGTTGCGACCTGACTCGTGAAGCGCTTTGCGAGTGCCTCGAAGGAAGCCTTGGAGATAGTCAGCTGAGGTGATGGATGGATCGACTTCGATACTTACACCGTCGCGACCCTTGCGGACTTCAACAAATGTAGCAAAGAAGTTTTTCACGCCGTCGCGGAGCTGCTGAACGTAGGCGTGTTGATCGGTGGAACCTTTGTTGCCATAGACTGCGATACCTTGGTTGACGACATTGCCGTCGAGGTCGTGTTCCTTGCCGAGAGATTCCATGACGAGTTGCTGGAGGTACTTGGAGAAGAGGCTAAGGGAGTCCTTGTATGGTAGGATGACCATGTCTTTCTCTCCTTTACCGTTTCCTGCAGTATACCAGCCGAGGGCTAGCTTGAGGGCGGCGTTGTCGGACTGGCTAGGAGAGCGAGTTTTCTTGTCCATGGCTGCGGCTCCAGCAAGGAATGCATCGATGTCGATTCCTTGAAGGGCTGCTGGGACAAGTCCCACAGTGGACATAATGGAGGTGCGACCACCTACCCAATCTTCCATTGGAAATGTGGTGAGCCAGTTGTTCTCTGTGGCGTAGTTGTATAGCTTTGATCCTTCACCAGTGATGGCGACGGCGTGCTTGGAGAAGTCAAGTTTCTCAGATTCGAAGAATTCCTGAGCTTCTAACATGCCATTACGAGTCTCTGGAGTGCCTCCAGATTTAGATACGACAAGAACGAGAGTCTTATTTAATCCGCCGCCGATAGCTCGGAGTGTGCGGTCTAGGCCAGCTGGGTCAGTGTTGTCGAAGAAATACGTATCAAGTTTGGAGTCTTCTCCAAGTGCATCATAGATGAATTGAGGCCCGAGGGCTGAGCCGCCAATGCCAACAATGAGTAAGTTCTCAAAACGGCCACCGTTTGGTGGGGCTATTTCGCCAGTGAGTACTTTTTCAGCAAATTCTTTAAGCGCCGCAAGTGGCTCGGTGATCTGCGCTTTAATAGTGTCATTAGGCGCTAGATCAGCATCACGAAGCCAGTAGTGACCAACCATGCGTCCCTCATCTGGGTTTACAACTGCGCCAGCTTCGAGTGCGACCATATCGCTGAGGGCTCGATCAATCTTAGGCTGCATTTCATTCGAGAAGCCTGCTGTCATATCCATAAGGGATAGATCGAGTGTGAAGCCGAGGTCGGAGTAGCGCGTGAGGTTGGAGTTATATGATTGCCAGTTAGACATGGTTGTTCGTTTTTCTAATAGTTGAGAATGGAATGAATATTGTCACAGTCGATGGTTTGTCGACCATTGAGAAAATCTAGTTCGATGAGGAATGTCACGCATGTGACTTCAGCGCCGAGTTGTTTGAGAAGAGTTACCGTAGCAGCGGCAGTTCCGCCAGTGGCAAGTAAGTCATCAATGATCATCACGCGGTCACCAGGCGTGATAGCGTCTTGATGAATTTCGAGGACGTTTTCCCCATACTCTAAGGAGTAGGCAATGGAATTGGTCTTCCAGGGGAGTTTTCCTTGCTTCCTAACTGGGATGAATCCCGCATTTTTTTTGAGGGCTACGGAGGGACCAAATAGAAAGCCGCGTGCATCGATGGCCACAACTTTATCGATTTCCAGGTTTTCGACAGTCTCTAACATTTTATCAATGCTGAGCTGGAATAATGTGGGGTCGCTTAATACTGGGGTGATGTCTTTGAATAGGATGCCCGGCTTTGGAAAGTCGGGTACATCTCTAATGGCATCTTTCAGTAGTTGAGGCATGTGTTGAATCAAAAAGCACTCTAGAAAAAATGCACGCAAAATTTCAAAAAGTCCTGATGCTTTCCGAGAAAATCTACTGAACTTGAATGAAATTGTAGAATCAGTAGAGCACGAAGCATAAGTTCTGCTTGAATCAATGGGCGTGCTATAGCATGGGTGGGGGGTGACGCCTTCCATATTCTATCTATTAATCGCCGCGATCCTTGCAGGGATGGCGGGGTACTTGGGCATGCGTTCGGTCCAGCACGGACAGCGAAGTAGCTGGACTGTTGTTTGGATGCTCATGTCTTTTGTGGCTCAATGTGCCGTGCTAGGCGTAAGGGGTGAGCTTCGTGGGCAATGTCCGCTGGGTGATCTTGGTGAGATAGTAGTGTTTCTAGCGTGGTCGATGACCATTTTTTATCTATTGATTGGTTCGACCTATCGCTTGTCGCTACTGGGTGTTTTTTCAGCACCAGTAGTGAGTATGATGCTTTTTGTTGCTGCCGTGCCTGGAGTGATGGAAGTGAGCCCAGAACGAGCAATCAATGTAGAGCCTTGGCATGAAACTCACGCTGCACTTTCAGTGTTATCCTATGGAGCGCTCGGCTTGGCTGCTATAGCAGGGGTCATGTTTATGGTGTTGAATAATAAGCTCAAGCACCACGAAATGAAATCTGGTTTGTTTCTTAAATTGCCGCCGTTGAGTTCGATCACAGCATCGATGGTGAGACTAACCGGCGTGGGAACACTTGTTCTCAGTGGTGGAGTTTTTTGCGGTTTGCTAATGCCCGATAAAACAGCGGGGGGATGGGCTCACTTGTGGGCTGCAGTAGCGGTGTGGGTTAGCTACACGCTTCTCTTGACAATTTGGCAGGTGAGGGGGATGACCCCAGTTCGGATGGCGATGAGCGTAGTGGCTCTGTTCGTCGTATCACTAGTAGTATTTGTAGTTCTCTAGAAGCATGAATTTACTTTGTCTGGGGTTGAACCATCAGACCGCACCGGTTGACGTGCGCGAGCGTTTCGCCGTGTCTGCGGAGCGGCTCGGTGAGGCCAGTAAGGAGCTAGCTGAGCGGTGTGGGATAAAGGAAGTTGTAGTGCTTTCTACGTGTAATCGCATGGAAGTATACGCAATGGTTGATGAGGTGGATTTAGCTGAAAGTAGCATTAAGAAATATCTCTCTGGCGACTCAGTTTTTAGGGATGAGGATGCGGTACATTTTTATAAGAAGGTAGAGGGTGATGCTGCTCGTCATTTGTGCCGAGTGGTGAGTGGGCTAGACTCAATGGTTCTGGGGGAAACGGAAATTTTCGGCCAAGTGAAGCAGGCTTATAATAAGGCACTGCAAGCGTCAGCTACTGGTGGCATGCTCAATAAGCTATTCCAGAAGTCTTTTACTGTTGGTAAAAAGGTAAGAACACAGACGACAATCCAAGGCGGGCAAACTTCCGTGGGGAGTGTGGCTGTAGATCTTGCTGAGAAAATTTTTGGCCACCTAAAGTACAGTGAAGTCATGGTGATCGGTGCGGGGGAGATGAGTTATATTACAGCTCAGAGAATGATGGAACGTGGAGCTAAGAAAATTTACGTGGTTAATCGCTCCATCGAGAATGCTCAGAAACTTGCTGATGAAATGGGTGGAGAAGCTGTTGCCTTTGATGACTGGGAGCGAGTCCTTGCAAAGGTGGATGTCGTAGTTTCTTCTACAGGTGCTACGGAACCTGTTGTCTATGCTCAGCACGTTGAGCGTGTAAGAGCCAAGCGTAAGTACCGTCCGTTATTTATGATCGACATTGCGATGCCGCGAGACATTGATCCAGAGGTCGGTAAGATCGAAGAGGTCTACCTATACGATCTCGACACTCTGCAAGAACAGGCAAAGGAGAATATCAATAAACGCCAGGAACAGGTCCGCGTTTGTGAACAAATTATTGAGGACGAAGTCCAAAAACTTTCTATCAACCAAAGAAATGAGTACACCCAATAAACTGATCGTCGGTACCCGCGGCAGTGCCCTTGCACTAGTGCAAGCAGAGATGACTGAAGGACTGCTGCGCCAAGCGTTTCCTGAAGCAGAGATCGTTCGCAAAGTGATTACTACCACTGGAGATCGGCGTACTGATGTATCGCTGGCCGAGGTCGCAAAAGTCGAAGGTGTGTTTGATAAAGGGGTCTTTATCAAGGAACTCGAGCTTGCGCTTGAAAAGGGTGAGATTGATATCGCCGTGCATAGCCTGAAGGATGTTCCGACAGTGTTAGAGGAGCAGTTTGAAATTGTTTCTGTGCTAGAGCGTGCTCCTGTGGCGGATGTTTTAATTACTAAGAACGAGGGTGGTCTAGAGTCTCTTCCGCAAGGGGCGAAGGTGGCTAGTTCTTCATGTCGCCGTCAGAAGATGCTGCGTTTTTTACGCCCTGATATTGAGATGGTAGATATCCGAGGTAATGTTCCGACTAGGTTACGCAAGTTAGCTGAGGATCCAAATATCGATGGTATTGTGCTGGCTGAAGCGGGCCTTGTTCGACTTGGCTATGATGCGACCGGTGAGATGAGCACGGAAGCAGGTAGTGTTTTCGGAGCTAAGTTAGACTCTGAGACCTTTTTACCAGCAGCTGGTCAAGGGGCCGTGGCTATAGAGATTCGCAAAGGTGATACCTGTGCAGCAGACTTCGTGAAGGCGATTAACCATGCGCCAACGATGACTCGGATTCAAGCCGAGAGGGAATTCCTCCGTCTACTAAATGGTGGATGTCATACGCCAGTTGGTGTTTCGACTCAATTCTTCGGTGATTCACTGATGATGGAAGGTGTTGTGTTCCCAGAGGGCGAGGCGATTGGCGATCCACTTCAAGCCGAAGTTTCAGGTCCAGCATCTGAGCCATTGAAAGTGGCTGAAATTTTGTTTAAATCGCTATCATGAAAACGGGTGTTTGTTATCTTGTCGGAGCAGGTCCGGGAGATATTGGTCTTGTGACTCTAAAGGCGAAAGAGTGCATCGAAAAAGCCGATGTCTTAGTCTATGATGCATTGATCGCTGATGAATTCCTTCGTTGGTCGAAATCGGATTGTGAATTGATTTACGTAGGTAAGCGCGCAGATAATCATGCTCTTGCCCAGCAAGATACGAATGAACTTCTTGTCGAAAAAGCAAAGGAAGGAAAAGTAGTGGTTCGCCTCAAAGGTGGAGACCCTACGATGTTTGGGCGCGGAGGTGAAGAGGCGGAGCGTCTTGCTGAAGCTGGTGTGCGTTTTGAAATAGTTCCTGGTATTTCTTCAGCGATTGCTGGGCCGGCATATGCTGGAATTCCCGTGACGCACCGCGACCATTGTTCTCAGTTGACCGTGTTTACTGGCCATGAGGATCCGACGAAAGGAGAGAGTCGTCTCAACTATGAGCAGCTTGCGCAGACCGGTGGGACGAAAGTGTTTTTGATGGGGGTCAAGCGACTCAGGCTGATTTGTGATGAGCTTCTCAAGCATGGAGCAGAGGCTGACACTCCAATCGCGCTGGTAAGATGGGCGACTACTGGAAATCAAAAAACTATCGAGGGAACACTCAGTACAATTGCTGATATAGCTGAAAAGCTGAATTTTAAAGCGCCCGCTGTGGCTATTATTGGAGACGTTGTGAAACAAAGAAAAAATATTAACTGGTTTGAAGGCCGTCCGTTACACGGAAAAAAGGTCGTGGTGACGCGTACGCGTTCACAAGCTAGTGAACTTAGTAAACAGCTCACGGAGCTTGGTGCTGAGGTGTTAGAAATTCCAACTATCAAGATCGAACATCCCGATGACAGGCAGGAGTTTGCTGATGGTGTTGGTCAGGTGCATACCTACGATTGGCTTGTGTTTAGCAGTCCGAACGGAGTTGAGCGCTTCTTTGACGCTTTCTTTAAGGTGTACGATGATGCTCGCAGTATCGGCGGAGTAAAGATTGCAGCAGTTGGACCAGGTACAGCAAAGAAGGTAAATGAGTACCGTCTCGCGGTGGATCTTATACCTGAGACATTTGTTGCCGAAGGTTTGGTAAAGGCGTTTTCTGAAAATGAGAACATTGAAAACCAAACAGTCCTCTGGGTGCGCGGTGCTGAGGCTCGTGATACAATTCAAACTGGCTTAGCCGCTCTTGGGTCGATCGTGGACGAATGTATCGCCTATAAGACTGTGCCTGAATTTGATGATCCCAATGGCGCAAAAGGGCGTTTTGAGGAAAAAGGTGCAGATGTGGTGACCTTTGTTAGTTCTTCTGCAGCGAAGCATTTCTTTGCACTCAACATGCCGTTCCCTGAAAACTGTAAAGTGGCATCGATCGGTCCTGTGACTAGCGCGACGCTTGAGGTTATTGGCAAGAAACCTGACGTTCAGGCTGAGAAGCATAACATCGAGGGGCTTGTTGAATCAGTGGTGAAGCTTTGCACTGATTCTGAGTGATTAGATTTTCTAGAGAAAATAAAAAGGGACGACCGAGTGATCAGTCGTCCCTTTTTTGTTGAATGAGCTTCTTAGAGAACGCTAAGGCTTTGTGCCTGCTCGATAGAGAGCTCGACAACTTTCCATGGGAGCCCGTATTGATTGAGATCCTCCATGAATGGATCCGGGTCATTTTGTTCCATATTCCAGACGCCAGCACTTGCTGCCCATTTTCCTTCTAAGAGGAGTTTTGCTCCGATCATGGCAGGGACGCCAGTAGTGTATGAAACACCTTGAGATCCAACTTCTGCGAAGCATTCTTCATGATCACAGATATTGTAGATGTAGATGGCCTTTTCTTCGCCGTCTTTTATGCCGCGGATGATGCAGCCAATGCAGGTGCGACCAGTAGTGGTTTTTCCAAGGTCTCCAGGATCTGGGAGAACAGATTTAAGAAATTGGAGAGGGATGATCTTCTGACCATTGTATTCAACTTCATCAATTCGGGTCATGCCGACATTTTGTAGTACTTCAAGGTGCTTGATGTAGTTCTCAGAAAAGGACATCCAGAATTGAGCCTTTTTGATGGTGGGGATGTGCTTTGTAAGAGATTCCATTTCCTCATGATACATGCGGTAAATAGAATAGGTCCCGACCCCTTCTGGGCAGGTGAATTCCTGACTCATTGACATGGCGTCCGTTTCTTGGAATGAGCCGTCTTCCCAGTGGCGACATGGTGCGGTTACCTCGCGGATGTTGATCTCTGGGTTGAAGTTTGTGGCAAAGGCTTGCCCGTGGTCACCTCCGTTGACGTCGACGATGTCGAGGTAGTGGATTTCATCGAAATGGTGTTTGAGTGCCCATGCTGTGAAGACGTTTGTGACACCAGGGTCAAAGCCTGATCCAAGAAGCGCCTTGAGGCCGGCTTCTTTGAACTTATCTTGGTAGGCCCATTGCCAATGGTATTCGAACTTAGCCTCGTTAGGTGGCTCGTAGTTTGCGGTATCCAAGTAATGCACTTCAGCTTCTAAGCAGGCATCCATAAGTGGTAAATCCTGATAAGGGAGGGCTACATTGATAAGTAAAGATGGATTGAGAGTGTTAAGGAGAGCGACTGTAGCTGGAATGTTATCAGCGTCTAGCTCTGCCGTTTTGATTACTACTCCATAACGCTCCTTTACAGAGTTAGCTATGGCGTCACATTTACTCACTGTACGTGATGCAAGAGTGATGTCTGAGAAGGTTTTTGATAGCTCAGCGCATTTGTGAGCGACTACAGAGCCGACGCCTCCGGCGCCGATGATGAGTACTTTTGCCATAAATTTATGAATAGTTTGGTGCTGTCTTTTAGCGCAATAACGTAAAATGTCATAGTTTTTCTCTCTGAAATTTTAGCGTTAGCTTGCCATGAGATGTGATTTAGGCATGATATCGCAAATCTTGACTCTAGCTATACTAGTTAGACCCACACCCAACCCAAATTACCGACCTTAATGAGCAATCAATTCGTAGAAGTCACGGAAGCTGACTTACCGCAAAACCTAAAGGTTCTCTGGTTAAAAGGCATCTCCGCAGTGGAAATGCAGAACCATTCTTATGCTATTAATTTAATCAATGCTGTACTGAAAGAAGTTCCAGGTTTCTTGAAAGGGCGTAAGCTCGCTAGGCAGTGCGCGGTTAAATTGTCATCTGGACAAAAAAAGAAAATGAGTGCTATGGGTGCTATGATTTCTGGTGGAGTTAATACGATGAAGCTTTCCAGTGCAGCAAAGAAAGATCCCGCTGCAGCACTTATTCAGATCGAGAAAGAATTAGAGAAAAGTCCATACGATCCAGCGATCAATGAAGTGTTATTCGAGACAGCATTGATGATGGGCCTACCTGAAACAGCTGCTTTTGCTCTTGAAACTGTTCGTGAAGGTGCTCCCGAAAATACCAAAACACTTCATAAACTAGCTGAATATTATATTGGTAATGACCGTCCTGATCTAGCAACGGAAGTTTACAATGATATCGTAAAGCAAGTACCTGGAGATATTAATGCCGTTAAAGGTGCAAAGGACTGTTCAGCTAAGGCCTCGATGAAGCAACAGCGTTGGGGAGAAGGCGCAAGCCTGAATGAACTTAAGAAGGACTCTGCGGAGGCGAAGAAGCTTGAAGAAGCAGACCGTGCTGCAATGACTCGCGACCAAATGAAAGAGAAGCTAGCTGGGCTGATCGGTCAATACGAGCAGGATCAGAATGATCTCAACATAGTGAAGCAAATCGCGAAGCTATACGAAGAATTAGAAAAATGGGAATCAGCTCATGCCTTTTATGACTGGGCGTTTCAGATCAGTAATGGCGATACAGCATTGAAGCAGAAGGCTGAAAAGCTTGGTGATAAAGTAGCTAAGGAGGCTCTTAACGCATTAGAAACCCAGCTTGAAGAAGATCCTAATAATGAAGAACTACGCGTTCAGCTTCAAGAGGCTCGTAAAGCTCACGCTCTAGGCTCAGTGGCTGAAGCTTCAAAGCGTGTTGACCAAAACCCCACTGATCCTCAGCTTCGTTTTGAACTGGGTGAGGCCCTCTTTAATGCAGGTGACTACAGTGAGGCTATCCCACACCTTCAGCAGGCTACTCGTAATCCACATATTCGAACAAAAGTGCTTCTCACGCTAGCGCGAGCGTTCGATGGTAAAGGAATGCATGATCTCGCGATTAAGCAGCTATCAGATGCTTTAGCTGATCTACAAGCAATGGATTCTACGAAGAAAGAAGTACTTTATGAAAAGGGTCTGATTCATTCTAAACTGAATGCTAAAGAAGATGCTTTGGGATGCTTCAAGCAGATCTACGAAGTGGATTACGGTTATCGTGATGTTGCGAATCGAGTGGAGTCATCCTATAGCTAAAAATTTCTTGATTGGTTTTTATAGCCTCGCTCTCAGGTGGAGCGGGGCTTTCTTTTTGGCAGGATTTCGTAATTCAATGCAAATAAGTATTGCGAAGACGCTATAAATAATGAAGATGCGCGCCCGAGTGTCTCCTTTCAGCAAGAAACGAGACACACAACGAATTAAGCAACAAAGGAGACATTATCGCAGGAAAACCAAGAAGAGGTGGCGGACGCCGCCGCCCGAATAGAAGAGCTGGAGGTCCTGGCCGTCGTTTCAAGAAGAAAGTAGAAGACGATCGCGAAGATAAGGCTGTAGAAATCGAAGGCACTATCAAAACTGTTCTTGCGGGAACTATGTTTAGGGTAGAACTACAAGGTGGACATGAAGTCTTGGCGCACATTTCAGGTAAGATGCGTAAGCGTTTCATTCGTTTAGTGGTCGGTGACCGTGTGCGTATGGAAATGTCTCCCTATGATACGACCAAGGCTCGTATCACATTCCGGATCGGTTAATTCCTTTCCGATTTCCCATATTTGCGAAAACCCCAATGACGCGATACTACAGCTATAAAGGCTGCGGAACTTGCCGTAAGGCAATGAAGTGGCTGAGCGTCCATTCGATCGTAGTGGATGAGCTTCCTATTCGTGAAGCTCCTCCGACGATTGATGAACTACGCGTAGCTCGTAAGTCGGGTTATTCATTAAAGGCTTTGTTTAATAGTTCCGGTGGCGATTATCGAGAGCTTAATATGAAGGATAAACTTCCGACTTTGTCAGAGGATGAGGCTCTGGAGCTGCTCCATAGCAGAGGGAATTTAGTGAAGCGCCCTTTTGTTATTTCAGATAAGGGAGCCCTTGTAGGCTTCAAGGAAGCTGAGTGGGAGCAATTTTTTGGTGTTATATCCTGAATTTCTCTTGGGAGGAATGAGGTGAGTCTGATAGCTTTATAGCTCAATGGGTTTTTTTGAGAATTGGCAACAAGTGTTTCTCACGGTCTTAATGATCGTGGTTTTCTTGGCTTTTGTTAAGGAATGGCTTTCTGCAGAGCTTGTCGCTATTGGTGGGCTAATTGCTTGTGTGCTCAGTGGAGTCCTCTCAGTGACTCCTGGGGCCGAGAATAATGCCCTAGCAGTATTTGCGCACCCAGCGCCGATCACAGTGGCTTGTATGTTCATTCTGAGTGCGGCATTGGATCGTACTGGGGTGATCGAATCTCTAGGTGTATGGTTTGAGAATGTTGCTGCAAAAAGTCCGCTTAGGATGCTTGTGGTAATGATGGCATTAGTCTGTAGTTTGTCAGGTTTTGTAAATAACACACCTGTTGTGGTAGTGTTTATGCCGATTGTGTTAGGTATTTGTCGGCGGAAAAATTACATGGCGTCACGTTTCTTAATACCTCTTTCCTATGCTGCTGTGGCGGGGGGGACAGTGACTATTATAGGAACATCAACAAACTTAGTGGCTGCTGGAATAGCGAATAAGGTGATGGAGCCATTCACTATGTTTGAAATCACTCCGCTTGGTATTGCTTTCGTAGTAGTGACCTTCTTATACATGGTGACGATTGGTCGGAAGCTGCTTCCAGATCGTTCGACACTTGCTGCATTAATTGATAATGAGACGAGCCGAGAGTTTATCACTCATGCGTTTGTTAAGGAGAACTCTCCTTTGGCTGGAAAGCTGTTTCCAGATACCGAATTAGCAGGAGTACGCAAAGCTCGTGTGATCGAAGTGCGCCGGGGTGGAGCAAGACTAAACGATCCTTTACCTGATCTGCGCTTTGCCGCAGGTGATGAGGTTGTATTTAAGGGGAGTGTTGAAGCTTTGATGGGGGTTCGTGAGAATTCTGATGTAGATGTTAGAGGTGAAGAGGCGTTAGGTCTTGAAGATATTAGAACTGAGTCTGCAGTCTTGATGGAGGGCATTTTAGGTCCCGAGTCATCACTGATTGGTAAGAACCTGAAAGAGTTAAATTTTCGCCAGCGCTTTGGTGTCTTGATTTTGGCTGTTCACAGAAAGGGACAAAACCTTCGTGAGCGTTTTGAGGACGAGCGTCTGGTGTTTGGTGACACTTTATTGGTTCAAGGGCCGGCTGAAAAAATGCGGCAGCTTTTCCAGCAGAAGGATTTTATTAACCTTTCTGAGCCGAAGCATCGGGTGAATCGGGTGAAAAAAGCACCTTATGTTTTAATCGCACTAGCTGCATTTATCTTATTGGGAGCACTCGGTGGAAATTTTGGAATACCGATAATTCCAACAGTGTTGATAGCGCTTTGTTGTGCTTTCGGCGTGCTGGTGACTCGCTGCCTAGATCCAGGCGAGGCCTTCCAGTCTATTGAGTGGAAAGTGGTGTTTATGATTTGCGGCATGCTAGGTTTAGGGATGGCTATGGCGCAAAGTGGCCTAGCTGAGAATACAGCAAAGGCTGTAGTGAGTATGGTTGATGGCATTACTTTTGTGGATGCTGAGATGAAGCCATTCATCATGCTAGCCGCCTTTTATCTGCTGTCGAATGTGCTTACAGAGATGATTTCAAACAATGCGGTGGCAGCCTTATTAACGCCGCTCGCGATTTTTGTAGGAATACAAATGGGCGTGGATGCTAGGCCTTTCGTGGTATCAGTGATGTTTGGGGCTTCCGCGAGCTTCTCGACCCCAATAGGCTACCAGACAAATACTTTCGTCTATGGTGCCGGGGGATATAAGTTTAGTGACTTCTTTAAAGTTGGTTTCCCTCTGAATGTGATACTCTGGATTATGGCTAGTATCCTGATCCCAATAATTTGGCCATTTTAAATAGAAACAGCCAGAGTGTGAATCTGGCTGCTCGATAGGTAAAAGCTGCTGCTAGCTATTTAGGAGTGTGTGGCTCAAAGGTAGTGGTACGAAGATAAGCTTTTGCTTTTGAGGCCTGTGTCGCTTTTTTCTGCAGGTATTCTTGCATGCGGAAGCTAGGTTTGCCTTCTTCAATGATGCGTTCGGAGCTGCCATCAGTGAGAATCCTGTGAGCCTGTTGGTTGTCCTTAAATCCGGCTTCGAGAATATCGATCAGCTGGAGCTTAATGTCTTCATCTGCTACAGGAATCATGAGTTCGACCCGTTTTTCGAGATTGCGAGTCATCCAATCCGCTGAGGAGATGAATAAGAGTTCATCTCCGCCTTGATGGAATTGAAAAACGCGTGCGTGTTCGAGATAGTAATCGATGACTGAAACGACTTCTATGTTCTTAGCTTCTTTGCGTGTGCCTGTTTTAAGGCAGCAGATGCCGCGTATGTTAAGGCGGATGTTAACTCCAGCCTTAGATGCTTTATAGAGGGCATCGATGATGTCTTTATCTTGCAGTGAATTCACTTTAGCTGTGATCGCTGCTTTCTCTCCCGATTTAGCTCTAGATGCTTCACTCGCAATGAGTTCAAGTAAGCGCTTTTTCATATGCGTGGGGGCTGGAAAAAGTCTCTTGGTAGTGAGTAGTTTAGATCTTCCGGTGACAGCATTAAAAATCAATGAGGCATCGGAACCAAAATCGTTTCTAGCTGTGAGTATGGACGCATCAGTGTAGAGGCGAGCTGTGGACTCGTTATAGTTTCCTGTGCCGTAGTGGCAGTAGCGCTTGATCGAGCCAGCTTCTTTCCTAATCACTAATGTGATCTTAGCGTGGGTCTTTAGACCTTTTACTCCGTAAACGATTTGAACTCCTGCACGCTGGAGTTCCTCGGCACGGTGAAGGTTCCTAGCTTCATCAAAACGGGCTTTGATCTCGACGAGTACAGTAACTTGCTTGCCGTTTTCGGCGGCACGAATGAGTGCATCAATCACGCGTGAGTGCTTAGCGGTGCGATAGAGTACTTGCTTTATCGCTAACACGTCTGGGTCTGTAGCTGCTTCCTCAATAAATCTTATAACTGGGTCGAAGCTGTGATAGGGATGATAGAGGAGTATATCTTTCTTGGCGATTTCATCAAAAATAGAGTTTTGGTAGTCAATTTCAGCTGATGACTGAGGTTCCCAAGACGGGGCTTTGAGATCCTCGTAACCTGATATGAAGGCTATCTGCATGAAGTCATTAAGACAGAGAGCGCCATCTATTCTGTAGATTTGCTCGGGTGATGCGTTTGTGATTTGCTTGATTGCGTTTTCAAGCAGCCTAGAACAGCCACTTCGGAGTTCTACTCTGACGGTATTACTCGTTTTTCTAGCGGAGAGGACTTCTTCCATTTCTCCAGCAAGATCGATAGCGTCTTCTTCCTGAACGACAATATCACCATTTCTTGTGATTCTAAAGACACTATGAGAATGAACGCTTTCACCAGGGAAAAGCTGGTTGGCATATTGAGCAATGGCGTCTTCGATTGGGATGATGTAGTGTTCACCTTGATCGCCAACTTGAATAAAGCGCTCGATTCCTTCGTTGATAGGAATGAATACAACACGGTTAGTCTTATTTTTTGCCTGAATAACACAGGCAACGATAAGTGTCATAGCTGGGAGGGTCAGTGGAGGTGTGTCGTTGTCGCTCTCGTCAGGCTCGAAACTAAGTGGAGTCAGTAAAGGTGAAATAGCCTCAGTGAAACGTAGTCGGACAAAATCTTCTATGTGTCTAGGTAGATCTTTAGGTGCACAGAAGTTGATGCCGTTTTCCTTTAGCTGGGGGAGAAGCTCTGTGTTATAGAGTACGTATTGTTCGTGAATTTGTAGACTAATTCGCTTCTTGATAGCCAAAAGTTGTTGTGTGGGGGTTAACCCAGCAATATCTTTTTTTCTAGATCCAGTACTTTTGAGTAGGGTGAGGCCTCCCACTCGAACTTGGAAAAATTCATCCATGTTAGATGCTGAAATAGCCAGAAACTTTAAGCGCTCGAGTAAAGCCTTCTCTTTGCGTTGAGCTTCGCTGAGTACTCTCTGGTTGAACTCAATCCATGAGAGTTCTCGATTAATGTATGAAGAGGATGACATGATTTTAGCTGAGTTTGTCTTCGACAAGATTGATTTGCAGGCCGAAAATATTTTCAAAAAGGTCGCCTTTACTGCGCATTGCGAGTCGCTCCGTATGAGCATCTGCTACTTGCTGAAGATAGATGTGGATCCTGCGGCGGCTGGTTCGAATTTCTATAGATTTCACTTTATTAGAGTGCGATCGGTCTAAGGCATCCGCCATGCGAAGGAAGGAGGCTAACTTAGAAACGCGCATTCTATTATGGGTATCTAAATCCTTATAAAGAGAGTGAGTCGGTTTGGGGACTGAGTTTCTGTGGTAACGTGTGATCAAGGCGATAATCTCTACGTCAGCTTTTGGTAGCCCAAAGATCTCACTATTCAGAATGATGTACTGAGAATGCTTATGATGGGCTCGATTATTAATAAACCCGCCAACTTCATGAAGTATCGCTGCAATTTGGAGTAGTAGAGCGTCATGACGGCTGAGCTTGTGAAGGTCTCCTAACTGTTCAAAGAGTGATAGAGAAATTCTAGCAACCTGTCTGGCATGACCCATGTGGACTTGGTATTTCTCTGCGACTTTTTCGGTAGAGCGGAGTACTTCATCACTGAAGTCACCGGAGAGCGACGGGATTATATTTAGATCGTGTAGTAGGCCTTCTTCGTAATCACTTTCAGGAATATGTAGACGTTTGGGCTCAAATGCTTCGCTGACTGCTAAATTGATTTCAAGAGCTGGTAGAATGGCTTCAGCTGTTTGGTAGTCGACTTGGAAGCTGCGAACAATCTCGTCATCGTTCATTTCAGAGGCTTCGTCACACAGCTCTTTGAGAGCATTAATAGAACAGGATTTATCTTTGAAGTGCTTGATGTGAGGTCGAAGAAGCTGGATCTCGTATCCTATGAGGACAATGTGCTCGATGTCTTCATCACGATATTCATCGATCAAGGAGTCAAGTACGCCTTGGATTTGAGATCTAACAGACTTTCTGTAGTTGCTTGGTCGGCCGGATGTGGAAGATATTCTTTCACCTGTCCGGTGCACACCTAGACGGTAACTACTATAGGAGGTGATTTTGCCGTTTTTAAGAAGTATGGCACGCGTATTTCCCGGCCCTACATGAAGAACCAACGTTGTACGTGATTTCATCGAGGGAGTGTCGCTTAGACGTCGGCGTGTTTTGAGGTAAATGAGACGAGTCATTTCGCCGTCATCTAGAATTTCAACATCGAGATCACAACCGATATGAATACGGTTGAGGAATACTTCAATATTGCTCGACTCAGATAGGATGTTTGTGGCTACGACCCGAATTTTATTGATTGCTGAAACGGGGACGAATTCGGTGAGTGTCTGCTTGTAGCCAGTCAAAATGTTTACACATCGCTCGATAGTAGTACGAGTGATTTTCCCCCGGCTAAAGACATCGTGCGCAATAGGTGCAGATTGCTCAAGGAAGTCGATTTGTTCTGAGCTCCCATCCTCATGAGGAATAAAAATAAGTAGTGATATAGAGCTCGCTCCAATGTGGATAGTAGCACTTACGTTAGAGCTTCCTTGGTGTGCAAGTGTTTCTGAACTCATATAGCGGAATATGCTATCGTTAGGAAGCTGAAGCAATCCATAATGTAGGCTTTTGTTGTGACAATATTGTGATGCAGAATATTTGCCTATAACCTATTTTGCCCACCTTAATGGGTTGAATAATACGAGGTCACTAGTTAACTTTTTCTAGAGAGAGGTGTTATGATGGCTGTGTACCAGAAAGAATTAGAATTTGAAACTAGAGGGAAGGGGACTTATGAGATTTCACATGAAGTCGAAGCCTTGGTTCGCGAATCTGGAGTACGCATCGGGACTGTTACTGTGTTTGTTAAGCACACGAGTGCCAGCTTAGTCTTGATGGAGAATGCGGATCCTAGTGCGCGTCGAGACCTTGAAATGTACTTCGATCGACTGGTGCCTGAGGATACGGATTATTTTATTCATACTCATGAAGGCCCTGATGATATGCCTTCTCATATTCGCATGGCGCTCACAAGAAGTAGTGAGGTGATTCCAGTGAATGAAGGGCGTATGATACTAGGAACTTGGCAAGGGCTGTTCTTGTTTGAGCACCGCATAGCTCCACATCGACGACGAGTTATTATTACAGTGTTGGGTGAGTAGAGTGGGCTAATGGGAAAAGAGCCTATAGATGTGAATGCTTCGTTTGAAGTTATCGACGAAACCGAGCTATGGATTGCGGTTAATAAACCTGCGCCTTTAATAGTACACCCGACTAGTGGTAAAAGTGAACCAACCTTACTGGGAGGGGTGGAGGAATTGTTACGTTATGAGATGATTAATGGCGCTCGGTTATCCATTATTAATCGTTTGGATAGAGAAACGAGTGGTGTAGTGCTGATCGCCAAAGCTAAACCCTCAGCGAGGGAGCTTGGTCGAGCGATGGAGCGCAGAAAGATTTCAAAGGAGTATATAGCAATCGTTCATGGCTGGCCGGATTGGCTGGATCTGGAATTAAGTGCTCCTCTTTTGAGAAAAGGGGAGGTTACTGAGTCCCCTATATGGGTGAAGCAAATGGTGCATCCAGAAGGGAGAGAGTGTATCACTAAGTTTAGGGTGCTAAGGAAGTTTCAGAGAGGTGGGCTTAAGTGTTCGGTGCTGAGGGTTTTTCCTGAAACTGGACGTATGCATCAGATTCGAGTGCATTTAGCTCACCTAGGTTTTCCTATCATTGGAGATAAAATCTATGGAGAGGATGAGAGCTGTTATTTGGAATTTATAGATACCGGGTGGTCAGAGCGTTTGAGAAAGTTACTACACATTGAGAGGCATGCGCTCCATGCATCTCGGATGATTGTTGATACTGATGGTGGTCTTTTGGATATAAAGGCGCCGTTGGCTAGTGACCTTGAATGTTTTTTAGAGTGTTGAATGCCGGGACACATGTTAGATTCAGGGCATGGCTGATCTTAATGAAATCATTAGTTTCCTAGAGTGTGAATTAGACACTGGTAATATCCCTGACTATTCGGCGGCTAATAACGGGCTTCAGTTGGCTAATAAGGGAAAAGTGACAAAAGTAGCTGCTGCGGTAGATGCCTCTCTGCCTGTGATTAGGAAAGCGATCAATGCTGGTGCAGATCTCCTTATAGTCCATCATGGCCTCTTTTGGCAAGGAGCTCAAAATATCGTAGGAGCCCAGTATGAAAAACTGAGTGAAGCTATTCATTCGGATTTAGCGATTTATAGCAGTCATATACCTCTCGATGTGCATCCTATACATGGGAATAATGCACTTCTAGCTAAGGCGATAGGGATGAAAAATCCTCAAAAGTATCATAGTTGGAAGGGGATTTTACTAGGACTGAAACAGGAAATGGATTTGGAGTTTGAATCGTTTATTAATACTGTAGAGGATGCGGTAGGTAGCTCGATTCATTTTTGCCGTGGTAGATTAAAACCTACGGTTGGTACTGTGGGCGTTATTACAGGCGGTGCGGGTTCTGAAATCGCTGCGATGGCTGAACAGGGGATTGATACCTTTGTTACGGGAGAGGGTCCACATTGGAGCTACCCGCTAGCAGAGGAATTAGGGGTGAATCTTATCTATGCCGGACACTACGCGACTGAGACTTTTGGGGTGAAAGCATTAGCTAGTCTTATTTCAGAGAAATATGTAATTAAGTCTGAGTTTATAGATCACCCGACAGGCTTGTGATCTGAATGCTAACACTCGTAGCGACAAAGCGTTTCTTATTTGCTGTGTGTTCAGCTTCCGTAATAAAGAGCTTGCAAACAGGAGTTTAAATCAATTAGTGTGGCCTGCAAGTCACATGATATACATATGCGGGGGAGCTTCAGTGAAAATAGTCGCGCCTTAACTAACGGTTATTATGTTACTTTTCCCGCCCATTAAGACGACCCCCAGATATGCACTGACTAGTGCATTATTTATGACATATACTGTATCCATATTAGCCATTAAAAAAGAACCGACTAAGAGTTTTGACTTATCAGTCGTGGAGTCTGGTCTTGTGGAATCTCTGAAGTGGTTTTCTCACAAAGTATTGGAAATCATCTCCAGAGCGCTTGCTTCAAATGAAACTTGTGCAGTTGCGACAGGATTGTCAGCGCCTCAATTCGTCATAAAAACACGTCACGATAGTGACAAAATAGGGCGACTAGATGGAAATTTACTCTAAACAACATACTACATGAAATTGATAAAAATCGGAGCAGCACTCGCTCTAACAGCTGGAACACTATCAGCGCAGGGGGTATTTGAAGTATCTCCAAACGATGGTGTATCTGAATCTATTCCATTGGAATTTTCAGCATTTGTAAACTTAGGTTGGGATGATAACATCACTCCTACAACGAATTCAGGTGATGAATCCCTTTACACTAGTTTCGGTGTTGGCGCAAACTATGTGAACTTCACACCTCAGAATGTGGTTGATGTGAATCTTCTGCTTGGGATGCTATACTACTTCGATAATGTCGACGACCCAAACGCCGAGGATACATACTACACAATTCGTTTGCCATTTAGTTTCACGCATCACGTGAGTGAGCGTCTTCGGTTTGAGACATCTAACTACCTTTTCTACGGTCTAGAGCCAGATTATAATTATGGAGTAGTAAATGATCGTACTAATGATGAATATTTCTTCTTTTCCACAGACAACTCTGTCGGCTACAAGTGGACTGAAAGACTGGGGACCTACACTGGTATCCAATGGGATACTCTTAATTACGACGGAGATGACTCGCGCAATGATCGTCAGAATCTAGTTCTGTATAATCAATTTCGTTATGTTGTAAGCCAGCAAACCATTGCTACTTTAGATTACCGCTACCGCTTTACAGATGTCACCGATGGGCGAGATAGCGATAACCAGAAAGTATTGTTAGGCTTTGAGCATCGCTTTAGTGAGACTTCTGTATTGATTGCTCGTGCAGGTGTGCAATACCGTACGCTTGAAGGGGCTAATAGTCAGACAGACCCGACTTTTGAGATAGAGTATCGCAACAAAGTGAATGAGTCATTTCAGGTGAGTGCTAGTACAGCATACGAGATCAATGATTACGGAACCTCCTTGGTTCTAGGTGATAGCTTTGAGAATAATCAGGTATTTCGTATAAACATTGCTGGTGATTACTACCTTTCTCCAGACCTCTTCTTTACTGGTGGTGTGAACTACATCAATAACCACTACTATGGAGGTACTCCACCTAGTGATACTGTGGATACATTTAATATGTATATTGGTGCTACCTATCAGATTATGCACAACCTCAGTGGTAATATTAATTACAACTACACAACTTCTGACGATGAGACCGGTGCACTTAATCGTAATTACGATCGTAACCGTGTTCAAACAGGTCTAACTTACACATTCTAATAGTGTCATAACTATTCAGATTGGACTTTAAATTTAGCCTTCTTTGCGCTTCTAGCAAAGAGGGCTTTTTTCTTTGATCTACCAAGATCTAGAGTGTAGTTCTATCTACTCAAATTGACGTTGAATACCCACGATGCAAAAAAACTCTTCATTGAATACATCTGATGCAGCACTCCACGCTGTCGATTATTGGCAAATATTAAAAAACCGATATGGGATCATTCTTTTGACGTTCATTTTGGTCGCCCTTACCGCAGCTGTAATTACCTATGTGATGCCTAAAAAGTACGAGGCTAGCACGGTCATCTTGGTGAACCCTTTAGGCTCGAAAAATCAAGTTATGGGGAATGCGTCCTCACAACTCATGACGCGTCAATTTTTTGGAACTCAATTCAAAATAATTGAGTCAGAGGAAAATTTAAAAAGAGCAGCAGAGCGTTGTCAGCTTCCAGAGAAAATGGGAGTGAGTCTAGATGAGGCCGCTTTAGTTCTCAAAAATGGACTCAGTACTCGTCAAGAGCGTGGTACTGATATGATTGAGATTGCACTCCGCATGACCAAAGAGAACCGTGAGTACGTGAAGCCTCTTACTGAGGCCGTTGCGGTAGCATATAGTGAGCTTCGTACCAACCAGGAGGTTAAGCGGCGTGAGCAAACACGCTATGAATTAGATAAGAAAATTCAAAAGCAAGAGGATATCGTAGAGGACTATCGTAACAGGCTACTTCAGTTTTCGACAGAGACAGGAATTATCTATTTCGATAGAAATAACAGTGGCGGAACGACTGATACGGTTAGACGAGGTCTTGTAGTGCAAGAACAGCTTTATGATGAAGCCATCAAGGAAAGGGACGAGTTAGAGCTTCAGGTCAAAAACATCATAGGACTTGATGATGATTCATTGATCTCACACGTTGCTGGTTTAAATCGCCCTGAGAGTGGGATTGTACAACGTACTTGGGAACAATATCTGGAAGAAAAACGTGAACGATCAGGGATGTTGGCCCAGGGGCTCGGTGCGAACCACCCTCAGATTAAATTATTAGACGCTCGTATTAAGATACTTCGTGAAGATCTCGATACGAAAGTGGTTAAAATTAGATCCTTACTTAAGACCTTACTTAACGAGGCTCAGGCTAAGGTTGAGCGCCTGAAAGAGTCATCAGAGAGTTCTCAGGATGACGCTCGAGCAACAGCAGCTGATTACACGAAATTTCAGACCTATGTGAAAGAGTATGAAGATGAACTGGATGCTTTGAAAACAATGAAGACTGGTGAGGTTATGGAGAACCTTCAAGAAGGGCTCTCCATCGACCCAATTGAGTTTTACGATTACCCTGAAGAGCCTGAGGTTGCTGACTATGTGTCACCCAATTGGATATTGAATATGGCGTTGGGCAGTGTTGCTGGTATGATTTTCGGGGTGGGTATTGCGTTTGCGTTAGAGTTAATGGATACTTCAGTGAAATCACTTGAAGACGTAGAGCGCTATCTAGATGTGCCTGTGCTCGCAGTCATACCAAAAGATATTGATGTTCTTCATAAGCTGGGTACTTCTAGCCCCGATGCCGAAGCGTATCGTATTTTACGGACGAACATTGAGTTCAACCGTAAAAATCCTGACGACAATGCAATTACCGTAGTCTCTGGGGGAGCCGGTGAAGGGAAATCAACCACACTGGTAAATCTTGCATATATTTGTGCTCAAGGAGGGTATTCCACTTTGATGATCGATGCTGACCTTCGTCGCCCTCGACTACATACCATGTTCGATATTGCAAATTCAGTGGGACTAACTAACTATCTAACAACGGACTTGCTCTTAGAGGACGTTATTCTCCAGACAGCTACTGAGAACTTATATTTCATGCCTTCAGGGGTCCTTCCGGCAGATGCGGCAGGTATTTTGAATTCCCGTCGTATGTCTGAGTTGATACAAGATGTGAAGGGTCGCTTCGATCTGGTTCTGATTGATTCGCCTCCTATACTAGGTGTCAGTGACGCATCGGTACTAGCCAGTGAAGTCGATTTGACAATGATTGTCGTTCAGCACCGCAAGTTACCACGAAATATGCTTATCCGTGTGAAGCAGGCTGTTGAGAATGTGGGCGGAACAGTCCTAGGGGTTGTGCTTAACAATGTGGATGTGCGTAGTGATAGTCAGTATCAGTACTATACTAGCTATTACACCTATTATTCTCCAAGTGAACAAGCCTCAGCTGCTAAAGGTAAGAAGGGGAAGTCGACTAAACCTTCGGAGTCCGAGGGTCTTTACTAATCCTATATCTATTGTTACCTTATATTATGAAAAAAATCTTAATACTCTTCTGTCTTTTATTGGGACTGACGCAGTCAATACTGATGGCTAGTTACGTCTCAAATGGTGAAAAAGTAACCATCACAATCAAAGGTGTGCCTCAATCTGAGCAAGCTGCGATTAATGGTGAGTACGTGGTTAGCGACGGGGGATTACTCTATATGCCAATGCTAACTGATGGAATCAAAGCCTCAGGCAGCTCGAGCTCTAATGTGGCTCGCCGTATTGAGGCTGCCTACAAAGGAGCTAAGATTTACGCGAATCCTCGAATAACGATTATTACGACAAAGGATAATCTAGAGCTCGAGCAGACGATGAAGAAGAATAATGAGTATGTGACGGTGGCGGGTCACGTGAAGCGTCCAGGTCCTGTGCAATATAATCAAGGTATGTCGATCTATGATGCCGTAGCTTCAGCGGGTGATTCTACAGCTTTTGGAGCGATGAATCGAGTTCAGTTACTACGTAATGGTAAGCGTAGCTTGTATAATCTGAAAAAAGATGTTCACCGCACCTACAAAGTTAAGCCAGGCGATACGATTACTGTACCTGAGAAGAACTTCCTAGGACAGTAAACTCGATAACCAAAATCCCAGATCCACCTTAAGACCTATTCTGATTGAAGAATGGGTCTTTTTATTTCATTTCTATGAGAGTGAGTATGTATCAAAGAATAAAGTTGATCGTGTTAGCGCTAATCGCTGGTACTCAGATGTTTTGTAATGCTAACGAACAGGAGCTGCTACTTGAGAGAATGGGGGCAGATAGTTACGAGATACGTCAAAAAGCCTATGGTGAGCTAAATGAATGGGCTCTCAATAATAAGTCGCTCTCGATTCCTTTACTCTACGAGAACTTGCAACTCTCTTTGAGCCCTGAGGTGAATATGCGAGTGAATGAAATACTGCGTGAGATTGTTTTGTCTGATCACTTTGGTAGGCCGCCAGGCTTCATCGGAATTGAACTAGGCTCACTGCTGATGCCGATCGATGGTAAACAAGTGCCAGTGGTGGTAATAAACCGCGTGATTCCTGACTCAGCAGCAACGAAGCTTGGTTTGAAACCGGGAGACGTTATTTCATCGCTCGAAGGAAAGAGGATGACCGAGCATGAGCTGCGCAATTCTGGTATGACCGCAGAAGCATTGTTTATCAGTCGTGTAAGCAAAAAATTCAAAGGTGATCAGTTGCATCTGGGAATGTATGAAGATGGTGAAGAACGTGATGCCGTACTTACTTTGGGAGAGCGTCCCGACTATTTACCTAGCTCCAAACCTAAACCATCACAAGCGGTTAAGGACGCTTACTACGAACAATGGCTCAAGGATAAAAAAGCATTTGAGCCATCAGCTGAAAAATGATTTCTAGTTGCCCTAAAAACTACCATTGAAGGCTAGGCCCAGTATGTGAACGTTCCCTTTGAGCTTTCCTTTAAATGTACCTGTAGCGTCAGTTTCATGTAGTTCGACACTGTTGGCAAATACGTAGGTATAACCAATGTCGATGGAGTAGTTGTTATTTACCTGATAACTAGAGCCTACACTAAGCCAGTAGCGGTCTGAGTCTGGGATGCGTAGAGTCCGGAAATCTTTGCTCTGCACTGGGCTTTCATCAAAAGCTAATCCTACACGGTAAGTCCACTTGTCATTACATTGGTACGTCGCACCAAGTGCTATGCGAAAAGTGTCTTTCCAGTTCTCTTCTTTTGGGAAGTCTTGTGTATTTGTTTCAATGACGAGTTCTTCGAACACGCTCCAGTCTGTCCATGTGAAGCTGCTGTGTAGGGTCCATTGATCATCAAGTTCATGATACCCACTTAGCTCAATGGATTGTGGCACCTCTTGTTCGACCTTTGCATCAGTTTTACCTCCAGGAAAGGGTAGGAGATCTGTCGTAAGAGACCCTTCAAGAGATAAATCAACTTTAGAATAATAGGAGAGGCCAATGCGCGTTTTTTCATTCAACTCGTAGAGTGTCCCAATATTAAATCCGTAAGACCAGCCGTCTCCTTCGACATTAACTATGTCCGCTCCTGCAGCGGGCGAGGCTAAGTCACTGCTGATCGAGTTAGTGAGTGTGCCTTCAGTTTGAATTGCATCAAAGCCAGCACCAAGGCTCCATTTACTGTTGATCCTGTAGGCAATTTTGGGGCTGATATAGATAGTGGTGATTTCACTTTTATTCGCCTGAGAGGTGGCTAGAAAGCTTTCGGCATAGTCCGTACTTAAGCCAAACCTAGAGTGCAGCGCGAGACCTAGAGCCCAGTCTTCTGAGACTTTGTGAGAAATGTATAGATATGGCACTACGGCCTCCGGTGCAGGCCCATCATCTGATGTGTCAAGACTGAGAGGTGAGCCTGTAGGGGTAAATGTCCCGGAGACTTCTATGTTTGGTGAAATGTAGGATGCTCCAGCCGAGATACTCCATTTTTCTAGAAGTAGCATATTTGCCGCATTTGTGGCTATCGCTGATGCGTCTTCTGCAATAGCTGCTTCACCAGCGAATGCTCTACCTAATCCAGATACAGAGCGTTCTTGGAGCTGAAAACCGGCTGAGTAGCCGATGTTGCTAGATGTAAGTAGAGTGCCACAAAAAAGGGCGCGGAATAGGTGTGAGGAGGGCATTAATTATGTGATTTTAGAATTCAAACACATGTTAGGTCAAGGTTCATTACAATTTATACTTGGTAATGTCAGTTTTTTGTCTGCAATGTGGATTGACAGTAAGATTGTTAGACGTGGATAATTGTGGTAATGTCAGCAGTGGAATCAAAACAGCAAGCGAGCTTTAGGGAGCGTACGCGACTCATTATATTCGAAGCCGAAACTCCTGCTGGTAAGGCGTTTGATGTTGCGCTGCTCTGGTGTATCGGGCTGAGTATTCTGGTCGTCATGTTAGAGACCGTAAAAGGGCTTGATGCGCAATACTCTAAAATTTTACTGGCATTTGAGTGGTTTTTCACTGTGATATTTACAATTGAGTACCTCCTGCGGATTTGGTGTAGCAGGCAGCCATTGAAGTATATAACGAGCTTTTATGGTATTGTTGACTTACTCTCTTGCCTGCCAGCGTATGTCGTTTTGTTTTTTGGGGCATCCTCCGCTTTCGGAGTTGTTCGAGCTTTGCGCCTACTACGGATGTTCCGAATCTTAAAAATGGTGAACCATGTCAAAGGAGCTGAGGTGATCCTTCATGGCTTAGTAAGGTCAAAGGAGAAGATTACGGTCTTCTTTTTTGCAATTCTTTTAATGGCGGTCATTGCTGGGACATTGATGTATTACATCGAGGGTCGCCAAGCTGATACGCAGTTTACGAGCATCCCTCGGAGCGTTTACTATGCTATTGTATCCATCACGACAGTTGGCTACGGGGATATTACTGCGCAGACTGAATTGGGACGCTTCCTAACAACTATCATGATTTTGACAGGTTATGCTGTGATTGCAGTGCCGACAGGTATTGTGACTAGCGAGATGATGAAGCTTCAGGAGACGGATAAAACTTCAGATGCTTGCCCAGGCTGTGGTGTCCACGGGCATTTACCTGACGCTAAGTTTTGTCGTCGCTGTGGAAGCAGTATGAACGAAGGGAGCTGATTCCTTAATTTTATCGTGGAATGGTCAAGCGCTGACCTAGTCCGATAGTCGTCCCCCGCATATTGTTAGCTTTTTGAATAGAGCTAACAGATGTGCCGTATTTCCTAGAAAGGCCATAGAGCGTGTCTCCGCGTTTCACCGTATGAGTAACAGTAGGCTTAGCCTTGGGCTTTGCTGCTACTTTCGGTGTCGTTTTGGGCTTAGTTGGGGGTTTTACAGTCGGAGGAGGTGGGGGCGTAACCGCGGCATACTGTTGAGGTGCTGGAGTTGGAGTCACAACTGGAGCTTTGGTTTTCTTTTTACCTCGAGAAATATATTTCCTCTTAGGTGGGTTGTCCGCCCACTTATCCACATAGTTACCACTGCTATCGAATGGTCCAAAATTGGGTTGGTAGCCAGCAGTTTCACGTACTTCGATCGTGCCGCCAGCTTGGTGTCCACAGCTGGACAGTAGTAAGCTCAGTGCTGCTGTAGAGGAAATGAGGAGCGTAAGTGGAGTGCCGTGATGCATAAAGGTATGTACGAGTGGGTACTGAGTAGTCTATCGGGACTTTATTGATTGGTAAGGCCGTCTTTACGAGCTTGTTTCCAGTAGGCGTATTCAGAGCGGTTGAAATCTATGTACTCTGGTGACATGTCACTGGTATAAACCGTGTATTCCGCGTCACCTAAGTGAAGGTCGATTGTGATAGTGAACTTATCTTTACCTACAGTCTTCCTAAGTTCATCCATAGGGGTCTTAGCTTCTAAACCGCCTATACAAGCAGGTTTTGAACCTATGTGGATATCAATAAGTTCCTCACGGATCATGGCGCGTGAGTAGCCAACTGCGTGAATGATTCGTCCCCAGTTAGGGTCGTTACCGTTCCAAGAACTCTTGACCAATGCGGAGTTCGCTACAGCTTCAGCTACCTTTTTGGCATCGCTATAGGTACGAGCTCCATTGACTTTAACTGTGACAAACTTAGTGACGCGCTCACCGTCCCTAACCAGAGATTTTGCCATTTCGAGCATGATGAATTCTAGGCTCTCTCTAAAAAGTCGATAGCTCTTTGAGTTTCTCTGGATACGAGGCATTCCACTCTCACCATTTGCTAGAACAACAACGGAGTCATTTGTGCTCATATCACCATCGATGGTAATTCGGTTAAAGGAATTTTCTACAGCGTCATGCACTGCTTTGTCTAGATTAGTACGACCGATATTTGCATCAGTCGTGATAAAGCAAAGCATGGTAGCCATGCTCGGGCAGATCATTCCTGCGCCTTTAGCGCAGGCTCCAATCTTGACTTTGTGACCATCAAGATCCATCGAGATTGAAATCTCTTTGTGTGTTGTGTCACTAGTCATTATAGCCTGAGCGACTTCAGTCCCTTTTTTGGGATCTAGTCCAGAAACGAGTTCCGGAAGTTTGGGTTCAATGCGAAGCATCGGCATTGGTAAACCAATGACTCCAGTCGAGCATACGGCGACTTGGCTTTGGCGGAGTCCTAGAGCCTTAGCCACGGTCTTCGCTGATTTTCTAGCATCTTGGATTCCTGTAACGCCAGTACAAGCATTCGCATTGCCGCTATTGGCAACAATTGCTTGAACGTCTCGATCTCTTAGGTGCGCTTGAGACACTCTGACAGGCGCTGCTTTTACTCGATTCGTTGTAAATGTGCCTGCTGCGACACACGGGACCTCACTATAAATGAGGGCAAGGTCGAGTCGCTCGGTATCTGGATTTTTAATTCCAGCGGAGACAGCATTGGCTAAAAAGCCCTTTGGGGCACATACCCCACCAGGGATTTTGCGAAAAGGAGTCGTCGACATAATGATTCGTTCGTTACGGATAATTAGATGTTCTGTAGGCCCGCTTTTGGCGCAAGCCCAGTCATCAAGTTAAAGCTCTGCACAGCTTGTCCTGCAGCGCCTTTACCTAGATTATCCTCAGAGCTAAAGAGTAAAACTCTTCCAGTGCGTTCGTCAACCGCCCAGCCAATATCAATGAAGTTTGTCCGTGTGACATTTTTCGTGTCAGCAGTCTGCCCTTCACCGAGTAAGCGAACAAATGGTTGGTCTGCGTAAGCGTTATTTAACGCAGCACTCACTTCATCGGCAGAGCCCTTGATCACAGCGCTAGTTGTGGTGCAAATTCCATTGTGAGTCGGTACTAGGTGGGGCGTGAATGACATAGCGACTTGTTCCCCTGCAGCGATGCTAAGCTCTTGCTCTATCTCAGAGAGATGGCGGTGCTTGGGCACACTGTATGCGCGTACGCTTTCGTTAGCTTCGCAAAATGAAAAGAGAGTGTTACTTGTTTTTCCAGCTCCACTAACACCGCTCATAGAGCAAGTGACAATAGATTGTGGATCGATGAGCCCTTTTTCGAGCAATGGGACAAGTGGTAGAATAATGCTGGTCGGGTAGCATCCTGGGGAGGCTACGAGTCGTGCTGTAGCGATTGACTCAGACCTTCCTTTTAGCTCAGGCATGCCGTACACGGCTTCTTTTAAGAGCTCTGTAGCTGGGTGAGCTGCACCATAGAACTCTTCATACACTGCTGGATCGTTGAGACGAAAGTCAGCAGAGAGGTCGACGACACGAACACCTAGTTCGAGTAAGGCGAGAGCGTACTCAGCTGCAACTCCATGAGGAAGAGCTAGAAATGCCACTTCAGCGCCACTCGCTTTAATGGTGGCAGCGTCTGGTTCTGTGAAGCTTAAGTCACTTCCTTCTATTTGGGAAAATCGTGGAAAAATGGAACCGAGCGGCTGACCCGCATACTGGCGAGAGGTGACGCAACTCAGTTCGGCATTTGGATGCATTAGTAAAAGCCTAAGTAGCTCCATCCCTGTGTAGCCACTTGCTCCAACTACTGCTGTTTTGATCTTCTGCATGCTTTGAAAATGCAGTAAATTTCTGGCTTGCCAACCCCGAATTGCTACTTATCTTCGCCAGCGTGTCCGGGACTTAGCGCAGTTTGGTAGCGCGCCTCGCTGGGGGTGAGGAGGTCGCAGGTTCGAATCCTGTAGTCCCGACCATTTTAAAAAATGCGAGTCTCGATGGAGGCTGGCTTTTTTTATGCCGCAAGGATGAGAACGTAGTTCGACTCCTGAGCGTGAATCACGCGATCCTACCTCAACATGCGGAGGAGCATGTTGCTGATAGCAGATCAGGAGCGGAGCGACAATAATCCTGTAGTCCCGACCATTTTTTCTTAGTGGTTTGTTGCTGAACTAGTCTTTTTTCTGGCAATAGAGTCTGTTAGAAAAGATTTGAGACTTAGTTGGGCATATGGCCGATGCTGTACTAGGTTAGATCTATGGGCAAATTTGAGTCATTGTTAGATGGGGCGCAGCTACGAGGGGTAAGTGATGAGCAGTTAGCTCAAAAAGCTGTTACACTGGCGGAAGTTATTCTCAATAGGGCGACTCAGCAGCAAAAGATTAGCGAGCGGTATCAGGCGTGGAAGATGTCGCGGATGATGGGGGATCCAGCTGGGAAGGCTCTGACTCTAGCCTTGGCTGATCAAGTATTTCGCCCTTTGAATCACACGCGCTCGGCTGATCAGTTTCGCTATTTAGTGAGAGAGTATGGTGTGCCAAGTTATTTGCCAGTGTACGAGCGGGTCGCGATGCAGGTCGGGGCTTTTGCGTCTGCGCTAGCTCCAGAAATGGTGATGCCGGCTGTGACTAAAAAAATGCGATCGGAGAGTGATCAGGTCATCCTGCCTAGTGAGGACGCAGAACTGAGACCTCACCTAGCGAAGCGCAAGAAGCAGGGGACCCGCATGAATATTAATCAATTGGGCGAAGCTGTTTTAGGGGAGGGGGAAGCTGAGCACCGGGTGCAGCAGGTACTGGATCGATTAGCTAGTCCAGATTGTGAGTATATATCGGTGAAGGTTTCTTCGATTTTTTCTCAAATAAACCTAGTGGCCTACAAGAACACTCTAGAGCTGATTAAACAGCGTATACGCCGGCTTTATCGCTGTGCTAGTGAGTTTGCTTTTACGAATGAAAAGGGGGAGCTGCGGCCGAAGTTTGTGAATCTCGACATGGAGGAGTACCGAGATCTCCGCCTAACCTGTGATGCTTTTATGCAGGTGTTAGACGAAGCTGAATTTAAGATGCATCGAGCTGGCATTGTGCTCCAGGCCTACCTACCAGATTCCTATAAGCATCAAATTGAACTGACTGAGTGGGCAACTAGGCGCAGCGCTGCTGGCGGGGCGCCTATCAAAATTCGTATTGTAAAGGGTGCTAACTTGGCGATGGAGTCTGTGGAGGCAAGTCTACATGACTGGCCGCAGGCTCCTTACTCAACAAAGCTGGAAGTGGATGCTAATTATAAGCGGATGGTGCTCTATGGTTGTGTTCCTGAAAATGCTAAGAATGTGCAGCTAGGGATCGCTTCTCATAACCTATTTGAGATCTCCTATGCTTTGTTGATCCGAGCTCGTGAAGGCGTGGAGGAATTTGTAGAGCTAGAGATGTTAGAAGGGATGGCGAACCATCAGGCTAGGGCTGTCCAAGAGCTGGCTGGTGGGCTGTTGCGTTACGCTCCAGTGGTGAGAAAAGAAGATTTCCACACAGCCATTTCTTATCTCGTTCGTCGGCTGGATGAAAATACGCATGAAGAGAATTTCCTTCATGATATTTTTGGCATGAAGCCTGGTTGCCCTAAGTGGAATAAGCAAAAGAAGATGTTTTTTGACGCGTGTGCGATTGTTAATACGCTGACCGATTCCCCAAATCGGGTGCAGGTACGCGCTATGGAGGTGTATGCAGCAGATTATTTAGCGCCATTTTGTAATGCCCCTGATACTGACTGGAGTTTGCGCAAAAATGCGTATTGGATCACTGATAAAGTCGAAGCTCGTAAGGGGGTTACTATTGAAAATATCCCTCTACAAGTAGGAGGGAAGTTGATTCATACAAAAGACATGGGGCTGGGTTTTGACCCATCCAAGAATACCCAGTTGTATCAATATTCATTGGCTGATCTTGATCTTGTGAAAGATGCACTAGACGTGGCTGAAAGTGCGCTGCGATCATGGTCGGGTAGGACGATAGAGGAGCGTGCGAGAGTTTTAAAAGATGTGGCTGTTGAGATAGAGCGCTATCGCGGAGAGTCCATCGCAGTGATGGTTCAAGAAGCAGGGAAGGCAGTGGCTGAAGCTGATGCTGAGATCAGTGAAGCGATCGATTTTGCTAATTATTATGCTGAGAGTCTTAGCTGGGATGGGATGCTCGATGGTGTCGCTTTGAAACCTTTGGGAACAGTAGTGATCACTCCGCCTTGGAATTTTCCTTATGCTATTCCGTGTGGCGGAATTCTTGCTGCGCTGATGGCTGGCAATGTGGTGATCATGAAGCCTGCGCCTGAGGCGGTGCTGACCGCTTGGGTAATGGTTCAGCAGCTATGGCAGGCTGGAGTGCCAAAAGAGGTGCTTCAGTTTGTTCCCTGTCCTGATACAGAAGTGGGACGTAGTTTAGTGGCTAGCGAACGAGTGGGCGCTGTGGTTCTCACTGGTGCCTATGAGACGGGGAGAATGTTCCAGCAGTGGAAGCCTGATATGCGCCTTTTGGCGGAGACCTCTGGTAAGAACTCGTTGATCATTACGAATGCCGCCGACCCTGATTTGGCTATTAAAGACTTAGTGAAAGGATCTTTTGGGCACTCTGGGCAGAAGTGCTCAGCTTCGTCGTTAGCTATTTTAGAAGCAGATGTTTACGATAATCCCGCTTTTATGCGTCAGCTTAAGGACGCGGTGAAGAGTCTCGCTGTCGGGCAGTCTTGGGACCTTTCTTCGGTCATCACTCCATTAATGGTGGAGCCGGAGAGTAATCTTGAAAGAGCTCTGAGTTCTCTAGATGAAGGCGAGGAATGGTTGCTTAAACCTCAAATGTTAGAGGGGAATCCACGACTCTGGACACCAGGGGTAAAGCTGGGGGTTACGCAGGGGAGTTGGTTTCATAAGGCTGAATGTTTTGGTCCAGTGTTGGGCTTAGTGCGTGCGAACGACTTAGATGACGCGATGCAGATTCAGAATGATTCTGACTTTGGTCTGACTGGAGGAATCCATACTTTAGATGATCGCGAAATAGCGATTTGGCGAGAGCAAGTGGAGGTGGGGAATGCATACATTAATCGTCCCATTACTGGCGCGATTGTGCGGAGGCAACCTTTTGGCGGATGGAAGAAGTCATGCTTCGGCCCTGGGGCAAAGGCGGGTGGTCCAAACTACGTCTCGATTTTTGCACGTTGGGAACAACAGGAGTTACCTCGGTACGCTGCCACACCGAGGTCTGAGGTCTGGTGCTTATTGGGCATTTTACAAACCGAATGCGAGCAACCTGAATTACTTGATGCCGCAGCCAGCAGCCAGGCATTTTGGATGGCTAAGGAATTTGCCGTAGAGCATGATCCGTCAAAGCTTCACGGAGAGTCGAATCACTTTCGCTATGTGCCACTCAAGCGACTTTTGGTACGTAGAGCTGGAATGACGCAAAGCGAATTTTCAGTGGTGTTACTCGCTGCTAAAACCGCGCGTGTGGCAGTAGAGGTTTCTTCAGAGAGGGAAATAGAGGTCGACGGCTATAAGGTGATAGTGGAGTCTGAGCTTAAGCTGGCAAAACGCCTTTTAGTGGATAATCGGATTTATTCTAGTCTACGGGTTTTAGAGCCGGGTGAAGAGTTACGCCGTGCCGCAAACGATGCGGCTCTTCAGTTGTGTGATTGGGATGTGCTGCTTAACGGTCGGCTAGAATTACTTCATTATTTCCGAGAGCAATCGATTTCAGAGTGCACGCATCGCTATGGTAATATGATTCCAAAGCCACACACTTTCTGAGGTGCAGCGTAGGCTTTCATAATACTCATATAAGTTGTGGCGCTGATAGGAATAGTCATTGGGAGGGATTCATCTTAAAGTAGTGTGGATTAACTAGTTTTAAGACCAAATGAGAGCTTCAAAAAAAGAGGTTTAGAGGTAGGCTGAGTTCTGAAAAAAGGCTTGTTATCTTATTTTCGTACTTTAGAAGGAAAGCAGATGTCCACAGGGGAGACATGTTAGAGGCATAAATTAACCTGTAGAAACCAAATTAATGTTACTGAAAAATACTAAATTAGCCCTTCGTGTGAACGATGGGAATCTCAATCACCATTTATGGAATAATCGTGGAGTTTGGTGGTGTCACCTTACTGTCCACAAGTCTGACGCCACAGCTGAGCGTCTTCGTTTTTCTCTTAAAACACGCGATGTAGAAGAAGCTCGCAAAAGAAGGGATAACATTTTTAGCGATATCTCTAAGCACTATTCTATCGCGGCATAAGCCTGCTGGAAAGTGTTTCAACCGTAACCCGCATTACCTCGCCTCGAGTTTTGCGGGTTTTTCTTTTCCCAGATTCTAGAGATTTAGAGAATCTGGGCTAAGCTGGTTGAGCGCCTGTACTTGTTCTCCATCCGGCGAGCTGAACTGGAAGGATTCTGAGATAGCTGAGTGCACCCAATGTTTTGCTGTTTGGATGGCTTCAGGGATGGAAAGTCCACGACTTAGATTGGCCGTGATAGCTGCAGATAGCGTGCAGCCGGTTCCGTGCGTGCTGTTTATTTCCACAGTGGGAGCACTGAAATGATGGATTTTACCCTCGTGCCAAAGTACATCAATGCGTTCATTTCCTGCAGGTAAATGACCACCTTTGATGAGGCAGGAAATATTATAGATGGATCCGATTTCCTGTGCCGCGTCATCCATTTGTTCCAGCTGTACGATGTCTTGGCCGAGCAGAACTGAGGCCTCAGCGAGATTCGGCGTGACGAGCTGGGCAATGGGGAGCAGGCGGCTGACATAGGCCTCTACTGCGTCGTCCTTGAGTAGATGTGCACCAGAGCTTGCGACCATGACTGGGTCGACGATGATGGGTATAGGCTGTTGCTGGAGTAACTCAGTGATGGCAACGATATGTTGCTTAGAATAGAGCATACCCGTTTTGATCGCTTTGATCTGATAGGTTTCTAGCAATATGCGAATTTGATCCTGAAGCACTGCTGGTGGGACAGGGTGGATCGAGATAACTTCATTCGGAGTCTCAGCTACTACACAGGTGATCGCCGTAAGGCCGTGCGTTCCAAAGTAGGAAAATGCTTTAAGGTCAGCCTGAATACCAGCGCCTGAGGAACAGTCGGAACCTGCGATAGAGAGAACTACGGGTGGTTTATGCATAATGAGCGTGCTGTTTTGTCGAGAAATCTTTGATGAGTACTGCGCATTCTTCCGGAAGTGATTGGAGGAGGAGGTGCGGAGCGTCTAGCCAGTGGGTAGTGGCATCTCCATACATCATGCGCAACTGATTTTGCGCTTCCCAGGGAATCATTGTGTCATTTTGGGCCTGAAGGATTTGGATGGGCACGTGTTTGATATTTGGGCATTGCTCTACCTCTAGGCTTAAGACTGCTCGAATGCGCTGACTGAGTGTTTTTGAAGGAATCGATTTGACTATCTTCCTTAGAGCTTCCACTTCCATATCGGATGCGTCTTCTCCTATGAGGAAATGGCGCAGAGCCCCTTTTGTCGGGCGTAGCAACATAAGTGGGCGTAGGGGAAGTAGGGCTAAACTAGGGTTGGTGGGAGATGCGCAAAAGCTAGCAGCGAGAGTGAGGGCGTGTACGGAGTTTGGGAACTGTTCCGCAAGTCGTAGAGCGAGTGGACCAGAAAAGCTCTCGGCTACCAGTGCTCTGGGGATGGTCCAATCCAGATTATGGGTTAACCAAGCGAGCAGCGAGTCGTATGACTGAGGAATATCTTCAGGGTAGTTGACTAGCTCAATAGCTACCTCACCAAGAGCCTCTATGAGTGGGTCAAATAGTCTAGATGTGCCGTGCAAGCCAGGAAGGAGAGTGTAGGTAAGCTGCATGTCTACAGAGTTATACGTAGGGTGAGTGAACTATTTTGCATCATGGCTGAAAAAGGTGTTCGATGACAAGAACTTCACGGGGAGTCTACTCACAATGTATGTTCTGTCTACCGGCGGGTTATTTGGAAAATTTTTAGGCTAGGCAGCCTGGGCAGTTTTGAACCCAGTGCCCTGTGGCGCGTTCGATTAGTTCTGGAGCGTGGTCCATCACACAGAGCTCTGGTTTTCCAAGGGTATTGCGCTGGTGAAAGGCGCAGCCACTTGGCAGTTCGGTAAGCAGTGGGGGGAGACCCGGGATGGTATAGAGGCGTTCGCCCTTTGCTTGGGTGGCTGGAATAGACTTAAGCAATGCTCGGGTGTAGGCATGCATGGGATTATTGAAAAGATCACGTGTGCTGGCACTTTCCACCAGTCTACCTGAGTACATGACATTCACGTTATCGCAAACTTGAGAGACGACTCCTAGGTCGTGGGTAACTAAGATGACCGCAGTACCAAGGGTTTCTTGGCGTTCTTTGATGAGATCTAATACCTGCTTCTGAACGGTGACATCAAGTGCGGTAGTCGGCTCATCGCATATCAAAAGCTCCGGACGCGTGATCAGAGCCATGGCTATCATCACGCGCTGGCGCATTCCTCCAGAGAACTCATGCGGATAGGCGTGGATGCGTTTCTCTGGTTCTGGGATTCCTACTTCAGCCAGAGCATCGATTGCTTTTGTGAGAGCGGCTTTACCTTTTATACCTTCGTGAATTTCGAGGGGCTCGGTGAGCTGGGTACGAATACTTAGAAACGGGTTCAGCGACGTCATCGGATCTTGGAAGATCATAGAAATACGTTTGCCGCGAATGGCGCGAAGTTCTTTTTGAGAAGCTTTGAGTAGGTCGATCTTGCCATCGAAGATTGCGGTACCTGAATGTATTTTTCCAGGAGGCTGGGGGATGAGGCCAAGCAGCGAGTAACAAGAGACGGACTTTCCTGAGCCAGATTCCCCCACGATGCCTAGTGTTTCCCCTTTTTCGACTGAAAAGGAAACGTCCTCCACAGCATGGACTATGCCGCTGCGTGTGTGAAACCGAGTAGAGAGGTTCGATACTTTAAGCATGCTATGTGTAGTAGCGCGTAGCAGATGCCTGCTAGCAAGCCGAAAGTGTATGAAATGTATGAGTATCTTGACACAAAATAGGTGTTTGAGGCGGATCTAATCGCAGATTCTTGGCCGATGGTGATAGGCTGGGGGTCCTAAATAATAGTACACTTTTAATAGCACGTTACTTATGTGTACGGTTCTTACTGTTAGTGTGTTGAGGTCTTGTTTTCTGGTTGTCTGTTGAGTGGGGGTGACTTTTTTTTTCATGAGCTTGGAATTATACTCATATTCCCGTAAATCACGAAATTCGAGAGACTATTAGCGCAGTTTTAGAGTGGGGGAGACTTTGCCAAGTCAGTCGTTCTGTAGACTAGGAAAGTGATGTGGGATGGGGGTTTAACCATAGGTCTAGATCTATAATCCTCTCATTTTCAGTCACTCTAAATAACCCCCTCAATTTTTCACTATAGGATTAATAGTTTGATTACTCATTTTCATAAATTAATTTAAGTGGATTCATTCGTGAGAAATATGAGCGGTCGTATCAATAATTCACTCAGCGCCACTAGGCAAATAAGTATAGCTAGAAGCTCAAAATGCTACTGGAGCTTTTTTGCTGTTCTACTCATGTTGGTGACTTCCACGCACGGTGCAGTCCTGCAGTTTCAGGCCGACCTTACACCAGGTGCGGTAGTTTTTGATGATGCGTTGGATGATCCGAGTGCCAGCACAGCTATTGGAACCGCTTACTTCACTCTAACGACAGGGGGAGCGAATGGCCCTGAGCTCAGCTATACGATAACTCTTAATGGGCTTACCTTTGATACAGAGTTGCCAAGAGCTAGTGCGGATGGACCAGATACTCAAGTGCGAGCCGTACACTTTCACTTCGGGGCAGCAGGAACAAACAGCATACACGCTCTCAATGTGTATGGTGTTCCTCGAGAGGATGATGGTGACCTGGTAGTGTCGTTAAATAGTCTGAGTGGGAATTGGGATGACTCTGATGAAAACTTTGGTTCGGATGGTGATCGTGGAGCTGGCGATAGTGTAGCCCTCACTGACGCAATCACAGCACTTCAAAGTGGAGAGCTCTACGTTCAATTGCATACTTTTGCCTATAGAGATGGTGAACTTCGCGGGCAAATCGATTCAGTTCCAGAGCCTTCTTCACTCGCATTGATGATTCCAGCCTTAGGGGGATGTCTGTTTATCCGTCGTCGCAAAGGCTTCTAAATCTTACTGAAGACTCTCTCTCCTTTTTCCTCTCTCGACGTCTACCCAACTCCACATTTTTCACCCAGAACTCACTTAGCCAACTGTAACACTATGAATCATCTAAAAATAATTTTTTTGCGGCAGCTCATAGCCTCTATATTCGCGGCTATACTTTCAATGACTATTGCCTACGGCCACGGCTTTGAAGTGTTGGTTTTTACTAAGGCCTCGGGCTATAATCATCCTTCACGAGATGAAGGGTCGGCAGCTATTGAAGCATTAGGACTTGTACATGATTTTGGTGTGACAGTCACGGATGACGCGACCGTCTTTATCAATGCTCTTCCTGCTAGCCATGTTGTCGTCTTCATGAATACAACTGGTGATATTCTTACTGACACTCAGCAAAATACTTTTGAGACGTGGTATCAGGCTGGAAAAGGCTTTGTCGGGATTCATGCCGCAGCCGATACTGAACCAGATTGGGATTGGTATATCGAAATGCTTGGTGCGCAATTCTCTGACCATCCTGCAGGAACTCATGAGGCTACCGTGAAAATCATGGATCGCGTGCACCCGATCACCAACGTAATTGATAGCACAACGAGTGAGCGCGTTTCCAATTGGGTCATTGAGGATGAGTGGTATAACTTTGTCGCGAGCCCGCGGGGCGACGTCCACGTACTAGCTGTACTTGACGAGGATACTTATGTAGGTGGTACACACGGAGATGATCACCCTATTGCGTGGTGTCAGGAGTTCGATGGAGGCAGGTCAGTTTATCTAGCGGGCGGCCACCCCGAAGAGATATACAGTGAAGAAATTTTACTTGGACTCATGAGCAATGCTATTGAGTGGGCTGCTGGTGAGCTTGGCGGAGATAGTGGAGCAACGATTGACTCTAACTACGAAAAAGTAGTTCTTGATGATAATGTATCACGGCCGATGGCAATCGATGTCGATGAAGATGGTCGAGTTTTCCTAGTAGAACGCTATGGTGCAATCAAAGTCCATGATCAAGACACTGGCGTGACGACAACTATCGGAACACTAGATACATACACAACTGGCGAATACGGAGCCCTAGGAATCGCTCTTGCTCCGGATTTCGCCACTACTGACAACCTCTATATTAATTGGACTCCAAATCCGGGGAGTGAAACGGATAGCCGAATCTCACGCTTCACATTAGATGCGAACGGAGACCTAGATCTTAGCAGTGAAGTCATTATCCTAGAATACTACACTGACCGCCCAAGTGTCACAGGGAACAAAGGTAATCACCTTGGAGGCTGCCTGCGTTTTGATGCGGAAGGTAATCTTTATATAGGAATCGGAGATAATACCGATGCCTACAATTGGAGTCCACGTAATGACGCAAGCGTTGGGCTAGATGCGAGAAAAGGCTCGCCGAATACAAATGACTTCAGAGGGAAAATTTTGCGCATTACACCAAACGTAGGTGGTGGATCTGGCGATCATCCGAATTATACCATTCCAGATGGCAATCTATTTACTGTTGGCACGGCGCTTACACGACCTGAAATCTATGTGATGGGCTGCCGAAATAATTTCCGCTTCTGTATCGACCCTTACACCGATTGGCTTTATTTTGGAGATGTTGGTCCTGATGCGAACAGTGTGGACAGTGGAGCATACGGCGGCCCTTTAGGTCATGATGAATTCAACCAAGTAAAAGAAGCTGGCTGGTATGGTTGGCCCTATTACATTGCGGATGGTCTGCCATATTATGATGGGAATGGAGATCCTTGGACAGTAGCCACGATGCAGGCTGACCTTGCGGACTACTTCGATAATTCAAGTGGCTTTACCAATAGTCTTGGTGAGGCTGGTGACCCTAGTCTCTTGGGCGTTCCTGAGCCAGCTTGGATTTGGTACACAGACTTTGATACTACATCCCCGGAACAATTTTCAGAACTGGAGACAGTGCACCGGTCTGCGATGGCTGGCCAGGTCTACCAGCATCAGTCAGGGTATAACTTCCCTCAGTACTATGATGGGAGCCTCTTTATCATGGAATTCATGCGGAACCTTATTTTGGAGGTAAAGACGAATCCAGATGGTTCAATCTTCGAAATTACCAAATTTGCCCCGAATATCTTCTTTAGCCGCCCGATTGATATGAAGTTCGGGCCAGATGGTTGTATGTACGTCATCGAATGGGGGAGTGCCTGGGGGTCAGGAACTTCTTCTGACACGAAACTAGTAAAGGTTCAATACACTCAGGAGCAAGCCACGCCAGTAGCGGTAGCCAGTACTGACGTGACAGAAGGTGGCTTGCCATTAATAGTAAATTTCAGCTCCACAGGAAGTTCGGACCCCGACAGTACTGAGTTTACTTTTGGCTGGGACTTTGATGGTGATCAAGTGATTGATTCCACTGACGAGAATCCAACTCATACCTATACTCAGCCAGGAGTTTACAATGCTATCTTGACGGTAACTGATCTAGATGGCCTCTACTCCCGTTCCACTGTCACTATTAACGTTGGGAATAACCGTCCTGTGCTAACTATGATAGAGCCAACGGCATACTCTTTCTTCGATTGGGGTGATACAGTCCAATTCGAATTTATAGTAGAGGATGAAGAAGATGGAACGAGTGCTGCAGGTCAGATTACAGATTCAGATGTTTTATTTGAAACTTCTCTCGGGCATGTCGATCACCTGCACAATAGTGGCCAATATAACCAATTATCAGGGGAAATCGTCATAGCTAGGGATGATAGCCACGGTTTTGATGACGACTTGAGTATTATCTTTGATGCTAACTACACTGACTCAGGCGCAACAGGTACTGAGCCACTATCTGGTACAGCCAGAGCTGGCTGCTACCCTAAAATCACCATGGCTCAAACCTATAGTGGTCAATCCGGTGTCACTACATCCCTTACAAGCGATTCCATGGGTGGTGGAGTTGATATCGTTGATATTGATCATGAAGACTACCTCTATTTCTCTGACCGTAACTTGAGTGCCATTGATGCCATTCGCCTACGTGCTACATCTGACAGCGGCGGCACTGTAGAGGTTCGTGAAGGTTCACCGACCGGAAACCTCATTGGAGAGATTTCCGTCCCGGCTGGTGATGGGAGTACCTATCTAGATTACACTGCCACACTGAGTGGTGTTACTCCCGTCACTCAGGACATTTACTTTGTCTTTGTCAGCGCCTCTGGTAGCGACTTCATGAAGCTGAATTGGATAAACTTCCGTGGAATAGGAGTGACTGTGATCGCTGGAAGACCTTCGGTTGAGTCCATTGACTTTATCGCGACCAATCATGTTCAGATCACATTTGATCAGGAAATGGACTACGCGACTCTCGCCGCGAGTTCAAACTATGGATTCAGTGATAGTGTGGTTGTCTCGGAAGCTAGCCCTAGTTCAAACCAGCAATCTGTTGTACTTACCTTAGATGGAGCTGAAGAGAATCATTACTATGACCTCACTTTATCCAATATTGAAGATTTGGCTGGAGACGAAATCGAGCCAAATACGCAATTCACTGTGTTGAATTTTGTCACAGCCGAGCCTCAGTTCTATTTTGGCCTCAATGCAGCAGGAGAATCTCACACGGATGCTGAAGGGAATTTGTACGTCTCTGATACCCCGCAGGCCATTACCAGCCTTCTGGTGAATTTCGTCAGAAATACGACCGATCCTGCTCCAGTTTCCGCAACAGCATCTCATTTTGCTGCAGCTGATTCAGGTGTTTCCTCAAGTGCCACTGTAAATGTTATTACAACGAAAGCTCCTAGTGCGCAGGCTGTCACAGCCGACGGACTCTCAGGTGTGACTGTCTCTAATTCAGGATCCAGTGGAATACACACTGCTGACAAAGGTGATTATGAAGGTCAGGCAATTGTGGATTCTTACATCTATGAAGCACATGATTATGGTACTAGCGATGACAGCCAATTAACTATTGATGGGTTGAACGATGTTGCTGCTGGTAACGAAATTAAACTGACTCTCTGGGGCGTGGGTGATACTGACGATGCAGATGTAACTTTCCAGGTCGTCTACAATGGTTCAACGGTCGGAACACAAACAACCGACTATGAGACTCCCGCAGACTCCTATGTTCAATTTACTTTTGATAAAGTAGAGGGACAGGACTCGATCACTGTGAACTGGGGCTCCGGCGGGTCTTCCACAGGTGGTTTAAATGGCTTTGCTCTCACCGTTTGGGAAGATGCGACAGGCTTTACTTTTACCGATACCAAAACCGGAAGCCGTGACAATGCCATAGCAAATACTGAGGATGATGTACTCTACCAGAGTGAGCGTTATATTGGCGGAGTAAATGACTTTGCTTATGCAATCCCAGTTCCCAATGGAAGCTACCAGGTACTCTTGCGCTTCGCTGAAAGCTACGCCTCAGCTGCTGGGCTCCGAGAGTTTAATGTTCAGATCGAGGGTGGAAGCGACATCTTTGCTAGTGATTTAGATATCTTCGCAGAAGTTGGCAAAAACGTAGCCTATGACTATTTGGTTGACGATATTGAGGTCTCCGATGGTGTCTTGGATATCGATTTTCTGGATAGAGGGGTAAACAACCCGACTGTGAATGCCATCGGTATTTTCCAAATCCAAAGCTCCTCAAGTGAATTGCCTGACCCATCATTTGCGAGTTACTTGCGCGATAATCCTGAGTCACTATCCACAGCCTCGTCAGACATCGATAACGACGGCCTCTCCGCTCTATTGGAATATGCTTTAGGTGGTGATGATGAGGCCAAGGATAGCAATCTTCTTCCAGCCATAAACCTTAGCGGGGATGACTTCAGCTTTTCCTATGAGCGACCAACCGGCCTCCCAGATGTACTCTACATCGTGGAAGCCTCTGATTCCTTGGATGCAGAAAGCTGGGTTGCAGTCACATCATCTCAGAGTGTGACCAATCAAGGTAACGGAAAAGAAACCGTGACCTTTGATAACCTCAAAACGGCAGCTACTGACGCAGGCTTCACAGACGGTGATTGTTTCTTCCGCCTGCGAGCCGAGCTGGTGGCATTGCCTGATGAATAAAGCCTCTCATTTATAATGTATCATGGAGAAGGCCGCGCTGGTAGAGTCCGGCAAACCTCCCAATCAGGCCGTATGGCTCACTGACAACTTATCTGCGAAATAGCCTATCGAGTCCTGCGCGAGTTCTCACCGATCACCCCGTGGTAGCCGATATCTTCTTTGGCGAACTCGAGTTGCTTTAGAAGCTGTTGGACGACTTCTGGATGGTCCTTAGCGACGTTGGTCGTTTCTCCAATATCTTTATCCAAATTATACAGCGTGAGCTCAGTGATGTATGGCCGATCTTCTTTAGGAACGTGAGTCTGCCAGATCGTACCTTCTTTTGTCTTATCTAACTTGGCATGAGGCAGGTGAAGTTTCCAAGAACCTTGGCGTACCGCGCGTAATGCTTGGTGTTGATAGAAGAAGAAAGGACGGTCGAGTTCAGACTGTGAGCCCTGGAAGACCTTCGAGATATCGATGCCGTCGATGACACGATCACTTGGAATTTTGGCTCCAGCTAGATTGGCTATCGTAGGGAGTAGATCAATCGTGGCTGTAACCAGGTCCGAGGTAGTTCCCGCAGGAACTTTACCTGGTGCTCGAATAATGAATGGCACCCTCAGGCCGCCTTCATAGGTACTCGTTTTGGCACTTCGCAGAGGTTCACAATGACCAGCATGCTTCCCCTCTTTCCACCACGGTCCATTGTCGCTGGCAAAAATGATGTAGGTCGTATCGTCTATCCCAAGCTCCTTCACTTTATCCAGCAGACGTCCAGTGTGGAAATCGAGTTCTTCTATCACATCTCCATAGAGGCCTTCCTCGGACTTGCCCTTAAATTGTGGTGAAGCATCGATCTTAGTGTGGGGCATCGGGTGAGCGAGATAGTAAAAGAAAGGTTCATCCTTATTGTCAGCGATAAACTCTATCGCCTTATCTGTAAAAAGCTTGGTTAGAGAAGCTCTTGGCGGGTTCTTGCGTACCTCTTTATCACCCACTCGGATATTTTTGCAGCTACTCGTTTCCGCCCAATAGGTAGTATCAAACCCTTGATTCTGAGGGCCCAGTTCAACTCTGAATGTGGGAGCCCCGCGCGTTTTTCTTCCTGCAACATCCCACTTACCTGACATCCCTGTTTTATAACCGAGCGGCTTGAGTAGTTCTGGGATAGTCACTTCGTTCAAAGACATCGCTGGATGAGGAATTAAACCATTATCATGAGCGACTCTCTCCACACGCATTGGGTAGGAACCCGTGAGCAACGATGCTCTCGCTGGCCCACACACTGTCTGGGCATAGAAACTCGTAAAGCGCATTCCCTGCTCAGCCATGCGATCAATGTTCGGAGTACGGATATTCGGTGAACCATAACACCCGAGATCCTGATAGCCTTGGTCATCGGTAAAAATAATGATGAAATTGGGCTTCTCCGCCTCCACTCGTGCAACGAGAAACAGGAGGGTCAGAGCTATTAAATTAATTTGAAATTTCATCACGTATTCTTGTTTTTTTCTGCGTGCTTATGGAGAAGCAATAGTATGTCTTGGAAAACATACTGCTATTTCGACGTGAAAATTACAACATGATCAGCTTACCCCCCTTTCTCTCAACATTCCTACCGTCATCTTTCTCACCGTGAGAACTACTCACGAATCATCGCTCCTCCTCCCTCCTATCAGATTCCATATTTTGGTCTCAATGCAGCTGGTTGAACACATACTGACTCGGAAGGGAGTTTATACGTGTCTAATTCCCCTCGGGCCATTGCCACTCTACTTGTTAATTTCACAAGTGATATTGACCTCTTTGCTGAAGCTGGAAAGAACGTTGCTTATGACTACTTAATCGATGACATCGAAGTCACCGACGGCGTCTTGAATATCGATTTTCTAGACAGGAGTCTTAACAACCCAACAATAAATGCCATTGGGTTTTTTCAAGTCCAAAGTTATCAGATGACCTCCCTGACCCATTGACTGAGGAAATGTACCATTGGCCAGAGCAGCAAAAAGTTTAAGTGCTTTGTAGAGGTTTGATTTACCAACACCATTCGCCCCCCTGCACTACTGTCAGCGGAGCTAGCTTCAATGAAATATCGAGAAGAGATCGGTAACCTTCGATTTGTAAAGAGTGAATCACGAGGTTTAAAGAGGAGTGACCATAGGAACAATTATCAGAATGCGGATCTAGTACTATTTTATGAATCAGGTGAGTAGCTGGTGATTTTATTGGAGAGGAAAGGAGCTGGGCATGATAGTTAATTCTTCAATATGAGTACCACGGAGGAGTGAATCATCATTCTTTTTAAAAGAACCAGGAGATTGGATCTTTTTGGGAATAATCTTCGCTGAGGTGGGTCTTAAAACTAGGTTGTACCTAGCACCAAACTATTAAATTACCCATGTCTTCCATTCCTACTTCCGAGTCCGCCACAAGAGAACGGTATGCAAATGCCGCAGCTGAAGCTGAGCAAGCCCTTTGTTGTCCAGTAGATTACGATCCTCAGTATCTAAAAGTCATTCCTGACGAAGTGATTGAAAAAGATTACGGCTGCGGGGATCCGTCAAAGTATGTGGAGCCAGGGGATACTGTGCTGGATCTTGGGTCTGGAACTGGGAAAATTTGTTTTATTGCCTCTCAGGTAGTGGGGGAGAATGGAAAGGTGATAGGGGTCGATATGACTGATGATATGCTCGAGGTAGCACGTCGGAATGCTCCGATCATTGGAGAGCGCATCGGCTTCTCAAACGTTGAGTTTCGAAAAGGAAGAATCCAAGATCTCGCTTTAAATTTAGAGTTGTTAGATCAGCAACTAGCAGGGAAGCCCGTAGGTGATGTGAACCGCTGGATGGAGTTAGACAAGATCACAGCAGACCTCAAAAAAGAGAAGCCGCTGGTGGAGTCTGAAAGCGTGGACGTAGTTGTATCTAATTGCGTTTTGAATCTGGTTGAAGCGGACCTTAAGTCGCAAATGTTTGAGGAACTCTTTCGCGTGTTAAAAGTCGGCGGTCGTGCAGTGATTTCGGACATTGTTAGTGATGAAGAAATTCCTCAGCACCTAGCCGATGACCCTTACCTGTGGAGCGGGTGTATCAGCGGAGCTTACACTGAAGAAGGATTCTTGAAGGCCTTTAGTGATGCTGGTTTTTATGGTATTGAGATTTTAAAGCGCGATGCTGAGCCTTGGCAGACTGTTGAAGGTATTGAATTCCGCAGTGTGACTATACGAGCATGGAAGGGGAAAGAAGGAGACTGCCTTGAGCGGAATCAAGCTGTACTATATAAGGGGCCGTTTAGTCAGGTCAGTGATGACGATGGTCATACTATGCAACGTGGCCAGAGCTACGCTGTGTGTGACAAGACCTATAACATCTATAAAAAAGCACCATATAAAGAGCACTTTGAGTTCATTGACCCTATCAAGCCGATTGCTATGGAAGATGCTCAGCCCTTTGATTGCTCTAGGGACGTGACTCGCCATCCAAGAGAGACCAAAGGGATGGAATACTCAGCGACGACTGTAGCTTCAGATTGCTGCGGAACCGACGGGTGTTGCTAGCCAAAATTTATCGAGAAATGCAAAATTTTCAATCAAAGCTCAAAGAGTACGATAAAGTACTTAAGCGCGGTACTTTCGACACTCTTCAAATCAATGTCGGCCGTAAATGTAATCAAACCTGTTCTCATTGCCACGTAGAGGCTTCGCCGTTGAGAACTGAAATGATGAATGAAGAGTGTGCTCATAAAGTGGGCGCATGGATTAAAAAATACCGACCCAAGATCGTTGATATCACAGGTGGTGCACCGGAAATTAGTCAATTTTTTCGTTACTTCGTAGAGACTGCAAAATCTGTCGGAGCTCACGTCATTGATCGGAATAATCTAACGATCATTGAAACCAAGTCTCACGCATATTTACCAGAATACCTAGCTAAGCATGAGGTCGAGATTGTCGCATCTCTTCCGTGCTATCTAGAGGATAATGTAGATGAACAGAGGGGCGATGGAGTCTTTCAAAAGAGTATTAGTGCGCTGCGCAAGCTAAATGCTGTAGGATATGGAACAGATCTACCTTTGACTTTAGTTTATAATCCAATTGGAGCTCAATTACCTCCTGATCAGGATGAGCTGGAAGCTGACTATAAAGAGGAACTCAAAAAGCGATATGGCATCGTTTTTTCAAGATTGTTTGCCTTAACTAATTTACCTGTAACTCGATACGCAGCCTTCCTAAAAGAGAGAGGTGAGTATGATGATTACATGGAGCTGTTAGCTAACAGTTTCAACCCTACGACTGTCGAAGGGTTGATGTGTAGAAATACACTGAACATAGGCTATGAAGGTGAAGTTTATGACTGTGACTTTAACCAGATGCTGAATTACCAGTTAAAGAAAGATAAGTCATTGTATCTTTGGGATATTTCCCCAGAGGATATGCAAGATGTCGATATTATAACAGCGAACCATTGTTTCGGTTGTACTGCAGGTGCAGGAAGTAGCTGTGGAGGTACGGTCGCAGCAGTTTAAGAATACTATTATGAAGAAACCAAAAATACTTGTATTGTGCACGGGTAACTCGTGCCGTAGTCATATGGCCGAAGGCTTTTTAAAGAAGAAGGTCGGAGATTTATACGATGTTCAGAGCGCTGGAGCAAAGCCATCCGGTTACGTTCATCCTGTAGCTAAGAAGGTGATGTTAGAGATTGGTGTGGATTTATCTGGGCATAGTAGCAAGCACCTTGACGAGTTCATCGATGAGGAAGTAGCGACTGTGATTACCGTATGTGATAATGCTGAAACTTGTTGCCCTCCTTTTAAGGGTGAAAAACATCACTACTGCTGGACCTTTGATGACCCAGCGGACGCTGAAGGTACTGAAGAACAAGTGGAACAGGAGTTTCGCAAAATCCGGGATCAGATTTGTGATCAGTTTGAGGAGTACGCAAATGAGCTAAGTAAAGTCTAATGCAGCAACAGAGAGTCACCACACATCTAGTGGTTATGACGAAATTTCCGGAACCCGGCAAGGTGAAGACTCGGCTGGCAGCATCTATCGGAAATGATGCAGCCTGCGAACTGCACCGTGCGATGGTGCAGCATTTGTTAGAAAAAACATTACCTCAATTGAACGAGTTAGTGATCCGATTTCATGTGGCGGGAGGAGATGAGCAATCGGTGTCGGCTTGGTTGTCCCCCCACGTGTGGCAGATTCAACATGGCGAGAATCTCGGAGAGAAAATGCAACATGCTATCCAAGCAAGTTTGTGTGAAGGAGCTGAAAAAGTCATCATTATTGGTACCGATGCACCAGCTATTTCTAATGGTCACATAAATGCTGTCAATGATGCACTAGATGCCGATGAGGTAGTATTCACGCCAGCATTAGATGGAGGTTACGTGATGGCTGGTATGAAGCGTATCCACGCTGAGATGTTTGAAAATATTAGGTGGAGCACAGAAGAGGTGCTGTCACTATCCGTTGAGCGTTTGGAGGCTGAAGGGGTGTCAGTGAAGTTGTTAGATTCGCTCCGTGATATAGATACCGAGCAAGACCTAGATCATGCGACAGAGATTCTAGGGGCTAAACCTTGGGGACTATAACTAAGTTTTACAGCCTATTACTCCTTCTTTTTGGGTAGTAGGTCTTATAAAACGCTTTACTCAGTTCTACTCGTTTTTCGGTAGAATAGAAGAGGGTACGATATTGGAAGTAGAATCTAACAATAGTGAAGAACCGTTTCCAATAGGTAGTTTTTTTCCATTTTTCTGCCGATACAGTGCTCTCGTGAGCAAGGTGAAGCGTGTCTCCATGGAGTCGGAGTCGATCACTCATCTCTACATCTTCCATTAAGGGTTGATCGGTTAAGATGTTGTTGTGGATCGCTGTCAATCTGTGGAAAAATTGGTTTTGATCACCAAAGCTCGTTTGTAGCAGGCTGGCTCTGAAGTCGTTCATGCATTCAATCAAAAGTAGCCCAGGGTTAGAACGGTTGAATCGCTGGCCGAGACTTCCTCCTATAATGTCAATGTTGGATTCGGTCGCATTCTGCAGTTTGCTTATGGTGTCGTGCTGGAGCCGATTGTCAGCATGGAGAATGAGGCACCAATCACAGGTAGCTGCTGCCACTCCTGTTTTGATCTGTAAACCTCTCCCCACAGGCGAGTGAACTGTCTTGAGAGGAAAGGACTCTGAGTGTGGCTTATCGTGGTCACTATCAGAGGAGCAGACGACGATGACTTCATCGGGGCGTGGTGTTAAGCGCTCGATATCTTGTATTAGCTCTGTAAGGTTCTTATCGATTTCTAGTGTTGGAATCACTACAGACCAAGATTGCTTATCTCTTTTTTTGCCGATGATGTCAGGCTTAGTGATAAGGTTGAAAAGCGAGATCAGGTGGCGTGGGAGGTGAATGAGGCAAGCCAGAACGAAGGGCAGCCAGAATAAATATCTAGCCCAAAGAGGAAGCGCCCAATTACCCGTAGTCTCTAATTCATTCCACACGAGGAAATAGAATGGGGTGGTTAGGGATAGGGTAAGCCAAGGGAGGGATGGTCTAAACGCAACGAAGGGTAGTATCCATGAAAGATACCAAAAGTGGACGATAGGAGCAAAGAGGATTAAACCTCCAAGACAGAAGTTAAGGCTTATCCAGAGCTTATCTTTTATACAGAGCCAAAAGCCAATCCCCCATGAGATGAGAAAGAGAATGATACAAATCTGGCTTCCTGCTGACTTCGTAAACCCTAAGCCGTCGACTAGAAATTGGTTCACCGGGGCGTTAAAGCGAAAGTGAGCACCGAAGTTGATCAGCCCATGCGCCATTTGAAGGCTGTCTTCATAGTGGAGAATAACTGGGATAAGGCAGATAAGAATGCCTGCAATGATTCCTTTTGCTCCAGTTTTGAGTAAAATGATCGGAGCCGCGACAATCGCCATGACTTTGATCGATATAGCAAGCCCAACGGCTATACCACATGGGATGAACCACTTTTTAGCGTGAGCCAATACTGAGAAAGTGAGGAACAAAACCATGAGTATATCAAAGTGCCCCTCACCAGCGAAAGACAGAATAGAGATAGGGCTTAAGGCATAAAAAAGAGCCCAGTGTAGAGGTCTATGATAGTGGTGTAGCAGTGCTAGAAGGATGGCTATAAGAAAGAGGTCCGCTAAAAGAAATGCGGCTTTATAGCTAATAGGCGAGTAAGCAAAGCTATTGATGAATCTGAACGTGTGCAGAGATAACGGGGGGTAAGCCGTGGGGTTATCCTTATGGTTCATGAGCTCCCAGTATTGGTCTCGATAAGGTACGTAGGATTCATGATCTGCTGTATGAGTGTATGGACTCACGCCTTGCGAATAGAGGTTTCCCTCCCAGAGGTAACGGTTGACATCATCAGAGGCTCCCGTTGGAAAAATGGCGATACGTGTTAGGGCTGAAACTAACAGGATCAATAAAACCGCCTTTGCCCCTCGGATTTGAGGGAAAGTGAAGACCATAGCTATGCCTATTAGACCTATTAGCACGCCGAGTATTAGACGCGGCGTGCCGTAGCTATCAAAGGATGGGGTGACTAGGCCATACCACAAACACAGCACTGAAATAGTGAGGCTTAGAGCGTTCCAAACTATCCAACGAAGATTCAAGGCTTTGATTTTTTAACTCTACCGTCACTCAGGCTCCTATAGCCAAACATAGCAAAGCCGAAAGAGTAGATGAGGAAAAAGGGAACGATACCCGTCAGGCCTATATTATAATATAGATAGGCGGTGAGTAAGGTGAATGCAGCCATGAAGAGCTCGAACATCGGCATGATTGTCGCTTTGCCGAGATCTTTGAAGGCTGCTTTATTGTCGCCCTGTTTAGGTGTTCTAACAAAAGGCGACTTGATGCCAATAATTCCTTCTGCACAGGCCCGCGCATTGCTGAGGCATATGCCGAAACCGATCAATAGAAGCATTGGTAGGCGGGTAATAAAATTAAAGAACCCTTTTTCCTTATCGAGCCAGCGCTCGGCAGCTAAGTAGAGTAAGCTCGGTCCCATCATAGCTAAAGCCATCGGGAGCGCAAACCATGCTACCACAACTGTCCCGAAAGGGACTTCGTGTAATAAGATAATGGGCAGGGCCAAGATTGCTTGGAGCAGCATGCAGAAGTGAATGGAGTAGTGGGTGAGGTGAAACGTAGCCTCGACTTTTCTTGAGACAGGAATTTCAGCTTTCCATACGAGAGGTAGAATTTTTTTAGCTGTCTGCATAGAGCCCTTGGCCCAGCGGAATTGTTGGCTACGGAATGCTCTGAAAAAAGGTGGAAGTTCAGCGGGTACAACAAGATTAGGCAGGAAGTGGATTTTCCAGCCTTTTAACTGTGCTCGGTAAGATAGGTCGAGGTCTTCAGTGAGTGTGTCGGCATTCCAGCCTCCAGCATCTGCTATTGCTTCACGCGACCAGACTCCCGCTGTTCCATTAAAGTTCAAAAAGTAATTATTATAAGAGCGAGCTACCTGTTCCACCACGAAGTGGCCATTCACGCCCACACTTTGTGCTCTGGTGAATGCGTTCTCGTCTGCATTGATGTGTCCCCAGCGAGCTTGTACCACACAGCATTTCTCCCTGGCTTTGAAATGAGGAATGGTACGCCGCAGAAAATCTGGGGGAGGGATAAAATCACTGTCAAAAATAGCGATGTAAGGTGCGTCATTGAGCTTTAATCCATAGTCAAGAGCCCCAGCTTTGTAGCCTGACCGGTCTTCTCGCCGGATAGTTTCAATACGGATTCCTTGTGCTACTAAATTAGCAACCACTGAATCGACTAATTCAACGGTTTCATCCGTGGAATCATCTAGCACTTGGATGAAGTGATTTGGGTAATCAATCGATGCAACGGAGCGGATCACGCGCTCCGCAACGGCTAATTCATTATATAGAGGGATTTGCGACAGCACGGCTGGAGCGTCAGTTTCGACGATAGCAAATTCTGTTTCTACGGTATTATTTGAATCAGTGATTTCGTCTCTTTTTCTTAGGAAAAGAAAGATAATGAAATAATTATGCAGGCCATACAAAATAAGTATAGCGCTGCACAATGCGTAGATAATGAGCGGTATGTTTTCTAACATGAATGGAACAAGCTTGTTTTATTAGTCGGTAGAATCGTGACAAGCTTATTTCGCAGTGTTCAGGCCCCAGTCGTATTTGATCCAATCTTTTTTCAGAGTGGTACTTAGTTTTTTTGTTCTATACTTGTTCAGAAAGGTAGCTGGATTTTGAGTTTTAAAATCTGAGGCATACCAATTAAAGAGTTCTGAGTAATAGGCTGTAGAGCCTTTGACGATGACTGCGTGATCGCTATCCGCAAATTTGGCAGCTTGCTCATTGAGTTGAGCTTCGAGCTTATTTCCTTCAAAGGCCTCGTTGCGGAGTGGCGGACAGCTTATACTGGCACAGTTTACCGCGAGATGGACTCTGGCGTCAGGGAAATCACGCAAGAGCGTTTTTTTCTCTAAGCTATTTAAACTGATCTTTCCCTTAGGGGTCATTACGAAATTTTTGTCGAAGATCGAGAAGGCCTTGCCAATCTTAGTAACAGATTCCAGGGGGTAGTGGTCGAGGACTACATCCACCATGGAGGCATTATAGAGGTTGATGCGAAATGCTGCTTGGTCTTTCATTTTTAGCTTAGAGCTGTCGATTTTAGCCCATTCGCCTAAAACTGTATCTAGCGCTGCTTTATCGGAGGTATTTGCAGACCAAGCATCATAGTTCACGCCAGAAGGCTTGGCGTATTTTTTTAAGAGCTCGTTGTAACTAGTATAATCCTGAGCATTGAGAACGGCTGTGCTGAGAATTACTGCGGGGATGACCAATTTAATGAAATTCATGAATGTTATGTAAGTTGGTATTTAGACGCAACGGACAGTGATTCTATTCCCTAAAAAAAACGTACTCAATTGGTATGTCTCGGATTATAATAATAGGATGTTGTGGGAATAAAGCCGAAGAGTTTGGTGTCTTACTGGGCAGAGATCAGCACCCACAAGTTTCGTTGAAATCAACAAGTATTACCGATCATATGCAACCAATCATAATAATAGGCAATGGCATTGCTGGAGTGACAGCAGCGCGCGAGATCCGTAAGCTGGATTCTGAGGTCCCATTGCTGATCATCTCCGGAGAGACTGACCATCACTTTTCACGCACTGCCCTGATGTATATTTTTATGGGGCATATGAACTATAAGGATACGAAACCTTACGAAGATTTTTTCTGGGAGAAAAACCGCATCGATCTTCTCCGAGCTTGGGTCGAAACCATAGACTCAGATAGAAATCAAATTGTGCTTCAAGGGGGCGAGAGAATGGAGTATCAGGAGCTCATTCTTGCCCTTGGATCGGTACCTAACAAGTTTGGCTGGCCCGGACAAGATCTGCCTGGAGTTCAAGGACTCTACTCAAAGCAGGATCTTGACCAATTAGAAGAGTCTGCCAAGACCGCTAAACATGCGGTGATCACAGGTGGTGGCTTAATCGGTATTGAAATGGCTGAGTGTCTTCTCTCTCGCGGTATCCCTGTTAGCTTTCTTGTGAGGGAGAATAAGTTTTGGGGCAGCGTACTTCCTGAGGAAGAGGCTCACATCATTGGGAAGCATGTACGTGAGCACCACTGCGATCTACGAATGGGGGAGGAACTAGGTTCTATTCATGAAGGGGCAGACGGACGTGTCTCACATGTCATGACCAAGAAGGGAGAGCGAATTGATTGTCAGATCGTTGGAATCACTGCTGGCGTGCGACCAAACATCGCTTGGATGGCTTCAAACGAGGCGATTGAAACGGACAGAGGTATTTTAGTGGATCATTATTTTAGAACCAATGTCCCGAATATTTGGTCGATTGGTGACTGTGCACAGTTTCGCGAGCCACTTCCTGGACGAAGACCACTAGAGCAAGTTTGGTACACGGGGAAAATGCATGGTGCTCATTTGGCCGAAAACTTGCGGGGTAAAGAAAAGCCTTATGAACCAGGCATTTGGTGGAACTCTGCTAAGTTTTTTGATATTGAATACCAGACCTATGGAATGGTTATGCCGAAGCCTCCCGAGGGTGAATCAACTTTTTTTTGGCAGGCTAAGGATGCGAATGTAACGATTCGTATTAATTATGAGACCGAATCTTTAGCTGTCACGGGCTGTAATGTGTTTGGCATGCGTCACCGCCATCAAGTTTGGGAACATTGGATAGCATCCAAGACTACTATTCCAGAAGTCATGGCCCACTTAGCTGCAGCTAATTTCGATCCAGAGTTTTTTAAGAAGTATGAGCCTCAGATTATAGAGCGCTGGAATGAAATGAATCCGCAGCACCAAGTGGCTCATAAAGTAAAAAAAGGTCTTTTCTCAAGCCTCCTAAGACGTCTCCAACCCTCACCTACAGTATAATATGCCAAGTATGATTCATGAAAGCCATTCGATTGTCCCTCCAGATCCTAAGCTGGATTACCTTCAGCGTATCGGATTGGTTATTCTGGGCATAGGGATCTCATTGATGTTTGCGTCCCTGTTTAATGTATGTGAAGCGATTGCTGTCGGTGCTACTTTCTGGGTGTCACTCACTGCTATTTTCGCAGGAGGTCTCACCTATGGTGTGCGCTCTCACTTGAAGAGACAGCCAGGTATCCAAAATAATGGAATGACTAGGTCTTCAGCAACCTCCCGTGGAGCCATTGGCTGGCTGATCGGGGTGACGTTCACCTCATTTTATATACTCTACTACTGGTGGCCTGAGCATATCATTGGCTTAACCCGCTTCTTTGATCCTCTCAGCTTGTTGATCCGCAACCGTCCAGCCGACCAATGGTTTGTCTACGGCGCGCTCTATACGATTGGTGTAATCATTATGGGAACTAAGGCGATATTGAAATACCGTCATTCTCGCTATCAAATGATTAGGACGTCTTCAATCATCGCTTCTCAATTTTTTCTAGCATTCTTGACTCCATATTTGATGGAGCGTTTGAATCAGCCATATTTCGCGCCGAACTACTTCTGGCCACTTGAATACAAGGTGATGATGCCAGGTAAAGTAGCTGAGTTGGCAGAAAAGGGAGCGGTTGGACACTTTATCGTTAGTTGGGCAATTATCATGACTCTTATCGCGACACCGATACTCACCTATTATTTCGGTAAACGTTGGTATTGTTCATGGGTGTGCGGCTGTGGTGGACTTGCCAATACAGCGGGCGATTCATGGAGACATCTCTCAAATAAGTCTCTGACTGCTTGGAAATTTGAAAAAGTGTCCATCTACACAGTATTTGTATTTGTGGTTGTGATGACAGGCTTCGTGTGGCTGACCAAAGCATTTGGTTATTTTCCTGAGTTTTCTCCTAAGATTCATAAAGTCTATGGGTTCTTAATCGGTAGTGTGGCTGCTGGGGTCATTGGCACAGGCTTTTACCCGATCCTAGGTACCCGTGTTTGGTGTCGCTTCGGCTGTCCTATGGCCGCGGTGCTTGGAATCATTCAGAAAATGAAATCTAGATTCCGTGTCACCACTAATGGAGCTCAGTGCATTTCCTGTGGAAACTGCTCTACGTACTGTGAAATGGGGATCGATGTGAGGTGGTATGCCCAGAGAGGTCAGGATATCGTCCGAGCTTCCTGTGTCGGCTGTGGTATGTGCTCCGCAGTCTGTCCACGAGGTGTGCTACAGCTAGAAAATGGTCCGACAGATAAAAGGGCTGAATACCAGATAGACCTCTTGTCTCCTCTAAAAGCCCGTAAACTGGAGGACAAGATAGATAAATAAAAAAGGAGTAGTTGTCCGACACCGGTCAGCTCGTGCAGCTCACTGATTTGGATACGCATTGTTCATTCAATTCACAATGCTAGCAGTCGAACTGCGTTCTCTTCTAGGTCTTTAGTTTAAGGCACAAAAAAGCCTCAAGGCTGGTTAAGCGCTTGAGGCGATTTCTACATTTTAAAAGTACGCAGACTGGGACTCGAACCCAGGACCAATTGGTTAAAAGCCAACTGCTCTACCAACTGAGCTATCTGCGCGTTTGTTGGTTATTTGAGGTGCTCCTTGCGGTGCGGGCAGAGACGTAGTGGCTGGAGAGGTGGATGACAAGAATGTTTTTCTCTTTTACCTCATTTTTTTTGAGTCTCTGTAAATAGGGCGGTTCTAAATGGATAATGCACAGAGGTTCACGCGTGAAATGGGTGTTTGTGAGGGCTGAGATTAGTCTTGCAAGTAAAAACGGCTCTGCTAAGTAGAGCGCATACAACTCTGGCCGGAAGGAAGGGGTGGGTGTTTTAGCCCACTCTTTTTTGTATCAGGATATCTTCTGTGACTGGCCCCAAATACAGATACACTTTACTAACCATGACTAACGATATCGTCGCTCTCATTGACTATTATGAGAAGGAAAAAGGCATCGACCGTGATAAGGTCCTTGCTGCGCTTCAGTTCGCTTTTCTTTCAGCATACCGCAAGATGGTGCCGGGTTCCGATAACATTGAGGAACTCCGTGCAGCTATTGATACTAAGAAAGGTGATGCGACAATTTTTGCCACCCTTCAGGTAGTGGCAGATGGTGAGCAAATGGATCAATGGAACGAAGTAGTGGTTTCCACAGCGCGTAAGATCAAAGCTGATGTTGAAGTCGGAGGTCAGATAGAACTCAATGTGACTCCAAAGAACTTTGGACGTATCGCAGTTCAGACAGCCAAGCAGACAATGATGCAGCGTCTCCGTCAGGCTGAGAAGGAAATGATCTATGACGAGTTCAAGGACCGTGCAGGTGACATCGTGAGTGGCACCGTGCGTCGTTTCGAAAAGAGCGATGTCTGGATCGATCTCGGTAAGTTTGAAGGTAAAATGTCTTCCCGTGAGCGTGTTTCTACTGAGGAATACAATATCGGTGACCGTATCCGCGCATACGTGGTAGCCGTTGAAAACGAGCAACGTGGACCTGAGATCATTCTCTCCCGTAGCCATCCTAATTTTGTCCGTCGTCTCTTCGAAGCTGAAGTGAGTGAAATTTCTGACCGTACTGTTGAACTCCGTGGTATCGCACGTGAAGCAGGCTACCGCACTAAGGTTGCTGTTTCTAGTGCTGATGAGAACGTTGATCCAGTAGGTGCTTGTGTTGGTCTTCGTGGAGCGCGTGTGAAGAACATCGTCCGTGAGCTCAATAACGAAAAGGTCGACATCATCCGTTGGAGCGATGATCCAGAAGAGTTTGTGCACGAAGCACTTAAGCCGGCGACTCTCCGCTCCGTATCTCTGGATGAAGAGAACAAGGTGGTCAACGTCACTGTTGATGAAGAGGAACTCTCCAAAGCAATTGGCCGTCGAGGTCAGAATGCGCGACTCACTTCCCGTCTAATGGGCTGGGATGTACAAGTCCGTAAGGATGAGAGCCAGCAAGAACAGTTTGAAGCTCGTATTTCTGATGCTTCACATAGCATTGCTGACCAACTAGGTATCGATGACGATACTGCGGATAAGCTTTTCCGTGCAGGTGGTGCGACTCTCGAACTCGTGACTCAGATGCCAGCGGAATATATCGCGCAGGCACTTGAGATTTCCGACGAGGACGCTCAAGAAATTCTCAAGAAGGCAGAAGCGGCACAAGCTAGTGCCTAATCCCAACCCCGAGCAGCACAGCTTGCATGCTAGTGACTGCTATTAAACTAAACACCGAAAGAACAGCTCTATGGCTGATCAGAAAGATAACATAAACGAAAAGAAGAAAGTTCTCGACCTACTCGACGACAGTAAGCCGAAGAAGCCATCCCGCCGTGAACGACAGCGTGATGAAGCTTCCAAGGTGAAGACTCTCGACGATAAAAAGGCTGAGGCTCTCGACATCTTTGACGAAGGTGGTAAGAAGAAGACCTCTGGGATTACAAAGGGTACGGGTAACGCCAAGCTTCCAAGCATTTCTAAGCTCAATGAGCCGAAGGTGGATGTTGAACTAGTCAAGGCTGAGGAAGTCTCAGACGAGTCACCAGCTTCTGCTCCTGTTACTGAAGTAGCTGCTGTGGATGGTGAGAAAATCATTCACCTCAAGCCACCGATTGTGGTCAGTGAACTTGCTGACGCAATGGATCTTAAGCCCTTCCAGCTCATGGCTGATCTTATTAAGCTTCAGGTTTTCGTAGCGCCACATCAGGCGATCGAACCAGAAGTAGCGGAGAAACTCTGTGACCAACACGGCTTCAAATTTGAGCGCGAAAAGCGTGAAAAGGGTGCAGGTGTTCACAAAGTAGAAGAAGTTTTTGTAGAGCCAGAACCAGAAGAAGACGTCCCAGAAGATCAGCTCAAGTTACGTGCTCCGATCATTACTTTCATGGGTCACGTTGACCATGGTAAGACATCTTTACTCGACTATGTGCGTAAATCACGCGTTGCTGCGGGTGAGGCTGGTGGAATTACCCAGCACATTGGAGCGTACGGAGTGAAGGATGACCTAGGTCGTCCAATCACGCTGCTTGATACTCCAGGTCACGCCATTTTCTCAAAAATGCGTGCACGCGGTGCTGATATTACAGACATCGTCGTTCTCGTGGTTGCTGCCGATGATGGCATCATGCCACAGACTAAGGAAGCTATTGACCACGCGAAAGCAGCGAAGAAGACCATCATTGTAGCCGTCAACAAGTGTGACCTACCTGGTGCTGATCCTACTCGTGTACGTACTCAGCTCATGGAACACGGTCTTACACCGGTTGATTTCGGTGGAGATGTTGAGTGTGTAGATGTTTCCGCTAAAAACGGAACAGGAATGGAAGACCTTCTTGAGCTACTCGCTCTGCAGGCTGAAGTTCTCGAACTCAATGCGAACCCTAAAGCGAATGCTCGTGCATCTGTGATCGAAGCTCGTATCCAAGCGGGTAAAGGTCCTACTGCTACAGTGATCGTTGAAAGTGGAACACTGAAGCCCGGCATGCCGTTCATCTGTGGACCATTTAGTGGTAAGATCAAATCTATGCTTGATGACAACGGGAAGCCTCTCCAAGCGGCAGGCCCAGCTACACCTGTAGAGGTACTTGGTTTTGCTGAGCTACCCAATGTGGGTGATCAAGTTGTTGAGATGGAATCTGAGCGTGCTTCTAAGAAGCTATCGGCTGAGCGTCAGGGTGAGAAGCGTAATGAACGTCTCGGTGGAGCTCAGAAGAGCCGCCTCAGTGACTTCATGTCCTTAGCAAAAGGTGATGCTCAAAAGGCTCGTCTTCAGCTTATCCTTAAAACTGATGTTCAAGGTTCTGTAGGTGCTATTACTGGCGCAATCGCTGAGATTGAGTCTGATAAAGTGGAGGCGCGTTTCATTCACGCCGCAGCAGGTTCGATTACTGAGTCTGACATCCTACTCGCTAGTTCGGCGAATGCAGTTGTGATTGGTTTCAATACCAAGGTGGAAAGTAAGGCTGTTCAAGCTGCCAAACGCGAAGGTGTAGAGATTAAACTCTATTCTATCGTTTACGAACTTATCGATACTGTACGTGATACTATGCTAGGCCTTCTAGAGCCTGAGACTCGTGAGACCATCATTGGTCACGCAGAGGTGAAGCAGGTGTTCAAGGTGAACAAAGGTAAAGCTGGTGGCTGTATCGTGAAGGATGGCAAAGTGACCCGTGTGGCGCATGCTCGTGTCCTCCGCGGTGGAACTCCAGTGTTCGATGGCAAGATGTCCACACTTCGTCGTTTCCACGACGAAGTTAAAGAAGTTAAGCAAGGTATCGAATGTGGTATCAAGCTCGGAGCCTTTAACGATTACGAAGAAGGCGATATAATCCAGTGTTACAACTTGGAGAAGGTCGCACAGACTCTCTAACCGAATTTTTAAAAGCCTCGGGGTTGGTCCCGGGGCTTTTTTTGACTCGAGAATTACGGTTCTTAAATTTAAAAAATCAAAAAGAAATGTCTCAACGACTCGATAAAATCAATGAACTCTTGAAGCGTGAAATTAGTAGCTTCGTTCAAAAGGAATTCGAATTTAAAAACGCACTCGTGACAATCAGTGATGTCCACATCACCGATGACCTACGCGAAGGCAAAGTCTTCGTAAGCGTGCTCGGTGGTAATATGGACAATGTCTTATTAAAACTTACACAGAATAAAGGCGCGATCCAGAGATTCATTAACAAGCGCACGAATCTCCGCTGTACACCAGTTTTGATGTTCCGTGAAGACACCTCAACCGAACGCGGTGTAGACATGGTGAACCTACTTGATGAAGTAGCTCAGCTTCCTACAGCTCCTTCCGAAGAGGAAGAGAATAAGTAATCTATGAGGGGCGTCACTCTATAGACGTCCCACTTGTGATCTGAAAGAGTACTTTGAATAAGCGAGTTTCTTATAGAACCTCACCATCCTACATGCTACTTTTCTTTTATATATAAATCTTAGATTGATGCCGATAGAGCGGCGTCTTTACCGTGGCTATGAGTGAAAAATCTAGTAAAGCTGGTTCCATTTACCTTTTCGGTATTGGGCTTTTTTTGTTTTTTCTTGGAGCTGGCTTTTGCTGGTTGATGGCGAAAAGCTTTCGTAGCGCCAGCGATACCCGTGAGTGGGTGGAGACTCCTTGCCTTATTATTCAGTCAGAGGTTGGCAAGCGTGCGGATGTCAATATCGCTCCTGAATACCGTTGGGAAGTAGCTTTCAAGTACCAGTTTCAAGGCGGCGACTATGTGAGTGAGCTGTACAAGCCGCGTGGTCAAAAATGGCAAAAATCTATTGAGAAGGTGAAAAAGCAAATCGCTGAGTACCCGCAAGATGCTCAATCTGTGTGTTATGTGAATCCCGAAAATGCTAGCATGGCGATCCTGGATCATGACACAAAGGCTGCGGGCTATTCCATTTGGTTTCCAGCTATCTTCTCGGTAGGTGGTATAGGCATGATGGTGGGTGCCGTTCGAGGAGCGAGGAAGTAGTTTCCTTGTTGTCTCTACTTTGTGATGTTGTACTTTAGGTGTTAGAGCATGAACTCCACCTATAAAGATTTGTTGCGTCGAGTATATTCAGGTATCGTCTTGGTGATCTGGATCATGGCGCCGTACATGTTACTGCAGCGGTTCGCTATTCGTGAGGTGTACTGGTTAGAGCCTACTGCCTTTGATCGCTGGATTCCCATGAATTTCTACGCCTTGTGGTTTTATGATACTTTTTTCCTGTTGTTGGCTCTTGTTGGATTGAGCGCGCGCTGGCCAGTAGCTCTCCACTACTTTTTGACTATTGGGTGGGCTACTATGGTGGCTCACATGGTCTTTTTCTTTTTTCCGAATGGAGTCTCACGTGAAGAGGTTCCTCTCGATCAGGCTCCATTTTTTTATGAGCTACTATTGGCCTATGATGCACCGAGGAATGCATTTCCATCTTTGCACGCAGCTTTGGCGGTGATTGCTGGATTGGCTGCGAGTCAGTGTAGTCGTTTTCAGCCAGTGGCTCGTTGCTTAATCTGGCTGTGGGTGCTGGGGATCTTCTGGTCAACCATAGCACTGCGCCAGCATGTGGTGGTCGATCTGATAGGTGGCACGCTGGTAGCGGTGGGTGCATGGTTCTTTGTCGGGTGGTTTCACCGCGATGAGATAGAGCAAATGCGTGACAAATAGAGCGCGCTGAGGCATACCGATGGCATGAGCTTACTTCTCGGAGTTAACATTGATCACGTCGCGACACTGCGCCAGGCGCGCTACGCACTACTTCCAGATTCACCGAATGCGGAACCTTCTCCGGTAGGAGTGGTAGAGGACGCTAAAGCTGGTGGAGCTGATTCTATTACTATTCACGTGCGCGTTGACCGTCGTCACATGCAGGACGCAGATGCTTTTGCCGTGAAGGAGCAATGTGATCTGCCGCTAAACTTGGAAATGGGGAATACACAAGAGATGTTGGAACTCGCTTTGAAGATCCAACCCGAATTCGTGTGTCTTGTTCCTGAGACCCGTGAGGAAGTGACCACTGAGGGGGGGCTGGATGTGGCAGGTTTATTTGATAAGCTGAAGCCGACTGTGGAGAAGCTTCAAGCTGCTGGCATTAAGATCAGTATGTTCATTGATCCGGATGTCGAGCAGGTGGAAGCTTCGGCTAAGATCGGGGCTGAAATGGTCGAGCTACACACTGGCTGTTTTGCGAATGCCTTTGGTGAACAACGCCAAAAGGAAGTCGCGCGTCTCACTGAGGCCGCGGTCAAAGGGCATGAGCTCGGGGTACAAGTGAATGCTGGTCACGGTATCAACTACACGAACATCGTAGACCTCTACGACGTGCCGCACTTTGTAGAATTTAACATCGGCCATTCTATTGTAGCTCGCTCGGTAAAGGTGGGCTTCCAGCAAGCTGTGGCTGAAATGGTTGAGTTGATGAAAGGCTATCGCGGTTAGTATGCAGATTTTTGGTATAGGTATAGATGTGGTCGAGATCGAGCGCATCGAGGAATCGATCGAAAAATTTGGCGACAAGTTTCTCAATCGTATTTTTACGCCTGCCGAACGCGCGTATTGCGATGCCCAAAAGCGTCCACATGTGAATTACGCAGCACGCTTTGCTGTGAAGGAAGCTGTGGCCAAATCTTTCGGTACCGGAATCGGGAAAGAGCTGTCCTGGCTAGATATGAGCATTCAGCGCGCTTCAAGCGGTGAGCCGAGTGTGGAACTGAGTGGTGCAGGGAAAGAATTTGCAGAGAAGCACCACATCGCTCAAGTGAAGGTAAGTCTTACACATGCAAAGCTCTATGCCGCGGCAAATGCTGTGGCATTGAGTGCTCGCTAAAAAAAGTCAAATGAGGTCCTAGTTTTTTCTTGCACAGAATCTGGGAATCGTGCAGTTTCCCGCCGTCGCAAGTCGCAAGGCTTAAGACAAAAAGTTCCGGCATAGCTCAGCGGTAGAGCGGGTGACTGTTAATCACTAGGTCCTTGGTTCGATCCCAAGTGCCGGAGCCACTTAATAAGCCTCATTTCCTCATAGGAGATGAGGCTTTCCTTTTTTACTTTGAATAGTTTCCTCGCAGATTTTTACTTTCATGCTAGGAATGTTGCGGTTACTAGATGCTCTTTTTGTGGCGCACTTTGTAATGATTCTTGTCGCGCTTGTGGATCGATACCTGTCGACAGTGGGAAATTAGGTATTTAAAGTGCAAAAATGATATTTAAATTCTTAATTCCCTCATTGTTATGTGGTTTGGGACATCTTGCCATCGCGCAAGAAAATATAGCTTTTGGATCCAGCGCATTTGAAACTGGTTTTGTTGGAAATCTTTATGACTTAAAACAAGATGAGGAAGGGAAACCGACTGAGGTTGGTGAAGCTCGTGATTCAAAAATGGCTTTTTATGAAGCATTTAAAGACTTAATTCGTAAAGGTTTCAGTGACAAATCTTTGAGTGAGTACCGCATGGCCGATGAAGCTAATGAGCTTAAATACTTAATCGTTCCAAGGATGAAAGCTGAAGAGGCTCCGACGGTTTTTGGTTCTTCTTATATTGACCCTAAACAAGTTATCATTGTGTACAAAGGAGTGATAAAAAAGGCTCCGAGTAAATCACTTAGGTTTGCAGGCGTATTTGATGATGCAATGTGTGTTTTAGTAAATGGCAAGCTAGTCTTTTATGTCTCCCGCCATGAAGATGAACTTCGCTATAAGCCTGCTGATGTGAGTAACCGCCGTAAAGAATCGAAGTCTGGCGGGCTAGATGACATTGCCTATGGCGAGTATATCGAACTTAAAAAAGGAGATGAGCTTACTCTCGTTGCTGCAGAGATTCCTGGGGGGGGTATCAGCGGAAAGTTACTAGTACAGTTAGAACGGGGGAGGTACCAAGAGGATTCTTTTGAGGACCCGAAGCTCCCTCCGTTTTTCTGTGGTGATCCGAGTCGAGAGGATCTAGCAACGCTCAAGTCATTAGGTGTCGCAGTAGATGACATACCTGAATTTGAGTTTGAAAGAGAGTAAGCATGTGGGGTAGTGAAGGTTTTAAAAATCAAGCAACACAGCGCTGATCAGATTTAATTTTCTGTTTGTCGAAAGTTCACACAGAAATATACACATGTTGATGTGTCTGGATGCTAACTTAGTGCATGATCACTCTCACGAAAATTAACGACAAGCGTCTCAATCTTGAGGTGACGGGGCTCCTCTCTCCTGAGCAGATGGAGTATGCCTTAGCTGATTTTGAAGCGAAAACGGTGGGCATGGAAGGTGGAGTGATTTTATACCAACTTCACGACTTCGAAATGCCGAGTGCGGCAACGCTGGCAGTGAAGCTAGCTGATTTGCCAAGCTGGTTGAAGTTAATGACGCGGGTTAAGAAAGTTGCACTTATTGCAGATAAAAAGTGGATCCGGAAAATGGCTGAGCTTGAAGGGCTATTTCTCCCGTCTATAGCGATCAAGAGTTTTGAGCCAAATAAAGGACCTGAGGCTGAAGCGTGGTTAGCTGGATAAAAAAAGACAGATAAGTACATTCTTTTTCTTGCATCAGCAGGCTAGTTGGTGCAATTTCCCGCCCGTTACAAGTCGTCAGACTTAAGACGAAAAGTTCCGGCATAGCTCAGCGGTAGAGCGGGTGACTGTTAATCACTAGGTCCTTGGTTCGATCCCAAGTGCCGGAGCCATTTTAATAAGCCTCAGTTGTGAAAGCAACTGAGGCTTTCCTTTTTATCGCGTATTAGTAAGTTTTAGTCATGCCGCATTGCCGCCATTGTGGGTTCCCTCTTGAGAATCAAAGTTCCTGTCCGAAGTGTCAAACCAGCCGTGAGGACATGGGGCGTAATGCTATGTATGAGGTAGACGTGGCGCATAGTGGCGAGACTTGGGAGTTAGCGCAGCAGAAGATCATTCATGCCCTAGATCAAGCTGTTTACGGGCACTTCAAGGGGGTGAAGGTAATCCATGGTTATGGCTCGCTCTCGGGCCAATCGGTGATTGCTCCTCGTGCCATTTCGCTGATGCGTCATCTCGCCGAGCAGTACGAAGCGCGTTTTGCTAAAGACCAAAAGAACCCAGGAGCTAGTATCATTTGGTTGAACAAAGCTGGGGGGAAACAGCCTGATGAAGAAAAACCATTCTTTAGCACTCAAACGAAAAATACTCCCACAGAGAACTGGTTTGACCAAGCGATGAAGCGATCTCAGAAGTGAGGCCTTATTTCGGAGGCTCGCCTTTTGGCTTGGTGCGCTGGGCTCCAAAGTATTTCTCGCTGCGGTAGCGAAGCCAGACTCGAAGCGTCTGTGGAACTTGCTCTTTCTGCACTTCTGTTAGCGTCTGATAGAGTGTGAGGGCTTTTTCACGCTCGCGTCTACAGGCTTTGTTGTTGTGTGCGTCCCAGTGGTTCCGAGATAAGCGAATACGCCGGTTTACCTCTTTGACTAGAGCTTTACCTACAAGTGGCTTGTTGAGCTTTTTCTTCGCTGGCACGTGCGCATACTAACCGATCATTGAAAATGAAAAAAGCCCACAATGCGATGGTGCACTGTGGGCTCTAAATTGAGTAAATGAGCTAATGATTATTGGCCTTGCATGACTTCCTGAATACTTGGGAATTTTCCATCCTTCATAGAAGTTTCAATCGCAGGAAGGATCAGGTCGACCTGAGTCTTAAATTGTGGATCCTCGACTTTCGCTGCGAGCTCTTTGGCTTGTGCGATTGTTTTAGCGGAGCTCTCGGTGTCACCTGAGAGAAACTGGAGACGAGCTTTCGCGATGAGAGAAGGGATTTGTTGTTCTACAGGACCTTCAATAGCTGATTGGTCTTCAAGAGCGAGTGTTGCATATTCCTTAGCTCCTTTCCCCGTTTTCATACCAAGTGCAGCATTTTCGTCCACAGCTGTGACTGTAAGTAAACTATCTGGGTCAGTAGCTATATCAGCACGAATCTTGGAAAGAGCATCCCAGTCAGATTTTTGACTTACAGCTGTAAGAGTGAGTTGGAGCTTTGCTGGATTGCTATCATCTAACTTTTCAGCAACAGCGATGATTCCATCCCAATCCTGAGCTTCGAATAGAGGGGTGATTTTCTCGCGAAGCTCAGCTTCGGATTTTTCGGTTTCAGCCGCCTCTGCAGCGAATTTCGCGGCATCGAAGTCACCAGCTAACATTGATTCAATAGTCGTGTCGTCAAGTCCACCTGGGTGCCCTTTAAAAATGATCTTACCATCCTTGATAAGGAGAGCGTGTGGGATGCCTTGAATTCCGGCTGGGCGGAGCCAGTTGCTTTCAAATGGGCTACCTTGACCACCTGAGAAGGCAACACGATAGGACATTGCGTCACCTTGTGATTCTACAAACTTTTTGACGGTTTCGATATCGTCTTCGAAGACATTCATGCCAATGACGACAAGCCCTTTGCTTTTGTATTTTTGGTCCCATTCATTGACATGCGGGATGATCTGAACACAAGGGCCACACCATGTCGCCCAGAGTTCGAGCATATAGACTTTGCCTTTTTCATCGAGGGACTTGATGGGGTCACCTTGAATCCAAGTGATGCCCTCTAGTGCTGGAGCGTCGGAGCCAACAGTTAGATTACTAATCTCGGCTGTTGCGTCTTGAGCTTGGAGTTGAGTGAGGGAGAGAGCTGACGTCGCCAGACTGCTTATGACAACAGCTTTGAGTAAAGTTTTTGGAATGAATTTCATGGAGCGATAATTTTATATGTAAATGTTAGAGCGTAGAAGGATAGAATTATTCCCAAGGATTACATTAAGCTTTGGCGTCGATGGCCGCTTGGATGAAATTGAGGATGTCTTTTCTACCGAGTCCATTCTCAGAAGAGGTGATGATTGTTCTAGGGAAGACTTCACAAAACTCGCTCATGGCTAGGTGGTAGGCTTCTGCATGGCGGTTGACTGCACCAATTTTCATTTTATCAGACTTGGTAAATGCAAGGACGAACGGGATACCAGCTTCCATCAGCCATTGAGAGAATTGTAGGTCGAGTTTTTGTGGTGTGTGTCGAGAGTCAATGAGCTGGAAGACACAAACAAGGTTCTCTCGATTGAGTAAGTAGTCAGATACGAATTCATTAAACTTATCCTTCTTCTTTCCTGAAACTTTCGCAAAACCATAGCCAGGAAGATCAACGAGGTGCCACTTATTATTGATCCTAAAAAAGTTAATCATCTGTGTGCGGCCCGGAGTTTTCGAGACATCAGCGAGTGGCTTCCGCTGGTTCGTAATCGCATTGATTAGTGAGGATTTACCGACGTTTGAGCGCCCGATAAATGCGAACTCGGGAAGCTCAGGTGCTGGACATGTATCAAGGTCAGGGGAACTGACTTGAAAAGTGGCTTGTTGAATTTGCATGGGCTGAGATTGGCAAGTTCTCGCTGGAGATGATAGTTTATTTTTATCTCAGAGAACTAAAAAAGCTCACTCGGAAATACCGAATGAGCTCTGTAAATTAGCAGCTTTAGATGTCAATAATGTCAGCTCTGAAGGCTGCTGATGAAGGAGACGATTACTAATAGGGATAACGAGGTGAAAATTCAGATCTGAGCTGAAGCGCCTCTGCTAATATAAATTTTCTCCAGAGGCTTACAGAGGCACCATAAATACAAAGTGTGGATAGCTGTTAGTTTTTCCGGCGTTTAAGCAATAGTGTTAGTCCAAGAGCTGTGACGAGAGCAATGGAAACTGCTGCTATTGCTGTGACATAGTCACGCAGGTCCTTGCTGATGGGGTCGAGGAAGTGGAACTTGTGGAGGTTAATGAAGCTTAGGGTTTCTACTAAATTACTAGGCTTTGTACGCATAGCCATATGGGCATTTATGGTGTCCACGGTGTAGTGCCAGTAGTCTTGTTGGTCGAAGTGAACTCGCACGACAGGTAGACGCTTGAAGATGAAACCATAGTCGCGCTGAAAGCTAGTGATGGGCTCGATTTTAGAGACTTGATCCGCATGATAGCCTGAGAATTCGCAGGCTAACTGAGTGGCGAATATTTCTTCTCCATGTTCGAGAGGGCTAAGGTCTTCGGCAGAAAGATAGAGGTTAGCGCCGTGGTTCTGACGGTCCATCTGCGCTAGGCGGTAGTAAGTGTTTTCGTCAATCTCCGCCAAGCTGAGGGTGTGCACAGGCTTATTAGATTTTGCTAGAATTTCGTGTGGGTGGTGGGTGAGTTGAGAAACTGGCACGGACTGTGCGCTGGCCCATTGTGTCGAGTCGTCGTAGTTGTATTTCGCGGCGACGTGGTAAATACCACTGATGCTGAACATGAGGTAGAATAGGGCACTGCCCGCTCCGAGGATTCTGTGGAACTTACGGCTAGCTCTTAGTTTCCTCACTTTTCCGTCTTTTCTTTTCACTCGCAGTGTGACGAGGTTTACGATGCCTGTGATCGCCATGCAGAGACTAAGCAGGCTCATGACTAGGACTACGGTGATTCGTAAGGTGCTGTCACGCGCTCCAAGAAATGACCACGTGTGCCCCCATGAGAAGAGTTTTGCGAATAGACGTTTTGATGGTGAGTCGAAGGTTGCTAGTTTCCCAGTGCGTAGATCGACTACTACTTCCATGCCGTCGGGGCGGTCTAGTTTGACACGGTGTACAGGGAGCAGTCTATTGATGTAGCTGTAGTCCGCTCCGAAAGCATCAATTTTAGATATAGAAAGTAGAGCGGAGTTGGAGTCATCTAGGTAGGCACGAGCGAGTTGCTCGGCGTAGCGCTGGGCTGCATTTTCTACCAATTCTCCAGTTTCTGCATCGTGGAAATAGAGAGCATCGTTCGTATCTACGCTACGGTAAACAGGGGTGTCACCGATAGTTATGAGGTTGAGCTGATGGACCTTATCTGAGCTGGTGTTCAATACCTCTGCCGGAGTGAGCTGAGAAGGGCTGGCCTGTAGTGGGGCTGGCCGTAAGAACATGTTAGCGATACTTGGGCGGAGCCAGTTAGCCATGATCGGGTGAAGTAGTCCGGTAAGGGCCCAGAGAATAACAGGGATAGCTATCCAAGGTGCGAGCCGCTTGTGGAGATGGAAGAGTTTCTTTTTCATGGTGCAAGTAAGGACCCGTTTACGTAGGGGGTTTACGTAAACGGGTCAGTTTAGTTGATTACTTCAAGGCAAAGGAATTACCACTTGAGCGTGGCACCAATGTAAGCAGCGCGGCCGTCTCCAGGGCTCAGGTAGGCATTAGAGGTTGGGTTTACAGTGACAGTCGTCACATGGTCTTTATCGAAGAGATTATCGACACCTCCGTAGAGTGATAGGTGAGTATTCACTTTGTACTTCACCGCAAATTTCCAAATGTCGTATGCTTCAGATTTGAGGGTGTTAGCGTTGTCTGCAATGATGCCAGTAGGAAGCCAGTCGACAGTGATTGATGTCTGCCACTTCTCATCTGGTGAGGTTAGCTGGAGACTTCCAGCGTATACCTGCTCGGCAACTGCTGGTAATTGGTTGCCGTCATATTGACCTTCATCAAAGCTGAAGTCATTGAGCTGATAGCTCTGTACGAAGTCTAACTGGTAGTTGGCTCCCCAGTTGAAGGCATCGTTTAGGTCGAGCGTGAGGTAGGCTTCTATCCCTTTGTGGGTAGTGTCTTCATTTGTTGTTTCATATTGATATGGAGCAATCTCGACATCGATGAACTCATCGTCAACTTGGCTGAAGTAGCCTGTCAGCTGACCTGAGGCAAAACCATATTGGAAGCGAGTACCTACTTCAAATGTGCGCGCTGTTTGGGGATCAACTTCCGCGACGACTTCGGAGAAAGGGGCGGCCTCGAAGCTCTGACTTAGGTTGGCGAATAATTGGTTAGAACCTGTGAGGTCCTTGATATAGCCAATTCTCCATACTGCACCACCTTGGTTTTCATCGAAGTTAGCTTGATTGCCGTTTTCGGGTTCGATGCGACGTTTACGATGAGCTTCTTGGTAGCCAGCTCCAAGGAAAATACGATCATTCTCGGTCAATAGAGTCTCATTTTCTAAGTAGAGGTTAATATTAGAAGCCACATCTTTACGTGCGTTACTTTTAGTGGGGAAACCAGGAAAGGGAACGAATCCACTATAACCACCTACTTCGTTTCGACCGTAATTATAGGTCACATTACTACGGACAATTTGCTTTTTAGAAGCGAGTTGCCACTCATTTTCAGATTGAAAACCGATGCCGACTTCGTCTGTGTCATAGTCTACAAGGTTGTTGAATGCTCCAACCCCGATACCTGTGAGGTGATCGAAATCTAGGTATTGGTAGTACGCGTAGAATGCGTAGTTGGCTTGGTCATTTCCCCATGTGGTACGCTGTGAAATTTTTATAGTAGAAAGATCTCGATCGGTTTGTGGGTCTTGATTCGGGTTTGCTTGCGTAGGATCGTCGTGAAATTCTTCTTCGGTTAACGAGCCTGACAGTTGGGCGTCTGAGTCGCTATAGAGGAAGTAGAATCTGGTTTGCGCTTCATCACTCCAGTGGTAGCCGAGGTTGGCATTGAAGTGGTGGCTGTGCCATGCTTGTTGGTCGCGATATCCATCTGACTCTGAGTAACTATAGCTTGAGAAAAAGTCCCATTTTCCTTCTTCTATCCCGTATTGCACTGAACCTCGGAAGGAATCAAAACTTCCGTACTCTAAAGTCATTTCGGCACCCGGGGCGCTGATGCCATTTTTTTGAACAATATTGATCGCGCCGCCCAGTTGAGTACCACCGTAAAGTAGTCCGTTTGCTCCCGGGTAGACATCGATGTGGTCAATGCTGAGGGGGTTAATGACTCGGAAATAGAATGAACCGTCCGCGTCATTCGCTGGAATCCCATCGACTAATAATGAGATGCCACGACTTCCGTAGCGGCGCTGGAGTCCAGAACCACGGATGGAAAGGCGTGTATCGTTCGCTGTGCCTGTGGATTGAGCGTAGACCTCTGGAGTGAATTCGAAGATGTCTTGTGGTGTGATAACGCTGCCTGGGAGGTCGTCTAGCTTGATGATGCTACCGGCGCCAGGGAGGTTACGAATTCTTTCTTCAGCTGCAGCTATACTGTCAAGTAAGTCGGGGGACTGTGCTGTGATAGTTGTGGTTTCAAGTGATTCGTTTGTCTCCGCGAAAACGAATGTTGGTACGAGGCTTATGCTTAGTAAGCCAGATGTCATGGATTTCATGTTTCTTAAATTTTATAAATGGATTGAGTATGTGCCTGATTGCAATCCGTGATTGTCGGATGAAATCGCACAGTTTAGGCCTCAGAAAACGGGACGCGTGAGTGCGTAGATCTGAGGAGTGGGGGCGCAACATCTCGTGTGCTGCAGTAATGTTGACTCTACCTAGAGCTAGGAGCGTGTGAGCTCAGCTAAGGTAGACAGGCGTAGCTATACTAGAGTACGTCACGTCAGAACGAGTCCGTGAAGAAACGCCTTTATGGTGGTCTAGACTAATGCTACGGAATTAACTCAATGCCTGTGGCGGAGGTGTGTCTGGATGATGCCCGTAAGAACGCTGGGCGAGATCATCGGAGAGAGCGGGGAAAGTGTGCTGTAGCTGTGAAAAGGTTTTGGAGGCTTCGATGGAGAAAGTGATGAATGGCTGCTTCTCTTTCACTTTTTGATCCTTCTGGGCTGGAGCGTCTGGAGATTGTTGTTGCTCTGTTTCGCGTTTAGCTGATGCGATTTTACACATCGGGCAAGCGTGCTCACCGTCAAAGGTGTTTTCGACAGCTTGGCTAACAGAGCCAGTTTGGGCCAGCTGAGCTGGGAGCATAGTAGCCCAACCAAGAACCTGAATGATAATACTGCCAACTCCTAATGAGAGGATCAGTAAGACCACTACCAGTGTACGGAACTGGCTAAAGACAAGTTTTTTTAAGGTTGGAATATGAGCCGACAAGATTTTTAGAAATCACTTGGAATCGAGTGATCAGTTATCCAAGTATGGTGTGTGAGTCAAGTGCATCAGAGAGTATTCCTTGAATCTAGAGATGAAGTGTTAATGATGCGTACATGCCCGAAGCCAAAACGATCAGCGTCACTCGTCTCGTTAGAAAAATGCGTAATCTTCTAGAGATTGAGCTCGGTGAAGTGTGGGTAGAAGGAGAGGTTTCTAACATGCGCCGTCAGTCAAGTGGGCACCTTTATTTCACATTGAAAGATGACGGAGCGCAGATGAGCTGTGTGATGTTTCGTGGGAATGCGAGTAGAGCGAAGGTTCAACCAGACAATGGGATGCAGGTGAGGCTTTTTGGTGAAGTTTCAGTGTACGAAGCACGTGGCTCAGTTCAGCTGATTGTCAGACAAGTGGAGTCCGCGGGTGAGGGGGAATTACAGGCTCGGTTTGAGGCTCTGAAAAAAAAGCTAGATGCTGAAGGGCTTTTTGCAAAAGAGAGGAAGAGGCCTTTGCCAAGATTTCCTAAGAAGGTGGGGTTAATCACCTCAGGAACAGGTGCAGCCCTACAGGATATGCTTAATGTGCTGGGGCGAAGAGCTCCATGGGTTCAGCCAGTTTTATATGCCGTGCAAGTGCAGGGCGTGGGGGCTGAGAATGGGATTGCCGATGCTATCAACCAATGGAGTCAGTGGCAGGAGAATGGCCTGCCAGAGGTGGATGTGTTGATTGTGGGTCGAGGTGGTGGATCGTTAGAAGATTTATGGAATTTTAATGAGGAGATCGTGGCTCGTGCGATGGCAGCCTGTAGCATTCCTGTTGTTTCGGCTGTTGGGCATGAAATTGATTTTACGATTGCTGATTTTGTGGCTGATATGCGCGCTCCTACACCGAGTGCTGCAGCTGAATTGGTGGTGCCTGATGGAGAAGATTTACTGAGGAAGTTACAGCGTTATGGAGCGGGAATGTCGCGCGTAGTCGAGAGTGAGGTCAGACGTTACGAGGTACAGCTTAGTGGTATGCAGCGTGGTGCTCTGTCCATGTCAGTGGAGCGAGTGCTGCGTGAACCAATGCTTCGCTTATTACAGACTGGGAAAGATATGGATGATGCGGTCGTTCAGCAGTTAAACGAGCGCCAGCAGTGGCTAGCTCTGATGAAGCAACGCTACTCAACACTCCATCCAGAAAACCTGATCGATGGTCGACTTGAGAAGGTCGCGAACCGGAAGAAATTGTTAGATAGTGTCTTAACGAGTAAACTTGAACGGTTTGAGCGTCAGTTACAGAGGCAAAAATCGATGCTACGGGCGCTTGGACCAGATAGTGCTTTTGAACGAGGTTTCTCTATCAGTTTGACCAAGAGTGGTGAGCTTGTGCGTTCGGCTGACCAGTTAGACAAAGGAGACATACTGGTCACTAAGCTACGCGACGGTGAAATAGAGTCTGAAGTCTGTTAGGTATACCGCAAAAGGGACGGATCTATAGCGGAGAAAGGATAGCCATTTTTGGCAGTAACTCAGCATGCTGGCAATGGGGAATAATTTTTGATCTTAGCGGGGAATCCAGTGAGTCAATATTCTGTATAGGAATGTACTACTGGATTTTTTTTGGCAACTTTTGAGTAACAAGAATCGTGTTTACATATGTGATTCTGGAGGCAATAGTTTAGGTAACTTGATAAAGTTTTTCCATGGATCACATTCAGATGTGGTTGTACGAGGCTCCAGTAGGTGGGGGATCTCGTTGACGTGTAACCACCTACAATAAACCTAAAGTGTAATAACGAATTAAATCATGAGTTCATCCACCCAATCTTCTACAGCCACAGAAAAAAGTGTCCAACCCACAAAGTCGGAATCATCGGCGAATGGGACAACCAGGCGCTTACAAGAATTTGGGATCAAGGCCCCGAATCAGACGGCGAAGAACTTTGTGCTGGATACAAACGTCCTGCTGCACGACCCAGGATGTATAGGGCGTTTTGCTGACAACCACGTGTGTATTCCTTCTGACGTTCTCTCTGAATTAGATAAATTTAAAAATGAACAAACGGAGCGTGGAGCAAACGCTCGAAAGGTGCACAGACGCCTTAGTGAGATTTTCGGAACCTCTACTGAGGTGACTCAGGGGGTAGAAACCGAAGGTGGTGGTACTGTTAGAATGGTCATTTATGACCCTACATTTTGCATGGAGAACTCGGAAATGCTTGCACAGTTCTTGCGTGTGTTTCCAGATAAGGAGCTTGTAGATCACCGTATTCTAGCAGCTACTGTTTTGTTGTCTGAGCATAATAGTTCGCCTGTGGTTTTGGTAACTAAAGACATTAATATGCAGCTCAAGGCGCGAGCTGTTCACATTAAGTGTCAGGATTATCTTAATGATAAGGTAGATCCAAGTGAGGTTTCTAATTACGAGATGCGTTGTGTTGAGGTAGATGCTGCAGAACTTCAGCGTTTCGCCAGTGCTGGGCACTTAGAGATCGAGCATGAGCGCCGTGTAGATGTGGTGTTGAATCAATATGTACTGCTTCAAGCTGGTGAGAAACAGACCATACCAGCACGACTCGATTCAGAAGGTGTCTTTGTTCGGTTACAAATACCTGATGTGCTACGTATTCCTGACGGACATCATCTTAAGCCCCTAAACTTAGGTCAAAAGTGTTTGATCGATGCTCTACTCAATCCTGATATTTCTTTAGTAACTTGTTACGGTCAGGCTGGTACAGGGAAGACCCTAGTGGCTGTTGCTGCAGGCTTGAGTGAAATGTTCAGTCGCCAATACAATGGGGTTACGATTTCAAGACCTATAGTCGCCATGGGTGACTCGATAGGTTTCCTGCCCGGGGATTTAGAAGACAAGATGCGTCCATGGCTTCAACCTATTTATGATGCCTTGGAGCTTCTCTTATCTCCTCCCGCAAACCCGAATCAAGGGCCGCGGCGCAAGCAGGTAAAGAAGGATTCTGCAAGTAAACAGGATAACGCGGCGAAACCTTGGGAGGCTCTCATTGAGCAAGGTTTAATCGAGATTGAAGCACTCTGTTACATCCGAGGCCGTTCTATTCCTAACAGGTTTTTCGTGCTAGACGAAGCTCAGCAGCTCACACCACTGGAGGCTAAGACGATTGTGACTCGTATGTCGCGTGGCTCTAAGTTGATTATGGTAGGAGATCCTGCCCAGATTGATAATCCTTATGTGGATAGTCGCAGTAATGGTCTCGTGTACACGCGGAATCGGCTCAAGGGGCAGCCATTCACAGCGCACGTATCACTTTCTAGAGGAGAACGCAGTCCTCTAGCTGAAGCTGGAGCTCAGCTCATGTAATTATTTAGCCAGAAAAAAGCGTGTGAAGTTCGCTTCTAGCTGACTGCTAAGTTCATCAATATCTATAGCAAGTAGAGTAGCCAATCCTCTCGCAGTAGCCACTAGGTTCGCGGGGTGATTGGTTTTCTCTTCTAGTGGATGGGTGATGAATTTTTTAGGAGCGAGCATATCAGGAGCGTCGGTCTCGATGAGTATTCTATCTATAGGGATGTGGCGGAATGCTTCTTGGACTTCGAATTTTCGATCTTGGAGGAAGTATCCAGAAAAGGAAAAATAGGCTCCGAGTTTTACTAATTGTTGTGCGACTTCTATCGAACCACCAAAACTGTGGAGCATGAATCCACGGTTAGGTAGATTAGATGATTCTAGAATCTCTAACAACCAACCCCATGCTTTTAAAACGTGAATAGAAATGGGCCGGTTTAGCCTAGAGGCTAGATCTAACTGAAACTTAAATGCATCCTGTTGAGCTTCTCTATCTGGGTCACGGATCCATCTATCTAGACCGCACTCGCCGATACACGATTTAGGGTTATCTGTGATGAGCTGGGTTAAAAGCGTTTTCCAGTCGTCTCGGGTGCAGGGAGTTTTCCATGGGTGTAGACCGTAACTAGGGATCACTAGGTCTGGATAGGCTTTGCTCAATTCTGTGACCGAGTCCCAGTCATCTGGAGAGGTGCCATTTACAACGAGAGCGTTGATGCCTTGATCTTTGATCGCAGGAATGATGCTGCCTAAATTCTCCATGAGCCTAGGGTCTTGGAGGTGGAGGTGTGCATCTTGATAGAGGCTCATAACTCTAGCTCGATTAATTCTGTGGCGGCACTTAGATAGGAATCTGCGCTTATAGAATGGACTTGAACGCTAGCGATGGGGGACGAGTAGATCGATTTTTCATCACCTGGCTTACGGTAACTTAGATCGTAATGATCCTGTAGAATAGACGTTAGAAAGATTTCCCAGTGTTGCTCTTTGATTTGCTTTTGCCATGTGTCGACAAGCGCATTGCCGCGGATACGGCGGAGAACATTGAGCAAGTCCGAGAGTGAGGCCGGGTCATTGCAGAAGTGTGGGTATTCTTCGCTTAGAAGTTTGGTGCGCTCTAATAATGGAAGCTCTATTTCAATCACTGGCGATTCACTGAGTTTTTTCCATAGTGAAGGTGGGCAGTGGAGTTTCCCTATTTTATTGCTCTCGGCTTCGGTATAAACAAGTTTAGCTGGGTCGAACTTACTCATCTGATGCCAGAGGGAGCTTTCGAAGAACTTTTGGCTAGGCTGTGCACCTGTGTGAGGAGTTCCAAGTAGAGAGCCTTTGTGGTTTGCCATCCCTTCTAGGTCGAGGACTTGGGCTCCTTGTTCTTCGAGGCTGTGAAGGAGGCGAGTTTTACCGACTCCAGTGAGGCCAGAGAGGACGATGAGCTTTAAGTCTGAGTGTTCGAATTGGTTTTCTAGATCTGAAACCATCCATTTTCTAAATGCGCTATAGCCCCCATTGAGTAACTGTGCTCTCCAGCCGACGGAGGAAAGAATGTGGGTGAGCGAGCGGGATCTCATCCCGCCTCGCCAACAATAGAGTAATGGGGAATAGCTCAGATCTTTTTTGAGAAAGTATTCACTTAAATGTTTAGCCGCGTTGGCTGATACGAGGCCAGCTCCTAGCTTACGCGCTTCAAAGGCGGAGCTTTTGTGGAGAGTGCCTACGCTGATGCGTTCCTCGTTACTGAGCACAGGAAGGTTGATTGCTCCAGGGATGTGGTCGATTGCAAATTCTGCAGGGGTGCGTACATCGATTATTTCTGAAAACTCAGAAAGGTCTGCTGGCAGGGTGGTTGTTTCGAAGTAGTGCACGAGTGGCGGGAGAATGTTGGTAAATGAAGATTAAAAAAGCGCCGAGGAATCCAAGGCGCTTTCTAAATAAAGTGGTTGTGGTCTTTAAAAACCTATTGGTAGCCGAGGGCTTCCTCATTGGCTTCAACTTGACTCCTCGTAGTTTCTATAGATTGCCAAGGAGTACCGGATACGGTTTTATCATAGATGACATTTCCTGCGGAATCTGTAACTTTCTGTTCCATGCATGAGGTGAGGCTAATAACGAGGCATGCAGCCAGAGTTGAGATGAACGCGCGTGTTAATTTCATATTAGTCATAATAGAGGTTCGAGTGAGATTTATATAGCTTAAAATGTGTAGCCTAAATTGAGACCAACAAATGGAGCTGGGTCATAGTCTTCACGGGAGATACGGTGGCCGCTAGAGTCATCGAGTACTAGATCATTAGCAAAGCCGACACCTGCAATGAATGATGTCTGAAAGTGTTCGGTAGCTTGCCATGTCAGAATACCAAATACTGGTATGCTGTTATCTTCACCTATGCCTTGTTGAGCTGAGTCGATAGAGTCATCTAAGCGGAAGCGCATCCGTTCACTGCGAGCGCCGAAAGTGAAGCGCAAGTCGTCTTGGATTTCCCACCTTATGGCAAGGCCGGGCCCGAGGGAAGCACCTACAACTGGACCAGTAGTAAGGCTCCAGTTCTCTGCGAATTGCCAATCTATAATTATAATGGGGAAGACACTGGCACTGTCTTCGAGCTGACCCACATAACCGATGCCAGGGCCAATGGTGAGTGTGTCACTGAAAGTATAGGAGGCTCCTAAGAGAGCACTTCCTGTGAGAGTGTCGCTGAAGTTAGCACCGCTTTCGCCATTAGTGCGTATGCTAGGAAGCGCAAAGAGTTCCCAGTTTTCAGCAAACCCCCAACGAATAAATGCTCCTAAGCTACCAGTGTTAACCTCATTCCATGGGTCAAGTCCGGTGAAATTGCCATCACCAGAAAAGTTATAGGAATGGAGCTGGTAGGACGCTGTTAGTGCAACGAAGAGATTGTCCTCATTATTGTAGAGAGGAGCACCTCCTGAAATATAGAAAAGTTGCTTAGATAGGTCACCTCCACCATCAACATCGGCAGGTAGGTCGTAGATATACCCTGTCTGGAATGGAGCGATTTCCGTAGCCTGAACCGCGGAGCATAGACTAGCTCCGAGAGCACAGCTAAATATGAAGTTTTTCACGAAAAAGTACTGTGTTTAAATTTGGATTACTTGCGGATTTCCCAAATTTCGCAAATTTGGTTATCTAATGGCTGAGTGGAGGAAAAGCGGTTTGTTTGGCCTAAGAACACAGCGCGTGTGCCCGTGCCACCTTTGAGGTGCTTGACGATGGAAGCAATGGTGACAGAACGTTTAGCTGAAAGGATTTTGTTGCTGTCTGCGTTACCAGTCGTGGAGGCGTAACCTACTACGAGGAAGAACGAGTCTTTTTTTGCGGTAGTGATGGTGTCTTTGATACTGGTAAGATCTTTCCAGCTGACGTCTGAAGAACCTGTTTTAAAGCGTACGGAGCGAATCATGTGAGCATTATGATCAATGCTTATTTTCATGTAGGCCGCTTCAAGCTGGTCTGGTGTTAGTCCTTCTAACTTCTCTAAGTCAGCATAGAGTCTTGCCGCTTCTGGTCGAAGCTCTTCAGCGGACTTAGCGTAGAGGCTGTCGTAGTCACTCTCAGCGCGGAGCTGTTGCAGTTCGAGACGCAGTTGCTCATTTTCAGGAAGGAGTTGATTCACTTGAGCTCTTAGGCTGTCAGCTTCTGATGAGCTAAGTGCATTTGCATTGAGTAATTCAAGTTCGACTATGCGTTTATTGAGCTCTTCATTGGTGAGCATTGTCTCATTGAGAGATGCGCGGAACTGGTTTACTGTATCAGCGTTTGGACGCGAGCTTAGCTCATCAATTTGTACGTCACGTTCAGCGAGTTGTACTTTTAGCGCTTCGACTTCGTCACGGAGGATGGAGATGTTTGCCTGCTGACCGTCGAGAGCAATGAGCTGGGAGCGCATTTTAGCAGCCTCGTTATTAGTGTTGTCAAAAGTGCGTTTGAGGGCTGCTAGATCAGCTTCAGCCTTCATCAAGGCGTTTTCCTTGGAGCTGAGAGCCTGTTGGATATTTTCCACATTATTGCGCAGAACCATAGCATCCTTGCTGATACGTTCGCTCAGTTCGTTGATAGTACTTGTATCGGCTGGGATAGCAATGCCTTGGGCCTTCAGTTCAAGTTCTTTTGTTTCAATGCTCTGACGAAGAGAGAGTAGGCGTTCTTGGTCGGTGCTGGAACTCACAGCAGTGCCGCCATTGCCTTTCTGCATACTAAAGAACATCATTAGTGCAATAACGCCGAGCATGGCGATTACGATGAGGATGAGAACGTTTGGGTTGTTCGCAGGAGTAGAGGTTTTTGTTGGATTTTCACTCATGAATAATGACAGATAGTTAGGTGTGGCTAGTGTGTAGGGAAATATCGAAGAGGTGGCAAGGCTTGGTTTGGTGCCGTTCTATTTCCTCAGGATGAGGGTGTTGAGAGGTAGATTTGGGTCAATGTCGCAACTCAGGTTTGAGTATTCATTTCTTAGAAATTTATGGAGCCCTACGTAGGCGATCATCGCGGCATTATCGGTGCTGAGATGCTTACTACATACTTCAAGAGACATAGTATGGCGCTGGCATGCGTCTGCCATAGCGGCGCGCAGAGCCTCATTACAAGAAACGCCACCAGACATAGTGATCTTATCCGCACCTACTGATTGCGCTGCTCGAATAGTTTTCTTTACTAAAACCTCGATGACTGCGGCTTGGAAGCTGGCGCAGATGTCTGGGCGCTGCTCGGGTTTGGCTTGGCCAGTTTCTGGGTTGAGTTCAGAAATGGTATACAGAACTGCTGTCTTGAGGCCAGAGAAGGAAAAGTCGAAATTACCACGTTTGAGCATAGAGCGGGGGAAGGCGTACGCTTCTGGATTACCGCCGTTGGCTGTTGTTTCAATTTCTGGCCCACCAGGGTAGGGGAGCCCTAGCATCTTTGCTACTTTGTCGTAAGCTTCACCCGCTGCATCATCCGCGCTTTTTCCTAGTAGGATATACTCTCCAAATTGCTTGGTATGTAGAATCATGGTGTGGCCGCCAGAGACGACGAGTGAAATATTTGCTTGGATACCATTTGTGCCAGCAATGAATGGGGAGAGGAGGTGGCCTTCCATGTGGTTGATGGAGAGAAATGGTTTCTTACTAGCAAGGGCCATAGCCTTGGCGGCGGTGTGGCCGACGAGGAGGGAAGAGGCTAGTCCTGGTCCAGCCGTGGCAGCAAATCCATCAATTTCATCGAAGGTGAGTTCGGCGTTTTCGAGTGCGGCATCGATCAGTGGGCGGAGAGCTAGTGAGTGGTTGCGTGAAGCTAGCTCTGGAACGACTCCGCCGTATTGGCGATGAATATCGATCTGCGAGGAAATCTCTGAGCTGAGTATTTCGGCGTTATTGAGGTCGCCACGAAGAATGGCAACTGCGGTTTCGTCACAGCTGGATTCAATAGCTAGGATTATGGCTGAGGTATCTGGCACGCATTGAGTAATTGCGGATAGCTGGCTTCTTGCAAGTGGATTTCCGAGTGATTTAGTGAAAATGAATATTTCTGTGAGTTTGTTTAGTCTTGGAGTATAGCAGGACTGGATCTGCGGGCCACTTGAAGGAACTAAACGGGAAGAGCATATTTAGCTCTAGGGTGTTGATAATGAGATGGCTAAGTTGGCGTGTGAGGAGTTGATGAAAATAATCTTCATTTTTTAGCAAAAAAGGACTTGCACCGAACGGCGAATTGGGTAGGTTCCTGCCCGCCGCAAGGCACGCAGAAAAAAGAGATGGAGCGGTAGCTCAATTGGTTAGAGCACCGGCCTGTCACGCCGGAGGTTGCGGGTTCGATTCCCGTCCGCTCCGCC
>NZ_JBPOGE010000002.1:0-367255 GCF_051252225.1 Rubritalea sp.
TGAGGCGGGGCGCAATCTACATATTCCAGAGCTCCACGCAAGTCCTTTCGACACTTTTCTGTCACTTTCTTTTCACCTCTTCTCGCAAGGCACTGAAAACACAATGATTCAGTCATTATCTTTTTAAATAATTTCGTTCTAGATGAACATAAACGAAGTGACTGAGAGCCTGATTCAGTCTAAGGGTTTACGAAAATTTAAGCATTTCGCCTTAAATTTGATCTGTTAGTATCAGTTCATGACTCCAGTTTGGGACATTTTACAAACGTGGTGCAAGCGCCTCACGACTGCAGGTTACTATTGGTGGACTCGCAAGCATGCCAACGAAGCTGCTGCTTTAGCATTTTACTCCCTATTTTCGTTGATACCGATGCTGCTGATTGGGCTTTTCGTCGCTTCTTGGCTAGTCGGCAAAGATACAGCTACAGCAAGTCTACTACAGCAAACAAATAACATGACCGGCTTCAGCACTAGCGATTACCTAACTCACGCTCTCGCTGGTGACTTAAAATGGGTAGATAGTAAATACCCCCCGCTTATTGGTGGACTCATCTTGGCATTTTCCGCGACAAAAGTAGTCAGCGAACTAAGGCGCGCTCTTAGCAACATTTTCGGCAATCCTGAGTACACAAAAAAGAGACAAGCGGCACTCTCTCTATTAATTGGTCGAGCGCTCTCACTAGCGGTCATCTTAGCACTCGGCCTAGTGATCGCCAGCACCGTTGTAATTGAGTCTATCCTTCAACACCTTTCACAGCTGTTGACGGACATCCCCTACCTCAAACTAGCAGTGCAATACATCGGACCATTAACAACTCTTATAGGAACAACATTTTTGGGAACAGTCGTCATGCGCTGGCTCCCCAAGCGCCCCCCCAAATTACGTGAAGCATTTAAAGGAGCATTAGTATGCTCAGCCCTACTCGTCATCTTAAAATACGGGCTGATTATTTTCCTTAAGCATACTAACATCACTAATGTCTTTGGTGGAGCCCTCACCTTAGTACTACTCCTACTTTGGATCTATTTTGTCATGCAGGTCATTCTCTACAGCGCTGAATTCACAGCTATATTAGAAAGAGAAAGACAACAGAAGCTCGATGCTACTATGGATGAAAACGAGTACAAAGCCCCGTCCCCTGTGTAATATTGAGCAATCGCTCAGGATGCTTACCGTGCGCGATCACTGTTGGAATACCTGAATCAAGCGCCACTTGGACAGCCTTAAGCTTGGAAGCCATTCCTCCAATGGAAAACTTGCCTTTATCTGTACGGATAAAACCTAAGACATCGTCAAGGTTTTCAACATCGCTGATCACCTCATCTGAATTAGGAGCATAAAGGCCATCGATATTAGAGAGTAAAATCAATTGAGACGCGCCGATTACTCCAGCGACTCTCGCTGACAGCATATCATTATCCCCCATACTAATTTCCTCCACAGCCACCGAATCATTCTCATTAATGATTGGAATCACATGAGAGCATTCAGCTAAACGGTTTAAAGTGTCCTCAACACGACCTAAACGCGATGGGTCACGGAAGTCATCAGCAGTTAAAAGTAGTTGAGCCACATTTAACTCAAAATTATTAAAGAGACTCTCGTAAGCATGCATAAGGCGAGTCTGCCCTACTGCAGCACACGCCTGTCGAGTACGCACATCAGAGGGATAGTCACTAAGACCTAACTGTGAAATACCAGCGCCGACAGCACCGCTCGACACAAGAACACAAGAAACACCGGACGTCACTAGATCAGCCACAGCTGTCACTAGACGAGTCAGAGCTGCACGATCTAACAACCCGTCACTCTCACGTGTGAGAACTCCAGTTCCTATCTTAATGACTACTTTATTCATACGGTTTCTAATGAAGTTGCAGCGGCTTCATGAATAGCAGTGGCAACCGCTGGGAAGATCTGCTTTTTACGACTCACTACACCAGCCGCATCAAAAATATTAGATCCACAAGATTCGAAAGGTAAGGCATCAATAATGTGCTGTTCACCCACAGCTAACACCTTACTAAAATGCTTTGTGATATCAGTCACAGCTAACAGAGCTAGATCGAAACCTTTTTGCTCCAAAAGTTCTTGAAGACCTTCTTTAATTTCAAGCGCACGATCATCAAAAGTAGCGAGATCCATTTCTTCCACCTGAGAAATACTTACAAATTTGCCACCTTCTTTGAACTCTTTGCGATCAGTTCCGATCAGCTCTACAACACTACCTTTAAGTAGGAGGGAGCCAGAAGCAAAAAAGTCATGTGTAAACTGAGTCGCATCAATACCTGCAATATCACTCAACCAGGCCAAGATTTGGCGATCTAAGTCAGTGGTCGTTGGAGAAGTAAGATTCAGCGTATCGGAAATCAAACCCGCACATAGGCACATCGCTACCCCCTTAGACAATTCAGTTCCAAGCTGCTGAAACTTGCGTGCCACCAAAGTACAAGATGATCCCACTGGCTCGTTTAGAAAGCGGATCGGCTCACGCGACATGATGTCTCCACCTAGTCTATGGTGATCGATCACCTCAACTATGTTAGCTTCTTCTATACCTTTAACAGCTTGAGCGAATTCATTGTGATCCACCAACACCAACTTTGTAGAAGGCGGGTCGACTAATGCCGATTTGCGGAATACTCCCACAAGTTTACGAGAACCTTTAACGATAACAGGGAACAGATCTTGCGGAGCAGCGCTAAGACGCTTGCGCATATCAGAAACTGCATCATCTGCATTCACACAAAGAAAGTCATCACCTAGTGCATTCTTGACCGAACGTGAACAACGAACGAGCTGCACTGTTGTTGCTGTGTCGTACTTTGAACAAATCACTGCGACACCTTTCTCCTTCGCAGCTGCTACTAAAGAATCAGAAACACCGAAACCACCTGTTACAATAAGGACACGAACTCCACTGCGGATAGCCGCAGCATGAATATCCTCTCTGTCCCCACAGATGACAACCTGCTTATTTGCCAAGCCCTTTTTCTCTGAGGCTTCAATGCTTTCGATGACTGAATTTGGACTAGAGGCACCGACAAACATAACAAGTTCCTCTTCCTCAGCACTCAAGTCACCAGCCACTGATTGGCCTCGTAAAGTTTCCATGATCCGCTGTAACGAAGCATTAACGGACTTCACACCAGCGCGAGTTTCGATCGCAACAGGCATGAGAAGCTGCATCAAATCAGTAAATCGTAAAATTCCACGAATCTCACCATTCGAGCTCACCACTGGGATCGACTTTACTTCAGACTTCTGCATTGCCAAATACACTGAGAAGAACGTGTCATCCTCAGAAACAGAAACATAGTCCTTATCACAAATCAGTTCAGCAGTGGTACGGACATCAGTCACCAATTCAGGAGCCTCCATACCAGCTTGCTCTAACACCCATGCCACACGTGACGGAACATCTCCACAGCGGATCGCTACAGCATCTACGCTTTCTGCTTTCCTAAGATATTCAGCTTGGCCGATAGCTGCACAAATTGCATCAGTATCTGGATTAAGGTGTCCAATAACATACGTGGGGTGTTGGCTGTTCAGAGTCATGTGTAAATTGAATTTAGGGCGTTAAGCTCATCAGATTTTAAGCGCATTGCAATAGCGAGTTACTAGATCTTCCAAATCTGGGAATAGATCCACCCCTTATTCCATGATTCTTCGCAGCTTAGCTCCGCTCCATTCTCAAAAAAAGGTGTGTCATCCTTTCTAACTTCCCACATCGGATGTTTTACTAACACGTAAAAGAACCACTGCATAAGCCACATAAGTACTTGAGAGACTCTATCCACAGGCCTACTAAAGTCGCTTACCACGATCTCCCCCTTAGCCACCACTTTTCCAACAAGCGCTTCTATGACTCGACTCCGGGAACTCGGCTCGAATGCATCTAGAACAAAATGAGCTACAATGAGATCATATGCACCTCCCCTCCAGTCTTCGATAGAACTCTGACACCAACTCACACGAGAGTCACTAGACACCCTCTTCTTTGCTAAAACGAGCATAGCCCCACTAGGCTCTACATAGTCGATATCAACATCTCCGAGGCGCCCTAACATTCCCTCTAAAAACCTCCCATCACCTCCACCGACCAGAAGCACCTTTGCATTAGGCTGCAAGCAAACATGACCTAAACACCAAGCTCGAACGCACTCTAATTTCCTACCAAAAATAAGACGCTCCAATGCGCAATAAAATCTAGCAGATTTTGAATAATCTATGCCAGCCACAACAGCAATGGAGCAGGAATAATCAGCGCCAAATCAGCCAACACCCGCAATGCATCCAAGGAAAAACGCGAGCGCTTACGATTGATGAATTGCAATAAAGCTCCTGAAACCATTACTGCATAACACAGAGGAGCACTATAATCATCTACCCAAAAAGCAGCGGCTAGGACACTCCCAACAATGAGAGTCATTAAGCCCACAGCCAAAGACAATTCACTCTCTTGCTTCACCAGCACATCGTCAGAACGCCTCGAGCGCTCCCATAAGTCGATTGCGTTTATATTCATCACGCAAAGCAAAGCGAACAAAAGCACGTGCACGGACAACAAGACTTGATGGAGGCTGGTAAGCACCATCCCAATGAATTGCGTTAAAGAGTCAAAAAAAGCAGTCACATAGCCCCCATTTCCAGCAGCTCTATAAAATGGCTCTATCACGTCTGAAATGACGATTGGCAGTGGTTGAGAAGCTACGGCAATCGGAGCAGCCACACCAAACGCAAATGTCATGCCAGCTACAAAATTTTTCCAATATGCTACATCTCCCTTATCAAAGACTGAGACCAAGCAATAAATTGCGACAAGAAAGCCGCCAACAATGCCAATGGTCAACAAATCCATTGAGAGGATAAACAGTGAGGCGTAGCCACAATAGGCCACAACCAAAGCAACCAAGGACAGTAGCACCCAACGGCTCTGCCAATGAAAACGATGCCTCCACGGCATCTCACCCTCTAAGGGGTGCTTTCCGCGTTTAACATCGCGGATCCTATCTAAAACGTACACACACCAGACTGCACCAGCAAGAACGGCATAGGAAGATGACTCTACATACTGAACTCGCATTGCACGAGCCAGCATCCACATCCAGACTAGCGCTACCAGAGGAGCGTCGAGGCTCAACAGGTTTGGAAGCATCCAGGCTGGAGGGCGCTTAGTCATAAAAAGGTCCTCCGAGAGGAGAATTTAATGAGTAGCGGTCTCCTCTTGCTTATGGTCATGACCTTCGTGGCCATGATCAGCATTATCACTATGACCATGGTCATCATGTGATTCATAGAGTTGCTTGGTTTTGTCCCAGTCGTGCTTCTCACAGGAGGAAAGCCCCACGAAAACAGCGACTACGCTTACGCTTAAAATAAAAGATTTCATTACGGCGAAAATCCATAGCCCGTATCCAACGGAAATCAAGCCATCAATCTGCAAATCCCCTCAACAAGCCAGTTAGCGTTAGAATCTAAAGAGGTTTCCGCCTCTGCGACCGACCAAGACAAACGCGCCTGCGATTGCCACGCCAAGGAAAATCATTGCCCAGACTCCGAGCGCTGAAGCAATTTCATGACCATCACCCAAGGTACTCAACAATGCATAAATCGCTTTTGTTACTGGGTAGTGTTCGGCTTGCTGTGCGAGAATCAAACTATCTGAGACCTCAAGCATTGCGAAAGCAAAGGCCAAAATAGCCCCCGCGATCAAGCTTGACCCAATGAGCGGTAGCCCAATACGCCAGAATGCTCGGGCAGGAGAAGCACCCACAGTGAGCGCGGCCTCCTCTAGCTGCACATTACTTTGCTCCAAGCCTGACACTGCAGCACGCACCACAAATGGCAGACGCCTCACGCCATAGGCTACTATCAGTAATATCGCTGGATTCCCATTTGGCCCCACTAAAAAGCTAAATATGCCACCACTCTCACTCAGCGAAAGGTAGCCAAAAGCCAAGACCAAGCCAGGCACGGCTAAAGGCAACATCATTAGCGCATCCAAAATACTGCGGCCCCACAGTTTACTCCGCACCACAACCCAGGCAATACCAACTCCCAGCACAACATCTAACAAAGTCGCACCTGAAGCGTACAACAGGCTATTTTTTATAGATCCCACCACCAATGGATGACTCAACCCCTCACCATAGTGAGCTAAGGTTAAGGATTCCGGCAATATAGTGCCGTACCAATCAGTTGATACTGATAAAAAGAGCACTCCAAAATGAGGAATGCAGGCGATCGAGAAAACTGCCAAAAACCCAAAGGAAACACCCCATCCCTTAAGCCCATCTAACTTCTTCTCAGTGACACTACCCTTAGGTTTGGTAGCATTCGTAAGTTTATTACGACCGAGTAAGAGCTTAGAAAAGGAAAAAACAACCAGTGAAATAGTAAGCATTATCGCGACCAACGCATAGGGGATTGGATTATTCCCTAACTCCATTATTCCATCAAAAATCTGCACTGGAGCCACACGGTTATAATCAAACACCAGCGGGACTCCCAGTTCCGTGAATGCCCATATAAAGACAATCGCTGCTCCTGCGAAAATACCTGGCATGCACAGCGGCAGAGTAATCCGCTTAAACCTCTTCCAGGGTGAAGCTCCCAGATTTTGAGCCGCTTGCTCCATTGCTGGATCCAGATTCCCCAGAGCAGCGAGAATGTTAATATAGAGGATCGGGTACAAATGCAGAGCATTCATCATTACCACACCTAAGAATTTCCACTCGCCTAACCAATCAAACGGCTGCGCCGCAGACATCATGCCTAGATCGATTAATAAGGCATTGAGAGCACCCTCCACCCCTAGAATTTGCCGAACCCCTACAGCTCCGACAAAAGGAGGGAGAACTAGCGGTGCTAGCACCAGAATACTCAGCCATTTCTTCCCAGGAAAGGCCCAACGGTAAGAAGCTAATGCCAATGGTAGCGCGACCAAGAAGGTAATAACGGTACTCACCACACCGAGCGCGAACGCATTCCATAGACCTTCTAGGTATATTGGGTTAGAAAACACCGCCCATATGTAGTCGATGGAGAATTTCCCGTTTTCATCCAGAAATGCCTGCGTCAAGACATCACCTACAGGAATCAAAAAGAAGACCCCAAAGAATAAAACTACGCCCAATGTAATCAGAGCTGCACGACTATTTTTCATTACTCACTCCCCCCTCTAAATCCCTAGTTTCATTATACAATCTTCGAAAAACACCAGTCATACGTTTCAACATCTCCACCACTTCTAGCTTAGACTCGGAGCGCAGCTGCCCCTGGATTTCACCTCGAGCCTTATCGTAGGAAGCGTAGGAAACATCATTAAAATGCTCCACAGCCCTCTCAGGGAAATTATTCTCTGCAAGAGAAACCCAAGCAGCTTGCAGCTCTGCGTGAGCGTCAATACATATACTCTTGATGATGATCCGTAACGAATCAAAAACAGGGCCGGTAATCTCACCTTGGTACTCAAAGAGAGTTGTCTGAGCGTATAGATTTATCTGATCCTCAAAATCTCGCATATTTCCCTCGGTATACACAGATGGTCGCACTGGTAATCTTCTCAAGGTCCGGCGCTCTGGTCCCCCCGGAGTCCCCACTTTTTTATTCCACAGAACCTGCCCCTCCTCTGTTAATAAAAACTCAACAAAGCCTTGGGCAAGTGCTCTGTTAGGAGCTCCACGGAAAACCGCTACCGGATCGACTCCTATCGAAGTCCCGCCTTCTGGCGCTACCCATTGCAGCCGCGAACTCCCATCCGCTTTTTTCAATTTCTCATTGTAAGCTCTCCCATAGAAATCGATGCACATTCCAGCCACTGCATCGCCTTGCGATACATCGTGTGGGATTTTTGTAGCCGAATTCGTAAAGTAACGCGCATTGGCAGAAATTCTCTGGATAAGGTTTAAGCCCTGAGCCCAACCAGTACGTATTGCCCTGAGCCTCCGCATGCTCTCATCTTCCCCTGGAGCTTTGCTCGTGTTCGCCAGTGCCAATTGAATTTTCTGCTGCACTAACATTTCAAAAGCTCGAGCTACTGAACCACTCTTTACCGGGTCAGCTAGAGCTATCTCACCAAAATATTTCGGATCAGCTAGGTCATCCCAGCTCTTAGGCGGCTCCACGCCGATACGCTGTAGGCCGTCCACATTGTAACAAATCCCAAACTGCGCTAGGCACACACCTACCCAATATTTCTCATCATCATAAAATGTCTGTCCAGTATAGTTCTGCGGAATCCCCTGCTCACCCTCGAACCATGTTGGCTGCTTCTGAAAAACCTCTAACTCTTCAAACCGACCCGCTTGCGCCATTTTCTCAAAAATGAAATCGCCACCACCCCAAAACACATCAAGCCCAACACCTTCACCTTCAGCAGCGGCATCAAACTTGCGGTCTATCACCATCCGAATCTCTGAAGCACCTCCCGGTGTCCGCCAGTCGATATAAACATTCTTACCCGTCTTCTCTTGCCAATAGCTATCGAACGCACGTGCGAACTCACCTCGGATAGTCTCGTTATGAGGGGTGATAACCACTAACACTTCATCCGCTTTAGAACGACTGATAGCTTCTGGGCGCTGTAACAGCAATGGGGATATCGCCACTATCAGTAACAATCCCACCACCCAAAGACGTTTATTCCAGTACTTTTTCATCTCCTACTATGGCTTCAACATCACTACATCTTGCTGTCGAGCAGTCAACGCGATGCGCTCATTAGGCTCACGCAGTGTGCGTGGGTTAAGCTCGGAAACCTGCAAATAGTGCCCATCATCACTCTGCACCAGATACTGGATAGTAGCCCCTTGATAGACACGCTCCACCACTTCCCCATGGATCTGATTAATCATATCCCCACTTTCATCAAAACGTAAGGCCTCTGGGCGTATTGCAATAGCCACGTGATCATCAACCTCTGGCTTCCAACCAGGTTCAGTCACGAAGCCTTGGAAAATCTCACCCGCACGGGAAACGACACGCACCACATAGCCAACAGCATCATCGCGAACAATCCAGTCCACCTTACCACTGAGAAAGTTTACTTCTCCCATGAACTGAGCCACATGCTTACTGCGCGGAGCTCTATAAATTTCTTCTGGAGTGCCCACTTGAGCAATATGCCCGTCGCGCATGATAGCGATCTTATCAGCCACAGAAAGAGCCTCCTCTTGATCGTGAGTTACATAAACAGCAGTTAGCCCGAACTCTTTCACAATGCGGCGAATCTCCGTGCGCATTTCTAAGCGTAATTGGGCGTCTAGATTAGAAAGCGGTTCATCTAACAAAAGGCACTTTGGTCGAACTACTAATGCTCTCGCTAGTGCGACACGTTGCTGTTGTCCTCCTGAGAGAGAATCCACACGTCGGTCCTCGAATCCTTCCAGATGCACACCTTTCAGTGCTTCTACTGTGCGATCTACCAGTTCGTCACCATCTACACCGCGTTCCTCAAGACCGAATGCCACATTATCACCCACTGACATATGCGGCCATAATGCGTATGACTGAAACACCATCGCGGCTTCGCGCTTATGCGTCGGCACTTGCGTCACATCTCGATCACCAAAATAAATCGTGCCGTCATCGGGCTCTTCTAAACCTGCAATAGTCCTTAATAGCGTTGTTTTGCCACATCCGCTTGAGCCTAACAAAAAGAACAACTCACCCTCCCCTACATGGAGGTTCACATTATCTAACACTACAGCACCTTTGCTATAGCTTTTCTTTACCCCATCTATCTGAATTGCATCCATCGCTTCGAGCCCATAGTTTCCATATGCACCGGGGAATGCAAGTAGAGATCCCTACCAGTTACGTTATTACACCTATGGCTGCAAGGGGTATTCTGAGACTTGCTCTAATATAATACCGTAAACCTTCGCTATTTCGGGTGCATCTGACTTCTTGTAGACATCACGATAGTAAATCTCTTTCACCCCATAAGCGCACAAGGTTTGCATACATGCGGTACAGGGCATAGTCGTCGTCGCGATCACCTTCGCTTCCCCTCTTTTAAAAAGACTGCACAAGTTCACCTCAGCATGAAGCATGAATTTCTGGCGACCTTCACGGTCATCCCAGAAACCACTAGGAGCATCGAAACCTGGAGCCAAACCATTATAAGCAGTTCCTATTACCCGATTATCAAAATCGAGAGCCGCGGCACCCACCTTACGAAAAGGGTCTTCACTGCGTAAACTCGCGACATGCGCCAAAGCCATTGCGTATTGCGGAATAGAAAGTCGTTCGCTGCTCATACCTGCATAGAACATGGCACAGTGAAATCTCTCAATACTTTTCTGAGAGGCTGACCTAGCTTCTACTTCAAGCGCTCTTTTTCACATTGGCTTCACAACCTCTTCACTTTAGCATGAATACTAGCTGTAATGTTCACACGTAGGAAATCTCTCAAACTTCTTCTCGCCGCCGCGCCTATCGCAGCGTGCGCAAATGCATTCATCATTGAACCAAAAACCCTCAGCATCACTCGCCGAGACATCTGGCTCAAGTCATTACCGCCTGCGCTCGACGGATTCACTATCGCTCAGCTTACTGATTTCCACTTCAAGCCCGGGACTGATGACAAGCTCGTTGAAGATACCATCACTGCGGTGAACGCAGAAAATGTTGACCTCATCGCGCTCACTGGTGACTACGTCACAGACGAAAGTGAAGTACTCTATCCCTTATTAGATTATTTTAAGCAGCTCAAAGCGCAGCATGGAATTTTTGCTACTTTGGGAAACCATGATGGATGGAGCGCACCGAGAACCTTCTACAAACGCCGCTTCGAAAACGCAGGCATCCCCTTTTTGATCAATCAGAACACCAAGCTCGAGATAGGAAACTCCTCGCTCGTCATTGCAGGCACCGACTACGTCTGGGATGGATACCCAGATGCCCAACAAACACTCAAGGGCATTCATAAAGACGCCACCGTTCTAGCTCTGGTCCACGAGCCAGACTATTTTGATGATATGCGAGCCGTCAGAAGAATAGACCTCCAGCTTTCTGGTCACACTCACGGCGGCCAATGCCGTGTTCCCTTCATCGGCTACGCACCCGTCAAGGTGCGCTACGGCGAAAAGTATGTCTATGGCCATTTTGCAAAGGACAGCTCCCAGCTTTTCGTTTCACGCGGCATAGGAACATCCGGTCTCCGCGTTCGATTTGCCTGCCCTCCAGAGCTTGTGATACTCACCCTACGCAGCTCTAAAACATAGGACTGATTAACTTCTGAGCTACTGTGAAATCTATTCATTCACAGGACGCCGACCTTTCACCAAGGCTAGTATTGACGGATCATATTTCTCCTCCATAATCCGCGCGCACCTAGTGCAACTGAACAAAATAGCACCTCAGCCGAGGTGAAATTTCAGATTTCAACTCATAATACAATTATGGCCAATTACGCAATCAACGGTTTCGGACGCATCGGACGTAACGTCCTTCGCTCTCTAATAGAGAAAGGTGAACTTGAAAAAGTAGTCGCTATCAACGACCTCACTGACAACAAGACACTTGCTCACCTTCTTAAGTACGACTCTTCACAGGGCAAGCTCGATGCAGAAGTTTCTTTCGACGAGAAACACATCATCGTTAACGGTCATAAGATCGTAGCTCTCGCTCAGCGCGACCCAGCAGAACTTCCATGGAAAGAACTTTCTGTAGACGTAGTGCTCGAGTCCACAGGATTCTTCGCTTCACAAGCAGGTTCACAGAAGCACATCGACGCAGGCGCTAAGAAAGTTCTTATCTCCGCACCAGCTCCAGATCCAGATCTCATGATGTGTATCGGAATCAACGATGACAAATATGACGCAGCAACTCACCACATTGTTTCTAACGCGTCATGCACCACTAACTGCCTTGCACCAATGGTGAAGGTTCTCAACGATTCATTCGGTCTCGTACAAGGAATGATGGCTACCATCCACTCCTACACAAACGACCAGCGCATCCTTGACCTTCCACACAGTGACCTTCGTCGCTCACGTGCAGCAGCAGTGAACATCATTCCTACTTCTACCGGTGCTGCTAAAGCAATCGGCAAAGTAATTCCTGAACTCGCTGGTAAGCTCAACGGTAACTCCTACCGCGTACCAACTCCTACAGGTTCTATCACTGACTTCGTTTGTACTCTCGAGCGTGAAGTGACACTTGAAGAAGTAAACGCAGCATTCAAAGCAGCAGCAGAAGGCCCAATGAAAGGCATTCTCGCTTACACTGACGAACCAATCGTTCTTCAGGACATCGTTTCTGACCCACACAGCTCAATCTACGACTCAGGTTGTACCATCGTTGATGGCACAATGGTCAAGATGGCTTCATGGTACGACAACGAGTGGGGTTACTCCAACCGTGCAGCAGAAGGCTTAGCACTTCTCGCTACAGGTCTCTAGTCTATCATTCTTGATGGAAATCATTTCCAACAGGGGAGGCTCTAACAGGTCTCCCCTGTTTTCTTTACTTCACCACTATTCCTAACCGATAAATTTTCTAACTATGTCCAAACTAACCATCCGCGACATCGACGTGCAGGGCAAAGAAGTCCTCATGCGTGTGGACTTCAATGTCCCACTCAACGACGAACTTCAGATCACTGACGATACGCGTATCCTCGGCGCGCTTCCATCCATCAAGCACCTCCTCGAAGGCGGCGCAAAGCTCGTTCTCTGTTCCCACCTCGGCCGCCCGAAGGGTGAGCCACAGGAAAAGTACTCACTTCGTCCAGTAGCCAAGCGCCTTTCAGAGCACCTCGGAGCACCTGTTGCATTTGCTGACGACACAGTCGGTGAGCACGCAGCCACTCTTCGCTCCACTCTCGAAGCTGGCCACGCCATGGTTCTTGAGAACACACGCTTCGATAACCGCGAGACAGCAAATGACGCTGAGTTCGCAAAAGCACTCGCAGGAAATGCTGAGATCTTCGTAAACGACGCATTCGGCACAGCACACCGTGCGCACGCCTCCACCGAAGGAGTCACACACTTCGTCGAGAAATCCGCCTCTGGTTTCCTCATCGAAAAAGAACTCGAGTTCCTTCAGGTAAAACTCGAAAGCCCAGCGAAACCATTCCTCGCAATCATGGGTGGCGCTAAAGTTTCCGATAAGATTCAAGTCATCAAGTCCATGATGGACAAGGCTGACGAGTTCATCATCGGCGGCGCCATGGCATACACATTCCGTCTCGCTCAGGGCTACAAGGTTGGCGACTCACTCGTTGAGCCTGACTTCGTAGAACTCGCTAAAGAAATCCTCGAACAAGCGGAAGCAAAGGGAATAAAATTCCACCTTCCTGCTGACACGCGCATCACCCAAGAATTCAGCCCAACAGCTGAAACAAAAGTGACTGCTCCATACGCAGACGGCGGTGGCATAGAAGATGGCTGGGAAGGTATCGACATCGGCGATGTCGCTATCCCACAGTTCGAAGAAGTCGTTTCCCGTGCTGGCACCATCCTTTGGAACGGCCCAATGGGCGTGTTCGAAATGGACAACTTCGCAGCCGGCACTAAGGCGCTTACTGCAGCAGTAGCCAAGTCAGACGCTCTCACCATCGTTGGTGGTGGCGACTCAGTCACTGCGGCGAACAAGTTCGCTAACCCAGCCGACTTTAGCTTCCTCTCCACTGGTGGCGGAGCATCACTTGAGCTTCTCGAAGGCAAGACCCTTCCTGGTGTAGCAGCTCTCACAGACAAATAATTTTAATCTAACACATACTAACTAATATCATGTCACGTAATCTTATCGTTGCAGCTAACTGGAAGCTCAACAAAGGCCCAGCTGAAGCAGCAGCATTTCTCGACGCCTTCGTTCCTAAAGTAGAAGCATTCACAGGCTCTGCTGAAATCGTCATCGCAGCTCCATTCGTCACTATTCCATCCGTAGTAGCTAAGCTCGCTGGAAACAGCCGCATCGCAGTCGCTGCGCAGAACTGTTCTGAGCAAGAGTCCGGTGCATTCACTGGCGAAATCAGCACAGCGATGCTCAAGGAAGTTGGCGTTCAGTACATCATTACTGGTCACTCCGAGCGTCGTTCTATCTACGGTGAAAGCGATGCCGTCATCAACGCGAAGAACAAGAAGATCCTCGCTGAAGGCCTCAAGCCGATCTTCTGTATCGGTGAAACTCTCGAGGAGCGCGAAGGCGGCAAGCTCGAGTCCGTTCTCCGCACTCAGATCACTGAAGGCCTCAAGGACATCGCTTCACTCGAAGACGTCGTTGTCGCTTACGAGCCAGTTTGGGCAATCGGCACAGGTGTCACAGCATCAGCAGAGCAAGCACAGGACACACAGAAGTTCGTTCGTTCCGTCATCGCTGACCTCTACGACCAAACCACTGCAGACGCAGTACAGATCCAGTACGGCGGCTCCGTAAAGCCTGGCAATGCTGGTGAACTCCTCGGCCAAGCAGACATCGACGGTGCACTCGTCGGTGGCGCAGCCCTAGAAGCAGACAGCTTCTTCGGCATCCTCGAGAATTCAGCTTCTTAAGCCAACAAAGCCGAGCACCCGCTCGAGCCTTCTCTAAATTTCATTCAAAGCCTCGCTCACTCCAGAGCGGGGCTTTTTCATTTCTAAATTAGCAGAGGCCTACAGCGATGTGTCCTTTATACTCGTGAAAACTAACAGAATTATCGCACCAAAGAACATACGCTTTCTCCGTTACACGAGATAAGCCTAAGCTCTCTATCTTACGAAAAAAATCCGCCCTCAAGCCCCCCCTATTTAGCCACCCTAAATACATACTAACATCTAGCTTAATTTCCCATCGTGCATTTCTCGCTAATTATCTTTCATCTAGACTGACATAAATATTTTGAGCATATTCCCATCGTCAAACTAATCAATTGTTCGGCTCACAGAAAATGAAACGTTACCTAGCTGAGCTTGAAGCTCCAAAGATTACCTTGTGGTGCTACCTCTGTTGGTATTTTGCGATCGTTTTCCAATACTTTGATCCCGCACTGAATCTATGGCTGTCTTCAGTTGGTATCGCAGTATTAATTGGGATTGCCCTAAATATTGCAGCCTCACAAAGAGGTCAGACTCGCGACAAATGGGTGGTGATTCGCCTCTACATATTCCCTTTTTGCGTATCCAGCTATTCAGCTCTCATCAAGGGCCAGGGATTCTTTCTCCTTTTCCCAACGCAAATGAAGCCTCTTTTGATTGGGGTTGGTGCATGTGCGGCTTTGATTGTGATAGTGCTACTAGCGAAACTCACCACAAATCGCTCAATAGCCGAACAAAGCGTCGATCCTAACGCCTGACCCGCTGAGAGTTCAAACCGTCATGACCATTCAACCATCAGCCCAGAAGTCGGAGCGCATCGTCGGTCAGGCTTAGGATGACTTCGACGTTCGTCCGTGAAACGTCGGTGCACTCGCACATATTCGATTCCAACATCAAGGCGGATTTGTAACTGACTGATCGAGTGGGATTTTCTAACATAGAGATCACAACATCGAAATGCCTATGAAAGTAAAGATATTCAGCAGTAATGAGCCGATGAAACAGACGAAGACCGAGGATGGGAAACAACCCAACCAGCAGCTTTTTGAAGATGAGATCAATGCATGGCTCAAAGAACAGCCTGGGATCGAGGTGATTCGCATCGAGCAAAGCGCAAGCGGCGGATCACTCAATAACTCCCTTTGGATGATCTCAATTTGGTATGAGGAAGTTGCCTCGTGAGTCGCGAAGGGAAGCAGTCGCGCTACCATCTATCTCGATCGAAAAAGCCGGTGATGCCAAGCACAAATAACGCCGCTGGTTCGCTTCGCTCTGGCCAACCTATAATGTTCTGTAAAATAATAAATCAGTGAAACCAATAATAATAGTAACCACGATAATCTGTGGATCAGCTCTCATCGCGGCTCCATATATACATAATGCAATCATGATGAAACAAGTGAGTGACACCATGATAGCCTTAAATAAAACCGTGAACCTAAAATCGGATTTCCCTGACTACACCAGCCTCACCTGTTTGATTTCAGGGATTATGATGGTTGTTGGTGGACTTATTTTTGGAGCAAAAGATAGCACAAAAAATCACTCGTAATTCTGCAGTTCTGAATGACATCTTGTCTACTCACGTATCACAAGCTAATAAATTAAAGTAGGTAGAACCATTCGTCGCAGGACAATCCCAGACCACGCCGCCAGCTCAGTAAGCTTTACGATTATTAGCCATTAACCCATGTTATTGACGTTCGGTTCCCATCTGCGTTCGTCTGTGTTATGACGTTCTTCTAAATTATGATCCAACAAATACGAATCGAGAACCTATCTCAGCTAGTCCCACTTTTTGACCAATACATGGTCTTCTACGAAAAGGAATCAAATCCCCAAAAGTATGAAGCGTATTTACGAGATAGAATCGAAAAGAACGAAGCGTCTGTGTTCATTGCGTATGACGAAGATGATCTGCCTATAGGTTTTGCATTAAACTATTATTCGTTTTCATCTACAGCTCTAGGCAAGGTTATCGTGCTGAACGATCTATACGTCAGTGAAGCAAAGAGAAAAAAGGGAATCGGCCAGAGGTTAATCGAACGCACTTTTGAACTCGCCAGAGAGCTAGGAGCGGTTCGTGTAGACCTTGGAACAGCCAAAACCAACATTACAGCTCAGGGTTTATACGATAAGATCGGTTTCGTTAAGGACACAGAATACTATGCGTATAGTTACAGCCTTTAGGCTAAAAGCTGAACCGGTCGCCGCAGATAACCCGCCCTTATAACCTTAAAAAGTAACTGGACGGTTGAACTATATAAGCTGATCGTCTGATCCCTTCCTCAATTTCTAAAAGTATAATGTTCACCTACCACGTCTATTTCACTCCAAAAGAAAACCTCAGTCATGAAGAAGTGTCTGATATTATTGAGCGTTTCGCTGACCATGAAATGAACAATAATTTTTTAGAACATTACCAATTATTCAGATTCACTAATAAAGCAGCATTCCCTGATCTTATGGATTACCATTTTACCGCTAACTATAAGACACAAGCAGATTTCGGGAAAGCTATGAAAGATATGGGAACTAGAATTAATGAAGAACCACACCTATCCATTATGAAGATGTGCAAAGCTTTTGGGGTCGCATTCTCTGAACGTATCGAAAAGCACAAAAATGCAGAACAAGACGGTGAAGGCAACAGCTAACGCCGTCGCCACACGTTGACGTTAGACCTAACAAAATACCAAAACTCATGAAAACAGCCATTTATCTACTACCTACACTATTACTAACAATTTCCGGGTGTAATTCAGCCTCGAAACAAGTATCAGAAGCCGCTGAAAACGACGTCTCGGCAGACGCTAAAAGCGAGATCGTACCGGTCACACTTGAGAATTACAAGATAGCTGAATCTGATCTGGCTTTTCACAACATCACCAAACTGGCGGGAACCGGTAAGTTTTTCCACTTCCCAGTGGAAGAGTTCGATCTGGAAAACCAAACCGTTGTTCGGATGAATCAGGATACGGTCTACAGTGGAGCCGTCCTCAACGTTTCAGAGGGAGCAAGCATCACACTGCCCGAGACCAACGGCCGCTACATGTCTGCGATGGTTGTGCAGAACGATCATTACATTGATCAGGTTTTTAAGACCCCTGGGACACACGAAATCAAGGCCGACACTGACTTTGTGCTCGTCGCCCTGCGTACCCGCATCAATATGAATGATCCGGCAGACAAGGAAAAGGTCAAAGCCCTGCAAGAGGCTACGAAGATTTCCTCCAAAGCGACCAAAGCTCACGTGATGCCTAATTATGATATGGAGCAGCTCGTTGCGCTTCGTGACAAGCTTGCCGCCGAGGCAGCTGAGTTTGGTTCGTTGAACAATATGCAGGGAGCGCGTGGAACCGTTGATGAGCACATGCACCTGCTGGGGACTGCCGCCGGATGGGGGCTGTTGCCGGACGCCAATGCGCGTTACCTCTCTTATGGACAGGAGGATGGCCAAGGCTGCTATAAGGCCACTTACAAGGTTCCTCCGTTTAACGAGGGAGGCTTCTTCTCCATCACGATGTATAACGCCGACGGCTGGATGTTTAGCGAGAGAGCCATCCTGAACGAATACAATATCAAGTTTAACGAAGACGGCACCTTTGACGTGCACTTTGGCGAGTGCGCCAACTCTGGCGGAGAGGTGAAGAACAATCTTCCCATAGAGGATGGCTGGAACTTTCTTATGCGAGTGTATGAGCCAAAGCTGGAAAAACTGGATCAATACAAACTGCCAACCCCAACGAAAGTGAACTAGCTCATAATTTCTTGTGGAAATCGCATAACAAGGCAGCGGAGGCAACAGCTAACGCAGCGCTTCACCTCTACGTTCACCGAAAAAAATGCTCGCACGACTCCTTGTACTAATTACGATTCTCGCTACACCCGCGTTCGCTGCCGATGAGCTTATCCGGAGGGCTGAGCCCCGAAGCTGTTTTCTCTTTTCGTGGGGCAAGGGACCAAACTGGAAGACGGGTGTTCCCATTGAGTTTCACCGTCACTACCTGAATTTAAAGCAGCCGTATGTCGATGATCGATATTTCGACCCCACTCCGGACGCGCTTACTTGGATTGACAGGACAGTCGCACCTACGATTTCGCAGATCGCTAGAGTCGATGGTCGAATTGTGCTTCGGGTTGACTACCCGATAGACGGAAAGTTCGGTCGAGACATTGAATGTGTGATGCTAGCCATGGAGACCGCGCCAAAATCTGGATGGTTCGCACCATTTTTCGTAGCTCAACCTGAACTCTTTAGTGGACTGTTCGTTTCGAGCGATTCTATACGGATCGGTTATGTCGCCTCGCTGGAATTCTCTGGGACAGGAGCGATGCGGACACACCATCTTTTCGATTTGACTGGATCTCATCCGGTAGCAGTCGGAGCCGCATCAGCTGGCCGCGTTAGATCGATAGACTTCGATACCGACGAAGAGTATAAGGAAGCCTTGAAGATGTTTGACCTTGAAGCCAAACTACTCAACGGAGAACAAGTCGGCGCTGACCAACCCGCTGCAGCCCTGGAGTCGAAGCCGCAGGGTAAGGAGAAACCTAAACCAGAATCGGAGGCGCGCACCCAGTAGCGGGTGGCAGCACTCTGACGTTCCCCCAAAAAATTAAAATGTCCCTGAAAAATAAATCTACGAACGAAGATATCCGGATCCGCTTTGACAACGACGTTGAGCGTTTCTCGAATATGGAGACGGGCCAAGCTGCTACGATTGATGCACCGCTGGCCATGGAGCTTATCACTCAAGCCGCAATCTCAGCCACACCCGTTATAAAACGATGTTTAGACATCGGATGTGGCGCAGGAAATAACACAATCAAATGGCTGAGAGAGTATTAAGGTGATTTTGATTGCGACATTTGCGACCTCAGCGAGCCGATGTTGCTAAGAGCAGAAGGGCGAATTTCTTCTGAGACGTCAGGTGCCATCCGAAGATTTCACGGTGATATTAGAGTGCTTCCCCTGCCAGAAGAAGTATATGACGTCATTCTAGCAGCGGCGGTGCTACACCACCTGAGGGAAGAGCCAGATTGGGAATCGACCTTCAGTAAGATTTATAAACTTCTACGCCCAGGTGGTTCTATTTGGATTACTGACTTGGTTACACACGAGAACGAAAAAGTTCACGCGTTGATGTGGCAGAGGTATGCGGACTATCTAATCACCTTGGGAGGAAAGGAATATCAAGAAAAGGTATTCACATACATTGAGTTGGAAGATTCTCCACGTTCTGTGACCTTCCAGCTTGAATTATTAAAGAAGGTTGGGTTCCAGAAAACTGAGATTTTACACAAGAATTCATGCTTTGCCGCTTTTGGAGCCATCAAGGGCGAACGCCGCGCCTCACTTTGACGTTCAGCTAATATAATTAGAGTCACGGATTGTCATAGCTATACCCCATAGAGTATACGATACCTTAAGAATAGTTAATACAACCCCAATAGAAAAATGCATACTACCAAAGTAACACCTGATAGAGTGATCGACATTAATGAAGTGAAGCAAAGAAGAAGGTTTTGGTTCCGAGCCATTTGGATTTCTATCGCAGCCATCATCAGCCCTCTGCTATTCGGATTGATTGGCACGATTTTTGGAATGGTGGGCGCTTTCGGTGAGCTTTCGGACACAGGTGAAGCTGACCCTGAAGCGTTGGCTGGAGATATCTCTGGGTCATTGCTTACTACCATATGGGGTATAGGAATTGCGAGTGTGGCGTTTCTTGTGTTGGTCGGTGTGTTGATTCGTTTTTTTACACTTCCGAAGATGGTAGCCGCTTAGTTGTAAAAAATAAAAACTGACGAGACAGATTTAAAATTTCTTCTACATGATCGAAATATTAAGCGTTCAACGACGCTTTTATCGCTGTGAGTGAACTTTACGTTAGTCTGACATGAATATGCAGCACTACAGACATAGCTCAACAACAGAGAGACATGTGACCCTGTTGGACGGCACTCCCGGGATAGTGAGACCCATCATTCCGTCGGATAGAGATGCACTTGCCACTGCGCTAGAGGAGCTCGATCCGGAGAGCCGTAATCGGCGTTTTTTCTTCAACAAAGCGAAACTTTCCGAAAGCGAGTTAACCAAGTTAACCACCCCGGACGGCATCGACCATATCGCCTATGGATTAGCTGTTAGTTTAGAGGAGGATACGGAGCGAGAACCCATCGCCGTCGCGCGCTGTTTTCGAGACAAACATCAAAAGGATCTCGCCGAGATCGCCTTCGTCACCGCAGATTTATGGCAGAGCAACGGTGCCGCCGTCGAACTTATGCGTTCTCTTTCCGCTGCTGCGACAAAGGTCGGGATTCACCGTTGGTTTGCCGTCATGCTCGACAACAACACAGCGATGAGACTTCTTCTTGATCGCTTCGGAGTACTCTCTGAGGAACTAGATCTAGGGAACGGAGTGATCGAGCTCATCTACGAAATCAAAGTATCCCCTAGAGACTTGATCGACTCATCTCCGAAATAAGAGTTAAGTAATTTCTCACATGGATCATAGCCTTGCTCGCTCTACAATCCATCGCTTCCTTCTTCAGACTAAGGCACTACAAATTGCGTCAATGCGCGGAAAGTATTACCAGCGAAAATAACGTCGATATCCATGACCGTTCCTGACTCGAGACCATAAAGTTGTGGATCGAAAGTGCACTCCACCCAATAGCGCGAGGGATTCCCCCCTGAGTCCTGCCGAGTCACATAGGTAGCTACCAACTGCGTGACCATACCTGAAGGGATAAAATTGATCTCACGTGGACTGACTTCGACCACCGCACCTAGATTGTTCGTTCTTGTTCGGACTGGGATATCGGAGTCAGAGGAATCTAGCTCGACCGATACAGTAATCGGATTTGCAGTGTAATTGTAGGCTCCCCCTTTTTCAAAGTTCTTAGCGAGGAGGAAATCAAAAGCTGCTTGCTCAGTAGAGTCTAGCCCTGAAGGATTCACTCCAGAATCGAGAAGATTAGATTCCTCATTCGGATCCTCGCTGAGGTCGTAAAATTCAACGCGAGCCGTATCGGTATCGATAAGGGGATCATCAAAGATAAACAATTTGTACTCCTCATAGCGCAGAGCTCTGCCTGGGTTTACGAAGGTGTTACTAAAGGCTTCGACAATGGCGACACGCTCCTCGACATCAGAACCGTCGAAGATAGGGACTAGGCTTTTACTATCGAGTAAGACTCCAGCGCTGCTGGGGTTGATCCCAAGAAGCTCCAGTGCTGTTGAAAAGAGATCAGCCGAGATCACCATGGATTCATCTATTCCAGGAGCTTCCACCGCAGCGCCCAGTACATAGAGCGGCACATGTGTCCCTCCGTCGTAGAGCGTTCCCTTAGCGTGATCTGAAGTATAAGGGAAATCAATCATCGGCCCGGGTGTTCCGTTATCCCCGATAATGATCACTGTGGTCTCCGTGAGATCCAATGAAGCAATAAGGCGGTTCAGCTCCACGTCTAATGCCCAGAGCATGGATTCATATTCTTCGCGTGCAGTGGCCGTCGTATCAAACCGTGCGGGGCGAGACTCCCCAGAGACAACAGCGGGCGCTTGCTCGAAGGGTGAGTGCACCCCATGATAAGCAACCCAGCAAAGCCAAGGCGCAGCCTCTTGATCCTTGTCCGAAATCCAATCGATGGCATTTTGAGTCACCTCAGTAGTGGCATACACCGTATTATCACTCACATCTCCGAACACATCGAGTTGCTCATAATCTGAATAGGAGGTTTGAATATTCCCCTCCGTACCAATGAAGTAAGGCCAGCCCGCATCTCTTGGGCCTTGGAGGTCATTACCAAGGTGCCACTTGCCAAAGCTGGCTAACTGAATCCCTAATCCAGCATCAGCAATGACTTCTGGTAAGGTGTATTCTTCATCCGCTATATTCACTCCTCCTACATCCCCCACTCCTGTTAGGAAAGCAGAACGACCAGTCAAAATGGTATGTCGCGTAGGAGCACACATAGGGAGAGCGTAGGCATTTTTAAAATGGAGTCCCGTTGAAACCATATTCTCGAGATAGGGCATCAGTGGAAGATTTGGCGCTGTTGGATTATCAACCGGACTGGAATCAACTCCCCAGTCATCGACAATCACGATCATTACATTCTTGGTCTTCTTTTGATTAAAATAGCTACCAGTATAAACGCCCGAATAACCAGGGAACTCGGCTTTTATTTCATATGCAGAATCTAAGGTGAGAGCACTTAAATCCCCTCGGATGATGATTTCATTTTCTGATGGCCGAGAAACGACCTGAACAATCTGTCCATCCAAAGAAACGAAGGATGGAAGAATGTCTAGGTCAGATGGAGCGGAATCGAGAGTAACCGAAACCGAGGAATAGTGAGACTGAATCAACTCAGTTTGCCCCTCAGGCACATCATAAGGAGCGACGGAATCTAACGCGACTCTATAGAACCCTTGATCCTCATTTGGAATGAAGGATGTGACGATATCTTCCGAGGAGGATAAAGTGTCTACATCAGACCATGAGCTAAGATCTGATGAGTATTGGAGACGGTAGTTCCCACCATCAGCAGGATCCCAACTCAGAGTGAGCTCTTCGGCAGCTGCGTCGACATCACTCACCCCGAACCCCACCGTATCCAGATAGTCGGTTTTAAAATGGTTCACGACATCTCCACTATTATCCCCTGCCGCAGGAACTGCAGTTGGCGCCCCTCCCACTATTTCGCCAAAGTAGGTTCGTCCTATATTATACGGAAAAGAGGGCGTACCATTCTCATCAATGCAAGTGAAGTAGGCCCATGTTCCATTTGGAAATTCTGGTGTCACACAGTAGCGCACATTACACTCATTTAAGTCAAAATGCACAGCCTCATCGAAAGCTACTGAGGTCAATGAATCATACTGAGTGAATCCAAGATCCCCTTTATAATCATAGTCTTCGTAGTAGCGACCGAGAAAGAAATCAGTCCTAAAGTCATCCGTCCCTACGGTAGTTGCTTCGACATCAGGCCCAGAAGTAAAGCTCGCCCTGCCGTCATGAATGCGAGAAACCCAAATGGGCCATGTATCACGAGCATCGCCCACAGCTAAGGGACGGAGCTGAAAGCCTGTGACCATTCTCCTAATACCACTGTCTGGATCGAGCGGTTGAGAATATCCGTAGGGACCATAAAGAGGTAATCCGTCATTCATCCAACCAATGATGGGTGAGTGCTTCCCATTAAAGCTCTCTGTATAGGTATTTGTGCTCGAGTCAAAATCCACACTATCACCCAGCTGGTGTCTGAGACCTGGGGCATTGGCATGGTAGTGGTGAAGTGAACCTCCTTGGTGCGCTAGTCCTACATCAAAGGAAACTCCCTCTACAGGATACGCCACCCGCGTCCATGCCTGCTCAGCAGGACCTCCACTCAGCTCTGCGTCTGTCGCGCTGTCATAAAAAGCACCATCACGTCCATCATAGATAGTGACGCCATTCACCATATAACCAGTAACTCCAAGCCTCGTGTAACTCTTTTGAGCAATAGTCGTCGGGTCAGTGATGGATCTAGGAAAACGGTGGATCGCATTTTGATTTCCGGGATAATTCTGAGCAAGCGTCTCGCGAGCAACATCAGTATACCAAGGTCCCATAACGTAACTCGCCATATTTGTGGTCCGGATATAGACCCAATCTGGAGTGTAAGAAACAGCATACACCCCCGCATAAACAGGAGCCTGCTGGATCCCCGCACCACGGCTCCAAGTCGTGACCGCATTCTGAGAATTCAGATCATCAGAGTCCCTATAAATGCGCGCATACTTGTCCGCCTCTTGAGTAAACCAACTGCTAAGAAGTGGCTCTGCTGAGAGAGGAGAAAGCAGAAATAGCAGGATGAAAAAGGTCTTCATAGGTAATGAGGTAGAACTCCAATCTATACAAATAGTTGCAAAACTCACTCTATTTCACGTAAACTTTGAAGTGGTGCTCACTAGAATAGTAAAACCTCTATTTGTAATGCATCTAGACAAATATCAGTATTTTGAGTAGTCTAGCAGCCTTGACTCTAACAGATATACACACTACTAGAACTTCAACAAGTCGCCACCCTCATGAAATTTCCAATACATAAAGCTGCCGTTCTCGTCGCGGCATTTCTAACAAGTGTTGCTAGCAGCGCTTCCGAGCAAGTAGAGCTCGACCGCTCGTCCCTACCAATCCAAGCACCAAAACGCCCCACCTTCAGTGAACTTGATGTACGTAATGTTAAAGATGCACCTCCCTTATTTAAGGTTACAGCTCCCGCAAAGGCTCCCAACGTTGTCATCATTTTAATCGATGACATTGGTTTCGGTGGACCGAGCACTTTCGGAGGACCTATCCAGACTCCAACGCTCGATAATTTAGCCTCTGAGGGGATTCTATATAATAATTTCCACACCACAGCCCTCTGTTCGCCAACTAGAAACGCTCTAAAAACGGGGCGAAACCATCACACTACTAACACCGGTTCCATAATGGAATCATCTACAGGGTTTCCAGGAAATACTGGACAGGTCCCTAATAGCGTTGCCCCCCTTGCCGAGATGCTCCGTCTGAACGGCTACAGTACCGGAGCATTTGGTAAATGGCATGAAACGGCAGCATGGGAAACTAGCGTATCGGGTCCCTTCGACCGTTGGCCAACCCATCAGGGCTTTGATAAGTTTTATGGTTTCATCGGTGGAGAAACAGATCAGTGGTTTCCTCTAGTTTACGATGGTGTCACCAAGGTCACACCACCGAAGATGGAGAATTATCACTTCACTACCGATATGACGAACCAAGCGATCGGGTGGGTTAAAGCACAACAGTCGATGACACCCGACAAGCCCTTCTTCATGTACTTTGCTACTGGTGCAGTTCACGCACCACACCATGTGCCAAAGGAGTGGATAGCAAAATACAAGGGCAGATTCGACGCGGGTTGGGATGACGTGCGAAAAAAACAGTTACCCGTCAGAAAGAGATGGGGCTGATCCCTTCAAACACAAAAATGCCGCCAAAGCCAAAAGACATAAAGGACTGGGACGCTTTATCAGCTGACGAACAGCGCCTATTCATCCGCCAGGCTGAAGTATTCGGTGGATTCCTTGAACAAACAGATTACGAAATTGGCCGACTCACTTCCGCGATCAAAGAAATCGGTGAAATGGATAACACTCTCATTTTCTATATTGCCGGTGACAATGGCACCAGTGCCGAAGGTGGGTTCGTAGGTATGTACAACGAGATGACCTACTTCAATAACGTCACCGAGAAGGTCGAAGACCTCCTCCCTCTGATCGACAAGTGGGGTGGCCCAGAGACGTTCCCACACATGGCTGCCGGATGGGCGGTTGCCTTTGATGCTCCATTCACATGGACAAAACAGGTTGCATCCGACTTCGGCGGCACCCGCAATGGAATGATCGTTCATTGGCCAGATGGAATCACTGAAAAGGGAGGAATTCGTAAGCAGTTCTCTCATTGTATCGACATAGCCCCAACCATTCTCGAAGCTGCCGGACTTCCGGAACCTACTAGTGTGAATGGCACACCCCAGACGCCGATCGAAGGCACTAGTCTGTTTTATTCCTTTAACGATAAAGACGCCGAGGAACAGCACACCACCCAGTATTTTGAGATGTTTGGTAACAGAGCCATCTACCATGAGGGATGGTTTGCGCGGACCATTCATCGGGCTCCATGGCAGGCGGTTGATATGCCACCTCTTGAAACAGACATATGGGAACTCTTTAATGTACGTGAGGACTTTAGCCTCGCTAACAATATTGCAGACAATCACCCAGACAAGCTTGCAGAACTTCAGAAGCTCTTCATGAGCGAGGCTGAAAAATACCACGCCCTGCCGATCGATGACAGAGTCATCGCGCGGATGAACCCAGCCATCGCTGGTCGTCCCGACATCATGGGCGGGCGAACTTCACTCACACTATACCCTGGTATGGACGGCATGTTGGAAAACTCATTCATCAATGTAAAAAATCGTTCAAAAACGATCACAGCCAAAGTCGAGATCCCTAAGGGAGGAGCGAATGGAGTGATTCTGACTCAAGGTGGAAAATTCGGAGGCTGGTCTCTCTATATGAAAGATGGCAAGCCAATCTATACTTATAACTTCCTTGGGCTGAAGCGTTTTACGATCGCATCTGAAAGCAAAATCCCTGCTGGCGCAGCCACCATCACACTTGACTTCGCATACGATGGCGGTGGACCGGGTAAAGGCGGCAAAGCAACGCTCTTAGTCAATGACACGGTTGTAGCTGAAGGCCGAGTCGAGAAGACCCAGCCTTTGATATTCTCTGCGGATGAGACGGCAGATGTTGGTCTAGATAACCAGACTCCTGTGGCTAAAGGAATCGGAGTTGGTCGTGATGAAACTCGCTTCACAGGCTCTATCGATAAAATCACGGTCCAGGTTAAGGACGTAAAGTAGGCTTCACTAGCAGCTCACTGCTAGGTACCCAAAACAGGTACCTAGCTCACTTCGCTTCAGCATAAACATTCAGAGCTTCATTCTAAAAAATCGTCATTTTCCCAGCAATAGCCATTGATTGCCCATGACGCCAAGAAAACACACTCGATGCGTTTGATAAAAGCAAAGGCTCAGAGAGAACCTCTTGTTTATTCAGAACGCTCAGAGGCATCTAAGGGGGCGAGGCTTGACGGGCTTTTGCCCCAATAGGGTTATTACTAGGATCCTGGGAAGAATGCCTTTCTGAGGGAATGATAGCGGTAAACGAGGCCACAAAAAAGCCCGGCACGAGGTGCCGAGCTCTAAAAGATAAGATTGCAAAAATATCAGGCGCGGCGTCTGCGAATGAGCAGGGTACCAAGACCTCCGAGAACCAATAACGAGGTGGAGGGCTCAGGAACAACAACAAGTTCAACACCCTGAATCACAACAGCGTTGTTAGCGGTGAGATCAGTCAGCCTGACATCGAAAGAGTTTGTAAAGCTCAGATTACTACTTCCAGCATGGCTGAAAGTGTTTCCGGTGTTGGTGTCGTTGCCATCATTTCCATTGAGAAAAATCGAACCCAGGTCCCCGGTGTCTGATTGGTTGATCACGACAGAAGAAGCATTGTCTGAAGTAAGTGTGACACTATCGGCTGCCACATTGCCAAATGTTCCTCCGTAGCCGCCACTCTGGTTAGCACTTGTTGATCTCGTATTTTGGGACCACAAAGAGGCGAACTGTAGAGTCTCGCCTGCTCCGAGTCCGGTCACGTTGCTAATAGTGAACCGCAGCACTTCAGGGACGGTCGCAATATTATTGAGGAAGGTTCCTGTGTTCTCAACGGTTGACCCTAAACCACCGTTAATCCTGACGATATCTCCACCATTTGCGCCCCCTCCTCCAGGAATTACCGCTGAAACTGTGATATCGAATGATACGCCCGTGGCTCCCGAGTCTTGTGAGGAGAACGTTAAGCCGCCAGCGTTCACGGTGCTTTCATCGCCGGTGGAGGTAAAGTCGACGAACAAGGCTGCGGAAGCCACTGAAGGCATTATTAACGGCAGGATGAAAGTTACAGCTGTGGAGATTTTCATATGATCGGTATCGTGTTTCAGGAGTTTTAGAAGTGACACTAATTGAGTAGTGGAAACTGTATGATAGGTCAATAAATTCCCAAGAGATCTAAGTCTTAGGTATCGAGCCGTTTATGGACTATTGGAAGCTTATGCGATCGAAGCTTCAAGCTAAGTCCCACAGTTGCTGGACTACGGCTCGATCCGCCGTCATTGTTAATTATGGCGAGACCAACAGGTGATTCTTCAATTTCATTTAACTATAGAATTTTGAGTGATTGTTAAGCGCTTCGCACTACGTATTCTTGACGCACTGATCACCACAGAAATACTAATGCGCGGATCTGATGGAGCATAAAGCTGCGAAGTAAACCTTTCCACTATGGCAGATTCCCATCCCTCACCGATCTTGCGAGCCACTCATTTTTCTAGTACTTCTCATTCCGCACCCATAGCACCTGTTCACGGCAGAGTTCGTGCTTGGTGAACTTTATAAATACGATGCACTCCACCGGATCAAAAGCTAAGAAATCTCTGCCATGGCTCATCACCTTGCTACCGCTCCTTTCGACCACCACCGGGTGGGCTGAGACAAAGCTGGATACTTCACCCGCGCTTGAGCTGAGCTATGCTACGGAAAAAGGTGAATTCTACCAACTCCAGAGCAAGAAAGGAGCTGACTGGTCAAACGTCGGACATGCAGTCAAAGGAACAGGCGCTCCATTTAAAGGGCTCTACCCTTCTGCCGATTATCGCGTTATTTCCCCATCAAAAGAATGGGTCTTGGTGTGGGCTGATGAGTTCAATGGCAATGCTCTGGATCTTACAAAATGGGCAAAGGAAGAAAATAACTACGGAGGTGGAAACAACGAGAGGCAGGCGTATCGGACTGACGCGAAATATTGTTCTGTGAAGGATGGTAATCTTAACCTCTCTGTGTTCCGCGATCCACATACGACGAATGATGGCAAAACCCAGCCGTACTCGTCGGTGCGAATCAGAACTCTCAAGCGCGGTGACTGGACCTATGGACGCTTCGAGGTTCGAGCGATAATGCCCAAGGGCCAAGGGATCTGGCCCGCAGTTTGGATGCTACCAACCGATTCCAAATATGGTGGTTGGGCAGCGGGTGGTGAAATCGATATTATCGAATCCCGCGGAAGTGCCGTCCACGAGACCACGGGTGCGCTCCACTTTGGCGGCGCTTGGCCGAAAAACACCTACCTTTCTCACAGCTATAAGTTCCCAAAACTAGATGCTTCCGAGGCATTTCATGTATACGCCCTAGAATGGAGCGCTGATGCCATTAAGTGGTTCGTAGATGGTAAACTCTGCCAAACACGCACGAAAGAGGAATGGTTTTCCGAGGCGGCAAAGGAGAACCCCCACGCGCCATTCGACCAAGCATTTCACTTAATCATCAACGTCGCAGTAGACGGCGGTTTTTTTAAGGACACCACGCAACGTGCTGACGCGCTACCACCTACGGATTTCCCTCAAACTCTACAGATCGATTACATCCGCGTCTATCAGTGGGCCGACTGATCTAATACCACTCTGCGATTATAAATCCCTTCACATCCTGGTCAGCGATCTACGTGGTTGCCTCATTGAAGAGGACACCCAAAAAATAATGCTTCCGCCAGAAGTTCATTGCGTCGCGTAGTATCGAAAGCCAGCAATATCCCAAGCTGCAGACAATCTATCGTGAATATGTTTATCTGTAATTAATTTACGCTGTAGGACGTATGCTATCTTTGGCATTAGACCAATCATCAGAATAAGAAGAATATATGAAAAACTGTTTATTATGTGTAGCGATGGCATCGCTCTATTTCACCGCAGAGGGGCTAGCTCAGAAAGTAAACATTACCACTCACAGCCCTATTTTAAAGGATTTGGTTCTCGATTTGAATGCTGATCTTGGCGTCACAGTCGAGGATCAAGAAATGGTCACGACATGGCGAAATCAGGCGCCCCAAGCCAAAGCTGTCGATTTCAATCACACGGAAGAGGGCCGCACAAAGACCGTCATCTCCCAGAAGGAACTCGGCACAGGTCGGCCGATCCTCAAAAAGAACGCGGATGAAATCAACGGCCATCACAGCCTGATTTTTGAAGAAAATGAGCTCATCAACGAGAATGATGAAGCATTTCACGGAATGATGACCGGCGGCGGGTATACCTGGTTTGCGGTGATAAAGCCATATAAGCAGGGTGGACCAGGGAAAATCGATTCCAGATACCCAAACGCATTTTTCGGCTGCCTACGAAACACCGCAAAACCCCAATTAGAACAAGGCCAGTATGCAGGCTTCTGGGGTTCATTCTATACTGATGGCCGAGTCTACATGGGCTCTCGCAATGGCATCAGTGAGCTGGTGCGTGATGCCGTGAATACGCCAGAAGTCGAAGCCCCGGCTCCGGCAGTAAATAAGTGGCATATCATTATGGGCAGGCAGGGTTCGGGTCAGGGAATCGTTCAATTAGAGCTCTTTATCAATGATCCGTCGGAAGCGGCAAGCTCTCATGATTATCCCGTAGCCGATGTGGAGCCAAGCCGCATGGCGATAGGCACCGAAAGAAATGCGATCAATCATCAGGGGAAAGAATCCTTTGATGGTGAATTAGCTCGGCTTTTGATGTTTGAAACCGCGCTGGACCAACAGGAGATGGTAGCAGTTTACGATTATTTGAGGCAGCTTTACTTCGAATCACCAGCAAGCAACGACGCTCCTTCACAAGAATAGACCAGGATCTGGGTGGACACTCACATTCAAATTCCAGCACCTATGAAATGTGTGCCAGTTCATGGTTAACAAAAGACAGCGGCTTGATGAAATGCTTCTTTTCCTCAGCCGCACCTACAGATCGACAAACATAGCTCGCATTGCCAAGCTCTCATCCTCAGTCATCTACTTTTCATGCCATCACCTCTAGCTCCACCATACGAAAATGCTCTGTATCAAGCGCATGCTGTTCTCCTTTGTGAAAGCTTTGAAAGGTTCTTGAAGCGCCCACTGGTCACTTCTCACTCCCAGCTTCCAGCTCTGCTAGATGCTCCCTTCGTCTTGCTCTCTCACGGAATAGAAGAAGATCCTATCTTCAACTTTGGCAACCATGCCGCGCTCTCCCTATTTGAACTCAGCTGGGAACAACTCACCGCATTACCCTCACGGAAATCAGCAGAACCCATCAATCGTGAGGAGCGTAAGGCGCTCTTAGATCAAGTCACGACTTACGGTTTCATCGATAACTACTCAGGCATTCGCATCTCCTCCTCTGGTAAGAAGTTCTTGATAAAAGACGCTGTGGTTTGGAACCTTATTGATAGCTCCGGCGGCTACCATGGGCAGGCGGCAGTTTTTGAGGATTGGTCCTATTTATAGGAACCCAATGCACTAACTCTTAAAACAACTCTTCCTGTTTGAATTCACCCGCGAGACCTTCAAACACAGCTCTCGGCTGGCTCTCGCCAAACTCGACCCATTCCGTCGGAGCATCCTGCTTCGCGCAGAAGACATTGACCTGATCTAGTCCACCACTCTGCAGCAGAGCTGATACTGTTTGGGTCGCTACTTTGGGGCAATTACAATCACCGCTGAGGTGCCCAAGTACTATATGAACAAGACGCTCGCAACCCACATCCGCAATCAATTCACCTGCCTGAGTATTCGATAAATGGCCATGGCGTGAAGCGATGCGTTGCTTAGTCGACCACGGCCGTTTGGTGTCAGCTTCTAGCAAAGCTTCATCATAATTCGATTCAACAAAGAGCGCATCAGCATCGCGAAGGTGCACTCGCATGGCCTGTGTGATGTACCCCACATCGGTCACTAGGCCAAACTTTGTCGTAGCTGCAGTTAAGGTAAAACCAACAGGCTCAGCGGCATCGTGTGGAATAGGAAATGGATGAATAGTAAACTGCTCTAGCTCGAAATCTTGTCCAGTATGAAACACCTTCCACTGCACCTGAGATTTCATCCCCCATTGTAAGGCTTCTTTAGTCATCGCATTCGCGTAGACTGGGATAGACCTTTTACGTAAAAGAACATCCACTCCCCTAGCGTGATCACTGTGCTCATGCGTCAGTAAAATACCAGTAAGCGAATCTGGGTCTACTCCTAACAGCTCAAGGCGTTGTGTCAGTTGTTTGGCACTCAGCCCTGCATCTACTAACAGACGCGTCTTTCCACATTCTAGTAACGTTGCATTTCCGCCACTCCCACTCCCTAATACTGCCATCCGCATTCTCACTGGCGAAACCCTAATCACTTCGCTTCGCTCCTCAAGCAAGATTGTTACCAGAATCTCTCATTTTTGCCTTTCGTCCCTGCATAATTCCTCTACACCTCTGTGCATGAACGTTATGAATGTAATGATCGGGTCGACTTTTGCCCTCCTGGTTGCTGGACTATTTATTTCATACAGCAGCATGAAAAACACGTCTGCTGAGAACCCTGTAGCCTTAGAAATCGCCCAACTCGAGAAACGTCAGGCTCAACTCGAGTCCGCACTTATTAAAGGCCAAGCCGAACAACAAGGCTACACGTCTCAGTTCGAAACAGCACCTAACCAGTTTACCCAAAAGCCAAACCGCAATGAACTTGAGAAAGTAAGAGCTGAACTTCAACACCTTAAAAAGGAACGTGACTCTATAGAAGAACAAGCTGGCGAAGTCATCGCGGATGCGCTCGCTAACAGCTCTCCAGCTCCCGACAGAAAACGTTCCAACTTGATCGATACAGCCTTAGTCATGGCTCGTATCACTGAATACGACAACGTGAATAAAGTCGCAGGCATCCACATTGAACGCGTAGGAAATGTCAACACTGGTGACACGCTCGGCATTCGTCGTAACTCTGGCATCATCGGTCGCCTAACAATAGGGATGACGGACCGCAATCAAGGCATCGCTGATCCACTGGTTGGTACTTTCCTAGGTGGCACCGTCGACATTCAGCCAGGTGACGAACTTATTCTTCCTCCAGACTGATCCCATCAGATATTACTTTAGAAAAAGCGAGCTCCGGCTCGCTTTTTTATTGTCCACATCCCACCTACCAGATTTAGAGTAGCTCTGTGGATCAGCTTACTATTACCCAACTTAAACAGACTGCAGGCGACTCCCCTGTCACAGCGTCAGTCGATGTTCAACTCCAGTCCTGCATTACTAAAACGACCAAGTCGGGCAAACCCTATCTCGAGCTCGTGCTCGCTGACTCGATTGACCAATTTACTCTAAAAATCTGGGAGAACTTACCGCAATTCAAGCTCGCTCAGGATCTCCCGACTGAATCCTTCCTGCGCTTGGCTGGTGATTGGACTCAAAACCAATACGGACTCGATGCCCAACGCTGGGACTTCCGCCCACTCACTGAGAGAGAAGTCGCCGACCTCCTTACTGGTGACCCAGAAACAAGTGCTCAACAGAAAAAAGATTGGGAAACCATTCTACAGCTCACAGGCGATATTTCCGACCCACGCCTCCACACCCTCTGCCAACTCTTCATCGAAAAGCACGGACTTCATTTCCAGCGCACAGCTGCTGCTAGAAAAAACCACCATGCACGTCGCGGCGGGTTGGTGGAGCACGTTGCACAAATGATGCGCAGTGCCGTTGCTATCTCTAGCGTCTATACTGATCTCAATACCGACCTTCTCGTCTCTGGTGTCTTATTCCACGACAGTGGGAAAATGTGGGAAAATACTTATCCAGAAACTGGCTTCGCCCAGCCCTTCGACATTCAAGGTGAAATGCTTGGACACATCCCACTAGGCATCGACCTCTGCGGAAGACTCTGGAGCGAAATGATGCAGAACGCTCCTAAGATGTGGAACGACCTCTATCCTCTTAACGACGATGTTCGCATTCACCTACTGCATCTCATAGCAAGTCACCACGGCACCTACGAATTTGGCTCGCCTACGCTTCCGCGTACTCCTGAAGCAATCGCTCTCCACTACATCGACAACCTCGATGCTAAGTACGAGATGTTCAAGCAGGCCTACAATGCAGCGCCAGAACTCGCTCCTGGAATCCAACAAAAGCAATTCCCGCTCCCAGCAAACCTCGTAGCACCTCTTGCTAGTTTCCCGAAAAGTGAGTCCTCACCAGTTCTGAAGGTAGAAGAAAGAGTGGAACCTCAAACTGCTCCTGTACTTAAAGATAAACCAGCGGTTCCCAAAAATCCTCCAGTCAGAGAAAATAAGAAAAAGGAACTAGAAATTCCTGAATTAGAAGACGAGCTTCAATCGCAACCTTTCACAGGTGACTTATTCTAAGGAAAGCTGCTCTACAAAAAACAACAGAGCTGAAAGCGTTGAGGCATAGCGACGTCATCCTCCAGTTCTCACTAACTAGTGAGCGTACTCCTCGACCTTTATAGACAAGAAAAAAGCCTAGATGGATATCCACCTAGGCTTTTTCTATCTTCTAGTCAGAAAGTTATTTCTTCTTTCCACCCTTATCGGCGATCCAGCCAAGCTTCTTAGTTTTAGGGATCTCAGCCTTATGTGCCAGCACCTTGTCGCTAAGTTGCTTCGCTATTTCAGGGAAATCATTGATCACATTTTTCGTCTGACCGAGGTCATTCTCTAAGTCGTAGAGCTGAGCCTTTGGAGCGTCTTTCTTATATTTCCCATTCACCACGTCGCTATTCTGCTGCCCAGTATGCGGGAAAACTCTCACACCACCCACGGCGTGTTTCCCCCAGCCATGAACGAAACCACCAGTGTCGCGCGCAGGAATGTAGAGCCACTTCTTGGTGCGGATAGACACATGGTTCGAGCTATTGGAAAGAACTACTAATTCCTCTCGAATTGGTTTCTCCACCTCACCTTTCAGCTCATCGAGCTGGCTCACGCTATCTAGGTCATCTGGAAGCTCTTGCCCCGTAATCTCAGCAAAGGTAGCAAGCAAGTCGACCTGACTCATCAGATTGCTAGACTCTCTACCTGCTGGTACAGTTCCATCCCATTTTACAATCATTGGGACGCGGTGCCCTCCTTCCCAAACGCCAAACTTAAAACCCTGGAGCTCACCGTTTAATCTGTGCCCCATTGTCCATGCTTTCTGTCCACCATCATTCAGCATTCCGCCATTATCTGAGGTGAAAATGATCAGCGTCTCACGCCCATTTTTTCCCTCTGAAGCTTCTACAGCCTTCACTACTTCGCCGACCATCCAGTCGAGCTCATGAGCAAAATCACCATACTTCCCACACTCGCTTGTGCCATTGAAACGCGGATCAGGGGTAAATGGATGATGAATATGGCTAGTCGCTAGGTAAAGAAAGTAAGGCTTATCCTCTTTCTGCTCACCGAGCCACTTAGTAGTTAGTGCGACAAATTCATTTCCGATCTGGAAATCGTCATAAAGTTCATGCGCGACCTTGCCTCCACCGATGCGACCAGCGCCTTTACCTGGTGGCAAAGCTTTTGCCCACACTTTACCACCATTCTTGATAGGGTCATTAGGATCATGCCCAACGACGGTGCCATTTTCCATAAAGATAAAAGGAGGAACCGAATTAGCAGATGGAATCACATAACTATAATCAAAACCGATATCATTTGGGCCAGGAGAGACTGGTGTTTCGTTGTAGTTGGTTGCCTTCTCACCGAGACCCAAATGCCATTTCCCAATAATCGCTGTGGAGTATCCCGCCTTTTTCAAGACACTCGCCATGTTTGGCTGATCAGTCTTTATCGTTAGTGGCGAGAAGCCTGTAGTAGGCCCCCATAGATTGATCCTCGTAGGATAGTTGCCGGTAAGTAGACCATAGCGCGATGGCGAACACACAGCTGATGGTGAATGCGCGTCAGTGAAGCGCGTGCCTTCTTTAGCCAGCTTATCAATGTTAGGCGTCTGTATTTTTGTCGCGCCATAACACGAAAGGTCTCCATAGCCTAGATCGTCAGCGTTGATGAGCACAATGTTTGGCAAGTCATTCGCCACCAATAGCGGTGACCCAAGTCCAAGCAAAAGTCCTACAAATGTTTTCTTAAGTTTCATAATAAATTTTATGTTTTCTATTGGGGGCTTATTTCTTGGCTCTCTTTCCGCCCTTCGCAGATTTAATGGGGACAGCATGTTCATTTCCTAGAGTCTTATAGGGCTCATCTCCGAGTGGTCGCGCGTTCACTCCGCGCTTGGCACTATCCCCGATATCTTCACGAATCGAATCGACGAGTTTCTGTAGTTCAGCGACTACCTCTGGGTGAGACTTTGCGACATTAACCTCTTCTGAGATGTCTTCCTCAAGATTATACAGTACTACTTCAGTCTGCCAGCCACGGTCAGCAGGTGGAATCATGTTTGGCCACTTCTTCAGAGACTCTACCTTCTTGTCAGTGTCAGTATGGGGAACCAAAAGTTTCCACTTCCCCTGTCTTACACCGCGTAACCTAGTATGCTCATAGTAATAAAATGTCCGATCAAGTTCATCCTCGCTTCCATGCCAAAGCGAGCTCACGTCCTCGCCATCGATGACACGATCAGACGGCACTTCTCCACCTGCTAATTTAGCGAATGTGGGCAGAATATCGATCGTTGCAGTAATCTGCTCACTCACTTTACCAGCGGGCACTTTCCCTGGCGCTCTGATTACAAATGGCACTCTAGAACCACCTTCATAGGATGAACATTTTACTCCACGCAGAGGAAGAGCACTCCCACCCTCATCTTTTTTGATCCACCACGGGCCATTATCACTGGTGAAAATCACGTAGGTATTCTCATCCAGTCCTTCTTCATTAATCTTATCTAACAAACGTCCCACATGAAAATCGATCTCTTCAACTACATCACCATAAAGACCACGCTCAGACTTCCCTAAAAAAGGAGGAGCAGCCGCGAGTTTTGTGTGCGGCATCGAGTGGGCCAAGTAGATGAAAAAGGGTTTCTCAGAATTTTGATCAATAAAGGAAATGGCCTCATCAGTCCATCTGCGTGAGATTTGTTTCATGTCTGCTGCGGATTCGATCATCTCATCCTGCCGTAGCAGATTCACTACAGAATCGTTACTTCCAGGAGTCCAAAAAGCGGTATCGAAGCCTTGCTTAGTAGGTGCTAAGTCATAATTGAATTGAGTCTGGCTATGACCAGCGAGGTCCCATTTACCAAAAACTCCTGTTCTATAGCCAGCATCCTTCAAAACCTCAGCTACGGTCACTTCTGACAATGCTAGCTTCGGGTGAGGAATCTCCCCATTATCATTTCTCGATAGACGCAGTGGATAGCAGCCAGTCATCAAAGCAGCTCTAGATGGACCGCAAACTGGCTGGGCATAAAATGAGGTAAACTTCATCCCTTCATCTGCCATTTTATCGATATTCGGAGTCTTAATCTTTGGAGACCCAAAGCAGCCAATATCCTGATAACCTAGATCATCGGTAAAAATAACCACGAAATTTGGCTTCTTCTCCTGCGCAATAACTCCCCCGACAAAAGAAAGCCCAATGGCGCATCTGGTTAAATATTTTTGCAAGCTGATCATACGATACAATACAGAGACCTAAGCTCCAAGAGGACAGCTAAAATACATTTTTCACAATTCATCCCAGTCTACACCAATACTAGAGATGAACAGTTCACCCCCATCAGTAAATGAGATGAAGTGTAAAAAAAATAGGGCAACTCTGCTTTTCAACAGAGTGCCCTATAAAATTAAGTAGCTACATATCTAAGTAGAACGCGATAGAACCTTACTTAGACTTAACAGAAATAGCTAGGTCAGTGGGTGAGGACTTTTTCTTACCCACTTTGCCCGCCTTGTCAGATGAACTAGACTTAGGGTAACTCACGAGGAAGTTATTTTCATCGATGAGGTTCACGTAAAGATACTTGGCACCTTTAGGCAGCTTCACAGTAGCTGTAGACCCGCTAAGTTTCATCGGAACCGGAAACCACTCCTGATATCCGGCGTTCTTTTCTTGGGTGGTGTAGATAAGGTTCGCCTTAGTTACCTTTGCTCCATTTTCTTTAAAATCCACAGTGAGTACTTTACCGTCGAGCTTATGCTTAAGCACGGTCGGCACTGACGCTTGGTGAGGTAACTCGTTAGAAGACTCTGGATTGTAGTGAGGGTAGCTCGCCTTCATCTCAGTCAGCTGAGCTGTGAGTTTTGCATCCATCGCTTGCACTTTCTCTGGCATGGAATCAGCGAGGTTCTTGGATTCTTCTATGTCTAGACGTTCCTTCTTGCCGTCCTTACTCACATAGAGCTGAAAGAGTTCGAACTCCTTTTGTTGTGGATTTTTAACGAAATCGTAATTTTTAACCAACTTGAAGTCGCCATCGATGATCGCGCTTTCCAAGGCTGTGTGTGGGAAGTGCCACATCATTTCGTCACGTGACTCGCCGTTAGCGTCTTTCACCAATTCAGGATTCGTTGGGTCTTTGGTCAGGAGCGGATAGAGGTCGAGACCATCGAGCTGCTTGTCTGGCTGTTTAGCGCCAGCCATGGAGAGAACGGTAGGATAAATATCGAGACCATTCACTAACACGTCAGTTTCTACACCCGCTGGAATGCCAGGACCAGCAACGATGAATGGTACTCTAACACCACCTTCTTTGACCGAAGTCTTACCTAAGTCTAGTGGTGTGTTATCCGTATAACGTTCATAGGATTTCCCCTCAGTCCCGCCATTATCGGAAGTGAAAATGACAAAAGTATTCTCGCTCAGCTTGTGCCCAGGCCAGCGCGGATCATCGGTGTTGTCTAAATAATCAAAGACGCGGCCGATGTTGTAATCGAGTTCTTCAACCATTGCCCCGTAGAATGGGTTCTTCTGGCCTATCGAGTTCCCGTCAAAGCTCTTCTTATCGGCAGGGTCTATCCCCATTTCTGCAGCATACTTTTTCAGTAATTCCTCAGAACGCGTCTGAATAGGTGCGTGCACAAGCCATGTTGCGTAATAGAGGAAAAAAGGTTTCGCCTTATTGTCACCAAGAAACTTGAGGGCGTTTTCCGTAGTTTGGTTGTGTGGAAACCCATTTGCATCGAGCTTGTAAGGATCCTTAACATCGTTCGTGGCAAAGTCTTTAAGCCGGTCCTTCATCAATGCCTTTGAAATGCGACTTCCGTAGCTCACATCGAAACCTAGCTCAGTAGCTTTAGGCTCAGAGTAGGAAATATGCCATTTGCCAACATGGCCAGTAGCGTAACCATTATCCTTCATCGCAGAAGCCATTGTGTAATCGCCCACTGGTGTCCTTGCACTGAACCATGGAGACATCATCCGAGCTCCCTTAGCTAAAGGCTTAGGTGGTGTCCCACCTTTGATGTGTGTTTTCTGTGCTCGAGCAGGATGGACTCCGCTTACGATAGCACAACGCGACGGCGCGCATGTCGGCGCTGGCGAATAAGCTCTCCAGAACTGCACTCCTTTTTTAGAAAAAGCATCGATGTTAGGTGTCACGTACGCGTTCGGCTCATCAATGTCGTAACAATCAACATCCTGCCAACCGAGGTCATCGGTGAGTAGAACTAAGACATTGGGCTTCTCTGGACGTTTATCGTCGGCCTGCATGATAGCAGGAGCAATGAACAAAAGTCCGATACATTTATTAAATAGAGTGGTTTTCACAATGTGTGTTTTAAAAGTTTCTGTGTTTCACAGTGGGCACCTAAGACCGCCCATAGGAACGTAGCTAAACTAGGTGATCTTTCACTCATAAAATAGCACTGCAGTAGAAAAACCAGTCTAGCGAAATATACTAGGATCTGAGCTCACCTCGGTTTTTATAAGAAAGAACGCGTTTATGCTAAGCGTAGTGTGAAGGTAGAATCACCTCATCCACAGTATTTCCATACTGGATGAAATCCACATTTAACTACTCAATATCAACATCTTAAGGTTTCAATATTGATCCCTGTTCACCCAAACTTCCATTCTATCTTTTCACCTAAAACCCCACCCTATGAGTTTAACTAGACGCCATTTTCTAAAAGGAGCAGGAGTAAGCATCGGCTTACCTTTTTTGCACTCTTTACCCTCATTTGGGCAGGCAAAATGGAGTCTTCCTAGTTCTAGCAAGAGAATGGTGTTCATAAATACTGGCTTAGGAATGTATCCTGGCCAATTCTTCCCTAAAGACTTTGGATTAAATTTCACCGCCAGCCCTGTACTTAAGTCGATGATGAAGCATCAGGGGAAATACACCGTTTTCTCAAACATGGATCATCCCAATGTGTTTTCCGGACACGGGGGGCTGGCTTCTTTCCTCAATGGTTCTGGCCGTGGTGACAGGACTCTCACCACCGTGGATCAAGTCGCCGCCAGCGCTGTAGGCTATGATACACGTTACCCATCCATCCATTGCTCTCTCGGCGGAAAAGGCTCCCCGTCCTACAGTTTATCAGGCACGAAAGTCCGCGAGACTGGTAGCAGCCAGGAGCTCTTTAAGCAGCTCTTTGTGAATGATTCCGAAGCTGCTAAAAATGCCTTAAAGGTAGAGATCGAGCAACAAGGCAGTATTCTTGATCTCATTAAGGACCAAGCAAAGTCTATTGAGAGCAAGGTGAATCACGTAGATAAAGCGAAACTCGATGAGTACCTTACTGCTATCCGAGACGCCGAAATCCAACTCCAAGGCCAAGAACGCTGGAGATCCGTGGCTAAGCCAAACATGAAAATGCCCGAGCTCGAAGCTACAGACAGACATGGTGATCCAGAAGGCCTGTTCGGTGAAAGCTCACTTCTCTTCGATTTATTCCACCTAGCTATCCAAACGAACTCCAGCCGTGTGTTCACCGTTGCTTACGGTATGCATAATAAAAGAATCGACCTCGATGGAGTAACTCTAGGCTACCACACATTATCCCATCACGGGAAGAGACCTGATAAGCTAAAAGAGCTCGAAATTATCGAGTCATTTTATGTCAACCAGATGGCTAGATTCATGGAAAAGCTCCAAGACACCCAAGGCGAACAGGGCAACCTTCTTGACGACACCATGATTCTCTTTGGCAGCGCGCTCAGTGATGCAGCAAGACACTCTAACAGAAACCTCCCAATCATCGCAGCAGGTGGAGGCTTTAAGCATAGAGGCCACTATGATGCTCAACAATTTAATAAAGCTTCGACTCCTCTGAACAATTTGTACACCTCCATGCTGCAAAACTTTGGACTCGAAGTGGAAAAATACAATACCGCGACTGGGGACCTCAACCACATCTTAAGTTAAGCCACACATGATGAGAATTTTCCCTATTCTAGGACTAATACTCGCTTTTGCGTCTCAGCTTATGGGACAAGGCGAGTACAAGCCCATCGTCCCCTTCCTGCAGAAATACTGTGTCGAATGCCATGGCTCCGATAAGCAAAAGGGAGATGTACGTCTCGACGACGTGGCCGACATAGGTGCAGACCTTTGGATCGAGATCTATGAGCAAATGGAATTCGGAGACATGCCACCAGAAGAGGCTGACATTCACCCGACAAAAGAACACACTGCTGAAATCCTCAAACTCGTTGATGCGATCTCGCGTGACGAACGCTTTACCATAGCGACAGGCTTTCGCCGTATGAATAAGCGTGAGTATACAAATACGGTCAGAGACTTACTAGGACTCTCAGATAAACTCTTCAATCCGGGCACTTACATTTTCGACGATGAAGTAGAAAAAGGTTTCGATACAAATAGTGAGAGCCTCTATATCTCCAACGAACTGCTGTTAGAATATCTCAACTCGGCGTCCTTCAGCCTCAATGCGGCCTTGTATACCGAGGACTATACTAAGCCGGAAAGTAATACCGACAGTTACGGCCCTAAAAATATTGAAGTGACAGCGTACCTCGATGGAAAAACTCCTGATTATGTCATCAGCCGTGTCAAGAAAGGCATGGTTTTTGGTAAAGACATTGCCAATAAGGTAAAGACATCCGGATACTACCGAATCGCGGCAACAGCTGCAGGGGTTGACCGATCTCAGGGCGAATACGGAGGTGCACCCGCAGATGGCCGCCCCTTCCAGATGGGAATAGGAGTTTTCTACAATGGCGTCTCTCACATCTATCATGAGTTTGACATCAAAGATCAAAAGTTGATGAACTATGAAGGTGTCGTTTGGTTAGAAAAGGGAGCTCTACCTTACGTTCAGTTCATTAACGGTACGAAAAAGCCAAGAAATATCAACCGAATGAGAGTGCGCCGAAATCTGAAACCCATCACCCCTCCAGGCTTGGCTGTTGGTAAATTCACCATGGAAGGCCCACTCAAACTGGAATGGCCACCTCGAACCTACAAAACCGCATTCCAGGTCAATGAAATGCCCGACCTAGAGTTAAGGGGGATGCGAGATCAGATTTTACGTAACTTCATTTCCAGAGCGTTCAGGCGCCAAGTGAATAATGAAGAAAGAATTCGCTACACCAGATATTTAGAAGACCAATACAGTGAGAGCAACAGCTGGCATCAGGCGTTTATCCGAACATTTGCGGCTATCATGGCCTCCACTGATTTCCTTTATATTAAAGAAGATGTCGGAGAGTTGAATCCGTTCCAGCTAGCTAACCGGCTTTCCTATCTACTCTGGAGTAGCATGCCGGATATGGAGCTCTTCAAGCTGGCAAACTCAGGTGAATTACTCGACCCTGAAGTCTATAAAGATCAGCTGCGCCGCATGCTTAAAGACCCAAAATCCAGAAACTTTGTCGAAGGCTTCGCTCTTCAATGGTTATCCATCGATGAACTCGGGACTATGCGACCAGCAGAAGACGACAAACAACATGCGATCTACTTCCGAAATAATTTAGAACAAGCGATGAGATCTGAGACCCTATCCTTCTTTGAGCATATTCTCTTCACAAACCAGCCGATCACTGACTTTCTAGACTCGGACTACACGTTCCTCAACAAAGCTCTCGCGGATTTATACGAGATTCCATTTGATGGAGGCAATGAGCTAGTGATGGTAAACTTACCCAGAGACTCGGTCAGAGGTGGGCTACTTGGTCAAGCGAGCATCCACGCTATTACCTCTAACGGAGTAGAGACTCTACCGGTAACTCGCGGTCATTGGGTGCTTGATGAATTAATGGGAACACCGCCGCCACCGCCACCAGAAGAGGTGCCCGCGATTGTTCCAGACCTAAACAATGTGAACACTCCAAGAGATCTATTAGTGAAACACCGCGAAGATCCTAAATGCTTCGCCTGTCACAAGAACATGGACCCTCCCGGTTTGGCTCTAGAGAGCTTTGATATCATTGGTCGCTATAGGGATAGCTACGGTAAAAACTCAACAATTGATCCATCTGGAGTCTTTCTTGGAACCAAGTTTGATGACATTCGAGGCTTCAAGAAAGCACTTCTAAAAGACAAAGACATTTTCGCCTACAACTTCATCGTTAAAATCGCCGAGTATGGAAAGGGCCGGAAGCTCAACCGTAAAGACCATGAAATAGTCAAAGAGCTGGCGGCCAATGCCAAAGCACATAATTACAAATTCATGTATCTCCTAGGAGATGTTCTCCTCAGCGATTTGATGAAAAATCGATAGGAGCAGTGGGGCTCGGCATCTCCTGAGCCTTCTTAACTAAGGCTTCATCTTTCGGTTCTCTTTCAGCAAGAACTCAGTGAAAGCTGCATTCAGTTCCTCCATAGAATCGTAACCTAAGATTGCAGGCAATTCCGACTCCGCTGGAAGTTTATTATGCGCATGCATGTATTCTGTAAGCCTACATACGCCAAACATATGCTCGAGGTCGTGCTCCATAAATCGGCCAGCTCCCGCGACTAGCAGACCAAAGTTTTGATACTCCTCTTTTGTCGTCGGCGGGATGTTTTCTGGAGCGTTATAGAAGATACTGAAGTCCGCAGTGACATCTCCTGACTTCACTTTATCTGCGAGCTCTGATGTCCACTTCTTCGAATCACCAAACCTTCCAGTGATAAGTGCAGTAGAGTTTTCTAATGCTGAGCCAAACGTTTTAGTACTCCGCCCAAATGTTCTAATGTCGTTATTCATTTGCAGCGCGGTGGTCAAAGAGAAAGCAATCGAGTTCTCACGATCATCCTTGATATGCTTAGCGCCGGAACCAGGAACACGTGCGTGGATACGCATCCTATGCGGCCAATCAATCCACCATTTTTGGTTATAAAAGCCAATCACCTGCGACTCTCTATCACTCTTCTTTGAGTCAGGAAATTGAATGTCTGCACGCGGACTTGTATTAAACTTCTTTTGGTATTCTTCAGGGAGCTGCCAAGGCTTATGCCCACGAAGGATCGACCAATCCGCTTCGATTTGCAGGATTTCACGTTCCTCCAACTTACCATTTTCCCGTAAATCATCTACATAGGCTGTACCCAGATCATCATACACCCCCCCATCCTCCATGAAGAGATAGGCTTTGCGCTGACCTGACACGAGTTCGTTCTGTCTGGGATGCCTATAAGAGTGGCTGAAGTGTATCCTTTCAAGAGCTTCAACAAACTCTTCCACCTTCAGCCCTTTTTCGTACAGCACTACGTATCGAGGCGTCAAATATCCATCCAAGACGACCTCGTATCCATCACCCTTAAGTTCAATCCTATCGATTTCCTCAAAATCTCTCGCTCTGATCGAAACATCTTCCTCGACACTAAGGATATCCCCGCCTTCTAGATCCGCCAAGGGGATGTCATGCTCTTCATGAAGGTAGAAACGATCGGCCACCCCCATGTCCTTCACAGAAAATCGAGCCTGTTTCCCAGCTTCATTGGTCAGACTTAGGTTTCCATTGCTAAAACTTTCATACTTAGCCTTGAAAAATGTGCCATCGTCAGTGGTCCAAAATCTAAGCTCCGATGCGGAGACTGCAGAAATGCTTAGGGCTATAAAAACTAGAATTTTTTTATACATGCTTCCTATGCGATTAAATGAAATCACCGAAAATGGTAACCCCCTATTATTAGGGGTAGCATGCTAGTCATGAGGATGAAACGTCAAGCTGGGCAGCTCCAAACTATCTCCTGTTCCAGAAATCATAGCTAGGTCGCCCCCTTGATTACGCATAAAAAATGCCCCATTCCAGACAATCGCTGAAATGGGGCATCGGTATAAATAAACTCTAGTTACCAGATCTTGACCTTCTTAGCATCATTCTTCTGAGCTTCGCCTGGCGTGCTACGCCCTTGCTGCACTTCCTGCTCGAGCATAGCGAGTAACTGCTCAACTACCTCTGGTTTCTCAGTGTAGAGGTTTTTAGTTTCGCCATCGTCGCTTTCCATATCGTAAAGCTGACCTTTGGGAGCTGCAGCCCATTCTTCTTGAGTGATCCCCTTATCGAGACCTCCGGAACCTTTCGCTAGAATCAACTTCCACTTACCAGAGCGGTACGCGAACTTCCCTGTAAAGGAATGATGAACTATGCCTGCACGCTCGGTCTCAATTTTCTCGCCCTTGAGTGCTGGCAGGAAACTCACACTGTCTTCACCTTCAGTATCCTTTAGATTACGGCCTGTGATCTCGCTACAAGTCGCCATGAAGTCATTTAAGCAAATAATCTCGTCTGAGGAACTGCCAGCTTTCACTACTGCTGGCCAACGCACGATGTGTGGCACGCGGTGCCCACCGTCCCATAGTTCCATTTTATGCCCTCTATACTGGGCATTTGGGTAATGCCCCTTACTGATAAGATCTGGGATATCTGCCTTATTCGAACAGCCATTATCACTGGAGACAATGACCAGCGTATTCTCAGCACTACCACTTTCATTAACAGCCTCGATTATTTCACCAATGATCGCATCAGTCTGCATCATGAAGTCACCGTAGTCACCAAGTCCACTCTTCCCCTGCCATTCCGCTGAAGGAACAATCGGCGTGTGTGGTGAAGTGAGTGGCACATAGAGGAAATACGGTTTCTCTCCATCTTTTTGTGACTGAATGTACTCGACTGACTTCTCCGCTAGTTCATCGAGCACCTCGACAGCTTCGAAGCTTGGCTCCGCAGGCCCTGGGCGGTGAAATGCTTTTTTAGCCGTGGCTTCACCCACAAACTTGTTGTTGTGAATGTAAATGTAGGGAGGGAAATCCAAAGAAGCTGAAATGCCATACCAGTAATCAAAACCAAGATCGACCGGCCCTTTAGTGACTTCACCCGTCCAATCAAAACTCTTCCCTTTTTTAGGAAGACCTAATCCAAGATGCCATTTACCCACCATCGCGGTGGTGTATCCAGCATCTTGCAGCACCTTTGCAACAGTGGTTCGAGAAGTCGGTATAAGTGGTCCCGAGGTCCCATTTAAAACACCGCGCTGCTTTGTCGTGCGCCAATTATAGCGCCCTGTAAGCAGGCCATAACGAGTAGGTGTGCACACAGAAGAACAGGTATGCGCATCTGTGAAGATCATCCCCTCTTTCGCTAGCTTATCCATCGCAGGAGTCGCGATCTTGCCATTCTCAGGATTGAGCGCTTTCACATCTCCGTAGCCCATATCATCAGCTAAAATGTAGACGATATTGGGAAGTTTTTCTTCTGCACCGGCAAAGGAAGAGAGGGCGAAAACTAAGGATAGAATTTTTTTCATAACTATTTGGTAATACGGAAAATGATTACTTCTTATCGAAGTAGGCTGGTCTCCAGGCTTCTTTACCACCCTTTGACTCGAGGAACTTTGCATCCATAGATTCGTACCAAGTATGGAGCTGTGCTCTCATTTCGGCCACCTTCTCTGGGTACAGCTTGGACAGGTCATTGAGCTCTCCAATGTCATCCTTGAGATTGTAAAGTGCCACACTTCCATCTTCGTAATTTTCGAGAAGCTTGAAGTCGCCCATTCTGATCGCTCCACCAGGAATTCCACCTTGGTTACTGTAATGTGGGTAATGCCAGTAAATCGCATCACGCTCGAGCTCTCCACCTGCAAGAAGAGGTTTCAGATCCACTCCATCTACTTCTGGCTCCACTTTATAACCAGCCGCTGTGGCTATCGTTGGATAAAGATCGATTCCTGAGATAGGTACATCTGACACGCTACCAGCTGTAGTCACAGAGGGATAACGGATAATCCAAGGCTCACGAATCCCGCCATCGAACATCCAGCCTTTACCACCATTGAGAGGCTTATTACTGGTAGGAAGACCTTCAGAAGTCGAGAGACCACCGTTGTCAGAAGTAAAAACAATGATCGTATTATCCCAGAGTCCTTCAGCTTTGATCGTATCGATCACGGAACCAATCGCTATGTCCATCGCTTCGACCATCGCCGCATATGTGAAATGGGTTTGTTTGGTACGAATCTGTGATTTCTTGCCACTCGCCCCCATTACCTGAGCTAAGTCATCTTCCTTCGATGGCTTGATCCCGAGCGTCTTCGCTTTCTCTTTATATTTACCGATGAGATCCTTTCGACCCATCAATGGCGTATGGACTGAGTAAAATGAAAGATAGGCAAGAAATGGCGTATCCTTATTCTCGATGATAAATTGAGAAGTTTCTTTGCCCAAACGCGCGGGAAGATGCTCACCAGCTGGACCCTCTTCTTTAATTTCAGGATTATTATAAGGAGCAAAGTACTTCTTACCGGTGTAGGGACCACCTCTATCGTGACCTCCTATATTCACATCAAATCCCTGCTTCTGTGGTCGAAAATCTGGGCCGTAGCCGAGGTGCCACTTCCCAGCAAAAAAAGTCGCGTACCCCTCAGACTTAAGAGCCTCAGCTAGAGTCGTTTCCTCTAATGGAAGTTCTGCAAGAAATGGTGCTGGATTGTAAGTCCCGCTCTTCCCTTTACTTTTTTTATTCCCAGGGAAAAGGTGCGTTGTTCCGATACGAGTTGGGTATTTGCCAGTAAGCATACTCACGCGTGATGGGGAACATACCGGGCAGCTTGCATACCCATCCGTAAATAACATCCCGCTTTTTGCTAACGCATCGATATTCGGAGTCTCGTAAAAACAGTTAGGATTATTGGCTCCGATGTCCATGTAGCCGAGGTCATCGACTAAAAACACGACAACATTAGGTTTCTCTGCAGCACTTATCGGCATAAGTGACACGCCGACAAAAGAAAGGATCGTAAATAGTTTTTTCATAGCGGTTTGAATTAGACCCTTTTATTGGTCTAATAGTAAAATTTGTGGATTCTCTACACCCACTATTGCTTGCGGATTCTTCGCAACATTTTGCTTTTCCGCAATACCCATATTAGAATCCACTCTTGGCCAGAAGACTTAGTTCTTGAGAGTGAGCTCTTTCGGATTTTCTACACGACCAGCTGGGCGAACTTCTTTGGCCATCTCAGTATCAAATTGCGAAACAGCCTCTTTAAGCCTTTGAACGATCTCTGGGTGCTGCGCCGCTAGATTCTTTTTCTCCGAGATATCTTCAGCAAGGTTGTACAGAGCTACCTTGCCATCGACTTCACGTAGCTTCCAAGATTTCCAACGCACCGCCTCGGTAGTCCCCCAGTAATTATAAAAGAAATATTCATGTTGGCTTTCTGCTCCATCCACCAGCACCGGCATCATGTCTTTGCCGTCAATCGTCTTATCTTCCGGCAGCTTGGCACCCATCAGCTTGGCAAAGGTCGGTAATACATCCATCGCTGTCATTAAGGTGTCATTGTCACTTCCCGCTTTAATTCCTTTCGGCCAGCGAATCACGGTCGGCACCCTCATCCCGCCTTCAAGCGTTTTGGTCTTTTTGCCACTCAAAGGTCTTGCCGACCCAGAAGCGGGGCCATTGTCACTAGTGAAGAGAACAATCGTGTTCTCATCGATCCCCTGTTCCTTTAAGGCATTAAGAATCTCACCCACCGACCAATCAATCTCATGAATAGCTGTCGGATAGATCTTCGATGACTTTTTCTTATTCTCAGGCTTTTTCAGTTCTTCTGCGTACTGTTTTGAGATCTCAGGAGATGCGACAACTGGGCCGTGCGGCAATGGGTGAGCCACGTACATGAAGAAGTTTTCATCCTTATGTTCCTTAATGAAACCTACTGCACGCTCAGTGATTCGACGCGTCAAGTAACGTGGATCCGGGCTCAACTCGATCACTTCTTCACCCTCTAACACCGGTAATGGAGGGAAGTTGAACGCCTTATTATTTTTATGCTTCGGAGTGATGTCGTGGCTATAGGGTATGCCAAAAAATTCCTCGAAGCCCTGTCGTGTTGGTAAAAATTCAGGCTGATCCCCTAAGTGCCATTTCCCAAACATCCCAGTCTTGTAACCAGCCGACTGTGCAGCTTCAGCGATGGTAAATTCATCCGGATTGAGACCTTGCCCATCACCTGCCAGACACACTGGAAATCTCGTTCCAGCGGGAATGTGCGATAACTTCACTTCGAGACTTGATGCCGGGGCCATGTCGACGCGTTGAGGATAGCAACCCGTCATCAAGGCCGCTCTAGATGGAGTACAGACAGGAGCAGCCACATAAAAACTTGTGAGCCTCGCACCCTCTTTTGCCATTTGGTCAATATTTGGCGTTAGCAATTGCTTCCCACCAAAACATCCGAGGTCAGCATAGCCTTGATCATCGGTAAAAATCACCACTACGTTTGGCTTCTCGGCAGCGAAAATATGGGAACACAGCCCAGCCGCTAAAATTATTTTTACGATCGTTTTCATTTTATCATCTAGAAGTGAAGCCTACAGAACCCACAAATCGATGAGCTGAGAGACAATTGTTCATAACACATACAGAGTGCATCTACGCAGAATGACACCTAAATACGCAAATTATTACTCGATCTATCACTAAAGAGCAGATCAGGATTGAAAAACTCAAAAGAAACGACAAATAGTGACTGTTCACTGATAGGAACATCGCTCACTATCGGTAGCTACACATTACATTTAACCATGACTTTGCGAAGAGAGTCTTAGATCTATCGCATGAGAAATATTGGTTATCTCAATCATTCAACACCACTCAAAATCAATACCCATGAAATGGACATTTAGCATTTTCGCATCTCTGCTCATCGTAGCAGCTGTGTACTTCCTTACTCAGGATCAGATGACATATGAGCAGCTAGCTACTAAGATCTCTGAAGTGGTCAATCCACCAGAAGTCAAAAAAGAAACTGAAGCTCCAGCCAAAGCACAGGAAGTCATTGCAGAAGCTGATTTCTACATTGCTCCCGATGGTGATGACAAAAACACTGGGACGTTTACAGCTCCATTTGCAAGCCTTCAACGAGCAAAAGACGCCGTAAGAGAGCTAAAGAAAACAAATTCAGGAAACATCCGGGTTCTCCTTAGAGGCGGTCGCTACGAATTTTCCGAGACCCTAGTATTTAGCTTAGACGACTCAGGCTCAGCAGACGGAACGATCACTTATGCCGCCTATCCTGGTGAAACTCCCATTTTGAGTGCTGGAAATGAAATCACCAACTTGCAACTCGCCCAAACAGAAATCGAAGGACTCCCAACACAAGCTCAAGGCAATGTGCTCGTCGCTGATGTTACAGCAGACTTTCGAACACTTTATGACGCTGAAGGCATTCTCCCTAGAGCGAGCTCTAAAGGCTTCATCACCCGTGAAGGCGGTGGCCGCAACAAAATACTCATCCCAAAGGATGCTCTGAAAAATTGGTCTAACGTAGAAGGTCTAGAAGTAATGGTTAGACCACATCACGCATGGATCAGAAACGTCCTACCTGTAACTAAGCTTGATTATAAAAAGGCTACGATCGAAACATCGATTGACGCATCCTACGTTACCAACCCACTGCATTTCCTCAAGGACACACCGAACTGCTGGGTCGAAAACTCCATCGAAGAACTCGATGAGCCAGGTGAATGGGTGCTCAACCCTACTGAAGGAAAACTCTATCTCTGGCCTAGAAATGACACGAATGTCTACCACCCACAGCTCAACGAAATCATTCGCGTCGAAGGCGACATCGATTTCAAGGGGCCTGAAGACACCCCAGTCACAAACCTTACCTTTGACGGTCTAACGTTCATGCACGGCGAGCGCTATACCCTCACTAAAGACGATGCAGGCCTTCAACACGACTGGGACATGCTAGACAAAGACAATGCTCTCGTTCGTTTCCGAGGAACCGAACAATGTGCTATTAAGAACTCGCATTTCCTCCACAGCGGCAGCGGTGCTATCCGAGTCGACCTCCACGGCATGCTCAACGAAATCTCAGGAAACCACATTGAGCACCTCGGTGGTGGCGGCATCCTTCTCTGCGGCTATGGCCCAGGCACCAAAGATGTGAACCGAAAGAACTTCGTTTCCAACAACCACATCCACCATGTCGGAGAAATCTACTGGCATTCGCCAGGCCTCTTCATTTGGCAAAGTGGAGAGAATCAGATCTCAAACAATTTCATTCACCACACCAACTACACCGGCCTTATCCTGTCAGGCTGCATGATTGATTTCTTCCAAAAAAGAGGACGCGAACTCGGCAGAACACTACGCCTGCATGAAATAGGTAACACCAAGCAAATCAAAACAGATGAAGACGCCATCCCGTTTTGGCACTCACATGACAACATCATTGAGTACAACGAGATCAGCCATTCCATGCAGAAACTCGGCGATGGAAATGCGATCTACATCCGTGGTGCGGGCCCGAACAATATCATCAGACGCAACTACGTGCACCACCTAGTTACCCCAATGATCATGCAGTGCGCTATCCGCACAGACGGTGGTCAGCGCGGCACGATCATTAACGAAAACATCATCTACAAATGTACGTCTCAGGGCATGATGCTCAAACTCGATACAACATTTGAAAATAACATCATTGCAGATGTCATCTACCCACCCCGCGGCTACTACCTCTCACTGCGTGAGGGACCACTCACTGGTGCTAGTATTAAGCACAACATCTTCTATTCCACTAGCTCTGTAGACGACTTCATCAATGAGCTCGATGGAAAAAGAGCTGGAGGCACCGAGGATCGTCGCGGTAGAGCTGTGGCGCGAGTACAAGATGCAGATACAGGAGCAAACCTCTTTTACTCAGCAGCCACTCCAGAGTTAGCGCAGGCTGCAGTCGCAGAGCTGGAATCCCTAGGAACAGGAAAAGGAAGTATCGCAGCAGACCCAATGTTTGTAGATCCAGCCAATGGAAACTTCCAACTCCAGCCTGATTCTCCAGCGCTTAAAATGGGCTTCAAGCCTATCGACCAATCAAAAATAGGTCTCTTAAAGTAGTCCTCCCATTTCAGAGCCTCGTTGACTCGAGTGATGCAAATTGCTAAATGCCATGACCATGGTTATCCGCAAACTCTGCATCACTCTTAGTCTTCTACTCCTCTACGCCGGTACTTTATCAGCGAAGCAAACAACGCTGCGGCTCGAAGAAACGACCACACTCGATGGCTCGAAAATCAAGCATCGACCTGGTGATGTTTTCAAAATCAAGGATGGCAAGTACTCGTCACTGACCATCAAGAACTTCCAAGGATCAGCAGACGCCCCGATCACCTTCATCAACTCAGGTGGCATTGCTGAGTTTGATAGTCGTGAAAAAGGCAACTCAGCCCTCACTATTTCCGGCTGTAAACACATCCGACTCACAGGCTCTGGCGACACACAAAACCGCTACGGCATCCGAGCCGCTTGTGGAAAGAAAGGACCCCATGCGGTAAATGTCATAGGTCGCAGTAGCTCGATCGAAATCGACCATATCGAAGTCTTCGGTGCAGGTTTTGCAGGATTCAACGTCAAAGACGAACCGAGTATGCAGCACAAGACCACTCGTGACCAATTCACCATGCGTAACATCGCACTACACGATAACTACGTGCACGATGTGAAAGGCGAAGGATTCTACATCGGCCATACTTTTTACGATGGCTACGATCCTAAGAAAACTGGCAAGCCTACCATGCCTCACCTCATCGAAGGGCTTCGCCTCTATAACAACATTTGTAAAGACACAGGATGCGAAGGTATCCAAGTAGGAAGTGCATCCGAAGACTGTGAAATCTATAACAATACCATCCTTAATTCAGGCGTCAGCCCCTTTGCTGAATACCAAGACAATGGCATGCAAATCGGAGCCGGCACTCAGGCGAAGGTCTACGACAACCTCATCGACACCTGCCCATCAAATGGATTTGTCGTTTTTGGATATGGTAAGGTGAATATAGAAAACAACCTCGTCAGAAACCCGGGTAAATCCGGCATGTATATTAATACGAAAGGTGGCGACCACTACCTCATTCAGAACAACACCTTTGATAGCCCCAATGACGATGGCGTGCTCATCGGCAACTGGAAGAAGCCTCCAGCCACCATGGAGTTACTCAATAACCTCTTTATTCTCAAAAACTCCAAATCCAACGCCATCGTCAATCAGAACACGAAGGCGAAGTTAACGGACAAAAAAAATCGTACGCTCAGTCAGTCGAGCAAGTCTCAACCCCGAGGTGTCGGCGCAGACTTAAAGTTCACGAAGATCGATGACTTCGAACACGTAAGTTTCACGACAAAAGCCCCCACACCCTTTAAAGAGCCTGAACATTAGATCATTCCAACATAGTCTCACTTCAAGAGATTCTCATACCACACGACATTGTTTGAGGCTCTCCCTGCATTGAGCAAGTCTAAGTCCCCATCACCATCCATATCGACGGAGCGTAAGTCGTAGCTTTGCTGCGACTCATCAATCGTGTGGATGGAAAAGTTCCCTTTCCCATCATTTTCATACCAGCGAACCCACTCGCTTCCAAAACCACAACTAGCTACATCTAGGTCCCCATCTTGATCAAAGTCCGCCACGGTTAAACTGTGAGGATCCTCGATCTACTCATCAATTTCTCAAACCTCCACTACACCATCGCTCAGAAGTTTGGCATTGCAGAAAATGACTTCAATAACACCAACAGCAGAACAATCGTGGAGCTTGGCTAAAGACAGCTGGTTCGATCACTCTAACAAGCCACTCTTGTAAGCTTTAGATATAGCCGCCGGCGCATTCTCGACCTGGAGCTTTTCATAGATATGACGAATATGAGATGCGACTGTCGAAAAGCCGATCCCGAGTTCCTTCGCTATTTCTTTCTTCACTAGTCCATCGCCTAACAAAATAAGAATTTCCATTTCTCGTTCAGAGAGTGGCTTCTCTATAGGCAGCGCGGAAGGTTTTGATTGCAGCGCCATCGTTATATAACGAGCCACATCACCATCTAACAGGTGGTTCCCACTTATCACACTGCGCACCCCCTCCATCAGCTGAACTACCCTAGATTTTTTAAGCAAGTATCCAGATGCCCCTAAGTTTATAGCTTTGAGCACATCAGCTTCACGGTCTGACTGAGTAAGCATAATGATTTTTACTTGAGGACAATACTTCTGTATCCAAGGAATCGCCTCCAACCCACTCATTCCGGGCAAGTTTAAATCTAACAAAATTAAATCCGGGACCGCTCCAGCTGCGAGCCCTTGTAGAGTTCTTAGAGCCACCTCAGCAGTGCCGAATGTCTTGACCAACTCAATGTCACTTTCTCGCTGCATAGCCAAACCAACCACCTCTCGGTACTCTGGGCTATCTTCGACTAACATCACTTTGATTAGATCCTTCATATTCCTTTTTGATAGTTATTTTCCGTTGCGTAGCTTCAAGCAAATAGCCGTGCCACCTTCGGCAGAGCTCTCCACATTAAGCTTCGCTTTCAAAAGCCGTGCCCGTCTTCTCAGTGACTTTGGCACTCCACTAGATTGCTCGATCCCCTTACCATTATCTTCAATACGCAAGCACACTTCTCGAGGAGTGGCGACAAGCCGAGTCTTAAGTTGTGTCGCATTCGAGTGGCGACAAGTATTCACCAAACATTCCTTGTAAAAGAGAAATAAATCCACACTCGTTCGGGGCTTCAGGCGTGACAAATATTCTTCCCCTTCAACTAAGAAATCGTGCTCAAGCTGCGTGAGGATCCTCTCAGAGGTGCGCCGCATGTCTGTTTTAAGCTCAGAGAACAACTCGCTAGACTCATTCAGAGTCGTCACATATTGCACAGCGTGACCGGAGCGTTCTGTCATAGTACGAATACGTTCCAAATACCCCGACATTTCCTCAGGAGATTCTTTAGACGCATCTGCTAGATCACTCAACATGCCGATAGTGTGGAGGTTCGCACCGAGTTCATCGTGAAGGTCAGCCGCAAATCGTTCCTTAAATGCCGCAAGCTCTCTCAGATGACGATAGCGCACGATCATAAAAGTAAAAGCAATCCCTACAGCAAGAGCTACAGCCACCCAGATAGCTGATAGAAGATAGGTTTTCTGGCGCTCATAGCGTAGCGTAAGCTCGGCTGAAATCACCGGCTGAATAGCCTCCAAATCATGGCGCCTAGCAAGCTGCTCTAACCACACTCTCGTAGGCAGAATTTCACCGTAGTAATTCAGACCGTCCGTCATAAGCTCCACAGCTTGCTCCCAATACCTTAAGTTTTCACTCGCCACCACTTCAGCTCCGAAAGACACAGTCCCTCCCCTAGAGAGAACCTCAATTTCCGAGAAAGCGATAGCTCTCGTTTCCCCCATAAAGCTAGCTACAGGTTGACTCTCTACAATCGTCAGTTTGATGTAACGGCAGACTTTTTCATCAAAGCGCCGCATGATCACTGGACCTGTGTTGAACGGACTACGCTGGTCGTACTTACAGAGAAAAACTTCATCAGAAAACTCAGCATCTTTCGCCCCTGAAATACGTACATAGCTTGGCATACTGTACGTACCTAGTGTTTTCATGGGGATCGATAGGGAGGTGTGGGCGGCATGTAAATTAATCTGATTTATAGGATACTCCTTACCCAAATCTAACGTCAGAGTAGGCAAAGGCGGAATCTCTGCAATCGACATCACTCGTGTCTTACTCAGACTTCCACCTGCTGCATCCATAAGATATGGCGTGAACCCGTCCGTTAGGGAACTCACTTGCTCCCTTTTTGAGCTAAATTGCGCGAGCACCTTTTTCTGGAGGGCCACATTTTCTGCACCACTGAAGACAAAGATTTCAGACAACTGGAAGACATGTTTTTCTTTTGAAATCAGCAAAGACATCTCAGTCACTTCAATCCTCACCCATGATGCAGTTCGGGGAGAAAATGAGACCACCAAAGGAGCAATGCGTGGCAGCAATTGATCTTCCACTGAATACGATGCCACCTCCTGACTTTCATCCTCAGTCCCCACTATGACGCGAAACGCAATTGGGAATCCCTCTGAACGAACTCCCACCTGAGTATCGCGCCACAAAGAGGGCACTAGAACTACCTGGTCAATCACCTCTTCGGTCTCAAGATCTACCTCCAGTAAAAGCTTTCGATGAGCACTCGCATAGCTAGATGAGCGATACCCCACCGACCCCACGCTCCCGCGTAAAGTGTAGTTAGCCAGCTCGCCAAGCTCCGTCTGTATACTAACAGCCTCAACTTCAAGCTCAGGCAGAGACATCATCTCCACAGCCTTTCTCTCCTCATCTTGGCTTGAGTAGCCCACGCAGCTCCCGAGTAAACAAACGATGAATATGAAGGGTGCGAGGTTCATTAAAAGGTTGGTAAGTTTGGGCTGCTGAGAGCGCATCATCCTATAGATGAAATATCTCTCTATGGATTAAAGTACTATCCCCCAAACGATGGATAGGCAATTCTCTACTCCTTTGTCATTTTAGGAACCATCAAGCAAAGACTCAAAGATCTGTAGAAGGCTCCTCATCCCACAACCAGTACTTCGGCTCGATCTTTCGCAAAACCTGTCACCATTCATCTATGAAACTATTTAACATCGCACTCGTTGCCACGCTTCTCTGCTCCCACTCAGTATGGGCAGCGAAAGCTTCTCCTAAAGGCAAAAAAGCACCTATCTCCTCTCAGAACTCAAAGGACACCCTCCCTAATGTCCAGATTGCCAATGATGGCATGACTGTCATGTACGGCAACACCCTCATCGAGAGACTCCAGGAAGAAGGTACCTTTGAAGCACTGATGCAGGCATCCAGTGAAGGACAAAAAATCCAGTTTCGCTCACTGGCCTACATGGGTGATCAAGTGGACTTCCGTATCCGCGCATCCCGCTTCGGCACCCATTTAGACTACCTTGTGAAGCAATGGCCAGCAGATCGCGTGATCATGGCATTTGGAGGAAACGAGGCATTTGACGGTGTAGAAGGGATCAAAGACTTTGAAGCTCAAGTCACTTCCTACATCGAGCTCATCAAGAAACGCCACCCGAAGAGCGAGTACATACTCGTCTCACCCATCGCGGCAGAACAAGTGAGCAGTCTCATGCTCCCAGATCTAACAGAGCGCAATGCTCAGCTTGAAAAATACTCCTCGATCATGAGATCCGTTGCGGAAAGTCAGGGAGTCACCTTCGTTGACCTCTACCAACCAACAAAACAGCTTTTCCAAGGAACTGACAAAAAGTACACCTATGATGGATTAGCTTTAAATCCTCTCGGCGCACGTGAAATCGGTAAAATACTAGCCTCCCAATTAGCCGAAAACCCTAATAGTTTAAAAGAGGTCGAAACCCAAAAAGGCTTCGACTCACTCAAAAAACTCGTTTCACGTAAAGCGCGAGAAGTCGCTCAAGCCTACCACCCACAAAATGGTATCAGCTACTATGGTGTCCGTGCTCGCAGCTACGAATACCTTCCAGAAATACCTCACTACCTGAAGCTTGCGAATACTCTCGACCAATCCATCTGGCAGCAAGCTGCCGACCTCACTCAAGCTCAGCCGATCCCTGAACTCGAAGTCTTGCATATTGATGTGCCCAGCAAGAAACCTAAAAGAGGTTTGGGTACGATCAAACCATCAGAAGAAGACTTGAAAGACTTCACTCTTGCCAATGGCTTTGAAGTAAATTGCTACGCTTCCAGCGAAGACCACCCAGAACTTATCAACCCACTCCAAATCAATTTCGATGCACAAGGGAGACTCTGGGTCACCTGCTTCGCATCCTACCCACACCCACTTCCAGGTGAACTTCCAAAAGGGAAAATTCTCATCTTTGAAGACACCGACTCTGACGGAAAAGCCGATAAGAAAACCGTCTTTGCCGACGGACTAGACCTTCCAGACGGATTCACTTTCTATAAAAAAGGCATCATCGCGTCTGTATCACGTAAACTCATCTACCTTGAAGACACCTCTGGTGACAATAAAGCTGACTACATGGAAGAAATCGTCCGTGGTCTAGATAACACAGATACCCACCACGGTGGATACCTTACCAGAACTCCACAAGGTGACCTTCTCATTTCAGAAGCTCTGTTCCACCGTGGTCAGTTTGAGACACCTCGCGGAGTCTTCCACACCATCGACACAGCTGTCGTTTCCTATGATCTAGACACTCGCCAGATGACCACTGAGCGACTCAGCGCCGATCCGAACCCATGGAAAATCACTTTCAATAAATGGGGCGAATCCATGCACTACTTCGGTGGCGGCCAGCTCCAAGATGCCGATATTTATAACATCTGGGTTCCGATGGGCAGCACTGCTCCAACTAAACTTGGTATGCCTTTCCGTTACGACAAAGGCTGTGGAGCTCAGTTCGTTGAAAGCCCGAACTTCCCAAAAGATTGGCAAAACGGAATACTTACCACCCACCTATTGAACACCAATGAAGTGAATTTCACACCTGTAAAACTGGAGAATGGCACTTATAAAGCTGCCGATAAAAAGACGACTCTGATCAAGTCCAATAACAAAGTATTCCGCCCGACTGATCTCACTTTCGGTCTCGATGGAGCGCTTTATATCTCTGACTTTTACTACCCTATCATTGGTCACGCACAACACTCTATTCGCGACAAAAACCGCGATTTCGCCAATGGCCGCATCTGGAGAGTCACCCACAAAACATCGCCACTCGTAAAGCTGGTGAAGATTCACGGTGAATCACCTAAGACACTCATTAGCTTACTTGCTCACCCTCTACTTAAGGTAAGACAATCTGCACGCGTGGAGCTAGAAAATCATTCTGACACTGTAGTTCTCCAAGCCATTGCTGAGAACCAGGCTGCAATCGATAGTAATGAAGATCTCGCCCTCGAGGTACTCTGGACTTACGAGCGCATGAAGTATTTCGAAGACACCTCACTCATCACACGCCTTACTGCCAGCAAAGATCTCAACATTGCTCGCGCAGCCACGCGCTCTCTGCGCTGGTGGAATGATGCTCTAGGAGAAGAGGCGATCACGATTGCAAACAAACTAGCAGCTTCTGATGATGACCGTATCAAAATAGCCCTAGTGAGTGTCGGCTCTCACTTACAAGGTTCCGATGACCAATGGACTACTCTCATTAACTCCATTCAAGCTGATTCTAAAAAGCCACTCGGCATTGTAAAAACAATGGCTGGCTGGAAAGACCGTCCAGGCTTAGCGCCTGAGTTTCCCTTGCTCGATATTTCCAATGAGTCCTACATTTCAAAGGATCAATGGATGGGCGACCAATTGAACCAATCTGGCACACTCTACTTTATGAGTAATGTCGATGGAGAAATGATACTCGGTCACAGCAACAACCCAGGCCTAAACCTAACAGCAAATGATACGCCATTAGTCATAGCCTCTGGCAGCCCACACACCACGTCCTCGCAAAACTCCTTTGCTGTCAAAAAAGGCTTCAACAAGGTCGAGTACAGCATCTCTAAGGGTGCTAGATCTAGCACAGATGTCACCGCCTACCTTTGTGATAAATCCGGCAACAAACCAGCTACTGTCACTTACCCAAGTAATGCAGCGGAGCAACAAAAGTGGGCGAAGGAATTTGATAAGCAACAAAGTGCCAACTGGGAAGAGTTCGCTACCACCACCTTCCAAGCAAACTGCGCCAACTGTCATGCCCTCGACTCCAAAGCTGTAGGTCCAGCACTCCGAGGCCTCTTAGGAAAGAAGCAAACAGTGATTCTAGCAGACGGCTCAAAGAAGGATGTCACTATTGATCATGACTACCTCATCACTGCGATCAAGAAACCAATGTCGATGTACCCTGAAGGCTTTGTTCCTGCAATGCCTCCAATGCAACTCTCGGATAAGGAAGTCGAGATGCTCGTTAAATGGCTCAAGTCACTCAAATAACTCAAATAACTCAAATAACTCAAAAAATTCCCAGAAGATGAAATTCAGAACGATCATATTCGCCGCGCTTACCGCAGGTACGTTCACATCGTCCCTGCAGGCAGAAGCTAGCGACAAAAAGCACCTAACCATCGTTGTAGGAACTCACCACTATACACCTCAGCGCACCATGCCTGAGATGAAGAAGGAGCTCGAGCGCCTAGGCTTTGAAGTCTCCATCGTCAACCCGGATTGGGATCCTGAAAAAGACAAGCGCGGACTCCCGGGGCTCGAGGTATTAAAAGAGACTGATCTCGCTATCTTTTTCACCAGATTCCTCACACTCGAAGGCGAGCAATACGATCAGTTCATGGACTATGTCGAAGCCGGTAAACCAGTCGTAGGGCTTCGCACCAGCGGCCATGGCTTCAACTACTCAAAAGACAATCCAAAGTCAGCGCTGAATCTTGGCTTCGGTAGAGATGTACTCGGTTCTCCCTACCTCATTCACTTAGCTGGAAAAACGCAGCTCGAGATTATTGAAGATGAAAAAAAACATCCAATCCTTACGGGAATCTCAGGCACTTGGAACTCACCAGGAACCCTTTATCTCAGCAAAACTGAAGAAGGAGTCAAACCACTCGTTCTCGGAACTGGCAGCCCAAAAGGTGGAAAAGCGTACACCCGCACGAACCAATTCGGCACCCACGAGCTCAAAGCTGAAATGACCGACAACGTCGCCTGGACATGGACGAACAAGTACGGTGGAAAAACCTTCTACACCTCACTCGGCCATGCAGGTGACTTTTCTGAACCCAACTCCATGCGTCTCATCGTCAATGGCATCTACTGGGCAGCCGGAGTCCCCGTCCCATCAGCTGACACTGAAATCAAAACCTTCACTATTTCCTCTCCGAAGAAAGCTAGGAAATAATGACACTAGTGTAAGCCTTCTAACAGTGTGATCTAAAACCTCAACGAGGTTTCCTCTCCCAGCAACTATATTCGTGTCAGGTGAGTTCAGCGACTAACAAGAGGCCAAAGCTCTCACCTATCACAGCAACTATATTTTCGCCAAATGAACATCAGCTTCCATTACACAGAGGCTGAAGGCCTCAGCCATCGCCACCACTACGCCTCCAAGCTGGAAATCCTCCAGACTTCTCTCATATTTCAAAATCCCCCCAACCACGCCGAAAGCAGCCACCTTGAAAAGGTTTAGGCTCTCCAAGCCCAGAGCGACTAACGCACGCTCTGAGTTCGTAGTCAGCAACCTCTGCGAAGTCTGTAAGACTTCCGTCATGAGAAACTCTGCTATCTGTTCTACTCTCTCTATTGCGCCAGAAACTCAACGCACATCGGAGAAGGCATCTCGACCTTATGCCCAGTGAACTCCAACTTTCCAGTTGCTGAATCGACCGAAAACACAGTCACAAAATCAGATTTTTGCCCAGCTACTAACAGCCACTTGCCGTCAGGGCTCAGATTAATATTTCTTGGTATCCAGACTTCCGCGCCCACTACTTGGATAAGCTCAAGCCCGCCATCCTCTTGCACTGCAAACACGCTAATACTATCTCTTTGTTTATTGGTTAAATCACGGTTGGCTACATAGACAAATCTCCCATCCTCAGAGACGCGAATCTCTGAACACGTCATTTCAGACCTATCTTTTCCTTCCTCGAGATTACTCACCGCGCCACGCGCTATCAGCTTACCAGTTTTCGCATCGCGATCATAAACCACTGTCTCTAGCGTTAGCTCACTCAGCACATAAGCCTGTTGCCCATTTTCACTGAACTTCATATGCCGAGGTCCGCCACCCGCTGGGTGCTTCGCTTTGTCGTATAAGCTAAGCTTCCCTGTGCTTAGATCAAAACGATAGGTCCAAATCTCATCCGTTCCCAAATCTGGGGCATAGGCATACTTATTCTCAGGTCCAGAATACACAGAATGCGGATGAGGCTTCAGCTGCCGTTTTTCATTCACACTCGCCCCCACATGCTCAGTCATACTCACAGAGTCACTCAGTGAGCCATCAGCATTGATCTTCACCGCTCCGATATTCCCTCCTGAGTAATTTGCAAAAAATAACACATTACCCGTCGAATCAAGACTGACATGACTGCAGCCAGCTCCGTTCGACGGTTTCTCATTGAGTAAGCTTAATCCTCCATCAGCACCTACCTTCAATGCGGCCAAGCCGCCTTGCTTGCCAAACTTATTAGAAGTAGCGTAAAGAACCCCGTCACCCATCGTGATAAATGACGGCCTACCAACTTCAGCCAATTTCTCAGGCTCAGTCAGCTGACCTGAATCAGTATCTAACAATGAACTGTAGATCCCATCGCTCCCAGTTCCAAAATACACTCTCAATGAGTCAGCATGGAGTGAAGAAACTGATAGAATGAGAAGTAGGAAGTTTTTCATCCCTAACTCTTATCCTTAGTAGTCTAGCTGTGTCTAGCTCTTCATCCAATATAGTGTGAACATCCCCCTACTGAGAACTCAGCTGGAGGAAGTACTTAGAACTCTCAGAAGTCACCTTGATACGAACACGGCTCAAACCGGGGTTACCCACTACAGGAGTAGTAGATTCGACCGTGTAATCTTCATCTAAAGTGAGTGTTGTGAAGTTTGTTCCCAGCGTGGTGTTCCCTTTCACAAGGTAATCCACATCTGGCACAAGTGAATCCCGGATCACCCATTCAAAATAATAGCCATCATTTGGCTTTGTATCGTCACCTTCAAACACGAACCCGTCACTCCCATCCAGAGGATCAGAGTCACCCCAATATTCAAGAATTTCAGCGAAACCGTCTTGGTCGCTATCAGCCAGAGGATTGATCACTGAGGAACCGAAATGCGCCACAGCCCATTCATCGGCAATACCGTCACCTTGACTATCGTCATTTGGTATATCGCTCACAGCTACAGCAATCACCGACGAGGCAGTACCAGGGTTCGCCCTGAAACCATCTGTCACTTGAATCGTAAGGTTATGTACAGTGCTTTCCTCATAATCTGGACCGGCTAGGGCAAGACTAATTTCACCACTGTCTTCATCAATCGTGAAAATACCCGCATCGTTGCCAGCTATAATTGAATACGTGAGTGTGCCTCGGTCTACTTGTGCAGCATCTGGATCACTTGCGTCCGGACTCCCGACGAAAGTTGCTGCAGATGAATTTTCTATCACGGAAAGTGGTGTCTCAGGCGCTGTAATTGAAGGCGTCGTATTTGCGTAATTAAGTACCCATTCTGTGATTAGAGCTATGCCTTCAGGGTCTACAACTCTTGAGCCAACTGGCGGCATACGCCCATAGCCGTTGGTAGCCGAGGCTCTACTTAAAATAATAGAATTCTCTGTATCACCTGGAATAATGAGTCGGTCAGTAGGGTCCACGACTTGGGCGCCGACCGCCTCAGCATGCAATAAATTCATTTCGTCGAGGTCAAAATCAGCCTGACCACTCCAGGAATCAGGCACCGCCCCATTGCCGTCATAATGACAATAAGCGCAATTTACAGCCAGATAGGATTTCACCCGCTCCTGAATATTTATATTATTATCAGTAGGTTGGTGATGAACGGGGAGATTCACGGGATCAGCACCTACAGCACTGAGATAACCAGCCCCTTCGAGTAAGGTCAGGAAGTTCCCAGCTTCTCCCTCTAACGTGCCAACGTAGTTTAATTGCCGAGAGTCGAACCCGAGCATCACATTGTTTCCATCGTGGTGACATTGGTAGCACTGCCCTCTTGATGGTATCCGCCAAGTTTGACTACGAGTGACTCCTCCTTCTATGATCTGTAGTGCCACAGCTGCTCCATTTTCTCCCACTAATGAAGCCTCAGTCCCCTCATCATTCCACTGGTAAGTCATCCCATAAAACCCTTGCTCAGACTTCACTAGAAAACGGGTCTCTATGCGCTTCACATTGGTTCCCGGATTATCGAGATCAAGATCCATATCAAAGTGCTTCATGGTCACCATACCAGTAGGAAACTCCCAGAAATCATTAGCAGCGTAGGTCATAGTTCCTGTAGCGTCCACCATGTTAAAATAGCGACTCTTCAGCGCACCATCAGACCAGAAGGTTAGATTCACCTCATAAGGAAGCATTTTTTCGGTCACATCAAACGATGCCACATCATCGAAAGCTCCAGTTTCTGTCAGCGTTTGAGGTAAATGGCTATCGAAGTCCCCGTCACTGAAGACCAGCTTTCTAATAATATTTCCGTTCGTACTATTATCACTATCTGCCAAGAGCATTTCTCCAGTAGTTGGATTAGGTAGCATCGCTGTGATACCTGTTTGGTCTCCAATTTTCTCTACCGTGGCATTATAAGCACCAAAAGCAAAAACTCCGCCAAGCGTGGTCTCTGAAATGTTCACGTCATCGAGCGCATAATTGCCGTCTCCCTGAAGTACAGGATCCACCATTTGGAAAGCACTATGGTCATCTCTATGCACCGCCCATATGTCTCCACGGTTGTAGTCACACATGATATATGCGCCAGTGAGAGTGGGGATGTCGGTCGATAGGTAAAACTCGCCACCGATGATCGATTTATTTTGAGAACCACTACTACTATCGGTCACGTAGTATTCCACCACAGGTTGTACGTACTGCACACCTGTAGGCGCATCGATAGCATAGGTAGTTTGCAACCACTCTACATCGCCAGTCCCAGAGTAAAATGCCCAGCCCGCATTGCCACCTTTCGGCATGATCATGTAGCGCTCTTTGAGCGAAGCCATCACGTCTGCTACCCAAAGGTCAGATGTCCCCGGCACGAAACCAATCTTCCAGGGGTTACGGAAACCAATCGCGTACATTTCTGTCCGGACCTTACTTGGCTCAGTAACCTTGTTAAAAGCAGAACTCACTCCTGTGCCGTCAGCTGCTACTGTATCTAAAAATGGATTGTCTGCTGGGATCGAGTAATACGCTAAGCCCTCGCCATCCGTTGGCACGGTCCACTTGCCGTTGGCGTCGTCGCTTGCAAGGTTTTGTGGTTCGTAGTTCCCAGCTTTTTTATCCACATCAATGCGCAGAATCGACGACCAGAACCCTTCATCAATCGTCTGCGTAAGCCGATCTGCTGGACGGCTCTGATGGCTCACCTGCTTGCCGTCACCAATCGGCACATAGAGATAACCGTCTGGACCAAACATCAAGCGGTTCCAGCCGTGAGAACGATGGAAAGTTTCCTCGATGAGAACTTGCTCAGTAGTAATATCGATCGAACCAATATCAGATGGGTCAGGTACCGTAAACCGTGAGAGCCTAGTCCAATTATTCTGGCTTGGATACGTGACGTAGATATAGCCGTTCGTATCAAATTCAGGGTGAAAGGCCACGCCCCCCATACCGTTGAAATACTGATCCGTATTCACTGATTCCCTATCTAAAACTAGTACTTTAGTCGGTGTCTCTGCTGTCACATTGGGGATCATCCAAATAATGCCTCGAGTCTCGACGACAAAGAGTTTCTCAGGATGTCCAGGAAGTGACTCTAAAGAAGCAATCTCCGTGAACGTTAAGTCAGGAAAAGCATTGGGAAAACTATAGGCACTTTCCGGAGTGACTAGAGGGAAATTCAGACTCCCATCCGGATTGGTATAATCCACAGCCTCCAGCACAAAGCCAGCGAGCGTAACGTGTTGACCATTTACTTCCCCAGCTCTGATCACGTTAATCACTAAATTCCCACTACCATCCGTAGAGAGATCAGTAAGTGTCACATAGCCGTCGCCAGTGGAATCCGTCACCGCATTTTCACCATCAGCCTGCCAGATTGCATTGAAATTCGCGATATCACTATCATAGCCACCAGTCAGGTTATAGGTGAGCTCATCGTCTAATCCTGTAAAAGTGAGCACAAAATGCGCACGGTCATCAGAACCATCTATTTGAGCATCTCCATCGAGAAGCCGAACATCTGAGTTATCATTGGAAATAAGTGCGTCGCTATAAATACTAGAGTCACTCATTTCCCCGTAGCCACTGACTCCACCCGCAAGTGAATAAGAGGTTTTACCCGTCATATTTGTAACACTGAAACCAACTCCACTAAGAGGGCTACCTTGCGTATCTATCAGGGCTCCTATGCCTAAGTCGGCAAAATACTCGGTGGCTCCATCATTAATAGCTGTATCCGAATAATAATTAAAATTTGAACCTTCGATTGGAGCTGTAGCACCAAAGTCGACAGCTAAACTCCTCCCGGAAAGCAGCCTTCCACCACTCACTGAATCAAAAGTCACACCACCAATACTAGGCCCTTGATCGCCATCGATACGCTGTGTGCCTGAGATAGTATAAGTTCCCGCTGTATCCACATCAAAGAAGACCCACCCAGCATTCACTCCGCCAGGGTTGATAGCCAAAGGCGATGAACCGTGGTCACCCACAGTCGCGCTATTCGCCCCATCAGAAAGTGTGATCGATGTCGGATCCCAGCGTCCGTCTGCATTTGATTCAATCCCAGAAAGAACTCCAATACGCACCTCTTCCCCTTCTGCTACGGAGTCGATCGTGAAGGTCAAAACCTCATGCGAAGTTCCTGCAAAATCAGCCCCACCATTAGCAGCGGCTATCCCAGCAAAAGCATCAGTCCCATCTAAAGGGCTATCTATAGAACCATAGCCCGCTATTTCATCGTAAACATTAGAAAAGTCAGCACCGCTTTGATGACTACTCACATAAGTAGGCAGACTAGAAATATGGTGACTGTAGCTCTGATCTGATTCACTAGCCCCATCAAAATCCCCAAAGAAAATAGACCCATCACTCCCCAGCCTGCCATCGATCCCAATATCATTGGTCCCCATCGACATCCAGTCCCCTCCCGTTTCGGTGTAAGAATCTGAACTGCCATGAATACTAATCCCGGCTTCCATCGAGCCGAGTAACAAAGCGTAACTTAGGAAAGAAAGCCTAGCGGAGAGTGGTGCTGTCATATGTGTAGGGTCTTTAAACAATGGGGTTATGGCTAAGCATATTGCCTGATGGAGATCACACAGGGGGACAGGATGTGGCCTAGCCAATCAAAATGGCTAATAGACTTTAGCCAACTTTGGCTATTACTCATATTCTAGCCCCTCTCCTAAACAAGGAGAAACCTCCCCACTGAAACACAACAGGATATGCTATATCCACAAATCGTCCCAATTGAAGTACCGACCATCACCTAACATTCGAAAACAGCTCCACTCCACAGAGTTGTGACACAACCATCAAACACTAGATCAAACTCAATTTAGGAGCTGCCTCCAAAAAATAAGGAAGACAACGCCATGATCTAAAATGGATTACGCATATAACCCAACTCACCATTATCGACGCTCATGAACGACCGCCGATGAAAAGAGGTTCTACCTTCTCCGGCGCAACAAACCAAAAAGTAAAGCACTCATGCCGAAGGCCACTGTGCTCGGCTCAGGAACGGCATCGATGTTAATGTTATCGACCAAGAATGCTGAACCACCTGAAGAGCTTTGAGCATAAAACCCTAGCACGCCATTCGCACTATTATTCACGGCATTCGAACTTGCGAAATTCAACCCTGATTTACTTGCTGATTGAATCACTGTCCCGTCAGTTTGAATGCTCGAAACAGTCGTAGAATAAGTCCCGGCTGAAGGATCGACAACGAAAGTCACATAGTACGAAGTGTCAAAAGTCCCTGCAATACCGATATCTTCCCAGCTATTCCCATTAGATGCCTGCCACTTACTCGTAGCGGTATCTAGCTTCAGTTTGGCAGTCGAATCACCATAAGTTCCGTCAAACACCTCAAAATTACCAGCTTGAATCCCATTGGTCGCAAAAAAGAGGTGCATACTCATCTGGTAAGCATCCGTCTTAAAATCCGAGACTAAGCCACTGTTCTTAAACGATCGAGAATAGTTTTGAGAGCCACTATTCCCCGATCCAACCTTAGCCCCACCTAGCGAGGCATCTAAAAAGCTGGATGGCGTATCTTCCCATGTAAGAGAGGAATTCCACGCCGCATCCCAGCCTATCCCACCATCGACTCCGCCGTCAGAGACCTCAAAGATCTGGCTAACTGCTGCATTCATAATGCCAGCGTGCCCAATAAAGACTGAAAATAGAAACAGTGCTGCTTTCATGCCGAAGCCCGTAAATGCACACCTGATTTATAACAAGCCGAAATCACTTCACTTCATACATAAGAACATCCGTTTGTATGACTTAGCTCCGAAAAAAAGCGCACCAATCACGGTGCGCTTCTCATAAAGAATATTGAATTCAACCCACAAAAGGCCGCTATTCCACTACCTCATGCGCCGTGTACCAAAAGCGATTGTAGGATAAATTGCCCAACTTAGATTTTATCTTTTTTGGGATAGTGATGTCATACACTCGGTCTTTAACCAGCGGCTCAGAAAACTCTATAGTAAGAGTATTCCCATCCACCTTAAATACGGAACAAGGCATCTCTTTTTGATCATTTTTCCCAGAACCATAGTGAGAGTGATAAGCGATCCGGTAACTATCGACAAACACGTCTTCAGCTGATTTCTCAGTCGTTATATCGGCATTAAACGTCAATTCGAACCCCTTTTTCGTGAGTTTCACATTCTCTACGAAAAGAAATGGCTTCCCAGTGTAGGTGATTTTACGAATTCCCTCACGGCCAGGCCAGCTCAAGTGGGTTTTCCCAACATAGAGTGACTTACCATCTTTAGAATACAATAGACGGTTATTGCCGCTCTCTATTTTGTTCGTATCGAGCAGATGTGTGGCTGTGCCTTGCTGGAATCCATTCACCGTATCGGGCATATAACGAATCAATCTTGGATGATTCATCTCTCCCACTAACAAATGCCCCTTCGCATTTCCTTCTTTCGCATGGGGAATGAATGAGTTTTTGACTCCAAGCATCTGAGTAATCGAGTTTCCACAATCACCTTGCGGCAAGAGAATTGGAGCCTTGATTCTGCGAGCCTCAAGCTCCTCAATAGGTAACTTGGCAGGCGTCACACTCGGTGGATTTTCATCCCATAACAAGGAAGCCGCATGACCGTGGAAGCCACCTTCTTTGATCTTATGCACCTTTGATGCGCCGACCCAGTCCCCCTGGTTATCGCTCACCCATAGCTGATCATTCTCATCCACATAGAGACCATTCGGAGTTCTCACTCCAGTCGCATACACTTCTGCTTTTTTACTATCGGGTGCAATTTTAAGGACGCAGCCACGGTACGGAACACGTGCGTACATTCTTGGAATTTCTTCCCGCATCACTTTCCATTCACTTCCATCTTTAGGCAGAAACTTATCATGGCTTAATCCGTCTGTATTATTCCACTCTCCACGGACATTCTCGCGCACTCCAGCCATATTCGAAGCCGTGCCCAAGCTAATGTAGATATTCTTCTTAGAGTCTTTGACTAAGCCGAAAGTGAACTCGTGGTAATTGCCTGAAAGCCCCCAGTCGTTGCACACATTCTCATAAAAATCAGCAACTCCGTCACCGTCTTCATCATGCAAACGTGTCAACTCGCCACGCTGGATCACGAGGACATCCCCATTTTCTTCCACATAAATACCGAGTGGCTCATGTAAACCTGTGGCGAATAATTTCCACTTCTTCGAACCTTCATTATAAGTCCTCACCTCACCCCTATGGAAACAGGCAATCAAATCCCCATTCTTCGCATAATCCAAACCGCCGATCTGGTAGTCAGCCCCCTCGGGAGGATCAATCTGTGTCACTTCATAATGGCGTGACCAATTAAATTGTGCAAATGCGCTTGAGCTCAATAAGAGCAGCCCAGAAAGACCCAACAGTAATGTTTTTTGTATAGTCATTGTCTCATTAAAATTTATGCGTTCTCTCCATACTTAATGACGATCGTTGAACCTTTCGCCTCAACTGAAACATCCATTTGAGCATTCTTCGCAGCCTCTGGCTTATTAAACTTAGTAAAAGCGCGATCTGCTGTAATTGTCCGTACGATGATATTGCCCTCTACCGTGAAGCTTTCTTTCACTTTTACGGCACCCACCATGTATTCCAAAGTAGGGAAACCCTGCTCATCTAAGCGATAACCGACATAGTCTTTGTCCGCTTCAATCAGCTGCTCTTCCACCTCAAGTATACGTTTGCCGACACCCGCTTCAGTGTTCCCATTGCTCTTCCAGTATTTGTAATTATCAATCTTGCCTTTTGCAATATACGACACCTCACAAGTATCCGTATCCCAGATCACATTGTGTTCCTCTGAAGTCGGCAGAGCGATCACCATCGACGCTGGACCAGTATCAGAGATGAATGTTCTCTCGATGCGTGGACGCTGCCTATACACTTCTGTATCAATATAAGGGTCCGTGCGCGGCATCTTGATTTTTTGCTGACCTTTCGCAGCTTCGAGTATGTACTTATGGACTTCCTCTAACTCCTTCTCAGGGATGTGCACCATTGCTGGCATCTGCGCCATGTCAGGATTCCTTTTGCCTGGGTCGTAGCACCATTTGATAAATTCCTTTCGCTTTTCTTTCGGGTACCACCTCGCGACATCGACTAACGCTGGACCCACCAGATCCTTATTCATATCATGGCAAGCTAGGCAGTTCGTTTTAAATGCTTGAGGAGCCTCCGCCGCAGATGATTGATCCACCATGCTTCCTCCCACAAGTAGAGCCCCCAATAAACCAAATGTTATGCGTCCATTTATCATAATAAATTTTTCTAGCAGCTTTTGTCCCGTGCAATTCTTAGTGAATCATCAGGTCCTTGTATCCTGATCAACAGTACGCTGGCACAGGTCTAAAACTATCTATCTAAAATCATTGGACGCCATCACACCATACGTCAACTTATAAGGCCGAAACGCTGCGTACACATTATTTACAATTCACGACAGCCCATAAACTTCCATAAGACTCTAGGCCCCTCCAGTTCTAGCCCTTTTTTATTTCCTAATCTTTACTCTTAGCCTAAACACAACGCACAAGAAAAACACACTGTTTCATATGAAAAACATCATCCTCTCCTGCGCATGGGCGCTATTTTCTCTATGCTCGGTAAAAGCTGCCACGGCAGACAAACCAAACCTAATCTTCATCTTCGCAGATGACTGGGGCTACGGTGACATAGGCGCTCACGGCAGTACCTTTTGTAAAACCCCCAACCTTGACCAAATGATCAAGGAAGGCACTGACTTCCAAAACTTTTCTGTAGTCAACCCAGTTTGCTCCCCGAGCCGCGTTGCCATCATGACAGGCCACTACCCAGCTCGCCATTCTGTCCACCGCCACTTCGCCACCCTCGAACACCATAAGAAGACTAAAATGCCTGATTGGCTTGACCCAAACGCGGTCATGCTCCCACGTCTACTCCAAAAAGGTGGCTATAAAACAGCCCACTACGGCAAGTGGCATCTTACCAATCACGACATCACTGACGCCCCACTCCCAGATCAATACGGATACGACGACTATAAGGCATTCAACCTCCCTGGACCAAATGCTCCTGCTGACTCGCCTATTCCTAACGCCTTGAAGTTCATCGAAGAGAACAAGGATCGTCCATTCTTCATCAACCTCTGGATCCACGAGACCCACACCCCACACTATCCGAAACCTGAATTCGAAGCACTTTACCCCGACCTCAGCCAGCAACAAAAAGTCTACGCGGCAGTCGTTTCCGAAGGTGACGCAGGTGTTGGAAAAATCCTCAAAAAGCTTCAAGAGCTTAAGCTCGACAGAAACACCCTCGTCATCTTCTCCTCTGATAATGGACCTGAAGGCACGAGCTCTAAAAAGGAAACTCCAGATGCTTCCACGGGCCCAGGTAAAGGCTCCTTTTACAGTGTTGGAGAAACTGCTGGTCTTCGCGGTAAAAAACGCTCGCTCAATGCAGGCGGCGTCCGAGTTCCATTCATCGCTTGGTGGCCTGGTACTGTACCTGCTGGAAAAATCGACAAAACCACCACTTTTGCTGGTACCGACATCCTCCCGACATTCTGTAGCCTAGCCTCTGTAGCTCTCCCTGACGACTATCAAGCAGACGGCGTGGATATCACCGCCGCACTCAAAGGCGATAGCTTCGAACGCTCCCAGCCAATCTACTGGGACTGGCGTGCAGCTAGTGGTAAGCCAGACTTCTGGGCTAGCTCCGGCATAGCAGAAGGCAAATGGAAGCTCCTTCACAATCCTAAGCGCAAGCGCACTGAACTCTACGACATGACCGTCGACTTCAAAGAACGCGAAGACCTCTCGAAGCAAAATCCTGAGCTTGTTGAAAAACTCCTCGCTAAAGTCAAAGCGTGGCAAAAGACACTGCCTAAAGCCCCTCCGGCTAACTGTATTTCTAAGCACAGAAAATAAAACCAACAGGCATAAGCTACTCTCCCATTTGCCAACAAATCAACTTCCTATGAAAAGCCTCCTTCATGCCCTGTCGCTTGCCTGTGCTATTGCGGCCCAGTCTTCTACTCTCTGCGCTCAAGAGCCAGCTCCTGAAATCAAAGTAGAAGACCGCACACTCATTAATAGCGATGGCAGCCGCTTCCAGCCAAAAGACTTTTACCCTGAGTTCAGCTGGGACGTCACACCGCGCTACTTCATGTTCGGAGACAAAAATAAACTCCTCACACCCCAGCAAGTACAGTTCATATCCGAGCAAACGAGTTTCCTATGTATTGAAAAATCACATGGCAAAGGCCCACTAGGCCAAGCCGAGCTAGGAGCCAAACATGAAGCTGCAGCCTTCAAGAAGATTAACCCAAAAGCCAAGATCCTCTTCTACTTCAATGCGGCTTACGCTTGGCCCTACACCTCGTATAACCAGATCTTCACTAGAAAAGGAATCGAGCTGAACCCTAAGCTAAAAGGCACTCTTGTCACTCACCCTAAAACCGGCAAGCTCGTCGATCGCTATGGCGCCCTGTGTTACGATGTGCTGAACCCATACTTCCGGAAGTGGTGGGTAGAAACGGTAGCTAAAGCAGTGCAAGAAACTGGCTGTGACGGCGCTTTCATTGACCAAATGCACGGCAATGTGGATTTCCGCAAAGACCAACGAGAAGAAGTAGGAAAAGCCATGGACCTGATGATGGCTGAACTCAAACAGAGCTTAGGACCTGAGAAGATTCTACTCGCCAACAATGCCTATACCTCTGGCACCCAAAACATTCTCTCAGTCAGTGACGCGATCATGTTCGAGAACTACGCGCGCCAAAAATCAAACAAAGAAAGCCTCCTCTCCGAATGGGAAGACATGCTCAGAATTGCCAAAGCGGGGAAAATCTCAGTCTTTCGCCTCGGTGTTGAAGGCACCTGGCGCGGCCATATGCAACCCAACATGCCGAAGCTCTCCAAAGAAAAATTAGAGTTCGCCCACGCCTGCTATCTCATCGGCGCCCAGCCCTACTCCTACTTCATGTACAGCTGGGGCTGGAAAGTCGCTACCGGCCCGCTCGTCGACTACCCAGAGCTAAGAAGACCAATCGGCCCACCTAAGGGAGCCTACACTCGCACCACCCCAGATGGCTGGGACTTCACCCGCGAATTCGAACACGCCAGCGTCTGGGTAAACACCGAGACCAGAGAAGCCAAGATCACCTGGCACTAGCATCATTTCGCTACATAAAATAAGGGCTACTAGCTAACAATTAATTAGCTGATAACCCTAATAAATAGTTTTCGGATTTAAACAGGATTACTGTTTTCATCTTCTGCGGCGCACTAGAAAAAGTAGTGCACCAAAGGCCGTATAGCCAGTAGTTACCGGTTCTGGTACCGCTGTAATGCTTGAAAAAGATTGACCAATAATAAACTCACCATTGGCGACACCTAGTCCACTCTCTAAATCGAGGGCATCAAACACCACACGAATTGCATTTGTTGTAAGCCAAGTATACTCGACTCCATCCCCTTCTTGAGTTTGCTCATTTAATAAAATAGTAATACCCGTGACACCTGCCGCGCTAATATCAAGCGTCGTGTTAGCAGCATAGCTTGAATCTAAATTAAAATTTACTCCTGCCACTGAAATCGTCACGTCAGCTAGTTCTATTGACCCCGTAGAAGAGAGCGCTCCATAAGATCCTGTAGAACTTGATGTTGAAGTGATCACTGTTCCAGCACCTGTACTAATACTAAACAAGTCATCTGCTCCAAGAACTCCTTCTACTATCACTAACTCAAAATCAGTGATGCTCGACAACCCTGATGCTGAACCAGAGTTAGACGTACCATCTACATCAGAAGATGCACTTGCGCTTACCTCACTGGCGCTAACGTTACCTACAGCCCCTAATGCTCCAATATCAGCATCTAAGTTTAGTACTTCAGCATTCTGTGTATTTGGAGTGGGTGCTGAAACATTTGCTGTAGCAAAAGGTCCTACGCCGACATCCGTAGTAACACCAACAAGCGTCACTCCGAGATCAATATCTATTCCTAGGCCTGACGATGTTCCAGCGAGAATTGCAGCTTCAGCTTGAGAAAACATAAGTAGCGGCACACAATATAAAGCTCGGAAAACGAGTTTTTGGGTTTTCATTGGGGTTTTCATTTTTCAGGGAAATGAAAAAGGTTTTTGAAATGTTAATATGAATGAAATTTAAGCAAAAAATGAATCAACGACTAAACGAACATATACACTACTGATAGAGTAGCGCACAAGAAGAAACATCCATACACCCCCAATTTACCCATCTATAAAAATCGACTCAACCCACTATAATTATGTCACATACACAACAGAATCAAACGCTCCATGAACACCCCTTTTTGTTAGAAACAGTCTTTATGAACTATGACCTTACTGCTAAAATCATGTGAAATGTCTGTATTCTGGCTCAGTCGCGTTCCAGCCAATGTGGCAATTACGTTTAACAACGGATCCTTGTTAGAGGAGCGACTAAGATATCAAGCAACCCTATAGGAGGGATTTCCTACTTCATGTGTAGCTGAGGCTGGAAAGTCGCCACCGGACCACTCGTCGACTACCCTGAGCTAAGAAAACCCATCGGCCCACCGAAAGGCGCCTAAAAATACACCACCCCAGATGGCTGGGACTTCACCCGCGAGTTCGAACATACCAACACCTGACCATACACCGAGACCCGCGAGGCAATAATCACTAGGTCTTGAATCAGCTTAAATCCAGCACTGCTTATAAGTCCCTCACTGGAGCATTATAATAGGTAATTGCGCTTGAACCCGGTGGTGAGTAGATAAACATCAAAGAGCGGCGTTTAGCGCTCTGCCGCCATACTTGGCGGATGAAAGTAATACGTTTTTTAGTATTTAGGTCGATTCTATCTAATCGAGCCTGAAACTCTTCGCCCGGAGCTGCCGCATTTTTCACAATCTCAGTTGAGCGCGCCCTCAATGTCAGCTTGATTTTTCCCACATAACCAAGGACATCACTATCGGTAAAATTAATAAACATTTGATCACCTTCACCAAAAGTTCCCGCATCTGCATTAATCACCTTAAAGCGAATTGGAAACACGGTATTCTCGGGATCTGGAAAGGCTAATAAAAGCACTTTTCCCCAGCCCCTGGGGATCCGTACAGAAGGTGCATTTTTGGGAAACTCTTCGTCAGCCGCCACTTCCCTGGGTAGAAACCTCAACACCAAGTCCCCCGAAGCTAATTTGAAACTAGAAGAAAAATTATTTCTTTTCAGTTCAATTTTCTCGGCAGCCTTACCCTTTTGATAAACAAAAGCGGTTTCAGGGGCGCCCTTCGGAGCTCTAAAATACAACATTTGAGCTGTTCTTGCGGCAAAAGCATTGGAAATCAAAACTATGGTCACGACAACAAGTAGACTCTTCATTCGGTATAATTTCATATTATTACTAATTAAACTTCATCAGGGGATAACCAACGAAATGCGATAAGCTTAAATCCCCTTCCGAACTCTTTATTTCTATCTGACTTGAAATTAAAATAGGTGCTTGGGCTATCAACCTGATCTACATAATCAGCCTTTCTTTGCACTACAGCTTCACACCATGCCTTGGCTAGGACATTTCCATCTGCATCTTGACTCTCACCATAGGCTCGGATGACGAAACTATCATCGCGTGCAGAAATAATTGGAGCTAATGGGCGCAGTATATCTGCCTGCCTGATCCATCCAGGTGTACCATAGGCAGCATCCCCCACCGCAGCATTCGGGAATTCATAGATAGTGGCTGCGTCTGATGGTAAAACGGCCTGCTCTGGATAAGCATTTTGGATCTCTTTATAGGGGTTGTTGCTACTATCGCCTAACTTTGATAATTCAATGAGAGCTGATTCGATCGCTCCAGCCATAGCTAGATCTTCATCTGCACCTAGCCTCCTATTGACAAACTCGGAGAGAGAGAGGAAAGGTCCACGCTTTTTCACTTGCTCAACAATCCCTTCTGCTAGCGCCTCGATTTGCTCATTCGTCAATTCGTTATATCTCGCAATACTTGCAACGCTGGTATCGGTGGCTGAGGCTGGGTCGCCCGCCACAGTCGTTCTGGGCGAAGGAGTCCCTTCCGCAGCAGTCAAATTAACTTCCCAATCATCAGGAGAGCTGGCTCCAACAGCGGCATAAGGAACCTGCGTTTCCCTCAAGCCACTCAAAACTGCCTTCCACGCCTCTTTGGAGGTTGAATTGATATTGAACATCCCCCGCACCTCTAATTTAGAAGCTATATCTTGCCAGACGTTGGTATCCGCTAGAGTATCCTCTGCCTGCTGTAATGCAGTTGTGGAAGCCTCTCTACTTGCTGGAAGGTATTGCCTATTTGGTAATTCGGAGGTGAACGAAAGGTGATCCGCATACACTTGCTCAATGGTTCTGTTTTCATCGACATCTGGGGTAATGGATGAAAAGAACCAATCATCGAAAAATACGTGATTACTCACATAGCTGTGATCATAACTACCAGCGCTCAAAGCTCCTCTTACTTGGTCGGATGCAACGTGAGGTGTAGCATGACTATTCCCTATCGCATTAAAAACTCGAGGGGGGAATTGATTGCGAAACGAAATATCAAAATGTTGTAACTCACCAAGAGATAGTAATGGCCGTGTTGGCAACTCGGCGATCACCCAGCGGTTAAGCCCTAAGCCTGATTGGAAAGATGAGCCTACATAGCTACTGTGGTCTACACCGTAGCACTCCAAGTCATCAGACTGCGGCATAAAGGGATCCGCCCATGAATTAGGAGCAAACACCTCGAAAGTGTATGCACTATCTTCCGCCGACACCCCCCCAAACATTTCAACCCCTGGTGAAATCGGCTTCGTGTTTATGTACCCCTTAGTATGTATCTTTGTCAGATCCTCTAAGATGTCTTCATTTTTTAATGTTCTCAACCCTAAGGATATAACAAGAAAAGGGCTATCCTCGTCATAAGCACTCTGAAGAGTCTGGCTGTCATTTACTAAATCAGGTAATGGCATCTTTTCTCTAGCGGTGTCAAATGGAGTCGTGACAGAAATACCGCTAGATTCCAGGAAGAGGGATTGCCCCTCAGGAGTCTGTTTATTCCGTGACCAAAAGTGGCTTAAAGACCCACTGACTTTATTCAGGTTATTGTTTTTATGATCTATACGAAAAGAAAACGAGTCCCCTGCATCCCCTTCAGTGATTGTTGATGCTTTAGCCCCCCGCCGCCCTTGATAGGATAATTCTCTGGTCATACTTCCAGACAGACTAAAGCCTGGATCTTGGTATACCACTCCCCAGTTGGTCTGTTCGTTGCTAATCCCAGCGTCTTTACCATAAATCCGTGATTCTCCAGGCTTCCAAGTAGCATCATCTCCGGTCCCCCCTCCAATGATGAATCGCGCACTCTGACTTGTGCCACTGGTTTGCAACATAAGCTGAAGATTCACTAAAGATTCTGGCTGATTGCCCACCTTGGCATACAAGTTGATTGGAAACATATTATCAAAATGAAAAAGCGTGGTGATATCTTGCTCTATCGCAACGTTATAAGGATTCCACATGGTAGTGGCGGGCTTAAATAAAAGCCTAGGAACATATTTCCCATTACTACTATTAATGCTGGCATCGAACCCGAGTGCCATATGGACCCGCACAGGTATAGGCTGAATACTAACCCAATCACTGCTATTTGTAGGAACAGTATTAAAATACGGTTCACCTGAGCTCCCATTTTTTTGCACCTTTTTATAAAGTGAGACAAAGTCCAGTAGAGCATTCCAACTCATGGCAGTTTTATGCAAGCTAGCATGCTGATTCCTGTTGTAGTTATCAGCAACCTCCTCAACCCACGGATAAATAGATGCATCTGTGGGGCTCGCAGCCATCTTTAGTGATGCAGTCAAGCTCTCGGCATGAGGCTCTGCAGAAAAAATAGGTAGCCCCGCATTAGCTAGAGGCCCTGCATCTTGGTCCCATTTCTCAGCCATCAGTGAGAGATCTTTACGCCAACCACCATTTGCTGTGTTAGTTAATAGTCCATGAGCATAGGCTGTAATATCATGAAAATTTTCACCGGCGATATTGGAGGAACTTCCATCAATGGCCGCGAGATTCATCGATTGCCATGAGATCGCTTTATTTACCAGTTCCTCTTCAAATCCCAGAGACTCCGCATCAGCCCAGCCACTAGAGGCTAGACGATCTGCCCAAGCTTCCGAATCATTCTCCTCCGGCTCTTCAGGTTTTTCTTGAACCAGCGCCTTTTGATTCCCGCCTTGAATCCACCATGCATAAGCGCCACCAGAACCTAATTGAGTTGGTTGAAGGTGCACCTCATCAGCATTCGTATCACCCAGCGTCCCTTCACTAAGGAGCGGAACAGTATCACTCGTAGCAGTACCTACGGAAGGAGGGTTATTCGCTTTATTATCACTGTCCTCCCCTGAAACTAACCACCCCAAAAAGCGCCCAGTATTGCTAGATTGGCTATCCAGATCACCATCCGCTAACTTACTGCCATAATCAGGAACACTAGGCAATCCTGTAGCCTTATCATGGTCATTACCCTCCCAAGAGCGCCAAACTCCAGTAACCTGCCTAGGGGCTCCTGTATTTCCGGCTACAGCATCAGCAGGAGCTGTTACCCGTGTGTCCGGGCCTGCCATTTTCTGCAGCTCACCTAAGGCTATCATGAGCGCCATTCTAGCATTAGCCTTCGCCTGGTGCATTGGAATCTCCCGCTCACTTGTTCTTGTTGTCACCGAAGCTAAACTCAGCATACCGATGGCGATCATAACGAGCAGCGAAAGCACAGAGATAGTTGCGATGAGCGCAAAGCCTTTAGAAAGGCGCTTTTGTTGGATTCTCATTTAGGTGCGTGATTAAAGATAAAATAATTTTGGGGATATATCTCAACGGGAAGACATGCCGCACGTGCTCCTATTCTAGATTTTACTCCAAAAAATAGCTTAGCTCAGGATTTCATCGCCATCACACCAAAAATGTATATACATATAATATACAAAATATTGTGCGCTATAGACTAGAAAGACCATCCCATAAAATATAGTAGCCTAAAATGACCCAATTCAGGTCTACACGTCTACCCCCTATAAAATGGGGGGTGCCAACTACACCCACCAAAAAACCAAACAAAAAAACTACTCTCCCAATGGAAAGACATACTGAGAATTGCCAATACTCCAAAAAAAATCTCCGTCTTGCGCTTAGGCCTAGAAGGCACCTGGCGCGGCCACATGCAACCAAACATGCAGAAGCTCTCAAAAGAGAAACTAGAGTTCGCCCACGTATGCTACCTCATCGGCGCCCAACCCTACTTCTACTCCAATGTACAGCTGGGGCTGGAAAGTCGCCACCGGGCCACTCGTCGACTACCCAGAGCTAAGAAGACCCATCGGCCCACCTATGGGAGCCTACACTCGCACCACCCCAGACGGCTGTGACTTCACCAGCGAGTTAGAACATGCCAGCGTCTGGGTAAACACCGAGACAAGAGAAGATCACCTAGCTCTGAAATTTCGGCTGAAAAATGAGGCCCCCACTTATTTATAAGTCCCACACTGGAGCACAGTAATAAGTCACAGAGCTAGATCCTGGGGGTGAATAAACAAACATCACTGAACGCCGTGTGGCATAATAGCGCCATGCTTGGCGAACAAAAGCACTCCGCTTTTGAGTAGCTGGGTCGATTCTATCTAATTGCGTCTTAAATTCTCCACCGGAAACACCAGCGTTCTTTACAACCTCAGTTGAGCCAGCCTTCAAAGTTAATTTTTTCTTACCCACATAGCCGAAGATTTTGTTGTCAGTGAAATTACAAAACATGATATCACCTACCCCAAAATTCCCTGCCGCGGCATTGATCACCTTAAAGCGAACAGGGAAAATCGTGTTCTTAGGATCTGGGAATGCCAAAAGAAGAACTTTATCCCAAGCGGCGGGTATGGTTACAGACGGAGCTCCTTTGGGAAATTCCACATCCCCGACCAATTCATTAGGTAAGAACCTCAAAACTAAGTCACCAGACTCCAATTTAAAGCTCTCAGAAAAATTATTTCTGTTAAGCTCAATTTCCTCTGGGGCCTTACCTGTTTGGTAAATAAAAGCCGTTTCAGGAGCTCCCTTTGGCGCCTTAAAAAATAACATCTGTGCAGTTCTTTCCGAGAAGACATTGGAGATCAAAATAGCAGTTATCAACGTCACTAATGTCTTTATTCTATACAGTTTCATAAATATTATTAACAAAGGTTAAACTTCATCTGGGGAAAGCCAGCGGAATGATACTATCTTAAACTTACGCCCAAATTCCTTATTCATTTCGGACTGAAGCGCAGCATACTCAGTTGAGTCATCAACAGAATCTACATAGTCAGCTGTTCTCTGAACCACTGCTTCACACCAAGCTTTAGCCTGCATCTTTCCAGCATTATCTCGACTCTCTCCATAGGCTCGAATAACAAAGCTATCGTCGCGAACGGAGAGAATAGGTGCTAACGGCCTCAGAACATCTGCCTGCCTCACCCAGCCTGGCGTACCATAAGCCGCGTCACCGACTGCCGCATTTGGGAATTGATACACTAGAGCAGCCTTAGATGATAAAGTCGCCTGTTCTGGATACGCATCTTGAATAACGCTATAGGGGTTTTTAGGACTATCACCCAACTCGGATAATTCGATGAGAGCCGCTTCAATAGTCCCCGCCATAGCCAGCTCTTCATCCGTAACTAGCTGCCTATTAACGAACTCAGAGAGAGAGAGAAAAGGCCCACGCTTTTTCACTTGCTCCACAATCTCTTCTGCAAGTGCTGCAATTTGATCATCAGTAAACTCTGTGTAAGTCGCCACACTCGCATATTTATCCCCACCAGAGGCTGGCTCCCCCCCTACTGTTGTTCTTGAAACAGGAGTATCTGAAGTCGAGTCCAAGACTGTTTCCCAGTCATCCGGATTTGAAGCTCCTACAGAGGCATAAGGCACCTTACTGGCCCTCAAACTACTTAAAAGAGCTTTCCAAGCTTCCACAGAAGTCGAGTTGACATTGAACATCCCTCGCACCTCGAGCTTAGAAGCGATATCTTGCCAGACATCCGTATCAGCTAGAGTATCGTTAGCTACATCCTGCGCATCACTAGCGCTAACTGGTGATGCTGGAATGTATGGACTATTCGGTAAGGGTGTCGTCGTCGAAAGGTGCTCAGCATACACCTGCTCTAATGTACGATTCTCGTCTACATCCGGAGCAATAGATGAAATGAACCAATCATCAAAAAATACATGATTACTCACATAACTGTGATCATAGCTACCATCACTTATGGCGTCGTAGAGAATTTGATCAGGTCCCACGTGAGGTGTCGCATGACTATTCCCTATCGCATTAAACACTCTAGGTGGAAATTGATTCCGAAAAGACACATCGAAATGCTGTAATTCTCCGAGCGAAAGCAAGGGCCTGGTAGGTAACTCAGCTATTACCCAACGATTCAGCCCCTTTTCCAATTGTATAGATGTACCGAAATAGCTACTCGCATCATCGCCATAATTTAGAGCACCATTAGCTTGAGTGATTATGGGATCGTTCCAGTCATTGAGCGCAAACATCTCTATGTTATACGCACTGTCTTCGGTAAGTTGCCAAGACTCCCCCGCTTCTTTATTAGGCTGAGCACCGACAAAGATCGGTTTCGTATTGATGTATCCTTTTGTATGTACTTTTGTAGTACCACCATCTGCCCCCTCATTCGCTATTGTCCGTAATCCGAACGAGACCATAAGAAAAGGACTATCGTCTATCTCAACTCTACTAAGAGTTTGGCCGGTGTTTACAATGGCTGGAAATGGCAGCATCTCTTCTGCTGTATCTGTCGATGTTCTGACATAATGACCTCTAAAATGCCTGAATACTGCGTCCCCTTCAACCGACAATTTATCAGAATTATGTGCCCAATAATAATATAAGTCTCCAGCAACATCGTTGGTATCTGATCTTACATTGTGCTCAATACGAACGGTAAATGTGTCCCCAGCTCCCCCCCCACCAGCAGCTCCACCAGCAGCAGATAATCTTTTCGACAGTCCACCAAAAGTACTATATCCGGGCTGCTGGAGGACTTCTGCAGCCCATGTATCGTCCATAGTAATATTAGAGTTACCCTCTGTGCCCCCTTTTCCGTAGATGCGTGACTCTCCAGGTTTAAAAGTATGATCAGTAACACCGGTAATAGCACTTGGTCTAATCGCAAATGCTGCACTGCCATTGCCATTAGTCATGATTTGCTTCGGATTTATTAGAGCTTCAGCCTGGCTGCCCACACTAGCATATATTTTGAGAGAATTGAACAATGAGTTAAAATGAAAACGTGTATCAACATCTTGTTCGATTGCTACATTATAAGGATTCCACATGGTTGAAGACGGTTTGAAAACAAACCTTGGATGATATATAGTTGGATCCTCGTCATCAACACTCGCGTCAAACCCCATTGCTACCTGCACTCGAGCAGGAACAATCTGGATACCGACCCTATCAGCACTATTGGCTACCACTGTATTAAAATAGGGTTCGCCTGAAGCCTTTGTTTGTACCTCTTTATAGAGTGACACAAAGTCAAGAAGCGCATTCCAACTCATCGCAGTCTTATGGTGCGTATGATAATTACCTCCTCCTTCACCAGCGTTACTAGGAATAGTTTGAACTGTTTCTTCTACCCAAGGATAGATAGATGCATCTTCAAGATTATCTGCCATTTTCAATGAAGCCGTTAAGCTCTCAGCATAGGGCTCTGCGGTGAAAACGGGCAGACCAGACGAAGGTAAATCCCCTGAGTCTCGATCCCATTTCTCAGCCATCAAGGATAGATCCCGTTTCCAGCCCCCAGTAGCGGTATTGGTGAGCAAGCCACGTGAGTAGGAAGTGATATCATGAAAGTTCTCACCTGCTATATTTGAGTTTGCAGCCCCGTTCATAGCCAGATTCATCGATTGCCGAGAAACCGCTTTCCCTACTAATTCCTCATCAAAGCCCATCAGTTCAGTGTCAGCCCTTCCGCTAGATGCCAGACGCTCACTCCACCCCTCTGTATCGTCCTCTTCTAGATCATCTGATTTTTCTTGGATCAGAGCTTTCTGATTCTCCCCTTGAATCCACCAAGCATATGCTCCAACTTCGCCAATTCCGATTGGTTCAAGATGTACTTCGAGTCCACTCGCATCTCCCAACGTCCCTTCGCTAAGGAGTGCCACCTTGTCGTTCGAGGCTAGGTTCACATCAGGCGGGGTGTTCGCATCATTCTCACTTTCTGGTCCTGAAACTAGCCAGCCTAAAAAGCGTCCAGTATTAGCAGAACCAACATCCAAGTCTCCATCAGTAAGCTTGCTACTGTAATCTGGCGCCTCAGGTTCCCCCGTAGACTTATCATGATCATTCCCCTCCCATGAACGCCAAACACCAGTCACCTGCCTTGGAGCTCCAGTGTTCCCAACCACAGCGTCTGCCGGAGCAGTCACACGTGTATCTGGACCTGCCATCTTTTGAAGTTCACCCAGCGCTAACATCAGTGCCATCCGAGCATTTGCCATCGCTTGTGCTTGTGGGATTTCATGGTCTGCAGCACGCGTCGTGACCGAAGAAAGACTCAGCATACCGATAGCAATCATCACGAGTAACGAAAGCACAGAGATCGTTGCAATAAGTGCAAAACCTTTCGAAAGGGATTTTTGATAGATCTTCATTTGAGAAATTAAGTGAGCTTAAAAGTTCTATCTGTAATACAGGATGTTTGCGCCGAATACTAAAACACAACATTTTAGCGCGACGGCTCAACACACCCCCATCAGAGATATATACCATACAAACTCCCCTCTGGTATCTACTATGTAAATCATATTCCGCCCCTTAAACGCAATAGATCACTCACTAAACGCAATGGATCACACTTTAATAGAAAGGCGGGGAAGGACTTACAATACCCTATGTGCACAGCCTGCCCTCGCCCCTAAAAGCTCACAACTAGCTACTGACCGCAGAGACAAAAACTGCCAAGTTCATATATTCCTCATCCTCCCATGTGTAGGTCATTTCAAATAAAAAAGCGCCCTGATTAACAGCGCGCTTTGGTTTATGAGTTTTTAGAGGAGACTCTATTAGCTACTCGTGAAGACGAGCACTACCGTCCCTCATCATTTCAACCACGACAAGGGCAACTGAAACCAGCCTTTTAGAAATCATTAATCGGAGCAGAGTATAGCCTCACCAAACGTGGTGGAGCTAAAGGCAGTACTAAAGTGAGAACCCTAGCATCTGGATCAAATAGGCATCTTTGCTGCACGAGACTTCTTCGATTCGCAATACTACCTTCAGAAAAGTCTAACTTAACCATGTAGCCACCACGATTTTGAAGTGGATCTTTGATGGTCACTTTCGACTTCGGCTTTGAGAGCAACTTCTTGTCCCCAACCTTCCCGAAAACCGTCACAGCTGAGAAATTCATAAAGCATATCTCCCCTTTTCCAAATTCCCCCTCACTTGCATTGATTGGCAGTATGCGGATAGGCATAATCTTATTTTTCTTATCCTCTAAAATTAATAATAAAACCCTATCCCAGCTTGCTGGTATTTTCACTATTGGCGAACTTAATGGCACCTGCTCATCTTCATTTATAACCCTCGGCAGAAAGGCCAGTTGGACAGTATCTTTCTTTAACTCGAAAGACTCTGTGAAATTATACCTAGGTAATTCAACCTCCTGCGGCTCCCCCCCTGGTTCATAAACGAAAGCTTTATCAGGAGCGTCTGACGTTGCGCCATAGTACATGACTTTCGCTAGTCGCTTAGTCTTTTCACTCGTCTGTGCATGACTTTGCAGAGAAAGCAAAGAAAACACACTAACAACTAATAATAGTGGATACTTTAAAATATGCATACTTAATAATGGTTGAGATTATACTTCATCCGGTGACAACCAACGGAAAGAAATGATAGCAAACTTACGCCCAAAAAATTTATTGGCTTCAGATGTTAGAGTCGCATCACTTGGTAGTACTTTAGATTCGTCAGCTATATCAACATAATCAGCTTGGCGTTGAACAACTGCCTCACACCACGCTTTTGCTAAAATTTTCCCGCTAGCATCTTTACTATCTCCATAAGCTCGTATGGTGAAAGTATCATCCCTAACACTGAGGACCGGCAACAGAGGCCTCAATACATCAGCCTGACGTATCCAGCCAGGGAAACCATAAGCAGAATTGCCAACCGCGGCTAGAGGAAACAAATGGCTATCATCACCTTCTAGTCCCTTTGATTCAGTGATAACATCCGTTATTACTTTGAACGGATTTTCAGACTCAGCACTAGTTGATAAGACGGTTAAAGCTGACTCTACAGCTCCTGACATGGCGAGACTCTCGCTACCACTATCATTAATCAACTGGCGGTTCATAAATTCAGAAAATGACAAGAATGGGCCTCGTTTCTTAACTTGATCAACTATTTGAGTCGCTAGTGCTTCTATTTGACTATCAGTGAGACGCTTGTGCGTTCCGACCACACTGTATTCAGAGGTGCCTGCGTTTGGGTCGCCTGCGATAGTTGTTCGACTTACAGGGTAATCCCCCCCGCCTTCTATGCTCACTGCAGATCCTGACACGTATGGAACTGAACTGTCCCCTTGGTGCTTAAGCAGTGATGTCCATGCCTTTAATGAAGTTGAATTCACATTGAACATTCCTTCCACTTCGATTTTAGAAGCTATGTAATGCCAGATTTCAGGATCTGCTAAGAGATCATCAGCATCTGATGCAGTCAGTCCTGGCGCAGCTTTGTAAGCTTTATTAGCCAAGGATATTTCATCAGAGAGGAACGATTCTAACACATTTTCGAGATTCCGTTCTACGCTAGCAGGATAGGCTGAATAACCGTCTGTTTCTGGCGCAATAGAGGAAACAAACCAGTCATCAAAAAGTAAGTGATTAGAAACATAACTATGGTCGTATGAAACTTGTTCTGATGAGTCATAGTCATTCGACATAACTACTTGATTAGGTGCAATCAAATAACAGGCATGGCTATTACCTATCGGATTTGCAGTATAAGGTGGGACTGGATTATAAGCATTAATATCGAAGCTTTGAAGTTCTCCCATTGAGCTGAGAGGTTTAGTCGGTATTTCGGCAGCGACAATACTCTTCAAACCATCCGAAATATCATAACTATTCCCAATAAAACCATATGGATCACTTTCAGGTATCCCAGCCACAGGAATACCTTCGCCAGAGGACACACCCGAGCTTCCATTAGGATATTTAATGACAAAATCATAGGGAAAAGAATCAACAGTCGTAAGTCCTGAAGACCCATTATAAACACCCTTCAATATTGGTTTTCTGTTTAAATAACCTTTAGCATTGATTAAGTGTTGATTCGTATTATGCAGCTGAAACATTTGAATCAAGAAGGGTGAAGGTCCAGATAGCGCTAAAGCACCCATTTTTTGTGTAGTATTCGCAATCGTTGGCTCCCCCCAATATTCCTCTGCTCCTTCGTAATCGATATCGTATGCAGCTTTCATAACGTCTTTCCCTGTCCACTCATAAGTTTCAAATTTGTATGTCGAAGCACCATTAATACTCGAAAGCTCGACCGTGAACGAGTCCGTAGCACTTCCAGTCAGATTGAGTTTTCTAGAAGAATTATCCGCTGCACCTTCGTAACCTCTCTGCATCGAGTATCTGTTCGTACCCTCCTTAATATTCATACTGTACACTCTAGCCTCACCAGGCTCCCAAACTTCTGAATCAGCAGGGAAGCTAAGTGTAAAGTTTTTAGTACCGGTTAATTCCTTAAGCAATTTGGGACCAATTGAATTATCTCCTACAGAAAATGTCATATTATATGGTATCGCGGTTTTAGTCATTAGCCAAAAACTACTTGTAGCCCCTGACAAGGCCACATTGTAAGGATTCCAATATGTGACGACTGGATTCACATTTACATATGCTCTATATAATTCCCCCTCTGGCTGTGATTCAAGAGAAAGAACCCAATGTATTCTTGCTAAAACAGGTGTCAGATTGACATTATCACGATCACCTTCGCTTTGCGCGAAGGTAGCTACACCTGAAGAATCACCAGCAGATATGTTTTGGTACATAGTAGCATAGTCAACTAATGCCCCCCAGCCATTAGCAGCCCCACCCATGACACCATGATCTGATTCTACTGCCCATGGGTAAATAAGCCCACCAGCTGTCCCTGCATTTTTTTGCGCAGTTGTTTCGACTCCTGGTTCAAGAGTGAAAAAGCGTAAATTGGAAGCAGCTAAATCATCCCATTTCTCAGTCATCAGCGACAGATCCCGTTTCCATCCACCGTTTGCGGTGTTCGTCAATAGCCCTCTAGAATACGCCGTGATATCATGGAAATGTGCTCCGGAAACCTTTACATCTGCAGATTCTGGATAATCGGAATTGGTAACAAGGTCCATGGATTGACGTGAAGATACCTTACTTAATTCTTCATCATCACTAAAACCTAGCTCCTCAGTATTTGGTCGCCCATTCGAGGCCAGTCTTTGACTCCACCCGGTAGTATCGTCAGCATCAGGATCCTCTGGTTTCTTTTTCATCAGAGCCTTCTGATTCTCCCCCTGAATCCACCAAGCATAGGAACCTGTGTCCCCAATTTCTGTGGGCTCAAGATACACCTTGCCATCACTGTTATCCCCGAGCGTTCCTTCAGCCAAGAGGGGTACTGTACTACTTGAGGAATCTATCGATGGTGGACTATCGGCATCATTGTCTTTTTCTGGAGTAGAAACTAACCACCCAAGAAAACGCCCACCGTTAGTAGCATCAATATCGAGATCCCCTTTTTGTAACTTACTATCGTAATCTGGAGCAGTCGGTAAACCAGAGCTATCATGGTCATTCCCTTCCCAAGAGCGCCACACACCAGTCACATAGGGAGAGCCGTTCACCCCTGCCACAGCCTCAGCAGATGCTGTGACCCGCGTATCTGGGCCAGCCATTTTCTGCAAATCACCTAGTGCCAACATCAAGGCCATTCGGGCATTTGCTTTGGCTTGAGCTTGAGGGATCTCATGGTCTGCAGCACGAGTTGTCACTGAAGACAAACTCAGCATACCTATAGCGATCATAACGAGCAATGAGAGTACAGAGATCGTAGCTATGAGCGCAAAACCTTTTGAAAGGCGCTTCTGATAGATTTTCATTTGGGTGAGTGGTTGGAAGTTAAGACGCTGAACCTGTAATACATCACAATGGACATGCATAGCGTAAAAGTATCATTTCTAATCAATTACGCCGAACACTCCAGTGACCAAGTGCAGTAAACACTTCTAAACCCGTGTATATACAATGTAAATCATATTCTTGTACACCCACCAAAACAACCATCACTATCTAGAAGAAAAACACACATTTCCATTCAGAGATCAATCCTGTATTATAGAAACCTTCCTATTACAAGTTAGCTCATCAACCGGCCAGCTATATAGCTTCACTTCACTAGAGTACTCAAATCGTCATTCCGAGCTCGTCCTACACCATTAATGGATGAAAAGACAACAAGTGTGGCTCTACCATCCACCAGACAGATGGACACATGCACTCAAAAATCCCGAATAGGCGCACTGTAATAAGTCGCGTGGTAAGGAGCAGGCTTGGGCAAGATCAAGAAGAGAGTCCTCATCTTATCATTATACGACCACATTTGCTTAATAAACCTTCGGGGTTTATCGTCTCCCTGCACAAGAGCTTGGAGCCTCACAGCATAATCACCATTCTCATCGATTGGCTGCTTAATAACCCGCTTTTCCATTGGCCTGATTTTGAGTTCTTTCTCACCAATCGTTCCAAATACTCGAAGCTCTGAAAAATTAATCACATAGAGACAGCCTGGCCCGAACTGATTATCACTAGCATTGATGGGCACAACCCGGATTGGCATCACGGCATTACTCTTATCCTCAAAAACTAAAAAGAGCACTTTTCCCCACGACTCAGGAACTTTCACCGAGGGTGGTGCTTGGGAGAAGGACCGATCTCTATCCATAGGTTTCGGCAAAAAAGATAGCAGTTGATCACCTTTAGGAATCTTAAAAAACTTTGAGAAATTACTGCGAGGCAGCGGAGTCTTGGCAACCTCTTTATCTCCAGAATAAATGAATGCTTCTGACGGAGATCCTGCTAACGCCTTGAAGTACATAATACTCGCTGAACGACCGCTTGCGTCATTCAGCTGGCCTAGACAAACAGCACATAATAAGCTGCTTAGCACTAAAAAGAGACAATAGTGTTTTTTATCTGTAACTTGCAAGTTCATGGATTTTTATAAGGAGTTCGACTACACTTCATTTTGGTTTAGCCAGCGAAACTGAATTATTTCGTAACACCTTCCCAATGGGTGGGTCGCGTCGGTGGGAAGTGTAAATTTATCATCGTCCTCAACAAATTCGCCAGTACGCTGAACAACAGCCTCGCACCAGGCCTCAGCAAGAACCTTACCCGAAGCATCCTTTGCTGAACCATATGCCCGAATAGTAAAAGTATCATCTCGGGCTGAGAGGATACCACTAATTGGCCTCAACACATCAGCCTGTCGTGTCCAACCTGGATAACCATATGCGGCATTACCTTCCGCAGCTTTAGCGAAAGGGTAAGTCAGAGGATCACCCAGCATATCACTCAAAGAGGCATTCGTTTGAAAAACTTCTTGGATTGACTGGTAAGGATTCTCTTCGGAATCATTCAACAATGATAATGTATTCAGAGCTGACTCCACAGCTCCCGCATTTGCGAGCTCATCATCATTCGTCGTAAGCCTCCGATTAAAAAATTCAGATAATGACAAAAATGGCCCACGCTTTTTGATCTCTGTCACGACCTCTCTTGCGAGTGCTTCGATCTGCACATCAGAAAAACGAGCTGCCTTGGTCAGTACTTCTTCGCGGTTTAAACCTGCACCTTCTTCATCTGACTCAGGAAGAGTACGTGGAAAAGCACTACCATCATTAGAATCAAGGGTGATTTCAGCCTCAACATTACCAGTTAAAGGCTCACGTAGAGACCCCTGTAAAGATAGAGTAGTTGCCTTACCTGAAGCAAAATTCCTCTTTAAAAGCATTGCCCATGCTTTCTCTGAAGTCGAATTGATATTAAACATCCCTTCCACTTCTAACTCGGCAGCAATCCTCTCCCACGCATCATCCCTCGCTATGAAATCTCCAGTATTTTCAGCACCGTCGATTGCTTTATAATAATCATTAGGCAGATCTTCATCTCCATTAAGATGATCCGCATAAACCTGCTCTATCCCCCTAGATTCTGTGGAAGTCCAATCAGATAGATCCGGAGCCACAGTAGAGACAAACCAGTCATCTAGCATAATATGGTTAAATACATAGCTGTGATCGAAGCCCGTTTTATCCGTTGGTGACGGCACCATGACTTGATCACTCTGAATAAATGGGCTGGCTCTGCTATTCCCGAGAGCATTAAGGGTAAATGGAGCATTAGAATTACAAGCATTCACATTAAAATGCTGCAGATCTCCTATGCTTCGTAATGGCTTTGTGGGTATCTCAAGAAGAACTAAATTTGATAGACCATCAGATGAGCCATAGCCAGTTCCCATATAACCTTCAAATTCATCATCTAACCCGCCAGGCATACCTGGATCACCCGCTGAGTTTACAGCAAAATACTGGATATCATACGGAAATGGATCCATCCGTTGTCCAGTGAGTGCCCCATCATGATCTGTCATATAGCCTATTGCAGGATTCATATTATGGACACCATTCACCACAACATCATCCAGATCATTGAGATCACGAGAAAAACGTAAGCCTGTCAGCACACAAACAAAGGGTTTGGACGTCGTCGATAAACTATCAAGTGATGGCAATGCTACTCCCTCTTCAGAAATAGTAAGAGTCAAAGACTCTCCTATGAACTTCTTAGCTTCTGCAAGTGTGGGTATGAGATTCTGGATATTATTAGTGGAATTACCTGCCTCCTTATCCCCCCGAAGGTTCGTAAAATACAATCCCCAGCCAATCACACTAACATTAGGACCGTCGAATTTTTTAGTCACATTAGCCGCGGTGACCGTAAATGTATTTCCTTTATCCATTGCCGGAAGACTGAACACTGGATAGCGAAGTCCCGCACTATTTCGATAACCCGCAGCAAAGGTGACAGTCGAAGAACCTCTATTTTGACGGCTTCGATCTACGACATTGGGGTTCTGTGGAGTAAATACCCTCACCTCGCCAGGGAGCCAGACAGGTGGAGAATTTAATGGAATTTGAGCTTTTATAGAACTAACCCCACTCCTCGCGACAATGGACCCAAGACTCTGAGTCGCAGCAGCTGTCCCCGCCTCAAATGTGAAATTAAAGGGATTAGCCTGTCTGAACTCAGACGTCATGTTTTGATGAGAACTCATATCTAAAGCCACATTGTAGGGATTCCAAAGAGTCACTACAGGATTAAGAACGATACAGGGTAGGTACATATCCGAGCCCGTTGTTTCCTCTCTAGCACTCAATGAAAGTACATAATGAATCCGTGAAATGACAGGAATCCGCTGTACTTCATCTTTCCACTTGGAATGCGTTCGATTGGTTACCTCTAGCATTTCCACTAATGGAGCCCCAGCGCTCTTAATATCTTTATATTGTGTCGCGAAATCAGCTAGAGCTGACCAACTCACAGAGTTTTGAAATTCCGAAAGATTAGGTGAATTCAAAGACCACGGGTACAGGATATTCCCAGCAGGGAAAACCTCTCCGGGGCTGAGCGTGAACGATGGAAAAACTGAAGAAATTTGTGGCAGACCACCAGACCCGCCACCTTCATAAAACTCAGAAAAGATCGACAAATCTCTCTTCCATCCACCATTAGCAACATTGACTAATAAACCCTTCGAATGGACGCTTATGTCATGGAAAAATTCTGATGATTGATCACCAGACGAATTTACTGCGTCTTCTAGTAAGTCTAGAGTGGCCCGCGTACTCGCCTTCTCAATCAAAGCGTGCGAGTTGCTTGCTGTGATGATCGTCGCATCTTCTCCCACTTTAAATGCATCTCCACTAGGGCCGGGAGAAACAGCCACCTGCTCGGCAACAGCCATGAGATCATCATTTGGAGATATTGATGGTTTCAATCTAGCCTTCGTATTCTCCCCCTGAACCCACCAAGCATAGGCTCCTTGTCCACCATCATTCCTAATTGCAGTAGGAACGATGTGCACCTCTTCATCACTATCACTGGGAAGTGACCCTTCAGACAATAAGGCAACTGTGGAGTTTGACTTCTCTAGAGATGGCGAACTAGTTGGATCAGTTAAAACTTGGCTCTCATCAGAAATCAGCCACTTTAGGAAACGACCACCATCGTCTTCATTTTTCTCTTTAATTGTATAGTCAGGAACTGTCGGAAGCCCTGCAGTCGAGGATCCTCCATCACTATCGTGATCCAATCCCTCCCATGAACGCCACACACCTGTGAGCTGTCTTGGAAAACTATCTTCGACCACATCTGCTGGCGCCGTGATCCGTGTATCTGGCCCGGTCGTTTTTTGGAGCTCGCCCAGAGCCATCATCAAGGCCATGCGCGCATTCGCCTTAGCTTGCTCACTCGGAATCTCGTAGTCGACTGAGCGTTTCGTAACAGTGGAGAGCGAAAGCATCCCAATAGCGATCATCACCAACAGCGAAAGCACTGAGATAGTTGCAATCAGCGCGAATCCTTTAGAAACTGTTTTAGAGTGAACTTTCATAATGCCCCATAGATAGAATGTCATTACATTGTAAACTCACCTGGTAATTAGTCATCATAGAAATGACTAACGCACCCACGTAATAATATGCAAAATACACATCCCCCCTGATTTAAGAACACGACCCATTGAACTTGATACATCTAACGTAACCACTACAAATACAGACCTGACTACTACTAACCCCATGAAAAACCATTACTTTTTCACACTTAGCCTATTCCTATTAAGCACATTTTTCACTATAGCTGCGGACAACATGAAGGCATTTCCTCCCGCTGAAAAAGGCATGCTCCGCTACGTACTAGAGCTACCTAAAGAGGAAGATGAAAATGCACTCAAACTAGAACTCATTGTCGGTAAGAAAGTCCTCATCGATAAAAATAACTCCTACTTCTTCAGCGGAAAAATCAAAAAAGCAACGATCCAAGGATGGGGCTTCCCACGTTACATGGTTACTGAGCTCGGATCAATGGCTGGCACTCTAATGGCTGTGGATCCTAACGCCCCAAAAGTAGAGCGCTTCATTCGTCTTGGAGGTGAGCCCTACCTCATCCATTATAACAGCCGCTTGCCTGTAGTTGTTTATGTGCCAGAAGGTGCGGAAGTTCATTACAGGATTTGGAAAGCGGCTGAACAGAAAGCCATGCAAGCAACGCAATAGAGCATGAGTCGACTATACATCGCTAGCACAGCTCTAGCCACCTTGCTGCTATTTAGTGGATATAACGAGGCCAGTGAAAATCCCGATACCTCAAAAGCAACCAAAGTGGAGCTCGATCTCACCCAGCTAGACGAAAACGGCTTGCGAGGTCCAGCCAACGGCAAAGTGGCTGTCTCCTATGAATTTGCAATTCCCAACACCCCTGAAAACAGAAAAGAAGTCAGGAAAATCGACTCCACGATCCAGTTCATGGATGGCTCAAAGGGACGTATTCAGGCGGGTGACGGGGAGACACTTTGCATCGGCTCAACCCACCAGCAGAACTACCGTGCAGTTCTACTGAAGCTCAGCGCTTTACCGTATGTCGCACGCATCATCGAGTGTCATTTCGAATGATGCGGCCACTTGAGAGATTTGTTACTTCTTCAGCACAATGCGGTAATGCGCCTTACCATCACGTAAATGCTGAATCGCCTCATTCACGTTCTCCATCGGAAACTCCTCTACGATTGGTTCGATTTTATGCAATTTAGCAAAGTCTAACATCTCCGCAATGGTCTGTGGCGCCCCAACTGGTGAGCCAGAAATCTGGCGCTGCTGGCCGATCAAACCCATCGCGCCTATATCCAGAGGCTCCAGCGTCGCACCGACGAAGTGTAAGCGCCCTTTAGGAGCCAAGCTGTTTAGATAAAGATTCCAGTCGAGCTTCACATTCACAGTAGTCAGGATCAGATCGAATGTCCCCGCTGCAGCTTTCAGAGCATCTTCGTCACGCGAGTTAAGAGTCGCATGGGCTCCAAGCTCAAATGCTTCATCACGCTTTTTCTCACTTGTCGTAAATGCGGTAACCTCGCAGCCCCAGGCATTCAGAAACTGCACTGCCATATGGCCTAAACCACCAATCCCCACAACTCCCACCTTCGCAGTCGGTTTAACATCAAACTGAACTAATGGATTAAACACCGTGATTCCTCCGCAAAACAGAGGCCCAGCTTTCGCAAGATCGACCCCCTCAGGGATGGCAACCACCGCAGTAGCAGAAGCTCGCACTTTATCAGCGAAACCTCCTCGGTTCACAATGGTCGGTAATCCCTCGGCACAGAGGTTTTCATCACCAGAATGACAACATGCACAGTGCCCACAATAAGCAGCATGCCAACCTAAGCCAACAGCTTCCCCCACCGCGAGGCCTACGACATCTTCACCGACTTGCGCCACCTTCCCTACCACCTCATGACCTGGCACTAGAGGATAGGATGACATCCCCCACTCATTATCAATCATACTGAGATCACTGTGGCAAATTCCACAATACAGCACATCAATCTCCACTTCGTCTTTACCAAGAGTCCCTGGATCGTATTGAAACGGCTCAAGCATACCCCCAACTTCTTTCGCAGCATAAGTATTTATCATAACGTCATACACATACACCAAGTCTGCCCACTCTGCTAGAACTCTCCACCATCTCGAGAAAAACGACCTACTCAAGCCAACCTTATTCACCTATGATTCCATAGGTATAATAAGCTCACACCCGAAAACGACTAAAGGCTCGCAAAATTTGCGAGCCGAAAAAAACCTCTAGCACACACTTCTTCCAAGCGTGTGCTCAGTTATAAAAAACGCTACTTAGACCACTCCACCTCTTTGGCGTCTCCCCAGAGACTTTCAAGATCGTAGTTAGCGCGAGATTCTTCGCTCATCACGTGAACCATCACGTCAAAGTAATCGAGCACTACCCAGCTAGTCTCTGCGCGACCTTCACCACTGTAGGGCTTAACACCGTATTTTTCTAATACGATTACTTCAGTATCACGCATCAATGCCTTAAGATGTGGCATCGAATTACCGGTGCAAACCACGATGAAATCACAAAGCGAAGAAAGCCCCGTCACATCGAGGACGCGAATGTCTTCTGCTTTATTGTCGTCTGCTGCGTGTGCGCATGCAATTGCAAGTTCCTTGCCTTCTATTTTCATCAATTTATGTTTACTCGTTCTCGTCACTTCTTAGGGCAAAAAAAAAGCCCCTTGTGGGCTATTCTTTATCATTCAGTAGCATGTTCTACCAGAATGAAAAAACCATCCCTTCCGTAGAAGATGGATGGTGGAGCATAACGGAATCGAACCGTTGACCTTCTGCATGCCATGCAGACGCTCTACCAATTGAGCTAATGCCCCGTTAATCCTTCGAGTGCGGCAGGGATTTACCCTCAGCCGCTCGCGCTGGCAAGCTCTTTTTTTATCTCCAAACTCTCGCTCGAAAGCTTACACACCTGTAAGCGAGATTCTGTTGCAATTCTTCACGTTTCATTTCTACTCGATTTGTCATGATCATTTTAGCGTTAAATGCCGGGAGCTCATCCTTGAAATTTGCAGTGTGTTGCACTGATTCTAAAACCTTAAAAATGGAAGGAATCGTCGAGAAAATAGGCACTCCAGACATCTTCGGCGAGCTTAAGATGAATGGTTCGAAGTTCCCACTCGATATTCAGGGCGAAGATCACCAAGCAGCCATTCAAGTAGTCCTCAGCACCCTCGAGCACGAGCTCAAACAGTCAGAGCAAAGCATCGAAGCCATTGGTCACCGCGTCGTCCATGGTGCAGATATTTTTCACTCCGCCACCCTCATTGACACGTCAGTCATTGCGTCCATAGAGCAGCTTTCACCGCTTGCCCCATTGCATAACCCGGCAAACCTTGCGGTCATTAAAGCTGCTACCGCACTCTACCCCACACTCCCACAAGTAGCAGTGTTCGACACAGCCTTCCACCAGAGCATGCCAGAAAAGGCCTATCGATACGCCGTCCCAAGCACTTGGTTCAATGACTATAAAGTACGCAAGTATGGTTTCCATGGCACCAGCCATTCCTATGTATCTAGCGAAGCAATTCGTCGCTTCGGGCTTTGCCCAGAAACCTCTAACATCATCGTTGCACACCTTGGAAATGGAGCCAGTGCAACAGCTATCAGAGGAGGTATCAGCCTCGACACGACTATGGGAATCAGCCCGCTCGACGGCCTAGTCATGGGAACCCGAAGCGGCACAGTAGACCCCAGCCTCCACTCCTACCTTAAAAATGCAGCAGGTCTCTCAGTAGAAGAAGTCACCGACACGCTCACAAAACGCTCTGGAATGCTGGCACTCTCTGAAGCCAGCTCAGACATGCGTGACATCTGGTCCAAGCACGACCAAGGAGACACTAAGGCGCAAATAGCCATGGAAGTTTACAGTTACCGACTCGCCAAGGAAGTCCTCGGACTTCTCGCCGCCTTCCCATCCAAAGTCGACGCACTCCTCTTTACTGGCGGCATTGGAGAAAACGACAGACGTGTCCGCGCAGGTCTACTAGAATCGCTCACTTGGATAGGTTTCGAGATAGATCATGAACTCAATCAAAAAGGTGGCGACGACAAGGGCATAATCACCAAATCAATGGCCCCGTTTGCAGCGGTCATCGAAACCCAAGAAGAACTCGAAATCGCCCTCCAGACTGAAGCCCTCTGCCAGTAAACTTAGCAACCTAGATTCCCATGAAACACATTTTCCTCACCATCCCAATCGGCAGCGAACCAGGATTAACCTCTGCCAGCATCGGCCTAGTCCGCACCTTTGACCGTCTCGGTGTGAAGGTAAGCTACTATAAGCCTTTCTCTCAGTCACACGACTCCCGTCAGGAAGACCCTGCTCCTCGTTATATACAGGAAGTCACGACTCACGTCCCACCGACTCCCATCCCCGCCTCTACATGGAGCCGAGCCATCGAACAGCAACACATAGAAGGCCTACTGCAAGACATCATCGAAAACGTCAACACCCTGATGGAGGACCATGATGTACTCATCATAGAAGGCCTCATTGCCCAGGCGGAACTTTCCAGCGTATTAGAAATAAATGCCTTATTAGCGCGCGCGCTTAATGCGGAAACCATCCTTGTAGTCAAACAGCGCGACCAGACACACAGCGAGCTCAAGGAAGTACTCGACCGCGAAGTCAACTCGCTTTCCCTTCCTCACAAAAATGCCAAACCTGCAGTGATCATAAACAGGTACAAGCAAGCCGAGGACACCAGCAAGCTCACACAAAAAGAAGAATTTCAAAAGCTCAAGTCGACATTCAGTTCACCAAACTACGATTTGGTTGGCGCAGTCCCTGACACCCCGGCTATGGCAGCCATGCGTATGAAAGACTTCCTACACGCCACGCAAGCCACAGTCCTTCATGCAGGTGACCTAGAGAACCGGCGCATTGTCAATTTTAGCCTCTGCGCACGCCAAGTTGAAAACCTGTTAGGAGCTTTCCGCCACGGCTCTCTCATTGTTACCCCTGCGGATCGGAGTGACGTCATTGCCGCAGTGGCGCTTGCCGCCTCAAAAGGAATTCAGCTTGCCGGGCTGGTTCTCACTGGAAACACGGAAGTAAATCCAGACATCTATGAATTTTGCCAACACGCATTCAGTAACGATGGCGGACTACCAGTAGTAAGGATTCCCTCCAGCTCATTTGAAGCGACTACAGCATTCCTAGCTCTCAACACAGAAGTCCCGATCAATGACACTGCGCGCATTAATCTCGTAATGGATACAGTAGCGCGCGGAATGGATTCCGACTGGCTCCGTAAACGTTGCTCAGAATCGATCCAAAAACGTCTATCCCCAGTTGCATTTAAGCACCGCCTCTCACGACTTGCCGCTAAAGCCAAGCAGAGAATTCTTCTACCAGAAGGTGAAGAACCGAGAACTATCGAAGCGGCAATCGAATGCTCTCGTCGCAAAATCGCACGCTGCGTGCTAATCGGCGACCCATTGATCATCGGCAATAAAATCGAATCATTACTCGGTTCGGTCGGGGATTACCTTGAAATTATTGATCCAGCTCAAGTCCGCGACCATTACATAGAGCCACTCGTTGAGTTGAGAAAACATAAAGGAGTCACCGTATCGGCCGCTAAAGATGCCCTGCTAGATAACATCACCCTCGCAACCATGATGGTGACCCTAGGAGAAGCAGACGGACTCGTCTCAGGCGCGACCCACAGTACAGCCCACACCATTAGGCCTGCTCTCAGCCTCATCAAAACAGCTCCCGGCACAACTCTCGTCTCGTCCATCTTCTTCATGTGCCTGCCCGATCAGGTCCTCATTTATGGTGACTGCGCAGTAAACCCGAACCCAAATGCGGAGCAACTCGCCGACATCGCACTACAAAGCGCTGCCTCCGCCATCGCATTTGGTATCGAACCTAGAGTCGCAATGATCAGCTATTCCACTCTCGGCTCTGGATCAGGATCTGATGTCGAAAAAGTGACGGAAGCCACTCGCCTGGCTAAAGAGCGCATGCCCGAACTCATCATTGACGGGCCACTCCAATACGATGCCGCCACTAATGCCTCAGTAGCAGCAACCAAAGCCCCTAACAGCCCTGTCGCCGGCAATGCCAACGTCTTCATTTTCCCTGACCTCAACACCGGCAACACCACCTATAAGGCTGTCCAGCGTTCCGCTAAATGCGATTCAATCGGCCCGATGCTTCAGGGTTTAAACAGACCAGTAAACGACCTCAGTCGTGGCACCTCAGTAGAAGACATCATTTACACCATTGCTCTCACAGCCATTCAAGCGACTCAGTAAATCATGAAGTCCCTATTACTAATAGCCCTACTTCCGCTCCTCAGTCTGCAGACTATTCTAGCTGAGGGTATCCAACCTGCATCACTCGAGTACGCCACCCTCCAGCTTCCCGAGCAGCTAGCACCCGAGCGGGAGAACTTACTTAAGAAAGGGCTCGAGCTTTCAAGAGAATACGGCTGGCTCCGCTATATCTTCGGCTCAGCAGATCCGAAGCAAGGTGGTTTTGACTGCTCCGGCGCGCTATATTTTCTCCTACGCCAATGCGATCTCGACCCACCAAGAAGTTCCAGCCAACAATACATCTGGGTACGAGAAAACAGCACATTCACTGAAGCCGGAAAATCTATCACTAGCTTCGAAGACCCTATCTTTAAAAACCTTCTACCTGGCGACTTATTGTTTTGGTCTGGCACCTACACCCCAACCGACCACAGAAAAACCAAAGTAACTCACGCTGCAATCTATGCAGGGAAGGACGCCAACGGCACCCGCATCATGCTCAACTCTAGCGATGGCAGAAGCTACTTGCGAAAGAAGCAATCCGGATACGGCGTATTTGAATTCCGACTTCCTAGTGCGACTTCCTCCTCCACCTTTGTTGGTTTCGGCACACCTCCGGGCCTGATTAAAGCTCCTGAATCAGACTCGAACTCTTCGCCCCAGGAAGAACAGAAAGATCCATCTGATTCATAATATAGGCAAAGGAAATACCAGTATCCGGATCGCCAAAAGCGTGACTCCCTCCAGCACCTGGATGACCAAAGGCATGCATCCCTTTCCCATAATTCTGGCGGATTTTCTCACCGTTCTCATCAAGCGGGTCCAGCTGAAATCCACAACTAAATCGCGTTGGTGTCATTAAGATACGATCATCTCCCATCACCACTGGAGTCCTCATCCACCCTAACACATCCTCAGAGAAAAACGGGATCGCACCAATCGCGGCTTGGTAAAATTTTGCTAAGCCCTGCGCCGTGCCCACTCCACCCATCGAGGGCAAGCCAGACTGCCACGCCACAGGTTTATTCATTTCCTGCACTCCCTGCAGCCCACTTGGCGATGAAAATGCCTGCCGAACCAGAGTACCTTGTCGGTTAAATTCTTTGTAGAAACCACTCTCCAGATCACTCTTCTCCATTTTCCCTGGGTACAGAGTAGCGACTCGATCAAACTCGCTTTCAGGCAAGCCTATCCACAGTTCTAAATCTAAAGGCTCCGCTATCCTTTCACGAAACACCTCACCGAGCCGCTGCCCAGTGAGCATCCTAACTGGTTCCTCTAGCAAAAAACCAAATGTCCTAGGGTGATAGCCATGACCGTCTCCGAGATCCCAGTTTGGCTCTTGCGTCTCGATCGCAGCGATTACAGCATCGTAGTCGAACACACTCGCTTTTTGATCGAGCGCCGCCAGCCCACATTGATGACTCATGAGCTCAGCAAAAGTAGCGGAACTATCTGGAAAATTCGCCCATACTCGGCAAACAAGATCCTCAGGTGTCAGACCATTCTCGTCTAATAACATTAACAGAGTCGCTGACGCCAGCGCCTTTGTAGCCGAGTAAAACGGCACTATCGTTTCAGCCGTCCACGGCTTCACATGCTCGCGCTCGCACCAGCCACTTGCCAAATTAAGCACCTCTTCGCCATCCTTCCACACCGACACGGAAGCACCTAGCTCTCCACGTTCCTCAAAATTCTTCCAAAAAGTCTGCTTTAGGTCGTCTAACTGCATAGACACAAGCAAGCGATTGTCTGACTAAGTAGCAACTCGAAAAACGGGAGATTACTCCAGCTTCAAGCCAGCTAAGTCCTTATCATTTTTTGCAGTCTCACGCAGACTTGAATCTAAACCGAATGCTTGTCGCAGGTGCCTTTGAGCTTCTTCAGGATCTCCTAATACAGCGGAGTAACACCCCATATTATAATGAAAAAGGGCGTCTTTCATTAGAGATTTTGGGCCACTCATTAGAAAACTCTTCGCAGCCAAGGTATCTCCAGTCTCATGTAAGCAGTACCCTGCATGAAGATAGTATGATTTTTTATTCGGCTTAAGCCTGCAAAGCGCCTGCGCAATATCTACGCCACGATTCCAGTGCTGCTGCATCATCTCCGCAGCTAATTCTAACTCGGCTGCATGTTGCCCCAGCCTGACCTTTTGAGGTAGACTAGAGAGCTCATCCATCGCCTCCTTAGGCATTTCTAGCTGCAAGTATCCTTCCGCAGCACTTAGGCTTCTATCCGCTTCCATATCTACCGTGAGTCTAACACCGACTATACGCTATGAGCAATCAGAGATCTCACTAAGCGAAATGCTTCTGTGAAAAACCAACACGAGCTTCCACAGTAGAGAGCACGCGATCTCGGCGGCTGAGCGCCTCAACCCGCTTAAGCCTAGGCAATAAACCTGCATTGTTAGCCACCTGAATCGCCAATCCAGGACGCGCATTAAGCTCCAAAATCAATGGTCCCAGTTCTTTATCTAACACGATGTCAGCCCCTAGATAACCTAGCTCGGTCATCTCATAAGTTCGGGCGGCTAATTGCATCAGCTCCTCCCATTCAGGAACAACCAGTTCGTGAAGATTTCTGCCCGTATCTGGGTGCTCTAGCACAGGCCGCCCATATTGAACGGCTGAACGCGCGCGCCCCGTCATGAGATCAATCCCCACACCCACAGCGCCTTGGTGCAGGTTTGCTTTCCCATCTGAAGCTTTCGTAGAAAGACGCATCATGGCCATGACTGGATAACCTAAAAATGTGACTACTCTGATATCGGGAACACCTTGGTAGGAGAAACCTTCGAAAGCTTCGCTAAATTTGATCGCGTATTCGATCATCGTTTTATCTCTGCGCCCACCCAACGAATACAAGCCACTGAGCGTATTACTCACATGCCTATGTAGTTCAGAATACGTCTGAACATCTCCACTAGCCTTATAAAAAAGGTCTCCATCACGGTCGTTTATCACCATGATTCCTTTTCCTGCGCTACCCTGAGTTGGCTTAATGACGAACTGCTTGTGATCGCCTAGCACCTTATAAAGCTTTTTCACTTCTGATTGGTGCTCTACCACTCCATATAACTCTGGGACATTTAAACCGAACTCCTTAGCTAGTAGCTTGGTTTTTAATTTATCATCCACACGAGGGTAGAGTTCACGGCGATTGTAACGTGCTATGTAACGCCCATTTCGCTGATTCATCCCCACTATCCCAGCACTGTGTAACTGAGAGGGAGTACAGAACGGAAATCCGAATAAACTCTTCACAGTTTGCCACCTTTCTCAAAAAATGGGGCGAATCGGAACAATTCAGAAACTCGGTATCCGGCATACTGACCCAAGGCCAAAATCACCGCTAACACGATCAATAAAGTCTCTGGGAAAATGAACACCTGGTAGCGTAACATGTCATTATCCATCACAAAGTACGCTAAAATAGCCACGAACAAACTACCGCATGTCTGCTTGGAAACTTCTTTTGCGCCATCTTCTTCCCACAGAATAGATAAGCGTTCCACAGTCCAAGCTAGAATGATCGTCGGGAACAAGGTCACTGACTGCATCAAGCCAATATCAAATCTAGATCCATAGATTCCAAAGCTCACCATAATTCCAATCACCACTACCACCACTGCCGATATCCGCGGCACCAGCAACAGGTCTAGCTTAGAAAGATAACTTCGAACCACCAGCCCGGCGCTCACAACAATAACAAAGAGTACGATTCCTGTGAACAGCTCAGTCTTCAGAAAAGACATAGCCAAAAGAATCGGCATAAAGGTTCCTGAAGTCGAGAGCCCGACGATGTTTCGCATGATCACGACTACCAATGCACCAAACGGAATCATTAAAAGTAGTCTGTACGCGTTTTGTTGTTCTATAGAAAGTGAGAGCAATGAGAAATCTACTAAGCTATTGCCATTTCGTGCAGCGGCCTGCTGCTGAACAAACTCTGTAGGGAGCTGCTGCTCCATACTTGAGAACTCGACTTTAGCATGCTTCCCGCCCTGTAGTTCAAGCAAGCCTGGACCACCACATTGCCATGCTAACAACTTCTCAGTATCCAAAAATTCGGACTCTCCGAAAGCTGTAAACACTCGTTCTTCATTATCAAAAATAAGCACACCTGAATTTAATGGGACACGATTGGTAATCTCACCGAGTTCTAAATAACGAATCAAGTGCGCGTCATAACCCGCCTTCAACATGAGGTTGAGCAGTATTTTATTTTTCGATAAGTCCGTGCTATTCCCAGCAAGCAATGTTTGTACATTCTGATTGCTCGAAGAGCTCAAAATATCATTCAGCTGAGACGTAAAGGTTTCAAGATCAGCCGAGTACTTCCGAGCTTTTGCAATCACTTCATCAGCTGCTACCGCTACCGGCCCTTCAAAGTAAGCTGGATCCAATGACACTGGATCCACCTCAAATGAGTCTACAGCATCCACTGTGCTACGAAAGACGCTGACTCGATAGTATAACTCCTGAGGGCCATCCGCATAATCTTTGGCCCAAGTTACTGTCCTGTATAAACCCGTATTTTCGGATGGAAGCGCTGCAGGAATAAACCCGTAATCACTAGACGCGCCACTCTCTTCTAAAACCCTCAAGTTGCCATACTCTCCAGGAACAGCAAACTTCACTTTTACTGGCTCTGCATCCGCTTGGAAACTTAACTTTGCTTCAATCGTCCACACGTCCGTTTTCTCCTTAGGAAAAAACGGATACCCAATACTGAAACGTTTATAGGAAGCAATGCCCACACCTAATACTAACAAAATTAGTATTACTGCACGTAACTGTAATCGAGCCTTCATAAGGCAGTAAGTATGTTGTTATTGAACCATATCAAGCCTTATTACAAGACCTACAGTTTTTGCTTTTTAAGCAAATTTTTCTTAGACACATCCACAACGGCGATTCCTCTCAATAAATTTCTCCCTACTAACAAAGGGTATTTATACGATGATCGGTCAGCCAAACTAAATTCGAGCAACTCTCTTTCATCCCCATAAGCAATGTGTAATTTCACCACGTAGCGCCTATTAAGGTCATCATCATGCTCCTTAATCCGAACTGTGCGCTCTAACTTACGTTCCAGTTTGGCTCTTGCTCCACCTTTCTCATTCACTAGCTCAAATCGCACCCACTTCACTCCATCCCTCTCGAACGGTTTTATCTTTTCAGCATGGATAGAACAAGTAGTCGCACCTGTATCAATCCGAGCAGAATAATACCACTTCACCTCAAGAATCCCCATCGATTCAACCTCCCCCATCACTAATTCATCATAGTTTACAGGCGCTGCTTTAGGCTTACTTTGAGCCTGAGCTGCCTCTAACTCGTACTTTCTCTCAATCTCAGCAATCTCTCGCTTACTCTGAGCCAGCTCTTGCTCGCGAAGAGCCTCCGTAACCTCTAGCTTAGTCTGAGCCTCAGCTAAATCTAAAGTCATCTGAGTTTCGATCTCAGCTAACTTTTTTTCAGCTTCTACTTGAGCAGATTTGCTCTTCGCTAATGCCTTTGAAACCTTTTTATCGGTACTGACAACCGCACTCTTGGTAACTGCGCTTTCTGTCTGAACTGAGTTAGGCCCAGAACACATTGGCAACATGGCTACACTTATACAGGCGAGAAGCTCTCTTTTCATATCCAGCGACTACTAGCACACGCTTACTATCAATCCAAGACGAATAACACCCCTCTAACTGCACTCTTAACACAGCTCCGTAATAAGGGCATAGAGGCCACCGAAGCTACACCAAACATTGCCAGACAAACCTTCGTATTACTTTTAGCCACAAATGTAGGCTATTCCGAAGCAGGCGAACAATACGAGTAAACAGATGTAGGGGAGAACGTCTTTATTCATGAGCCTTACTACCTAACATAACTTAATTTTGGTTCCAAGAGTGAAGAGCAACGACGCATTGCGCAGAAAGGCATTTCAGCCCGAAGGGTGCATCTCATTTTAAAATGAGCTAAGCTCACAAATGATAAGAATAAATAACCTACGTACTAGAACAGGAGGCCTCTAGATGAAAAACCACTCAATCTACCTTTCCTAGTCTTGCATATGCCAAATTCCCTTAGCAGACTTCGCCCCATGAAATCTGAGCACCGTACGCCAGTTCCCAATGAATTCATGCCGGACGATTACTTCGTCCGCGTGGATCCAAGTAGCATTTTCGAAAAAGACCAACCACTAGAGCTCGACCTTGGCTGTGGCGACGGTTCCTTCCTTATTGCAATGGCTCAACAATTCCCTGAACGGAACTTTCTCGGAGTCGAGCGCCTCCTTGGCCGTGCTAAAAAAGTATGCCGCAAGGCAACCAATCAGAAGCTCGATAACTGCAAAGTCCTGCGCCTCGAATCAAAATACGTCATTGAGTGGCTCTTCCCTGAGAACTCAATCGATCGCCTGCACCTCCTCTGCCCTGACCCTTGGCCCAAAGCCCGTCATCACAAAAACCGCCTCGTTCAGCAGGGCTTCTTAGAAGCACTCTATAAAGCACTCAAACCTGGTGGAGAGTTTTGTTTCAAGACCGACCACCCAGAATACTTCGAGTGGGTCGAAGAAGAAATGAAAACCTTCAAGAAGCTAGAACCACTCGAATGGCCCGAAGACGCATTTTTTTACCCGAAGACTGACTTCCAACTCCAATGGGAAGCTGAAGGAAAAGTAATCGAGCGCGCTCGCTTCCGTAAACCAGAGTAAACTCTATTTGCACTTCTCCCCATTTCACGTAACACGTAAAGCATAACACGTAACCCAGCTCGGCATTGCCGAGCAACCGTCATGAAACCAGACACCATCAGTAAATATCGCCCGTTTCCACCCGTAAAATTGACCGACCGCACATGGCCAGATCAGCAGATCACTTCTGCTCCTATCTGGTGCTCGGTCGATCTACGCGATGGTAATCAGGCGCTACCCCAGCCGATGACTGTGGAAGAGAAGCTAGAGTTCTTCGACCTTCTCTGCCGCATTGGTTTCAAACAAATCGAAATCGGCTTCCCATCCGCAGCCGACACCGAATTCAATTTCTGCCGTCGCTTGATCGAGGAAAATCGCATCCCTGAAGATGTGACTATCCAAATACTTGTGCAAACTCGCGAACACCTTATCCGTCGTTCATTCGAAGCGATCAAGGGAGCGAAGCGAGTGATTGTTCACATCTATAACTCTACTTCACCGCTTCAACGCCGCATCACATTTAGCGATGCGTCTCGTGAAGCTATCCGCGACATCGCCATCTCAGGTGCTGAGTTAGTCAAAGAACTTGTCCCTAGCATCCCAGAAACGGAAATCGTTCTTCAGTATTCCCCTGAGTCATTCTCTGACACCGAACTCGATTTCGCAGTTGAATGCTGCAACGCAGTGATCGACATCTGGGAACCAACACCAGAGAAGACGATGATTATCAACTTGCCGGACACGGTGCAGTGGGCGACACCTAACATCCATGCCGACCAGATCGAATGGATGTGCCGTCACTTGAACCGCCGCGACTCACTCGACGTTTCATTACACACGCACAACGACCGCGGCACAGGTACTGCAGCGACCGAGTTAGGTCTCATGGCTGGTGCTGACCGTGTAGAAGGCACACTTTTCGGAAATGGTGAGCGCACTGGAAATCTCGACATAGTCAACGTTTCGCTCAACATGAACTCGCATGGCATACCCACAGGACTAGATTTCAGCAATCTTGCTGACATTAGGGCCGTCTATGAGCGCGTCACCCGCATGAGCGTCTCCGAGCGTGCGCCCTACGCTGGTGAACTCGTATTCACAGCCTTTTCTGGCTCCCACCAAGATGCCATTAAAAAAGGTTTAGACCGCCGCCAAAAAGAGACTGCTGAAACCCCTGATATTGCATGGGGCGTCCCCTACCTTACGATCGACCCGCAAGACATCGGGCGTTCTTATGAAGCTATCATCCGAATCAACTCACAATCAGGTAAAGGAGGCGTCGCCTATGTGCTCGATCGAGAGCACGGGTTTGACTTACCTAAAACCATGCACCCGCAGGTAGGCAAAGTCATCTACGAACTCGCCGACTCAGAGAGCAAAGAACTCGATTCGGACGAAATACGCGAAGCCTTCTTCCAGCATTTTGTAAATCTCAGCAGCCCACTTCAGTTGATCGAATACGAACTCGACCACCTCAGTGCAGGCGTAGTCAAATGTCATGCCACCATCCTTTACCAAGGAAAAGAAATGCGAGTCGAAGGAACCGGCAACGGACCTATCAACTCCTTCGTCCATGCTCTTGAAGTAGCAGGACTTAAGAACTCCACTCTCACTGATTACCGCTCCCATGCCATCCGTATGGGATCTGACTCTGACTCTGCAGCCTACATCCAACTTCGCTCAGATGAGGACAACACCATACTCTGGGGCTGCGGCGTAGATCCATCCATCGAAATGGCGGGCCTCCGAGCTCTCGTCAGTGCGTTTAACCTTCTTCACTCCTAGATCGATATGATTGAGTTTAAACTATTCGGCATCCCCGTTCGTGTGATGCCGATCTTCTGGATCACGCTAGGTCTCATTGGGCTAATTGGCTCTGACATCCAAGATGGCAATGGATTACTAGAAATCGCGCTCTTCGTGCTCGCAGGTTTTTTCTCCATCTTGATACATGAAATGGGTCATGCCTTGATGATCAAAAAGTACAAACTACCCACTCAGGTTGTACTCGCGTCATTCGGTGGCTACGCCATGTACCCAGCTGGTGTCCTTAACCGCTTACAGTCATTTCTTGTCACAGCTGCAGGTCCTGGATTACAGATCCTAGGAGGCCTCGTCGTACTCATTGCTCTTAAATTCGTAGAACTACCAAACTCAATGATTCTCATCTTCTTCGATGATTTCCTCTGGGTGAGTTTTGCATGGGCCATACTCAACTGCCTCCCCATTCTACCTCTCGACGGTGGTCAGATGCTTTCCGCAATTATGGGACCAAAGCGTAGCTCTGCGGTATATCTCATCAGCGTCATCATTGCTGGAGTTATGGCAGCTCTCGCTCTAAAGATTGGCGCTATATTTGGCGTACTCTTCATGGGCATGTTCGCTTGGCAAAACTTCAAAGCGTGGCAGCAATCAAAAGGCAAATAAGCTTATCCTCTCTAAATAAAAATGCTCCATCAGCGCAAGCCGATGGAGCATTTTTTGTTAAGTTTAGAAAAATATTATGCAGAAACTTGATGCATGTAGACATCCTGCTGCGGGAATGGAATGGAAATACCTGCTGCGTCGAAAGCCTTTTTCACATTCTCAATCGTCGTAAAGTGCACATCCCAGTAATCTTCAGACTTCGCCCAAACACGTACAGTGAAGTTCACCGAGCTATCTGCAAGCGCACCAACCTTGATAAATGGCTCGCGCCCTTCTTGATCATTATAGATAGCACCTTGCTCGGCCAACACGGACTCGATCACGCTGCGCGCTTTGTCAATAGAATCACCATAGCCAATACCAAATACGAAATCGACACGGCGATCAGACATAGTTGAGTAATTAACCATAGAGTCGTTAGAAAGCTTCCCATTAGGGATGTGAATCATCTTATTGTCTGGAGTCAGAAGAATCGTCTGAAAAATCTGAATCTCCTTCACAGAACCAATAAATCCCTGAGCTTCAATCACATCACCCACCTTAAATGGACGGAAAATTAGCAACATCACACCACCTGCAAAATTCTGCAGAGTACCGCTCAGAGCCATACCAATAGCTAAACCCATAGCTGCAAAAATCGCAGCGAAAGATGTTGCTTGAATTCCAATAGTCTCAATCGCTGTCACGACAACTCCAACCTTAATCAAGGTTGAAACTAAAGTGCAAATAAAGGGCTTAACAGTTGAATCGACCCCTCTTTTATCGAGGTTTTTGCCAACTAAAATACTTATCCAGCCAGCCACTTTCCACCCCACAACTAGAGTGATAAGTGCCAATAAAATTTTCACGCCCCAGTCAGCACCTAGTGCTATGAGCGATGCCATATCCATCTGAGCTAATAATGTGTTCATCGGCAATAAAACTAACTGTTAGCGGAAAAATTTCCACTCTAATTTTTTGAACAACCGTCCGCTTAAAGTCACTGTTCTTGCTGCATTTTTAGCAGCACAGCGCTCATGTCTTCAAGCCCTTCCCATATATCACTAAGAAAATAGATCGGAGCCCCTGCGCGAACAGCCATAGCGATGCTATCACTCGGTCTGGCATCGAGCTCAATAATCTTGCGCTCCATCAGTTCATTTTGCGCTTCTACAAAAAGTCGCGCATAAAAAACTTCTCCTTCGACTTTCACGATCAAGACACGAGTTACTCTCCCCCCAAGTGCATTTAAGCACTCGGAAAAGAGATCGTGAGTCAAAGGTCGCGGCGGCACCTCATTAGCCAGCACCACATTGATCGATGCACCAATCGATGGATCAACATAAAACAGAATAGACTTCTTCCCATCTCCCAAAAACACCGCACACCCCGCCTGGGTAGGCATGAGAGCTATGGGCTCAACTTTCACAACATTTGCAGCCATTATCTAAAAAAATTAAAATACCTCAGCGGGCCATATACTTGCGCGACTGAAGCACATACTTTTCAGCCCAGTGCTTCACATTTTGCTGATCTTTCAGATCGAGCATTTTCACAACTTTTGCTGGTGATCCTACCACTAATGATCCCGGAGGTATGATGGTCCCGCTAGTGACCAACGCATTTGCCCCGATAATTGATCTCTCTCCGATCACTGCCCCATCAAGAATACAAGACCCCATACCTACGAGCACCTCATCTTTTACCGTCGCGGCATGCACTATCGCACCATGACCCACAGTAACCAACTCACCTAAACACGTCCCATAGTCATCTGATAAATGAATCACCGCATTGTCTTGGACGTTTGAGCGAGGACCGATGACAATCTCGTTTATATCACCGCGAAGCGTCGCATTATACCAAATGCTAGATTCTTCCTCGAGCTTGACGCGACCAATAATATCCGCACTTGCTGCCACAAAAGCACTCTCGTGAATCACTGGCTCGAAATTTTCGTAACACTCAATCGCCATAAGAAAAAACTAGAGCGCCGACTCAAAACCTCAAACCAAATTCGGGCAGAATACTAAAATAAAGAACTTCCCTTGCTCTTGACGCATTCTTGAGCGACTCTATACGACATTCTTCGCTACCAGATTTGGCGGCAAAGCTCCATTATGCATCAGTTTCTCACAATCATCGGCATCATCCTCGTTGGCATGGCCCTACGTTCATGCCGTCGCAGAATTTTCCGTAAACTCGGAGCACTTATTTACCTTCTCAGCACTGGCCTGGTCACCTATTTCCTCACCGACGGCAACATCCCCCTCTCCATCGCCACCATTTTCATTTGGTTTTTCCTTCCATGGCTCGAGCTCATTTCACGGGTCCGAAAAATGCGCATCCCTCTTGATAATCGCCTCAATGAACAGCGTCGCCCACAGCTTAGTGACTTCCCTGAAGCCTACCACACCATTTCAGAACTAGAAGAAATCGGATTCGAACACAGCTCTGACTATGGCTGGGATTGGGCGAATACTTCCCAACACTATAGCTTCTACTGGCACCCTGAAGAACGAGTGGTCGTCGCGGTAAGCCTCTGCAAGCAGTCGAATATTGCATTTTCATATGTCACCGTTTCCTCCCGTAATAGTGATGGGAAAATCTACCGTACGAGTAATTTCCCGTTCTCCCCAACGCTCAAGAACTCCCCCAATGTAGCCTGGAATCAAATCGCCTGCCGCCACTGCTCACTTCCATCAATTCTCGCTTATCACCAGAAGTTCATCCAGAAAAAGGGTGACTCACTTGATACCCTTATGATGCCAGATCCAGACCTTCTTGATTCAGAGGTAGAGTCTGACATGCGTGATCAGATTCGCTTCAATCTTAAAACGGGTATCATCACCCCTACCGAGAACGATAATTTCCGCTACTCATTTCGCGGGCTCTGCTACCTTTGGCGACAATTTATCAAAGACATGATCAGACTGAGTTAGGAGCTCACACCTCCCTCATAAGCACTCTCTAACAAACTAACGCATCACTCTTCTGATCTCCGTTCTGGTCAAGCCAACATTGATGCCTACACTCACGCCATGAATGAAGAAAAACCTCAACCAGCTAAGAATATCATCTTGGTCGGATTTATGGGTTCCGGAAAATCAACCATCGGTCGAGAACTTGGTAATTTACTAAGCTACCCACTAATCGACACGGACTCACAGATTGAGGAGTTAGAAAAAATCAGTATCGCTGACATTTTTTCGCTGAAAGGCGAACCCCACTTTCGAAGTTGCGAAACACAGGTGGTTGAAAACCTGATCGAGCAAGGCCTAACCCACCACATCATTGCCACTGGCGGTGGGTTACCAGTACGAGAAGAGAACCGACCTCTACTGCAAAAACTCGGTTATGTTGTCTGGCTCGACGCCAATAGTGACACCATTCTGGAACGAACATCACGGACGAACACGCGCCCGCTTCTGCAAACCGAGAATCCACGCGAAACCATCGAACGCATGCTTGAAAAACGCAACTCAATCTATCAAGATGTCGCCCATCTGCGACTACAAACAAGTGGCCTCAGCATCGCCGAAACAGCCCACGGAATACTCGAAAGTGCACGTTACTTTTTTGGGCACTCCTAATTAACGATTACAGTTGCATCTGGCTTCCGACTGTGAAGAATCTCCGAGCCCGCTTTTAAGCCCCGAAGCACACGTACCACACCACTTTTCATGGCTCTCCTTAAACCATTCACTGACTCCAAAGGACGTATCCCCTTCGAACTCGTCCGCAAGGAAATCAAGCAGGTTGAAAAGCAAATAAGCGAACAAGTTCGCGCATTTGATAAGGAAATCGAACCCTACATCGACTATATTTGTAATACGAGCGGCAAACGCATCCGTCCAGCTTTGGCAATCTTAGCCGGTGGAGCGCTTGGTAAGATTACCAATGACAACCTCAAAATTGGTGTTATTTTCGAGCTCATTCATATGGCCACGCTCGTCCATGATGACATCATAGATGAAGCTGACACACGCCGAAAAACACCTACCCCAAATGCAAAATGGGGTAATGGAATGGCTGTACTCTTAGGTGACGCTCTGTTCTCGCACTCACTACTTCTTGCCACTGAATTTGGCGACATCGACATTTGTAGAAAAGTCGGCACAGCCTCACGCGAAGTTTGTCAAGGTGAGGTCATTCAGACCCAGCGCCGTTTCGACCTCAATCTATCCAAAGAAGAATACTTTCGTATCATTGCAATGAAAACAGGGGCTCTCTTTGCTGCTTCTGCTAGCATCTCAGCTACTCTTTCAGGGGCTGATAGTACGATTGAGCAAAAAATCTATGACTACGGTCTTAAGCTCGGCACCGCGTTCCAGATCTATGATGACTGTCTAGATCTCGTCGGCTCTGAAGACACTGTAGGGAAGACTCTCCGCACTGACCTTGAAAAAGGTAAACTCACTCTACCCCTCTTGCTATTGTTAGAAACTGCTCCTGCTGCAGCGCGAAAACAACTTCAGCAAGACATCAAGAGAAACATCCCGCTAGACTTCGAAGTCCTTGTCGGGAAAGACGCCTACCAAAGCGCAGTCGATTCCTCTCTGGACACAGCTGTGGACATGCTCAGCGAAGCGCGTGAAAACCTTACTTGTCTCGGTGAGAATGAGTACACTACTGGTTTGTTAGAAATCACACGTTATCTAGAAGGCTTGATTAACAAATGCCGAGCATAGCATGCTTCCGATCAGACGCGTCATAGGCCTATCGCTCCTGCTAGGAGGCTTCATTGCGGCATACTTCGGCATCGCAGGACTAATCATTGCCAGTTTCCTTTGGGTCCTCGGCACCGCGATTTTTGCCCACTCTTTTCTTAGGTAGTAGCCTTTGGATATTCTTACTTGGTCCACTAACAGTCATATTGTAGAGTTATTTCTAGAATAAATATAGAGATCAACACTCCTACCTAACATGACTAGTAAAAGCTTCTACGACCTCGACTGCTTCATGCACGGACTCAAACGACGTAACCCTGCAGAACCTAACTTCCACCAAGCTGTTCACGAAGTAGTAGAGAGTGTGATACCCCTTATTCGCGAAACTCAAGCTTACCGAGATGCGAGTATCCTTGAGCGGCTAACCGAACCAGACCGCATCATCACCTTTCGCGTAACCTGGATGGACGACGCTGGTAACACCCGTGTAAATCGAGCATGGCGAGTTCAATTCAATAACAGTATTGGACCGTATAAAGGCGGACTACGTTTCCATAAAGATGTCGATCTCGACACTCTCAAATTCCTTGGTTTCGAACAAACCTTCAAAAACTCTCTAACCGGTTTGCCTATGGGGGGAGCTAAAGGCGGATCAAATTTTAACCCAAAGGGTAAAAGCGACGGCGAGGTCATGCGCTTCTGTCACGCTATGATGACCGAACTCCAACGCCATATCGGCGAGGACACAGACGTGCCCGCTGGTGACATTGGCGTGGGCGGCCGTGAACTTGGTTATCTCTTTGGCCAATACAAACGACTCAACAACCGTTTCGCTGGAGTACTCACAGGCAAGGGGCTCTCCTTTGGCGGCAGCGCTGGCCGGAAAGAAGCCACTGGCCATGGTGCTGTCTATTTTCTCAAAGAAATTCTTGAGCATCAAGGCGAAGGCCTCTCTGGGAAAACTGCTATCGTTTCAGGTTCAGGAAATGTCGCACTCTACGCGATCGAAAAACTAAATGAGCTCGGCTGTAAAACTCTGACAGCTTCCGACTCCTCAGGTTTCATCTTCGATCCAGATGGCATCACAGATGAAAAGCTCGAGTTTCTTAAAGAACTCAAGGAAGTTCGCCGTGGCCGTATCCATGAATACGCGGATAAATTCGGCTGTGAATTCCACGCGGGAAAACGACCATGGTCAGTGAAAGCTGACTTTGCTCTTCCCTGCGCTACGCAGAACGAGATCGATGCTGAGGATGCAAGAGAACTCGTTTCTAACAATGTTCATGCAGTTATAGAGGGGGCAAACATGCCCACTACCGCAGATGCTGTGCTCATTCTCCAACAAGCTGGTATCACCTTCGGCCCAGCAAAAGCGGCCAACGCTGGTGGAGTGGCTGTATCAGGTCTAGAACAAAGTCAAAATGCGCTCCGTATTGCCTGGACTCATGAAGAAGTAGACAATCGCCTCCAAGGCATCATGCGCGGCATCCACCAAAAATGTCTCAGACATAGCGAAGAAGTGCATGGAACTGTCGATTACATCAAAGGAGCAAACATAGCAGGATTTACTAAAGTCGCAGACGCTATGGTCGCCTATGGCGCTGTTTAATAGTCCCACGTTGAGAGCTCTGACTCGACTCCGAGTTGGAGTAACTCAATCAGCTCTTCATTCATATACGGATAGATGTCTGGTATATCGAGACAACTGATCTCAGGTAGTTCAGCCTTTGCTGTATACTCCTGAGCGATTCTCCGTTTTTGCTCCCGCTCCATCACAAAAACAAGATCAGCCCATTCTAAGTCTTTGGCTGAAAGGTGCCGCTTCGCAACTTTACTCAAGCCAGCGCTGCGCACCGAAAAGCGTTGGTCATTTTGGTAAATTTTTTCGGCGGTAGGGCTGCGCCATTGATTCTTCCCACAGATGAAGAGAATATTGAATGTTTCTACCATTACCGTTTCCGAGCAATCAAATACACATGCCCCTCTCCAGGCCCTTGATCGAATTCTAGATGGATGCACTCGCAGCCAAATTGAGTAATAAGTTCTAGGTTCTTAGTTAAGCCTAGCGAACTGTACTCAAAATCCTGTCCTTCAAAGCCTCCAGAGATTTCACCTTCCTCACTTACTCCACCAAAAGTGTAAATCAGTATACCTCCTTCAACGAGAGCACTACACATACTCTTCAATGCTGGCTCTTGACCAACTAAAGGTAAATGGAAGGTGCTGTCCCATGCTGAAATAAATGCATAGCCATTATCTAACTGACAGTTGGCTATGTCTCCTTGAAAGTACCGACAGTCGAAAAGCTCATTTTCCGCTAGTTTGAGCATCTCTTCTGAGCAATCCATCCCTTCGACATCAAAGCCTTTCTCTTTCAGTACACGCATGAAGCGTCCACTGCTGCCACAGCCGACATCGAGTGCCTTCCCCTGTTCTAACGAAAAGCTAATCGCTCGCTCTAATTGCTTCACACCATAACCCGAATCTCGGTGCCTCTCTCCCCACCAGTGTGCGAGTTCGTCATACCCAATTGCAGTCTGTTCCACTTCCATTTCGTATCTCTAACTAAATTTTCGCCTCTCTAAAAACACAAAAGAGCCACTCATTCTAGCGAGTGGCTCTTATTGGTGATTCTATCGATTATAGAAGTTATCTGAAATTACTTTTTACGATTCGACAGCTCTTCTTTGACAAGTTCTTCAAGCTCATTATAAAGCTCTTCATTCTCCTTGAGAGCTATCTTAGCCGCATCGCGACCTTGTGCAAGTTGGTTACCATTGTAGGAAAACCATGAACCACGCTTGAGAATAAGGTCATATTCAAGAGCTAGATCTAGAAGTGATCCCACAGACGAGATCCCTTCGTTGTACATAATGTCGAACTCAGCTTCTGTGAATGGTGGTGCTACTTTGTTCTTCACAATCTTGATCTTCGTTCTACTCCCTAGGACAGTACCATCCGTACCCTTGATCTGACCGATACGGCGAATATCCACACGAACTGAAGCAAAGAACTTCAGAGCACGTCCACCCGGAGTCGTTTCTGGACTACCGAACATTACCCCGATTTTTTCACGAATCTGGTTAGTAAAGATACACACGGTACGTGCTTTCGAGATGAAGCTCGTAAGCTTACGCATTGCTGCAGACATCAAGCGAGCCTGCGCTCCCACTGTGGAATCGCCAATTTCACCAGCGAGCTCCTGCTTAGTTACCAACGCAGCAACTGAGTCGAGCACGATCACATCAATTGCGTTTGAGCGAACAAGTGTCTCACAAATCTGAAGCGCTTCCTCACCAGAAGACGGCTGAGAAATGAGAAGGTCATCGAGATTCACTCCAAGACGGCGTGCATACTGCGGATCAAGAGCATGCTCTACATCGATAAACGCCGCTAGCCCGCCCCTTTTCTGAGCTTGAGCAATTGCCGTGAGAGTAAGAGTTGTCTTACCTGAAGATTCAGGACCGAAAACTTCTACAATTCGACCGCGTGGGAAGCCACCAACACCAAGAGCACGGTCGATTAAAAGGTTCCCTGTAGGAATAACGTCCACATCAACGCAGTTTGCATCCCCCATACGCATAATCGCAGTTTCACCAAATTCCTTCTGAATATGCGTGATCGCTAGATCAAGGTTCTTGTTACGTGCTTCTTTAACTTTTAGCGCTGCTTTTTCCTCAGCAGCAGATTCTTTCGTGGACATATGAGTAATGAGTTCGGGTTGGGAAGACACAGTATTAGTAAGTCGTCTTAATGACTACACATTGCCTAACACCTTCACTTAGGTCAATCAAAAAAGGTGTTCACTGGAACAGTTTTTAGACTAAAACTAAAGAAACCTCTTTAGTTTACTTAAGTTTTTTGTCCTCTATTTTTTACCTACTTGGCTCTTTCGAATTATTTGACTCTTCACTTTCCAAATGCGCTTCGCACATTAAGCTCTCACCATGCTCGCGCTATCGCTCACACCTAAAGCTGTACTCTTTGATTTCGATGGAGTCATTCTCGACACAGAATGGCCAATCTATCAAACATGGCTAAAACTGTTTCAATCTGAGGGACAAGATCTACCGATTGAAACTTATGTGCAGTGCATAGGATCAGACTTCGACACCTGGTCACCAGAGAAACACCTAGAGGAGCTTACTGGTAAAACTTACAATTGGGGGGAAATCAACCCACCACGCCAAGTCGAAATCCGCGCAGCTTTAGAAAACCCCATCGCTCTCCCGGGTGTACGCGAACTCTTTGAACACCTTTTCACATTAGAAATCCCTATCCTTGTCGTTTCTTCTTCTACCCACGACTGGGTCGATAATTGGTTAAAGAAGCTCCACCTCATGGACATGGTCCAGACCACGGTTTGTCGTGGGGACGCACCTCGCATCAAACCATCTCCAGACCTCTATATCGAAGCGGTTCGCCAAGTGGAACTACCCGCCAAAGATTGTCTCGTCATAGAAGACTCTCTCAATGGAACAAAAGCCGCCATCGGCGCAGGCTGCCAAACACTCGTCGTCCCCTCACGACTTACTAACTGCCTAGATTTTTCTATCGCTGATAATGTGATAGAAAGCCTCAAGGAGCTTCTTCCCGCGGAAAAAATTCTCAGCTTCTAAAGCCTAATTATTTCAGAATATGTTTCTTCTAACAAAGGCATTCAAGCTGCGGGATAAGGTGAACAATGACGGGCATGAAAAGCCCTTCCTTGAGCACCTCGAAGATCTGCGAGTAATGATTACTCGCATTGTGGCCACACTGATGATTTCCACTCTTCTTTGCTACTTCTTCAAGGACACATTGATGGACTTGTTACGTCAGCCCATTGAAACGGTATGGGAACAGAATCAACAAAGTAAATTACCAGAAGAAATCACTCCAGACATATGGGAACAAGCTAAGAATGCATCACATTTTTCGGCTAGTCTCAGTGAGGATTCAAAAAAGCTCTACTTCGATCAGTTTGATACCCCGAGACTCTCATTCTACGCCGAGTGCGCAGGCTATTACCGAGCCGCCAGATCGATCGAAATACCAGAGCACCGTATCACCTTTATAGACTCGCTTCCTGACACCTCAAAGGCAGTTCGAGACCAAACAAAAAAGCTCCTGAAGTCTGAGCCAAGCGTGCAACTAAACGCTAAGAATAACGTCGTCTACATGCGCTCGCTGAAGCCAACTGAGACGTTTATGCTCTCGCTGAAATTAGCGTTTTTTGCAGGCCTCATCATCTCCTTCCCTTTCATCCTCACCTTTGCCCTACAATTCATAATACCAGGTCTCAAAGAAAACGAGAAGAAGGCTCTATGGCCAGCTATGATTATTGGCTTCGGTTTATTTCTATGCGGCGTATTCTTTTGCTACTTTATCGTCCTACCGAAAGCACTTGAATTCTTCTACCTCTACTCTGCCAGCATGGGGGTTGAGAATGAATGGCGTATCGGTGAATACATCACTTTTGCCACCCAGTTCACCCTCATTTTCGGTTTGGCTTTTGAGCTTCCTGTCGTCGTCATGACCTTGGTGAAAATAGGTCTATTAGATTATGAAGTCATGAGCCGCACGCGGTCCTATGCTATCGTTTCCATCTTCATCATCGCAGCTATTATTACCCCTACAGGTGATGCGCTCACGCTCTGCATGCTCGCTGGTCCGATGACACTACTCTATGAATTCTGTATCTGGTTCGCGTACTTTACCCGAAAGAAAGAGTTAAAAGAGGAAGCTGAGGCACGAGCCACGCAGGCACCTCGCATCGCAGCTGCTCCTGGTAGCCTCGCTGCACTAGAAGCTGCAGAGTGTCACCTCGACGACGATGATGAGGAAGACTATGCAAATGATCACCCTCTCGACGAGGGAGATGAATTTGACGATGGCGAGTACGAGTGTGAAGAAAACACCAAACTCGATACTCTCCGCGCCCCCTATGATCCAAATAGCTCACCTGAGGAAGATTATGATCATCATGAGAACCATTACGGTGAAGATCATTTCTGCGAAGAGGACTTTAATAACGAACATCTCGAAGAAGAAGCATCTCTAGATCAAGAAAGCTCTGTGGATGATCCTCAGCTCGTAGACGCCATAGCTAAACTCGAAGAGTTACGTGAAAAAATTAAAGCGCTCGAAAAGAATGCGCTCCCGGCTGAAGAGCCAGACTCTTCTGACGATGCCGATAACAAGAACTAATAAACTCCTCTTACACTCATGAAATCAATGACAGGATTCGGCCGTGCATCGCACGCCACTGAGACACTAATCGCTAATATCGAAGCGAGCTCCGTCAACCGGAAGCAAGGCGAAGTCATCGTCCAGCTTCCTCGTAACTACGCTGAACTCGAGACCTCAATTCGCAAATATGTACTTGCGCATATTTCGCGAGGCCGTGTCAGCATCAGTATCTCACTGGAACAAACAGAATGCGCAATCTCACCGATTTCTGTCGATTCTGCTAAGGCGAAAGCCCTTTCCGAGGCTCTGAAAGAACTCAGTCATCAGATCGGCCACCCGCTCGAAATCACTGCCGCAGACATTTTACGCGTCCCTGACATCATCAAATTCGAAGACAAGAAGGTCGATCTTGACTCAGTACGCGCCGCCATTCAGCCAGCCCTCGTAAATGCGGTCACGAATCTTGTAGAAATGCGCACCCGCGAAGGAGATGATCTTAAGCAGGACACACTAGATCGGCTGGATACTTTAGAAAAAGAAGCCGCGGCGATCGAGCAATACTCACCAGCTGTCATCGCACGCTACCGTGAAAACCTCCACCGTCGACTCCAAGAATCAGATTTAGAGCTCGACCTAAGCGATGAACGCGTGCTCAAGGAAGTTGGCATTTTTGCCGAACGTTGCGACATCAGTGAAGAAATAACGCGCCTGCGTTCTCACTTCTCTAAGTTTAGAGAATACCTCGACGCCTCAGACCCAGTTGGCCGCTCTCTCGATTTCCTCTGCCAGGAAATTAACCGCGAGTTCAACACCATAGGTTCCAAAGCCAATGATGCCACACTAGCTCAGCACGTAGTCACCTCTAAGACTGAGCTAGAGAAAATCCGTGAACAAATCCAAAACGTAGAGTAACTTCACGTTCAACAAACTCACGCATAGTAACAAGGGCCATTCTAGTGATATAACTAGATCGGCCCTTTCTATTTTTAAGCTTAGGACATATTTTGCAGTTTTTTTTTGCAACATCCCTGCAATTTGAGAGTTATACTCTATAGTACACCACTAGAGCTCTATTTTTTGGTGCACCTCTTCGTACCCAAAAACACCAACACTCCTATAAAATACAATGAATGCGAAATGGACACTCCCACTAGCCGGCGCCTGGTTTGTCACTGTTGCCAGTGCCTATTACATAGGTAACAGCCTATCAGACTCTGACACATCAGCTGATGGATCTTCAGAAAACAACAAAGGCTTCCAACGCTCATCTTCCAGTATCAATGGTTCAGCTTCCAATTCTGGTGGACGTGGTTCCGTATCCTCTTCGCGCATTTCATCTCGTTCAGGTGCGGGAAGCGGTGCAGAAGGCATCACTGACATCAGCAGAATTACTGACCCACTCGAACGCTCACGTAAGATGCTCGACTTTATCGAAGGGCTTTCCGCTGATGAATTTGAAGGTGCCCTCGCAGAATTTCGAGCTACTGGCATGGGACGAGAACGTAGAAATGAATACGCCATGCTTCTCAGAGCGTGGGGAAAACTAGATCCTCTAGCCGCACTCGCTTATACCACTTCTAATGACCAAACTGGACGTGGCGGAAGAGGCGGAAGAGGTGGTGGTGGAGACTTTGCATCTCAAGAAGTACTCGCGGCGTGGGCATCTACTAATCCCAATGCAGCACTCCTCTGGGCACGAGAAAACCATGAAGGAGACGACGCTAATGCTTACCTCGTAGGAGTCGTCAAAGGGCTAGTCGGAAGCAATACCACACTTGCTACTCAGATTCTCCAAGAGCTTCCCTACTCAGAAGAGCGCTCGGATGCACTCCGTGATCTTATTCCTTACGTCACTCAGATGGGCACGGCTGAAGCCAGCCAATGGTTGAATACTATCGAAGATGAACGACTCGCTAATGGTGCGGCAGCACGTATCGCAGAGCAGTTCTCACGACAAGACCCTGAAAGTGCCGCAACTTGGGCTCTCACACTAGAGTCTGGTGACGCTAGAAGCCGAGCTATTGACGAAGTCATGGAGACTTGGGCTCGCCGTGATCTAGATCAAGCTCAGACATGGTTAGAATCATTACCAGCTGAAGACCAAGTGAGTGCCAGCCCTGAATTCGTGAGCACACTCGCGCGTCAAGACGCTGTCGCGGCTGCTGACTGGATAGATGCTCAAGCAGATGCTCCGAACTACCAGCGACTTCTCAGAGAATTTGCCGAAGGCGCTACAAATTCCGATCCCGTACTAGCTCTCAACTACGGAAATGAAATAGAGAATGAAGAAAACCGCTCCCGTACCGTCGGACGAGCTCTCTGGTCTCTTTACCGCCAAGACAAAGATAGCGCACGCGCTTGGATCCAGTCGAACCCCGTTCCTGAGAGTCTTTCTAACCATGTAGATAAAATGCTCGATAACTAAACTCACATTTACAGACTCGACAAACATACTCAAATGAACACAATCTGAGTATGTCTTTACTTCCTCTCGCTGCTCTATTTTTAGACTTCGATTCTTACTTTGCGTCCGTAGAGCAGCACTTGCAGCCGCACCTTCGCGGCAGACCTATTGGAGTTGCGCCAGTCATGGCGGAAACCTCCTGCTGTATTGCGGCTAGCTACCAAGCGAAAGAATTTGGAGTAAAGACGGGCACCCCCATTCGTGAGGCTAGGCAACTCTGCCCAAGCATCACCATCGTTCCAGCAAGACCAGAGCTCTACGTCGAATACCATCACAAGCTCGTAGCAGCCATCGAATCCTGTATTCACGTCGAGGCTGTTCTCTCTATCGATGAACTTTGGTGCTGGCTCCCTTACAACTGGCGCGAATCTACATTTCTAGAAGAACTAGGCCAAAATATCAAGATGGCGATCGCGGATCAAGTCAGCCCCATCATCACCTGTACCATCGGTATTGCCTCCAATCGCTGGCTCGCCAAAATGGCATCAAAAATGCGCAAACCAGATGGCATTCTCATCCTTGAACAAAAGAGCCTCCCTGAAGCTCTTTACCCCTTAAAACTCTCAGATCTTACAGGAATTGGCCGCAGTATGGAGCTGCGGCTCCACGCTAGAGGGCTTCATAGTGTCGAACAAATCTGTGCTGCTAGTAGAGAAACACTGCACTCGATCTGGGGCGGGATCGAAGGAGATCGTTTCTGGATGAACCTCCACGGAGTCACCCTGCCCGAGCTGGAAACTACACGCCGCACCATTGGTCACAGCCATGTGCTCCCACCAACCATGCGAAAGCCAGACGCAGCTCTCCCCATCGCCCACAAGCTCACGCAGAAAGCAGCCATCCGTCTGCGCAAGGAAAACCTCCTCGCCGGCGCGCTCCATCTCCAGCTCCGCTACCTACACGATAAACAATCATGGGCAGCTGAAATGAGATTCGAGCACAGTAACGACTCACTCCATTTTTCAAAAGTCCTCCACTCACTATGGAAGAAGCGCCCTTGGCACCAAGCAAAGCTCCTCCAAGTGGGTATGCAGCTGAGCCACCTGTTAGAACAAACCAACTATACACCTTCACTCTTTTCTAGGGAACAACCAGAGCGAGAAAACCTCAACCAAGCGCTCGACTCCATCCGCAGAAAGCACGGTCAGAAATCCATCCATCTCGGCTGCGAGCAAGACGGCATGTCCGCCGCTCCCATGCGTATCTCTTTCACTCACATCCCCGATGTAGAATCCGAGAATCGCTAACATAAAAAAGCCCAACCGCGATTAAGCAGCTGGGCTTTATAAAATTGCTAAAAAATCTCCTTATTGGATCTCAAAAAGCTCAACATCAAAGCAGAGCATTCCAGCAGGAGCTCCTGCTGGTGGGTTTTCACCGTAAGCAAGCTTAGCTGGAATCCAGAAGCGACGCTTCTCACCTTCCACCATGAGCTGCACGCCTTCTGTCCAACCTGGAATCACCTGATTGAGTGGGAAAGAAATAGTCTCACCACGAGCTTCTGAGCTATCGAACATTTGTCCATCTGTAGTCCAGCCGCTGTAGTGTACTTCTACTGTGTCAGTAGCCTTTGGCTTAACCGCGCCAGTACCTTTTTTAAGCACTTTAGAAGCGAGTCCTGAAGCTGTTGTTTCAGCATCTGCAGGAGCTGCAGCTACGTCTTCTGGAGTTTTTGGTGGTTCTGGCATTTTCTGAATGTCGAGAAGCTCAACTTCAAAGGTAAGTTGACCAGATGGAGCACCTGGGCGTTGCGGAGTCTCACCGTATGCGAGCTCACCTGGAATCCAGAAGCGACGCTTCTCACCTTCCACCATCAGTTGCACACCTTCAGTCCAACCTGGAATCACCTGATTGAGGCCAAATGTTGCTGGCTCACCACGAGAAACCGAGCTATCAAAGAGCTTACCGTCTTTTGTCCAGCCACTATAGTGTACTGTTACTTTATCGTTAGCTGCTGGATTTTCAGTTCCTGTTCCTTCTGTAAGAACAACTGAAGCGAGACCTGAATCTGTTGTTTCTGCATTCGCGGGAACTGCACCTACATCTTCAGGAGTTTTTGGCGGCTCAGGAGCCTTCTCAATATCAAAAAGCTCAACATCAAAACAAAGCATGCCACCTGGACGGCCACCACCTGGGCTTTCACCATAGGCTAGTTCTGCGGGAATCCAGAAGCGACGCTTCTCGCCTTCCACCATCAGCTGCAGACCTTCGGTCCACCCCTTGATCACGCGATCGAGTGGGAATGTAGCCTTCTGTCCACGCTCTTCAGAGCTGTCAAAAAGCTTACCGTCTGTTGTCCAGCCGCTATAGTGCACAGTCACGGTATCCCGAGCTGTCGGTTTTTCTGAACCTGTTCCTTTTTTAAGAACCTTCGAAGCTAAGCCTGAAGCCGTCTTTTCTGACTCAGCTGGAGCGGATGCTACATCAGCTGGAGTGCTTACATTTTCTGCCATTACAGTATTGATAGAACCGCAGGTTAACATGGCGCCCATGCCTGCTGCGATAAGTTGTTGTGTACGGGTTTTCTTCACCCCGAGACTCTTCGACAGCAAGCAGCTCATGTCAAGCACCCCCAATAATATGTCGTTAGAATGCCAAGCTTTACTCTAATCAATATCACAAGGAACCACTAATACTGGGACTTTCGCTTGGCGCACAAGTCCACTTGCGACACTCCCCATCAGCACGCTACCGATCGCCGAATGACCATGGGTACCAACCACAATCATGCCTGCATCTATAGCTTGCGCATGCTCCATAATTGCATCCTGTGGTTGACCTTCAAGAATGTCACTTTGAACTTCTATCCCTTGAGCTGTGTACTTACCCTCTACGTCTGCCAGTAATGTCCTAGCTCGGTCTTTTGCGAGTTCTCGGTACTCAAGCATTGCCGGGATTTCTTCAGGATACATTCCGTACATAGTGTACAGCGGAGTATCATCCACCACATGTGCCAGATGAACTTTCCCACCTAAGCCTTTTGCCAAACGCGTGGCAGCCTCTATGACCTTTTCAGAACCCTTTGAGAAATCGACGGCAACAAGCATAGTTTTCATGGGATAAACTCTAGCAGAAAATGGAGAGCAGATACGAGCTATTCTTTTCCGCACTTCTCTGCTAAACCTAAGCCAAGCCACCACGGTTCCATACTTTTTTCTTTCTACTATTTTATCCATGGACGACCAACATCCAGTTCTTGGCATTGACCACGGCGAAGCCCGTATCGGGCTAGCAATCACTGACCCACTAGGCATTCTCGCCCACCCACTCGAGACCCTCCACGTCCAGAAGACTCCTGTTTTCGAACGCATCAATGCACTCATAGCTCAGCGCCAAGTGCAACAAATTGTCATCGGCCTCCCCTTCCGGATGGATGGCTCAGAAGGCACTGCAGCAGAGAAAATTCGAGCCTTCACTGAGGAACTGCGCGAGCACCTCACTGCTCCGCTCCCTATCCATTTTATCGATGAACGACTAACCACCGTCTCCGCAGCTGAAAAGCTCCACGCTGCAGGGAAGAATGCCAAGAAACAGAAAAGCATCATCGACCAAGCCGCGGCGGTAGAAATCCTATCAGACTGGCTCGCGCAACAATCCCCTCCTGTATTCGAAGAACCTCACTGGTAAGATGTTAGAAGACGACTTCAATGACTGCCTCTCGAAAGCAATTCGTGGCCACAGCTGCTCCATTGCTCACTTAGCACAAGCTGCAGGCATCACAGCTGATCGTATCACACGCTGCCTCAACGGCACCGAAGACGCCAGCGTCATCAACTCCATTTCCCCCCATCTCCAACTCAATCCACAACGGTTGTTAGATTTAAAAAACTACAATCCTAAAGCCCCACAGGTACTAGGACTCACTTGCATAGTTAGCCCTTTCGGCTACTTGGGAGTAAACGCGTACATTGTACACCATGGCGATACCACTCTCATTTTCGACACCGGCACAGACAGCGGTGAACTCCACGAACTCGCTCCTCATCCGACAGCCCTTTTCATTACCCACGGTCACCCTGATCATAACCAAGGCTTGAGAGAATTTAGCCATACAAAAGTCTACCAAGCAGCTCATCTTCACCACGGAGATGAACTCAGGTTCGGAACTCTGAAGCTTAAAGTACTCGATGTCTCAGGCCACTATAACCCAGCGAGAGCTTACTTCATCGAAGGGCTCGAAAAACCAATATGTATCATCGGCGACTGTGTTTTCGCAGGCTCAATAGGCAAGTGCGATGGACCTGAGAATTACACAACAGCTCTAGCCAACATCAAAGACCATCTCTGGCCACTGCCTGACGACACTATCCTCTGCCCAGGCCACGGCCCGTTAACGACCGTCCGGCAAGAAAAGTCCAACAATCCCTTCTTCTAGTCAATTTCGCGCGCATTTGGTGCACTTACTCACCGAAAAGATAACTTGCTGCAGTTTAACTCTGACATTCATCTCTGTCAGTAGAGAGCTTAAACCTACCACTAAAAAAGCCATGAAGCTTAACACTTCATGGCTTTTTCTTTATCAGATTAAAATCTTATTATCTATTGTGGCTAGAGCGCTTTTGGCTAGCCATGCCACCCTGACCTCTGCGGCGGCCAGATGCTGACCCACCCTTTTTAGGTGGACCTGAAAAATTCTTATCGCCAGATCTTCCACCTTTATTGCTTGGTGGACCACCGCGATTGTTAGAGCGGTTACCGCGTTGCACAACCTTCTTAGCTGGGCGCTTAGGAGAACGCATTCCAAGACGTGATTCAGGAAGAACTTCCTGGGGAACGAATCCCTCTAACTCGACGCGAGTAATGATTTTCTTAATCAAGTTTTCGATATCTACTAACTGAGGAAATTGTTCCTCACAAACGAGTGAGATCGCTTGTCCAGCTGTACCTGCACGACCTGTGCGACCAATACGGTGCACGTAATCTTCAGGTTGATCTGGCAAATCAAAGTTCACTACTTGCGGCAGCTGATCAATATCGATTCCGCGCGCTGCAATATCAGTAGCGACAAGCACCTGTAGAGCACCTTTTTTAAATCCATCAAGTGCACGTGTACGAGCTCCTTGGCTCTTATCACCATGGATAGCTGATGAAGTAATTCCCTTAGATTCGAGCTGACGTGCCAAGCGATTTGCTCCGTGCTTTGTACGAACGAAAACAAGACACTGTTTCCAGTCGTTTTCTTTAATCAGGCGAATCAACACATTGCCTCTACGAGACTTGTCTACTGAATACAGCATTTGCTCGACAGTTTCAGCCGTCGCATTGCGTGTATTTACAGAGATTTCTACAGGGTTGTTCACAATGCTCTTAGCGAGCTTGCGAATGTCATCGGAAAATGTAGCGGAGAATAAAAGGTTCTGACGCTTCTTAGGTAAGATCGCGATCAGTCTTTTGATCTCGTGAATGAATCCCATATCAAGCATACGATCTGCTTCGTCCAATACGAGCACTTCGAGCTTATTGAATTTCACCGCATTTTGGTTGTAGAGATCCATTAGACGACCAGGAGTAGCTACTAAGATGTCAGCTCCACGACGCAAGCGCGCCATCTGCGGGTTGATTTTTACTCCACCGAATACTACGCAGGAAGTTATATTGAGATGCTTACTATACTTTTCCACGCTCTCAGCAACCTGAGCAGCAAGTTCGCGAGTAGGAGTAAGGATAAGAGCGCGCACTTGATTTGATTGTGTTGGCTGCCCTTGTGAAAGTTTTTCTAACAGCGGCAAGGTAAAGCCTGCTGTTTTGCCGGTGCCTGTTTGGGCAGCGGCCATTACGTCTTTGCCTTCTAGCACTACCGGAATGGCTTGTGCTTGAATAGGTGACGGCGTTGTATACCCTTCTTCAGCAATAGCTTGCTGAATGGGTGGTGAAAGTGCGAGTGAGGAAAATTCCATAATAAAGTTGGGAGGATTTTGTCTAGGACGCGACACTAATCATGCATTGGCGAGAATAGCAACACACGAATAACATTTTCCATTTTAGCGTTTTATCTACACTAAAATCACGATCACGCCTAACAATCCGAATGAATTCCACCAGTGGTAATGAACAAAAATCCCCCGCTGAAATCAACTCAGCGAGGGACAATCTAAGGTTTAATTTTCCTAAGTGAGACTAAAGTTCCGCCTTTTTCACGGATTGAACTTTGATCTTATGCTTAGCTAGCGTGTCTTTGACAGTCTGCTCATCGAGAGCTTTGTCTTCAGACAATTGAATTTCAGTCTCTTTATTCACGTATGCTGAGGCAATCCCTGGTAATTTTTCTAAGGCTACACGAGCCTTATCATTAGTGATTACTCATCCAACACCACTCACCTGAAGCATGTAGGCAGCTTTGGGCACTGCTTGCTCCTGTTCTTCAAGAGAGACAAAATCCACAGGGCCTTTCGCGAAGGCCTCCTTGAGTTTTGCTTCTTCAAGTTTGTGACCGTCTTTCATGAAGACGGTGGTACGAAGACCTGACATTTTGAAGGACTCAACGCCTTCCTGACTTCCAATGGCCGCACGGACCGCTCTGTCAGCGCCTCATCCACCGCCTTTAGCGGTGACAATGAAGACCTTCACTGTCTCATTTTCCGCTGCAGATTCTGCAGCCATATCATTTTGGGTTTCTGCTGTAGCGACCACGGTGGAAAGACCACTGAAGACTGCTACGGAGAAAGCCGCGAGTATATATTTTGCTTTCATAGCCTAGGTAAGATACTCTATTTCGATTTTTATTCCAAAAAAGTATCTTATTTTTTCACCACTGCATTCTAACATTTCACCAGCAGCCCCAGAATATGCGCACAAAAAAGCGCAACCTCTCTCGAAGCTGCGCCTTGGTAATTTCTAAATTCGAAATTCTTTTATAGCCCCGCGTCAGTCACCGCACCTTTAGATGCAGATTCTGTGAGCTTAGCATATTTAGCCAGAACACCACGACGGTAGCGTGGCTCAGGCTGAACCCAAACGGCTTTACGTTCAGCTAGCTCTTCATCACTGAGGTCTACATTGATTTCGTTCTTCTCAGCATCGATCGTGATCACATCACCGTCCTTGAGAAGACCAATAGTTCCACCGACATAGGCTTCTGGTGTAATGTGACCTACCACGAAACCGTGGGAACCACCGGAGAAGCGACCATCTGTGATGAGCGCAACACTGTCACCAAGACCGCGGCCCATGACTGCAGATGTAGGGGCTAGCATTTCGCGCATACCTGGACCACCTTTTGGTCCTTCACGACGCACAACGATCACGTCGCCAGCATTGATCTCACCAGCAAGAATTGCTTTCAATGACTCTTCCTCAGAATCAAAACAACGAGCTTTACCTGTGAAAAGCGTGCCTTCGTTACCTGAAATCTTAGCTACGGAACCTTCAGAAGCGAGGTTACCGTAAAGGATGCGCAGGTGGCTGTCCTTTTTCTTCGGTTTATCGAGAGGGAGAATGATCTTCTGATCTTCAGGGTAGTAGAGGTCTGAGTTCGCTAGGTTCTCAGCCATTGTCTTACCAGTCACTGTCATACAGTCACCGTGAAGAAGGCCTGCCTCTAGAAGTATGCGCATAAGAGGGATTGTCCCACCGATGCGAACAAGATCTGCCATCACATATTTACCAGACGGCTTGAGGTCAGCTACCACAGGAACGCGCTTACCGATTTCAGTAAAGTCATCGATGCTAAGTTCCACGTTCGCTGCATGCGCCATTGCAAGCAAGTGAAGCACTGCATTGGTCGAGCCACCAAGTGCAATCACCACGGTAATCGCATTTTCAAAAGACTTACGCGTCATGATGTCGCTCGGGCGAATCCCCTTGTCGATCATGTTCACTACAGCTGCACCAGCGTCGAAACAATCAATCATCTTGTCGTCGCCCACTGCATTTTGCGCGGAGCTGTTAGGAAGTGACATCCCAAGCGCTTCAATGGCACTGGCCATGGTGTTCGCTGTGTACATACCACCGCAAGAACCTGCACCAGGAATAGCGCAGCTCTCCACTGTTTGGAGCTCACCGTCGTTAAACTCACCACTTGCGTGTTTGCCTACCGCTTCAAACACAGAAACCACATCGAGATCTTTTTTCTCGCCTTTGACTAATGCACAACCAGGAAGAATAGTGCCGCCATAAATGAATACAGCTGGGCGGTTGAGGCGTGAGATCGCGATCATGCAACCAGGCATGTTTTTATCACAACCACCAACGGCAACGAGTCCGTCCATGCCTTCTCCACCAACTACGGTCTCAATAGAATCAGCAATCACTTCGCGAGAAACGAGCGAGTACTTCATCCCTTCTGTACCCATGGAAATACCATCAGATACAGTGATAGAGCCAAAAGTAAGCGCCTTACCACCTGCTGCATTCGCACCATTAGATGCTTCAGCTGCGAGTTTATCGAGGTGGATATTACAAGGCGTCACTTCACTCCAGAGGGAAGCGATCGCTACCTGTGGCTTTTCAAAATCTTCTTCATCAAAACCTACTGCGTAAAGCATCGCGCGACTAGGTGCGCGGTCATCACCATCCACTACCTGTGAGGAAAACGGACGGCGGTTATTTTCATATGGATTCATAATCGTACTGCGTAAAAATTCGAGTGCGTGAATCTCGTTTATTCAAGTCAGGAGGTCAAGCATAGGGAATAGAAGCTGACAGTTTATCCACACATTGGCAGGTGAATTGTTTCATCAGAGCTAAGCTCTTTTCCATTTCCACACTGATCTCATTCACATTTTAGGCGCTTAAAATACTCGCTGGCGACTTATCTGCGCGTGTATGTCACAAAAAGTTCGCCATGCTGACACGCAGGGACTTTGACAAACCCCACTCTCAAACCTACACCTCTGCGTATGTCCACCAAGCGCATTCTCGTATCCGACCCGATTTCTGAAATCGGTGTAGCCGCAATGACCGAGCACCCTGACCTCCAAGTGGATGTCAACACAGGTCTTACTCCTGAAGCTCTCCTTGAAATCATCGGCGACTACGATGGTCTCGTTATCCGTTCCCAAACTAAAGTAACTCGCGAAGTTCTCGAAGCTGCGAAGAAGCTCAAGGTCATCGGTCGTGCGGGTGTAGGCGTAGACAACGTCGACCGCGACGCAGCTACTGACCACGGCGTGATCGTAATGAACACACCTACTGGTAACACTATTTCCACAGCTGAACTCGCATTCACACTCATGCTCTCCGCTGCACGTAACATCGGTCCAGGTCACGCAGGCGTTCTCGCGGGTGACTTCCCAGCTGCACGTAAAGCATTCAAAGGTATCGAAATCTACCAGAAGCGCCTCGCCGTGATCGGCATGGGCCGCATCGGTACTGAGTTCGTTAAGCGCGCTCAAGCATTCGGCATGACTGTGGCAGCATTCGACCCATTCCTCACACAAGCTCGCGCGGACCAACTCAAAGTTGAACTCGCTGAGTCTCCAGACGCAGCTCTTAAAGGTGCAGACTTCGTGACACTTCACGTGCCAATGACTCCAGACACCAAGCACATCATCAATGCTGACCGTCTCGCCCTCATGAACAAAGGCGCTATCGTCGTCAACTGTGCACGTGGTGGACTCATCGACGAGCCAGCACTCCGCGCAGCGATCGACTCCGGTCACATCGCAGGTTGTGGTCTCGACGTATTCGAAGACGAGCCACCAGCAGCAGATCACATCCTTTTCGACCTTCCTAAGCACATTGCTTTCACACCACACCTTGGTGCTTCCACTAACGAAGCTCAGGAAAATGTGGGTATCCAGGTGGCTGAACAGCTCCGCGATTTCCTCACCACTGGTGAAATCCGCAATGCGATCAACATGCCGTCCCTCGACGCTGCAGCGCTCGAAGACATCGGCGACTACCTCGGCCTAGCTAAATCCCTTGGTAAGTTCCTCGCGAAACTCGGACCTGCGAACCCAGACTCCATCCGCGTTTCCTACCACGGCGAAATTGCTGACAAGGACACACCACTCGTATCCCGCACAGTGCTCCACGGTTTCCTCGCATCTTCCCGCGAAGACGTAAACATCGTCAACTGCCCAGCTATCGCTAAAGAACTCGGCCTTGAGCTCACTGAAACCACAATCAATGCTTCTACTGAGTACTCTGAACTCATCGTAGTTGAACTGAAAAAAGGCGACCAGAAGTTCCGTCTCGCTGGTTCAATCATAGGCAAGTCCCCACGCATCGTGGAAATCGACAAGCTCTACGTCGACACTAACATCGAAGGTAACTTCCTCATCGTCAAAAATGATGACCGCCCAGGCATCGTTGGTCTCGTCGGCACAGCACTCGCTAAACACGGCCTTAACATCGCGAACCTCTCACTTGCTCGTAACAAGACTGAAGGAAATGCGCTCAGCGTCATCGAGCTCGACTCCCCAGCTACTGAAGAGCTTCTTGCTGAGCTCACTTCTGCAGCTGGAGTTCTCTCAGTAAAAGCTATCGAGATTTAAGACAAAAAAATGCTTGCAAGCTTCTGGCTAGAACTCTAGTTTCCCGCCCGCAGCACGAGCCCTTAAAAAGCTCAGCAAGCAACAAAAGCGCGATTAGCTCAGTGGTAGAGCAATGCCTTGACATGGCAGAGGTCACAAGTTCAAATCTTGTATTGCGCACCATTTTACCGAGGGTCTTTGAGTAACATCAAAGGCCCTCTTTTTTGTCCCTGTTCACGTCCTTTACACACTCTTTACAGTTTCCTACTTGGTCTCTTTCAGTGCTGGGATAGAGTGAAGAACTATGAACCCCATCAATCGTCGTGAAGCGCTCAAGACCACTCTTATTGGCTCTGCCGCTAGCTTAATAGCTCTCACGAAAAGTGATGCAGCATTTCAGCCGACACCACCCGAGATCGAGGGCCCATTCTATCCCGTCGCTCAGCAAAAGGATAAGGACTTCGACCTCACGCTTATCGATGGCCACCAAGAAAAAGCAAAAGGCAAGGTGATACACATATCGGGCAAAGTCATCGATACAACAGGTCAACCCATTGAAGACGCCATGGTCGAGCTCTGGCAAGCCAATGCCGCAGGTCGCTACGCCCACCCGCGCGACACCAGCACATCACCACTTGATCCAAATTTTCAAGGATGGTCGATCGTGCCTTCAGGTAAAGAAGGTGAGTTCACATTCAAAACCATCAAACCTGGTGCCTACAAAGTGGCCAATGATTGGACACGCCCACCACATCTCCACTTTAAAGTCACCAAGCCAGGATACCAACCACTCACCACCCAGATGTATTTCCCAGAGGACACGGAGCTCCTAAGCACTGATGGTCTCTTCCAGCGTAAACCGCCCGAGCAACAAAAGCTGATGGTCTCAAAAAGTGACAAAGCAGGGCTCTATCGCTACCAAATCATTCTCGCTAAAATAGACGAAGGCCAATCGCCTCAGCACGAATAGAAAGGCCGTTTAGTTAACTGTGCCACCACCGTCAACTTTATCGCTTACCGGTCCGTGTCGCCGGGAACTGTAACTCAGGCTTTGGCATCCCAGAGAAACGCAGACCAGTATCGCCAGCATCCTGATCATGTGATAAATCCACTATCGCTACCGGAGTATGCAATAAGTCCATCGCCCACGCCTCTGTACCCCAGCGCTCTAGTATTCCTTTCGTATCAGAAGTGGGCGCTACCGCAAAAAACAGTTGGAGGTTAAAACCAAAGCCTACATTCTCCTGCCAATTTGCGGCTCCAATCGCTTTCACTTGGTCATCGGCAGAGAATTCGATAAGCAGAGCATACCTTCCAGCACCCGTCTGCCCGGCACCTACTTTAAAAAGTGAATATCCTGGAACTGAAAATCCAATTTGGCGCTCCGTCACATTTCGGTATTCGTAACCAAAAACATACTGGCCCCCATCGAGCACGCCAAACTTATGCGGAGGGCCGAATCGTTCAAGAGTTTCGGCACGGTCCTTAACAACATGCAGCTCCTGTTTTTGAACTGAGCCGCTCTGGTCAAGTTGCGCTATTTCGCCTGCTAAACTCTCTTGCTCGACCCGATGTTCGATCATTGTGCAGCTTGTCCAAAGACAGATGCTCAGAGCTGAACAGATCGTTGCGAATCTCTCCATCATTATTCCTGAGGAGCTCCTGATGCTGAAGCCTCACTTACCGCCATATCGCTCAACACTCCCTGTTTATTGAAGAAGAATATCGCTCTATCATATTCAGCGGAAACTCGCACATTGTTGAATACGATCAAAACCAGACCTTTGACCTGCATGTTTTCTCGAAGGTAATAAAAGACAGTTTCATCCCCTAGCGAGACGACTTGAGATGGCGGACCTAGTTCTTTGAGTATTTGGCTTTTCGATGTTTCCCCGACCTTCCAGTCTCCACCAACTTCGTTGCTTGCAGCAGAACTCCAGCGTTTTTCAACACCCCTCTCACTACTAGCGCTGACACAAGAAAGTGACACCCCAATACAAGCTAGCGAAAGACTTCCGAAGATGACAAGTCGAACCTTCTGCATGAATAAGGGAAATTGAACGGTGAACATTGTTAGCAAATTATTTGCCTTTGCCACGACCGTCAACCGCTATACTTGATTCCGCAGAAATCTGTGAGCCTTCCTTGCTCTAATCGAGCATCAACAGATCTATTCAGAGCAATCCAACAAGCTCAGAACTCACAAAAAAGCCGCCTCGAACCTCTCCGAGACGGCTTATCCTACACAATGAAAACATGAGAAATGCACTAACATTTGCTACATGCTTTTAATACGCAGCAAGCATCTGTATTTATCATCTTTCTTACCTTTTTTTCATTCACCCCAAATACACCACCCTCTCAGTTGCTCCTCAGCTCAGTTAAAATACACACACTCGACTACTCCATTTAGCGTACCCACACTCCAGGCATTCGCTAGATCCAGGAGAATTCGTGGTAAAAAACCCGCATTTTGCCGCGAGATGGCTCAATCCGCCATTGACCAATGCCTACAGTGAATCCACAAATGCGCATGCTCACTCTGAAACTCTCCTGCCCTGACCAACACGGGATCGTTGCGAAGATCGCCAGCTATGTCGCGTCACATAATGGCAACCTTCTAGAGTTCAACCAATTCACCAACAGCATCGGCAACAAGTTCTTTGCCCGACTCGAAATCGACACAGCGGAACTCGCTGTCGAACTCGACTCATTTATCCAAGGTTTCAGTGTGCTAGGTGAGGCACTTCAGGCTGACTGGCATTTCCGCCAAACGCCCTTCAAGCTCCGCACTGCCATCCTCGTTACTAAGACCACTCACTGTCTCAACGAAATCCTCTGGCGCGTCAGCGAAAGCGATCTCCCGCTAGAAATCACCTCCATCATCGGCAACCGTGACCACTGCAAAGCCATCGCAGAAAAGGAAGGCATTCCCTTTCACCAAATCGATATGGATGGCGACCTGAAAGAGCAAGGCTTCCAACAGATCGCACAAATCCTGCGCGACGAAAACGTCCAGCTTAGTATTCTCGCTCGCTTCATGCAAATTCTGCCAAACTGGTTCTGTGAGGAATTCTCAGGTAAGCTCATCAATATCCACCACTCCTTCCTCCCCGCCTTCATCGGAGCCAACCCCTACCGCCAAGCCTACGACCGCGGAGTCAAACTCATCGGCGCTACTTGCCACTACGTCACTGGTGACCTCGATGCCGGCCCGATTATAGAACAAGAAGTAAAGCGCGTGCTCCACTCCCATTCACCCGCTGACCTCATGCGCCTCGGCCGCGACTGCGAACGCATTGCCCTTGCCCGCGGCATCCGCTACCACGTCTACGACCGCACCATCATCGATGGCAACCGCGCCATCGTCTTCGAGGATTAGATCAGTCATCACAGAAACCTCCGGAAATATACACGAGACTCGCTTACGCCTCATGTATACGTAAGGCTTCAGTAGTCTTGCGAAACATGAAAGCCCCCGATTCTAACAGTTTAATTTGACCTACCTATCTAAAATGACTTATAGAGATGGCGGAGATTAAGAGCTCTAATATTTTTCATTATATATAATATTGAAGAGTGTGACTTGCCTATCTCTACTCAGAAAACCAGCTACTAAATAATCCAAAATGATCATTCCAAAGAGAAGCCTTATCATACCTGCACTTATATTGATTTCAGCAAGTGCTGCTAAAGCGACCATAGTCACCTATGAATTTGTTGGTGAGGTCAATGGAATGAATCAATTTTCCAACATTTTACAAGGAGTCGGAATCGGCAGCTCAGTATTTGGAACATTCACTATCGATTATGGAATTTCCGACACCTCTTCTAATACTGAATTAGGGACCTACGATTCCTCTAATTTCACATTAGATATATCTATTGGTAACCACAATTTTTCCTCGCTAGAAAATGCAACCAACACTGTTAACGTAACCACTGGAAATTCAGAGGATTTTGTAGTAATGCTACTTTCTCCAGAGCCCTCAGACGATCTATCTATTTTTCACTTTACATTCTATGACCCAAATGGCCTGACTCTAGAATCTGACAGTATTCCAGAAAGTTCTGAGGTATTCGAATCATTCCCTTCAGTAGATTTATTTCTTTCTTCCAGTTCTTCATCAGATTTTGGTCACTACATTTTTGATTTATCAATAGAAGCAACTGAACCAGTTAGCGTCCCTGAACCAGCTCAATCTATGCTCTTAAGTATTGGCTGCATCATAGGTATATATAGACGCAAAAGGGTTTGCCCATCCTAATTTCGTCTCTTAGACAATCCAATAGGATTTAAATCAATCGTGATATAATCTTTCGATGCGTAAATTAGTGGCACACCCTAGTTAAGGCTCCCTCCGCCAAACTTATTAAGAATACACTCGAAAGCAGCTCGCTCACCTAAGTCTGCGGATCATTCAGCTATTTGTGACTGGCGGTCGAGCCAATTTAAAAACCTCAACGAGGTTTCCTCTCCCAGCCCAGCATGGCGTAAGCCAAATGCTGGGTGAACAGCCCTTTCTAGAATACGAAGTCTGTAGGACTTCCGTCTTAGACGGCTGGTTTCTCCTCCATCTTCCTTCTCGCCAGGCTAATGCACTTTTGTTAGATTCCCTCCTGATGAAAAAGCTCCTCGTTCTCATACTCGCTTCTAGCAGCCTCAGCTTTGCCGACACCAAGGAAGAAATCACTCAGATTCGTCAGCACTACAACAAGATCGAATCAGCCAAGGGTCTCAAAGTCACAGAAATTCGCACCGATGAAGACTTCGCGCCAAATTTAGGCAGCATCAAGCGCTACACAAATAGTGCTGGAATCGTGGTGAAACAAACTACCGAATGGGGTGGTGACCACGGAGGAGTCAGCCGCACCGCCTACTTTCTCAATGGCGAAATCTTCTTCATTTTCTCTAGTATGAGTTCATGGCAATTCGATCCTAGCTCAGATCCAGAAAACCCAAGCACTATCGAAACCCTCCGCGAGGAACGTCATTACTATGTCGACGGCAAGTGCATCAGAGCTCTCGAAAAAGAAGGTTCATCACCCGACTACGAGGATGCTCTGACACAACTCAAAGCTCAGGCCAATAAAGAAGTCGAAGACCCGCAAGACGCCTCCGCCCACCTCAAAGAGGCCTACGCCATGCTAAAAATTAGTAGCCGCAAAGAGCTCGAAGCTCATATGAGCTTATAACTCTCATTAGTCCTTGTTCAACTCAACATGCGTCACCTCAAACTCCTTCTCATAGCCTTAGCTCTAGTCCTTTTGTGGCTAATCATCAAAAGCCCTTCAAACGAATTGGCTGAGGAAGCTGAGGCTGAGCAACTCACTCAGCGTAAAAGATCCCATCTCCAAACGACTCACCGGAGCACTTCTTCGCTCACTTCAGCTGGCCAACATAAAGTCCTCTATACTCCAGCCAATGGCATTCCGCTTGAGCACAAGGCTGAGCATCTTGTTGATTTTCATCTGCAAGAAATTGAATTTATCGATGACAGCCTAGAGCAAGCCGTCGCCAAGCTTCTCTACAACTACGAAACAATCTGCCTCCGCACGGGGGAAAAGCCGATTGCCTTCAATCTGCATATTGAAGGGGAACCCATTGGAAATATCACCTTCAAGTGGGGTGGAAGTTTTAAGGGATTGCTCCAAGACCTAGCTTTAATGGCTGGAATGGACCTTCATCTCGATGAGGATATTATCACATTCACTGAACCTGAAGACACAAGTGACCAACCTAAAACCACTCAGTCATTTGCTGTCCCTCCTGACTTTCCTTGGCTTCTACCGTCCTCACATTTAAGCCATGAGAAAATGACTCCTAACCAAGCGATGCAACTTCTGGCTAAACAACTACGCTTTGGACCTGAGTCAAAACTCTGGTTTTCTCGACCCCGTAGCGCCCTAACTGTACGGTCAGATCAAACTAAGCTCAACAAAGTCGCTGATCTAGTAGATAGAGTTAGATCTATAATACCCATACAGTCTAAAATTAAAACAACGCTTTATTCGGTACCCAAAACTGCATTCGATACAGAAACCACGCCACATCAATCTTCGTTCACCGAAGAGGAATTTCACACCTACCTCGATACAGCTCCAGACTACTTAGAGTCAGATCTTCATACATTAGTTGTGCGCTATAATGAAGGCACCCAACTCGAACTGATTCGAGAAACAGGTGCGGAATCAGAGGATTGGGGTGGTCTACGAATAAATTACAACCCATCTAAAATTGGCTTTAGGAACCATCTAAAAGTTGAATACGAGCAACGCCCTCTCGATAATCCAGGATTTATCAAAATCTCAATTGACCAAGAAGTCAAAGTATCGAAAGAATCCTTCATTAAAAATAACGAACCCACTTTCTTGAAAACACATGAAAGCGAAGGATACACTTACTATATTGGTGTCTTTGCCTCTGAAATAGATGCCACTGGTGCAGCCATGCCAGTCTCTGATCCTAGCGACCGCCCTCCTAGTGAAGAGGAAATCATCTGGGAGAATAAGTAAAAAGGCCGCCTCTAACGAGACGACCCTTACCTACACAAAATTGACATTAACAGGAGGTGTAAACTCCTTACATATGAATAACTACATACAAAGAGCGCCACCCTTTTAGTTCTTTGTCTAAGTTGTGTGATTTTTTCAGAAAAAATTTAAAGCTCCCAAAATTCTGGGGCGCTAATGGCTCTCTAGAGCTCTAGTTCGACCCAGAACTACTCGCTTAGATTTCATCAGGAATGATGAAATCCGCGTTGTCTATGATGACCGAGAACCGGAACCCCGCTTTCTGAATCGCATTTCTGGCAAACCGAAGGAACCTTAAATCATCCTCTTCCACCGGCGTGTACTTACAGCTAATAGAAATCTCAATTTCTTGCTCTCTAGCTTCAGGACGAGAAGCGTAGATTTCCCCCGATTCGATAAAAGACAGGTAGTTATTTAGCTTCTCTTGCAGCGCTAAAACATGTGCATGGCTGTTCCATTCTAAGTGATCTGCAATGTGCGCGACGCAGCAACTCCCGTCACTATTGGTTGAGAGATGGTCGATAATTCCTGGGTGATCAATACTCATAGTTTTAAAGTCGGACAAAGAGGTGATACCAGCCTCTCCAAGAGAGTCTAGCACTTCTAATAGCCGTTTCTAAATCAACTTTGGAGTATACCCAACACAAGCTTAGAAGACCTAGCCTAAGATAATTTCCAGCCGGCCATTGCACATATTCGTGATCAACTGATCAGGCTTCTTAGAAAGTAAAAGGCCGCCTCTCCCGAGACGGCCATTACCTACACAAAATTGACATTAACAAGAGGTGTAAACTCCTTACATATGAATAACTACATAGAAAGAGCGCCACCCTTTTCTCCCTTTGTCTAAGTTGTGTGATTTTTTCAGAAAAAATTTAAAGCAGCGAAAAACCCGAGGCTTGGATGAGATTCTACAGCTCTATTGCATTCTGACGGCCAAAGCTCTTTCCCACACAAGTGAAAAGGCCGTCTCTTACGAGACGGCCCTTACCTACACAAAATTGACATTAACAGGGGGTGTAAACTCCTTACATATGAATAACTACATACAAAGAGCGCCACCCTTTTGCCCCTTTGTCTAAGTTGTGCTCTTTTTTTAGAAAAAAATTAAAACAAAAAAAGCGCTGTCCCGAACGAACGGAACAGCACTGAAATTTTAAGTGATCAAAGCGAAGGGAAGTGACTTGCACTTCACACTTTTGGCTCATTACTTTTGACTTCCGAAACTGCGTTTCAGATTAGTAACGATAGGTCTCAGGCTTGAATGGCCCTTCAACAGGAACGTTGATGTAGTCAGCTTGATCCTGTGATAGTGTTGTAAGCTTCGCACCAATCTTGTTGAGGTGGAGACGCGCTACTTCTTCATCAAGATGCTTAGGAAGTACTTTCACTTCGCCTGCCTTGTAGGACTCCTTGTTCTTCCAGAGATCGATCTGAGCGAGCGTCTGGTTTGCGAAAGAGTTAGACATCACGAAGGATGGGTGACCTGTAGCGCAACCGAGGTTCACGAGACGACCTTCAGCGAGCATGTAGAGGCTGTTGCCTGTTGGGAACGTGTACTTATCAACCTGTGGCTTGATGTTGAGTATTTCGACACCAGGAGCATTATTGAGTTTATCGAGTTGGATCTCATTATCGAAGTGACCGATGTTACAGACGATTGCCTGATCCTTCATCTTCTCCATGTGCTCGAGTCGGATAATGTTATAGTTACCAGTCGTGGTCACATAAATGTCACCCCAGCCAAGTGTGTCTTCTACTGTGAGAACGCGGAAGCCTTCCATCGCAGCCTGAAGAGCACAGATTGGGTCGACCTCAGTCACCACTACCTGAGCACCTTGAGCGCGAAGTGCCTGAGCACAGCCCTTACCCACATCACCGTAACCACAGACCACTCCGACTTTACCTGAGATCATTACGTCAGTTGCACGCTTGATACCGTCGACTAATGACTCACGGCAACCGTAGAGGTTGTCGAACTTGGACTTCGTTACGGAGTCGTTCACGTTGATAGCTGGAACAAGAAGCTTTCCTTCTTTAGCCATCTGAATGAGACGGTGCACACCAGTGGTTGTTTCTTCAGAAACGCCCTTCCAGTCAGCGATAAGCTTCGCGAAAATACCAGGCTGCTCAGCGTGAACCTTCTTGAGGAGGTTCTTGATAACTTGCTCTTCTTCAGAACCGGCCGGCTCGTTGATCCAGTCTGAGCCATTTTCTAGCTCGTATCCTTTATGGATGAAAAGTGTCGCGTCGCCACCGTCATCAACGATGAGTTCAGGACCTTGTCCTTCTGGGCTAAGAATTGCGTTCCATGTGCAGTCCCAGTACTCTTCAAGTGTCTCGCCCTTCCAAGCGAACACGGGAACACCTGTCTCAGCAATAGCTGCTGCTGCGTGATCTTGTGTTGAGAAAATGTTGCATGAGCACCAGCGTACGTCAGCTCCAAGATCTACAAGAGTCTCGATGAGTACAGCTGTCTGGATAGTCATGTGAAGCGACCCCATGATGCGTACATCTTGAAGTGGCTTTTCCGCGGAATATTTTTCACGGATCGCCATGAGACCAGGCATTTCGTGTTCAGCAATATCAATTTCCTTACGACCGAATCCGGCAAGGCTAATGTCAGCGATTTTGTAGTCGCTTGTTTTTTCGAGTGTTGAAGTGGACATAATGTTTTTTGTTCGTTGTAAAAAGTGATCAGATTTACCCAATTATCGCCTTCAGCGCATCGACTTTATCCGTCTTCTCCCAAGTAAGAGCATCCAGATTATCTTCACGGCCGAAGTGACCATAGTTGGTTGTGTGTTTGTAAATTGGGCGGAGGAGGTTGAGCTGGCTGATGATGTCAGCAGGCTTGAAGGAGAAGACTTCCTTCACTGCATTCTCGATCACGACCTCATCAACCTTGCTTGTGCCAAAGGTGTTCACGCTAATGGAAACTGGATGTGGATGACCGATTGCATATGCGACCTGAAGTTCAGCGCGATCAGCAAGGCCTGCTGCTACGATGTTCTTAGCGGCCCAGCGACACATGTAAGCTGCAGAGCGGTCTACCTTAGATGGATCTTTTCCGGAGAAAGCACCACCGCCGTGACGACCAGATCCACCGTAGGTATCCACGATAATCTTACGTCCAGTGAGGCCAGCGTCCCCTTCAGGCCCACCAATAATGAATAGGCCAGTTGGATTAATGAGAAGCTCGGTGTCGTCGGTGAGCAAGTTCGCAGGGATCACTTTTTCAATGAGATCCTTTTGAAGTGTCTCACGGATCTCAGGAGTCGTGATGTCTGCTGAGTGCATGGTGGAAACGACCACTGCAGTCACGCGCGTTGGCTTACCGTCGACATATTCCATGGAGACCTGCGTCTTGGAGTCGGGACGAAGCCAGGCGTGCTGCCCAGATTTACGCAGTGATGTGAGTTCACGGCCAAGCTTGTGTGAGTAGCTGATAGGAGCTGGCATGAACTCTGGAGTTTCATTGCAGGCATAACCGAACATGATCCCCTGATCTCCGGCGCCTTGTTCCTCAGTCGTCTTGTCTTCGAAACCGCCTTCATCCACACCCTGTGCAATGTCTGGTGACTGCTGGCCAATCAGGTTCACGAAGAAAAAGCTGTTCGCGTTGAACTTGCAGTCATCGTGCACGTAACCAATCTCACGGATCGCTTTTTCGATCAATGAACGGCTATCGAAATCAGCATGGGTGGTGATCTCGCCAGCGAGGCCCACTACATTGTCTTTAACGAAAGTTTCACAGGCCACACGGCTGTTCACGTCCTGCTCAAGGCAAGCGTCTAGAATAGTATCCGAAATGGTGTCACAGACCTTGTCTGGGTGACCTTCAGTGACGGACTCGGAAGAAAAAATGAAAGGACGGCTCATAAAATTTTATGGTTGCATCAACAAATCTTGATGTGTTGATGTGAAGTAGATATAAACGCTTTCCCGATGCCGTCAAATTTAATTTCACTCAAGCTACTTGCCGACTCCACACGCCTGCGCATTCTCATGCTTTTAGCGCACGAAGAACTCAGTGTGGCTGAACTTCAGAGTATCCTGGGCATGGGGCAGAGCCGAATTTCCACTCAGCTAGCAAAGCTTAAAGAAAACACTCTCGTGACGGATCGTCGTGTGGGAAAAAATATTCTTTATTCTGTATGTGCATCTGACGCCTTGCTCGAGGTCGCCCGCTTTGCGGCTGAAGACATTGAAGAAATCTCTACCGACCGAGCAGCCCTACGCTTAGCTCTAAGAAAACGACAAGATCGAGCGCGCGCTTACTTTGATGAACTCGCCGGCAAGTTTGGCCGGCAATATGTACCTGGCCGCTCATGGAAGGGGCTCGCCGAAGCATTCCTAAAAATCCTCAACTACGAAGTCGTCGCTGATCTTGGCGCTGGAGAAGGCACACTCTCCCAGCTCCTAGCCCAGCGTGCAAAGAAAGTGATCGCCGTCGATAACTCCCAAAAGATGGTCGAGTTCGGTCAGCAGCTGGCAAAAGAACACAAGCTACCAAATCTTGAGTACCGACTCGGCGACATAGAAAAACCTCCTATTGACCCAGGCAGCGTCGATCTCGCCATTTTTTCCCAAGCACTCCACCATGCTGAACAGCCTCAGCGCGCGCTTGAACAAGCTTTCGCCATCCTCAAGCCTGGCGGCACTCTCGTCATTCTCGACCTACTCCAGCATAATTTCGAGCAAGCACGCGAAATGTACTACGACACATGGCTAGGGTTTTCAGAGCTTTCCATCATCCAGATGTTAGAGGATACTGGCTTTGAAAACTGTGAAACGGCAATCGTTGATAAAGAAGACGAGCCACCACATTTTCAAACATTGCTTGCCACTGCGCGCAAGCCAGTTTAACTCCCTCGTCTGATGACGCGCGTCCTCTCCATAGTGTTGCTAGCTAGCAGCTTGACCTCTCACGGCCAAGACGCGCCTCGTGCTATAGTCATTAACGATTCCTCGCCTGTAAGCTCGCCACCTAGCTACCACCGAGTCAGTTCGAAAGGAATCACTCTGCACCTAGTTAAATTCAACAGCCGCGACTATCAACTCACTGTCGTTGACCAAAAGAATGGCCCCAGCAGTGAATGGAGAGATTCCGCTAGCCTAGGAAAAGCACGCAAAGCCTACGCAGTAATCAATGCTGGCTTCTTCACACCTCAAGGCGCCCCGCTCGGTAAGCTCATCACCTCTGGAGTCTCACGCGGTGAAAATAACTCTAGCTCGCTCGGCAGCGGATTTTATTTTTCAAACACAGCACATGCTGGGATCGCTCGCCGCGCATCGATGAATGATGTCATCAACAAAGCCAAGCCAACCCAGCTACTACAAACTGGGCCAATGCTCAGCTATCATGGAGCCGCGGTTTCTGGACTCTCTAACGAGCGTAGCCGCACCCGTTCATTTCTAGCCAACGATGGAGCAGAGCAATGGCTCATAGGCTACGCCGAAACAGCAACTCTTGCCCAGCTAGGGAACGCGCTAACAGGAAAAAAATTAGCTGACGTAACTATCCAAAACGCTATTAACTTAGACGGTGGTCGTTCATCCGACCTCTGGATATCTCACTCCGTCAGAAATGGCAAAAAAACCTTCCGAGCACTATGGAATAAGCCTGTGCGCAACTTTCTCGTATTAGAAAAAAATTGATGATCCGCGTACTCGCCATTCTCTTGACCACCGCTGTATTCGCTCTCGCGCAATACCAAAAAATCGACGCTCCAGTGAACGCTGATGGTCGAATGCTTTCGTTCCACATCTTTCACTTCGACGCCACAAAGAACAAAGTTCAGCTCCACAAAAATCCAACAAGCCTAGAACAGCCGCTCAACCACCAAGTTCATCTGGCCGCCGTTGCCCTCGGAGCTGCGCCTGATTCTCAGGCCTTCACATTAGAAATTCACAACGGGGCTCTTAAAATATCGAAAGCCAATAAGGCTAACAAGAGCTCCACTCTCATTGGGCCTCAACTGCTGCAAGCTCAATCTCCCCAACCAAGTCTCGATAATAGCAAGTATGCACGCCGAACATTCTTACTCCACGATGGAAACAAACGCTGGGCGATCGGTTACGCACCATCACTGAGCCAAGCGCAGCTCGCCACCGCTCTCGCCCACATCTCAGCGAACGGCCCGGTCCGTTACACAGCAGCCTACCAACTCAATGCCGGAAACCCCTCTTCACTCTGGATCCGCAACGAAGGCTATCAGCCCTTCTACCTGAAAGAGCTCTCTCGCCCTCACGCAGGATTGAGCATTAAGTGAGAAACCTCCTCTTTTAGGACAACTCTGGAGGGCGAGTTTTTAAAGCAGCCAACTCGGACCCCAGCCTTGAAATCACTCGCGCTTGGTAAAAGAGTAGCCCGATCAATAGCAGCGGAGTAATGAAAATCAAGTAACTCACATACTTTCCCATATGGTGTCCGCTTTCCTTATACGGGTGTGATTCAGTGTGAGCGATGTACTCAACCGAGTTCTGTTTCAGAACCGAAATCAATAGGTCATCCTCGGCCGCTACATAAGGTAATTCCGTGCCAAAAACTTGGCCATCCTTGGTCTCATAGGTGAAATCAATGTCACCATATTTGTAGAGATCAGCTCTCGCTATATTCTGAGCTTCTAGCTCTTCAACGAAACTCCCAAAAGTTACTTTCTGAAACACTTTATCCTTAGACATACTATTACCTAACAATCTCATGCGCTAACGGTCACTTCAAAAAGCAAAACACCAGTTACCTTTGGCATTAGCTGAAGCCATACGTCAGCGGAGAATCCCCTAGCCCTCACAGCCCTCGACTTCGAGATTGCATTTTCACCTAATTTAAGGAAACTTAATTATCTCTTTTCCCTTATGGCTGCTCGTCCCCGTAAAACTACATCACGCCGTCGCTCTCACGGAGCTGCGCGCCGTGCTCAGCGACCAAACTTGTGGGAATCGATCCAAGGAGCAAACAAGCGCGCCCAGCAGCGCTCCAATCAGCGCACATGGCGCCGCCAAGGCTTAACCTCAGTTCATGCGGCAATAGCAGACACCTATGAGGATGACTACGCGTTACCCACTCGCCACCTCATTCTGCGCAGTCTACTAGCGTTTCTTTTACTCATCCCGAGTGCCATCAGCACTCTCGCCCTCTTCACGATCACTGAGCACACAGGAGATAATCAGTTCTGGTCAAACATCGCGCAGTCGCGCCCTTTCCTATTTTTTGCCGTTGGTTGCTTCCTCATGGCTGGTTGGTTTTACTCGAAGCTGTTCAGTCAATTTTTCCTCTACCTGTACGTGCTCGGTCACGAGCTGACACACGTGATCTTCATCTTCATGTGTGGAGGAAAAGTATCAGGCTTCAACGTCACACTCGACGGAGGTTATGTGATGACGAACAAATCCAACATTCTCATCGCACTCTCCCCCTATTTTGTACCCTTCTGGTCGTTTATCGTGCTCGCTATTTCAGCTCTAATAAAGCTCTTCTGGGATATCCCCTATCACAACTACGCTCTTTATCTGGCGATTGGAGCGACCTGGACTTTCCATCTCGCCTACACGATCTGGATGATTCCCCGAGACCAACCTGACCTTAAAGAAAATGGAACCTTCTTCTCATTGGTAATCATCTATCTGGCAAACGTCCTACTACTAGCGATCATGCTATGTCTCGTCCCTGGTGGCCTCAGTTTTAAAAGCTACGCAGTCCACTGGGTTAGCCTCTTTAGCCACTTCATGGAGTTTTCTGAAGTCCTTATGCGTAAAGCCGCTCAAGTTGCGCAAAAAATATAGCAAGTAAAGTTCTCGCTGATGTTTTGCTAAATAGTTGACAAGGGAGTCGATCTTTGCATTCTCCCCATCCCGCCGCGACGGAAACGTGGCACAACCATATCAATACCATGAAAGCTGATATTCATCCGGATTACCACCCAGTAATCTTTCAAGACATGACTTCCGGTAAGCGTTATATTACACGCTCTACTAAGAAGTCCGACGTAACTGAAACTATTGACGGCGTAGACTACTTCGTTGTCTCAATGGGCGTTACTGCAGACACTCACCCGTTCTACACTGGCAAGTCTACCTTCGTTGATACCGAAGGTCGTATCGACAAGTTCCAGAAGCGCTTCGGTGCGGTTCGCCGTGCGAAGAAGCCTACGCTCAACGCGTAGTTCTGCTATTAAGCAACTTTTCAAAAAGCTCTTCGAGATTTCTCGAGGAGCTTTTTTTACGCCCTCTCATAAGCCACTAAAAAACTGTAGCCGCAAGCGCTCTCCCCCGAGGTCGTAGTAAAGAACACAGAGCGATTTTGAATCTGGCACCAGTGAGTAATGTCGCGCAAATTCCGGCTGCCATTTCAGCTCCTTCCAGCAATGTACCGTTAAATGGCAAACATGGTTTTTCGTATCAGCTCGCTCAACCAAACGCGACTTACCAGCCCCTACCGCAACACGCTTTCCTCCAGCCACCTTTAGTGAATAGCGACGAGTAGTCTGATTCGCTACCAGTACTTCCCCCTTTTGAAGAGCACTTATCTCCACAGGAAATGCTCGATAACCCACTCCCTCTGGTTGTAGTAAAATATAGTACTCCCCATTTCGCGAGATCATGAACTCAACAATCGAGTTTTCACCTCGTAATAGGCGAATCACACCATCACCTTGATAAGCGATAGCATCGCTACAGCGTAAGCTGCTAAGCAGAACATGATCAGCACCTAACTCAAGTGTAACCGCATCCTGGATGTGCTTTACAGCTTGGACCTGTGAGGCTTCGGTCAGCAAGGCTCTCATCGGCTCTGGCTTCCACACAAGGAAGCGTAAGCGCGCTTCGATCACGCGCTCTTGAGCGTACAACGACGACGCCAGAAAGAGAAAAGCAGCCACACACTTGCTAAACATAGCAAGAATCTAACAACTCCTAGCAGTCAGTACAAGCTACATCTTGCTGAACTGAATCTCCGCGCATTCCCCACCATTGAACCACAAAGTAAGCTCAACGTCTTCATAAGCAAGACCACGGCTAGCCTCAACCTTTGACGGGCCGATCTTCTGAGTATCTAGAAAAGCCTGTGCTTCTTCACGCTTCATCCCGATCACTTTTTTACCCAGTAATGTCACTTCAGGGCTAGCTACTTCAATCGTAGTAAGTTGAAAATCCTCACTCTCATCAAAGTTGAGAGAGATTCCCAAATCCCAATAGTGCCACGCTTCTGAGATCTCATCGCCAAGATCGACCTCATCGCGCTCATCAGGCACATTAAGCACAGCTTCTACCTCACTACGGGTCGCTCCAAAGGGTAGATCCGCGAGCCCCTTACCTAACATGATTTGCTGTGCTTTACTCATGCTCGCCACCCTACACAGAGAACCTCTACGGTCAACTATTTGGCCAACTCAAGTGGACAGCCAATCCATAACTCGCTGGCACTCTCACCAAACTGTACATCCTTCCAAATGACGTCTTGCTCCTCAAACTTGAATCGCCCATTAAATTTCTGCCCATCTAACATCTGAGGTAACCAATGGCGGTCATCCGCCCACATAAGGTCGAACGGGATTTCAGTGATACTTGTCCACAGAGGGTTCGCCTCACGTGTCGCCGTAGGCTCACCGTCAAAACTCTCTGCCATATACACATGGCAATGAATATCTGGAATGTCTGACATAGCGAAATGCAGCTCGCCCATTTTCACTGGATCATGCGGGGTAATGTGAAGCTCCTCTTGGCACTCGCGTATCACCGCCTGCTCAGCACTCTCACCTGGATCAATCTTACCGCCTGGACCATTGATCTTTCCTTGACCAATCCCAGTGAGCTTCTCGATCAACAAGATCTGACCATTTTTGACGATGAACATCAATGTCGCAGGAATCTCAGCCTGCCAGTTTTCCCAATCAATCGGACTTCCTTCATGCGTGCTCATTGAAGCCCAAGCTAGGTAGTATTTCCCCCATCGACAAGCATGACATCTTAAATGCAAAAAATAACAATTGCAACTTTATCGCATTTAAAACTTGAAGATGCAATAGAGTTGCAGATATACAAAGGCATGAAACTTCTAAGCCTCCTCACCCTCATAGCTACGGCATTAGTCAGCCAAGCTGAACTTAAGGTTGCCACGCTCAACCCCTTGCTTGCTGACCTCGCCCGCCATGTTGGAGGCCCCCAAGTAGAAGTCGTTGATCTACTAGGGCCAAACGGTGACCCACACACCTTCCAGCCATCACCAAGTAAACTAGCCTCCGCAAAGGGCGCTAAGATTTACTTGGCCTCAGGTAAAGATCTCGAACCAGCCCTTCCAAAGCTAAAATCCATCCTAGCAGGAAAGGCTATAATCGTCGAAGTCGGCCGCGACATACCCTCGCTCCGTATATCTGGGAGTTCAGCAGTCTACGCTTGTTGCCCGAAACATTCCGTCGGCGCTCTTGATCCTCACTGGTGGCAGAGCATCGAAAATTGGCGACGTGCTTCTAGTATTGTAGAAAAAGAGTTTTCCAAAGCTGACCCAGCCAATGCAGCAACTTACAAAGAGAATTCTAAGAAATACCGTAAAGAGCTCTCAGACCTAAAATCATGGAGTAAGAAGCAAATCTCAACGATCCCTAGAAACCAACGTAATCTGGCCACTGCACATGCCGCTTTTGGCTATTTCTGTAAAGAGTTCGGATTCAAATCCATTCCAATCCAAGGCCTCAATAAAGAGCAATCTGCATCGCCTCAATACGTGGCGGAAGCAATCGAAGTCATTAAAAAGAACCACGTCAAAGCACTCTTTCCAGAAAAGGGTGCGAACACTAAGAGTTTACAAACTATCTCCAAAGCTACTGGAGCCAAAATCGCTGGACCGCTCTACGCAGACAGCGCCAACTCTATCATTGGCATGTTCCAATATAATATCGAAACCATCGTTAAGTACCTCAGATAATGAAAAAGACATTCTTACTCATCCCCCTGTTAACAGCTACAGCCACTGCTTCACCAGATTTTGAAATCAACCTAAATGCTCACCTCGATGTGGCTATGGGAGCCGCTAGTATCGATGAAGATATCTTAGCTGCACACGCACACGACCCTAACGATGAGTTCACTCTTCAAGGACTAGAGATGTCACTCTCAGCAAGCTACGGAGAATACCTCGCAGGTTTTGTTGCTTACAATGTTTTTACGGACCTCGAGAACCAGCTAGATGGTGAGCTCGAAGAGGCATTTCTTAAGCTCCAAAACCTACCCGGTGGCTTTGAGCTACGTGGTGGACGCTTTCTAAATCGTGTCACATCTCAGAACAACCAGCACCTTCACTCCTGGTACTTTGTCGATGCTAACTTGATCACTTCCCGCTTCCTAGGAGACGAAGGGCTCATCTCAGACAGTGGTGAAATATCCTACATACTCCCCTTCGAGCACAGCTCGCTCATCACTGTAGCCTTCGGTAATGCTCTCGCTCATGAACATGATCATGGCCACGACGAAGATGAAGATCATGATGAACACGAAGATCATGATGAGCACGAAGATGAGCACATCGAAGGTGAAGAGGCTCTAGCCTCTGACGATATACTTACGATGCGCTGGAAAGGAATATACTACCACACAGATTTCCAGAGTTACACTTATGGCGCGAGCTTCCTAACAGGTGACAATGGTTTTAATGAACGCACTAACCTCTACGGAGCTGATCTTACCTACTTGTGGAGAGAGAACGGACTTGAAGCCGGAGGAAAGCACTTCAGAGCTACAGGCGAACTCGCCTATCGTGACTTCGACTATAAAAGTGCAGACGGTGATCTAAAAGGCTCAGCTGACGAATGGGGTGTTCACACCGGTGTGGGCTGGGGCTTCAAGGAAGACTGGGAACTCGGTGCACGCTATGGCTACCTCCAAGGTGTCGGCGGCGCTATAGAAGGTCTCCCTGAACGCCACCGTACATCACTAGCGCTCACTCGAGCTGTCACAGTCAATGATTACCTGAGTGGCCACGCTCGACTTCAGTATAACAATGATTGGTTAGAGGGTTACGGCAACGAAAATTCAATTTGGCTCCAGTTCCAGATCGACTTCGGCAAAGGTGGCGAAGTCCGCTAAGTAGAAATAATATCTATCTCCTATGATACTTGGCTAACACTAAACGGTGTTAGCCATTTTTTATGACATCAAAAGCAAACATACAAACATCGTCTCCATACCCATCAGAGGCGTTGAACTCCTTAGCCGAATGCATCAATAAATGAAGCGCCTCATCCGCATCGAGTTCAGGATGCTCATTAAGTATTGAACACAGTCCATCGACACCGATTTGCTCACCTTTGGCATCCTCTACCTCGTATATTCCATCGGTGAACATGATCAGCTGATCTATTTCTGATAGAGGCAGTGTCTCAGCTCCATAGGGAGCCTCAGCCATCAACCCTAATGCAGGGCCCCTAACGATTCTCTTAGAGGATAGTACCTCGAACTTACCATTCCTTTTAATAAAGGGCATCGGGTGACCAGCACTCGCATACTGAAATGTTTCCTTTTCTAAATCGACCACGGCATAAAAGGCGGTCGCGAACATTTGAATCCCGGCATGATTTAAAATTTTTGCCAGTGAATCATTTAACCCGTAAAGGAACCAATCTGCGTCGCCAGATGCGTCACGCTCCTTTTCCACTAGGCCTCGTAGCATAGCCACCACCAGTGATGCACGAACTCCATGCCCCATAACATCACAAATTAGCACCCCTACTTTGGTGTCACTAATCTTAAGGTTCTCGAAGAAATCCCCAGCCATTTCACTATCAGGAAGATAACGAGAACTAAATTCTACACCATAGCGGGTAGCTGCTTTATTACGCGGAAACGGGAGGGGCGTGGAATCAATGACTGAGTACTGAATCTGCTTCGCAAGCTCCAGCTCTTGAGCGTATTGCTCATTTCTCAACTTCAGCTCATCAGTCACATCGGCCAAGCGCATCTGAACATTTACGATATCTGAAACATCGCTAGAAACACCGAAGATACCCTTCACATTCCCATTGCGATCGTGCCAAGGAAGCTTTGTGGTGAGAACCCATGAATCTGGTTGATCCGCCCAGATCTCCCGTTCAAGAGATTCCTCTAAAGGCTCACCAGTTTCCATGATCTTCAACTCGTCTGCACGCGACTTATTAGCATGAGCGTCATCGAACACATCGTGATCACTTAGACCATACAGATCCTTCACCCTCTCATATCCCATCTTGTGAGCAAGACCAGTATTTACCATTACGAAACGTGACTCAGTATCTTTAAAATAGATACTACTAGGGATATTCTCGATGAGTTGATGTAAAATATGCCGTTCCTCCTCGAGAGCAAGTTCCGCATTTTTACGTTTGGAGATATCAATCATCGACCCAGCCATTCGCAAGGTCTCACCAGCACTATTCCGAATACATGCACCACGTATCCTCAACCATGCCACTGTTTGGTTCGGCCGAATGTAACGGCAATCAATTGCAAAAATCTCCTCGCCGTTCGGTACTAGCATTCTAGCTAGCGCATGCTCGAATTTCGCCAAATCATTTTCATGGAAGTAGCTCTCTGGCTGCATGAAAATGTTAGGAGCGTCCTCTCCATCGTCATATCCTAAAAAGCTAAGAACCCTATCAGAATAGCTAACATACTGCTCGCATAGATCCCACTGCCATATGCCTTCGTTAGAAGCGCGCAGGGCTAGTTCATATCGATCATCTGGAGGAGCCTGCATTCTTACTATCAAAGCTTTCTAAAAGAATAGATGCAATAAGAAAGCGGGAGCGGATCCTATTTAATTTTACAGGATAGCAAGCAAACGTCATCGTCAAACCCCTTACCACGCACCCATTGAATAGCCTCATCACATAGAATATCTAGTGTACCCTCTCTTTTAAGTTTAGCAATTTCCAGAACAGCATCCTTGAAACGTTTTATTCCCCACTCAGCTCCATCCTTATTCGCTGACTCATAGATTCCATCCGTATACAGGATAAATTCGGAAACATCCCTCAGGTCATACGTACAAGCTTTGTATTCAGCTGTATTAAAAAAGCCAAGGGCGGGACCACAGGCCTGCTTGCAGTGTAATAAATCCGCCCCATCCCTCGAGAGAATCAATGGATAATCATGACCTGCACTAGAGACGCGTATCACCTCTTCATTAAAGTCCACCATGAGATAACAAGCCGTCGCAAACATATCCACACCAGTAGGACCTAGGATACGGCATAGCCCTTCATTGATCTTCTGCAAATATTCAGCTGGCTGCTCAACAAAGTCACTAGCCTTCTCCATTAATCCTCGAATCATGGAGACCACCAATGCTGAACGGACACCGTGCCCCATAACATCACAAATAAAGAAACCTAGCTTGCCCTCGGCTATCGAGAGCACATCGTAATAGTCACCGGCCAATTCCGTCGCAGGTATATACTTAGCTTCTACCTCAGCCTTGTCCCTTACTGAAGCGATGCGCTCTTTCCAGCTTTCATCACTTTCGGGTAACAATGCCTGTTGAACCTCTCTAGCTAAACCTAACTCTTCTTGGTAAAGCCGGTTTCGAGCTTGGAGATCGAGTGCTACCTCCTCAAGCTTTTCCTGCGCATCGAAGATCATCGTTACATCAGTAGAAAATCCAAATGTTCCTGATAACCGCCCACGGCTGTCGTACCACGCTTGCTTCACCACTTGCACAAAAGTGTCTGGCCGATCTATCCATTTTTCACGCTGAATTTTACCTAAAATAGGTTCTCCAGTTTTCATCAACCTCTGCTCGTCTTCAATAGAACGCCTCCAGCCCTCCTCAGCGTAGAAATCAGCATCGGACTTCCCCAAGATTTGGTTCTCAGATTCACAACCTAACCAATGGGCTTGCCGCTTATTAACCATAGTAAAGCGCGACTCTAGATCTTTAAAATACACTTGTACCGGCACGTTATCAATGATCAGTCGGAGCATCTCACGTTCTTCTTCCAGAGCAGCTTCAGCACGCTTTCGCTTAGTAATATCAATCATAGAGCCAGCAATTCGCACAGCTTCGCCATGCTCCCTCACGACCACTCCTCGAACACGAATCCAGCGAGTCCTTCCGTCTTTGCGCACCACTCGGCAATCCACGGCAAAAAGCTCCTCGGCATCATCCATAAGAACAAGATCAAGCATGTGCCTGAAATACGCCACATCCTCAGCCAACAAGATCGACTCAGGAGCAGTCATCAAGTTTGGCGCATCCTCATCTGAGTAACCAAAGAAAGTTAAAACTCGCTCTGAATAATAAATATCCTCTGAGCCAATGTTCCAGTCCCAGATCCCCTCATTCGAGGCTTTTAAAACAAGATCTAAAATTTCTTGGAATGAATCTCCCATGTCTAACGAACCATAAAGCCAAAAATGTCTATGAATAGCAACCTCAGAAGTGATTCGTTATCTCTCACCCTCCTCTTGAGAACTCTTAGCGGCTTGCCACTCATCCTCCATTTGCTCTAAGCTGGCAGCTTCCAGAGAGACTCCTTTTGCGGAAAGCTGCTGTTCTACGATTTCGAAACGGTAGAGGAATTTATTGTTCGTACAGTCTAGTGCTACCTCAGGATCCACCTTAAGTTTACGCGCTAAGTTGACCACGGAGAACAGTAGATCTCCGACCTCCGCTTCCAGAGCAGCCGATGCTTTATCTTCTTTCAATAAAGCAATTTCCTCTTCGACTTCCTCTAACTCCTCTCGAACCTTCCCGATCACCGAAACAATCTCAGGCCAATCAAAGCCCACTTTTGCAGCTTTCTTCTGTAGCTTAAGCGCTTTGAGTAACCCTGGTAGCCCATCGCCAACTCCATCGAGATATGGCCTCTGCTCTACACCTTTCTCCTGCCGTTTAATTGCCTCCCATTGGTTAAGCACTCCTTCTGAACCAGCAACTTCGCTTTCCCCATAAACATGAGGGTGACGCCTAACTAGTTTTTCAGAGATCCCAGCAGCCACATCATCAAAGCAGAAATGCCCATTTCCCTCAGCAATTTCACTGTGAAACACCACCTGTAAAAGCAGATCTCCTAGCTCCTCTTTCATGTGATCTATGTCGCCACGCTTAATCGTGTCCACAGTTTCATAGGCTTCCTCGATCAAGTTTGAAACGATACTCTCATGAGTCTGCTCAGCATCCCATGGGCAGCCTCCCGGAGCCCTCAACCGGTGCATGATCGCACGTAGTCTCTCCATCTGACGAACGGGTTCGCCATTCGTCATCATTTCATCATCAGTCATTACTATTAGTCTTTGTTAGAAACTCGATGAAGAGTTTCTCGTTCTGCATCAGTGAGCGAATGCAGGCCTTCGGCACTCACTTTGTCTAAAATACGGTCAACCTCTGTAGTATCCAGATTCAGCTTTGTCCGCGGTCTCACTTTGGCTTGATACGGACCACTCTGAGCGGCTTTTTTTACAATGGTTTGTTTCGTTCCAATACGGTCAGCCCAACCCAGCGCACGTGGAAATTTCATTAAGAAAAAACCAATTAAAGCCCCGCCCAAGTGACCGGCTTCCCCGCCGGCATTCCTCCCGGTCACAAGTATTGAAAATAAAGCCAAGCCTAACAAAACCCATGCTAATGTGCGCATTTTCATGGGAATTGGGGGAATCAACAACATCACCTGCATGTTCGGCGCTATAACGACAAGTGCCGCCAGCACCCCATAAAGCCCAGCAGAAGCTCCGACAATATAACCTGGGTTGACTAAACCGAAATACACCAAAAGATAATAAAACAAGCCTCCTGCCACCCCACATATTAGGTAGTATGCCAGATACCTGCGCATCCCCAATACTCGCTCCACAATTGTCCCAAAGAAATACAATCCAACCATATTCATCAAAACATGCGAAAGATTGGCATGTAAAAACTGGAAAGTAAGTAACCTCCAGACCTCGCCACTCCTCAGGGAATCGTTCAAGCTCACTCCGTAGTAGGAAAGGTCACCAACGACAAATGTACCGTAATAAGTAAGATACCCCGCTCTATCACTCCCGAAACCTATTATAAAAATAAGCAAATTGATGATTATCAGCCACTTTGTGACTGGACTCTCGTTTAACCTCAATTTGATTTGCTGCCAAAAGCTAGGCTGCCCACTTTCCTGATTTCCAAACATTCAAGCAAACCATTAGCAGGGTAGCCGTATTCTGCAATTTTAATCTCTAGATCGACTAAGCAGTTAGACCACATTCATCAGTCATACTCTCGAATTTAGGTTGCACATTGGCTATGCCGAAGACAACATTGACGGCATGCCCAAGGCGCTGCGCAACCTACTCTGGCCTTTTATCCTTCTTCTAGCGGGAGCTGTGGCTGCGTCCTATCTATGCCCAGCGGAGTCAGCCTTGGTTGCTGAGCGTATCATTGGCTATCCAGGATCAGTAGTTCCAGCCTATGAGCTCCGCCCTTGGCTCATAGGCATTGTCTGTTTTGTCCCCTTTATAACCTCGGTAATCTACCGCTGTAGCGGCACACTGGACCGTTACACTATTAGAGTTTTTCTCAATGCCTTTGCTATCTGCTTTGGAGCACTTTTCATAGTGATGTTCCTAGAAGACATTCAAGACAACCTCTCAGACTTCAAAGAAAGCCCACGAATGTGGGAACTCTTGGCTAAGCACTACCTCGTTAAGCTGCCTGCTCTTTTGGTATTTATCCTCCCTTATTCCCTCATGCTCTCACTCCTCTGGGCGCTCGGGAAAATGTCAAAAAGCCAAGAAATCGTTGCAATGATTCAGACGGGAAGAAGCGTCACGAGAATCGTCGCTCCCCTCATAGGCTTCGGCTTGCTGACAAGCATAGTCTGTCTCATCTTTAACTATCACTGGGCCCCCTACGCCGACAGCCAAGAAAAAAGCATCCTCGAAGCAGCCAAAGGAATCGCTCAGACAGAAGCCAAACATGTAGCTTACCAAAACAGCGATAACACACGTCAGTGGTACGTAGGGTCCATCCCCTTCGACCACAGCCAGGGAGCTCCGCTACAGTCAGTGAGCATCTCCGTTCTTGATGATAAAAAAAGTCTACGCCAGCGCATCATAGCAGACACCGCGACGTGGTCACTAGACGATCGGAAATGGACTCTCACCAAACCAGTCGTCTTCGATTTTTCAACAGAAGGTGAAACGGTCACTCAGTACGAGTCACCACTAGTATATGACTGGCCTGAAACTCCATTTCAAATTATCAAGCCCGGCCTCAAACCTCCGTTTTTAGGGATTCCTGGACTCACGAGCTGGCTCGCAAACCATCGTGACCACCCACTCTCTGACCAGCGATCCTACCTCACGCATTGGCATTACCGTTTTGCCCACCCTTTTATAAGTCTGATCACTATATTACTGGCAGCCCCCTTAGGAATTGTCTTTAACCGGCGCGGGCTCGGTGGTGGAGTAGCCGTGGCTATTTTCCTCTGCGCTGGCATGATTTTTTGCTCTACAGTCTTCCCCACTCTTGGCGAATCTGGCCACCTCTCCCCCTTTATCGCGGCATGGGCTACCAATTTCCTCTTCACCTTTGTTGCTCTAATACTCTTCTACCGCAGGATCACTGGTCAGCCGATCTATCAAACAGTCAAAAGCTGGTTTAGCAGATAAAGCGCTACCTTTTGATGTATACGCTGCTTACTAATATAACATATCCTAAAGAACTCACCGTATTCCTGTTGGAATATTCAAATTTCAAAAACCAATTTGAAATTTTATTTGCGAATTTTTGCATGCATGCGAAAAGTCAGTAATGACTGTCAAAGATAAGATCCTCAATAGCGCCATCAAGGTCTTCTCTAAAAATGGATACCGCGATGCCAAAGTGGCTGAAATTGTACGCGGAGCAAAGGCTAACATAGCTGCGGTCAACTACTACTTCGGCTCCAAAGAAAAGCTTTTCATCCAAGTACTTAGACGCGCATTTGAAATCTCTCAAGAAACCTACCCTATCGACGGAGGGGGAGCTAAAAACGAGCCACCGAAGAAACGTCTCGCAATATTTGCTAGAGCTATTGTCGCGCGCACGCTCGACCCCGGGCCAGCTGGAGCATACAGCCGCATCATGGCCAAGACCTTGCACTCACCCGGAACGCCAATCGACACCATCTGTACTGAAGTCACTACACTCCAAGTCATACCACTCAGAGAAATTCTAACAGAGTACCTCGGCCCACAAGATGAGCACATCTACGGAGTAGCTATACTCAACTTCCTCAGCCTAGGAGCAATTGTAGCCCACCACCCCTACGTGATTAAGAAAATTTTTGGAGACAAGCCTGATATGGGCATCATTGACACCTTCATCGATCAGCAAGTAGCAGCTATCCTAGCCGCCACCGCCTCTTTAAAAACGGCCACCAGTGAACTACAATCCACTTTATAAGCGAGGATGAACAGAAATACTCTACCTTTCATCGCTCTAGCTAGCTCAATGACATTGTGGAGCTGCGTCTCTGCTCCTAAGGCTCTCTCTCCGAATGCTAAAGCATCACTAGACATCCCTGCGCGCTATGATGCCACTGAGCCACCAGTCCCTGAAATAGCAGAAAATTTACTCACCATTTTTCCCGATGCAAAACTCAAAAACTACATCAACAAAGCCCTCTATAATAACCCAGACCTTCGCTCCAGCGCGGCACGCTTGGAAGAAGCTGGCTTCAATACTCGTCGAGCTCAAGCAGGTCTCAGCCCAACGGTCGATGCAACAGGCGCTGGCGCCAGTTCGCGTTCAAACCCGACAGGACTTAGCACGATCGAGACGGAGCGCTACACGGCGCAGTTAGACGCGCGCTGGGAATTAGACGTCTGGGGCCGCATTCGCGCCGGCATCAGCGCCTCAGCTAGTGACCAATCTGCCGCAGCTGCAGATTATGCCTCAGCTCGTCAGTCCATCGCAGCGCAGACAGCACAAGCCTACTTCGAGCTACTCAGAGCCTCCAGCCTGCTCGACCTAGCACAACGAAGGCTCGTTTCATTTCAAAAAACATACGATCTCGTAAACCGCAGGTTTGAGGCAGGAACTGCAGATTTAGGTGCATTAGATCTAGCCCGGACTGACATCGAAAACACCAGATCTCTTGTTGCTCAGAGCAAGGACACCCGCGACCAAGCTGCGCGCCGTCTGGCTACCCTAACAGGTGCTTACCCCACCAACTCTGCATCTGCCACAGTCTGGCCATCACTAGCTAGAAATGTTCGCCCTAACATTCCATCCACGCTCCTTATGAAGCGTCCGGACATAGATGCAGCCTACCAACGTATCCGAGCAGCCGACTCACGAGTCACTGTGGCGCATGCTGAACTTTATCCTGATTTCACGCTTACTGCTAGCTTCGGCCAACAATCAAACATGCTCAAAAAGCTTGCAGACTCTAACTTCAACGCTTGGTCATTACTAGCCGACATTAGTGGTCCGCTCATCGACGGCGGATCGCGCAAAGCAGAATTAGGTGCAGCTAACGCCAGAGCGAAGCGAGCTCTAGCGGACTATCAATCCATAGTCCTCAATGCCTTTTCAGAAGTTGAAAATGCACTAGGCTCTGAGACCTATCTACGACAACAATACTCAGCTACCTCAAAGGCTCTCAAAGCAGCTCAAAGCGCTGAAAACCGCAGTCTCAGGAGCTATGATTCTGGTCTCATCAATATCCTCGACTTGTTAGAAGTCCAAAGGCGCACCTTCGCGACCGAAGAATCACTCATCAATATTCGCTCACTGCGTTACCAAAATCGTGTTTCCCTGGCGCTAGCACTGGGTAAAGCGATCTAACTTTTTAGCATCTTCACATGAAAACCGTTCTCAAAATTTTTCTACCAATTCTTCTGATAGTCATCAGCGTTTACGCAGCTAAAGGCATTGTTGCTAGCAAGAAGCCTCTGCAGAGTAAGCAACCTCCAACGATTATCCCCACAGTTTCTACCATTATTGTAGACACAGAAAACCACAGCCCACCAGTGCATTCCTACGGCACTGTAAAAAGTTATTTCGAGACCAGTCTTAGTCCTCAAGTAAATGGCCAGATCATCTACGTTGCTCCTAAATTTAGAGTAGGTGAAATTATAAGCACAGGCACCACCCTCGCAAAAATTGACCCAACTGACTACGAAGCTATTCTAGCTCGAGAATCAGCGGCTTTAACGACTAACCAGAGAACTTTAGAAGAAGAGATCATTCGCGCCAAACAGGCAGAACAAGACTGGACCGCTTCAGGCAGAAATGTAGAAACAGCCTCACCCTTTGTACTGCGTAAACCGCAACTTGCAGCAGCTAAAGCAAGCATAGCTTCATCGAATGCCTCCATAAGAAAAGCCCAAGCTGACATCGACCGCTGCTCTATTATAGCTCCCTTTGATGCGGTCGTTGCATCACGTGAAGCCTCACTCGGAAATTATGCCACAGTCCAGACTACTCTTGGGACTCTAGTCGCAACCGAGCACGCAGAAGTTCGACTACCTCTAACACCAGAGCAGGTCAACCGTATCGATCTTCAGAAGCTAAAATCCGAAAGCATCAACATCACTCTAACTAGTCCGACCAAGCCACTTGCCACATGGAATGGCGTACTCACGAGAGTCGACCCAGTCATAGACCCTCGCAACCAAGTGATCTTCGTTATCGCGGAAATCCACAAACCCTATGATGGTGAAACCCCTCTTCCAGTTGGTACTTTTGTAAACGCCTCCATCCCAGCCTCACCAGTGGACTCAGCTCTAAAACTACCAGAGGCAGCCGTGATCAACGACAGTTTCATATGGGCTGTAGGTAAAGACTCTAAGCTCATACGCGTCCCCATTTCACGCGTCTATAGCTATGACGCATTCGCCTACGTCACTCTCAATGACTCAAAACTGAGTCCCCCACTGCGTATCATTTCTCGCCCACTCACGAACTTCCGTGTGGCTATGGAAGTGAAGCTAGAAAACGCAGAATAATCGAACTCAGTAACTTACCTTTTCGATGAATCCATTGCAGAAACACCCTTTTATCACATGGTTTGCCTCCAACCCCGTGGTCGCGAACATTCTCATGTTCTCCATTTTAGCTGCGGGGATTTTCACAGCTTTCACCGTACGTAAAGAAGGCTTCCCTGCGTTTGCTGCTGAATCTGTGCGAGTCACAGTACCTATTCGTGGAGGAACTCCAGAAGACGTGGAGCGCGGTGTTGCAATCAAGATTGAAGAGTCATTGCAAAGTGTCGACGGCATTGAACACATCCGCTCAGTTAGCTCAGATAACCTTGCCTCCATCACGATCCAAGCGAAAGAGAACTATCCTATCACCAAACTTCTCGATGATGTAAAAATCCAAATCGACGCAATTCCTAGCTTTCCAGAGCAGGCAGAAAAGCCAGTCGTTGTCGAAAACAAACGCACCAATGAAGTGCTCTGGGTGGAACTCTTTGGTTCTGCAGACGAAGCCACACTTAAAGAAACTGCACGTAAGCTCAGAGACGTTCTGCTAACCAAGGATGCCATCTCAAAAGTCGAGACCATCGGTGACAGGGAGTATGAAATTTCCATTGAACCATCAGAAGAGAAACTAAGACTCTACAATCTCACATTTTCTGAACTCGCAGACGCAGTATCAAACAACTCGATAGACCTCGGTGGTGGCGTGATCCGTTCGGCACGCGGAGACATATCCCTTCGCTCTCGTGACCAGGCCTACCTCAAGGCTGACTTCGAAGAAATTCCTGTTCGAACGAATGCTGACGGAACCCGTATTTTCGTTAAAGACGTAGCTCAAGTCCGCGATGCTTTCATCGATCAAGACTATCTAAACAGATTCCGCGGCAAACCTTCCGTGAGCGTTCGCGTCAAAACAGAAGGTAATGATGACATCATCAAAGCAGTCCAACAGACCAAGGAGGCAATCGAAGAATTTAAAATCTCACTACCTGAGGGAGTAGAAGTAGCTGGCTGGTATGACGGGGCGACAAACATCCGGGACCGCCTCAAGCTACTAGCTCGAAATGGATTCACCGGCGTTCTATTAGTATTCCTAGTCCTCACCCTGTTCCTCAACTTGCGTCTCGCGTTTTGGGTAGCATTGGGCATCCCCATTTCACTGGCAGGAGCCTTGGCGTGCTTCCCTATCGCAGGAGACTTGTCGGTAAACGTCATCTCAGCATTTGGCTTCCTCATTGTGTTAGGAATTATTGTTGATGATGCCATCGTAATAGGTGAATCCATCTATTCAGAGAAAGAAGAGCAAAAAGAAATCACTGATAGTGAGGGCTATATCCGCTCTACTGTTAGAGGTGTGAGCAAAGTCGTCACCCCAGCTACATTTGGAGTAATCACGACCATTGCGGCCTTCTTACCCCTTACTCAAGTAAGTGGACGAATGGGTAATGTTTTTGGCCAAATCGCCACAGTCGTCATTCTCTGTCTCATTTTCTCACTCATTGAGTCTAAACTCATTCTACCCTCCCACCTTGCACACATAAACGTGCACAAGAAACCCCGGAATAGGATCAGCAAGCTCTGGGCGAAATTTCAAGGCGCTCTTGCGCGGGGACTACAATGGCTCATCGATAGGATCTACCGTCCCGTTATTCTAAAGCTCATACCATGGCGCTACGCTGTACTAGCGGCCTTCATCGGTATTTTCATTTTGGTGATTAACCTCTTCCCTGCAGGAATTCTCAGATTCGTATTTTTCCCCAACATCTACCAAGACAACATCACCGTCACTATCGAGTTAGAACAAGGGCAATCTGTTCAGTACCTGCACTCCTGTGTCGATCGAATCGAGGACGCAGCTCAAGAGTTAGGTGCCCGCTATGAAGCCGAATACGGCCACAACCCATTTATTGAAATCCAAGCTAGCTCGTCCACTAACACTGCCGCCTCTGTAGTTACAGAGCTCTCTCGCTCTACTGAACGGAACTTCCTCCCTACAGAAAAAATCACCCAGGACTGGCGTAAATTAGTCGGCTCCATTGCAGGCTCTCGCTCACTCAACTTTGCCAACAAGGCGGGCCCTCCCGGCGGCGATTTCGTCATCAATCTAGAAAGTGACAACCTGCTAGAGTTAAAATCTGTTGCTGATCAACTCAAAGCTGTCGTTGCCACCTATCCAGGTGTCTATGATGTGTTAGATACATTCGATTCTGGAAAACCTGAAATCATCTACTCGATCACTCCTGAAGCACAAGCAGCAGGCTTTACTAAACGAGATCTCGCCCTCGGGGTGCGTGACGCCTTCTACGGCCGTGAAGCTCAGCGTGTGCAGCGAGGGCGCGAGGAAGTCCGAGTAATGGTCCGCTACCCCATCGCCGAGCGTGACTCACTCCAAACTCTGCGTGACATGCGTATCCGTAAACCAGACGGAACATCTGTACCGTTTTCACTTGTTGCAGATACGGAGTTTTCTGAATCCCTTGCATCCATCGAGCGCTATGACAACAAGCGAGTCGTGGCGGTTGAAGGTAATATTGATAAGGCTGTTACGTCCTCAGATGAAATTCAGCAAAAACTCGAGAAAGAATTCTTCCCAGAGATGCTGGCAAAGCACCCAAGTATCTCTCTGAGTACCAGCGGAGAAGTCGAACAGCGTGGAAAATCCATGGGTTCTTTAATCACAGGATTCGCCTTCTCTATTGTATTTATATACATCCTTATAGCCATCCCACTTAAAAGCTACGTCAAGCCGCTGATTATCATGTCAGTTATTCCTTTTGGAGTTATTGGAGCACTCCTAGGTCACATCATTATGGGGATTCCAGTCTCCATCTTATCCATTTTTGGCATACTCGCACTCTCTGGTGTCGTAGTGAATGACTCACTCGTGTTAGTCTGCCGTATTGATGATCTGCAGAAAGAAGGGCTAAACCTATTAGACTCAGTGAAGCGAGCTGGAGCCGACCGCTTCCGCGCTATTCTACTAACCTCATTGACCACATTCTTTGGCCTTTACCCCTTGCTCTTAGAAAAGGAAGTACAAGCCCAGTTCCTAAAACCAATGGCGGCCTCACTCGCTTTCGGGATCTTATTTGCAACACTCATTACATTGGTCTTACTCCCTCTGCTCTTACTCATCGCTAAAGATTTTAAAGACAAAACTCTCGCCTATATTCGGCTCTAAAAGACTAAATTCTTGAAATTTGATACCGCCCACCCAGTCAACTCATCTGAGAATTTGGTTCATTGTTATTAAATCTCTCTCTCCATCATGAGAAAGTATGAAGCACATTTGATGACAAGAACCCTTGCTATTTAAACCTTCCAGACTGTTCTCAGTTATTAAAACTCAGATACCTAGACAGTCTGAAAATATTCTGCTAGAATGACTTTTTAACACATTAATAAAATGGAAGCTGTCATTCAAACCCCCTATCACGAATCTCTCTGTGCACCAATCACCACCGGCCATCACGTAGCCGATATCCTCATAGCTAATATACGCCTGAAAGAGCTCATGGCTACAGAGCTACGTCGTTCAGGCTTCCAAATTATTGAGCTGTCACAAACAAATGGAGCAACAGTTCACCTGCCTCTCGACCACTGGATAGATGTCGGCGCTCTTTGTTTACTAGCTAGGGAAGATTCAGGAACCTGCCTCTATGACAGCGATGGAGATATCGTGGCTTGGAAAGGTTGTGATGAAGCAGACCAATGTACTCGTAAACTAGTGACCGAAGCGAACTGCTTCCGTATGCGCTATCCATGGGAAATTCTCCAAGTAAATTCAGCAGTCCTTGCGGCACTTCCTAAAAATGATATTCAAGGAGCCGTCAGCCCACTTGCTGAAATAAATGGAGTAGTCCACGTAGGCAAAGGAACAAGAATACTACCGGGTGTGGTCATTGAAGGAAATGTCGCGATCGGTGAAAACTGCCGCATCGGTCCGAATTGCTACATCAGAGGCAACACAAGTATTGGCGATAACTGCACCATAGGGAATGCGGTAGAAATTAAAAACTCGCTGATTGCCCACCATACATCAGTTGCCCACCTCTCCTATGTCGGAGATTCTATTCTTGGCTCATACATTAACTTAGGACCAGTAACTATCTTATCGAATACGCGTCACGATGGGAAAAATCACACCTGCGTTATTAATGGAGAGGAAATGGACACTGGTTTACAAAAACTCGGAGCATTTCTCGGTGACGGGGTACGTACTGGCCCAAATACGGTTATCCAGCCAGGTATTCGTATTGGCAATGCTAGAACGACCTCTGCAGGAGCTATCGTTACCTCCGATATGATGTAAAAAAGCGCTAGGGTCTCCCCTAACGCTTTGTACATTTATATTTTCAGAAACGGATTAACGCTCAGCGACATTAGTCAGAGCTTGTCCACCTGCACTGATGTCACGACCGACGCCTTCGACTGTCTGACAAGAAGCAAGACCCAATGCGGCAATACCGAGTAAAGAGAGTAGAATAATTTTCTTCATAACTCCGCACATCTAACCTCGCTCGTTTTAATCTGCAAAGGCAATTTTACAGTTAAGTTCTTCTAAAAGGCCGACTGGCTATAAACCAGAGAAGCAAGCCACTTATCGAACCCACTGCCATCCAGTGAAGCGCCTGAGAGAATGCTAGCCCATCGCCAAGAGTTTTTGAAAACCGATTTATCGTTGTTCCTATTCCCAATGAGAACAGGCAATACCCAATATTTAATGTGAGATTATTCACACTGAGAATAGAGGCTCGAATCTCGGAAGGTGCACTTTGATTGATATATCGGCTGAGAAGGAAGCCCACTTGTATCAAACTCAGCATAATGAAAAAGCTCGGGATAATTCCCCAAACATTATCAAAAACATGCACGCCGAATAATCCGACAACGCTGATTAAACCCGCAATGAGGAAATTCACACGAGGAGAGTAAAGCTCCGTTAGTTTCTTCACGTAAAGCGGAACAATCCAACCTGAGAGAGACATTGCACCTCCTATGATACCAAAGCTGTACTCTGGGAGGTCGATCGAACGAAAGTAGGTACTTTGGAGAGTTACAAAAGTTCGCGCAATTGCGTCAATAATAAGCCCGCCAATAATAATTGCAGCTATCCACTGACAGCTGCGGACCCAATGCACAGCTTTCCAGATGCCACGCCAAATGTCTTTCACCTGAGTTCTTTCGCCCTCAGCCTTTTTTTGTAGGCCTAGATCAGTAAAACGTAGAGCCATGATGACACATGCGATCGATGAGAGAAAACAAAGGATCACAGGAAGCTTCAGACTAATCCACTTTGGAAACTCGCCAAACAGACTACTCATTTTTTCATAGTCAAAAACTAAGCCCCCAATGAGCATTGCTACAATCATAGCCAAAGACTTCCAGCGCATAGTTGCCACTAACACTTCATCCCAACGCTTCTCTCGTTCCGTTTCATCAGCGTGAAGAAGCTTCACTGAGTCATACGCTAGAGCCTCGTCCGCACCACTTGCAGCGGCCTCTGCCATTCCACTTAAAACGCGATTCATAGCGCATATTCCAAACAACCACCATCCAGCGCCCTGAGGTGAGACGATCAACAAGAGCATCTCTACCATCATGCTTACTGCTGAAAAAATCACTAATTTCCTCCGCCCAACAATGTCTGCCAGAACTCCTGAGGGGAGTTCGAAAATGACAATAGTTACCGCCCACAGAGCGTTTAGCCAAAGAAACTGAGTAATACTCAATCCCATATCTGTGAAGAACACAGCAAAAATGGGATAATAGAAGCGGGCATTAAATAACACACGATACCACACAAAAAGCCTCACATTGCTTTCGAGGTCTCGCGTGCTCAGCCCTTTATACATGCTAGTGAAACTATTGCTCAGCTCTCAAGAACACAAGATCCGTATCCGTAGAGCTCACCGAGTCAAACTTATACCCTGCAGCCTTAAATTGTTTGATTCCCTCTACAGTTTCAATGCTGTTTCTAACAATATAATCAGCCATCATCCCTCGTGCTTTCTTGGCATAAAAAGAGATCACCTTATACTTACCATTCTTCTCATCCTTAAAGCTCGGAGTGATCAAGGTTCCCTCCAGCTCCTTTTTCTTCACCGATGAGAAATACTCGTTAGACGCTAGATTTACTACTAAGTCACTCCCGCTCGCTTTGAGATCTTTGTTAAGAAGATCCGTGATCTTACTGCCCCAGAATTCATACAAATTCTTACCACGCTTGTTTTCTAACTTCGTACCCATTTCTAAACGGTATGCCTGCATTAGATCCAAAGGACGTAGCACTCCATAGAGACCTGACAGAATTCGTACTTTTTTCTGCGCTTCAGTATAGTCATCCCCTGACCATTCGGCTAGCTCCAAGCCTTGATAAACATCCCCAGTAAATGCAAACAATGCTTGGCGGCTGTTAGAGTGAGAAAAGTCCTTCTCCCATTGAACATAACGCTCAGCATTGAGATTTGCCAGCTTCTCGCTAATTGACATCAAGCTACCGATCTGGACTGGAGTCATCGCTCTTAATTGCTGTACGAGTACCTCAGATTCATCGAGGAGTCGTGGCTTAGTGTGCTTCTTAGTTGGAAGCTCAGAATCGTAGTTGAGTGACTTAGCTGGTGAAAGAAGAATGAGCATGGAACTAATCAAGCGTCCCCTAGAAAAAATGCAAGATTCAGCCGTCACTTATACTCAGTATTAGAAGATGCTTTGCCGATGCCTTCACAACTCCTAAAAGTAGTTCATGCCCTTTCATACGAGCCAACAAATTCTCATTGAATATGAAGAACTCTATACAAGGGCTATACACGAGAGCCTCTTATCTCCATCTGTCATGGTCGGAGATTTACCGATATCCACCAGCTTTACTCCAAGTAAATTACAGCTCCCTAGGAGGGATAACCCCCAGCTCAATTTCAATCAAAAGTTAGGCCATCTCTATGAGGATGCCCTTGCTCAAATTCTCTCTAGTAGCACAGCGTACAAGCTATTGGCTAAAAACACGCAACTCATTACAGCTCAGAAACAAACTATTGGAGAACTTGATTTCCTACTCCTTGACACAGAGCGAAATGAGCACATTCATCTAGAACTAGCCGTGAAGTTTTATCTCATTCATGAACAAAATAGAGAACCCCAATACCCAGGGCCTGATGCCCGGGATAATTACCAACGAAAGCTAACTAGGCTCATTAACCATCAGCTAACTTTAACTCAGAGAGAAGACACACAAGAGCTCATCACCCCTCTAACAAACTCCAGTACGATTAAAGTACAGCACCTTATTCATGGGATATTCTTCGACCACATTCACGCTAAAACAACGCCTCTACCTGAATATGCTTCAAGCAATGTTAGACGGCGCAAATGGATGTATTTCAGTGAAATGTCTAAAAATTCCCCCAGCTTACACACCGTCAGAGTCATCCCGAAGCCTCTGTGGCTTTGCGAAATAACTTCTGAAATTTTCCAGACCCTCGTAGAGGTCCCACTAAAAGAGCTCTCCGAACTAGCGCAAGAGCGTTGCACACTATGCATTAACAGCTCAGACACTCATCCATACTTCGTCGTTCCTGACAGCTGGCCGAATCATTAAACCTTCAAACCGCGTGAATTGAGTACATTACTTTCTACGTCTAGACTCAGGCTTATTCTGAGAAACATAAGATCCACTACGAGCGAGCCAGATAGTATGCATACGGCGCTTACGGCCTTTGTGCGATGCTGGCACCTCCACCTCTGAGACATCAAACTTAGCTTTACGTAATAGCTTCGTGAAATTCTTATCTGGGTAAGCCGACCATACTGCTAGAATCCCACCTTCTTTCAAGGCAGCCTTTGCTGCATTGAGCCCTTCTAAAGTATACAGGCTCTCATTTTCCTCGCCATGAAAAGCACTAGGACCATTGTCAACATCTAGCATAATCGCACTGTATTCAGCTTTTGCACCTGCAATAATCTTCTGCACAGGAGAAACCTTAATCTTGATACGAGGATCATCTAACAAACCTGGGTGTAATCCCTTGAGATAGGTTTTATTCCAATCGACAACTCCTTGAGTAAGCTCAGCCACGTCAAATTGGGCCCCATCTTGCGGCAAGCTCTCGACTGCAGCAGAGAGAGTAAAACACATCCCCAGACCGCCAATAAGAACTTTAGGTTGACGTGCAGGACGAAACGGCTGGCAGGCCATACGCGCGAGTTCTTCCTCAGATCCATAAGCAATACTAGTCATCAAGCGCTCTCCTTTAGAGCTGATAAAAAACTCACCATCGTGCTCAAAGAGATCGAGAGATTCACCTTCTGGAGTAACTGTTTCTGCTAGCTTGATATATTGCTTCATAATCTGCTGTGTTCTCGTTGCCATAGCATCCAGCGAAGAAGTTGCAATGCTCTTACGTGAATCACATAAAATGCTTGGTCGCTGAGATCAGTGGCTGATAAAGTCATAACATGCAATCTGTATCCTGCCAATCCATGCGCTCCATTGAGAATCGCGCATTTTCGATGCACCATACTCCAGAAGAATTGATGGACGAAGCAGGCTTCAAAATTGCTCAGAAAATACTCCACTATTATCCTAACATCTGGAAAGCCACCGCATACATAGGTAAAGGCCATAACGCAGGAGATGCTATCGTGGTACTCCAACACCTGAAAGAAGCGGGTTGGGAGGTAAATATCCAAACGAATATTCTTCTTCGTAGCCTTGCGCCTCTCACTCAGAAAAAAATTATCTCACTAGGTCTCGAGTATAACCAAAATCAGAAAAGACCCACTCCTGGGAGCATACTCATCGACGGATTGCTAGGAATCGGCGCTAAAGGTCCCTTACGAAATGAAATTAAGGGGCTTGCAGAAGCGATCAATCACCACAGGAACGAACATGACTGTACCGTTGTCGCACTCGACATTCCCAGTGGACTGAATGGTGACACCGCTGATGTAAATGAAAACACAGTAGTTGCAGACCACACAATCACCATTGGTTTTCCCAAAGTAGGCCTCTTGAATAGTCAAGTAGTCGACTATGTTGGAGCGATCAGCTTAGTCACACTCGAGGCATTAAAGCCTGAAATCACTGAAGAAAAAGCCACACCTCATTTAATTTCGGAACATAGCCTCACACGAAAACGTCGCAACTTCTCAACCCATAAAGGACAAGCGGGACGAGTCGCAATCTGGGCGGGATCTACAGGAATGCTTGGAGCGGCAGCTCTCACAACTAAAGCTGCATTACTATCCGGAGCCGGGCTCATCACCGTTTTTATCGAACCCTCGCTTTACCCCATTTTAGCAACAATGGTTCCTCCTGAAATAATGCTTCGCCCATCTAGTTCACCTCTCGATATGACCAAGGAACATTTCGATACCTTCGCCATAGGTCCAGGAATAGGTAGTCCTTCTGAACTAATTTCTGACGGACTCATAGAGCTCATAAAGCAATCCACGAAGCCTATTGTTATAGATGCGGACATGCTTAATCTCATAGCAAAGCTCGATGCTCTATCATGCTTACCTCCCACCTCTATTCTTACCCCTCACCCTGGGGAAATGAGACGCATCTTCCCTGCATCGGCTAATCTAACGCGAGAGGAAACAGTCTTACAATTTCTAGAAAAACATCCAGTCACCCTCCTCTACAAAGGAGCCCGAACCATAGTAGCACAAAGGGAATCTCCGATCTTCGTTAATTCCAGCGGGAGCCCAGCTATGGCTACAGCGGGTCAAGGCGACGTACTTACTGGCCTCATTACTGGGCTTTGCGCGCAAGGGTATCAGAACCTTGATGCGACAAAGCTTGCGGCTTGGATCGCTGGAGAAGCCGCTCAAATAGCACTAGCTAAAGACGCAGAAACTCATGAAACACTCACAGCCAGCTCGACACTTCACTACCTCCACAGTGCTTTTGCTCAAGTAGGCCGGACAAAATAAAAAAGCTCTCAGTCCTGTGGTGGACTGAGAGCTATTGAAATTTAAAAGTACTTACTTGAAGAATGGAGCCAAAGCTTCATTCACAGCGGCATTCACACGTGCAGAGCGCTGTGAGCTGGAAGCCCCCTCAACAATATCTCCAACGGAGACATTTCGATAAACAAGCTTGTTCGTCTTCGCATCAATCACGTCAACAACCAGACCTGCGCGCTCAAAGTAATCAGGGCGATCACCTTTGATAACACCACGCTCATGAGCCACTCCGAGGATCTCGTTAGCATCACGTCCATAACCAAAGTAATCATCAAAAGATGTGGTCATTGCATTCTCCTGATAAATCACCATGTAGCCTACCACGAGTTCGGCATTTGGTTGATTGTAAGAAAGTCCATGGCTAGTGAACTGCTGCTTGATAGAGTTCTGAATAAGCCCGTGTACTTGTTTTTCACGAGAAGTTTGAGTGGCTTCACTAGGTCCGCGCTTTACAAGGCGAGCTGAGTTATACCCCTTACTAGTACCCTTCGGCATATCTACGCTTGAAGAACAGGAGGTAAAGACCGCTGCACATGTGGCAACGGCAAGTAAACGTAATGCTGTCATGTCTTAATTTCTAACGAGAGTACTAGTTTTTCACAAGTACTAATCTCAGCTCAATCCAGCCCCCTAACAAAAAGCCCCATAGCCTAAACAAAGACTATGGGGCTCATTATCTTGGACCAACACCCATTGATCCACTGTTCTCACACAGAGCTTTGTTATGAATTAAATAGGGAGAGAGATATTGTAGGTACATTCCTAAAATGCACAGACACGGAACGAATCCGCTAACGGTCGCTTGTGTATTCTTAGCGCAGAAACATTCATTACGGCTCATAACCGCATTCCACCGTTAGCTACAGGCAACACACCGCTATCACCCACTGAGACATCACTCCATTTTATTATTGATATTGAGTCTCAACAATGAATACATCCACGCAATGACGCGTATCCTCTATGGTAATATAGATTCAGACGGCCTATTACTACAGCATTGCAGTAGCAGAGAGCCCGTTGAATTAGCCAAGGGCGCCTTACATTTTGTACTCAATTTAGAAGGTATGGGTGTATGGATGAGCCAGCTACTACGCATAAACCTAGTAGCTAACACCCTTGCCGTTTTTCATTACGCCACAGATGACAGAATCATCGCGACAAGACTCGATACAGGGGAGCAAGACAACTATGTCATACTGAGCGTCACAAAGCTCTGGATACAAAAAAACTTTGGCTCACGTGAAGCCGCTCTCCACCCATCCATCCAGTCTCTCCTATTAAAAAATCCTAAAGCCTCAGAAACAATCGGCAAAGTACGTAGTATGAGCCTACGTGAAAAAGAAATCGCCAACGAATTAGTCTCCCCTCCTGTATCAAATGAAGCTCAAATATTTTGGTATCCTGCAAAGATTTTAGAAATCCTAACTCTGCACCTCTTCAGCACAAACTCGCTCAATAATTCTGAACCATTCTGTACTCAAATTCAGCGGCAACAGAGCGAGCGCATAGATAAAGCCGTCAGTTGGCTGAGTGATAATCTAGACAGCGCTCTCGACCTCAAAGTAATTGCAACTCATGCAGGCTGCGCACCACACTACCTCAGTCGCCAATTCAAAAAGCACACAGGTATGACTCTTAAGCAAAAACACCGAGAGCTACGTATTGATCACGCTGCAAATCTACTACTTGATGGCGACTACAACGTCACTGAAGCCGCCATGGAAGTTGGCTATAATTCACTCTCACACTTCTCAAAAGCATTTCAAGAAGTCAAAGGCTCGCTTCCCTCTGATTTTTTAAAGAGTTAAACAGATATCCTCAGCCACCTCAGTGAATGATGGGTATGTTGGCTGCCAACCTGAATTTACTATTTTAGCATTCGAGACCGCTTTATGTGACCATCCTCGCTTACTATTTAGATTACGAGGAGCAGAAGCCGGCACCGACCGACCGAACATCTTAGAAAGCTCATGGTAAGTGTCGCTCTGCGATTTAGGCTGAGAGTCGCAAACATTGTAGATTTGCCCTCTGGCATGACAGTTGTTCAGTAGATGAAATATCGCCGAAGCAGCGTCTTCATTATGTGTATGGTTGAGAATGCGCTCACCCTTTTCTTCCATAGTCGCCTCACCTGAGAGAAAACGCCTCAATAAATATGAGCGTCCATTGCCGTACACGCCCGCGAGACGAGCCACTACCCCACCAGACGCTAGAATAGATGCCTCAGACGCGAGTAATATTTGCCCAGTCAGACGATCTAACTCAGTAGGAGAATTTTCGTCGACCAGTAAACCATCAGTCTGTGGGTAAACCGAAGTACTTGAAGTAAACAAAATAGGCACACCGGGAAATACCTCCACTAGATTTTGACACCCTTCTTGATAGACTTGCCTGTATACCTCAGCCCCACCACCAGAAGCACTGGCGCAATGTACAATATGGGTGGGTGCTGAAATTCGCTGTTTGAGATCAAGCATGGACTCCTTAGATGACACATCTGCATGCTCATCTGACTCACCACAGCGACTCACTGCGGTGACTTCCCACCCATTTTTTCGAAACAACTTAACGGTCACTTTACCGACAAAGCCATTTCCTACTAATAATAAATGATTCATTCTATCTGGTCTTGTTCTACTTCTAACTCCACTACGTCCTCTTCTTCCTGAACTTCAGGTAGAGAAGTGTAATAATCCACTAAGCCCTTCGTCACCGCTGTCACATACTCATGATAGATCGAAGGACGAAGTTGCTGATTGATATAGCGCAACCCCGTATAATCACCAACCTGCATGCGAGTGTACGAATCTTTGCCATTCATAAGATAGGGCTCATAGAAAACTACCGGGCAGTCATAGAGCCTATTTGCCAAGAGATTCCTCGCCCACAAATAAGGATCATTAACCACATTCACGGCTCGACTTGAATTTGGAGCATATTGATATGCAGATAACTGAGCCTCAGCAGCAAAACTCAACGCAGCAGATTGCGCCAAACCAACTTCTTCCTGATGCACTCCCTGCACCATTTTCAGCACCATTTTAAAGCGCTCGTCATCGTGCGTAATTTCACCTTCCGTGTACGCCCCATTTAGAATCATGTGGAAATGCTCATTTTCTAACAAACTTGGTTTCTCAGGATCTTCTTGGGGCCCCGCATTAAAATGAATACATAGAACTAAGTCCGGCTGAATTTGCTTATTTACCAGCAGCGCACGAGCTCGAATCTCTCCATTGCGGTAAAACAACTTGGCAGCCTCTCGCTGCACGGTCGCTTCAGAAACCACCGCATTCTTCTGCTCTAATTTACTTTTGGCATAGGCCAAATAATCATCTGGTCGAAATGGATTCACGGGCTCATTTTCAACTCGTAACAATGTGACCGAAGCTCCCAAAGCCTCTAACTGCTCCATTAATTGTGAGGCCACGATCAGGGTCATATTCCCCTCTTGAATCGGCGGAGCACCTTCCGCTAATACAAACTGACGCTCCTCCAGCTGCGCATAATTCCCACCAATATGCCCAGGATCAATGACAATCTTTAGGCCTAACAAAGGGCTCGTCTCAGTACGCTCAATTATTTTATCACGCCCTCTCCAATAAGGTTCAGCCTCCTTTTCGACAATGTCATTTTTAAATGCTAATCGATACACTCGATCAGGGTCAGCGGCATGGGTTCTAATCACAACATGCTCATCTTCAAAATTAAACCAATCTTCCCAATAATCTCCGACGGTAAATACATCCGTGAGTAATCGCTGAAACTCGTCCTTACTAAGCGTGTATTGGTAATCATCAAGCGTGAGCCAATTAGGCTCAATCCCGAGATCTGCAAGGGCTGGGTCATACGCTGCAGGGATTATGAGACTTGGCCTTTCCACTAAAGCAGCATCCAGCACTACCTCCTCTTGGACAGCGGCCAACTTAACTACCGCCTCCTCTTTCACAGAGTCTGGTAATTCAGGTGGTTCCGTCTGAGAAATGACAGACTGCATGACGAACGCAGCAATCAGTACGGCGACAACGAGGCTTGTCTCTAAGGCTATATTTTTACGGGCCATGTTTTTGGGTTCGGGCTGGTAACCGACCACTCTGTGTGGTTTGGTCTCTTGAGCTCGGGGGGATTGTACATAGCTCTTCCAGCGAAACGAAGACCAAGTTACTCAATGCGCATTCTTTTTTTAGGTGATATCGTCGGTGAACCCGGCAGAAAGTCCGTACTTAAATTCCTCAAAAGTATTCAAAAAGAACACTCCATAGACTTTACTGTCGTCAATGGTGAAAATTCTGCTGGTGGTCGAGGCATCACCCCTAAGATAGCCAATGAACTATTTAAGGAAGGTGTAGATGTAATCACTACAGGGGACCATGTCTGGGATCAAAAAGAACTCGCTGAGCATCTAACCACCGAATCTCGCATCCTTCGTCCTATTAATTACCCAAAAGGAGTCCCCGGCAACGGCTCCATCGTCGTAGACACCCCTGCGGGAAAAGTAGCTATCCTTAACGCTCAAGGCCGAACATTCATGGGACAAGCTCTAGAAAATCCTTTCCTTATTACTGAAGCAGAAGTCAACCGACTGCGTCAACAAGATGTTAGAATGATCTTCCTCGATTTCCACGCAGAAACCACCAGCGAGACTATCGCCATGAGTTACTATCTCGACGGGAAAGTCTCAGCTGTTGTCGGAACGCACACTCACGTACAAACCGCTGATGAGCGCATTCTAGAAAATGGCACAGCAGCGCTCACTGACGCGGGAATGTGTGGTCCTGAAACTTCGGTATTAGGAAGAAGTGTAGAGAGTATCATTTACCGATTTAAGTCCTCACTTCCGACACGTTTTCCAGTAGCCAAAGGCCCTGTTAGGCTCTGTGGCGCCATCGTTGATATCGATCCGGAGACCGGCAAGGCTACTAAGATCACGCGGTATAATCGACTGCTCGAAGCCAGTGAAATGTAGCGTACTACTGCTGATTAGTACGTTTACGAAGAGCCCCTTCACGCCCCTCATTTTCATGAGATTCTTCCATAGCTTTACGACGCGCTTCAGCATCGGCAGACTTACTTTGATTCTTATTTATACGAGCACTATAAGACGTCTGATACTTGTAACTATCTGATATTCCGTCTGTAAGTGAAAAAATATTTGCGCTCTGAGGAGTCACACCTGTAAGCAAGCCTGAAAACGGTAAGGCAAACATTACGAGTAACAACACGAGGTATCCTATAGCAGCCTTTCCCAATTTTTTCTGTATCCTGAAATTTCTTGGAGCCAAGAGACAAATAAACAGAACAAATAAATTCCAGACAGGAATAAAAATGGTAGCCCCCAACCATGCGGGATATCCAGCGTGTCGCATACGGCTCACAGCAATTTGACACGACACGAGTAGAAGTAAGCCAATAGGAATAATATATTGGAGGTCATTGTGAATCACCGTCTTGGGATCTAACAACTGGTGCACTTGTAACTCAGTTAGAATAATCACACCTATTAAAATAGGAATCACCCAACCAATATAGAAAAATAAATTAAACAGCGCTCTCGAAGCACCTCTGCAAGTAAGGTCCTCATCGCCCGCCTCAGAGGATCTTGTGTGCCTTACATTAGCTTCTGTTTTTTGTGCCGTCTCACGGACTTTTTTTAATGTGGAAGCGAAAGCTTTACAGTCAGCTAGGCCTTCCCACTCTTTCATCCCGTCACGCCACACCTGAGTAGACTCAACAAAGAGCTCTTCACTGAGTAGCATTTTACTGAGATTTTCCCGTGTCACTGGCCCACGACGGTGACCAAGTGACATGTAAAACCACTCTTTATCTTCGGTTCCTGCCATAATCCCTGTTAATTATAAATTTATCCTGCCGAGGGAAACGCAACAAGCTCTAAACGACTGACTTTAAATAGCAATAACGATCTCATAAAGGCATACGAAGGGCTGACCTAACAGCCTCCTTATGCGCTTCGACCCGCTTACTTAGCGGCAAACTACTTGGAGTCTCAAACGTAAACGACAGCGGACACCCCTGCATTGCTAAGTAAATAGCTTCAGGCCACAACTTAGGTTCATCAGGCTTATTTTCATGATAAATCCACCCTCGCTCCCGCACAACATGATCATCTATCACAAGCTCTTTCTCCATCGGCATAATTGGTGAGATAGCCCGCACCATCCTCTCATACCTTTGTGGTCTATCTTCAGTTTGATTTATCTCATAAAAATAAAACCCCGTAGATTCCCAATCTTCGTGGAGAGAGATAGCAAAGTCGACATTCAATCCGTCTAGCCAGCTAGCATGCGCTGTTATTTCTTTACTCTCTTTTTTAAAGTAATCCCGGTTTAAATCTAGACCTTGAAAATTATCCCGGCAGTTAGCTGCAAGACCTGTAGGATTAATCACTGGACAGATCACCCACGAAACTTGCTCATTTAATATCCCCTCATCAATCAACTCTAATAAAGCCAGAGGTCCTGCAGGTTCATCACCATGCATCCCAGATGACACGTAAACCACGCGTTCAGCATTTGGTCGTATAAGCTCATATGCAGACAACGCGTACCCCTCCACCTCGGTAAGCAACTGACGACGAGCACCAGCGCGACATAGAGCCAGATTAAAATCCTCAATGAGCTTATGTACGTCCATCCCCATGAGTATTTCACGCAAATTCACAGAGGCAAGCTAGGATGTAAAACAATCGTTGACTCTTCGCCCAGCAAGGTAAACCTACCGACATGGCACCCACGCTTGATCCATCGCACTTGCTACCTTCAGAACTCTGGTTTGAAGAAATTGCACCTGACTACCCAGTTATCCGCATCAACAACAAGTTAGCCTCCGCGACCATCGCCCTCCACGGCGCCCATGTGATCGAATACATACCGCGTGACCAAGCCCCTGTTATTTTCACTAGCCGCGAGGCTGTCTTTAAAGAGACAAAGGCCATACGTGGCGGCATTCCTATCTGTTGGCCATGGTTCAATGCCCATCCTAGTGACAGCTCTATGCCTTCACATGGATTTGCTCGCAGCCAGTTCTGGCAACTCATCTCCACCGAGAGCACTTCTGGGGGGACTAAAGTCACACTCCAGTTCAACACTAAGGAGTTAGAGCTCTGGCCTCACGCTACTCAGCTTACTCTCACTATTTTTATCGGGAAGGAGCTCAAACTTGATCTTACAACCACAAACATGAGCGACTCGGACATCACCATTGGAGGAGCCCTCCACACCTACCTCCATGTTGGAGATATAAAAGAAATCACTCTAAGCGGACTCGAGAATGTGAGCTATCTAGATACCGTTTCCCAGACTCAAATAACCAAAGACACGGCACTCAGCGTCACCGCTGAAACTGACAACATCTACCAGCAGACAGAAGCGAGTGTGATAATCCATGATCCGCTGCTCAAACGCGAAATAACTGTCCATAAATCTGGCAGTACTTCCACGGTTGTCTGGAATCCATGGATTGATAAATCAGCTACTATGGGAGACCTAGCTAATGACGAGTATGAGCAATTTATCTGCGTGGAAGCAGCTAATGCTCTAAAAGATGTTTATCTGCTCAAAGCAAACCAAGCACACACCCTCGGCACCACCATTAGCTCTAGCCCACTCTCGCTTAAATGCTAGCAACGAACGACCCTGCGGCATTTCAGCGCGCCCTGATCACTTGGTACGAAGCGGTTGCGAAAGATTACCCTTGGCGGCAAACGACTGACCCTTGGCACATCTTAGTATCCGAAGTGATGCTTCAGCAAACTCAGGTAGCTACAGTACTAGGCAAAGGCTTCTTCACGCGTTTCATTGAGAAATACCCCACCCCCGCTTCTATTGCAAACGCACCCGAACAAGATATCCTCAGCGCTTGGGAAGGGCTTGGCTACTACCGCCGTGTTCGAAATCTACAAAAAGCAGCCCAAGCTATTTGCGAGCACCATGATGGAAGCTTTCCCAGAGCGCACTCAGAGATTCTCGACCTTCCAGGTATCGGCCAATACACAGCCGGAGCTGTAGCATCTTTTGCCTACAATGACGCCAAAGCACTTGTTGATGCTAACGTTGCGCGTATTTTCTCAAGAATTTTTGACTACCAAGAGCGTGTCGACAGCACTGCTGGAACAAAGCAGTTATGGCTCTGGGCTGAGCAACTCGTCTCACATGACAAGCCTCGCCTTTACAACTCAGCCCTAATGGAGCTAGGCCAACAAGTCTGTTCTAACAAGTCACCAAAATGCCTTCTCTGCCCTATCAAGCAATGGTGCTGCACCACGAAACCAGAAGAGCTTCCTATCAAAAAGGCGCGCAAAAAAACTGTGCTCGTCGACGAACTCTGCATGCTTGCCATCCGCGATGGTCAGATCCTGCTCCACAAAGCATCCGACACAGCTCGGCGCTCAGGCATGTGGCAGCTCCCTGAGCGAGAGAGCCATGAGCTGGAGTCCCAAGAACTACTACTCAAGACTAGCTATGCCATTACCCACCATAAAGTGAATCTGTCTATCTTTCTGGCTCCTCAAAAAATGAAAGCAGCGACAGACGAAGCCTGGCACACACTCGACAGCTTAGGCGAGCTCCCCATGCCTAGCCCTTTCCGTAAAGCGCTGAACACTCTGTTAGACGACTACTTTGTCTAAGAGATTTTCACCTTTTTTAGACGAGTCGTAGTCGCTTTACGGTCAAATTCCCCAGGATCATAAGTATCGTCTAACCAATCTAGGTCACCATCCATGCAGGCTTGGTAACCATGCGCCCCACCTGCGTCTTCTGGCGGACAGTTCCTCTCTCCGCCGAGCAGCTTCGCGACAGTCTCATCAGATTCAACTTTATCGGTAAAAGCCACCTCGTGAATCCAGTCTTCTCTGAAATCGTAGCGATAGAGCATACGTGATGGAAACCTCTTCCTTGCAAACACTTCTTTGAGGGTCGTCAGACTTTCATCACGAAAGTCATCCCCTTGGACTATATCCTCATCGATAGAAGCTATCACACTAGTCAGACGCTTTCCTTTACCGTGTCGAAACTCGTGAAGATGCTTATCTTTCCAGCCCATCGCAGCCTGTATCACTTTATGTAATTCAAAAAAAGTAGCTGTAGATGGGATAGAGACTTCACGCCAGATTGTCGGTTCAATCTGGTACAGCATCACTTTAAAAACATAGTGCTCAGGTGTCGTTTGCTTAGCCATGTGATCATCTAAAGCACAACTTCCCCAAATCATCAAGAGCTCGAAGAGCTTTCATTATTTTTGCAACTTCCCTCCTACCCCTCTGTTTCATGCCTCAGAACTAGACACTCCAAAACTATGAAAAACACTCTAACCACACTCGCAGCACTCAGCATCCTATCCATTAGCTCCACAAGCATCCTAGCGAAACCCGGTCCTAGAGGTTTTAACCAAGGCGTCTCCAGCAGCCCAGCACAACGCGTGCTAAATGGCGACGCCTCTGACTTTGGAGCCCTTCAAGACAAATTCACAGCCTACCAGCGCCTTACTAATGGTGGAGCAAAATACTACGATAAGAGCGATGGTGAACTCCGCAAAGAGCATGTGACTATTTACGAAAAAATCCAACACGTCACCCTTGAAGACCGACTCACCGAGGAAGAAGCCCGTGAAGCTATCGATGAATTACTTACCATTGGTGAGCTTCACCTCGCATCACCAGATACGGCTGAAGCATCCCAGAAGCTAGAAGCACTCAAACAAGATATTCGTAGCAAGACCGAAGAAAAAGTCCCCGCGGATGCCCTCACTCCTAGACTGAATCGTATGCAGTTCCACATCGAGGAAGCTATTCGCTTTGGTGAAGAAAATGGAGACCTTAGCACTGGCGAGTTGAGCTCTATCCGCAGAAAACTCGATTCACTCGAGTCAGACGAAGATAGCGCTAAGTCAGACGACGAAATATCCGACCGTGAACGCGAAAAGCTCATCGAAGAGGCTCGTGAGATCTGGCGTGAAACACTAGAAGAATTTGACTAAGAACCCTCCAAAAATACTTATTCATAGAATAATGCCCAATGGATTCTCCCGCTGGGCATTTTTCATTTTATAACACATTCCTTAAGCATTAACTATACTCAAGTGAGCACATTTTAAAAAAAAAGCAGGAATATTCAAAAAAAAAACATCACAAATCTAGAACATGAGATACTTATAGATACGTAATGCACACGACCCAAACAAATTCTTAGGTTAGGAGATAGCAAAAATATACAATTTACAAAGTCCCTCTACTACGCTAGTTATAAATATGTATCGACGAATATCACAAAAAATTTCCCACATTAAACACAATACCAAAAAACATGAAAAAACAAGTCTTCACAACTCTCGGCACCTGCTTACTCTCGCTCTCCACTACAAACGCTGAAGAGACACAAATCATCACTGGGACAGAAACAATCACTTCAGTCTCGTCAGGAGAGATTACCACACCAAGCACCCATTTCCGAGAGGACGCGACACCTGAGATAAGCTGGAATGTTAATCTCGCTGAGAATACGATCACTGACTTCCTAACTCCTGGAAACAATCCTGTAGCTAAACAAGATTTATACGCACGAATCACGATTCTTGGCACAGGAGTTACCAGCTCGAACAGAGATGGTAGCTATACCTCATACCAGACTAAAGGCATGCTAAAGGTGGGATCGAACGACTGGGTCACGGTCCACAATGGGAACGAAGACGCTGTCGAACCTGGTGTGATTGTCTATGAGACCATAGTAAGGGAAGGCGAAGAACTCCAATTCAAGGCTGCATATAAGAATGGGAGTTGGAAGAGCTTCCGCTCTACCAGTAACTCTGATGACATCCTTGTTCTCTACAAAACCGACGCCATACCAACAAACAAAACTGCTGATGATGCCGTTAAATCCGCTGAGGATTTCCTCAAGCCAATACTAAATGACGATAACAGCCTAAAAATTGGCCTCATGGATATGATCTATGTGTGTGAACTTACACACACAAATACGAGCGACGCAGGCTACGATCTCCAGGATCTTATTGTCTATGTCTCATACGAGCTCGTTAACCAATAATCAAAAGGATATCGCTCTATGTTAACAAGCCGCAACCTTAAGCCAGTACTTCTCGCGGGTTTCTATAGTTTCCTCACACTTTATGGATCTGCTAATGCGATGAGCAGTGCTGAGCTCCTAGCCTTACAAAAAAGCTCTGCTGACAAACAAACGATAGCAGAGCCGAGTATTTCACAGTTCAAAAAGGCTAAAAAGAAAAGCCTCCTTGAAAGCTCTGCAATTCTCTCTAATGGCAAGTATTGGACTCTAGTTCCTAAAAATGCATTGCTCCATGTCCCTGAGAACCTTCGCTCCAAAGTGGTTACCTCACCTCGCGGAAAATTAATTAGCTGGAAAGATTTTTCTGCGATGAATCCAGCATGGTTAAGTAAAGAAAAAATTGACATTGCTACGGCTAAAGGCTCAAGCCCTATTAATTATGAGCGTTTCAAAGTAATGTCAAACAGAGGCAAAATCATTGTAGCTGTGCTAGGTGATAATCCGATTGGGGTTTCCTCTAGCTCTGTCCAGAAAGAAGTTACAGTCTCTATGTGATAAACTCTCTAAACATTTAAACCACTCGCCTATCTATGAAAAACATTTTAACTACAGCACTTGCCTGTACCGCTCTAAGCTACACACTCCATGCGGATTCAGAGTACACTGCATACATAACCCAAGAATATACTGATGTGAACGGTGAGGTTCAATCCTACCCACTAGTCTCAGGAGGATCACTTGAAGGCACGACTAACCTTGTGCCCATTGAAGGTGAATCTACACGCGTCTACTTAACAGCCTTTGAAACAACACTAGAAGGCACTACTATCGAGCATCCGCTAGACTCTGTCGTGTTAGGTACTTATATTCCTACAGCTAACATCACCATTAATGCAGTTGATTATGTCGGATCCGTGGCCCGCACACGCTTAGATTATGAATACAGTGTCACGGTTACCGTAGATGACCTCCTTGATGGAGATGAATTTCAACAAGCAGCTAAACAAGTAGATTTCTACCATAGCACAGTGACCTACGGACCTGGCAGCACCTCTATTGCAGACGCCTCAGTCGTCACTCCTGTTGATCCGACGAGAGAATACACAGCAGAAGGTGATCACGACTACTTGCTAGACTATTACTCACAAGTAGACGCAGGAAACTCCGACTTCTTTGGTGAAGAAGTCTTCTCTGTGCAAGCTCTCCCTGATTACGGTTTCCCAGATACTACGATCATCGATGAAAAGAAGATTCTAGTTTATCCATTACCGAATGGAGCGATCCATGGCATCAACGCTGGAGAGGAATACCATGAGATTCCAACAATCACATTTGATGTGTATAATCGTTACCCTGGTGGAGGTAGCGCTGCGGCTGCTTTAGGGCTTAACAGCCCCCAGTGCGCCCTTCTTTGCTACGCTGGAGCTCCAAACCCAGACCCTGATCTGGCATTTGTTAACTCTAATAATGTCACTAGTGTAGCAAACGGCTCAGAGAGCTTACTTAGCGACCTCGTGAATAACAGTGCAAATATGACTCTTATTAAAAATAGAGTTGAGCAAATTGGAATCAGTACAATCACTATCCAACTTATTCAGAGTACGGGAATAGGGATTGACAACCTCAGTGACGTCACCTTCGTCTACGATCCAACTATCAGCATCAACGGTAATATAAACTCATCCGAATAACGATAGCTCACAGCAACTATATTTACAAGGTCCAAGAAATTAATTTCTTGGACTTTTTTTTAGTTCTTGAATTCAACTAACTAGCGCAACTTTTTCTTCGTTGGTTAATTGTTGATGTTTTTCTTTAGGGGAGCAATAGCCATGCCGTTTCCTTGGCCTGTAATTTAGAGCTTTTTCAATTTGTCTCCAAAAGAGTCAAATATCCCCATCTACGTTGCTTAGCGTAAGGCCGCTTATGTAAGGATATAGCTTCACTTAGTTTTTCGTGGCTGATAATTCGCGCCGTAGTTCCTGTGATTTCATGAAAGATATGGTTGGCCTGTAATTGGTGGATCAACGCTCGCTTCAATATTCCAACGGGACGTGTTGAGCTCAAAGAGCGCCCCAGCACTCACTGTCCCGTCAATATTGGTCAATATCAAATGCCATCCATCTCTCTCAAGTGATTGATGCTTGGGTTGATTCCCAAAGTTCTCAGCTCCTGACTTTCGCCGCCTCCTCCTCTATGCGGCAAGCTGGTCGTTGGCTCGGACACGTGCAAGACGCGCTTCAAACCCACTTTCTTTGCCAATGCTTACCGTCTGATCAATAAAGTTTGTTTTTACGTGATCGCAACTTCTTTTCCAACGTACCTCCAGTACTTAACTTGATCTCGACTAAGGAAGGTAATCTGATAAGCCAAAATACGGATTGTTGCTCGATAGGCTGTTTTGAGGTCGAATCCTTTGTATATCTGCAACCTCAAAAGCTAGGATATGACAAGTTCAAGAAAAGACACAAGAGGAGCTCCAACCCTCTGCTTTTGGAGATCGATGATGCATTGAGATACCTAAAACTACAAAGCCAAGTGATCGAACGAGGCATCGCCTTTTTGCACATATTTTAACAGGGCGATGATGATAGAACGGGCTGAAAACCCCAGAGTTATTCGTGAGATGAAGGATGTGTTCTTGGTTAGTGCTTCTAAATCCAATAAATTGATTGGCGAGTCGCGGGCATGTAAAGAGTTAGACATACCGAGCATGCCGGCGCACTCACTTTTAAAATCTTTTTATCCATTTACTTACAACGACTTACTCTTAATTGAATGCGTATGGGCTTTGCGCTCACCGATGGAGGCGGCGTGAAGGCTGTCGACGATATCTTCGGTCTTCTCTCTGGCTTCCCCCAGCAGTTTGAGATCGGTGGAGGAAGCTGATGTCGGAGCGTGTACAGGCTGCATCGATGAGCAATTTTCCTTCGTTCGTCAGTGACGAGCCACTAGATATGAACTAAGCCCCGTGGGAGCAACCACCGAATACTCAGCCCCCCCTAAAATACTAGGTCTCGTTGAGGACACATATCCTTCCAGTATTACTCAATTACGTCTATATGAAGGAAATTTAGAAGATATTAGCGCCTTGGTTTGAACAATTTCTTCCTCTGCTGGAGAGCTGATTAAGGAAACAAATCTCCAAGCAATTTACACTGCATACCCAGTAGACAACACCATGATTCTAGCTATCTCAACGCTACCTCCAGGTGACTACGTTGCTATCATATACGAGATGACTCCATTCGACTCTGAATTTCTGCCGAAAGTTTACAGTGATTTCAGAATTCTTGATAATATTCAAATCAACGCTATTATTAGTACCTCTGACTAGAATTAATTAGCTTTAAACTCACCTAATAAAAAAGCTCAGGCCTTTCAGCCTGAGCTTTTTTCATTTCAAGTCGGTTGAAAAATTAATCCTGAATGTAGGAGCACACATACTGTGCTGACTCGCCTACTACTTCCATGGTGAAGCCTGAGTTCGCTTCGATATTGAAGTGCTCACCGGCTGCATAGGTCGCGGTTTCATCTGAGCCGTCTATAGTCACTTTGCAAGTACCGTCGATCACATCCATGCGCTCAGCTGCTACAGTACCGAAGTGGTAACTACCTTCAAATGCGACGCCAAATGTCTTAGTCGTACCATCTTCTAGAGTTACTCCGTGAGAGACAACCTTGCCGTCGAAGTAAATATTCGCGAGAGGTTTTGCTGTTACGTTGTTAAATTCCATACTTGCGTGCATAAAGCCTGAACGAAGCTCTGTGAAGTGCTTTTCAGCTTATTTAGCGTTCGCGCGAATGCTTACAGAAGCTCCATGGGCATCTAGCCCTTCTACACGAGCGAATTCAGCAACATACTTCTCTGAGCGCTGCACACTGGCTTGATCCATACGTACGATACTCGTACGGCGTTGGAATTGGTCAGCGCGAATCCCTGAGAATGACTTCCCAGAGCCTCCTGTCGGTAGCGTGTGACTTGGTCCAGCGAGGAAATCCCCCACTGCTACAGCGGCGAAATTCCCCACGTAGATAGCTCCTGCAGTCTTCACTTGATCTAGCCATTTATCCTCGTCTTCCACGATCAGCGAAAGGTGCTCAGGAGCGAAGACATTACAGATACGAATCGCTTCATCTAGGTTTTCTACAACTAGAGCGAAAGTCCCAACATCGAGCACCTTGCGGATATACTCGGCACGAGTGAGCGACTTGATCTGACGCTCGACCTCAACCTCAACCTTCGCAAGTAGTTCAACAGAGGTGGTAGCAAAACCAACCACACTGTCGCCACCGTGCTCAGCTTGCGCGAGTAAGTCAGCAGCTACGAATGCTGGATTCGCTGAGTTATCAGCGATGATAAGCACCTCGCTCGGTCCAGGAAGTAGATCGATCGAAACAGCGCCAACAAGCTGACGTTTCGCTTCGACCACAAAACTATTACCCGGCCCAAAAATTTTCTCCACAGGCTTCACAGTCTCAGTTCCCAGAGCCATAGCAGCAATCGCTTGAGCTCCACCGACCTTGATGATCTGTGTCGCTCCAGACTCCTTAAGAGCGTAGAGTAAGGAAGGATTCACTTTACCATTCGCTCCAGCTGGAGTCGCTGCTAAAATATCAGTCACTCCGACAGCCTGCCCGATAGCGGCAGTCATCAGCGCCGTAGAGACCAGAGGCGCCTTACCACCTGGAACATAGACTCCTACTCGGTCATAAGGGACAAATCGTTCCCCTACTTCAGCACCTTCGGTATTGGTAAAACTCCAATCTTTACGCATGCTCTGCTTAGCAAATGCGTGCACGTTTTTCTTCGATGCCGCAATCGCTTCTTTCACAGAATCTTCCACCTGAGCTTCTGCCTCGGTGAGTTCTTGCTCCGTCACAAAAAGGGTCTCATCAGTGAGTGATAGCTTATCAAAACGCTCAGTGAATTCGAACACTGCGGCATTTCCACGTTGCTTCACCGCATCCACTATTCCAGCTACAGTTTCATAGAGCTCAGTACTAGGAATAGCTTGGCGATCTAACTGCTGAACAAAATCAGCATATTCAGCATCTTGGTATCGGATGATTTTCATATCTCTAATTGCAGGTACCTCTTACTACTGAAAAACCTGCTTTCTATAAACAAGCAGGTAGGTAACTCGAAGTGTTGTTAGGTTATTGAGTGATTAAATTATTAGCCATAAATGAGACAGCTCAAACTGGCAACGGCTAGTAGTAAGGTTTGAGCAAAAGGTAACAAATCGGCCCTGTCACAGCTACGTAAAGCCACATAGGAAATACCCAGCGCGCAAGCCTCTTATGTTTCGCAAACTGATTAGTAAAACCATTAATCCACGTGAAGAGAATAAATGGTAAGCTTACGCCTGCGAGTACAATATGAGTGATCAAGAAGAAGAAATACACTGAGCGCATAGCGCCCTCACCTCCGTAACGCACCTCCTCAGTCGTGAAATGGTAGCAAACATAACAGAGCAAAAAGAGTACCGAAGTCATCATCGCCACGCTGATCGCTCGCGTGTGCAGCTGGATGTTTTTTTTCTTAATAGCTAACAAGGCGACGACTAATGAAATCGACACGACAGTATTAAGAATAGCATGTACTGGCGGCAGAAAGCTGAAGCTGAAACCTTCAGGAAGCTGAATGCGTAATTCAGGTCTACGCATTAGTCCGACTAGAACAAGCACTGCAGCAGTGAGTATCCAAGCCGTGATTTTGAGCTTCTTACCAAGCGCTTCATTCGGTGTGCGCTGAATATAGGATTTATAATCGTTCATTTCTTATTCCCCCTTACCGCTAGCAATATCAACAACCTCTAACAGCTGACTTTTTTTCGCCTCGTAGAGTTCGTCTTGACCGCTTGATTTCAATTCATAGAGATTCACCTTAGCGCGCAGCTTAGAATCTGGGTCTATCACCGCAATCCCCATATCGTGGGTGATCGCATCCGCTGCACCCGTCTTATCCTCATTGTCAGCATAATCAATGTACCAAAGCTGTTCGCGACAGTACTTAGTAAGTTGCTCTTTTGACACATTCAGCATCCACCACGAGTCACTATCCGCTCCCCATACCTTGGCCGCTTCAGCAAGCTTCTCCGGTGAATCAAAATCTGGGTCTAAAGTAACGGTCACGAAGTGAACATTTGGGTTATCTTTGAGATCATTATGAAGCTGCTGCATAATAGTCTTATTGTGGCCAAGACACATGTTACAGCGGCTATAGAACTGAGCAAAAACTACAGCTTTCCCTTTGAGGTCGAAAAGGCTCACTTCCTCACCGTCTTGGTTCACTCCCTTGAGATCTTCAGTGAGTTGTTTATCGAGCTGCGTGAGTGGTTTCACCACATCTTCGATAACAATCGCATTTCGCTTCGCTTCGCTCTGCTCTGCCTGAGCATTTCGCTGCGCCCCTATCCACATAAATAGGCTAATGAGCACCACTGAGAGAACTCCGACACTCACATAAATAAGGATAATTTTAGTTTTGTCTTTCATGATATAAATTGATTACTCGGACTATTACCCATTTTTGCGGACACGCAAGCGGACAACCATAATCACAATGAATCCGACAATTACCCCCACGACTATAATTGCATTAATGTAGTTGGGATCTTCATCCACTTCAGTTTCCTCGAAGGTGTAATCGATCACTTTGTACATCCTTTTAGTCCATAGCTCGTCCATGTTGAGATATAGATCAGCAGCGATTGCGGCGGCTTGGTCGTCCAGTAGCTTAGGGTTATCTTCGATTTCCTTCTTAGTTTGCTCAGTCTTAAAATGCGCAAAATCGAAATCAAAGTGTTGGTGCTCGCCACGCACTCGGCGGCTTTGGTCAACCACACGAAGCTGCGCGGGTATGTCGTGCTTTCCAAGTTTCTCTGCATCTTCACCGGTGCGTTCCTTGATATGCGCCATTTTTAAATGGTCTTTTAGAAAGCCGATCACAGCCTTTTCTTCCGCAGCCATAAACCACCATTGATCAATATCAGCATTCACCGACTCGGCCATCTTAGCGAGTTCTTCAAACCCGTGTTGATTAGGGTCTGCTACAGAAATACACACGAGGTGGAAGTCATCCCTATCCTTATAGTGCTCAGCAAGATCCTGCATCTTCGCTAGCTGAATCTTATTCTCTTCTGGTCGATTGGGAACAACTGGTGCAACCACCCAGACTTTTCCATCAAGATCGTCAAGACCACGGCTTTCACCGTCCTGACAGACCGCCGCGAAATTCTTAGTGAGTCGTGAAATACGAGGTGAGCGACCAGCGATGACCTCTTCTTGGTCACGCTTCTGTTGGTCCATATACTTATTCCAAATGATTACACCACCAGCAATCATTAGACCTATTAAAATGAGAACAGTGCGGCGAATCGCTTTAGGGTCACGATCTGCAGGTTCAAGTTGGGAAATTGGAGTCATCAATCAGATAAAATTAGAATGTGTTAGTTCCAGCTCAGAGTCAGAAGAGTCAAAGCCAGTGGTAAATAAAGAAGTGTGAAAAAGAACAGTTTACGGGACGACTTACGGTCTCCAATCCTCCCGAAATCAACCGAGAGCTTACACATGTAGATGCCTGCAAGAAATCCACCAATCCCCCATGGCCAAGTCGCCATATCGACACCCGGAAGACAGGCCACCGGTGCCAATAACGCTAGGACGAAACTATAAATCAGCGCAAGCTTAGCGGTCTTCTTTCCACTCACGTCACCATTGGACCACATCTTATAACCCGCATCTTCGTATTGCTCACGGCAAAACCAGTTGATAGCAACAAAGTGTGGAAGCTGCCAAAAGAAGAGAATCGCAAAAAGGTACCATGACTCCCACCCGTACCATGTTCCACCTGCCGCTGCCCAACCAATCATTGGTGGAGTCGCGCCAGGAATAGCACCCACCAAGGTGTTTGCTGAATGCTGGCGCTTCATAGGAGTGTAGGCAAAAACGTAAATAGCTATAGTAGCAGCAGCAATGTAGGCTGACTCCACGTTGACTGTATTTCCCAGGTGAATCACCCCGAAGGCTGAAAGCAACCAGCCAATCACAAAGGCCGTCGTCACACTCATACGTTCAGCTGGAAGTGGACGATTTTTAGTACGACCCATTTGCTTATCCTGCTCGATCTCCATCAGCTGATTAAAAGCCGCTGCTCCAAAGGCCGCGGCGGCAGTACCCAGCAATGTGTGGAAAAGTTTCCAGTAATCCAGCGTCCCGAAACTAAAGCCACCAGCGATGGATTTAGAGGCGAGTAAAAAGCCGAATAAGGCAGTAATTAAGACAAAAATATTCAAGCGAACTTTTGTCAACACCATCAGATCCTGACGCATGGAAACTGTTTCAGATTTCTCAATCAATTTAGTCGGCTGCTCGCTCATTGCGCCGGCACTATGCACCTCCGCTAACTTTTGCCAAGACTGATTATTTTGCAATTTTCAGCTATTTTTTGTGAATAAGGTGTGGACATATCCATTCCTTTTAAAACTTTTAATTTAGGTAAGTTAACTATGAAACAAACATGATTTTTTTCGTCATTTTTGACATAGACAAGCGCTAATTAGTGCCCCATAGCCGACAGCAATCATTCTTTTCACTATGCGCTGTATTCAATGTGGTTCCCTCGAAGACAAAGTCATCGACTCTCGTATGTCGAAGGACGGGACGACTACGCGCCGACGTCGTCAGTGCCTGCAGTGCCATTACCGCTACACTACCTACGAACAAATTGAGCGCACCGAGCTGCGCGTAGTAAAACGCGACGGGACTCGCCAAACACTCAACCGCGAAAAACTCCTGCGCGGTCTAGTAAAAGCATGTGAAAAACGCCCAGTCTCAATGGACAGGCTCGACCGAGCAGTAGAAGAAATCCTCGCCGAACTGCACAAAGACCATCTCTCAGAATGCCCATCGAACATTATCGGCGTGAAGGTCATGGATAAACTCCATGACATCGATCCCGTTGCCTACGTCCGTTACGTCTCTGTCTACCGACAGTTCGAAGACGTTGGAGAATTTATCAGAGAAATCCAGAAGCTTGAGAATCGCTCCCACAGCAATGCTCTGCAACGCCCCCTATTCAAAGACTAACCCACCTCAATTATGATCTGCATCGTCGGCAACCTACCCGTTCTTCAAGTCGGGCGCTACCAAGTCACAGGCTATTCTACTCAATGGATTCGTAAAGCCATTGCTCAAGCGGCCGAGCGCGCCCACCAAGACGACTTCGCCTTTACCGAAGATATTTATGAAGGCGTTATTCACTATCTTGAAAATAAATGTAGCCTCCGAGTCCTCAAAATAGAAGACCTCTACAAGCGTATTTCGCATATGCTCGGTCGTATTGGTTATGAGCAAATTGCCAAAGCTATTACACCAATGGCACCACCCGTAACTATTTCACTCGAGCGGGCAGCCCGCAATGCTGGCGACGGCTACGAACTCGCGTTCTTCAAGGAACTCCAAGACGAGCTCTTTGAACTCAAAAAAACAGGTGCTATAGATGTCTATTTTAGCAATGTTGAAGAATGTGTCTGCATCCTCAAACAAGCTAATAACTGGAATGAGGAATGCAAAGAGCTAGAAGCGGATATCATCGACTGGCTAGCAAAAGTAGGCACCCGCCCAGAGCGCCAAGGCTATCGCATACGCGCTAGCTTACAACAGCTTGCCTAATTTTTGCCTCGCCAGCTTTATTCGGCATCGATAGCTTGGACTACTGCCAACCTCCTACTGGCAGTAAGCCGATAAATTGATCCCAACCCATGCTCAAACACCTATTCATCCCGAGCGTGTTGGTGGCCGTGTGCACACTAACACTCACCACCCACGCCGATACTCTCAGTGAAACTGACCGTGAAGCGCTCACTGAGCAGCTTGATTTCATGATTCATAGAGGTAAAGAGGCTATGACTCAGCGCCAATCCGCCGCCTATCAAGCCTACCGAGCCGCCATGAGCTCTGATAGCGATGCTCTTGCTTTCTATTTGAAATGTTATGAAAAAGTAAATTTCACAGACAATGGAAAAAGTTATAGCGACTTTCGCAACTGGAAATCTAGCGACAAAAATAAAGAACGTTTTTCCGATTCTGGCTTTCGCTGCGCACTCCGTCACCAGCTCAACTGGCTCACTCTTACTATAGAAGCTGCACAGCTAGAACAACAGGAGAAACCTGTCGCTGCTCTAGCCTCAAAAGCGAAAGCCGCGATCGATAACATCTATGCAGATGCTAAAACCTTAGATGGTTTTGAGGACCTGCTCCAAAAAGACGTGAAAAGCTCGATCTTCGCAAAAACCTACGGATTTGGCACCTACACGGTCAAAGACTGGCCAACTACGCCTCTCGATGTAGCTGACGTCTACGAGAAAATAATTTTCCCCTCGTACAGAGAGAATAAACAAGCTGACAAGCTTCGAGCAGCATGGAAGCAACGTATTATGTATGAGGAACTCATGCTAGAACACTGGTCTAAAGACAAGGAAGACAAGAACAACAAACGCATAGGCATGAAGAGCGATATGATGTCTCAAGCCTACACTAAATTTATAGAAATACAAAAGCCCAATCTCCTCTGGCAAATGGAACTCGATGTCTTTGATGCCGGAGACGAGCTCGGCGCAGCCAGTCGCATGCTGAGTCATATCAAGGCAAATGTCGGACACAATAATACCCTAAAATGGGTAAAACAGCTCCACGAACTGGTCTCACCAGAAGAAGAGGAAATCGTCATTACAGAAACCTCAGACACTCGCACAGAAGAAGTCGTCGTCGTAGAAGAGCAAAATGAAGTAGTGGAAGAAAATCCACCCTCTGAGTAAACAGTTGTTTCATCTTTATTTCAGTAAACACTTCCTCTCTCTCTGCTAAGACAAGGTGTTTTTTATTAACTGAAACAACAAAAAGCCCTCAGCCAATTACTTAGCTGAGGGCTTCAAAAATACTATACCTTAGAAATTAACGCGGAAGCGGGAATGCGCGATTAAATGCGTATACCTCTTCGCGAATTTCTTCGAGCTTTGCTTCATCCTCGCGATTTTCGATCGCTGCGTGGATAAAGTCAGCTACTTTGACTGCGTCATCTTCTTTCATTCCACGTGTAGTGACAGCTGGAGTACCAATACGGATGCCTGAAGGCTTGAATGGACCCGCTGTATCAAACGGGATGGAGTTCTTGTTCACTGTAATACCCGCTTCATCTAGAGCAGTAGAAGCGATAGAGCCATCAATACCACTAGGACGAAGGTCCACTAGCATGAGGTGGTTGTCTGTACCACCAGATACAATGCGATAACCGAGCTCACTCAAACGAGCTGCCATGGCTTGAGCATTCTTCACTACTTGCACTGAGTAATCTTTAAACTCAGGAAGAAGTGCTTCACCAAAGCAAATTGCCTTAGCTGCGATGACGTGCATCAGTGGGCCACCTTGAATACCTGGGAAAACTGTAGAATCGATTTTCTTAGCGTGCTCTTCTTTACAAAGAATCACACCACCACGAGGACCACGAAGGGACTTGTGAGTTGTAGAAGTCACGAAATCAGCATGAGGCACAGGGTTATTGTGAACCCCAGCTGCTACAAGGCCAGCAATGTGAGCCATGTCTACGAAAAGGTATGCGCCAACTTTCTTAGCAATCTGCCCCATGCGCTCGAAGTCAATTTCACGAGGATATGCTGATGCTCCAGTGGTAATAAGTGCAGGCTTGAGCTCTTCTGCTGCTTTCTCAAGTGCATCATAATCAATGCGTTCATCTTGCTCACTCACACCATAGTGAGTGACATCGTAGAACTTACCTGAGAAGTTTGCCTTATGGCCATGTGTAAGGTGGCCACCGTGTGCTAGATCCATAGTAAGAATCTTATCACCTGGCTTAAGTACGGAGAAATAAACCGCTGTATTTGCCTGTGAACCAGAGTGCGGCTGCACATTAGCATGATCAGCTCCAAAAAGTTCCTTGAGACGATCAACAGCGATCCTCTCGACAACGTCTACGTTTTCACAACCACCATACCAGCGGCGGCCTGGATAGCCTTCTGCGTACTTGTTTGTGAGTAGCCCACCTTGAGCTTCTTGCACAGCGCGAGATGTGAAGTTCTCGGAAGCAATGAGTTCAATATTGTTGCGCTGACGAAGGCCTTCCTCGTGAATGGCAGCGAAAATATCCGGATCACTAGCCGCGATGGCTGAGCCGGATGCCTTAATAAGGCGTGCTTCATGGCGGCCGCCTTCAAACTCTGTGTCGAGGAAAGCTTCTACCATAGCGAGAGCTGTTACTTCATCCACATGCTTCTGACCGAGGCATAAGATGTTCGCATCATTGTGCTCGCGCGCCACTTTCGTGTCTTCGACTGACTGCACATTGACTGCACGCACACCGATAAATCGATTTGCAGCCATACTCACGCCAACACCTGAGGTGCAGCAGAGGATTCCGCAATCGAATTGCTCTTGGCTCACTTCGATCGCTACTTCATTCGCGTAGTCTGCATAATCTACAGAATCGTTAGAATGTGTACCGAAGTCTGCGACTTCATGCCCTTGGGCCATTAATTGGCGCGCAATGGCGTCTTTAAGTTCTACTCCGCCGTGGTCGGCGCCGATAGCAATGCGGTATCTGGAATCGCTCATAACTACATGTGATTTTTAGAATTGGAAAATTGGCTCACACGGACTTTCCTTATGTTCAGATAAAACGCAACCGTCAAATGAGTGCTTCCGTGCTTTTTCTCTATTTATCAGCACATTATCCAAAAAGGAGTCCGCAGAGAGCTCCTTAACTTTTTAGATTATTGATCAGGCTTGGGCTGAGGTCCACGTTGACGTGGTGGACCGTCTCGTCTAGGCGGTCCTTCTCGCCCCTCGTCATTCTCTTTACGCATATTACCAATCATCATATGCAGGAGTCGATAAGGCTCATCCTCCAACATCGCATCAAACGCAGCTCTCCGCTCTTCACCACTGAGATCTCCATCACCATTGACATCAAACCGTTCTAGCAACTCGTGCTTTTCGGCAGCGTGCGCATCTCCACGTTCCTTCTCAGATAACTTTCCATCTCCGTCCTTGTCATACTTCGTAACTAATTCGTTACGAAGTTCTTGCGACTTTTCAGAAAAACGCTTCTTGGCTTCCTGCATTTCTTCTGCATTAAACTCCCCATCAAGGTCAGAATCAAAATCAGCCATGAACTTTTCTTTCGCCTTCTTTAGATATTCATTGGTCAGCAAGCGACGCTTCTCGAAAGATTTTCGGGCTTTGGCACGCTCTTCATCGGAAAGCTCGCCATCACCATCAGCGTCATATTTTTCGAGTAAATGTTGGCGCTTCCGCTCCCCTCGATCTCCCCACTTAGAAAGCAAACTTTCCTTTGCCGCCTCACGTTCTTTTTCAGAAAGCTCACCATCGCCATCTTCATCAAAACGTTCAAGCATGTGCTCATGACGCTCCTCATCCTTTGCCCCCCTTGGTGGAGGCCCCTTTTTCTCTCCCTTTTTAGGTGGACGCTTGCCGTTTCTCTTCTCACCAGCAGCTTCACGCTCTGTAGCTGAGACTAGGCCATCACCATCAGTGTCAAATCGCTCTATAAAATCCACGTCATTCCTAGGCCGTTTTTCACCATCCTCTAACTCTTGGCTACATACAACTGTTGAGGACAATATACCTAAAATAAGAACTGTGTGAGAAATCTTCATAACTATTTGATAGCGCATCTCATGCGCCCCTTTCATAGAGTAAAACCCGCAACTTTAGAAAAGTTGCAGATAAAAAATGGCTCGCCCTTCGAGAAGAGCGAGCCAACTAAAAACTGTGGATAATATGCTTAACCAAGAAGCTCTTTAGCTGCTGCCACAACGTGACCAGCAGTCATACCGAGCTCTTTCATAACCACGTCTCCAGGTGCGGAGATACCAAAACGATCGATACCTAAAACCTTACCTTCAAAGCCGGTGTATTTATGCCAGAGACCTGAAACACCCGCTTCGATAGCGATGCGGCTAACGCACTCACAAGGCAGAACGCTCTTCTTGTACTCACAGCTCTGGCGCTCGAAACGCTCAACACATGGCATAGAAACTACGCGAACACCTTCGCCTAGCTCTTTAGCAGCCTCGACGATGTGTCCAACTTCAGAACCTGAAGCCATAAGGATAAGCTTCAAGTCGCCAGTTTCTTTCTTAAGAACATAGCCGCCCTTGAGAGCACCCTCACGGCGAATCTCTACAGGTACATCGCTGTTATTAGGAATTCCCTGACGAGTGAAAATAAGAGCTGTAGGGCCGTCAACGCGAGCAAGTGCCCCAGCATACGCTGCAGCAACTTCCTCTGGATCACCAGGGCGTACAACATCAAGATTAGGGATCACGCGCAGGCCAGATACTGTTTCCACAGGCTGGTGAGTAGGACCATCTTCACCAACACCCACAGAGTCGTGTGTGAAGATGTATGTCACAGGAAGCTTAGCTAGCGCTGCGATACGAATAGATGGGCGAAGATAATCTGCGAAGACACAGAATGTCGCGCCAGAAGCACGGAAAAGACCATCGTAAGCTATACCATTGAGGATTCCCCCCATTGCGTGCTCACGAATACCGAACCAAATGTTACGACCAGCTGCATTCTTCGCGGAGAAGTCGCCACCGTCATTGATGTAATTCTTAGTTGAGCCAAAAAGGTCAGCTGAACCAGTAAGGAGCTGAGGAACTTCTTTAGCAACGATGTTGATCACATCACTACCTGTTGCACGAGTGGCACCTTTATAGTCTGCTCCAAATGCAGGAATACGCTCGAGAAGATCAGAAGGAACTGCTTTAGCCACACCATTGCTGAGCTCTTCAGCTAGCTCTGGATTAGCTGATGCCCATGCATCGTATGTTGCCTGCCATTCAGACAAAGCTACTGCGGACTCTTCTGCTTTTGCTGCAAAAAATGCACGCACTTCGTCCGAAACGAAAAATGTTTCTTCAGGTAGACCTAGCCCAGCACGCGCTTCAGCGGCAAAACCAGCACCACCTTCACCGTGTGCCTTTTGAGTTCCTGCAACCTGTGGGATACCGCGACCAATCTCAGTCTTCGCAATAATCACAGACGGGTTACCGTTAGAATTCGCTTTTGCTGCATCCACTGCACTTTTCACTGCAGTAAGGTCATGACCATCGATAGTTATCGCATTCCAGTTTTGTGACTTAAAGTACGCTTCAGCTTGAGTTCCCTGAGAAACGTCAGCCATCGCATCGAGAGTTACATCGTTGCTATCGTAAATAAGAACCAAGTTATCGAGTCCGTTGTGACCCGCAAACTCGATCGCTTCACGTGCGATACCTTCTTGGATACAGCCGTCACCAGCGAGGGCTACGACATTGTGATCGAAGAGAGTGTGTTCAGCTGTGTTATAGCGAGCTGCAGCACGCTTCCCTGAGAGAGCGTAACCAACTGCATTGGCAATACCCTGACCAAGTGGTCCAGTCGTTGCTTCTACGCCTGGTGTTTCATCAAACTCTGGGTGACCAGGTGTAATGCTGTGAAGCTGGCGGAAGTTTTTCACTTCTTCCAGAGAAACTGCGTAACCACTGAGGTGAAGCCACGTGTAGATAAACATGGAACCATGACCGGCGGAAAGGATGAAGCGATCACGGTTCAGCCACTTAGGAGCAGCTGGATTAAAGTTAAGGCTATCACCAAAAAGTACTGCACCGATTTCCGCACAGCCAAGTGGAAGACCCAAATGACCTGAGGAACACGCGTGAACTGCATCAATCGCTAACCCGCGAGCTTGAGCAGCTGCGGACTGTAAAATTTGTTCATTCATAGACAAGTGCGACCATTCACTAAGTCAACGCACCAGACAAGCAACAATTTCGCCAGAACTCTGCGTAATTCAACCTAAGTAAGGCTTCCTCATCTTTGGTGACGTAATCTCTTATACCGAATGGCGCATTCACTCGATAAAACACACTGCATAGTGAGGATCTAACGCGACAAGTCTTCTTGGTAAAGCACCTTGAAACCTGCGTTATTTAGCACCTCAATACCAAAAGAATAATCTTCCAAATGCAAGGCAACTAGACTCTGCCTGTCAGGGTGCGCCATTAACGAATATGCAAAATCGACATTGGTTTCCGCTGCCATCAAAGCCTCCAAGCAAGCACCCAGTCCAATCCCTGATTCACGTAGTGCAATCACCACCATATCACAAGTAGCGTACGCGATACCTTTCTCGGCAAAAAGACAACAGATCGTATCTGGATCAGTCACTAACATCCGAACGATTGTCGCATCCTTGGAATCTTGAATACTGATCCCAATAATCTCAACTTTCGCACTTCTCACCAAACGGACTAATGACCCCAATGCTCCGGCCCGATTTTGAAGCATTACCGAGAACTGCATCACGGGTTCCCCACCTTGCTTAATTAGTACTTCATCCATATCTTTTCAAAACAGGTATAGCATAACACCTGGTAGACAGCCAAGCTCTCAGATTTTCTAGAAAAAAAACGCGCCAACCTCATGAGGATGGCGCGTTAGAAAATGATTTTTGATACTAACGCATATTAGGCCTAGCTAGAATCACGCGATCGCCAGCACGAAGTCGAGCACCTTCAACAAGGCTACCTAAATCGATATCCGCTATCACTCGATTAGCTTCAATAGCACTAATGTTGAGACGAGCTAATGGACGTGTACCACGCACTACCATAAGCTGTGAATTAGAAGAGATTTCCACCTGTGGATGAGGTTTAATCACGACGAAACCCCAATCAGGGTTCACTGCAGTAATTAGGGAAGACATACTATTTTGAGCAAGACTAGCATCGCGCTCAGATTCCTTTTTGATGATCTCTTGAATCTTGGTTTGTGCCATATCACGCTTTGCCTGGGCCTCTTCAGCAGCAATCAGGAGTTCCTCGTATTCACGGTTTAAAGTCTTCTTACTATCATTAAGCCCCTGAATAAAAGTAGGTAGATTATTGACATCCACATCTCCTAGTTTTGCTTTTGCTTCTGCGATCACATTGTCCATCTCAGCGATTTGCTCGAGTTTGGAAGCAAGAGAAGAATCAAGAGTTGAGAGCTCTTTGGCTACATTTTTTTGCTCTGCAGATCTTGCATCAATTTGAGCCTTTGTAGCCTCTAAGGATCCGTTAGCTGCGACTTTTTTACTTTGTTCGTCTTTGTAATTTGCAATGAGACGATCAATTTGATTTTCAAGACGGATATTATCTTTATCCATGCCATTGGTTTGATCGACAACGTCTTGGTGCTTTGCAATTCCAGTCCAAGCGTAAATTCCGTATGCAGCGATGCCGACGACAGCGACGGCGTATAAAGGTGTTTTCATAATTCGATTCGGTTATTCGTTTCGGTTCGTATTCCCCCTTACTGAGCTGCTTTCTCAGCTACAACTCGGTCTCCAGACCTAAGAGCTACGCTAGCACCATAATCACCTTGGATGACATCTGCTGCGGAGCGATTTCGCTCTACAGTTGTCACCTTAAGCTTGGCCACCACTTCACCATTGCGAAGCACATCTAAAATAGAACCAGGAGTCACACCTTGAGCATTACCGCCATTGAGTGTCACGAAGCCCCATGTACCATAGACGCCACGAACAGTGGTGCTCAGACTTGGAGAGGACTTCCCTGAAGCTCGGTGTTCAACAATCTCGGTCTTGGCTGAGAGCACTGATTCGGCTTGCTCAGCACTTTGAACAACATTTTCAAGACTAGACTTTTCAGTCTCAATGTCCGCTTTCAGTTGAGCGATCTTATTTTGGTTAGACTGTACTTGCTGGATAAGGTCTTCGGAATCTGAAATCTGCTCACGAAGCTCTTTAGAAGCTGCTAGTTTACCATCTACAGTTTGAAGCTCAGCTTTCTTGGCAGTGACTTGTGACTTGAGCTCATCAATATCACCTTGGAGTGATGTCAGCTCAGTATTCGCTGTTTGATTTTGAGCTTCTAGTGACTCAATCTCAGACTGCTCGCCCTTAATCTTAGCTTTTACATCTTTTTGCTCAGTCTCATTATTAGTCATGCGAGCTTCTTCACTTTGAAGAGCTTCTTTCTGATCATCTAGCTTGGAACTATTTTTATAGCCAATCCAAACTGAAAGTACCAAGACGACTGCCGTCAGTATTCCAAAGATTTTTTCCATAGGTGTTTTTTGTGCGGTTTTTGTAAGTAGGATTTATGTAAGACTTCGGACACTAGTTGGCATTACCGTCACTCGACAACTCTAAAATTCACTGATTTCTCGCTTAGCTTTACTTTTTTGCAATCTCTGGCCACATTTGCATCTTCTTGATGAAAACAATTCGCCGCATTTTTTCGTACTACGGTCGCTACCCAAAACTAGCCTTTACTCAGCTCCTTTGCGCCATTCTCATGACCGTCATGCTCCCGATATTTTCGGAAATGTCTGGCCGGGTCTACAAAGAAGTCATTGCGGAATATGCAGATGAACAGAAACTCTCTGATTTAGCTGACAAAGTAGAAAAGAAATCGGGAATAGCCGCAGCTGACGCTATACGCACCCAACAACGTGACCTAAAATCCCAACAATATAAAGATGAAAGCATTCACAAAGTTATCATCTATACACTAATTGCCCTTGCTTCATTTTTCGCTCGCGATCTCTTTAACTTCTTCCGCATCCTCATCAACAACGTCTTTGAGCAAAAAGCCATTTTTGACCTCCGCTCTGAGCTTTACTCAAAACTCCAGCGCCTCCCTATTAAATGGTTCGACTCACGCCGAACCGGCGACATCATGACTCGCGTTGCGGAAGACGTTCCATCTATGGAGCGGCTACTCATTGACGGTGTAGAACAAGGCCTCATTGCCATCCTACAAATTGTAGGCATCAGCGCTTTCCTTATCTGGAAAGATCCTATCCTCGGACTCACGGCTCTAGCTCCCATCCCCTTCCTAATTGTCGGCGCCACTATTTATTCTAGAAATGCACGCGACCGCCATCGTGATGTCAAACGCTACACTGGAGAAATGAACTCTCTCCTTTCCGATAACATCGCTGGCGTCAGCCAAATCAAATCCTACGCGGCCGAAGCAGATGAGCTCATCCGTTTCAACAAACTTTCTAATAAGGTCCGCACCGCCACACTCAAAGTAATGCGCTACTGGGCAATTTACTCTCCTAGCATGAGCTTCGCCAACTCCATTGGCTACACCCTCGTACTCGGAGTCGGAGGTTGGAGAATCATTTCAGACCCTAGTATTGGAACAGAAATTTATCTCTATTTCTTCACTATCATGTGGGCGCTTTACGAGCCAATCACCAAGCTCCACGGTCTAAACCAAATGGCTCTATCATCCAAAGCTGCTGCGGAAAGGGTATTCGAGATCCTAGACACAGAAGACGAACTTCACGCCGATGAAGGTGTATTCCTCCCCACCCCTGTTAGAGGTGAAGTCAACTATAAGAATGTCTCCTTCAGTTATGATGACATCCCTACTCTCCACAACATTTCTCTCACAGCAACTCCAGGCCAGACGATTGCTCTCGTTGGCTCTACTGGTGCGGGTAAATCTACCTTGGTCAACCTTCTCACTCGTTTCTACGAATACGACAACGGCTCCATCACCATTGATGGTCATGAGCTCAACACTCTCAATAAGCCAGCACTCCGTTCAAATATCGCCTACGTTACTCAAGACTCTTTCCTGTTCAACGGCTCTGTCCGAGAAAACCTTCTCTTAGGTAAACGTGACGCTAGCGATAAAGAGCTCTGGCTAGCGCTTGATTCAGCCAACGCCACAGCATTTATTAAAGTATTACCAAAGCAACTCGACACCAATGTGGGTGAGCGTGGAATCAAACTCTCCGGCGGTGAAAAACAACGCCTCTCGATTGCTCGCGCCTTATTAAAAAACCAACCCATTCTAATTCTAGATGAAGCAACTGCTAGCGTCGACAGTAAGACCGAAAAGCTCATCCAATCAGCTTTAGACAACTTGATGAACACACGCACCGCCTTTGTCATCGCTCATCGACTTTCTACAATCAAGAACGCGGACATCATCCACGTTCTCGACCACGGCCGAATCATCGAGTCAGGAACCCACGATGAGCTCTGCGCTCTAGGCGGAAAATACGCGGAGCTATCTAAGCAATCATTTTTAAATGCAGACGCCCAGTAGCATACGATTGACCGATTAGCGATCAGCATGTAAATGAGCACCATGCTCGACATCCGAGAAATACGCAACAACGCAGAAGAAGTTAAAGCACGCCTCACAAGCAGAGGTGGTGACGCTCAAGACCTCATTAACGAAGTCCTCGCATGCGACGAACGCCGTCGTGCCGTAGAGACTCAAAAGCAGCACCTTCAGGCTGAGCGTAAAATCTCGTCGAAAGCAATCGGGGCACTCATGGGCCAAGGTAAAAATGAGGAAGCGGAAACCGCAAAGGAAGCGGTAAAAGTCATTGGAGAAAAAATCAAAGTTCTCGACTCGGAAGCGGACACTGTTTCTGAGCGCCTAAACCACCTCTTAATGCATATTCCTAATCTGCCCTACGCTGATTGCCCAATCGGTAAAGATGAAGCAGACAACCCAGAGGTTAGAGTCTGGGGAGAAAAACCTAACATCGCCGAACCTCTCGACCACGTAGCTCTAGCTGAAAATCACGGACTCATCGATTTCGATGCTGCCGCGAAAATTTCAGGTTCAGGATTCGCGGTGTATCGCGGCTCAGGAGCTAAGCTCGAACGCGCGCTCATCAATTTTCTGCTCGACCTACAAACCGAAGAGCACGGTTATACTGAAGTCAACGTGCCTCATATCATCCGCCGGCACTGTATGGAAGGTACGGGCCAGCTACCAAAATTCGAAGACGACATGTACGGTCTCGAAGACGGAGCTATGTTCCTCGCACCTACAGCTGAAGTCCCTGTAACTAACCTCGTTCGCGAAACACTCCTTCAAGAAAGCGAACTCCCGATCAAAATGACAGCTCACACCCCATGTTTCCGCCGTGAAGCTGGATCTGCTGGTCGTGACAACCGAGGCATCATCCGTATGCACCAGTTCGACAAAATCGAACTCGTTCAAGCCGTCCACCCAGACAAATCCGCCGAGGTACTTGAAGAGCTCACAGCACACGCTGAAGCAGCACTCCAAAAGCTCGGTCTACATTACCGCACTATCGAGCTATGCACTGGAGACATCGGATTTTCAGCCACTAAAACCTACGACATTGAAGTATGGTCTCCTGGCCAAGATAAATTCCTAGAAGTCTCTAGCTGTTCTAGTTTTGGCGATTTCCAAGCCCGCCGCCTCCGCCTCCGTTTCAAGGATGCTGAAGGAAAAAACCACTTCTGTCACACCCTCAATGGATCTGGCACTGCACTCCCACGCCTCTACGTAGCGCTCATCGAGCAATACCAGAACGCGGACGGCTCCATTACTATCCCACCAGCTCTTGTTCCTTACTTCGGAAAATCCGAGATCAAGTAACTAAGAGCTTCAAGCAACTTCAAAAAAAGCCGCAGCGGACTTCCGTTGCGGCTTTTTTATTTCTAACGGAAAAATTCACACAGGCTTCATCAAACTTTCACAATCCCCCGATAGAGTCGAGGCAGTAAGAAATGAGGAATTGCCATACATCTATCCATGCGCTCAAAGAAGTACTCCCATCACTATGTAGAGGGGATCATAGGCTACTTACTAACTTACTAATAAATCAGCCTACTAAACTATTAGCCATCACCATCCCTAGCATCATCGTAGGCTGTGGGCTCTATGGATTCTCAATGGGCTTCTGGCACGGCTGGGGCATGGCTAGCTATGTGGCACTTAAACTCCCCTTGCTGATTTTTTGCACCCTTGCCGTTAATGGTCTGATTAATGGACTATTAGCTCAAGTACTCAACAGCGGAATAAGTATGCGTCAAAGCGTTCAGTTCTTACTCACTGGCTTTGCAACGATGTCCATCATTCTTGGTTCCTTGAGCCCTATTACCATAGCAATGGCTGCCCACGCCCCAGCTACAAGCGATCTAGCAGCTGAAGACTTTCACGCTGCAATTTTGCTCAGCCACACACTCATCATCGCCTATACGGGCATCGTTGCTCACCTCAGCTTATTAGGCTTTCTCAAACACTTCTGCAAAACCCAGAAATCGGCGCATACCACATTTCTCGCATGGATCGCTGGAAATCTATTTGTTGGAGCGCAGCTATCATGGGTACTTCGCCCATTTTTCGGCAGCCCTAACCTAGAAGTTGCTTTTCTCAGAGATGACCCTTTCCGAGGCACATTCTACGAAACCGTCTGGCACAGCTTTCTCCACTTTTTTTAATAACCACAACCTACTCATCATGGAAACTAACAATGAAAACCCAACTCCTCAGACAGCGTCAGATTATGACCAACAAGCATCACCCCAAATCCAGGATATTGAAAATATCGAGATCATTACCGAGCCACTCAACTTCTCACTCATAGTTAGCGCTCTCCTCAAAAGACCTCTCGACCTCTTAGCCACCATGGAAGAGAACCACTCTCTCCCATGGAAACCACTCATGGCACTCAGTACACTTTGCCTGCTCATATTTGGGCTAGTCGTCGGAGCATTTAGTGGTGGTACGCAATTTTGGGCGGCTCCATTGAAAATAGTACTCGGATTGGGCTTTGGGGCACTCATCTGCCTCCCTAGCCTCTATATTTTTAGCTGCCTATCAGGCATCAGAGCAAATTTCCAAACTATTCTAGGGCTCCTACTTTGTGCCATAGCTCTATTAAGCCTTCTACTCACTGGCTTTGCTCCCGTGGCCTGGCTCTTCTCTACATCGAGTGACTCCATCGCCTTTTTCGGATTCCTCTGCCTAGCGCTATGGCTCATCTGCCTAAGCTTTAGCTTCAAACTAATCACCAAAGCAGCTCTCCACCTCGGCATAAAATCAACCCATCACCTGAAGGTCTGGATGATCGTATTCACTCTCGTCACACTCCAACTACCCACAACACTCAGACCCATTATTGGAAACTCTGATGACCTCTTCCACTTTAACGAAAAGAAATTTTTCATTCATCACTGGTTAGAACAACTCAACCCATCTTAGCCGCACGTACGCAATCCACAATTTATTCTAAAAAACACCCCGAACATAAACCTAACTATCAATGAGTAAAACCAGAAATATACGACTGTTTTATAAAAAATGCAAAAAACTGAGAACAAAATTTGCACTTCACCCCTCTTATCTACAGAAACCGGAATTAAAATGACAATTTGATTTTTTTAAACAAATTAGTCCAGATGCTCCGCTTAACCCAATGAACCAGCAACCCATAGCAAATAGTCGACAACTAAAACGATTAACCGACACCTGCTAGGAATTGCAACCAATAGAAAAAATAAGGCCATGAAAGGAAACGACAGCGAGAACTCACTCAAGATCTACCTCAGGGAAATCTCTAAAACAGATCTCCTCACCCCTAAACAAGAGGTCGAACTTGCTGAAAAAATCAAATTAGGGGACAAAAAGGCACGCACACACATGATCAAGGCGAACCTCCGTCTTGTGGTGAAAATTGCGCAGGATTATTCCAATTATGGCCTACCACTTTCTGATCTAATCTCTGAAGGCAATATAGGCCTTATGAAAGCTGTAGAACGCTTTGACCCGGAAAAAGGAGGCAAACTCAGCACCTATGCTTCATGGTGGATCAAGCAATCCATCAAGCGAGCACTAGCGAACCAGAGCAAGACTATCCGCCTCCCCGTCCACATGGTCGATAAAATTTCCAAGATGCGCCGCATTACAAACATGCTTGCTGAAGAATATGGACGTGACCCAACTGATAGCGAACTTTCAGAAGTACTCGGTATTCCTCGTAAAAAACTAGCAATGCTTAAACAAGCGGCTCAGCGCCCAGCATCGCTCGACGCTCCTGTCCACGAAGGTGAAACCAGCGAATACGGTGAACTTATTGGAGACGAAAGCGCAATTGATCCAGCTCTCGCACTCGAAGGAAAAAATATGCACGGCCAATTAGACGGCTTGCTCGACATACTCGACGAACGAGAGCAGCGTATCATCGATGCTCGATTCGGTCTTGATGGTCAAAAACCAAAAACTTTAGAAGAAGTCGGCCTCGAATTTGGCGTTACTCGCGAAAGAATTCGCCAATTACAAAATGTTGCGCTTGCCAAGATGCGCAAAAGTTTGAGAAAAATAGACAAGCCAATACCAAAGTTGTCTCAGGACGGCTTAGTTGAAGCTTAAATAATATAACAATCCATAGCGATTGGGATCGTAGGTGTGAGAGCGGCAGATGCGAATCTGCCGCTCTTTTGCGTCAAAGACCAGCTTCAGATTGCTATTTGGCTAAGTTCACTTAAACACTTTAGACATGAGCTCGCCACTGTCGCTTGAATCCATTGCACTCTTTTTAACAACTGAGCAATGGCTTCCAATTTTCAGTTCAGCGAGCATTCAAACTGGCAGCAAACTCTCACGCTCGCGAAAAGTGAGCCAAGTTTCAGCTCAGACCTTAGAAACTGGTGACCTTGAAATTGTCAGCTATGTCCAAGCACCAGATGGCCACCAGCATGAAAGCATTATTGCTCTGTGGATAGAGGATGAGGCCATTCAAATAGATGCCTCCTGCTCATGCGCAGTCCAATCAAACTGTGAACACAATGCCGCGACTCTCCGTCATCTAGAAAAAGGCGAGAGGCTAGCCATAGCATTAGGTGAGACGCCACACATGGAAGCAGTTGAGCAGGGCAAAAGCCTTAGCACACCTCCAGCTCTAACTGGTAAAAAGGAAACATCTCTCGGTAATTCTCATGCCGAACGCCCTCAACCTACTTTCCTTCTTCGTATTGAACGAAAAAAATCCACAGGACAAACAAGCGCTCAAGAAATCCATGCTCATGCTTATGCCATCTATGGTAATCACAAAGTACCTTTAGAACCATCAGGTCTTCTTATTCCCATAGTCACAGCAGAAGGCAAAATCGCACGTAACAGAGAGTCTGAAATGACAGCGCTCCAGAGTCTCTACGCGCTCGACCTACTCCCTAAAGATCCACCCAAGCCGCCAAAACAAAACAAATGGGATAGCACACCCAAGTGGATGAAAGAGGGATTATCGGTTGAAAATACAGGGAAGATATGGACCCCAGATAATAAGCAATGGCCGCATCCAGACTTTTACTGGCAACGTTTCAGGCATGAAGCCACACCTGCGCTAGAAGCAAGAGACTGGGAAGTACAGTACTCTGTACATGTGGGATTAAAGCCGCTCATCTTCCGCGCTGAAACTTGGAAAGCTGAAATGGTAGAAGAAGCGAAGGGCTGGTTCAACCTCTCTGCTGGATTTGAAATCGATGGGGAAACCTTCGAGATTCAGCCCATACTAGCCGCATTACTAGCAAACAATTTCCTCGAAGTAACCGAAGGTTTACCCAAGGGCCAAGAATTCATGATCTTTCTGCCCGATGCCCGGGGCTTAGCCCTTCCCGTCGGTCGTTTCCGACATATGCTCAAAACTCTAGGTCATTTATTAGACTACAAATTCACTGACGGCCCCATTAAAGTGAGCACACTCGAAGCCGCTTTACTCACTGATGATGAAGACATACCCCTCCTTGTCCCTGATGACATTCAGAAAATTGCGGAACAAATCCAACAGCCAGAAAAAATAGAACCAGTCGCAGTCCCTGAGAGCCTCCAAGCCACCCTACGAGAATATCAACTACACGGATTCTACTGGATGCAGTTTCTCACCAAAAACAACTTTGGAGGAATCCTTGCAGACGACATGGGCTTAGGAAAAACCTTACAGGCTCTAACACATATACTCACTGAAAAAGAAAGTGGTCGCTCCAGTAATAAGCCCACACTCGTTCTAGCTCCGACTTCAGTTGTCGTTAATTGGCAGCGTGAAGCAGCAAAATTCGCCCCATCTCTTACTGTACTCATACTCCAAGGGAGTAATCGTCACAGAGACTTTATTCGCATCCCTGAGTATGACATTGTGCTCACGTCCTATGCATTGATTCACCGAGACATTGAGCACCACCTAGCCCAGCATTACCACCTCATCGCTCTGGACGAAGCACAACACATCAAGAACCCAGGCGCACAGGTCTCATCGGCGATTCGCCAGCTTCATTCTACTCACAGGCTTTGCCTCTCAGGTACCCCCATTGAAAATAATTTAGGGGAACTCTGGAGCCTCTTCGCCTTTCTCATGCCAGGACTGCTAGGCGAGCGATCCGCATTTAATGAGAATTACCGAACACCAATCGAGAAGCAAAATAACCAAGCCAAACGTGACTCGCTCAACCGAAAAGTCGGTCCACTCATCTTGCGACGCACCAAACATAATGTCGCTAAAGAGCTTCCTCCAAAAACTGAAATACTCCACACCATTTCACTTAGTTCTGATCAAAAAGATCTCTACGAAACTGTGCGCGCCGCTATGGACAAACAAGTCAGGCAAGCAATTGTTGCTCGTGGAGGCGAGGCTCAAATCGTATTCTTAGATGCATTACTAAAGCTCAGGCAAATCTGTTGTCATCCGTCTCTACTTAACTTTGAAAGTGACCAAATGCAAACTAGAGCACAAGCGCAGTCCGCAAAAATGCTCTACCTCATCGAAATGATCGAGACCTTACGAAAGGAAAACCATCGCGTTCTCATTTTTTCACAATTCACTTCGATGCTAGAAATCATCGAGCGACATCTCACTGAGCAGGAAATTTCTTACCTCATACTGACAGGTGCTACGAAGGATCGACAAAGCCTCGTTGAACGTTTCCAAGGAGGAGAAGGTGAAATCTTTCTCATCTCACTTAAAGCTGGCGGAACCGGCCTTACACTTACTGGAGCAGACACCGTCATTCACTACGACCCGTGGTGGAATCCAGCAGCGGAGAACCAAGCCACAGATCGAGCCTACAGAATCGGTCAAAACAAAGCAGTTATGGTTCATAAACTAATCTGCGAAGGAACCGTAGAAGAACGTATCCAGCAAATGCAGGCTAAGAAAAACACTCTCGCTGACAACATACTAGACGGCGCCACACAAAGCCTAGATCTCAACGAAAAAACGCTCAGCGATCTGCTGAGCGTTCCTGAATAAAATGTTCCTCTCTCGTTTATGGACGAGGTAAAATCACTGACTTCGTAAAGTAGTGGCTATTCTCCTTCACGAAGGCATTAAATTTGTCCGACGAAAAGCTCTTATGCTTGAGAGTATTCATCGCTGAATCAGAGAGAACCAAGACTCCGAGTTCAACTGAGACGAGGCTTGCGATATCACCAATCTCATCACCCGTCATAATCTGCTCCTTCAGTAAAGAACTTCCATTCAGTATCACACTGCTACCAGTAATACTGAGGCTTTTGACATCACCATTGAGAGTAATAGGCACACGTACTTGTCTAATTTCGTCATCAGTAGCATCTGAATTACCCATATCATCTTTATATTCGAAAACATAAGTAACGGTCATATTATACACATTCTCAGCCAAAAAGTTCTCAGACTCAGTCACAATACCTGAATCAGGAGCATTATCCTCCAAACCTGTATCATCATCCTCTTCTTCACCATTAGCATCAGTGGTTGATTTCTTCAGCGCTAAGTACTCTTGGAAAGTGTCATCCGGATTCACTAACATTCTATAAAGTGAATAAACCTCAAAATCCCCCCCAAGCTGGTCTTTATAGACGAGTCGGTAGAACACAGTAGAAATATCTCCACCATTATCTTTAGAACTATTTGGACCTACTTCTCCATCGTAACGGTCTGTAGCTGCCGTGAAAAAAGCTAGATCTAGTGGGTTTGCTATCTCAGCATTATTTGGACCTCGCTCTACATTTGAGTCCATTTGAGTGTATAGCCACTGATACTCATTACCAGATCGTAAAACCATACCTTCAAAGTCCTTCGCCATCACCTCCAGACTCTCCTTTGCCAGTCTCGATGCCCGTGCTCTATCAGAACTTTCCTTCCAAGCATCCATTGACATGCGTGTCATGCCAATAAGTGCAGCAATAATCACTGTGGTAATCGCCACAGCGACCATCAGCTCAAGTAAGGTGAAACCCTTACGTGTTTTTTGTAATCCTTTCATAAAATATTATCTTCTTACTGCTATATTATGGACTGCGACAGGACTTCCTAGTTGATCAAAATCCCAGCTTCCACCTGTCACATAGGTCGCCAAATTATTAGGCATCTGGAAAAACTCGACCTGTAATGTGATGTGGGCGTCATCATAATCAGAGCTATCTGAAGCATTTCCCCCGCCATCAGTGTTTGAAATCACTCCCGGGGCACCAACTTTTAATTCTCCTCCAGAATCTACCAACTGGGTCATACGCGCTACATACACATTCCCCTTTACCACGCCAGGACGTAATTCATCCTGAATAAATTTCCCCGTGATACTGGATACTCTTCTGGCAATAGTTTGAGTTATATAATCCTTACCTGGAAGGAGAGAATCATTACTTGCTTCTGAGGTCTCAATAGCCGCCAACGTCCCATCACTATTTGTCTCATCCGGTTGAGCTTGATACTGATAGATAACAAGAGCCTTCGCTGGATCATTAGAATCCTTTATCCATTGAAATGCTTTTTCAAATGCTGACCCATAACTGCCAGCAACCGCATATTCAGATTCCTCTCCCGGCCGCAGAACCGCCATCTCATTTTCCAGTGTAGAGACTAAACGATTTGCATCTGAGACACCAATGGCGCGATTAATGTTCTGCTGAGCTGGCCCGAACACCGCCATAAAGGTCGTAAGCAAAATAGCTACGATCCCGATTGCGATTACCACTTCTACTAATGAGAAGCCCTTACTTACATGCTTAGTAATTTTCATAATCCCTAGAAAGTTGGGTTTCCTGTAAGCTCTGGAATTTGATCCACTGAGCGATAAATTGAAGTACTTCCACGTTTCCATATAGCGAACCCTCCTGCGTCTCGACTATTTGAATTTAAAGCTTTGGGTTGTGTATCATGCGGCGCCATGCGGCCTGACTGAATGACTACAGAACCCGAAGGACCACTCGTAGAGTCAGCATCAACTAAATAGCCCTCCGCATTAAATTCATAGTAGTAGCATTGCACTGCCGAACTCTCACCAGGAATTTGATACGATTCCTGATTAATAGGAGAGCTAAGATTCGCATTAAAAAATGTTTTACCAGGCAATGACTTACCTCGAGAACTCAAGCGGTTTTTGAATACTGCGGAGTCTCCATTATATTGCGGTTCACCCGATGAATTCACTTCTTGCTCCACGATACCTAGGTAACGAAAGTTTTTATCGTGATTATCCTGATCAGCTCCGAATGGGATCACCACCCGCGTGTGCAGGCCTCTACTCTTCGCTAAGGTTCTTGCTTCGTTAAAGACCCCCTCAGCAATCGGCACAGCAGTGCTTACTCCTTGAGCAGTAGTAGCACTCTTCATCACAGAAGCTCCTACCCCCATCAAAACGGATATAATGACAAGGACTACGAGCAGCTCCACCAGAGTGAACCCCCGTATAATTTGCTTGTTATCTATTTGGATTTTCATGTATTTCGGCACACGCTAGTCGTTTCACGCAGAGGTGGGAATCTCTTTTTTCAAAAACATAAGTTATACCCACCTGAAAAGTTGTATCTACAAAGTAAATCACACGCTTAAATAGTCAAGCTAAGTCGCTTTATGTGGATTTCCCTAAAAAAGTTTTGGACGCCAGAAAAACCACTCTCTAGTGTACGCGACACACTATGAAAACTATGAAGCTATCTACTACAAGCTCACGCTCTGGGTTCTCTCTTATAGAGATTCTCGTCGTCATTTCTATCATCGCTGGCCTAGCCGCCATAGCATTCCCAGTAATTAATAAGGTAGTCAAAAGTGGCAACCTTGAAAAAAACCGTGAAATGACAGTGGCCCTAGAAAGAGGCATCGATAGGTTTTACGAGGAATATGGCTATTACCCTATTGAAATTTCTGATGAGACCGAACTCGACTCTAGCGAAGTCATAACTCTTTTATCAGAGCTTGAGGGGTCTCAAGATAATCTAGACTATAACATCAAAGGCATTAACTTTCTCGAAGGCTTTTCCGAAGGTAAAAATGGCAGAGGCGGACTTCTACGCGACTCTACTGGCAATGTGGATGATCTAAAAAATGCCTTCAAGCAAGATTTTGAAATCATCCTAGATAGTAATTTCGACAGCACAATCTCACCTCCGAGCCTCGGTTTAGACGATGAAGATGAAGATATTGTCGGCAAGAGGGTTTTAATTTGGAGCAAGGGTGAAGATGACACTGTTTCAGACATCATCACCAACTGGCGATAACTGCCTTGACTGATCGAGCCCTGCTGACTTCACTGCGCTCCAGAATTTTTTCACGATTATGCAAGCATACGAAATTTACCAAACCATCAAGCCATCCATCATCAGCGACCTTTTCCAGTGGATGCGTGATGAAGAGCGCGATCTCTACAAACACACCATTGCCACTCTTGCTAATGACCGCAAGTTGCGTCCTGTATTCGTTCAAAAAAAATCTGTAGCTGAGCAAATTGCATGGGTACACAAGACTCTTAAGCTGAAGTCCAGCAACATGATTGGAGAACACCTCTTTCAGGTGTACTTCATGCAGGGTCAACAAGAGCTCTTAGTTGCATTCTGCGATGCGATGGAGATCGAACACGATGGCAAGGGCTCTGTTGATGGTGATCTCCCAGAGACACTTGATGCGGACAAACTCAAAGCTGCTGTAGACACACTCGTTGAGAAGTTCGACCCTCAGCTCATCAGCCTTTACCTTCGTGTATTCAATCTACAGACTGATAATGGCTGGGACAGCCTCACTGAGATTCTCGCATCTGACGAACGACTCGCCCTTTCGGCTGCATAAATCACCAACTCAATGTCTGATTCAATCACATTTGGCGATCGCCAAGACAAAAAAGCAGTTGAAGAAAAGCCAGTATTCGCTCCTAAGTTCGATGAAAATGGGCTCATCCCTTGCGTTGCAATGGATGCCCAAACCAAAGAGCCGCTCATGCTGGCCTATATGAATGAGCAGTCACTAAAAATGACTCTAGAGATCGGTGAAGTCGTCTATTACTCTCGTAGCCGTCAGGAAATTTGGCACAAAGGAGCAACTTCTGGCCATACACAAAAGGTCGTAGAAATTCGTACCGATTGCGACCAAGACGCAGTCATCGTCTACGTTGATCAACAAGGCGCAGGAGCATGCCACACTGGCAGAAACTCGTGCTTTTACCGCAAAGTAGACCTCACAGCAGGCAAAGATCCAGCTGGTCTTGCATTCACCGAAGAACTCACCTTCGACCCAGACGCTGTCTACAAGAAGTAAAACTCGCTCAAACAAACTCTCGAAAGCCGCATGCGTAGATTCGCCTGCGGCTTTTTCTTGCCCAAATATTAGATCAACCTATTCTAACAAAATCTCTTTTATTGTCGTTTATGAACTCTCGTGAAGCACTCATCGCTCTGAACATGCTACCGAAAATCGGCCCTATACGCGTGCGTAGATTACTGGAAAACCTCGGATCCGCGGAAGCTATCTTACGTGCCAATACAAACCAACTCACCCAAGCTCAAGGGATCGGCCCCGAGACCGCAAAAATTATCAATCAATGGGAAAGCCACATCGACCTCACAGCTGAGATCAATGAATGCGCGGAACGTAAAATCACCATCCTTACTCAAGACCAACAAGACTATCCTGATACACTGAGAAACATGTATGACCCTCCACTCGCGCTATACATTTGGGGAGAAATCACGGTTAAGGATAAACACGCCATCGCCGTTGTCGGCTCACGCAGAACCACTCATTATGGTCAAAGCGCAGCGGATCGACTCTCATCAGAGCTCGCTCGCAGCGGTTTCACGATCATTTCAGGTTTAGCTCGCGGGATCGACACATTCGCCCATGAAGGCGCACTCAAAGCAAAAGGACGCACGATTGCCGTACTCGGCTCCGGACTAGCCCAGCTCTACCCACCGCAAAACATGGGACTCGCTGAAAAAATAGCCAATGGCAATGGTGCTGTAATCAGCGAATTTCCACTCCACACAGCTCCTGACAAAAAAACCTTCCCGATGAGAAACAGAATAGTAGCCGCATGGTCCTCTGGAATCCTCGTATGTGAATGCCCAAAGTGGTCAGGAAGCATTATTACCGCTAATCTCGGCGCTGAGATGGGTAAGACCATCTACGCCATTCCAGGCCCCATTGATCGCCCGACTTCGGCTGGCTGCAATCAACTTATTCGAGATGGAGCGACTTTAGTGAGTTCCGCTCATGATATTCTTGAAGATTTTGAGACGCTACCACTCCACCCAAACTTAGAGGTGCAGCCAGATTCCACCCCTAGCTCACTTTTAGACTCAACCGAACGACAAATCCTTCAACTCTTAAGCAAAGAAGAATCTATCATCGACACACTTGTCGAGCATTCACAACTCCCAGTATCCACAGTCATTTCAACACTTCTCAAACTAGAAATGAAGCGTCTCATACAGCAACTCCCAGGAGCCCGCTACATCCTGCGCTGATTACTTCTACACAATCTAGTTTTCTACTCTTGCAAGCACAGCTTCTCTTCCCTAACTTATAGGTATTCAACTGAAATCTTGAGTTATAAAAAAGTTGGCACAAGAATTGCTAACCACAATCCAAGACTAACGTTTTTAAGCTATGAAAAAAATCGAAGCAATCATCAAGCCGTTCAAACTCGAAGAAGTGAAAGAAGCTCTCGCTGAAGTAGGCGTACAGGGCATGACAGTGACTGAAGTCAAAGGCTTCGGTCGACAAAAAGGTCACACTGAAATTTACCGTGGTTCCGAGTACACTGTAGACTTTCTTCCTAAGGTTAAAATCGACATCGTAGTTGACGACGAACAAGCCCAAGTTGTTGCTGAAGCTATCGTCAAGAGCGCTAACACCGGCAAGATCGGTGACGGTAAAGTATTCCTCTCCACAGTAGACGAAGCTATCCGTATCCGTACTGGAGAAACTGGCGCAGAAGCAGTAGCTGTAAACTAGCATTTATTTCACACATTTCGCAAATAGCCATACAGCGAAAGTTGTGTGGCTTTTTCGTGTCGAGCCACCTAGATTTCCCTTAGATGAAAATGGGAAAAAAATTTGTCGTACGTCTCTTCGCGTGGTCAGTACTCATGCTCTACCTAGTTTGCGACCTCGTCTTCTTCAGCGGCCCACTCAAACAGCAAGTAAACAAAATTCAAAATTCCCAAGAGGGTAAAATGCTGTTAGATCAAGAGCGTGGCATCGTCGCTCGGGTGTTCACCGTTCCCATCTACCTCTCTCAAGTAGACTACGGAGTAGATGAATTCCTCTGGCGCAGTGGTCGTAGTAGGATCGACATTTCCAAAAAAGAGCGATCTGAACTCCGGATGAAAGTTCTCGACGAGCTCATCGATCACTCCATTCTACGAGAGAAAGTCTCTCTCAATGACGACCGATTCCCCGTCAGCAAGGCTGAAATCACTTCGGCCATTCAGCGCTTTTCTAGCCGTTTCTCCACCCCGGAGCAAATGGCTGAAACACTGAAGAGCTTCGGCTTTAAAGACTCAAAGGAACTCGAATACCGGATAGCCGCCCGCATCCAACAAAATAAATATATAGCTAGTAAAATAGCGCCCGGTCTTGCAGTCAGTGATGACGAAGCAAATGCTTGGTACCACGACCACATAAAAGAACTCTCTACTCCGGAGCGCATTAATGCTCGGCATATTTTCCTATCCAAACTCAATCACACCGAAGAACAAGCCCTCACCAAACTCGAGAAAGCTAAACGAGAACTCTCCACTAAAAAATTCTCTCACATCGCAGAAATGTATAGTGCCGACGCGCGAAATAATAAGATAGGGGGAGAACTCAAATGGATGCAACGTGACCGCCTACCAAAAAACTTCGCTGAGCAAGTATTCTCACTTCCACTCCATCGAAAAGAAATTATTGAAACAGAAACTGGATGGCACCTTATCGAGATAACCGATAAACTCCCCACAGAACGGGTGGACTACGAGCAACTCAAACCTGAAATTGTCGCAGCTCTTGAAACCACACGCCGCAAGAGCGCTATAGAGGAATATCGTAACAACCTTAGAAAACAGCATCCCGAAAAGATCGTCATTTACAACGAACTCATTAACTCAGATTGGACCCACTAATCCATTTCTAGTCGATAACGCGGAATCTTTTTATCCACTTCATTACTCCAAGCATCAATCCCCCCAGTCATCCCTCGAGTCCCTTTCAACCCGTGCCCTTGAAACCACGCGCAAGTATCAAGGACTCGCCCACCAGTGTGGTCATAAAGCACAATAACATCGTCCTCCTTAGACGTTCCAAAAAGCTCCTGTTGCCGCTCTTGAGTCATAAACTCCGATCCTGAAATCGCGACTGCTTCATGCTCCTCCCGAGTACGGGTATCCATAAAGACAAAGGATTTACCATCGTCTATCATAGCCTTGACCTCAGTAGGTGATATTAACATCCCTTTATCCACCTCGTGGCTTTGCAAGACATGAGCGATAACCTCGCTGACACCGATCTCATTGCGCTCACAGACTTCTGCCAGCGTCTCGTCATCACGGTAAGCGCATGAACTACACCCCCCAATATGGTAACGCGAGAAAAGAGCTCTGCGCGCACCTGGATATGCCGCTAATAAATCCACCATTGATGTCGTTGCCTCAGCCATGAGAAAGAAGCTAATCACATCCCCACACATTTTCCACTGTTTCTTCCCGAACAAATGTGGCTATGTTGCGCTGACATGAGCCACGAGGAACAGAATAATCCCTACGAGGAACCTAAGATCTACCTACTGCCTAACTTAATGACAGCTGGGAACCTCTGTTGCGGCTTCTTTGCGGTACTCACAATCTTTAAAGGCATGCAGCACGATGAATTTAAAGAAGCCTATACTTTCTACCAGCAAGCGATCATGCTTATTTTTGGTTCCTGTATTTTCGACCTCTTAGATGGGCGACTTGCACGACTCGGTGGCCAGGAATCTCCATTTGGCCAAGAATTTGACTCCATAGCTGACGTTGTTTCTTTTGGTATGGCTCCAGCACTACTCGTATCAAAAGCAGTACTTTTCCCTCTATCAGAACAACTTGGAAACTTTAAGCTAGGCTGGGCCATTGCCTTTATCTACTTACTTTGTGGAGCAATGCGACTAGCCCGCTTCAATTGCCTAGCTAATCTCCCAAAAAAACCAGGCGACAACCTAGACTTCAGAGGTATTCCTATTCCAATGGCAGCCGGTTTCATTGCTTCCATCACTTTCCTAATTATTCACCTCTATCGAGGAGATGCTCAGAATAATCTCAATCTCGGCGCATGGAACTACGTCCTCGCCGCGGTAATGCTTGGGCTGTCAGCCCTGATGCTCAGTAACGTACGTTACCCAAGCTTTAAAAAAGTCGATTGGCGCACAAAAGGCTCACTCTGGGGAGTCGTGTTAGGAGCCATTTTTATAATGCTCATTATGTATGAACAGACTCGCTGGTACACCCCGACCCTTCTCTTTACACTTTACCTCGTATACGGACTCCTCCGCCCATTCCTCTCCAAGCGACTTCAGAAAAAGCTTGAAGAAAAAGTAGAAAGCTAAGCGGTCAAACTGTTTGATCGATTCTAATCACCCCTCGTAAATTCATGAAAAAAGTCCTTATCACCGGTGGAGCTGGATACATAGCCTCTCATACTAACATTGAGCTTCTTAAGGGAGAGCACGAACTAGTACTCATCGATAACTTTATTAACTCTAGCGCTGAGGCTCTAGAGCGTGTTCAAGAACTCTCCGGTCGGTCTATCACTTTTATTAAAGTCGACTTACTAGACTCTGCTGCCCTCGATTCCGTTTTCGTCCAGCACCCTACTATTGATTCCGTCATTCACTTTGCAGCTCTAAAAGCCGTAGGAGAATCGGTTGAGAAACCTTTAGATTATTATACCAATAATATCACAGGCTCCCTCAATCTATACTCAGCTATGAAAAAACATGATGTCCGTAAAATTGTCTTTAGCTCATCAGCTACAGTCTACGGAGATCCGGATGAAATCCCAGTGAAGGAAGACGCACCAATCCGCGCAACTAATCCCTACGGCCACACTAAGGCTATGATGGAGCAAATCCTCATGGATACAGCCAAAGCTGAAGATTGGAGTGTAGCACTTCTCAGATACTTCAATCCTGTCGGAGCGCATGATTCTGGCCAAATAGGCGAAGATCCAAACTACCCTAACAACTTGCTCCCATTTGTAAGCCAAGTCGCTGCCGGTATCCGTGAAAAAGTCGTCATCTTTGGTGATGACTGGGATACTCCAGACGGAACAGGGGTGCGTGACTACATTCACGTCACCGACCTAGCAAAAGCGCACGTGAAATCGCTTGAAAAACTAGCGAACAGTAGCGGTATCCATATATACAACATTGGTACTGGTAGAGGGTACTCAGTGTTGGAAATGGTAAAGGCTTTCAGCGAAGCCTGCGGCCATAAAATCCCATACGAAATTGGACCTCGCCGTGAAGGAGACATTGCAGAAGTCACGGGTAACCCTGCGAAGGCTAAGACTGAACTCGGCTGGCAAGCAGAACTTGGCCTTAATGAAATGGTCGAAAGCGCTTGGAAATGGCAAAGCCAGAACCCGCATGGCTATAACAGCTAGTTAGAGCCAAACGCTACAACAATGTTGGAGCAAGCCAACTGATACATGTTAGCTTGCTCTAAGTTTTTAGCTATAGAGATTACTGAGTACCGCTAAAGCCACCTAAGCCAGCACTACCTTCACCTGGAAGTTGGCGATTCCAAGGGATCGAACTATACTCACTTTGGGGACCAAGGTTTTTCTCAGTCTCTGGGAGACTACCACATGAAGTACTTAGACATGCCACCAGTGCTCCTAAACCTACTGCAATCCATTTTGCTGCTTTCATTGGCGAAATACTAATCCCCTTAGGTTCGCTCGCAAGAGAAAATACACACCACACCTTCAACTACTCTCCAGCGGACTTCATAACTATCAATCTGACAGCCGTACTCTCTCTCAGAATTTTGATGGTACGCGGGCCGAGGATCCAGAGCTAAAGTCTGTTCCACTAGCTCCTTACTCGCATTCGGCAAAGAACACTCACCTTCCCATTCCACGATCAATTTCGGGGGTGCCCCATCGACAAAGCCCCCCACAGCTCCAGCCACCGAGTCACAAAACGGTATATATGGCTTAATGTCTATTATCGGTGTTCCGCTTACGAGGTCAGCACCTCGGATCTCTAACACCGGCCCTTCTGGATGATCCAGATTGACATGCACTAACTCCACTACTGATAATCCTAAATTATTTGGCCTAAAAGGTGATCGAGTAGCAAACACCCCCATGCGCTCATTCCCTCCTAGTCGAGGGGGGCGTACTGTCCCCTTCCCCTTTTGATGCATAGACAAATGGAAATGAAATACTAACCATAGGTGACTAAAACCATCTATACCTCTAATAAAGTTTTCACCTCTGTAGCTATCTTCAAAAATGATTCGCCCCCATGACTGTTTTACCAGTCCCGGTTGACGAGGCACACCAAACTTTTCGACATAGCATGTTTCAACTCTCGCAATTGGCTCAATCTCCATATCTCCTATCATTTGCAAACTGAATCAACTGACAACTGAAAACGATCCCCAGCATTGACCCGCTATAGTTCCAGCGGTAGCTTAGCCACTCATGCGCTTGTCAGCTATAGCATTAACAACTCTCATACTAATTCTTCCTGCATCAGCACAGAAGCAATCGGCTCCTGTCTTGGTCCCGAATATGGAAGAAATTAAGACCTATCAACAAGGCCTGCAAGCTATGGCAGACCAGCTCCCAGAGCTAGCAGTGAGCCGGTTCCAAGATGCCTATGCTATCAAAGGTCTAGAAGATGCTCAGAACCGAGAAATTCTCTATCGACTTACAGAAGCTCAGGTCCGCGCAAATCAACCTGAAGCCGCCCTTAAAACACTCAAGAGTAAGTTCTTTGAGAATCACCCAGAACGAAATTTCTGGCTAGCTCAAGCCTATGCGGCACAAGGAAAATACATGGAGGCTATCGAGTATTTCAAACTATTAGACAGCCAATCGATCTATCAAGACGCGGCTACTTTAAGCTTAGCTAGCCTCCAATTAGCATTGGGTTTCGAAGACGAATCTATTAAAAATTTCCTTAAGGCTCGTAACTCTAAGGATGTCATCACTAAGCTGAAAGCCACGGCCACGCTCTCAGAAGTTTATCTTAGAAAAAACGAGCTCGCGAATGCCCAGAAAATGATCGCGAGCGTTCCTGATGGAGAAAAATCCAGTATTCTTAAGCTTCTACTTGAAGCCAAGCTAGCCTTTGCAAAGAAAGATTTTCCTGACGCTATTGCTAAGTATTCGCTGCTTTTCGAGAATGAGCAAGGCATTCCACCTCGCCTCTATCAGTTCGCTCTACTAGGATTGGCTGACGCCCAACACGCAGCAGGCTCAGATCAAGAAGCAATCGGAGAATTACTCTCTTTTGTCAGTGAGCGCCAAGATACACCTATTCTACTCCCTATTTTTGAACGTCTCAGTGCCTGGTCATCAAACGAGTTATCAGCAACCGACCCTTTCTATAAACAACTAGAGAGATGGGCAGGCAGAGATCTCGATGCCCCTTCAATCCTATCTCAACAAAGGGACTCAAATTTCATCGTTCCACCACTACCCAGTGCTGCCACTCTTCAATCTGTAAGTGAAAACCTCAGATCTACAGCTCTCTATTACTACGCCAAGCACACTGCCCGACTCAACACCCCTGGTGCGCTTGCTAAAGCGCAATTTGACCTATCTACATATAGGCTCGCATATCCTCTACACCCACTATTTGGAAGCTCTATTCTAGAAACAGCAAAGATCGAACTTCAGTTACAGCAACGGCTCCAAGCCCTGCAAACACTCCGCACTCTTGCTTACCTAGTAAAAAAACAACAAGTAACACTCAGCCCAGTAGCTCAAACTAAAGCCGGCTTCATCGCAGGCCTACTAAGCGTAGAGGCTGAAAACTATGCCGATGCCCTCAATGCATTTGAACTAGCAACACACTCTAACAATATCGACGTTGCTAAATATGCGACCATCAATGCAGGTCTCGCGGCACTCCGCAGTTCAAACCTAGCTGCTTTTGATGCCCAAAAAACAAAGATCAAAGACAAAGACATACGTACTCAACTCGAGGTAGAGAAAGCTCTCTGGATGGCGCACCAAAAACACCAAAATGCGCGTGAAGCCCTCTCTAATTTCCTATTAAAAAATCCAAATCACGAGCGAGCGGTCGATGCACGCATTTCCCTAGCTTCGATTTGTGCCACCCAAGCACCTCTTGACCCAGTATTATGTACAGCCCTGTTAGACACCGTAAAAGGAGACACTCTTTCAGAGAAGCAATACACTGAATACTCACGCACTAGGTACCAGTTAGCTGAACTTAAGCAAAATTGGCCGGCTGCGGTTGAAGCTACACAATCCTTCTTAGACACTTATCCTACTAATGAAGACGCGGCAGAATTTCGCTTACGACAAGGCATCTCCCTTTACCGAAATGGCGAGCACAACAAAGCACGTCAATTGCTTGTAAAAATTGCACTAGACCAACCAGATAGCCCGCTCGTCCCATTCTGCTACTACTATGCCGGGACTGCTGCCCGACTAGAAGGGACTCCCCAAGCTCTAAAAGAGAGTATCGACCTCTTCGAGAAAGTAATCGGTCTTAAGTCCACCCTCTCTACTGAAGCTCGTATTCAACAAGCGCGCCTGCTACTCGACGTCAACCGCACAGAAGAAGCTAAAATTTCTCTTCATGAAGTGTATGACCCTGCATCAGCAAGCTCCCAACAAAGAGAAATTGGCATCCTGTTAGCAACCGCGCTCCACACCCAAGGAAGCGAAGATAGTGGACAATATGCTAAAGCTGTAGCCATCCACGACCAGCTACTTAAACACCCCAGCCTACCTCTATCTTGGAGTAATCAAATTAACTACATGAAAGGACAAACCCTCGAAAGCATGGGGAATGACGCCGCTGCTCTCGATTCCTACTATATCGTGATCAATCGAGAAAACCTAGGTGCTGCCGACGGTCAACAAGAGTGGAAATGGTTCTACCAATGCGGTTTCAAAGCGATTGCATTGTTAGAAAAAAATAAAGATTACCGCGCCGCGGTCGCAGTCGCAAAAAAAATTGCAGCGTCTGGTGGTCCAGAGACTGAGTCCTATCAAAAACGCGCCCGCGCCCTCGAAATGGAACACATGATCTGGGAGTAAGAAGCTCCTAAAGAACCCTTAAAGCGCCCAACTCAGCCCATTCCGAATTCACATCTCGGAATTCGAAATTACTTTTTCCTTTATCCTCACCACTTTTTCCTTTCTAAACACCATTATGAACAGCAGAGAACGATTCCTAACCGCCGCCAACTGCGGAGAACTAGAGCGTCCACCCGTATGGATCATGCGCCAAGCTGGCCGCTACCTCCCAGAATACCGCAAGCTAAAGGAATCCTACTCCTTCACTGAAATGGTGAAATCTCCAGAGCTAGCGACTGAAGTCACCATGCAGCCATTGCGTCGCTATGACCTCGATGCTGCGATCCTATTCTCTGACATCCTCGTCATCCCTGAAGCAATGGGGCAGCCCTACCATTTCCGTGAAGGCGGAGGTATCGGCATGGACTATATCCTCGAGACTGAAGCTCAAATCGACGCACTCGATGAAATGGGTACCGCTGAAAAACTCATTTACATGGGCCATGCACTTGAATCGATCCGTAAGGAAATAGGTCATGAAAAGGCTCTACTAGGTTTCGGTGGTTCTCCATGGACCCTCGCTGCCTACATGACTGAAGGAGGTTCGCTTAAAAATTGCTCACGCCTCAAGCACCTTTTCTACGAAAATCGACCACTTTTCGAAAAGCTCATGGAGAAAATCTCTACAGCTCTCATTGACCTCTTCCTTATGCAGATCGCTCACGGAGCGGATGCGCTTCAGATGTTCGACTCCGCAGGCGCATTCTGCTCAGCCTGCGACTACGAAGAAATGTCCGTCAAGTGGATGCGCCGTGTGATTGACGCCATGCCAGATAACTACCCGATGATTATCTACGCAAAGGGAATGGCACACCACTCCACCGCACTCATTGGAGCTGGAGCCAAAGCCCTTTCCGTTGATTGGACAGTGGACCTTCCGAAGTTCCACTCTGAGCTTCCTAAAGGGATCGCGGTACAAGGAAACTTCGACCCATCCATTCTTGATGGCACTGCTGAGCGCACAGTTATTGAAGCAACACGTCTGTTAGACTCCATGAAAGGACGTAATGGCCACATATTCAACCTAGGCCACGGCATCCTTCCCTCCGCAAAACCTGAGAATGTGGCAGCTCTCGTTGAGACTATCACCAACTACAAATAGCCCTTGTGAGCGAAGACGAATACCCATACGCATCTCTTGAAAAAGAGGGCTACGAGCTCGAGCCTGTCGAACTAGATAATTGGCAGGATCAGGGCTTTCTGGAACACCCTGTTCCAGCGGACGATGAGCGATTCAATGTCCAAGAGGGTGACATCGTCAAACTCATCTTTCACTACGCCAAACCACTCAAAGTTCAAGGGAAGTCGTTCGATGCAGAACACATGTGGGTCGTCATCACCTCTACTGACAAAGACTACCTAACAGGCTTCCTCGATAACGAGCCTAGCTATACCAAGATTCTCTCACCTGGTGCAGAGCTCAATTTCCACCCCGAGCACATCGTTGACATCTGGCGCGGGGAATAGCAGTTTCTATTAGTCTACCCATTCGATACGCTCGAGATACTTCCCGTCTAATAGATCGATATACTCACGCGAAGAATTCTTCCTGAGGCTCACCTGCATGGTAGACACATTACGCCATGAAGTTATTTTTTGAATCTCTTCTCCCTCGACTTCTTTCACTAGCTCAGCAAGCGAAATTGTAAAATCACCAGGCTCATTGAAGATCTTAGATATCGTCACATTCCCTTTAAATTCATTCTGATCTTTGATCAGGTGCTTCTGAGATGCAAATGACACAGACAAGGTGAGTTCTTCACCCGCTGGATCTACAAAAAACTTTAACTTCTTATCCTTAGGGAATTCGAGAGCATAGTCATTAAACTTATAAGTGACTATCGACTTATCTCGCGCCTTAGTAGCCCATATTAAGTTATCCTTAGGGAATTCTGCAAACTGAGGTTCGAATTTCACTTGGCGTCCTTCTTTGGTAAACGTGTCATCACTCAGCCCTTCAAGCTGCTCGCTGTAAAAACGTGAAGTAATGGCAAACACATAAGTCTCGCCACTCTGTGATTCTTCCTCTTTCCCACTGTGAGATTTATACAGAACATTCGCAAACGCAGTAACAGGCAGGCTCTCATCTGATGGAATCACAGCTTCCCAAGTACCTCCATTGCGCTCCGCTTTTATGGGCTTATGGAATCTGTTAGAGATGGCAGTATCCCAGCTGTAATAAAAATGCACTGCGTCCACATTCTCGAGATCATCTGGTATCACCTCAAACGTCCAGCCGCCCTCTGAGAGTTTATTAAATGTGGAATGAGGAGTCGCTGGCACCGCCTTAGAGTCCCCTTTAAGGAAATGATCGAACCAATATTCCAGCGCTAGAAATTGCTTAGCACCTGGCCCGTGATTATTGTGGATAGTTTGAGACATAGTCCAAATAGTTTTCTTAGGTAAGGAATCTGCACAACGCTGCAAGAAATCAAGACGACCATGGAAATCGTTCGTCCCGCTGATAAACATCACTGGAGCGGTCACATGCGGCCAATATGCCTGTGGTGCGATCGTATTGTCTATCAACTCATGATGCTCTGGATTGCTTCTAATTTTTGGGTATCCAGCAATTTTCTCATAATGGCTACCAGAGCCCCCCACGATTGGTGCAACAGCTTTGAGACGCTTATCGATAGCACAGTAAGAAGTGATGTTTCCACCCATTGAAAATCCAGTAAAACCAATGCGCTCTGGATCCACTTGCTCTTGCTGCTCTAGGAAAGTAATTCCTCTACGTCCAGCATAGGCGAGCATGAACCAGTACTGGTTTCGCGGACTAACCACCGCATCAATAGTGAATTCGTCAGGTCCAACCCCGGTGTGTCTCTTTGCTCGGGGCGCCTTAGAGTAATAAGGCTTTCCTTGTGTTGGGTCTATCATTCCCCAGTCCGTATTCTGTTCCACCTCCGGGTCGAGCTCACGGCCATTCCAGTTAATATCGAGAGTCGCGTAGCCCTTTTTCGCAAAATACAGCCCCCTTTTCATTTCAGCTCGCTGCCCGCCACCGTGGGCCCAAACGAATGCCGGTAAATTTTTTCCGCCCTTTGGATACGTATAGTAGGCAGCAATGCGCGACTTGGTTCCTTTGATCGTCGCAACGGTATAGAGCACATACTCACACACGATACCATCTTCCTCATAGGTCTTTACTACCTCCTTCTCAATAGGCTCAGACTCCAAATCTAAATCCCCCCATAACTCCATTACGTTTTGTGGAACTCTGTCGCCTTCCTTGAGAATGGCAAACGTGTCTTTGGCACTCAAAGGCTGAATCAGCAGGAATAGTGTGAGCAAGTACTTCATGAGAGATTACCGTAAGTCGCTCATTTTCTATTACCACAAGTTTCCATTCACTATCCACGTCAGATGATTTCACAAAAATATCCACTTCTACTGACACCCCAAAACGCGCGCATTTTGTCATCCTGATTACAGAATATGCAAAGTGATTTACTCGCTCGATGAGCAATATATCCACATGCTCAAGCCCGACCTCAGACTCGTCGAGAAGTACAATAAGCCAGGACCACGCTACACTTCCTACCCGACAGCTCCTCAGTTTTCTGATCAAATAGACATTGAGCAATTACGCCTCGAGGCGAGCCATGAGTCAGGCCCACTCTCACTCTATTTTCATATCCCTTTCTGCCAATCCATGTGCTGGTTTTGTGGCTGCACAAAAATCATCAGCAACCAGCGCGAACCAGCGGAAAAGTACATCAGGCTCCTCGAACGTGAAATCGGACATTACCGAGAGAACATCCAGCCAGGCCGTGAGGTGCAGCAACTACACTTCGGTGGAGGCACTCCCAACTACCTCGACCCTGACCTCATCGACCATTTTTCAAGCACACTTCACAAAAATTTTCACTTTGCATCGAATGCCGAAATCAGTGCCGAGCTCGACCCACGCCGCCTCACGAAAGAACATATTCAGGCATTCCGCAGACTTGGTGTAAACCGAGTCTCCTTCGGCGTCCAAGACATCAAGCTCGAAACCCAAAAAGCGGTGAACCGTGTGCAGAGCGATGAACAAAACCTTAATGCCATCCAATGGGCTCGCTCCGCTGGAATGGATTCACTCAATATCGATCTCATCTACGGCCTCCCCTACCAGACTCCAGAGTCTATTCGAAACACGATTCACCAGGTCTTAGAATACAGCCCCGACCGCCTCGCAGTCTTCTCCTATGCCCACGTCCCTTGGATGGCTCCCGCTCAGAAGATTCTTGAGCGCCACGGACTCCCTGAAGCGGAGCAAAAGATTCAAATGCTTGGAGTGATCATCGAAGAACTCACCTCGAATGGTTACCAATACATTGGCATGGACCACTTCGCCAAAGTCGATGATTCCCTCGCCGTCGCTCAGCGTAACAAAACGATGCAACGTAATTTTCAAGGGTATTCTACTTTCAAAGACCTCGAAATATCTGCCTTTGGTATCTCTTCCATTTCTCAGACAAAAAATAGCTACCGGCAGAACATCAAGGACATCGAAGCCTACGAGAAAAAACTCATCATAGGCCAACTCCCTGTTGAAAAAGGCTACATTTTAACTCCTGAAGATCATATCCGCCGCACCACAATCATGCGTCTCATGTGTGATCATTCACTCGACTTCACACAGCTCTCAAACGAGCTCTGCATCGACTTCAAAGACCACTTCTCGAATGAACTCAACCAACTAGCCGACATGGCAATTGACGGGTTGTTAGAAAGCTCAGAGAACTCTCTTCAAGTCACACCACAAGGCACCCTCTTCATCCGCAATATAGCTATGCACTTTGATGCCCACCTCGCAAAGTCCAAAGCAAAGCACTCGAAGACAGTCTAATCTAATTTTCGAATATGGGCATCTGCTATGTCTAAAAAAGCATGGAGAAGATGCTTAAGCACATAAATCAAAAGCACTGACACAACAGCCCCAAAAAGAGCCATTAGCATAAGTTCAATGGACTCCATTTTGATCCCTCCTCCTAAGCTGATAACCAAAGTCACTGTCACACTAATATAAGCTAGCACTGCAAGAATGTTTATTGCTACGCGTATACTAGAATAGGCAGACTCCATACGTAACAGGCTTCTCCCGAGTGAGACCCCATTAGTTTCTGCCGAAGCTCGAAGCGCACCTTGCTCTACCTCTTCGGCTGAATCTTCCTCAATTTCACCTAATTTCCAGCCATCCTTCAGAACAAGTTCAGAAGCAGTAAACTTCTGAGACTCAGAACCAAATTCAACGACAACCACGTCTTGTGCCTCCACGCTCACCTCATTCTCGACAAAGGCTACCGCCGCTTTGCGAAACGAATAGGCTTCAATCACTTGAGTTGAATCAGCCAAACTCTCACACCAAACTTTATAGTTTCTCTCGATCACTTCAGCTTAATTATCACCTTACACCTCAGCTAACAAGCTAGACTCACTTCAGCCATTCATTTACCCATTATTCCAATGAGAAAAATAGGTAACTCAAAACAACTCCCCTTTACTTTACAAAGCCGCTAGGGCGTGCACACTGATTCCCTATTTTCTATGACAGTGCCAACTCAGGAACGCAAAAATGTCGCCATTATTGGAGCGGGCATTACTGGACTTAGTGCAGCCTACTACCTTCAGCAGGCTGGACACAGTGCTGTCATATTTGAAAAAAGTGACAGAGTGGGAGGTATCATCCAAACCAGTAAAAAGGATGGATACCTCTACGAACACGGACCCAACACTCTCATGGTGAACGACAAGAGAGTCGCTGAGTTAATTGAAACGATAGGCCTCGGCCCAGAAGTCGTTGTCGCAAACGATTCCGCGAATAAGCGATTTATCATCCACCAGCGTAAGCTCCATTCACTTCCCAGCTCACCCGCACAGTTCCTCGGCTCCTCGCTATTTTCGATGAAGGCCAAAATGAGGGCTATCAAGGAACCTTTTGTGAAAAAACGCACACCCGAATCTGGCAGTGAAAGTTTTGCTGACTTCGTGCGTCGTAGATTGGGTCCAGAAATCTTAGAGAAGGCTGCAGGTCCATTTGTCAGCGGAATCTACGCTGGCGACCCCAACCGTCTTTCCACAAGATTCGCATTCCCTAACATTTATAAATGTGAACAAGAATCTGGTTCTGTTTTCAAAGGAATGCTGCAAGCCGGAAAAGAAGCAAAAAAAGAAGAGTCTAACCGACTTCGTAAACGCGAGATCATTTCTTTCCGCGCTGGGATTGAGACACTCCCTAAAACGTTGGAGAGCAATCTAGAAGAAGATAGCATCATTACTGAAGCTGATATCCAAAGCATTTCCTTCAATAAGAAATCTCAGCGCTGGAACGTAGGCTGGAAAGCTGGAAAATGTCTTGGTCAAGGCTCCTTCTCGGACCTCATCATCACTCTGCCAGCCCACAAGCTAAAAGACCTACCTTTCGACAAACACGTCTCAGACGTGCTAGAAGAAGTCTCCAAAGTTCAGCAGCTCGAGTACCCACCAGTATCCAGCATGGTTCTCGGCTTCAAACGAGTCCAAGTCAAACACCCGCTCGACGGCTTTGGCATGCTCAATGCGCTTAACGAAAAATCAAAAATTCTCGGAGCCCTCTTCACTTCCACCCTTTTTGAAGGCCGAGCTCCGAAGGACCATGTTTCCATCAACATAATGCTCGGTGGCGCCCGAACTCCTGAACATGCAAAAATGGAGGATAGCGCCATGAAAGCTTCAGTCATGGACGAACTTCGCCAACTCCTAGGTATTGAGGGCAATCCAACATTCAGCAATATCATTCGCTGGAAAAAAGCAATTCCACAGCTCAATCTAGGCTACAATAATGTACTCGAACAGCTGGAACAGTGCGAAAAAACATTCCCTGGCATCCACTTTGCTGGTAATTACAGAGGCGGAATTTCCGTGGGAGACTGCATCCTCTCTGGCATCAATCTTAGTAAGACAATTTCAGCTAAATAGCGTAATTCACTCATTAGAAATCCTGATAAAGATTTTCTCAGAAAAGCATTTGCGCGACAACTAGCCCTAATTTAACACTTCATACACAACACCTAACACGACTAGAACGATTAGTTTTAGTTCCACTATCATGGCTAAAAAAGGCGTCATCATGCTCAATCTCGGCTCACCGGATTCGACGAAAGTCGAAGACGTGCGCACTTACCTCGATCAATTTCTTTCAGACGAACGAGTTCTCGACATCAATCCAATTGTTCGAAAACTCCTCCTCAAACTCGTCATCCTTCCTAAGCGCCCAGCACAGTCAGCTGAAGCCTATGCTAAGGTTTGGACCGAGGAAGGTTCTCCACTCATCGTCACTAGCGTGGAGCAACAAAAGCTTGTTCAGGAAAATACGGACATCCCCGTTTATCTTGGCATGCGCTACGGGTCGCCATCTACTGAGAGCATAGTCACTGAGATGAAAAAGGACGGCATTGACGACCTACTCATCATTCCTCTCTACCCGCAATACGCAATGTCTAGCTATGAGACTGCAGTTGTCGAACTCATGGACCAGCTCCGCGCGCAAGGTATGGGTGAGATCAACACGGTGTTAGTGCAGCCATTCTATAAAGACCCTCAGTACATTGATGCGCTTTGGGAATCTATCAGACCGAGCTACGAGGGTTCAGGAGCCCACCTCATGATGTCATTTCACGGCATCCCACAGCGTCATGTGCAGAATACAGACCCCTCACACGATCACTGCCTGAAAACGAAAAATTGCTGCACCACTCCTCACCCAGCTCATGCCACCTGCTACAGCCACCAGTGCTATGCTGCAGCTTACGCTCTCATGGCAAAAGGCGGCCTCAGCCATGACGATGTAACCATCTCTTTCCAATCCCGACTACTCAAAGACCCATGGCTCAAGCCATACACTGACTTTGAAATCGAACGACTCGCTAAAGAAGGTGTAAAAAAACTTAAAGTCATTTGCCCAGCATTCATTACTGACTGCCTAGAAACCCTCGAAGAAATCGCGATGGAAGGGAAAGAACAGTTCCTCGAACTCGGTGGTGAAGAATTCGAACTTATCCCCTGCCTCAACACCCATCCTGCTTGGATCAAATGGCTCAATGACAAGATTGAGCGCTGGGAGCCATAAAGCCATTCCAACTCTCTCTCTCATCACAAAAACCCGAGTCCGCAAAGGCTCGGGTTTTCGTCATTTAGAGATCTATAACCTCCCAGTTAGAAACCTTAAACCCCTCTATAGCTAAGGCACTTATTCTCCCGTATACCACCGCCCGATATTTCTGACCGGGCACCTTCGGCGTACTCGCGAATTGTGCAATCTGTGGAGTCCAGCAAAGATAATCTACAGGAGCGACCACCTCTAACACTCCATCTTGTGTTATACCCGCAGGCATGCGCATCACCGTACTGAGCGCTATATATGGAGACTTGGCATGGCGCTCTTTGAGCTTTTCTAATACTTGGTAAAAATATCTAGCCTGTTCCACACTAGCGCAACTTCCGAGCTGCCCGAGAACATTAAGCCTATCTGCACCACCTGGCAAATTCACTAAGGAGCTAATTGCCCCGTGGCGCAGCGCCACATTAAGATTAGGATTAAGGAATACTTTCTCTATTAGCATTTCATCTGCTCCCATTGCCTCCATTGCTGTCCGATCACGAAGCATTAATTCACCAGGAGTCACATCATAAATATCTTCAGGGATACCCACCGTTTTGGTGGCAGTAAGAGCCATGGAAGCGCCACCTGAAACAGCAGAAGCACCCAATCTAAGAGGTAACCCACCAGCAAAAAACGCCCAAGTCACTTTCTCCATCTCATCCTGCAAAAGCTTATTATCGCTATAAGGGTTCACTCCTAGTTCTCGTGCGCAGTCAAGTTTCGCCTTATCAAATCCCGCGATGCTTTTAGCAGAATTCCCCAGCCCTTTTCCAGACTCCGCTAGCATTTCTTCAGTGTCTTGATTCGGATCTCTATTCTCCCAATTATTTTGTACTTTATCAGCCGCTCCTGTAAGGGAGGAACCTACCTTCTGAAAAAAATGACCCACCGTGGCAGGAGTCTTTCTGATAGCTTCGTGAGGGTCTGCAGCGATGTTCTTCATAGCATCCACCGGTGCTTCCAATGACTGTTTCAAGCCTTCGGCAAATAGGTCAGACTTACTTGTGTCCACCAAAACCTTAATCGCCTTCATCTCATGCACCCTAACAGATAATTCAACTAACCCTCGTGCCTTCATCACTCCATAGTTAGTATCCATCGTAAAATCAATGAGATACCCATCAGATGGAGCTAGCTCCCTCACACGAAATAGTGGACCACTTAACAAGCCGGGCGGTAAAATTTGTGAAGAGGTGAAAACAGGAGGCGCTTCAAACTCTGGAAACTGCTGAGCAAAAGTCACCCCGGTTTGTAAAAAAATTGCGCCCAAAAATGTGGCAAATACACGATTCATATCCCCTTAACTATCTCAGATCATATGATGCCACAATACTATTCTAACTGCTGACTACCATTGTAAAAAACCTTTCATTTACTAGCCGCGTCAGTATAATCCTAAGCAATACTGAGTTTATAACAACGATTCAGCTAGACCTAACCAAACTACGTTATGAAATTTAAACACCTTATCCTTACACTCTGCTCTGCTGGCTTAGCCGTTTCCTGTGGCGAAAAACCTGAGTCCCTTGAGAAACTTGAAAAAGAACTCAATGAAGCCAAAGACGCAGCGAGCGAAGTAGTGAAAGAACAATCCGATGCTGTAAGCAAAAAAGCCTCTGAAATCAAAGAGGACACCGCAGACGCCGTCGACAATTCTGTAGACGCGATCAAAGAAACCACTGATGACGCTAAAGAAGCTACTGAAGACGCAGTTGATGATTCTGTAAACGCGATCAAAGAGACTACTGATGAAGCCACAGAATCTACTAAAAAGGTTGTCGATGACTCGGTAAATTCCATCAAAGACGCTACAGGCGAGGCTAAAGAAGCCACTGAAAACAAAACACAAGAAATGACTGATAAGTTAGAAAAGCAAAGTAACGACCTGCGCACAAAAGCAGCTGAAGCTATCATCCCTAACTAATAGGGTCTAATATAGATTTAAACGTAAAAGCCCGGCATCAGGAGTCACTTCTCCAGATGGTGGGCTTTTTCTATGCCATCTAATGAAAAAGACCTTTTCAGCCACTAGGTTCACACCAAGTCGGCTTAAACTTCCGACTTTTACATTTATATCTCTCACTTCTAAGCTTGTTAGCGACAAGGCTTTTATTTTCTTGGATTACCGCTAGTTTCGGTGCACACCGCCCCGCGGGTTAAAATTGCCCGCACAGCACCACACACGCACTGAATCACCATGGACACTGACCGCACACCTGAACTCCTCTCTCCTGCTGGCAACTGGGATTGCGCACGCGCTGCCGTTGCTAATGGTGCAGACGCCATTTTCTTTGGACTCTCTAAGTTCAATGCACGCCTTCGTGCTGACAATTTCACTGACGAAGACCTTCCCGAACTCATGGACTTCCTGCACGCCCACGGCGTCAAAGGGTTTGTTACCATGAACACCCTCATTTTCACCTCTGAGCTCGAAGCTGCAGAGGCTCAGCTCAGACTCCTTGAGAGCGCTGGCGTAGATGCCATCATCGTCCAAGACCTCGGCCTAGCTATGCTCTGCCGTGCTGTCGCTCCTTCTATTGAAATCCATGCATCAACTCAGATGACTATCACCTCACCCGAGGGGCTAGATTTCATCGATTCACTTTACAAGCTCGACCGCGCAGTGCTCTCACGTGAGCTCTCCCTCACGGAAATCAATAAGTTCAATCCAAGCGAGTGCGTCCCGCTCGAGGTATTCGTCCACGGAGCCCTCTGTGTCGCTTACTCTGGCCAATGTCTCACCTCAGAATCTCTTGGCCAGCGCTCCGCTAATCGCGGAGAATGCGCCCAAGCCTGCCGCATGCCCTATGAACTTGTCGTCGATGGTAAAACGGTAGACATGGGTGAAAAGCGCTACCTTCTCTCACCTCAAGACCTCGCAGCTGTCGACCTCATCCCTGACCTCGTCAACCAAGGCGTTGTTTCCTATAAAATCGAAGGACGCCTCAAGACTCCAGAGTACGTTGCTGCAGTGACTCGCGTCTACCGCAAGGCTATCGATGACGCAGTAGCGAACCGCCCATCCACCATTACATCGCGCGACCGCTATGCCATGGAAATGACTTTTTCTCGTGGATTATCTACTGGCTGGCTCGAAGGCACTAACCACCCCTACCTTACTCACGGAAAATTCGGTAAAAAGCGTGGTGTCAGGATTGGAACAGTTGAAAATTGTGGCCCAGGTTGGATCGTACTAAACCAACAAGGAGAGCACGGACTCAAAGCTGGTGACGGCATCGTGTTCGATGCAGGTGAAAACAGAGACCTCGAGCAAGGATCACGTATATGGACTGTCGAAGGTGATGTCCTCAACTTCCACCGCAAGCACTCCAGCATCAACTGGGACCGGATCAAACCTGGCATCGCCATTTACAAAACCGACGACCCGAAACTCAATTCAGAAGTCAAAGCACTCTGGAAAAATGCCAAACTCGAACCACTTCGCAGCGGCCTAAATATTAAGGCTACCGGCATTGCTGGCACCTCACTCACACTGGAGTGTAATGGTATTTCCGTAAGCTCTTCTGAAATCCTCGAACCTGCAGAAAACCGCCCACTCACTACCGAGCTATTAGAAAAACAGCTCGGCCGCCTCGGCAGCTCGGCCTATGAGCTAGGCTCCATCGACAACCAAGTCGATGAAGGCCTCATCATCCCCGTCTCAGCTCTCAACCGCCTGCGCCGCTCACTTGTCGAAAAACTCGATCAACAAGTTGCTGAAATAGTTCCAGTTAAAAAACCCGTTTCTAAGCTCACTCTTGCCGACATCATGCCGGAGAAGACCGAAACCGTGGTTAAGCCAGCTGAACTTTCCGTACTCACACGTCATCCACATCAGATCGAGGCAGCACTCGAAAACGGCATAAAGTGCATTTACGCGGACTTCGAAGACATCCGTCGCTATAAAACCGCAGTCGAAATCGTACGTGCAGCAGGCGGTGACGCCACCATCCACCTAGCAACGCCTCGGATCCAGAAACCACAAGAAACAGGGTACTTTAAGTTTATCGATAATGCTGCTCCTGACGGCGTACTCATCCGCAACCTCGGCGCTGTCAGCTATTTTGAAAATCGTGATGACCTCTACCGTACTGGCGACTTTTCACTCAACTGCGCCAACCCTGCCACCGCAAAAATCCTCAAAGAACGAGCATCGCTCGACCACCTCACACTTTCATACGACCTCAATATTCACCAGTTGTTAGATATGCTTAACAATGCTCCAAGCGACTGGTTTGAGCTCACACTTCACCAACACATGCCCATGTTTCACATGGAGCACTGCGTGTTCTGTACCTTTATGTCTGAAGGCACCACGTACAAGGATTGCGGACGTCCTTGTGAAAAACACGAAGTCCAGCTACGCGACCGAGTTGGCCAGCTCCATACACTGAAGGCGGATGTTGGCTGCCGTAACACTCTTTTCAACGGCCGCGCTCAAACTGGCGCACGCTTTTACGATGAAGTCAGAGCCTCTGGCCTCAGCCGTTACCGTATCGAATTCCTCAACGAAGACGCTATTTCCACGAGTCTCACACTCCAAGCCTACCAGCAGCTCGTCGACAAAAAGACAGATGGCCACCTACTATGGCAAGATCTTGGCATCATGGAAAAACTAGGCGTCACCGAAGGTTCTCTGGGAGTAAAGTAACAGCATAGGTTTATTCCAACTCTGGTGACTGTGCTATTCATTCACGGGAGTACTTAAGGGCTATCTATCAACATCCCCAGTTCAGACATCATACAGCTCATAAAAATGCGAGGTTAGCAGTTTTACTACCAACCTCGCTGAGGGTATTTCGGGGCATATTGCGATTCTTAACTATAGTAACCAGAAAGCTGCCTTTAAACTATTCACTAGCAAGCTAGTTTCCGAAGCCTAAAGACAGCCACACACAAGAGATTAGTTCTACTGATTTCTGAAGTTAGTTAAAATATAAACAAACGACCTAAAGTGTCCACCCCCCCATTTAGGGGTGCACCCATAACCCTATATGCACTGAGTGTTATGAGAGAAAGCATCTCAGATTCGGTATGTGGGTCCATATTTATAAAACGAACTAAAACAAAAGCTCTTCTCGAGTTGATAGCTTGCGGGCTCAATGTTAGAATCATATTTCACTATGCGACTTAAAATCACCATAGCCTACGATGGCAGAGGTTTTTCAGGCTGGGCAACTCAGCCAAGCGGCCACACAATTCAAGACTTAATCCAGAGTGCTATTGAGCAGGTGAGTAAGCAAAAAGTACAAATTCAAGGATCTGGCAGGACAGATACTGGAGTACACGCCGATGGCCAAATAGCCCATTTCGACAAACCTGAGGGTATTGATATGAACCCGTATAATTGGGTTCCAGCGTTAAACACTAAACTGCCTGCAACCATCAGAGTACTCGACTGCGAAGAAGTCAGCGAAGATTTTCACGCTAGATTTTCAGCAAAATCAAAAACGTACTCTTACCTGTTAGCCATGCAGCCAGTACTCCACCCTATGCTCTCAGGAAGATCTTGGCACTTACCTCGCCAACTCGATAAAGCCACCTTAGCTGAAGCGATGAGCCATTACATCGGCACGCACGACTTCCGGGCATTTGCTGCTTTAAGAGGTAATGAAAGCGAGGATACTTGTTACAAACGCACTATCACCGAAGCCTCTGTGAAAGAAATAGATGAAGGCTTTATCCTTACATACACAGGCAGTGGGTTCCTCTATAAAATGGTGAGGCTACTTACTGGCGCAGCGGTCTACGCAGCTCAAGGGAAACTCAGATTAGATGACCACCTAGCATTGTTAGATCAATCTGGTGACCAACCTAGCGGACGGTCACCTTATTGCGCGCCATCAGATGGCCTCACTCTGACAAGAGTCGAATATTAAAAAAAAGCTCACATACGATATGTGAGCTTTATACAGATTAAAGCGAAAGCTGTTACTCGCCTAGATAGCTTTTCAACATCCAAATTGTCTTTTGGTGTGCCTGGATACGAGCAATAGTTAGGTCTTCAGATTCTGAGTCATTCGCTTCTGCAGCCACATCGCGAGCATTTGCTAAGCTTGCTACAACAATCTCATTGGCTTCAGCCAAATGAGCAACCATAACCTCAGCATTGGCATCCTCTTCCAACTCATTGATTGTTGAAAGCTTTGCAAGATTAGACAAGCCACCAGGAGCTAAAGCCCCGAGAGCTCTAACACGTTCTGCTATTTCATCCACTGCAGCAAAAAGCTCCGTGTACTGCTCCTCGAATGCTGTGTGCAAAGCAAAGAATCCAGGACCACGCACGTTCCAGTGACATAAATGAGTTTGGCCTAACAAAGCATAGCTATCTGCAACAACTTGGCGTAAGGCCCCGACTACTGGTTTATGTGAATTGGACATACTTACCTACTAACACACATCTCACAAGTCCGCCACCGATAGCTTAATTCTTTTAGTGAAAGACTGAGCTTCAATCATGAACTTTTTTAGGCCACGCCCATTCACTATTCTTCGCGTAACTCTCCAGGACTCTTCCCTGTCATGCGTTTGATAAAGTTAGATAATCCAGAGCACTCAGAGAACCCGGCTTGATGTGCCACGCTTTCTAGGCTCGAAGTCCTGTCCTTCAAGAGTAACTCAATCGCTACTACCCTTTTTTCCCGCATGACTGCAGCTGGGCTCCTATCGAGATATTTAGCAAAAGCTCGCTCTAAGGCTCTACGTGAAACCCCGCAACCTTTAGCTACGTAGTCAACATTCATGTTCTTCAATGGCCGCGCATCAATATAATCGATCGCACGCTGGCAAATGAGAGCATAGCGTTCTTTCCGCTGACTCGATTCCCTTGTCACTACCACTGCAGGCGCCTGCGGAACCTCCACATCATCACCCAGCACTCCTAACATCTTCCCTAACTGCACGACGGCAGCTCTCCCCAAATCGGCAGCCTTCAAATCGATACTCGTAAGAGCTGGACTTGAGGATTCGCAGAGTAAGCGATCATTATCCACTCCGATCACCGCAACATCGTCAGGCACTGCATAACCTAACATTCGACACGCTTGCAGCACATCCAGTCCAGCATCATCTTTACATGCCAATACCCCGCATGGCTTAGGAAGTGTCTCTAACCATTCGGCAATTCGTTTAACACCTGCCCAATTGGTTCGCGCCTCTTGCGGTAAACTCAAAGTGTCATTTTTCACGCCCAGCTCAGTTGCATAAGCATGGAATGTCTTCTTGCGCGCTTCTGACCACATCACTCCTTCCCAATGAACAAAGCCCCAATATCCTAAATTTAAATAGCCAAATTCCTCACCAGCTAAACGACCAATCGCCTGATCATCCGGGTGAGGCCCATTGATATACTCAGCATCTTCCCCCTCCACAGAGCGTATGAAAACCGTAGGCACATCAAGCTTTGCTAGAGCTAAAGCTTTCCCCTCCTTAAGTCCACGCACCAGCATTCCATCCACCTGCCTCGCAGCCACATACTCCTCTAACTCATTAGCACTTATACTTGAAGACACACACCAGTAATGCCAGTCACATCCTGCTGTGCGCATCGAAAACACCCCGCGCAGCACCTCTCGAGAAAAAAAGCTCTCTCTATCTCCTATGTACAATATTTGTGGTCTTTTTCCATCCATGCTGTCGCAATATATAAAGACAACATGCGTGAGTCAATGTTGTACACAAGATCATTTACTGCCACCTTATGGTCATGAGCACCATTTATGTGTCCAGCATTTCATACAACAAAGCAAAGTCTACTTTTGAACGCCTTAATTCGGAAACGAAGTACAACTTCGAACCTGTGAACGAAGAAGAGGATTCTCTCGCAGTTCAGATTAAAGAAAATGGCGTAAAAGCATTCATCGCCGATATATATCCATACACTGGAGCACTCTACACAGCTTTTCCTAAAGGGGGCATTATTGCTCGCTATGGGGTCGGCCACGACAGCGTAGATAAAAAACTCGCGACTAAAAATGGGCTCTATGTAGTAAACACACCTGGCGTTCTCGACAATGCAGTTGCAGAACACGCATGCTGGATGATCGGCAGCTTCGCGCGCCACCTCCACACAGCTCACGGAAGCACTGTCGCAAATCAATGGCTTCCACAACCCGGTGTCGAACTCCGCGGCCGCAAAGTCGCCATTCTAGGTTTTGGTCGTATCGGCCAGAACCTCTGCCAGAAACTCTCCTTTGGATTTGGAATGGAAGTAACTGGCGTGGATATCCAGCCAGAAGAAAACTTTGCCGAGCTTAAAGACTCAGTCGGTTTTGCTAAATACACGACCGACCGCGATGCTGCACTCGCTGAAGCCGACTACGTTGTACTTCTCATGGCTGTCGTCCCAGCCACCAAGCACATCGCCAATGCCGAGATGTTTGCTAAAATGAAAAATAGCGCGGTCCTTGTGAACTCAGCCCGTGGTGCTCTAGTTGATGAACTAGCTCTCTACGAAGCTCTCTCTAATGGCGACATAGCAGGTGCATGCCTCGATGTTTTTGAAGTTGAACCTTACCAACCGCAAGCTGCAGACAAGGACCTCAGAACACTTCCAAATATCTTACTCACCCCACACGTCGGATCTAACACTGCTGAATCAAACGCCGCCATGGCTTCTACCGCCGCCCAGAACATCATCACAATCCTAGAACAAGGCCCAGACGCCTGTTCTAACATAGTGAATCGTTAGTAGCTCCCACCTTTTAAGTATGAGTCACCGAATCATTGTCATGGGCGTTTCAGGCTGTGGAAAATCCACTGTCGGAGAAGCGCTCGCAGATTCCCTAAATGCTATATTCTATGATGGGGATGACTTCCACCCTCAGGCGAACATCGACAAGATGGCCTCGGGTGAACCTCTCAATGATGACGATCGCCAACCGTGGTTAGAAAAACTTGCGATGACTATCCAAGCTACTAACGGCAATTCTGTCACCGCTTGTTCCGCTCTAAAAAAACAATACCGTGACATTCTACGTAGCGCAGGAAACACGACCTTTGTCTATCTTCATGGGGAGAAAGAAACTCTGTTAGAACGTATTCAAGGTCGCTCTAACAACACTGAACATTTCATGCCAGCATCTCTGTTAGATAGCCAGCTCAACACCCTCGAGTCCCCCTCTGCAGAAGCCAATACCATTACAGTCTCCATTACCTCCCCCATTCCAACCATTGTAAACGATGTCCTCAGCCAACTCTAAAGAACAAATGCATATCGTCGATGTGCAAGCCCACAACGAACTCATCACCGCCGCATTCATTGCGCGTGGGTTCAATGAAGAAGAAGGTCGCGCAGCGGCAGAGATAGCTGCAGTTGCCACCACACACGGCAACCGCACGCACAATGCACTCAAGGCTCTTCACCTCGATGAACTCCTAGGCTCTGCCATTGGTAACTGCACACCGGGTGCGAATATCATCAAAAAAGAACACCGTTTCGCCGCCTCTGAAGTCTGGGATGGCAACAAAAAACTCGGACAACTCGTTGCGAAAGAAGCTTTCAACCGTGCCATCGAGCTCGCTGATAAATACGGAATCGGCATGGTCTCAGTAGACAACGCATGGCACTACCTTTGGGGAAGTGGCTATGCCATCGATGCTGCCAATCGCGGTTACATTGCTTATACTAATTGTACATCCACCCTAGCCGAGGTCGTTCCTTTTGGCGGTAAGTTCCCAACACTCGGAACAAACCCACACACCTGGGCATTCCCAACAACTAATGAATTAGGCTACCCTATCTGTATTGACTGGGCGACATCCACCGTTGCGATGGGTCGCGTTCAGCAACTAAAACGCGAAGGCGGTACCCTCCCACCGGAATCTGCTGTCGATGCCGATGGTAACCCAACAACAGATCCAGCAAAGGCAGTCTCGCTCCTCCCCTTCGGCAGACACAAAGGCTACGGACTCTCACTGGTAAATGAAATAGTCGCGGCCTATATCGGAGGCTCCATTCCAACCATTCGCGGGACTCAATCCTCGATTCCATCAGAGAAAACTACCTCTTCATTCTTCTTCCAAGTCATCCACCCTGAAGCGATGAGCGGGAACGCCTTTGCGGCTGGGAGAGATCAAAAGAGCAATGTGAAAGCAGTGATCGACGACATTCTGGGACATGGCAACGAAACCTGCCTCCTTCCAGGACAACTCGAAGCGCAAGCCGCCGAACGCACTAAACAAGCCGGCGGTCTCCTCTTCTCCACTGCAGAACTAGAAGAGCTCAATAAAATAGCTGCCACGCTCGATCGCCCAGCTCTCACTTCGAAACCTTTCGAATCTTAATTCTTTAGTCTAAATGCTCCTCACGTCCAAACTCGCTGAAGAACTCTATGAATCGGTAAAAAATTTACCGATCATAGACTACCACACCCACTTACCTGCAGGCGAGATTCTCCATGACCATCGCTTCGCCAACCTATGGGAACTGTGGTTAAAACATGATCACTATAAGTGGCGCCTCATGCGTGGTTGCGGAGTGGACGAATCTCTCATCACGGGTGATGCTGCCCCCAAGGATAAATTCCTCGCCTTCGCTTCTATCCTGCCATTAGCCATAGGGAACCCTGTCTACCAATGGGCGCACATGGAGTTAGAGGCTGTCTTCGGAATCACTGAACTACTCAGCGCAGAAACTGCTGAAATAATTTGGGCCGAAGCAGAGCTACAGCTTGAGAACTCGATCTCTGTAGGCAGCCTACTTGAGCAATTTAAAGTAGAACTTATTGGAACCACTGATGACCCCTATGATAATTTGGCTGACCATATAGATCTAACAAAATCTAACACCACCACATTAGTCATCCCCACCTACCGTCCAGATAAATACCTATTGTCTGACGATATCGACCTCGCCGCGCTCAAGAAACGACACGATTACTTCTCCCAATGCGGTTGTAAAATGTCTGACCATGGAATCGATCAGATCCCAACTCCAGGAACACCGGCTTATCAAGCGCTGTTAGAAATAGCCCAGTGGAACCACGAAAAAGGCTGGATCATGCAGCTCCACCTTGGACCACAACGTCGAGTCAACACTCGCCTTTCAGCGCAGACTGGACCAGACGCCGGCTTTGATACCATTGGCAGTTGGACACAAACCGACAATCTCATCCATTTCCTCAACGACCTCGATCAGACCGATCAACTTCCCAAAACAGTCGTCTATAACCTCAACCCTAACGAGAGCACAGCTCTCTGCTGCGCATTGCAGAATTTCCAACAAGGCCCCAACGCTGGAAAACTCCAATACGGCGCAGCCTGGTGGCATCTCGATAACGTGCGAGGAATTAGAGAACAGCTCGATCTCACGACGCAACTTTCAGCCCTCGGCGCCCACATCGGCATGCTTACCGACAGCCGTTCATTTACCAGCTATGTGAGACACGACTACTATCGTCGCATTCTATGTAATTTCCTCGCGGATAAAGCTATCGCTGGAGAAATGCCAAACGACTCAACCCTTCTAAAACAAACGGCTCAGAACATTTCCTATCACAATGTGAAGGCCTACCTAAATCTATAATTTTATGTCTTATCTCGATACACTCTTCGATCTCAAAGGGAAAGTTGCCGTTGTCATCGGCGGCACAGGTGAACTCTGTGGCCACATGGCTATCGGCCTAGCCAAGGCTGGAGCTGAGGTCATACTCGTCGGTCGCAATGAAGAAAAAGCCAACGAAAAACTTGCGATCATCGCCGACACTGATGGCTCAGGATACTTCCTTAAAGGGGATGTCTCCACCCGCGAATCCATCGATACGATCATTGCCGATGTCATCGCTAAATCTGGTGGCATAGATATTCTCATCAACGGCGCAGGCGTCAACTCTCCCACTCCCTTTCTTGAAATTACAGAAGTGGAAATCGCTCGCATCATGGATATCAACTTCACTGGCACTGTCCGCGCCTGCCAATCCTTTGGTGACTATTTCCTTAAGGAGAAAAAAGCGGGCTCTATCATCAACCTAGGTTCTATCTCTGGCCTCACACCTCTATCTCGTGTCTTCACCTATTCCGCGAGCAAAGCAGCGGTGCATAACCTCTCCAAAAACCTCGCCCGTGAGTGGGCTGAACAAGGTATCCGCGTGAACACCCTCGTCCCAGGCTTCTTCCCCGCTGAACAAAATCGCAAAGTACTAAACGAATCTCGCGTCTCACAAATTCTAGGGAAAACTCCAGCGAATCGCTTTGGCGCCCCAGACGAACTCATTGGCGCCACCGTTCTTCTCGCTTCAGAAAATGCAGGCCGTTTCATCACTGGCCACGAACTCGTCGTCGATGGCGGTTTCAACTCGATGTCTATTTAACCACACCACAAAACATAAACCCACCCCCCAATTTTTTCTAACTAGTTAGTTACCAAACAACCATGAGCAAATTACTCAAATACGCAAAGCAGTCCGGCCCAGGCTGGCTCCAAGCTGCTGTCACACTAGGTGGCGGCTCACTCGTTGGAGCTCTCTATCTTGGAGTCATCGGCGGCAATGGCCTGCTCTGGCTGCAGCCCATGGCTATGGTCTTTGGTGTCATCATGCTCGCCTCTCTTGCCTATGTGACACTAAGCACTGAGGAGACACCTTTCGTCTCCACCTGTAAGCATATCTCCCCAGTTATCGCTTGGGCATGGTTATTAGCTACCGTCATTGCCGACTGTGTTTTCTGCCCAGCCCAAGCATCTCTAGGCCTCGGTGTTGTTCAACAGAATTTCGGACTTGCAGGGGTAAACCCATACATCATCACCACCCTACTCGCTGTAGTAGCCTATGCTGTCGTTTGTTTCTATAGCTCAGGCTCGAAAGGTGTCGCTACATTTGAGAAAATTCTCAAAATCATGGTCGGCATCGTGATCCTCTGTTTCTTCGGTTCGGCTACGGTCAACATGGTAAATGGTAATGTCGACTTTGGCACCCTCTTCACTGGTTTCATTCCTAACTTCAGCGCTTTATTCAACCCTGCAGCCTCATTCGAAGGAGCTATTGCGGCTACTGGAGATGCATCAGCCTACTGGGCTGATACGATCACCGACTCTCAGCGTTCCATCATCATTGCAGCCTTTGGTGCTGTCGTTGGAATCAATATGACATTCCTGTTACCTTACACTCTGAAGAAAAAGGGCTGGGGAAAAGCAGACCGTGAACTTTCCCGCTATGACCTAGTTCTTGGACTTGCCATTCCTTTCGTGATCGCAGCTTCTCTACTCGTGATCACCGCCTCTGCACAGTTCCACTGTAAGGATGCCGACATCCTCAACGAGCAAGGCCAACCTATCGCTCTAGAAACTGGCTACTATAAAAACCTCGAAGGCCGCCTCGAATTCGCTGGTATCGACTTCACAAAAGAGACCCTGAGAGAAAAAGCCGACGCTCTACCTATAGCTGATCGTAAAATGGCAGCGTATATCACTAAGCGTGATGCCAAGCAGCTGGCTTCGTCCCTCGCCCCACTTGTGGGAGAGAAACCATCACAGCTCATCTTCGGCATCGGCATTCTCGCTATGGCACTTTCCACAATGATCGTCCACATGCTGATGAATGGATTCGCTATCTCCCAAGCAGCAGGAAAACCTGAAGCAAAGAAGCCATTCCTCATTGGCGCGGCGATTCCAGCGATCACAGCAGCACTCGCCCCCCTCCTCTGGGAGGGCACAAACAAGACTGCCATGGCCGTCCCCGCTTCCGTCATTGCTACAACTCTCCTACCTATTGCCTACCTCATCTTCGTCTTACTGATGAACTCCAGGCGCACCCTAGGCCAAGAAAAGCTCACTGGCGGTAAGTTGATTGTCGTAAACATCCTAATGCTCACCGGACTTTTCCTCGCAGGTTTCGCCTCAGTCTGGGCACTGATGAACAAAAAAGATGCTTTCTTTGACCTCCCAATCACCTGGGGACAAGTGGGCCTCACCTCACTCGGCATTTTAGCCGCCATTGGCATCATCAGCTTCGCTATCAAAAATAAATCAGCAAACGCATAGCCACCTCACACGTATATGAACTTCGGAATTATCGGCTCAGGTATGATTGCTCGTTTCCACGCGGAAGCGATCCAAGCAATGTCCAACGGAACGCTCAAAGGAATCGCAGGCCGTTCACTAGAAAAAACCCAATCTCTAGCAACAGACTTCCACTGTAAGGCATACGAATCAGTAGACGCCTTACTTGCTGATCCAGAAATTGACATTGTCACCATAGCCACGGTCTCAGGGGCTCATCTCGAACCCGTAATCGCGGCTGCCAAAGCGGGAAAACACATCATCTGTGAAAAACCGCTCGAAGTGACCACTGAGCGGATCGATGAAATCCTCAGCGTTTGCGCCGAGCATAACGTCACCTGTGCTGGCATTTTCAATCGTCGCTTCTACCCAGCAATTCAGGAGTTTAAAAAAGCAGTCGATACTGGTCGTTTCGGCCGCATCACCATGGTCGAAGCTGCTATCAAGTGGTACCGCGACCAAGCCTACTACGACTCCGGAGCCTGGCGTGGCACTTGGGAGCTCGACGGTGGCGGAGCACTGATGAACCAGTCCATCCACACTATCGACCAGCTCCTCTATCTCTGCGGACCAGTCAAAGCGGTGACCGCGAGCATGAATTGCCTTATCCATGAAGGAATCGAAGTCGAGGACACCGCTGTCGCGACTCTAGAATTCGAAAATGACGCCCTCGGTGTCATCCATGGTTCCACGGCATGCTGGTCCAGCGATGGCCACCCAGCAGAAGTCCACGTATGCGGAGAAAAAGGCTCCGTCTTCATGGCCGACACAGCATTCCGTGTATGGGATTTCATGGAAGAAAAACCAGAAGATGCCCGTATCAAAAACGAACTTTCCACAAACTCAGAACAAAAAGGCATGGGAGCCAATGACCCGAACGCCATCGACTTCTTAGGCCACCAGCGCAACTTCGAAGATGTTGTTAGGGCTATTGAAGATGGTCGTGAACCACTCACCAACGGACAAGAAGCGCGGCGGGCCGTCGCCCTTATTCGTGCCATCTATGAGTCAGCTCAAAATGGCTCAAAACGCATTGAACTCTAACCTAAAAACAAACTCATGAAACATATTCTCGAATCACTCGCTATTCTCGCAGTGAGCTCCGCGCTCACTATTGCAGGAGAGACTAAGTCTGATACTTCTGAAAAGTCAGCTAAATGGACCAACCTTCTTGTTGGCGATGACATCAACCAACTATGGCAACCCACATCCAATAGAGCAGGTAAGCGCACCAAAGAAATCGGCGCGCGTTGGTCACTCAAAGACGGTGTCATGACTCTAAAGAAAGACGGTGAAGGCCGCGGAGGAAGCATTGAAACTAAGGAGACATTCTTCGACTTTGAACTCAAATTTGAATTCAATATCCACGAAAATTGCAACAGCGGCATTAAGTACCGTCAGGCCAACTCAACAGGCTTCGAATATCAAATCATTGATGACGTAAACTACCGCGACAACAGCGTTTCTCACCGCACAGCTGAACTCTATGAGCTCAAAGAAGAAGAATCACCACGCAAGCTCAACCCAGCTGGTGAATGGAACTCTGGTCGTATCGTAGCCAAAGGTAACACCCTCGAGCACTGGCTTAATGGCCAAAAGGTACTCACTATCGAAATTGGGTCCGAAGATTGGAAAAAGCGTTTCGAAGATTCCAAATATTTCAAAAGCGAGATTCTAGATTTTGGCACACACACTGGAGGAATCCACATTCAGGATCACTCTGATACTGAAATCACCTTTAAAAACATGATGATCCGCAAACTCTAAGTAAACAATCTATGAAACTCACCGGATTTGCAGACGAAGCGGCACGCGACCTCAGCACTCAGATCAAAGCGACAAAGGAACTCGGCTGGGACTATATTTCAGCTCGAGGAATCAACGGCAAAAACATCCACGAACTCTCCGAGCCGGAATTTGATACTGCTGCCGGTGAACTAGACACGGCTGGAATTAAGGTTGCTGAATTTGGTTCACTGATTGGAAACTGGGCGAAGTCGATCCATACAGACTTCGACATCACACTCGGTGAAGTAGAACGTGCTATCCCACGCATGCAACGACTCGGCACGGACATCGTCCGAGTCATGTCTTACGCGCAAGAACCTTGGGGGCAAGACCAGCTAGAACAAGAACGCTTTCACCGTCTCCGTGAAATCACCCATCGCTTCAACGACGCCGGTCTCACTGTCGCCCACGAAAACTGCATGAACTGGGGTGGCTTCTCCGCTGAGCACACACTACGCCTCGTCGAAGAAGTTCCTAATCTCAAACTCATTTACGATACGGGCAACCCTGTCTTCCAGAAAGACCGTAGTAAGCCGAATTCGGATGGAAGCTTCCCATGGCAAGACGCTCTAGAATTCTACAAGGCTGTGAAAGAGCACATCATTCACATCCATATCAAAGACTGCCTCAATCCTGTAGCTGAAGACGAAGAACCCGAGTATGTTTTTCCAGGAACAGGCCAAGCATATGTGAAGGAAATCCTCACAGACCTAGCAGAATTTAACTACTCAGGATTCATCGCCATCGAGCCACACGTAGCCACAGTCTTCCACGTCACTGATGGTCAAGAGCCAGACTGGCAACAATGCTATGACAGCTACGTGAGCTATGGGCGCAGGCTAGAGGCTATGATGCGTTAAGACTACTATTATGCCATTAACAATGGCCATAATAGTAGATCTACAGCTGAAAAACTCCCTTTATTCCGAGTCAGACTTAATAATCAATTCTGGATTAGGAATACCAAGGTCCACTGAGCCTCTCGGAAGAAATTTCACTTCACTCACATCAGCATGTCTCATTTGTTCTCCAATAACACCGTTGTCCATAGACATTGTTCTGTGAGACCCCGCGAGCATAACACCATTGATGTCTGTCAAATCATCTAAAGTAATAAATTTTTCAGGAGTTGGCCCATTCGGAGCAACAAGCTTATTCGTCACGATATAATATGCGCCTCTAGTTAACTTAGTCTCATTATCAATCAATAAAACATAGTAATCATCAGGACTATCGCCAGCCTCTTTGCCATATGTGACTCTCACTTGAGAGTACTCTTTCCCCTCAAATTCTTTAGTCTCTGCTAATAACTCAAACTGAGCGTTATCATCATTAAACACGAAAGGAATACCAAGGAAATAATAGGGTGTAAGAGACCAGAAACGCACTGGCGGCTTAAAATTCGATCCTAATGGTGAAATCCATGCCTCTCCCTTACTAAGACCAAACTTCACATCAGAGTCTGGAACCTCATGAACTACATCCAATGTTCTAGAGTCAACAGTCTGCTTAGTATCAACAATAGCCTTAGGCCCTCGATCAGTCATATGATATGTCCAACGAAAATTAAGCAGCCCATTATTATACCATTTATCGGTACCTCCGTGAGCTGCAATAGATTCAAGAACAAGCGCCTTTCCTTTGTTAATTTCGAGTACCTGACTAGAATCGGCCGCACTCGGAGTATCATTACAATTGGTTAGCAGCAATGAAAGCACTGAGAACGACACAACTGTGAGTCCTTTTTTTATAATTAAATTCATAATGTATGTAGGTTAACGTGCCACGATACTACCCCTAACCACCTTTTCAAATTTTAATTTGAATTCCTTTGATCAATCGACCTCCCCCTAACACTTCAGCTGCCGATTCTTTATTGGTTACAGATAATAATCAACTTACACATAAATATTAATAGCTCCACCGCACACTATGCTTGATAAAATATATTCCACATTAAAGGACCCAATAGTCATGATAACCCTCACTCTGCTGGCAGTGACTCTCCCACTGCTTGCGGAACAAAACAAAAGCCCAGATAACATAGACCTCTTCAACGGCCATGATCTTACAGGCTGGAAAGTGGTCGGAGGCACAGGTAGCTTCAAAGCCGAAGGTGGTTGTATTGTCGGGACTGGCGAAAACATAAAGAGCAACACCTTTCTCCGCACGGAAAAGACCTACACTGACTTCGAGTTCAGCTACGAATTCAAGTTCGACTCACTCGACGGCAACTCAGGAGTCATGTTCCGCGCCGCACAGAAAAACGGCGACGGCCGTGTCTTCGGCTACCAATGCGAAGCTGACAACGGCAAAGGCAGAGCCTGGACCGCAGGCCTCTACGATGAAGCTAGACGTGGATGGCTCAGCCCAATCAAAGGAAAATTAGAAAACGACGTCTCCTCTGCCAAACAATTCACCTTACAGGGTAAGACTCTTTTCAAATGGGACGAATGGAACACCATCGTCATCCGTTGCCAAGGTAATCACATCCAAACTTGGCTCAACGGCGTTCAACGCGTTGACTTCACAGATACCGATCCGGAGCACGACACCCGTGAAGGCTTCTTCGCACTCCAAGTCCACAATGGAAAATCCTGCAATGTCCGCTGGCGTAATCTCCAGCTCAGACCTCTCAACTAACATTTCTAATTAGCCCATGAAAACTTTCACCCACATTCTTGCGAGCACAGCTCCTTTACTCGGTCTGATCAGCCTCCTTTCGTCAGCTAATGCGAGCGAGGAGACACGCCCAGCTAAACCTAACATCGTACTCATCGTTAGCGACGACCTCGGATGGCAAGACTTGAAATGCTATGATGTCGATGCTCCATTAGCCTACGACACGCCTTATCTCGATGCATTCGCGAAACGCGGTGTGATGTTCTGGCAGGCCTATTCTCCTGCGCCATCATGCTCACCATCACGCTGTGCGATCGTCAGTGGTAATCACCCAGCAAGAGCCCAGAAAACTCACGTGCTCGGAGGTAAACCACCGTATGCGAGTAGTTCGTCACGCATGGTCACGCCATGGTTTAGCGGCCGTATGCCTGAGGACACCTTCACAATAGCACGCGCCTTAGATTCTAATGGGTACACTACTGGGCACGCAGGGAAATGGCATATAGCCATCGACCACAGTGCCTTCCCTCAGCCTAAAGATGTGGGATTTGACTTCACTAAATCCAGCCGTGGAGCACACAGCGGAAGAGGCTTGGACAACCCTCTAACAGGTTTTGCTACCCGTGATGAGAAGGATCCATACCGCCTCGATGAAAATGGTTTCCCCTACCATCAAAACAACGAGGACGCTCTCGACTTCATCAAAGAAAATAAAGAAGACCCTTTCTTCCTCTACTACTGCACTTGGCTCGTCCACAGCCCCATCGTCACTCGCAATGAAGCGCTTCTTAAAAAGTACGCGGAGCGTATGGGAGTCGACCCAGCCACTAGGGTTGGTAAAAATACGAAATCCAAGAAACCTGGACAAACCAATCCATTTTACGGTGCCATGGTAGAATCCCTCGACTATTACATGGGCCAAGTTTTTGAGTATTTAGACAAAACTGATGACCCACGCTGGCCGGGCCATAAACTCAGTGAAAACACCTACGTCATTTTCACTTCCGATAACGGGGGCGTCGTGGGCTACACCGACAACACCCCGCTCGACAAAGGGAAGACCTCTGCCAAAGAAGGTGGCACCCGAGTTCCTCTCATGATCGTTGGACCAAACATACAAAAAGGCGCACAAAGCGATGCCATGGTCAACGGCTTAGATTTCTATCCGACTATCGTTTCACTCACCGGCACCAAACTCCCAGCTGAGAAACACCTCGATGGTTGCGATATCTCACCTCTCCTTCTGGGCGATCCAACAGATAAAAGTCTCATCAAACTCAGTGATGGTTCAGTGCGTGAGTTCATGGTGTGGCATTTCCCACACAACAACGATTACGAAAGCACCATCATCAATGATGGCTATAAACTCATTCGTAACTACGACCACGTCAATAACCCCAGCGAACCTGCAATCGAACTCTTCCAACTCTACAAAAGTGAAAATGGAAAAGACGTGAGAGTCGACATCGAGGAAGCCAAAAACCTTGCCAAATCGATGCCTGAAAAGACCCAGGATATGGATAACCAGCTCACCAGTATGCTTACAGAAATGAAGGCCAGCTACCCGAGTTACAATCCAGACTATAAAGGCGAACTCCCGAACCAAGACCTTATACCATCAATCTCTCAAGTGAGTGAAAAGGGCGGCACTGTCACTGTCACCTATAAGGAAAATGGAGCTACTATAGAGCAAGCCCAGCTCATCTACACACACAATGGTGGAGACAAGCACGAAGAATGGTTCAAAGCCCCACTCACTAAAGTAGATGAAACCAGTTTCAAAATAGCGCTACCGAAAGAAACCACCCATTACTTCATCAATCTCATCGATGAAAATAAATTTCTCGTAAGCTACCCAAGTCTCAAAAAATATAGCCGAAAGACGTCAAAAATGACCGACTTTGCCTTAGCGACTAAACCATAAAAAGATGCTGAGGGAAAACTCAACGAGGTTCAGTCTCCCAACCCAGCATATGCCGAATTCCCACCTCGAAAACTACAGCAGTCTGAAGGACATCAGGCTTAGTGACTAAGTTTCTATCAATTGGAGGAAATGCTGTAGGTTTGACAGCTCTATTCTAACACGATAGAGCTAACATTTATGAAAGCCCTTCTCTGTATTGCACTTACTTTGGCCGCATCTCATTTTCTCTCTGCTGCATCCAGTGACAATGCAAAAGAACCTACGCTTGACGACTCCAAGGACGTTAAACTCATCGCAGAGAACAGCTTTGAGGGCTGGGAAGTCCCTTCAGAACTCTGGACCATTAAAGATGGCGTCATCACTGGTGATACTGCCGGCAAAAAACTCAAAGAGCCTGAATGGATCTATACAAAGAAAAAATTCCGCGACTTTATTTTTTCAGCTGACGTGCGCCTCAGCGGTGGCCCAAAATCCAACTCGGGCATCTACTTTCGTGTGAAGCGATTTGATTTCAAATGGCGAGGTTCTACTTATGATGCACCATCTGGCTATGAGTACGATGCAGGCCTAGACTCACGACACAATGGCTCTCTTGGTGACTGGTACGCCCGCCCATCTTTACGCGTATTCGCAGATAGCGAACTCATGAAAAAGGTTTTTAAACCTGAAGACTGGAACCGCATGACCATCCGAGCTGAAGGCGATCATATTGAATATTGGCTCAATGGGACCAAAGTTTTAGACTATATTGACAAGGACCCTAAGCGTTCACCTGAAGGGATCATAGGACTACAGATGCATGATAAGCTCGTGATGAAGGTAGAAATGCGCAAGGCAGTCATACTCACTCTCAATGAATAGAATCTTTAGCTTTTCATTCAGCTATCAGACGTTCTGAGCTAGTTCTCTCGGTGTAACGGCAAACTAAAGTTACTACGTATCTTGATAGGCTCAGGAAGCATGATCTCAGCATTAATCCAATAACCCAACCTAACCTTATTTAGAGGCAAGGGCTTCTTAGAGTTTGCAGTGTAGCTTACTGCGTGCTCTTTAGTTTCTCCTGAAGCCAAGGTGAAACGCGCGTCGGAAAACCCACTCGCTTTGACCTGCTTTCCTCGAACAGCTGGGCTCAGGCTATAGCGCATTGGATGCTTAAAACTATTGGTAACCTTAATAGTGGTCGCTCCCCCCATCCACTGATTACCTGCTACCTTATAGCCAGGTGAACTAGTACAACTTTTGGGCAGCATGTAGGCGTTTTTAATGCCCTCCCTAATCTCCCCAGCAGCAGCTGCTTCAGGATTGTCCTCAGGATACACATCAAACACCTGATTTTCCATCCCCACAGCGCGATACACGATTCCTGAAGTATTGCTATCTACGCACCAAAAGTGCTGTGAAGAGGTACACTCCTTCAAATACCAACGCCCACCGTAATCGATTTCGCGGACGTTACGCCCCCAGCAGCCATCGCCTAAATACAGTGTTCCTGTACCGTCAGTACTCACCTTTCCGTCTTTGATGAGATGGCTCCTTTTATGAGTGTGGTCATGATTTTCAAAAGCAACGGTGAGGTTCATTTCATCAAATACTGGAGCCCAGTACTTACGGCCTAGAGCTGAGTGCTCCTCCATAAAGCCACGGTGACTCGGGTACAGCGGCACATGGTAGACAGCTACCGTATATGGCACGTCTTCAAATTTGGTAAGTTCACTACGTATCCAATCTACCTGGGATTCATGGCTGGCAGTATGATTACTATCTAGAATTAGGAGAGCTAGGTTTTCCCCAAAGCGCCGAGAGAAATGGTTTTTTTTCATATCCTGCCCAAACAAACCAGAAATGAAGGGCGCATCCTTAAAGGTTTTGCCGAACATCCCTTGGGTCTCGTGATTTCCAACTCCGACAATCAATGGAATACTGTCCCCCTCTGAAGTCACCATTTCCTCGGTGTAATAGGTCAGCCACTTATCCCACAAATGCACATTTCCAAGCTGGCCATTTGCATAAGCGACATCTCCTCCCACCACAGCAAAATTTGGTTCTCTTGATGCAGCATGACGTAATAAAGTCCGCACATCCTCACTGGTCCCCATATCACCCCCCGTTACGAAGCGGAGCGGTGAATCATCAGTGGGAATAGTCCAGACCGTATACTCTGAAGATTCAGGCAATGGCTTTCCATCTGAATCACACAAACTGATATAGTAGCGTGTATTAGGAGTGAGTTCGGTCAAGTGAACACGATGGATGTAACGGCCATTGAGACCCTCAATCTGCGACATCTCCCCTTCTACAGATTTATGTGAGCCGGTCATAGCCTCAGCTATCGGCAAAGTGCCATACTTTACTATAGGATTAGCTAAAGGTTTTGAATACGTCTGCCAGTTTACCGTAAGCGTCGTTGATGGATCTCCTGCATAGGTGAAGACAGTAAAGCGTGGCGTCGTGTCTGCCACAGATGAATGCAAACTGCAGAGTAAGACGACAGACACCAAAAACATTTTTGCAACTAAACGTAAGTTCCCCATGACTTAAACCAGCATATTAAAAGGCTGATAGCAAACTGCGGTTTTTGTCATGTATGACCCCACCGAATCAATTACGTGTGTCGAGCGACTTGATATAGTAGAGCAAGTCCCCAAACTCTGGAAGAGTCAGTTCATCGGTTAGATGGAGGCTCATCATGTTGAGGCCTGGCTCTCGCTTCTCAACATCAGACATGTTCAGGGTGGTAGGCATACCAGCAATGTTATGGAGAGTGATTTCCGCCTGATCTTCTTTCACGATAGTCCCCGTGTGCACCATGCCATCCTTAACAGTGAGGTTCACCCAGCTTGGCGCGATGGTTGCTCCAGGCTTCATAATAGCTTCCGTTAAGTCGGTAATGCTCATCTTCCCTAGTTTAGTTAGATCTGGTCCTTTCACGACTGCCTCCTTATCGATGTTATGGCAGCTCGCACAGCCGACTTTAGTAATCAGTTTGGCTCCATTCGCAGCTTTCCCTTTATACCTATTCATAAAGAGCACCACATCTTCGATCGCTGTGTTGCCGATCTTTTTCACTTTCTTCTTATTATTCTTCTGAGGCCTTGGATTAAGCTCAGGGACATAGGCCTTGTTCTTTTTCAACACGCCTATGATGTCTTTTTTGTCTCCCTGGTTAGCAATTTCACTACTAAAAAATGCATTAATCGCTGAGGTTCCAGACCAATCCACTGGAGTGAAATACGGTCCATCTGGATTCGGGCGCGTCCCCCACCAAGTCGTGCCATCGTAACTTTTTTCTTTTTGATGCAGTCGCGCAAGCACCTTAACGATCGCAAACTTCTCTGGCCCCTGAACCAGCTTGGCTCTGCGAGTGAGAGCATCAACAATCTTATCAGAATGCATAAATTTGGCGGTCGCTAAAGCTCCTTGATAAGCCTCCCCCTCACCGAGCATAATTGATTCCACAAGAGCGTCTTCAGCATTGAGAGCAACCAATGCTTTCTGCGCAAGATGCGGTAGCACTCTATCCTTATTTGGTGTCGAATGGGGATTCAGTACGTTTGGAGCTATGTACCCAGCCTCCTCCGTAGGCTTCGTAGCATGTTCACTCACAGCAAATAGCAACTTACCTTTTTTATTACCCTGTCCCTTTGCTCCCTCTGTTAGAATGCCAGTCGCCGTGAACATTTTCGCATCAGCCGGGATAGAATAAACAATCTCTGCTTGAGCATGTACTCCCAGCCCTTTGGCTGCTTTGCCCTTATACTTAAGCAGCTTCCCTGTGCAGTCCTGGTTCACCCCGAAAACGCCTCGATCCACACTGATAGAGTCCGGCTTTACTTTTGTGAGGTCGATCTTCTTTCCGTCCTTGAGAATGATCGTTGGATTAAGCCATGCTGCGTGATCAAACTTATTCTGATCCACTTGATCAGTGATCAAAACAAGCTGCGTTAATTTTTCTATGTTAACCTCGATTTCCCTCTCTTGCTTGAAATCGGATAAAACTTTGGACTTATAAATCGGGGCTTTCGAACTTTTATCGATTGTCTCTGATCTTACTGGCGAAACAGCCATTGAAATCAGTGCTGACGCTGCTTGCTTATTTCCAATTCTACCAAGAGCTATCACTGCTGCTGCCTGAACACGGGGATCATCATCTGTTAGGAATTTTGCGATGAACATAGCGTCCGCAGCTTTTGCTACAGTCAGTTCATCAGCCATTGCTCGGATCGCATGCTCTCGAATAACAGCGTCTTTCGATAATTCCTGAAGTGTAGAAAGGGACTTCACACCTTCAACTTGCACATAGGCATATAGAGCCGCGATACGAGAGTGTTTGCTATTACTCTGATCCTGGATGCATTCTAAAACTGTAGCGGAAGCAGCATTTCTCCTTACAAGCTCGTATGATGCATAGGTTCTCGCTGTGTGACTGTTAGTATTCAATGCACTAATGAGCGCACTATCACTCAGCTCGCTGAGCACTGGAAAGGCCTTATATTTCCATCCTTTAGGTACCACCAATGAGACGTAGCCTTTGTCTGGGTTCCCTTGATAGCCAGCGCCGTCCCACGCAGACACATAGAGCCTACCTGAGCCTACCTGAGCCTACCTGAGCCTACCTGAGCCTACCTGAGCCTACCTGAGCCTACCTGAGCCTACCTGAGCCTACCTGAGCCATCTATGTCGAGATCTGTCACTTGCGATGCACTCAGAAACCCCTTTACTCTATTAGAAAAGGTGGCTCCTAACGGCTCCAATTCATGTTTATAGATCTTATTGTGCCCCCAGTCAGCTAACAGCACGGAGTTCTCATAAGATTGAGGCCATTGCGGTTCTTCTAGATAAAGCGCGCCAACGCCTGATCCAGCTCCATATTCCCCCATTGCTGGCAGCATATCTTCTGGAAAGTTTGTGTAGAGACTTGGGTAGCCATAGTCGGCTGACTGAATGAAATGAGAAGAACGCGTCCACCAGCCGATACCATCATTGGTATTTTCACGGGTGAAAAGATTCATCTCTGCATCAATTTCAATGTCATACACATTCCGGGTATTTTCTACGTACATTTCCAAGCCTGTGCCATCAGGCCTTACTCGAGCAACAGCTCCATACATCGTAAGCTTACGGCCATCTGTACCTTCTGCATCGACCATTCCAAAATCACCCACAGCGATGTAGATCCATCCATCAATGGCAAATCGAATATTGTTCGTACAATGATCCAACCCACGTTCCTGAATAAACTTACTGTTCCCAATATTCTTCACCAGTGGCCGCGGGGGGCCATCGGCGACGCCGTCCCAGTCCTTGTCCTCAAACACTGACAATTGCTGGTTCGCATACTTGCCACCTTTCACTGTGGTATGAAGAACAATCACCCTGTTCCCAAGAACGGTAATGCCACGAGGATTGTCAATCTTGGCGAACTCAGTCACCACATCTGCTTTGCCATCAGTATCCTTATCGAGCAGCCTTACAACTTTCCCGCGCCCGACTTTTTTGCCCAGGGAACCTTGCATATCCACACCCACAAAAACCTCTCCTGTTGGAGCTGCCGCAATCACTGCTGGGCATGGTGTTTGGCTAGCATCGGAATAACGTGTCTGGACGACTTCCACCGATCCACTATCAGCAAAAGCGCTCGCCAGACAGGTAGTTACTACAATTAACTTATACATCAAAAAATTCATCAACACTTCAGTCTTTAATTATTTTTGGAGCTCACACGGACTCCTTTAGCCTTCATCAAAGCAGTGAGCTGCTTTGCCATCTCCGTCGCTCGTTCAGGATGCTCGCTTATGACATTCTTTTTCTCTCCTTGATCATCAGCCAGATTATACAATTCTCCAGACACCTTTTTACTACTAGATTCCCTTCTAGCTTGGATGTACTTCCATGATCCCACTCGGAGAGCTCGGCCCGCTTTACCTGCTTCTTCTATCATAGATGGTAGGCCTGTTTGATCCTTCCCAAGAAAAGCACTCAAAGTGTTCCGGCTATCAGGTGCGTCATTCTCTGGGAGTTCGACACCTAGCAAGCTCGAAAACGAAGCGATGAAGTCGATCTGGTTGACTAAGGCATCTGACTTTCCTGGCTTAATTTTAGCTGGCCAGCGCACAATAAATGGCACTCTCGTTCCACCTTCATAGATCTGATACTTGCCACCGCGATAAATCCCTGAACCATCATGCCCACGATCCGACTCGCCCTGCGATTTTTTAACTTGAGTACCGTCTGCATAGCCGTCGTCATACACTGGTCCATTATCGCTCGAGAAAATAACAATGGTATTCTCTGTTAGGCCATGTTGCTCCAGAGCCTTCATGATCTCACCTGTCGACCAATCAAACTGCACCATCGCATCTCCGCGGTAGCCAAGTTTAGTTTTCCCCTGAAAGCGTGGGTGTGGTGCGCGCGGCACATGACTATCTTGCGAAGCAAAATAAAGAAAGAAGGCCTTATCCTTATGGTCCTTTATATACTGCTTAGCTTTATCGACAAATACATCAGCCATGGTCTCATCATTCCAAAGTGCTGATTTACCACCCGCCATATATCCAATACGCCCAATGCCATTGATGACACTGTTATTGTGACCATGAGTGCTACGATAATAAGTCATCGCCTCCTGATTCTTTTTCGCATCGGGATAGGCCGTACTGCCTGGACGGTTCACCTGCGCAGTTGATCTTCCAACATAGAGAGGATCCTTGGGATCTAAATTCACCACCTTATGCCCATCAAGATACACGCAAGGAACTCGATCATTGGTAGATGGCAACAGGAAGGAAAAATCAAAGCCTATCTCTAACGGCCCAGGCTTCACTTCAGCGTTCCAATCCACAGCTTGCCCTTCAGCTCCGATACCTAGGTGCCACTTCCCTACCACTCCAGTACTATATCCAGCCTGCTTAAAGAGTTTAGGCAGCGTGAGAATGTCTGTGCCTATTGCCAACGGAGCATTCGGCGGGAGAATGCTGACTCCATCACGAAAGCCGTGGATTCCAGTGAGCAATGAATAACGTGATGGTGTACAAGTAGCAGCAGCGCAATGCCCGTCAGTAAACAACAACCCCTCTTTTGCTAGCTTATCAATGTTCGGAGTTGGGATCATCTCAGAGCCGTAGGCTCCGACATCACCATAGCCAACATCATCGCCGTAAATAATGACCACATTGGGTCGATGGCCAGCGAAGCTTTCACTCACCAAAAGCATACATGAAAGTATAGTTACGCTCTTAATGCTCCGATTCAAACCGTGTGGAATTCTCATATAAAATTGCTCCAAAAAAGAGGATCTGAGACTTACTTCTTGCCTAGGTAATTGATAGAGTTAACGAGTAACTGCTGGAAAGGCTTTTGCTTCCACTCAGCAACACTATGACCCAGCGTGAACGAAACAGACTTAGACTTACCAAGTGGGTGTTCCCAAAGTACGGCAGCTTGATCTTTTCCTTGTTTCCCCTGCATCAGTACAGTGGTTTCAGGAGATTCCTTTGCTGTGATGTAGTTGTTATAGAGTTCGGCTTGCTCGTGCGTGGTGTACCCTTTTACTCCATCGAAAATAGGATGTGACTCATTAAGTGGAATCGCCTGCACTGATTTACGAGGTCCATGCTTTACTGAAGCAATGCCAGTCATATTAGGCCATGCTGGAAACTCTACTCCTGGATGGCTTTCTTTCCACTGAGCAACGAGTTCTTTCTTTGCCTTCACTTTCGTATGGGCTCCAGCGGGACAAACGCAACTAGCCTTCTCTTTATTGCCAGCTTTGTAGGTTGGCCAAAAACTGTGAAGTGACCCATGAATCAGTAGAGAAGGAATCCCTTTCTCTTTAGTGTGGGTAATAATGTTGTGAGGAGCCTCAAGACGGTCGCTATGCGCCATGCAAACATTGTAGACGATGACATCTGACCCCACGCCAAAGTCAGTCTTCGTCGCGAGCTTATTCTCCACTTCATCGAAAGAACCAGACATCACAGTAAGCTGCCAGCCATTGTCTTTGGCGATTTGCTCAAATATTTTACGCTGCGGTGTGTAATCGTTATACTTCCCAGGCTCATGCGTCACATAGAGAACCTTAAGTCCATCTTTAGCCAGTTTAGCTCCACTGACTGTTTCAGGAGTTGCCGCAAACAAAAATGAAGAGAGCAGACTAAAAATGAGCGTTATATATTGAGCTTGGCGTTTTTTCATGAAGTTTTATATTAAAGTGTATTCTGTCGAGTATCGATTCCTATGCATACCTCTACCGAAGTGATTTTATTACAACGGGTCGACCCGATTCATTAAATTAAAATTGGAGGTGTGCTAGCTTCCAAACTCACCTCCCTACTCCTTACTTGTTTCTCCTATATTTTCTGACACAAAAAAAGCGGCTCTCATTGCTGAGAACCGCTTTTTGAAAATCTCGTGAAGAGAGTAGATTAGTCTACTTTCTTAACATTGGAGAGTGCGATCGGGCCGTCGATCTCAACGATACCACCATCTGGGGTAGCTTCGGAGCGTTTGATTGCCTTCTTGATCTTACGAACGCCTTCAACGATTACACGTTGCTTAGCTTCGTTCACAGAGCTTACAGTGCCAGTAGCACCTTTGTGAGCGCCTGCGATAACCTTTACGTTGTCACCCTTTTTTACGTGTGCCATGATAGTTAAGTCAGTTTAGAGTTAGAGTACCTCTGGAGCGAGGGATACGATCTTCATGAACTGCTTCTCACGAAGTTCACGAGCAACAGGGCCGAAGATACGAGTACCTTTAGGGTTGTTGTCCTTATCAATGATGACGATAGCATTGCCGTCGAAACGAAGCACAGAGCCGTCTTTACGACGAACAGGTGCAGCGGTACGAACAACAACAGCTTTAATAACAGCGCCTTTTTTAACGGAAGCTGTTGGAATAGCTTCACGAACGTGTGCTGTGATGATGTCACCTACGTTAGCAACCTTGGAACGAGTTCCGAGGACACCAATCATTTTAGCAGAGCGTGCACCGGTATTATCGGCGATCGCTACTGAGGATTCCATTTGAATCATAAATTTTTATTCAGTTTAATTGTTACAGAGATGGAGATCGGCACCACGATGAGTGATGCCGAATCCTTTGATTTGATTAGTGTGTGAGAACTTCTGTAAGTTCCCAGCACTTAAGCTTAGAGATAGGCTTAGTTTCGGTAATACGTACCTTGTCGCCAACAGCTGCCTTACTTTCTTCGTCGTGAGCGTAGAATTTCTTCGTGCGCTTTACGATTTTCTTGAAGCGTGGGTGAGGAACGCGAGCTACGTATTCTACTACGATAGTCTTGTCCATACCTGTGGAGACAACAACGCCAACGCGGGACTTGCGTAAACCTGGCTTAGTGTTTGATTCGCTCATGTTTGTTTATCCTTTGTTTGGTGTTACTTGTTACGAAGTTCTGTAAGAACTGTATTTACTCGTGCAACTTCGCGGCGGATTGCCTTGATGCGTGCAGTGTTTTCAAGCTGTCCAGTGGACTGCTGAAGACGGAGTGTTAGAGCTTCCTGCTTGAGTTCGCGGAGACGAGTGCTCAGTTCCTCAGCTGAAAGTTCGCGGATGTCGCTAATTTTTGTAGCCATAATAGTAGTTTCTATTGCTGGTTAATATTCTGAGGATTACGCAAGCTTATTACGCTCTACGAAACGAGTGCGGAAACCGAGCTTGTTTGAAGCAAGACGAAGGGCTTCCTTCGCATCTGCTTCAGGTACACCAGCGATCTCGAAGATCATGGTGCCAGGCTTGATTACTGCTACCCAACGGTCAACAGCGCCTTTACCTTTACCCATACGAGTTTCGGCAGGTTTAGCTGTTACTGATTTGTGAGGGAAGACACGGATGTATACTTTACCCTTACGCTTAAGGAAGCGGTTGATGGAGATACGGCATGCTTCGATCTGACGGTTGCTCATCCATGAGCGACCGAGAGACTGGAGACCGAAGTCACCGAAGCTTACGTCAGTTCCGCGCTGTGCATTACCACCGCGATTACCTCGCTGTGACTTGCGGAACTTCGTGCGTTTTGGCATTAAAGGCATAATTCTATATTCCTATATTTAAAGTTTATAAAGTTGAGCTCTAACGACGATCGCGACGGTCACCACCTGGACGGCGGCCACGGTTGCCACGATCATTGCGGTTATTACCACCACCTGCTGTGAGCTTTTCTTCCTTTTTGTTGATCCATACTTTCACACCGATGATACCGTAGACTGTAGCAGCTTCTGCGAAGCCATAGTCGATAGGTACACGGAGTGTCTGAAGAGGTACTTTACCTTCACGGTACCACTCTGCACGTGCGATGTCAGCACCACCTAGACGACCTGCGCAGCGAACACGGATGCCCTCGGCACCGAATTCCATTGCAGTCTGGAGTGAGCGTTTCATTGCGCGGCGGAAAGCGATACGACGCTCAAGCTGAACGGCGATGTTTTCTGCTACGAGTTGAGCGTCTAGCTCAGGCTTACGAATCTCGATGATATCGATTTTCACTTGGCAGCCACCACAGATCTTAGTGATGTCAGATGTCATCTTTTCGATCTCAGCACCTTTACGACCGATCACAAGACCAGGGCGTGAGGTGTGAAGTGTGATGCGAACACTGTTCCATGCACGTTCAATAGTGACGCGTGAAAGAGCAGCGAAGTGAAGACGACCCTTGATGTATTTACGGATCTTGAGGTCTTCGTGTAGCTTGGCGGAGTAGTCTTGGCCTTTAGCATACCACTTAGAACGCCAGTCCTTAGAGACTGCGAGGCGGAATGCGATAGGATTTACTTTCTGTCCCATAATATTGGTTCTTTAAGTGGTTGTTTATGCTTCTGCCTTAGGGGCAAGAGTAATGAAGATATGGCTTGTGCGCTTACGGATAGCACCTGCGGAACCGCGGGCACGTGGTTTGAAGCGCTTGAAGGTAGGACCTTCACCGACTGTAGCTTCTTTTACGATGAGTTCGTCTGCATCGAGTTCGAAGTTGTTTTCTGCGTTCGCAATTGCGGACTTTAGTGTCTTAGCAATGAGAGCAGCTGATTTCTTTGGTGTGAAGGTCAGTGCGTCAAGTGCGGAAGACACAGGAAGACCCTGGATTGCGCGGGCCACGTCACGTGCTTTCTTAGCGGAGACGCGAGCGTATTTGTATGTTGATTTTACTTCCATGGATTTGGTTCCGTTGGATGATTATTTCCTGATTTGTTAATTCGTCTTAATGGATGCGATGTCGCCGAGGCGAACCGCGTTATTGGTGTCTTCGAGCGTCACAACTAGGGCTCCAGATATATCTGGGCGAACCCTGGCTATGATAGCTTCGGCTATTTGGCTATTACCGCGTAGGATACGAAATGTCATGCCGATGCGCACTTGCTGCTTCCCCCCTGCGTTCAGTACCAGCAAGCCTGATTGGCTGTCGATACTGATGATTTTGGCTTCCTGTAGGTTACCAAATTCCACTTGGGGACGCGGCTTGTGCCTTATTCCGAGCTCGACGTCAAGTCCTCTGATAGCAGATTCTACATTTAGTCTTGCTTCGGCGTCAGCGGCAAAGGCAGTTTTGAGGTACTCTCGCACCTGATCGGTGAGCTTCAGCGCGGCTGTTTCCAGCCTACTTAAGCGTTCCTCGAGCACCTTGCGGTTGGCCACCGCCTGTTTGAGTCTCTCATCATCTGTCCCTAATGGGTAGGTTCCGAGTGCCTCAAGATCTAAGCGGATTGTCTCCAGCTCTCCGGTGGCTTCTTGTTCTTGCTTTTTGGCATGAGCAAGAGCCTTGGAAAGTGTCTGATTATGTAATTGAAGGCTGGCTACTTGTTGTTCCAGCCTGAGAAGGCGAGCATCTGTTGTTTCATTTTGTTGCGCGCTACCAACTCCAGCAGAGAAGAGCAAAGCTCCTGCATATACTGAAAGTGAGAAAGAAGCGCGCATAAATAAAACTAGACGGCGTTACTTCTTACCGATACCTCCGTGTGTTTTGAAGATACGAGTCGGTGAGAATTCACCGAGTTTGTGACCTACCATGTTCTCAGTTACGTAAACGGCAACGAATGTTTTGCCGTTGTGAACTGCGAAATTGTGGCCTACAAAGTCAGGTGTAATCATTGAACGACGGCTCCATGTCTTGATCGGCTTTTTGTTGCCGCCTTCGACAGCAGCATCGATCTTATCAAGAAGCTTTTGGTCCACGAATGGTCCTTTTTTGAGTGATCTTGGCATAATGTTAAATTGGTTAAAGATTCTGTGTTGAGTTCAATTACTTAGTGCGACGGGATACGATGAACTTATCGCTGTGCTTGATTCTCTTACGAGTCTTCTGACCCTTAACGTGACCCCAAGGAGACTTAAGGTGCTGACGACCACCACCGGACTTAGATTTACCTTCACCACCACCGTTCGGGTGATCTACTGGGTTCATACACATTCCGCGAACTGTAGGGCGCTTGCCCTGCCAGCGTGAACGGCCTGCTTTACCGGAAACCTCGTTCATGTGATCGCGGTTACCTACTTGACCGATAGTACCAAGACAGTTGTCATTGAACTTACGGATTTCACCAGATGGCATCTTAACGAGAGCGTAACCTTCTTCACGGTTAGAAAGCAAAGCTTCCTGACCTGCGGAACGAGCAACCTTACCACCACCACCCGGAACGAGCTCGATGTTATGAATGCTAGTACCGAGTGGCACGTTCTTAAGTGGTGTTGCGTTACCTACTTTAGGTGCAACGTTTTCACCAGATACAACCTTAGCACCGACCTGAAGGCCTACTGGAGCAAGGATGTAGCTTTTTTGTCCGTCAGTGTACTCGATGAGTGCAATGCGGCATGTACGGTTTGGATCGTATTCGATAGCAACGACTGTTGCTTCTACGTCGAACTTACGACGTTTGAAGTCAACAAGACGGTACTTACGCTTGTGACCACCACCGATGTGACGGCAAGTGATACGACCGCGGTTGTTACGACCACCAGTTCTTTTAAGTGGCTCAGTGAGCGACTTCTCTGGTGTTGATTTTGTGATCTCTTCAAACCCTGGTAGAACCTTATAACGGTTCGAAGGTGTGAATGGTCTAAATGTTTTTAAAGGCATAATTCGCTATTCCTTTCGAATAATTTCGTTTTGCAGCGTTAATAATTAACGATCTCGTTGCTTAGATGAGATCGAGAGTTTCGCCCTCTTTTAGGCGAACAATTGCCTTCTTCCAGTTAGCGGTGCGTCCTGCATCGCTACGGCGTTGGCGTTTCAACTTACCTGCATAGTTGCAAGTACGGACAGCTTCAACCTTCTTACCGAAGAGTTGCTCTATTGCACGTTTGATTTCGAGCTTGTTCGCACGGCGATCCACTTTGAACACGTATTCGTTGTTCTGCTCCGCAAGGAGTGTGGCTTTTTCGCTGAGAAGAACAGTATCGATGACTGTATAAATGTCTTTCATCGTTTTCTTTTCGGTTAGTGGCTTAAGCAGTACGCTTAGCGATGGTTTCAAGTGCGTCTTCAGTAACGATGACTGCATTTGCGTGGAGGATCTGCTCAATGTTTGCTTCTGCAGCAGTGATGAGCTGAACGTTCTTAACATTGCGACCTGCGAGGAAAGTCTGGTCAGTGAATGCGGATGCAATCACGAGAACCTTCTTTGCTTCTGTGATTGTTTTCACAGCTGCAATGAATGACTTAGTCTTAGTATCTGCAATCTCGAAGGAAGCTACAGTGAGGATCTCACCAGCTTCGATCTTAGATGTAAGAACACGACGAAGAGCGAGCTTACGAACGCTCTTAGTTACCTTCTTGGAGTAGTCACGTGGCTTAGGGCCAAATGCTACACCACCACCAACGAAGATTGGAGCACCACGGTCACCGTGACGTGCGTTACCTGTACCTTTTTGTTTGTACATCTTCTTACCGGTACACTTCACCTCTGCACGAGTCTTAGTGTTTGCTGAACCGGAACGGCGATTTGCGCGGTATGCTATTACAAGGTCGTGTACTGCTTGAGTACCTTTACGACCTTCAACAAGATTGATATTAGCAGCTGTTGCTTCTGCTGCTGTTAGTGTTTTAGCTGACATTTCAGTGATTCTTTCTAATTTTTAAGGATTACTTCTTGTTCGCTTTAACACCGGGACGAACAACAACGTAAGAACCCTTATGACCTGGAACTGCTCCAGAGATAAGGACTACGCCGTCTTCTTCACGAACTTGAACAACTTTAAGATTCTGAACAGTGCGACGGTATTGACCGTGACGACCTGGCATCTTCTTGTTCTTCCATACACGACCTGGCCATGTACCAGCACCAATACCACCTGGGCGGCGGTGCATCATGTGACCATGTGAGTCCGGTTGACCTGCGAAGTTGTAACGCTTAACAACACCTTGGAAGCCTTTTGCTTTTGTGGTGCCGATTACGTCAACTACTTGACCGCTTTCGAAAAGAGCTGCACCTGGATGCGCTTCTTCTGTGTTCGGAAGTTGTTCGTCGCTTTCGAAACGAAATTCTTGAACGAGCTTCTTTGGAGCACTGTTGTGCTTCTTGAAGTGACCTTTAGTTGGTGAGTTAAGACGGTTTTCTTTCTGATCATCATAACCAACCTGTACAGCTGTGTAGCCGTCAGAATCAGTTGTTTTCACCTGAAGAAACTCATTGCCTTTAACATCAACAACAGTGACTGGGATCATGATACCTGCGTCCTTATCGAACACACGTGTCATGCCTACTTTTTTACCTAATAGTCCGAGTGACATAGTAATATTTATTTCTACGTTGTTAGGGCTCAGATGCGGATTGTGATGTCAACACCAGCTGGTAGGTTGAGCTTCTTGAGCTCATCTACTGTGCGTGCTGTTGGATCTACGATATCAAGCAAACGCTTGTGTGTGCGGATCTCGAATTGGTCTGCTGACTTTTTGTTCTGGTTCACAGAAGCATTTACGCTGAATTTTTCAACGTGAGTCGGCAGAGGAATCGGGCCTGCTACTTTAGCGCCAGTGCGCTTGGCAGTTTCTACGATCTCTTGTGCTGAACGATCGATTGCACGATGGTCATAGGCACGGAGTCGGATTCTGATCTTCTGATTAGACATAGTGAAGATGTATTGTTTTTACCTTTATTATTTAGTTGTTTACCTGCTTTCGCCGAACTTTTGATCGACGATTGCTTGTGGTACGGGTTCAAAACTAGCCGGCTCCATCGTAAATGAAGCTCGGCCAGAAGAGATTGTTCTGAGTGCTGTCATGTAACCGAACATTTCAGCTAGTGGCACTGTCGCTTTGAGCGTACAGGCAGCACTTTTGCTATCCATGCCGGATATTTGACCGCGGCGGCGGCTGAGGTCACCGAGAATATCACCTTGATATTCATCAGGTGTAGTCACCTCAACATCCATAACGGGTTCCAAGAGTAGAGCATTTGCATTCTCCATCCCGTCGCGCATAGCAAAAATAGTCGCTACGCGAAACGCGTTCTCGTTGGAATCAACGTCGTGGGCGTCTCCATCTACTATTGTGACGATTAAGTCAACCACAGGATAACCTGCGATGACTCCATTGATCATGGAATCTTCGATTCCTTTGTAGACGGAACTGATAAATTCCTTAGGGATAGCACCACCAGTGATCTTATTTTCAATAGTGAGCCCCTTCCCTCTTTCTGCTGGGCTGACTACTAAGTTTACCTTAGCATATTGCCCAGTACCACCAGTTTGCTTCTTCAGCACTCCAAGACCTGGTGATTCTTTTAAAATTGTTTCGCGGTATGCGATTTGCGGTTTCCCTGTATTCGCCTCGACCTTAAACTCACGCTTAAGACGGTCGACAATAACTTCGAGGTGAAGCTCTCCCATGCCAGCGATGATGCACTGACCGGTATCCATATCAGTCTTCACAACAAACGTAGGATCTTCTTCCTGAAGACGCGCTAGACCAATCGCCATTTTATCTTGATCAGCTTTAGTTCTCGGCTCCACGGCCATCGCGATGACTGGCTCTGGAAATGTTGGTGGTTCGAGAAGGATATCAAACTTCTTTTCACAGAGAGTGTCACCCGTCGTAACGTTCTTAATACCAACAAAAGCTGCGATATCACCTGCATAACAGGTCTCTATCTCGATGTGCTTATCAGCCTGCATCTGAATCAGGCGAGAAACACGTTCCTGTTTACCGGTGCGCGGGTTGTAGACCATGTCACCTTTAGAAACGACTCCAGAATAAACGCGGAAAAATACGAGCTTCCCAACAAATTTGTCCGCCCACAGCTTGAATGCTAATGAACAGAATTTTCCATTATCGTCTGCAGGAGCTAAGACAACTGATTCCTCGTCATCAACTTTTTGACCTTTTGCGGGCTCAATATCGACAGGACTTGGTAAGTAGTCGACCACTGCATCAACAAGGAACTGAACTCCTTTATTCTTGAAAGCAGATCCACCAGTAACGGGGATAAACTTATTGGCAATCGTAAGGCGACGGATTGCAAACTTGAGATCTTCATTTGTGATCTCTTCCTCCATGAGGAATTTTTCACCGAGTGAATCGTCGAGGTCAGCTACCACCTCGAGCAGTTCTTCACGGGCTGTTTCAGCCTCTAGTTTTAAATCACTATCGAGTTCTTCGATCATGAAGGTGGAACCAATCTTGTCATCATCCGAATAAATGACTGCTTTTTGGTTTACCACATCAATTTGGCCACGAAGTTGATCTTCGGAGCCGATTGGGATTAGTACGGCCGCGGCAGTAGCGCCTAACTTCTCACGCACATCCTTAAGGACATGATTAAAGTCAGCACCGGTGCGGTCCATTTTATTCACAAATACGATACGCGGAACGCTGTATTTATTGGCTTGTCGCCAGACTGTTTCAGTTTGTGGCTGAACGCCTGCGACACCGCAAAATACAACGACTGCGCCATCGAGAACACGGAGAGAGCGCTCCACCTCAGCGGTGAAGTCTACGTGACCTGGAGTATCAATGATATTCACACGCTGCTTCTGACTTTCAAAAAGCTTGGTGATACCATCGTTGGGCTTTTGAACCCATTCACAAGTTACGGCTGCTGAGGTGATTGTAATCCCACGTTCGCGCTCTTGCTCCATGTGATCGGTCGTAGCAGCACCATCGTGCACTTCGCCGATCTTATGAATCATGCCGGTGTAGAAGAGAATTCGTTCAGTAAGAGTCGTCTTCCCCGCATCAATATGCGCCGCAATCCCGATGTTGCGCGTGCGCTGCAACGGGTATGGACGATTTGGTGAATTGAGGTCAGATGACATAAAAGTGAACTATCTATTCTTCTACAGAGTGTTTTGCTTCGACTAGAAGCGGAAGTGAGCGAATGCACGGTTAGCTTGCGCCATCTTGTGCATGTCGTCGCGCTTACGCACTGCTGATCCAGTGTTGTTCGCAGCGTCCTTAATCTCGTTAGAGAGAGCTTTGTGCATTGGTACACCCTTTTTATTGCGGGCGAATGTCACGACCCAACGCATAGCGAGGGACTCGGAACGTTCAGGAGCAACTTCAAGAGGCACCTGGTAAGTAGCGCCACCTACGCGGCGAGACTTAACCTCTACACGTGGCTTTGCGTTTTCGATAGCGCGTGTGATAACTTCGAGAGGGTCGACTGTGTCAACTCCTTCGTTAGCTGCTTCGATCGCACTGTATACGATACGCTCAGCGATTGAGCGCTTACCATCCTTCATCACCTTAGCGATGAGTGTACCAACGAGTTGGCTGTCGTAACGTGCGTCGCGACGATCTTTCTTTGCGTGAACTTTTCTACGGCGTGCCATAATAAAATTTCTTTATAAATTGTTAGTTAGATTGAAGAAGCAAATTACTGCTTAGGCTTCTTAGCTCCGTACTTAGAACGGGACTGCTTACGACCTGTGACACCAAGGGTATCAAGAGCACCACGAACGATGTGGTAACGTACACCTGGCAAATCCTTTACTCGACCACCGCGAACGAGGACGATTGAGTGCTCCTGGAGGTTGTGACCTTCACCACCGATGTAAGCCATTACTTCCTTACCATTGGTAAGACGTACTTTAGCTACCTTACGGAGAGCGGAGTTAGGCTTCTTTGGCGTACGTGTCATTACCTGAAGGCAGACACCACGACGCTGTGGGCAGGCGTTGAGAGCACGTGACTTGGACTGCTCTACTGGTTTTTTACGCCCCTTACGGACGAGCTGGTTAATTGTCGGCATTATTGCTTATTGTTTGATTTCTCAATGGAAAACGCCTCTAGACCTAGATCTCGAGACACTTTGTGGGGCGGCGACTCTACCCATGAAACACAATCTGGCAAGCCCTATTTTGGGTAAATTTTGCACCATCCAAACCGCCGCTCATCCTTCATAAATCACTGAATTCCAGCCACAGCCCACATTCTAAAAATGGATTTATTTAAGGTTTCTTAAACACCTTAAGAAGCCACCCGATCAACCAACTTAAAAAACGCTAATTTCCGAAAAAAACCTCAAAAAATGTAATAATAATCCAATACCCCAGAGAAGAGCCGCTAATAACTCACAAAATCCAAACACATCCACCAACGCTGCAAAAAAAAGAGCCCGCATTACTGCGGGCTCAAATCGACTAGTTGTCGTTTTATATAAAAGCTGGTAGCAGGAGCGAGATTCGAACTCGCGACCAATGGATTATGATTCCACGGCTCTACCGCTGAGCTATCCTGCCACTTGCTTTTAATAAACGCCTTGGGGAAAGTCCCTCGGGCGGGCAGGGATTTACCCCAAGCTACTCTTGCTGTCTACAGAAAAAATGCAGAAAACTACATTTTATTTCATTAACTCTATTTCTAGCCAGCTAAGCAGATCCTTCCTGTATTTGCCACCATTGATAAAGAAGCAATTCACATGATTCCCCCCTACCACTGTCATCAAGCTCTTAGGTTGCCTTGCCGCTAGGTATAATCTCTTGGCTTGCGCGTAAGGAATAGTCTCATCCGCTGTACCATGAACAATAAGCAATTGTACCCCATCAGGCATCTCCAGCACAGAGTCGATTGGATCATAAGAATCACTAACTACCTTACGCGCAGACTTACCTGCCACACGCTCAGCCATATCTTTATAGGAAGCAAAGGTTGAATCCACAACTACAGCCCTGAGAGACTCAGGAGCAGCCATGCCTATGGCAGCAATAGATTTCGCCCCACCAAGGCTATGCCCAAACACGACTAGTTTCTTACTCCGCTCATCAGCGTACGCTATAGCCGCCTGAGCATCCTTTACGATCCCATCTTTAGAAACCACGCCCTCGGATGCTCCATACCCACGATAATCATAGAGCAAGACATTATAACCTGCATCTACCAGCCAATTCACAAACACAAAATGATGTGCCACCGAACCAGCATTGCCGTGAGCATAGACTATAGTTGCCTTACACTCTCCCCTGGCAGGCATCCACCAACCATGTAGTTTTACCCCATCCGCAGAATCAAAGAAAACATCCCCATAGTCATATCCATACTTTTTAGGTGTGAATGGCACATCCTTAGTCGGATAATAAAAAAGCCGATCCCCACCTCCCTTCCCCATCATCCCGATAGCTAAAGCTGTGAGCAAATTTTTCTCCGCAGCACAGCAACTAAGCACACTCATTGCGCAACACACAAGTAATAGGGGCCGTCTAAAAATGAACATAAACAGATTACTAACAAACTGATGACACCTTCACAACTAGTGAAGCCCCATTACAGTTTCTCGAGAAAGAATGACAACACCCTCATTCTCTGCTTCATTGTACGACATGCGACCTATCACTCCTATTGTTAGCCTTCTCCTCGGCGTACTTTGCTCAGGCCTCTCTCTAGCCGCAGACAAAAAAGAAACACCAAAGACTGAAGCAAAAGAACCAGTCTCTCGTGAGAAAATCGTCACCATTGATGGTAAAAAAATTGAGTACACAGCTACCACCGCTGAAATGATCTTACGCGATGAAAAAGGTGAAGAAACAGCCCGCATCTTCCATGTGAGCTACACAAGAAAAGGAGTGACCGACTACAGCAAGCGGCCCGTCCTCTTTGCCTTCAACGGCGGCCCTGGCTCCTCAGCAATCTGGCTCCACCTCGGAGCTCTAGGCCCTCAGATTATCCCCACCTCTGAAGATGGCACCGAAGCTCTTAATCCCCCCATTACAGTTCAAGACAACCCGTATTCCATCCTCGATGTCACAGACCTGGTTTTCATTGACCCAGTATCTACCGGCCTATCCCGCGCCACAGACAGCGAGAAGAAAAAGAACTTCCACGGCGTAAAAAAAGACTTAGACTCCATGGCCGACTTCATCCGCCTTTGGACCACGAATAACAAGCGCTGGAGCTCGCCTAAATACATACTCGGAGAGAGCTATGGCGCACTACGCGCAGCTGGACTCGCAGAAAAAGTAGACCAGCGCTACGGAATGCAGCTCAATGGAGTGATCCTACTCTCGGGCTTGTTAGACTACCGCACTGTAAGCCCTAGCCAAGGCAACGACCTCGCATACACCTCATTTCTCCCAAGCCTCACTGCCACAGCACATTTTCACGGAAAAATCCAAGGCGACCGCGACAAGCTTGCCCAAGAAGCCAGCGAATGGGCAGCAGGCCCCTACCGTAGTGCCCTCCACCGCGGACACACACTCGATCAGAAAACTAAACAGGCCACAGCCGAAAAGCTAGCCTACTTCACGGGACTCCCAAGCGATTGGATTCTAAAAAACCACCTCCGTATCCCCAATTACAAATTCCGCAAAGAACTCCTTCGGTCTGATTCAAAAACACTCGGGCGCTTCGACGGACGTGTCGCCTGGGACGCCATGGACTCGAGCACAGAATACCCTAGCTACGATCCATCATACTCGATCGTTTACGGACCAATCGCCACCGCGATGCTCGACTACCTAAGCACCGGCCTAGGCTGGAAAGACGAACGGGTCTACGAAGTCCTCACTAACAAAGTCCACCCATGGGACTGGGATGCTGACAATGAATATGTCAATCTCAGCGACTCACTCGCTGAGGCACTCATGCACAACCCCAAACTCCGTGTATTGATTCAGTGTGGCTACACCGACCTCGCCACACCACCCGCTGGCATACTCTACAGCGTCGATCACATGCTACTCCCTCCAGCTCGACGCGCGAACATCTCAGTCAAATGGTATGAGGCCGGCCATATGTTCTACCTCAACCAGCCCGACCTTGAGAAAATGCGAACCGACCTAGTCGATTTCATCACGACTCAAGTAGAGTGAAGCAGCCGAATGGACCACTAACGCTTAGCAGCCCATTTCCCCCCTCAATCTATCTTACCTAATACTGGCGCGAGAATTTCGAGAAATCCGCTTTGCGTTTTTCAACAAATGCTTCGCGCCCTTCAGCAGCTTCATCAGTTCCATAGGCAAGACGTGTTGCTTCACCTGCAAAAATCTGCTGACCGACCATACCGTCGTCAGTCATATTGAAAGCATACTTCAGCATCTTCTGAGCCGTTGGCGACTTATCATTGATGATACACGCCCACTCGAGCGCCTTCTTCTCGAGCTCAGCATGCGGCACCACTTTGTTCACCATGCCCATTTCATAAGCATCCTGTGCAGTGTAGCGGAGCCCGAGAAAGAAAATTTCGCGCGCACGTTTCTGCCCAACCTGCTTCGCCAGATACGCCGATCCATAACCCGCGTCGAAACTCGCTACATCAGCATCCTTCTGTTGAAAAACAGCGTACTCCTCAGAGGCCAGAGTGAGATCGCAGATCACATGTAAAGAATGCCCACCGCCAACTGCATAACCTGGCACCACGGCCATCACGACCTTCGGCATGAATCGAATCAAGCGCTGCACTTCTAAAATGTGTAAGCGACCGAGGTTCGCGCCTGTCGCATCTTCAGTCCCCTCATACTTATAGCCGTCCTTACCTCTAACACGCTGATCACCACCAGAACAAAACGCCCAGCCACCATCCTTAGAGCTCGGACCGTTTCCTGTTAGAATTACGACCCCAATCGACTCGTCAGTCCGTGCGTGCTCAAGCGCCTGATAGAGTTCATCAACCGTCTGCGGACGAAATGCGTTTCGGCACTCAGGCCGGTTAAAGGCAACCCTTACAGTGCCACCAACAACAGCTTCGTGAAAAGTGATGTCCTCGAAGCGATAGCCTTCGACTTCCTTCCAGTCCTCGGCGTGAAAAATTTCTGAAATCATGCCGTCATTTAAACCTGTCTGCACCGACATGCGAGAGCAATTTAGTCAGCGCTCTTCAAACAGTCAGGCAAGCCTCATCATTCAACTTACCACACGAATCAAATTCCACACCTTCAGCTGCCAGCAACTCTAACTTCAGTGTGATCTCATCCCCTTCTAACTTTCCCATGTAACCAGCAATTTCCAACCGGCTATTTATCACCCGGTGACACGGAACTTCGGGAGCATTGGGATTGCGCTTTAAAGCCTGCCCCACAGCCTGTGAAGATCCACAACCAAGCTTCTCCGCCAGCGCCTTATAGGTCATCACCTTCCCTATCGGAATTTCAGATATCGCAGCATACACACGATGCTCAAAGGCTGTTGGCTGTCGATTTTTCATAAGCTAAAAAATAACATCTAAGATCGAGAACTCAAATCTAACTCTGCTTCACAAATGGCGGGATAGCCGCCCCCATAGCATCTGCTGCTGCTCGCAGCAACTCAGCCTCGCGGCTCGCTAAGACTCCGTCAGCCATCACCGCTAAGCCACAAGCATGCAAAGCATCGCGCTTCATCGGCGGGGTCGACTCAGCCAGCTTATTTAATACATCTTCGATAAGGTGTAATCCACACTGCTCAGGAGGCAAAATACCATCTAAGCGCACCCCATGCTGCACCAAATCCTGAGCAGCAGCCGAGTACGCATCTTCTAGGCTATTCCCATCAGCAGCGCCAACTCCAGCCATCGTCGAAATCAACACATTCAACTCTGAACTCAAATGACCCAACTTGTGATAGCGAATACGCGCATTGCGTGACCCTTCAAAATAAGCAGAAAGATGGCTTTCTAAAACTTTCTGCAGCATGAATTCAAAAATATCCACCTGCCCATCACTGGCTATTAACCACTGTGTTGCCTTGATAAATCGCTCATACTCGGGCTGAGACAATCTGCGCAAAGCTGGGATCGACAAATCGATCAGCGCAATCTTCTGTGACGAGTGCTCACCAGCTAGCTGGCCGAACCACTGAGTAGCTAGCTCCATAGCTGCATCGCCAATGTGCTGCTTAAGGTACTTCAGCTCTCTTCCACGCAGCTTCTGGTCAGAAGCTAACAGCAAGCCGAAAATCAACGCCTGAGCCTGCTCGCGGTCATGGCAAGCATCGACCCAAGATCTATCAAGACTTCCTAACACTGCAGCGCCAACGGCCACATTATTGAGCTCAGAATTTCCAAGCTGACTCCACTGCTCCCTCCCCACCTCTACTTGTTGTGGAGCTGCTCCACCAGCAAAGCCACTCATCCGTGCATCAGATTGAGATCCACCGCGTGACGATGCCACTTCTGGAATCACAGAATCCTTAAACTCGCCATTCCAATCACCTTCAATCGCTTTAATCCGCACATCCAGTGGTGGATGCGTAGTAAAGCCATAAGAAAACAAACCGCCATCAGCAAAAAACATATGACTGGCTTCGCCCGCCTTCCCTGCCTTCACCTTAGAACCATACTCTTGACCACCTATCTTTTTCAGCGCTCCTGCAATCCCTGCTGGGTCACGCGTAAACTGGACAGCCGAAGCATCCGCTAGGTATTCGCGCTGACGTGAGATCGCAGCTTGAATCATCCGCGCAAAGAAAACCCCGATCGCCCCAACCACTAAAAGCGCAATTGCAGCAACCAAGCCAATGAGAGCTCCGTTATTATTCTCACGACTACGGCGCATACTCGCAAACTGCATGTGAAATAATAACTCACGACCAATAATCGAAAGCATCATGATACCGAATAACCAGCCAATCAGCTGCATATTTAGTTTCATGTCACCATTGAGGATATGGCTAAATTCGTGGGCTATCACGCCCTGTAATTCAGAGCGATTAAGACGCTGGATACACCCACGCGTCACACCGATGACAGCATTTCCGGGCTCCGTCCCAGCCGCAAAAGCATTGATACCAGCCTCCTGGTCCATCACCCACACCTGAGGAACTGGCACGCCCGAGGCAATTGCCATTTCCTCCACCACATTCATCAGCTTACGCTCGTCCGTATCCGTCGTGTGTGGGTCTACTTGGCGCCCACCCATGTCGCGAGCCACCACCTCACCACCAGCACTGAGCTGATATGATTTTAACAAATTACCAGCGAGGATGACAACTGTAGTGAGTATCGCAATGGTCGCGAAACGCTCAAGATCCCAAAAGCTACCTTGCTCTACAATCCGAGCACCAGAGCTATCTACATAGCTCACCATCTGGCTCATGAAATACAAGCCGAGGATCGCATAGATCGCCAATACCACCCCGACCAGAGCTAAGACGAAGTAAAATACTAACAACTTAGTCCGACGCCTTGCGTCATCCTGCGCTTCGTAGAAATTCATTAAATAGAATTAGATATGGCTAGCTGCTAATAAACACTCCGAAAGCACACACTAAAATTCGACCTTCACAGCCTCACGCTCACTCGCGTCAGAGACCTCAAAGAGAATCGCTTCCCCGAAATTAAACATACCTGCAATAATGTTAGTCGGGAATGTTTCTCGCTTCGTATTATAAGTCGTCACCGCATCATTGTAGGCCTGACGTGAGAAGCCCACTTTATTTTCAGTAGAGGTAAGTTCCTCACTGAGCTGCATCATGTTTTGGTTCGACTTGAGGTCTGGATAAGACTCCGACAATGCGAAAAGGTTTCCCAGCGCACCGCCAAGCGCACCCTCAGAAGCCATCAGCTTCTGCATATCTTGAGCATCATCAGGACTGACGCCCTTACGAGCAGTAGAAGCCGCATTACGAGCCTGGATCACAGCCTCTAAAGTATCACGCTCATGCGCCATGTACTTTTTAGCCGTCTCCACAAGATTAGGTATCAGATCGTAGCGGCGCTTGAGCTGCACATCAATCTGAGCGAATGCATTCTTATAACGATTCCGTAACTTCACTAACCCATTGTACATGCCGATCACCCAAAAAACGGCGATAGCGACGAGTGCCAATAGAATAATAAGAGTGATAGCAACACCGCCCAGGGCTAATGTTTGCATAAAAAATGGACTGATAGTTTGCATGATGTTAGACTACTTGGTTTTCAATACTTCTCAAGTGAGATACCACTAAACTTCACTAATTCCAGCTCACTATCCATTACAAAAAGCTGTGGAATCTATAAACAACCCGTCGCAGCTACTCAGGCTGTCTCATCATCCTGTATTTTCTCCTTGCCTCTCAGTGATACTTGTTCGCTATTTATCCGAGTGAAACACACCATCCTCGTTGCCGGTAAGCCCGCTCTCAAATACGCCAAAGACGGAGTCGCTGAATACCAGAAGCGACTCACTCGTTACGGCAGCTACGAACTGAAGCATGTCAAGGACGGCTCAAGCGAAGACGTCTCCACGCGTCTCCACGATGGGAGCGCTAACAGTATACGCATCGTTATGGACGAGCGCGGTGAACAACTCACTACTGAACAACTTTTTAAGAAAATCAACCAATGGGAAATGCGCGGAGAAAAACGTGCTACCTATCTCATCGGCGCATCCGATGGGCACACCCAGGAACTACGCGATCAAGCTGATCTGGTATGGGCACTCAGCCCACTCACTCTCCAGCACGAACTCGCACTAGTAGTCTTGTTAGAACAACTCTACCGCATCGCCACTATGCAGCGCGGTGAACCCTATCATCGTTAGGAACCAAAAAGTAAATGGCGTCTTACCATATCAAGCGCCTTCTGACTCACACACGCTTTAAATGATTCACGATCACGTGGCCAAAATTGCTTGATTGCATAGGCTCCGCCGCTTTTAGCGGCAAATCCTAACCACACTGTCCCTACTGGCTTATCCTCACTCCCTCCGGTCGGCCCAGCGACTCCAGTCACAGCAATTGCAATATCAGCATCGCTAGCGCGAAGAGCCCCTTCAGCCATAGCCGTGACCACTTCTTCACTCACGGCCCCACAACGTTCTAACAATTGAGAACCTACGCCTAACAACTCTTGTTTAGCTTCATCAGAGTAAGTCACAAACCCATGGGTAAACACAGCTGAAGCCCCGGAGACATCAGTAACCCGACTAGCAATTCGGCCTCCAGTACAACTCTCCGCTGTCGTAAGCTTCTTCTTTTGCTCAGCGAGTAACTTCACGACGACCTCTTCTAAACTTCCCCCATTTTCACTCACTAAATTCTGAGGATACTCAGCAATCACAAAATCACGCGCTTGGCGTACTACCGATGTCGTCCCGATCAATCGCAGGTCCACCTCAGAAGGGCGAGCACAGTACCCGACTTCTAGCCCATTCATAGCATGCAACTTCGCATCTAAACGCTCATGAAATGCACTCTCGCCAACTCCAGTGAAACGCATTTCCAGCATAGTATGGTCTTCAGCAATTTCAGCCAAAGCTCTAAGGCGGTGCGGCACCTCAGCGTGATACATTGGGTGAAGTTCATTTGGCGGCCCAGGCAGCAAGAACACAGCACAAGGAGAATTCTTCCCCAGACGAGGAGGTACATACACCCCAGGGGCTGTCCCATTAGGATTGGGCAAAACTTCAGCACCACAAGGCACCAATGCCTGCTTCTTATTAGAATTCGCCATCGGCTTACCTAGTCTCTCAAAGAAATCGATCACACCGCGTAAGGCATGCTCATCCTCGATAAGCTCGATCCCCATAGCCTCCGCAGTAGCTTCGCGAGTTAAATCATCACTCGTAGGGCCTAAGCCACCAGTCACAATCAACACATCAGCACGCTCCACACATTCCTGCATGGCCTCCACTACAGGCTGACCATCCGCCACAGTCATTTGGCGCTCCACCCTCAAACCGAGACTAAGCAGCTCATTTCCAAGCCATGCTCCATGACTATTTAGGGTAGTACCTAACAATAGCTCCGTACCAGTATTGAGAATTTCAATGCGCATGAGAGCAAACTAGCACATCTCAAACTATGAGCTACCGCTCAATCTACTTTTTTTGAACTGCAATCAACGTAATATCGTCTGATTGCAAAGCTCCTGAAACGAAGCCATTTATTGACTTCATCAGGTTTACTAGAATTACATCTACCCCCTCATCAGATGACTCCCTTAGAACATCAACCATACGCTCTAGGCCAAACTCCTCTTCGTCAGAGTTATAAGCCTCGGTCACGCCGTCAGTATAAAGCAATAGAGTATCCCCTTCATCCAACTGGAATTCATGGAGCTTCGTAATACGGTCAAACACATCTCCATCGTCCAAACCTATTGCCAATCCAGGCGGCTTCACCCACTCAATACTATCTGTGGCCTTCCGATAAATGGGAGCCTTGTCATGGCCCGCACGCACTAACTGCACATGCCCATTCTCTTCATTGATAATATAAAGAGCCAAGCTCACGAAAGAATCCTCCTTGATATCATTGAACATCAGTCGATTCACCTGACTAACAGCATGTAACGGATCTGCTCCACGCCTTAGTTCAGCTCTTAGCACACTCCGGCACATTGCCATCAACAAACCAGCAGCGACCCCTTTACCGGACACGTCTGCAATAGCCACGCCCCACTTACCCTCACCCAAGTTGATATAGTCGTAATAATCTCCACTTATCAACCGAGCAGGCTTATTCAAACCTTCTATCTCGTAACCTAAAACCTCTGGCTTACCTTTCGGCAGCAAAACTTGCTGAACTTGCTGAGCAGTGCGGAGCTCCCCCTCAATCTTTCGCTTCTCACCAGCCTCTTGATGAATAGTTGCATTCCCAAGCGCAAACGCGGCCTGCTCACTCGCTGAGCGAAATAGAGTGAATTCGCTCTGCGTAAATTGACCTTCACTCAGAGGTCTAGCCACGGCCAGCACCCCCAGGTCACGGCCTCCGTAACTCAATGGAGCCAACATTGCCGTCACATCACCCGCGTAATGGATAAGGGTATCTTTAAATGCTTCGTGGTATTTTACATCATCCACTTTCTGAGGAACCCCTGAGGAAAGCACAGCTCCTAACATACCCTCCGCTGAGGGCACCTTGCTGAGCTGAATATGACTTTTTAACAGCCCCATATCTCCCCCAGATTTTTTAAAAACCTCCATCGGCAAACCTATCAACAACGGACATTTTTCCGTTATGTGTTTTGGGATCAAGTAACGACCTGAAGAACTTAATAAGTAGAGAGCACCACCTCGAGATGACACCACATCATTCACACCGTCTACAATTTCCCGATGAAGTGTCGTAGCTGAGTGATCCTCCTCAAGAGCAATGCCTAACATATGAAGGAACTCAAATAACCGGTTCCCTTCACCCTCTAAAGTCTTCTTCATCCGCTCTGTAATATCCAGCAGAGCTTTTGTTTTTCGCCATTTCAGCAAAAGTAAAAAAAGCAATAAGGTAGAAAAGCACAGGCTAAGAGCTAGAGCATTTTCAATTTCGTCTACATAGGACGCCTGCGTCAATATCGTGCTCATTTACAGCTTTCCGCTATGCTACTCATGATTCTCAGAACTACGAGACCGTAACTCAGCTTCCAAACAATCTAGCACTGTAGAAAACTTTTCAGCGTTAGAATCATCAGCATCAACTAATGTTTGGTGAGCATCAAAAACATGCTGGGCATTATTCGTCGCACCTTGCGCCCCTATCTCGACTAGCGCCGAACGTATCTGTTCCTCATCACCCGCCCATGACGGGCTAGAAGGGTTAATGAGCATTAAAGCACTCAAACCAAGGTCGTCTAGCGACCTACTGTTTCTATCCTTGGCCGAAGCTATCTCGATCAAGCCTCCTTCGACTTTTGCCAAACGCATGGCAATCCCAGCCATGGTTCCCATAAATGTAGAATCCATTCCAGTACACTCCTCAAGATCAATCACCAAATGAGTGAGACCTGAGCGAAGCTGTCTATCAGTCCAGTCCTTGAGACGTGGGCTATTCACAAACGAGCCCTTACCCTCACAACGGACCCACCCGAGCCCCTCTCTATTGCCCGCTAGAATGATATTCGATTTATTCACTGTAGGAATTGCTGATCTACCGTCAGCTATTGGTATGATGATACGCTTCTATCTCCACCAGTCAACTCATAGCCAACTTAATTTCTGGACTGGACTAATCCACCTTTCATTGCTGTCCACAATTATGAATCATTGCCAGAGATAAGATTGCTCGTAAGCCAGAAGCTGATCACCAGAGTATAGTTCAGAACGCCAGTTCAACACCCTGCCATTCTTCTTATACTCATCCCCAGTCAAAGAAAAATCAGTCACCCCCGTCCTCTTTGCTATTGGATATTCTCGCTCCATTTTATATACTTCTGAGGCTGTCGCGGCCTGCCTATAGAGTAAAACGACTTTCACTGTATCCCCAAGAGCAACACCTTGCCCTTGATCCCAGTCCACAGTAAAATACTCCCCTTTTCTAGCATTTCGTTCAACATTGCTCACCGCACCCCGAAGACGCTTTTGCTGCTCAGCACGAGCCAAAGGAGCCTCTCTCTTGTGTATCTCTGTATCCTTTAATTGATAGACACTCACTTCCAGATCGGGCTCGTTAGAAGCACACGCACTAAAAAAAACTAACGGAACCGCTAGAAGTAATAAACTAACATTCATGACTGCAATTGATTAAAAAAAAACATAAAAGCCAATCCTCAATATTGCCAACACATGTTTAATCTGTAAAAAACAGCTGCAACCATCAAAGATGATCGAAGAAATACACACGAAAGTTAGCGCTTTCCTCAAAACCAAAGGCCTCCGCAGCACACCTCAGCGCAATGCCATTATTGATGTCATCTTCGAATCTGATGAACACTTCACTGCAGATGAGCTCTGGGAGCGCATCCGCAAGTCCAATTCAAAAGCATCACGGGCTACTGTCTACCGAACTCTCAGTCTATTAGTAGAGGCCAACCTGCTCCACGAAATCGACCTCGGCGAAGACATCAAAACATACGATCCCAACTTCAACGATAAACCGGCTCACAATCACCTAATCTGCATCGACTGCGGCAAGGTCTTAGAGTTTGAAGATTCACATTTGGAATTGCTCAATGATTGCTTAACCAGACGAATGGGGTTCCGACCAAAGAACCAATCTATTCGTATCGAAGCTAATTGTGAAAAGCTTCGCACCATGGGCTCTTGCCCTGAACTCATCAAAGCCCGTGTCACAGGGAAGCGGATACCTAAGAAGCGCTAACGGCTCCCCGGTTGCTTTCTCGCTTGCTCTTTCACGCTAAAGACCTATAGATAACCCTCTATTTTCATAGTTCCTATTCACATTTCACGCCACACCACAAGCTGCCCCCTCTAGATATCAACATCATGAAAGACGCATCTTTTTTCGAGCAACATCAACTACTCGATCACGGTGAAGGCCTATTCGACCACCTGCCTGGGTTCCTCTTTTTCGTCAAAGACATCAATTTAAAATTTGTCTCAGTAAATCAACGTCTAGCGGACAAGTTAGGCGCACCCAACCCCGGGGCTGTCCTCGGAAAAAGCGACCACGATTTCTGTCCCCCCTCGCAGGCTGAAATCTACGCAAAAGACGATAGGCAAATCGTCGAAACCAAGCAACCAATGTACAACAAGGTCGAGCTGGTCCCACGTGGTAAAGGCTTCGTAGATTGGTCAACCACTACAAAAATACCCCTTTTCAACAACAAGGGCGAAGTCGTCGGTATTGCAGGAACCACTCGCCCATTCTCTACGGGCACCTCAGCTATTGATATTCACTCTGAACTCGGAGCCCCACTCAGAGCCATGCACGAGCGTTTTGCCGAAAGTTTAAAAATCCCAGAATTAGCAAAAATCGCCAATCTCTCAGTCAGTGCGTTTGAGAGGAAATTTAAAAAACAATTAGAGATGACGCCGCGGCAGTATATCCGCCATCTCAGAGTTCACGATGCCTGCTACAAGCTTAGCCACACCGACTCGCCACTTGCTGAGATCTCAGCATCATGCGGCTATGTAGACCAAAGCCATTTCAGCAGAGAGTTCTCCCGCATCATCAACGAAACCCCACTCCAATACAGGAAACGCCACAGAGCCAACCCAAACAGATAAACGCATTAGCCGATTTTATACAAAAATTCCCCCCACCAATACAAGACAGAATCGTAAAAAAGGAACATAACTTACAGCATCTACAGCTGGCGAATCCTTTTCATCAACAAACCAAAACTCAATACATACATATTATGGCACTTAAACTCCACAACGCGATGTGGCCGGGACTCGTCGGCAAAGAAGAAGGCACTGACCACCCACCTATCTCTCTCGAGCGCATGCTCGAGCTCACCAAGAACGCTGACATCAATGGTGAAAAATTCGACGGTGTGGATCTTTTCCTTTTCCACCCACACACTGACCCAGCAGCATCTGTAGACGAAATCCGTCATATGGCTGACAAGATCACTGACAGCGGATTTAAGATCGGCTCCCTCGTGGCTCCAGTTTGGCCAGGCACTGTTGGCGGTTGCGCATTCGGATCTAAAGAAGACCGTGATAATTTCGTCCACGCAGTAGCAATCTCCGCTAAGATCGGCCAAATCCTTAAAGAACACGGCGCACGCGACTACGGTGTGATCCGTATCGACTCCGCAGGTGGCCCTGAAGATTTCGCAAAAGACGAAGTAGCTAACACAAAGCTCCTTGCTGAAACATTCCAGCGCGCAGGTGCTGTCGCAGCTGAGCACGGTGAACGTCTCGCAGCAGAAGGTGAAATCTGCTGGGGCGGAATGCACTCATGGAAACACATGCTAAACACTCTTGAAGAGACTGGCATGCCATCCACCGTTGGCTTCCAGGCTGACCTTGCACACACCTACCTTTACCTTCTAGGTTACAACGCTCCTGAAGCGGCACTCCTCAAAGAAGGCTACACAGAAGAAGAATTCTGGGCTGCCTACAAAACAATGACGGATGCGCTCCGCCCATGGACAACTGATTTCCACGTCGCTCAAAACGACGGTTCAGTACACGGCACAGGCGACCACGACAAAACCGGCCGTCACTGCCAAGCTGACGACCCTAAGGGCATGCTCGACATCACACGTTGCGCTGAAATGTGGCTCAAGGATTATGACCAACGTGGCATCAAACACATCTGCTGGGATGGCTGCATGTTCGACAACAATGTGCTCGAAGCTCCTAAAACTTGGGACGCAATCCTCGAAGCATCTATCAAAGTGCGTAACGCAGTTGGTTAATTAAACAATAGCGGCTCATTGAGCCGCTATCTTCCTATCCACCCCTAACTTAAATAATTTATATGCCAACAGTCACAGCAAACGGCATCCAGATGCACTACCAAGAGTCAGGCTCAGGCGAGCCACTCATCTGCATTATGGGTATCACAGCACCAGGAGCAGTATGGGAAGCCCATGCTGAAGAATGGTCAAAGAACTTCCGCTGCATCATGCCAGACAACCGCGGCGTTGGACTTACCGACAAGCCAGAAGGTCCTTACTCATCAGCAATGATGGCAGACGACTACGCAGCACTCATGGACGAACTCGGTATCGAGTCAGCACGTATCGTTGGGTGCTCAATGGGCTCCATCATCGCACAACAGCTTATGCTCCGTCACCCTAAGAAGGTGAAAAGTGCAGTACTCATGTGCACATGGGCACGTACGGACAACTATGCTAACGGCATTTTCAAGCACATGGAAACATGTAAGGCACGCTTCACTCCAGGTGAGTTCATGCACTACATCCAGACGCTCATCTTCGCCAAGCCATTCTGGGATAACGACGATTGCTTCGCTTCTCTTGCAGAAGGCCAAGCTGGTGCAGATTTAGATCCGACACCTCAGCCGCTTCATGGCCTCAAAGGCCAAGCAGCAGCCTGTACGTCACATAACACATTAGCAGAGCTTTCTAACATTGAAGTTCCTTGTTATATCACTGGTGGCATCGACGACATCTTCACCCCACTCTGGATGGCGAACGAAGTTGCTAACGCTATTCCGAACTGTGAAACCTACTTCTACGACAATGCAGGTCATGCATTCCACTTCGAAAACATCGAAACATTCAACGCGAAGACCACTGAGTGGCTTCTTGCTAACTAACTGCAAAAACAATTTTAAAATATAAAACCTAATATATTATTATGAGCGATATTAAATTCGGATCACAAGTCTACACATGGTTCATGGACGGCTACGGCGAAGGCAACAAAAACAAGCTGGCCCACATGTCCAAAACTATCAAAAAAGCTGGCCTTGCCGGCATCGAGCCTATGGTCCTCGAGCCATACGACAACTACTGGATGGGTGACTGGATAGACCCAGCTAAAATGAAAGCCGATCTAGACGAAGCCGGCATCGAGCTCATCGCTCTCCCAATCATCTGTAACTGGGACAAAGCGGAAGAGACTGAGTCCGAGCGCGCCTGCGCAGATTGGGCCATCGAAACTCTCGCTGAGCACTTCCCTGGCGTTCCACTCGGCACCGTCCCACTCCCAAGCGGCCGCAGTGAAAACCTCCAGCAACGTCGCCTCAACCTCGTCAACAATGTCAACGCAGTTTCCCGCCGCGCGGCAGAAAAAGGCATCAAATGCTCATTCCACCCGAACTCCCCACCAGCATCACTCTGCCGTACACAGGAAGATTACGACATCGTACTCTCCTCACTCGACCCAGAAGCCACTGGCTGGACACCTGACGTCGGACACATCGTACGCGGTGGAATGGATATCATCGCAACCATGACCAAATGGCAGCACCTAATCAACCACGTACACTACAAGGACTTCTCAGGTAACGGCCCTGAGCCATGGGCTCAGATGGGAACTGGCAAGATCGACTTCCACAAAATCACAGAATTCCTCGTTCAGCGTAACTACAAAGGCTGGATCGTCTGTGAAGACGAGTGCGAACACGCAATCACACACCCAGATGAAGTTACTATTCAGAACGGCGAGTGGTGTCAGGAGCAGCTCGTCCCACTTCTCGGCTAAGCTTTAGGATACATTTCTCTCAGCGCTCCCTCTAGCTTGGAGTGGAGCGCTTTATAACCCTCAGGTGGCTCTCATCTGAACTTTTTTTTAATTCTCCCCACACAATTTCCCAACAATTATAATCACACACTTCATATGAAGAATCTTTACAACGTCAAAGACGCCCCGAAAAAAGACGATCTCGCATTACGCGTCTACACCTCTCGCCTTCTTGGCCAGGAACCAGACCTCGTCCTACACGGCGGAGGCAACACATCAGTGAAGACCACAGTCAAAGACTTCTTTGGCAACTTCGTTGAAGTACTTTGTGTCAAAGGTTCTGGTTGGGATCTAGCAACTATCGAGAAGCCTGGCTTCCCAGCTGTACGCATGGAAACACTTCTCAAGCTCGCTGAACTCGACACACTTTCTGATGCAGACATGGTGGAACAGCAGCGCCTCGGTCTCCTCGACCCAGCAGCTCCAAACCCATCTATCGAAGCTATCGTTCACGCTGTGATCCCGGCTAAATTCGTAGATCACACACACGCGGACGCCATCCTCGCTCTTACTAACAACCCAGCTGGCAAGAAACACATCAAGGAATGCTTCGGTGACTCCATGATCGTAGTCCCTTACGTAATGCCAGGTTTCGTACTCGCTAAAGCAGTACAAAAAGCGATCGAAGGCCAAGATCTTTCTAAAGTCGACGGCCTCATCCTCATGAATCACGGCATCTTCACTTTCGACGATGATGCGAAGAAGTCCTACGACCTCATGATCAAAAAGGTGACACTCGCAGAAAAATATATCGCGACTAACCTCAAGCCGAACCCAATCAAAAAGGCGAAGGTCACAACGAATCTCATTGGCCTTGCCACACTCCGCCAAGCAGTTTCCAAACAGCGCGGCACAGCATGCATCGCCCGCCTCTCCACATCCAAAGCTGCTGGCGCATTCGCAGCTGCTGACAAACTTGCTGCAATCTGCAAGAAAGGGCCAGTTACACCAGATCACACTATCCGCACAAAGCGCCTTCCACTCTACCTCGCAGATGGCGGTGACGCAGCGAAGACTGTCGAAAAATACGCTAAAGACTACACCGCGTATTTCGACAAGCACGCTACAAGCGAAACTATTCTCGACACAGCTCCACGTTGGGCAGCTTGGGCAAACCACGGTGTAGTTTCATTCGGCGCCACTCTCAAGGAAGCTAACATCATCGCTGACATTGCAGAGCACTCCGTTGACACCATTCTTAAAACCGAGCACGCATTCGGTGCTTGGAAAGCACTCCCTGCTAAAGACCTCTTCGAAATCGAATACTGGGAACTCGAGCAAGCTAAACTCAACAAAGGCGGATCAGCAAAACCAGTTCACCAGGGCAAGATCGCTCTCGTGACAGGCGCTGCAGCAGGCATCGGCTTTGCATGTGCTGAGCAACTCGCACTCCAAGGCGCAACAGTTATCGGCGCTGACCTTAACCCTGAAATCATCGAAGCAATGGCTAAAATCGGTGGTCTCGGCATCGTTGCGAACCTCACTGATGATGCAGCAATCACAAACGTCGTAGAAACAATCGTTTCTACATACGGTGGTCTCGACATCCTCGTCTCCAACGCAGGCATCTTCACAGCGGGCGCTTACCTCGAAAACCTCGAGCAGTCCAACTGGGACAAATCCTTCGCAGTGAACCTAACTTCGCATCAGAAGCTTCTCCGCGAAACGATTCCATTCCTCAAGCTCGGTCTTGACGGAGCCATCGTTCTCGTTGGTTCACGTAACGTTAATGCTCCTGGTGCAGGTGCAGCATCCTACTCCTGTGCTAAAGCTGGCCTCAACCAGCTTTGCCGCGTGGCAGCTCTCGAGCTCGCGCCACAAGGTGTGCGTTGTAACATCATCCACCCAGATGCCGTATTCGACACCAAACTCTGGACTCCAGAAAACCTTCAGCGTTCCGCTGAGCGTTACGGACTCACTGTAGAGCAATACAAGACACGTAATCTCCTCAAAACTGAAATCAAGTCAGCCAATATCGGCCAAATGGTATCAGCTATGGCCTCTCCTCTCTTCGGCAAGACCACTGGTGCTCAAGTCCCAGTCGACGGCGGAAACGACCGCATCATCTAATCAATCACCTTTTACTATTATGTCAAATTTCGTACCCAAACTCCTAAACGACCCGCTCAACGCGGCCGATGAACTCCTCGAAGGTCTCGTCGAAGCCTACAACGGCCAGTGCTATAAAGTAGGCTCTCGCTCCATCGTTAAAAACGACATCCCAGACGGCAAGGTTGCCCTTCTCGTTGGTGGAGGTGCAGGTCACGAGCCTATTTACCACGCAATGGTCGGCACCAATATGGCTGACGGCGCTGCTTGTGGTGACATCTTCGCTGCACCTGCTCCAAACATCGTTCAAGAAGCCACATCCGCTATCGATCGCGGCAACGGCGTTCTCTACCTCTATGGCAACTATGCTGGTGACGTGATGAACTTCGACGTAGGCGCTGAAATGGCTGAAGCTGAAGGAGCTGAAGTCAAAACAGTGCTCATCGCAGACGACATTGCTTCCGCGCCACCTGAGCGCAAGAAGGACCGCCGCGGTATCGCAGGTCTCGTGCCTATCGTTAAAATCGCTGGCGCAGCATCACAAACAGCGGAGACTCTTGAAGACCTCGCTGCTGTCACAGAGAAAGCATGCCTTCAGACACGCTCCATCGGCGCAGCTATGGCTCCTGGATCCATCCCTGCTACAGGCAAGGCAACATTCGAACTCGAACCAGGAATGGTAGGACTCGGAATGGGCATCCACGGTGAAGCAGGTGTGGGTGAAATCCCACTCCCACCAGCAGATGAGCTTACAGTCACAATGCTCGACCTCATCCTCGAAGATTATGAAAAAGATGCTGACGTAGAAGCGCTCAAGTCTGGCGACGAAATTGTTCTGTTCATCAACTCTCTCGGAGCTACCACAATGATGGAATGCCTCGTTTGCATGCGTAAAGCTGCTGAGTACCTCGAAGATAAAGGCATCGAAATCTTTGACGTAGTCATGGGTCCTTACGTTACTTGCCAGGAAATGGCTGGTATCTCCTTCTCAGTCACTCGCGTAGACGAAGAACTTAAGCAACTCTGGTCCATGCCATGTGAATCCTTCTGTTACTCCAAGATGGAAGGTCCGATCAAAGGCGGTACTGCTACAGTAACGAAAACTGGCAATGCCAACACAGGCGTAGCTAAGAAAGCAAAAGCGATCGCTCAGAAAGCACTAAACCTTTCCAAGTCTACTGAAGGTCTCACTCTTGAGCAAACTCAAGAAATGGCACTCAAAGTTGCTGAGAACATCATCGCTGCAGAACCAATCCTTTCTCAGGCTGACCGTGACCTCGGTGACGGCGATCACGGCCTCGGCATGCAGCGCGGTTTCACAGCTCTCACTAAGCAAGTTGACGGCACTAAGTTCGACAACCTCCGTGAGCTCTACCAAACTGCAGGCACAGCACTACTCTCCACCATGGGTGGAGCATCTGGTGTTGTCTTCGGTTCACTCTACCTCGCTGGTGGCAAGACCATGCACGGCGCTAAATTCTTCGGTTCTCACGAGCTTGCTCACCTTCTAGAGCAAGCACTCAAGGACGTGATGAGCCGCGGTGGAGCTAAGCCAGGCGATAAGACTATGATCGATGCCCTTCACCCAGCGGTAGAAGCTGCTAAAGCAAACATCGACAAGCCAATCTCCGAGTCTATCAAGGCTGTTGCAGAAGCTGCAGAAGCTGGTAAAGAAGCATCTAAAGACATGATCGCCACTATGGGCCGCGCTAAAACGCTCGGAGCTAAGACCATCGGCCTCCCAGACGCAGGTGCGATTTCCGTAACCATCATCCTCCAGACAATGGCGGATTACATCAATGGCTAAAACAATTTCGGCTCCCGTGAGCCGCTAACAGAAAACTAGCCTCGAGCAATCGCTACGAGCTACTCTTCATTCTAACTAATAACTAACTAAACTAACACTATGGCAGATACAGACGATATCAGAGAAGGCGCAAGCTTCGGTCTCAACAAACCAGCCTCCACAGAAGGCTTCTACCTCAAAGGCATCAACAACTCCGATTGGGGCCTTAAAAACCGCATGTCCCGCATCTTCAATCAGAAGTCCGGCAACTCAGTAATGCTCGCATTTGACCACGGTTTCCTCATGGGTCCTACATCAGGTCTTGAGCGTGTTGACCTCAACATCGCACCAATCGTAGAGTACGCTGATTGTATCATGGGTACACGTGGCATGATCCGTTCATCCATTCCTACAGGTTGTACAAAGCCAGTATGTCTTCGTACTGACACAGGTACTACTATCCTCACTGAAATGAACCACAACGTTCTTATCGCTGAAGAAGAAGCTATCCGCATGAACGCTTCAGCAATGGCAGCAATGCTTTCTGTTGGTGAAGACGAAACTGAGCACAAAACAATCGCTAACTTCTCACGCCTCGTAGACATCGGTTCTAAGTACGGCATCCCAGTAATGGGTGTTACTGCTGTTGGTAAGAAGATGGCTCGTGACGCGCGTTACTTCTCCATGGCTGCACGTGTATGTGCTGAAAACGGTGCATCCATCGTTAAGACTTACTACACAGAAGGTTTCGAAAAAGTAGTAGCTTGTACTCCAGTACCAGTTGTTATCGCAGGTGGTAAGAAGCTTCCTGAACTCGAAGCTCTCGAGCTTTGCTACAACGCTATCCAGTGTGGTGCAGCAGGTGTTGACATGGGCCGCAACGTGTTCCAATCCGAAGCTCCAGCTGCTATGATGGCTGCTGTTGCTGGTGTTGTTCATGATGGCCTCAAGCCAGCTGAAGGTCTCGACCTCTTCGAGACTAAGAAGAACGAAGCATAAGCTTTTCTATTTTAAATCCTCTGGCGGTTCGCCGTCAGAGGATTTTTCCTTTCATAAAAACCTCTCCCCCCACTACTATTTTTTCTTTTTTCAGATAATTTGATAAAAACGGAGAAATCTGTAGTACAAATTATCCATAGCTACTGGCTACCCAACACGACTCCATGAAAGCTCCATTTACCCAAGCTCTTACACTTTCTCTCACGGCTGTGACATTATATGCTGCCGAAGATCACCTCGTTTTCGAACCCAAAGGTTCAGCGAACGGGAAACATGTTGTCCTACTCTCCGGCGATGAGGAATATCGTTCAGAAGAGTCTATGCCAATGATGGCTCAAATCCTCGCGAACAATGGCTTTAAGACCACCGTCCTCTTTTCACTCAATGAAGACGGAACCGTAAATCCTGAAAAAGGAGATAGCCTCAGCAACTCCGCAGCGCTTGATGACGCAGACGCCATCGTGATGTGCATCCGCTTCCGTCACTGGAACGATGAATCCATGCAACGCTTTGAAAACGCCCTCAACAGAGGCGTCCCAATGGTAGCACTCCGCACATCAACTCACGCGTTCAACTTTGAAGACAAAAGCAGTAAGTGGGCAAAATTTTCTTTCGATGCAGAAGCTAAGTCTGGTTGGGAAGGCGGCTTCGGTCGCAATGTCCTCGGCGAAACTTGGGTAAATCACCACGGCGAACATAAAGTAGAAGGCACTCGTTCCATGATTGCAAAAGACCAAGAGAAGAATCCTGTGCTTAATGGTGTTGGAACGATTTTTGCTACCACTGATGTCTATGGCGCAGCTCCTGCAGCACCATCCACCATTCTCCTCTACGGACAAGTTACCGAAACTCTTGATCCTAAATCTCCAGCTTTAAAAGGCGCAAAGAATGACCCTATGATTCCAATCGCTTGGACACGCGAATTTGACAACACTGGAGAGAAGAACAATCGTATCCTCACCACCACCATGGGCGCAGCTACTGACCTTAGCGAGGAAAGCCTCCGCCGACTCGTTGTAAACGGAGTCTACTGGGGTCTCGAAATGGAAGTCCCAGAAAAAGCTGACGTCTCAATCAAAGGAGAATACAATCCTAGCGCTTACTCATTCAAAAAACACAAAAAAGGTCTCAAGCCAGCTGACTTCATCGTGAAGTAAGCAATCATTCACTCAATTTATTATGAAACATCTATCCTATCTCGCATTGAGCTCTGTCATCGCAGTCAGCTCAATCGCCACACTCTACGCGGACACCTCCGCGGCACAGAGCACGGCAGCTGTGTCACAGACTTCTGGCGACACTCTTAAAATTGCACCAAATAGCCACATCACTATCATTGGTGGTGGCTTAGCTTCACGCATGGTCAAGTTTAACGAATTTGAAACAGCACTTCAAGTACGCTACCCTGACCTAAACCTCACGATCCGCAACATGGGTGATGAGGGTAACACTCCTGGATTTCGCCCACACCCTGGACGTAGTTTTGAAGATCAATACGCATTCCCTGGCGCCAAGGAACTCGTTCGTGAAGACCTTCAAGCAAATGGTAAGCCTGGCGGTCATTTTGAAACTCCAGACCAGTGGTTAACTAATCTCAAGACAGATGTAGTCATTGCTTGCTTCGGCTACTCATCCTCATTCGATGGACCTGCTGAACTAGATCGCTTTAAGAAAGAGCTCGATGCCTTCCTTAAGCACACCAAAGCACAAAAATACAATGGTAAGTCTGCTCCACAAATCGCTCTCGTATCACCGATCGCATTCGAAGACCAATCTGCTGACTTCGACGTTCCTAACGGCGTAAACGAGAACAAGAACCTAGCTCTTTATACAGCAGCAATGGGCGAAGTAGCCAAGGCAAACGGAGTTCTCTTTGTCGACGCATTTGATGCTTCTGAGAAGTGGTACACATCTGAAAAAGAATACGTCACCCAAGATGGATTCCAACTAACATCTAATGGCTACAAGACGCTTTCTACATTCCTAGCAAATAGTATATTCGGCGAAGCTCCTGATAAAGCAGCATCTAAGCGCGATGCGATCCACGCGGCAGTGACAGAAAAAAACTGGCTATGGCACAACTACTTCAAGATCCCTAATGGCGTGCACGTCTACGGTCGCCGCTACAAGCCATACGGTCCAGGAAACTATCCTGACGAACTCAAGAAAGCTGCGGAAATGACGCAAGTCCGTGACCAAGCGATCTGGGCAACAAACGCAGGTAAGACTTTCGACCTCGCATCAGCTGACGCGAAAACACACAAGCTTCCTGATGTTAAAACTAACTTTAAGCCAAGTCCAAAAAACGGCACCCTCACATACAACAAAGGTGAGGATGCAGTCAACGCACTCAATATGGCTGATGGCTACAAAGTTGAAATGTTCGCTTCTGAAGAAGAGTTCCCAAATCTAGCCAACCCAGTTCAAATCTCCTTTGATAACAAGGGACGCCTCTGGGTTGCATGTATGCAGTCCTACCCACACTGGCGCGTTGGTGATCCAAAACCAAAGGACACACTCGCCATCTATGAAGACACAGATGGTGACGGCAAAGCGGATAAAGAAACAATCTTCACAGACGAACTCCACGTACCAATGGGCTTCGAGTTTGCTCCAGAAGGCGTCTATGTTTCTCAAGCTGACTCCGTTGTACTCCTCAAGGACGAGGACGGCGACGACAAGGCTGACAGCAAGGAATACATCCTTTCAGGCTTTGATGACCACGACACTCACCACGCTATCTCCGCATTCTGCGCAGATCCATCCGGCGCTATCTACATGGGTGAAGGCATCTTCCTTCACTCCAATGTTGAGACAGCACACGGTACCGAGCGTGGCACAAATGGTGGTTTCTGGCGCTATAACCCAACTAAGAAGCACCTCGAACGCTCAGCTCAATACAACATACCGAACCCATGGGGTATTGCCTTTGACGAGTATGGTCAAAACTTCCACCTCTACTCCTCTAGCCCCTCTGTTGGTTGGATGAATAATACTTCTATCAAGCCAAAATACGGTAGAAGCATGAAGCAAGCTGACCTCCTCACCGATAATAAGGTACGTCCTACATCAGGTCTCGAGATGGTGTCTAGTCGCCACTTCCCCGATGATGTACAGGGAGATATCCTCATCAACAACAATATCGGTTACCTTGGCATCAAGCAGCACAAACTCCAGGATGATGGTACAGGCTACAAGGCAGAGCACCGTCAAGACCTCCTCGTATCAGAAGACAGAAACTTCCGTCCAGTTGACCTCGAGTTCGCTCCTGATGGATCACTTTACTTCATCGATTGGTCTAACGTTCTGATTGGCCACATGCAGCACAGTGCACGTGATCCACATCGTGATCACAACCACGGCCGAATCTACCGTATCACCTACCCATCACGTCCTCTAGTGGAGCCAGCTGAAATCGATGGAGCTTCGCTCACAGAACTCCTCGACAACCTCAAGCTGCCTGAATACCGCACTCGTTACCGTACTCGCCGTGAACTCCGTGGCCGTGACGCAGACGAAGTGGTTGCCGCGACTAAGAATTGGGCTCGTGGGCTCGATCCTCAGGATCCTGAATACGATCGCACCCTTCTCGAATCCCTTTGGGTGCTCTGGGGCGCTAACCAAGTTGACGGACAATTGATAGGCACGCTACTCAAGTCCAAAGACTACCGTGTCCGCGCAGGTGCTGCACGTGTAGTTCGCTACAACCTCGACAAACTTAGCAATGGTCAAGAGCTCCTTGAGATCGCCGCAGCTGACGACCACGGTCGTGTACGTCTTGAAGCAATCAATACAGCTAGCTGGATTGGTGGAGAAGACGGTGTGAAGATCCTCGAAATCGCTGGTAAGAAGCCTGTAGATAAGTGGATCAAACAAGCTTACGACTACGCTAAATCTGACCTCACAGGCTCTAAGGTTACTAAAGAAGTCGACCACGAAGAAATTGCTTGGAAAAAGCAAGGCATGAAGAGGAAGCAGATTGCATGGCTCAAGAAAGGCCGTGAAGTCTACCACCGTGAAGCTCACTGTGAGACATGTCACCAAGCTGATGGTAAAGGCCTCCCAGCAGGTGGTTTCCCACCAATCAATGGCACTAAATGGGTGAACGAAGATCCTGAGCGTCTCATTAAGCTCACACTCAAAGGCCTCATGGGGGAAATCGAAGTCAAAGGGAAGAAGTTCAACGGTGCAATGACTCCGTTCGAAGGCCTACTCAAGGACGACGAACTTGCTGCAGTTCTCACCTACGTTCGTAAGAGCTTCGGTAACGACGCTTCAGCAATCACTGTCAACCAAGTGAAGGAAGTACGCGCTAAAGTTAAAGACCAAATTGGCCTCTACGAAGTGGATAAACTCCTCGAAGAGCACCCACATAAGTAAGGTTTAACAACACTCACTTTTCCTAAAGCCACTCACGCCCTGTCGTGAGTGGCTTTTTATTTACCCTCATAGCAGAACTTATTTCCACCACTTCACACTTATCACTTCACACTCATCACTTTGTCTTCTAAGACAACTCCCATGTGGAAAGGACGTTTCTCAAAAGCAACAGCAGACCTCGTTCAACAATACGGAGAATCCATCTCCTATGATTGGCGACTTTATAAACACGATATCGCGGGCTCCATTGCTCACGCACGTGCACAAGTGAAAGCTGGCACTCTCAATCAAGACGAGTTCGAACAAATCGAATCCGGTCTTAAGTCGATTGAAAAAGATATCGATGAGGGTAACTTCGACTTCTCTATTGAGCTCGAAGATATCCATATGAACATCGAGTCGGAACTCACTAAGCGTATCGGCGCCGCTGGTGGAAAGCTTCACACCGCTCGCTCACGTAACGACCAAGTCGCTACCGATACTCGTCTCTATTGCCGCGAAGAAATCGACACCATTACAACTCAGATTAAAGAGCTTCAAACAGCTCTACTGAAGCAAGCCGAACAATATGCAGATGCTGTCATTCCTGGCTACACCCACCTCCAGCGTGGTCAACCCGTCACCGTAGGCCATCACCTACTCGCCTACGTCGAAATGTTTTCCCGCGACATCGACCGTCTCACTGACGCTCGTAAACGCGTCAACGTCAGCCCTCTCGGTTCCGGCGCTCTCGCTGGCTCCACGATAAATCTCGACCGTCAGCAAATTGCAGATGAGTTAGGTTTTGATAGAGTCACCACGAACTCTATGGACGCTATCTCTGATCGAGACTACATCATGGAGCTACTCTTCGACTTCGCACTCGTAGGCACCCACCTTTCTCGCATATCAGAAGACCTCATCCTCTGGTGTTCTGCAGAATTCGGTTTTGCGACACTTTCGGATGCACACACCACAGGCTCTTCACTCATGCCACAGAAGAAGAACCCTGACGTCTGTGAAATCACCCGCGGTAAGACCGGCCGCCTCTACGGTAACCTCATTTCCTTACTCACCGCGGCCAAAGGACTTCCCCTTACCTACAACCGTGACCTACAGGAAGACAAAGAACCGCTCTTCGACTCCATCGACACACTCAAAATCGCTCTTGCGGTGAATGCTGAAATGATCGCTGAGATGACCGTCAACGTTGACGTATGTCTCGCCGCAGCATCTGACCCAATGCTTCTCGCCACTGACCTGGCCGACTACCTCGTCAAGAACGGCGTTCCATTCCGCTCCGCACACGAGCTTGTAGGTCAAGCCGTCGCAATTGCTGTCGAATCAAAAACCCCGCTCGACCAGATCGACCTCACTAAGATCTCCGAACACTACGGAGCAGATGCTAGCGCAGTCTTCTCACTAGAAACAGCTCTCAAAGCCCGCACCAACCCAGGTGCTCCAAGCATTAAAAATGTGAAGGCTGAAGTAGCTCGTTGGAAGAAGACTCTCTAACTTATTCTATCGAGGAACCATTATTTTGCACACTCTGCCCTAGGCCCTGAAATGGCCTAGGGCATTTTTTTGACTTCACTCCTTACTCTGATACTCTTTATGAGTTCTCTTCTAACGAAAGCTCCTATGTCACTCCAAGACCTTATCTCACATAAAGCAGCACATGAAGTCCTATCCGAGGATCAATTGTCTCCAATGGACCGCCACGAGACGGCTGGAACTTGTATCTTTTACAATGAAGCAGGGCTAGATCAAATCGACTTTCATTCCATCAGTGAGCTACCTACACACCCCGCTGAAAAAAACCAATGGATCCATTGGAGAAACCCGAATTACAGCGATGAGACTCTTTCGCTCTTCGAGAAATTCCAGTTCCACGCACTTATCTCAGAAGATATAATCAACCCTGACAGTCGGGTTAAAATCGAAGAATTAGAAGACTCTATCTTTGTGGCCACTAAAATCCCGATCAATACTGCGGATGGTTTAGAAATATCCATGGAACACTTTTGTTTAGTGCTAAAGAAAGACACCTTACTCACATTTAGCGAAGCACCTGACTCACTACTCGCTGACATTCTCAGACGATTGAATTCCCCCAAAAGAAGAATCAGGAAATCGGGCCCTGACTACCTCTTCTGGGCAATACTTGACGCCATTGCCGACTACAATACACTCTTTGTTTCCACACTTGCAGACCACATCGACACCCTAGAAGATGACCTTATTCAGGCTGACAGCGCCCTAACACTTTCCTCCATACACGCTAGTCGGAGACGCATTACTCAGTTCCATCGCCTTACTCAGCCCTGCCGTGACATAGCCTCTCGCCTCACCCGCTCAGACTCAGATCTACTTACAGATTCCAGTTCGCTATTCTTCCGTGATTTATTCGACCACACGGCACAGACTGTAGAAGCCACAGAACACCTTAGAGAACAGGCTAAGAACCTCCACGAACTCTACTACACCACGACTAGTTACCACATGAATCAGGTCATGAAGGTCCTCACTGCAGTCTCCGCCATTTTTCTTCCGCTCACCTTTCTCGCCGGCATCTACGGAATGAATTTCGAGTACATGCCTGAACTAAACCAACCCGCTGGATATCCTACCTTCATGGCTATACTCTTAGCGGTCGCTTTGAGCCTCGCTTTCTTCTTTAAAAGAAAAAACTGGTTCTAGCAGACACAAATCAAGCACCACTTCACCTAATGATTCTCTCTGCCGTTCATCGTCTATTTCCAGCATTCCTCGTCTGCTTGGTGTGCTCATCCACCGTCCTTGCACAAAACAAGCTAGAACCTCCAAACCCCCTGGTCTCAGAACCCATCGACCTCAGCCAAGAAGAGTCCCTTGCGAATTCTGTCAAAGCTGGCACCTCCCGTGCCCAAGCCCAGCTTATAGACACCCTAGCAAAACTAGAGCTGGTCAATAGCTACCGCGACAATGCCGTGAAGCGCATTAACCTTATCGAATCTGCGGGTCTCAGAATCGATGCTAAAACTGGTCAACTACTACGCCAGCAACGAGCGCACCTCCCCACAGCTTTCTTACTCAAACGCCAGCTCAACCAGGTCAATGTCGACATCACCAATGCTGAAATCACCCTGCTAGATCTTACTAACACAGATGATTCATCACAAATAGACTCTGCAAAAAAATCCCTCGAAGCCCTCTATAAAGAATATATTATAACACTTGGTGAACTCGCCAATGTTACCCGCCACACACTCGCCGCCACCAATTCTTACGCGAACTACCTAGACGAACGCTTACTCTGGATTACTAGTGCCAAGCGAATTAATGCAGGGGAATTCCAAACCGAACTCAACGCTGTAACCAATCTATTTTCCTCGAAAACTCTGGGTCAGCTATTCAAGGGACTGCGCAATGATATAAGTGAGCATCCCTTAATATGGACAATAGTCATCCTTCCTCTCATCCTGTTTTTTTCCAGCAAAAAGAGAATCAAGTACGCACTCGAAAAGCTCGCAGCCAAAGCCTGCCAACGCAATTGCCTCTCTATCTCTCCCTCACTCATAGCCCTCATCCTCACCCTCCTCCGCTCGCAGACACTCCCCCTATTTCTAGTATTCATCGCTTGGCGTAGTTCCGCGCCTATCAGCTGGAGTGTAGGTTTCTTAGCTGCAGCTCAGAGCATCTCGTTACTCTCCTTCCTCCATGCTCTCTCATCGCAACACGGACTCTTGGATGCCCACTTTGAAACAGCTAAAGCAAAAACCAAGTTACTCTATTTTCATACCACTTGGGCTCTCTTCAGCATCCCGGTTTTCCTGTTTTTAGCGTACGCTCTCCCTGCCGCGGGTACGATTCCAGCCGGCCGCATCAGCTTCATCATTGCCATGCTCTTGTGCACCTATTTTGCACACAGCTTACTTAACCCCAAAAAACGACTCTTAGCTAGAGAGCAAACGCCAAATTGGTTACTCAAACTTCTTTATTTCTTGGGTGTCATAACACCTGTTATATTCATAGTCGGTTACGCCCTAGGTTATCTCGCATCAGTCCAGACTCTACTCGACCATACTGTCTCCAGTATCATCGTAGTTAGCCTGACCTACCTCTTCGCCCGCCTTTGTTCACGCTGGATTCTAATCTCTCGTAGGCTCTACGCAAAACACCATGCGCGTAAAAAATATGAAGCCCTCAAAGCGGAGAAATCAAATGACAGCACGAATGAGGTGCCTTCTCTCGAAGAAATTGAAGCAAATGAAGTCAATATCCAAGCTGTAGAAATACAAACTAGGCACATCATCCGCTTCCTCACGGTCATCACAATAATGTTCGCCCTATGGAACATCTGGTCACCCGTTCTTCCAGCGCTTACAGCGCTAGATAATGTCTCTATCGTAAATGCCAGCCATCATTCTACTGACAGCGCTAGCTCTGAAACTCCGAGTGCGTCACAGGACTCTAATCCTGTGAACACCATCACCAATACCGTCACACCTTCCGACGACTCATCCTTCTTTTCCTCCGGCCTTAGTGTAGGGGACGTGATCGCCGCCATCCTCATTATTGTATTCACCATCGTTGCTGCTCGGAACCTACCAGGATTACTTGAGCTCAGTATTCTGCGGAAATTAAATCTTAGACCTGGTGGGAACTACGCCATCACCACTATTTCACGTTACATAGTCATCGCTACCGGCCTGCTAGCTGCCTTTTCCAGCGTCGGCGTTACCTGGGGAAGCGTCAAATGGCTCGCCGCCGCAGTGACTCTAGGTATTGGTTTCGGACTCCAAGAAATCTTTGCCAACTTTGTAGCCGGCCTCATCATTCTTTTTGAGCGCCCGGTGCGCTTAGGAGACATCGTCACCATTGGTGACGTTTCTGGAAGAGTTACCCAAATAAAAATTCGGGCCACCACGATCAAGCAATTTAACAACCGCGAGCTGCTAGTCCCGAACAAGGAATTCATTACTGGCCAGCTCATTAACTGGTCGCTTTGCGATAACATTCTACGCTTTGAAGTCTCTGTCGGAATAGCTTATGGATCAGACACAAAGAAAGCTACAGAGATACTTGAAGACCTCGTTTCAAAACACCCACATGTACTCGAAGACCCTGCTCCAGATATACTCTTCCAAGGCTTTGGAGCAAGCTCACTCGACTTCATGCTTCGAGGATTCGTAAACCACTACGAATTTCTCTTACCTACCCAAAGTGAACTCCATTACCAAATTGATGCCGCATTTAGAGAAGCGAACATTGAAATCGCATTCCCTCAAACTGACATCCACATCAAAAGCCTTCCTGCCAAGGCTTCTGAAAAAGAGTAAAGCTTGCTAGATTTCATATACCAATTCAGCGGGGAGTTTTTCTTTACCATCTCCCCACATCCGCTACACAGCTCTACATCAAATCCATAGGAATGTTGCGCCCTACCGTGGCACCCCTAAATTTTCGCTACTTTCTACTAAATAAAAGATGAAACCATTCCCATTCGACGTCTTCGAACCTAAATGGCAGTCCATTTGGGACGAGAACAAAACTTTCCGCACTCCTAATCCAGGTGATGCAGATTTCGATGCTACCAAGCCAAAATACTTCGTACTCGACATGTTCCCTTACCCATCTGGAGCTGGCCTTCACGTTGGTCACCCAGAGGGCTACACAGCCACCGACATCATCGGCCGTTACAAGCGTATGAATGGTCACAACGTGCTCCACCCAATGGGTTGGGATGCATTTGGCCTCCCAGCTGAACAGTATGCAATTAAGACAGGTCAGCACCCGCGCATCACCACCGAGCAAAACGTCAACAATTTCCGTAAGCAGCTCAAGTCCCTCGGCTTTGGCTACGACTGGGATCGTGAAATCAACACCACAGATCCAAGCTACGTCAAGTGGACCCAGTGGCTCTTCATCCAGCTTTATAATTCCTACTTCTGCGAAGAAGAAAAGAAAGCAAAGCCCATCTCCGAGCTCGAAGCAAAGGGTCTCTCACGTGAAAAAATCGACGATCAACGTCTAGCCTTCATCTCGGAAGCTCCAGTCAACTGGTCTCCAGACCTCGGCACTGTGCTCGCTAACGAAGAAGTCGACGAGTGGAAGTCAAAAGGCCACACAGTAGAGCGCCGAAATCTTAAGCAGTGGATGCTCCGCATCACGAAATACTCACAGCGTCTCATCGACGAACTTGAGCCGCTCGATTGGCCAGATTCTATCAAGGCTCTCCAAACCAACTGGATTGGCAAGTCCACCGGAGCCGAAGTCAAATTCGACATCGACGGTAATGAAGTCGTCGTTTTCACCACTCGCCCAGACACTCTCTTTGGTGCCACCTACATGGTGCTCGCGCCTGAGCACGCACTAGTCTCCAGCATCACATCTGCCGAGCAAAAAGAAGCCGTCGAAACCTACATCACATCCTGCGCAAATAAATCTGACCTAGAGCGCGGTGACCTTAACAAAAACAAGTCCGGCATCTTCACTGGCGCCTACGCGACCAATCCAGTCAACGGCGAGAAGATCCCCGTCTGGATCGCGGACTACGTGATGATGAGCTACGGCACTGGAGCGATCATGGCTGTACCTGCACATGACGAGAGAGATTTCGAATTTGCTAATAAATTTGAGCTCCCAGTCATCCAAGTAGTTGCTCCAAACGACGCGAAAACTGAATGGCAGGGTTACACTGGAAACGGTAAATCAATCAACTCAGGTTTCCTCGACGGCATGAAAACCAAAGATGCCAAGAAAGCCATCATCAAGTGGCTTCTCGACAACGACAAAGGCACCTTCAAGACTAACTTCAAGCTTCGCGACTGGCTCTTCTCCCGTCAGCGTTACTGGGGTGAGCCTTTCCCTGTACTTTGGGAAGATGGTCAGCACAGAGTTCTCGACGAGAGCGAGCTTCCACTACTTCAGCCAGAAATGGAAGATTTCAAGCCGACCGGTGACCCGCGCGGCCCATTGGTCAAAGCCACTGACTGGATTCAATACTCCGAGACCGCCGAGCGCGAAACCAACACCATGCCTCAGTGGGCGGGCTCTTGCTGGTACTACCTCCGCTACTGCGACCCTAACAACTCCGAGCGTTTCATTTCGAAAGAAGCTGAAGCGTACTGGGGCGGTGAAGACGCAGCTGTAGATCTATACGTCGGCGGTACCGAGCACGCAGTACTCCACCTACTCTACGCTCGCTTCTGGCACAAGGTTCTCTACGACCTCGGCCACCTTTCCACTAAGGAACCATTCAAGAAACTCGTAAACCAAGGCCTCATCCTCGGTGAAGATGGACAGAAAATGTCCAAGTCCATCGGCAATGTCGTCAATCCAGACGAAGTCGTGGAACTCTACGGCGCTGACTCACTCCGCCTCTACGAAATGTTCATGGGCCCACTCACTCAGGTGAAGCCATGGCAGATGAAAGGTGTTGAAGGCGTTTCCCGCTTCCTCGCAAAAGTCTGGCGCGCAGTCTTCACCCAGAACCAAGCAGGCGACTGGGAACTATCTGATAAAGTGGTCAACGAAGAAGCTACCGACAAAGCTCTACTTAAAGTAGTCCATGAAACCATTAAGAAAGTTGGTGAAGACATCGAATCCATGTGCTTCAACACAGCGATCTCACAAATGATGATCTGCACCAATGCCTTCACCAAGGCTGAGAAGATCCCATTGAGCTTGCTCTCAGATTTCCTCAAAGTGCTCAACCCATTTGCTCCGCACATCACTGAAGAAATTAACCAGCAGCTCGGCAGTAACGCATTACTCTCCGAACAAACTTGGCCGACTTATGTCGAGGAATACCTCATCGAAAGTGAAGTCCAAATCGTCGTTCAGGTAAACGGTAAGGTTCGCGCGAAACTCGTGGTTGCTAAAGACGCTTCAAAAGAAGAAGTCGAAGCCATCGCCCTCGCTGACGAAAAGGTACAATCCTTTATCGACGGCAACACCATCCGCAAGGTCATCGTTGTCCCAGGTCGCCTCGTCAACATCGTGGCGAACTAACTAGCTCATACGACAACAGAACACTCACTAAGCCGCAGCCTAACAAGCTGCGGCTTTTCTGTGTACCTATATCACCTTCGCTCCTCGATCAGATCAAGAATTTAGCAATCTAAGCGCTCCGCGGAGTAAATCCTCAGCACTCACACTTGGATCTGTGGCAAACACCGCTTTGACAGCTTTTCCTGCTTCAGTCTGCTTATACCCGAGACCAATGAGCGCTAGCTCAGCGTCATTCGCTGCACTCGGGACAATAGCTTCACTCGCAGTCTTCCACCCATCAGCCACACCCACTTTGTCTTTCAGCTCGAGGACAATGCGTTCCGCTGTCTTTTTCCCCAGCCCTTTGATTTTAGACAATGTCGCCACATCATTTTCCACCACAGCTGACTTAAAATTCTCGACCGGCATACCGCTCAGAACAGCCATCGCAATCGTAGGGCCGATCCCACTCACTCGGTCAATCAAAAGCAAAAACATATCTCGCTCCGAGTCACTAGAAAATCCGTAAAGAGTGTGAGCCGTCTCGCGTATATGCAGATGCGTGCGCAAATCTATACCATCTCCCTCCACCGGATTCAACTTGTCATAGGTCGAAAGAGGTACGTGTACCAAATAGCCCACACCGTTCACATCCACTACTAAACGGTTAGGCAGCGCCTCTAACACAGTTCCTCTCAGTCTCGCTATCATGTCCAGAGCTATAGCTCTCAGAACACAAGATTTCCAGTGATATCCACTTTACAGATGAAATAGTTAAGAAACATTGATAACTTCCTTCAAAAAAAATGCGCCTACTACTAACTCCCCCTTTTCACTAAAATATAAGCTCACACATAGAATTAATGTCATTTATTCGAAAATTATAGCGCTTTTCGCTTGGCATCATCCCAAGAAATTTATTAATACTTACATTTTACGTTCGCTATTATAGCTAAAACAAGCTATACTCCCACACGTTATGGCAACTACTAAAAGAACTCGCTTCTCTCGTCGCGTCCCAGATCACGTGACTGATGAGATCGTTCATGTACTCGGAGCTGATGAACGCTTCTTTGGTTTCAATGACCTTTTCGAGAATGTTTTTGACCGTCTCAAAGAGCGCAATGCAGTTAGCGGTGGAGAAGAAATGCTTCGCTTGCGTGCTTATGAGAAACTTCAGAACCTCGTCACTCGTGGTATGGTAGAAAAGCAAGGCAAAGAATACAAAGGCCTCGCTCGACTTCCTGAAGCACACAGCTCATTCGAAGCGGAATAAGCAACTCTGCAACAACAGAAATCATTTAACACTTACCCATGCTGTGAATTCAGCATGGGTTTTTTCTTATTTAAAAAAGGTGCTTGCCGAGTAACTCACTGGCACCATAAAACTTAATACGTAAATCCCAACTCGTATTTTATGCTCGAAAGCTATTACCCAATCATCCTCCAAGCCATAACCGCCATTGGCTTTGCAGCTATCGCCTTGGGGCTCAGCGTATTACTAGGTAAGAAAGGCCGTTCTGGCGGAGACAAGGACACAGTTTACGAGTGCGGCATGCTTCCCATCAGCACCAGCAGCCCACGTTTCAGCGTAAAATTCTACATGGTTGCGATGCTCTTTGTCCTCTTTGATATCGAGGTTGTATTCATGTACCCTTGGGCAGTTCAATTCTCCGAACTCATCGCCCAAAGCTCAGCAGCCCTATATAGCATGCTCGGCTTCGTCGGCGTTCTCGCGATTGCTTACATCTACGCTCTTAAAAAAGGAGCTCTCAGCTGGAATGATTAATTCCTAGGCAAATTCCAATGCCATCTAGCCGATTACCTTGGCCCAGCTACTAAGCACCTGGAACCACATTCCCTAGGAGAACAAAACTACGTTCATCCTCCACCGATCTATCTTTTTGGCTATTAGAAATCTGTGAAAATTAATAGCCAGATCAGAGCTCTATTCCCGCTCTCTTTCCTCCCTATTCTCGGCTAACTTTGAATTGTTAAATTCATACTCCCCGCAAGCTGCTTTCATACCGGATTTCTAATTTTTTGTTAGCACGAAACGTACTTGCGCGTGACCTCGACTTGTCCATACTCAGCCCGTGACTGACAAGAACCAGATACGCGAAAATCTACGCAGCGAAGGCTTTGAACTCATCGACGACACACTTACTCTCCTAGTCGATAGTCTCTCAGAAGCTCTAACATCCTTGGGCGAAAATGACCTTCTACCGTTCCTTCCTTGGCGTGGTGAAATACCGAAGTCTGACCCTCCAGAAGGAATTCAACAACTTTACTCTATCGGCTTCCAGCTCCTTAATATGGTTGAAGAGCGAGTCTCTGCGGCTATCCGCCGCGAGCGAGAAAAATCTCTTGGTGCAGAGTCTATCAGAGGCCTTTGGTCTCGCTCCCTAGCGGAAATGAAAGAACTAGGCATGAACGAAGACCAGATCCTCGAAGTCTTCAAGGACGTGCACGTAGAACCAGTTCTCACGGCGCACCCTACAGAAGCAAAACGCGCTACAGTCCGTGAGCGCCATCGCGAGATCTACCAAAACCTTGTCACTAGCGAGTACCCTAAGTTCACAGACCGCGAAAAAAGCCGTCTCCAGAACAAGCTTACCGCTGCTCTCGAATCACTTTGGCGCACTGGTGAGATCCACATGACTCGCCCTGATCTCAACATGGAGTTGCGCAATGCTCTCTACTATCTACGTGAAATGTACCCAGCGGTTCTCACTCGCCTAGATGAACACCTCCGTGAAGCATGGAAAGATGCAGGCTTCTCAGAAGATAAACTACAAGACCTCAACGCTCTTCCACGCCTCACATTCGGCACATGGATCGGTGGCGACCGCGACGGTCACCCACTCGTGACTCCAGATGTCACAGAGCGCACTCTAGGTGATCTACGAGCACACTCCTTCGTACTTCTTCGTAAGGAACTTAAGGATCTCGCGTTCCACCTAACCATTTCCAGCCAGTTCCAAGAAGTTCCGGCAGAACTCACTAAACGTATTGAACTCCTCCGTCTCGATCTCAAGGATCCAGTATGGGCAAACCGCGTAACGGAACAAAACCGCGATGAACCATGGCGCCAGCTCGTTTACCTCATGCGAGGAAAACTCTACGAGACAGCATCAGGATACGGCGGCTATCACGGCCCTGAACAGCTCGAAGCAGATCTCGCTCTTCTTGAAAGCACACTCGCTTCCACTGGCTGTTCCCATCTCGTAGAACAATACGTGACTCCTCTTCGCCACAAGGTGAAAACATTTGGCTTCCATCTCGCGACCATCGACATCCGTCAGAACTCCGAGTATCACGACAAAGCTGTCAGCCAACTACTCACAAGAGCAAAAATCGAAGATGGTGAAAACTTTGCTGATTGGACTGAAGAAAAACGTTGTGCTTTCCTCTCTAACGAGCTCGAGCACACGCGTCCATTTATTCACAACCGCTGCAGTGCTGGACCTGAAGCTGACTCAGTACTCAATAGCTACCGTGTCATCGCTAAACAGCTCCACGACTATGGCCATAATGGAATCGGTGCCTTCATCGTATCCATGACACGCTCCGTCTCCGATCTGTTAGTTGTCTACATCCTCATGCGTGAAGCTGGCCTACTCATTAACACTGAAGACGGGCTCGCATCACCTATCGAAGTAGTCCCACTCTATGAAACTAAGGAAGATCTCGACGCTTCTGAAGGACTCCTTTCTGGCTTCCTTGATCATCCAGTCACCAAGCGCAGCTACACGCTCCGCTTTCAGGGCAAGCAGCCATTCCAGCAAGTCATGCTCGGCTACTCAGACTCGAACAAGGACTGTGGCATACTCACAGCCGCTTGGGCTCTCCACCGCGCTGAAAATGCGATGGTCGAGATCGCTGCGGAGCGGGGCATCAAGCTCGGCTACTTCCACGGACGTGGCGGCACCATCTCACGCGGCGCTGGCCCAACTCAGTGGTTTATGGCGGCTCTCCCGCACGGCTCCATGTCTGGCCATTTCCGCATGACCGAGCAGGGTGAAACCATCGCTCAGAAATATGCGAACCTTTCGAATGCGACCTACAATGCCGAGATTCTCCTAGCTACAGCAGCTTCCACAGCAGCTGTGCATAAATTTGGCAAGAAAACGGAAGACCCGTGTATCCAGTTCGTCTCTCGTCTCGCAGAAGGTTCCGAAGGCGCTTACAAGGAACTACTTCGTACAGACGGATTCATTCCATTCTATCGTGAAGCGACAATTATCGATGCTCTCGAGAACTCACGCATCGGTTCACGTCCATCACGCCGCACAGGCAAGACGAGCTTCTCACTCGACGACCTACGCGCCATCCCTTGGGTATTCTCATGGACTCAGGCTCGCTTCTACCTTCCAGGCTGGTTTGGTACAGGTACCGCCTTGAAAAGACTGAAGGACGAAAGCCCTGAAGATTTTGCTGAATTGAAAACCAATTTACCGAACTCCGTCTTTCTCACTTACGTCCTAACAAACGTAGAAACGAACCTTGCTAGCGCTAACCGCGAGCTAATGGAAAGCTACGGAGCGCTCTGCACTGACGAAGCTCTCCGCGAGAAGTTCCTCGGCATCATCGTCGGTGAATACGAGCTCACTCGCGAGATGCTCAACGATATCTTTAACGGTTCCTTCGAAGAGCGCCGCCCACGGATGAACAAGACCCTCGAAATTCGTGAAGAACCACTCAGAGTGCTTCATAAACAACAGGTCAAGCTCATTAGCGACTGGCGCACTCTCAAAGCCGAAGGAAAAGAAGAAGAAGCTGAAACTCTCTTCCCGAAAATTCTTCTCTCCATCAATGCTATTTCTAGTGGTCTCCGCACCACTGGTTAATCCAGATAAACAGTCACAACCTAAAAAAGCCCGCACCTATCATTGGTCGCGGGCTTTTTTCTTGGAAGCTAGATGGATAAAAAACGGATAGCGTGGCTCTACTGTCCTAAGGAGATGAAATTTGGTTAAACAAAAACTAGCCTACAATCTAGTGAGGTCGATGCGCCGGCCTTCCCCCGGAGAAGTCCCTTCATTTATCAGCTCGATTCTGCGGGCTAACCCTTCTGGTCCTCCAAGGCGATCATCAACCTCCCTAGCTTATGGCCCTACTCGTAAAAAGTGCTACTGTTACCACCCGACGCTACTCACACGGAGCAAACCAACGAACAGCCGTTATAATCTCACTCACTCTTTTTCATCAGCTCTAGCAACTCCTTCTCATCCACTCCTAGGGCCTTTAACTTTGCGATAGCTTGCTGCTTCTCACTTAGACGCTCGAGCTCCTGTACTTTTTCAAGATAGAGAGCATTAAAACTCTCTAAGTCCATGGACTCACCATCCACCTTGAATAAATAAGGGCTAATCTGTAGCGATGTAGAATTCTTCTCAAGCTCTTCAATTTGCTTAGAAAAAAGTAGTTTCAGCATACGCTCTAGGGCTGCATTGCTCCTAGGAATTTTCTCAATGATCAACTCCGGAGGTTTCTCACTCGACTTCACTAACCCAAACTCACGCTTGAACCGCGCCACTTGAGGAGCTGAAATCACATCGCCAATTTCCTCACTCATTGCATCTGCAATTTTTTGATTTGTGAGTTCTTGAGCCACCAAACGTGTCAGTAACACTCGGTTTTCCGTCATTATTTTTTGTATCGAAGCATTGGCCATGAATATGTATACATAGACTAATACACATGTATACATCTTGAATTAAAACCTAAAAAAGCAGCCGAGTTCCCCCGACTGCTTTTACTAAATGTTTTATTCTATGATCTAAAATGGCATTGCCATGCCTTACTCCCACTCAATCGATGCTGGTGGCTTCGATGAAATATCATAGAGAACTCGGTTGATTCCTGACACCTCATTGAGGATACGGCTCGACACCTTCCGAAGTAATGAAGCTGGAAGATCTACCCAGTCTGCAGTCATTGCATCTTCAGAAATCACAGCACGGAGGTTTGTCGCATATTCGTAAGAACGCTCGTCACCTTTAACGCCGACAGTCTTAACCGGAATAAGCCCTGCGTATGCCTGCCAAGTCTTCTGGTACCAACCACTCGCTTTGAGCTCAGAGATAAAGATATCGTCGCAATCACGGATGATATCTAGACGCTCCTTAGTCACGACACCAGGGCAACGTACAGCTAGGCCAGGACCCGGGAACGGGTGACGGTCAAGAATATCCTGCTGGATACCCATGTTTGCACCTAGCTCACGAACTTCGTCTTTGAAAAGCTCAGCAAGTGGCTCGAGCACCTTTCCTTCTTTCTGCATCTCAAGAATACGCTCCACACGGTTGTGATGCGTCTTGATTGTCGATGCTTTTGAGTTTTCGTTAGAAGCGGACTCTATCACATCAGGATAGAGCGTGCCTTGAGCTAGCATTTCAGCGTTGCCCACAGCATCCCAGAACACATCGATAAACATGTTGCCGATAATTTTACGCTTCTTCTCAGGATCCCCCTCACCAGCCAGGGCTGTGAGAAATCTCTCAGATGCATCCACGACTTGGATAGGAACACCCATACGTTCAAAGTTTCTCTCTACTTCCGCTGTCTCATTCTTACGCATCAGACCTTGATCCACGTAGATAGCCTTCACTTTCACGCCAGCTTCGTGGAGTAGCACAGCAAGCACTGTTGAATCCACACCACCGGAAACTCCGCAAACAACCTGCTTATCACCCACTTTTTCACGGATCTCATCGATAAGCTCCTGTTTGAAATCTTCAATATGGAATGGAGCTAGCTCACCTGCGTGCTCGAGGAAGTTCTTAAGAATCTGCGTTCCCTCGTGGGAATGCGTCACCTCTGGGTGGAATTGAATTCCGAAAAATGTCTCACCCCATTGAAGTGAAACAGGAGTCCCATGCTGGTTTTTCGCAATCACTTTACAGTTCTCACCAAGTGAGTTCACCGTATCTGAGTGACTCATCCACACCTGCGACTCCTGAGAGATTCCCTCATAAAGCCCAGTAGACTCTATAGGATAGAGCCCTGCTTGACCATACTCACGATGTTCTGATTTCTTAACACAGCCACCGAACTTGATGTTCAGAATCTGCATACCATAGCACACACCCAGCACTGGAACATCGTAACCCTTGAGCATTTCAAAGTCGATATCTGGCGCGTCAGCATCGCTCGTACTCTTAGGTCCACCAGAGAGAATGATTGCTCCTGGCTTACCAATTTCATCGAGGTGTTCCGGTAAATAAAGTTTCGCAAAATAGCCAAGTTCGCGTACGCGGCGAACAATCAGCTGAGTGTATTGTGAGCCGAAATCGAGAACGGCTACGTGATTGATTTCTTCCATTGGATAAATGAGTTTGTTCTGAAAATAGAGCGCTTAGCTCTTAGGAAAATTTTAGGCAAGCTGCGCAGTGTTAGATTTTCAGTGTTATGCAGCTAAAAGCGACACTCTCGGGAAGCATAACACATAAAACTTAACACTTAAAACAAGGCCAGAGGCGTTAGCTGAGCGGTTGATAGTTTGTTGGTTCCTCAGTGATCGTGATGTCATGAGCATGAGACTCACGGAGGCCACCCGCAGTGATCTGAGTAAAGTGTGCGCGTTCACGAAGTTTCGTAAGATCTTGTGCACCCACGTATCCAAGACCAGAACGAAGACCACCCATAAGCTGAAATACCACATCGGCCACTGGGCCTTTATACGGCACGCGACCTTCCACACCTTCTGCCACCATCTTACCGGAAGCATTCTGGCTGTAGCGATCCTTAGAACCTTTGCGCATCGCACCAAGCGAGCCCATACCGCGGTACGTCTTAAAGCGACGCCCTTGGAAATGCACTGTCTGACCAGGAGACTCACGAGTTCCTGCGAGAAGCGAGCCAAGCATCACAAGGTCAGCCCCTGCTGCCATCGCCTTCACAATGTCACCAGAGTAGCGGATACCGCCATCAGCAATCACCGCCACACCGCGCTCGCGGCAGACAGAAGCGACATTTTGAATCGCTGTAAACTGTGGCATCCCCACACCTGCTACCACACGTGTGGTACAGATAGACCCAGGACCCACACCTACTTTGACAGCTGAAACGCCTGCATCACAGAGATCTTTAGCGCCTTCTGCAGTCACAACATTACCTGCGACAACTGGAACACCTAGTGTTTTTAAATTTTTAACCACATCAATCACCACTTGCGTGTGACCGGTTGCAGCATCGATGAACAGAGCATCAACCCCTGCAGCCACTAAAGCTTCAGCGCGCTTCATATGATCTGGACCAGGCCCTACTGCTGCACCACAACGAAGCTGACCATTATCATCCTTCGCAGAATGAGTGAATGTCATACGCTTCTCAATATCAGCACCAGTGATCAGACCAGCCAACTTGCCGAAGCCATCGATGAGTGGAAGCTTCTCGATACGATTCTCGTATAGAATGCGTCGCGCTTCCTCGATACATGTGTCCGCCGGAGCTACAACGAGGCGCTCGATCGGAGTCATCACGGCTGCCACGCTACGGTTTTTATTCTCAACATAACCGATGTCACGGCCAGTCACCATGCCTTCGAGCATGTTGTCTGCGTCAACTACAGGGAAACCTGAAAAACCCTCCTTCGAAATAATATCACGCACATCAGAGAGCGTCATATCTTTACTCACAGTCACTGGATCTTGGATCACAGCATTCTCCGAGCGTTTCACTTTAGCAACCATAGCGGCCTGCTCAGCGATTGTATTATTTCGGTGAATCACGCCAATACCGCCCTCGCGTGCGAGAGCTATTGCGAGCTCAGCTTCAGAAACTGAGTCCATCGCTGCGGAAACTACAGGAACGTTGAGACCAATGTCTTTGGTCAGCCACGAGGAAATGTTCGTCTCGTTAGGAATCACAGCACTATGCTGCGGTACGAGAAGAACGTCATCAAAAGAAAGTCCGAGAGAAATCTCTGCCATGCACGACACAAGAGGTTTTCACACCAACTTGCAAGTCCAAATCTGTGAGTAGAAAACTTTATTACTCACGCCCGTTTATCCATCCACAAGTTTTCAAGTCACCAGACCTTCATATAGTTCCTAATCGAATAAAATAATCTGTCTAATTAGAGAAATTTGTGGTCAATACACAGCAACTTAACAGCTCTCCAGATGAAACACGTCTACACCCTTTCCGACCTCCGCGATCCAGCCTTTGCCACTGAAATGCCAAAGGCAAAACTCGCCGTCATTGGCTACCCGATCAAGCACTCGGCATCCCCACAAATGCATCAAGCAGCGCTCGATGAAGCGGGGATCGATCTGCAATACATCCGAGTCGAAGTCGAGCCAGGGAAGGTCGATGAGTGTTTTACTGAAATGGAACGCCTCGGCTTCGTTGGTTGCAATGTCACCGTCCCTCACAAGCTCGAAGCCATGGCGCTCTGTGACGAAGTCACTGACGATGCCAAAGCGCTTGGAGCCACCAACACCATTCACTTCAAAGATGGAAAACGTAGCGGCCACAACACAGACGGACCTGGTCTAGCTCAAGCAATTCTTGAAGATTTTGGCAAATCCCTCACCGAGCTCCGCATCCTCATCCTCGGTGCTGGCGGTGGAGCTGGACGCGCCATCGCCACCCAGTGCGCGCGCGAGGGCTCACCTCGTATTTACCTTTCGAACCGCACAGTAGAAAAACTCGAACCCATCGCCAAGTCACTCACTGATGACTACGGCGCTAAACTCGTCTACACACTTTCCAACGATAGTGAAGCTCTCACCATCGCCGCCAGTAGAGTAGATCTCATCATAAACTCCACCTCGCTTGGCCTAAAAGAGGAGGATTCATTACCGATCCCAGCTGAAGCGCTGAATGGCTCCCTGATGATCTACGATGCGATCTACAATCCAGCAGTCACCCCGCTTCTCGCTGACGCGAACAAGATTGGTGCAAAGACCTCTAACGGCCTCTCCATGCTTCTCCACCAAGGCGCCATTTCTTTTGAATTCTGGCTTGGCCAGCGCCCTAGCGTCGAAGCCATGCGTAAAGGCCTCGGCAAGTAATCAATCCTTCACGGGATCGTACTCCATCCAGTGGAATGCTTTGATCTCGTCTAGCTCGAGCTTCGGTTTTTCTCCGTCCCCCTCAAGCGCATAGGAAAGAGAAGCCGTCACACGGATCAGACCGTTACTATCTTTCTTCCCTACCACTTTTTTCTCACCTTCAGCCATGCCAGCGTCCATCATCTCAAATGCTTCTTTAAGTGGCTGATATGCTGGGTGCTCAGGTCCCACATTCACTTGTGGGGATTCTTGGTTGCGCACACCTGCCAGAATATTTGGCTGGTAGAAAATAAGATTCAGATCTCCATCACGCTGAGAACTGTAGCGGCGACGCACATAGAGCTTAAATCTCTCACTTACTCCGATCTGTGGAGCTAGCAAAAACTCTGTCCAGTTAGCCACCTGATAGCGAACGTACTGCTCCCAATCGAGCTTCCATCCATCCCCCTGATTCCAAAAAACCAATTCATAAAGACGTTTTTGTGAATCCATAGCCAGTATCTCTAATCGCGGATATTCCCCGTCGTCATTGTACGCTAAGCCTAAGTTCACCATTCCTCCGACCAGCTCGGGGTTGATAGTCGTCTCGTAATAGTTTTGCATTTTCAGCAACTTCCCAACGCCATTGACGACATATTCAGACCGCTGATTTAGATCTGCGGTACCGATAAATGCGGTATAGTTTTTGATACTTTGCCCATACGCTTCGGTGGTCTTCGCTCGTAGTTCATTAATATCCTCCGACTGATCAACCACCGCTATAATTGGCTCGCTGCTTGTATTTTGCAGGTAGATCGAGACCCCTGCGACGGTAGCTAACAAAAGAAACCATGAAACTACCGCCAAGCGCACTTGCTTCTTGCGGCGCACCATTTTCATCGACACGAAATCCGCGACATCCTTCCCAGCAACTCCGTGATTTCCATCCTTATCCACTGCCGTGGTGATGGAAGCTACAGAAGTATACCTAGAATCCCTCTGCGGTGAATTCCCGCAGATTGAACATAGACTAGGTCGCCCTAACTCAAGAGGCGCTGAGAACACAGAACTACAGCGTACGCAATGGAACTGTCCCTCTTCGATCGATATTTCTTCCGTAGCCATAAATAAATGAAGAACGCCAGCTCAGCGAATTAAACTGCTGATAGCAAGGGGGAAGTTTAGCCAGCTGCTAGACGAATCTAGAAATCACCGGGCCTAGGTTAGCCACCGTACTCTCTGGCCAGTACTCTTTCGGCGTAATGATAGCATTCTCTAGCGCGCTGTGATCTACCCACTCAGCATCTAGAGGAATGGCAGAAACTGCACGCTTAAGTACGCGTTGAGCTAGTTCTGCATTCGCCGTCAAATGCCCGATTACCGTCTGGACGTTCACAGCCTCTTCCTCTTCGTGCCAACAATCGTAGTCAGTCACCATCGCCATCGTCGCCAGAGCCATTTCGGCCTCACGCGCAAGCTTCGCCTCTGCCACATTTGTCATACCTATCACATCAAAACCGAGTTGCCTATTCGCCATGCTCTCCGCCTTCGTAGAGAAAGCCGGGCCATCCATATTCACATAGGTGCCACCATCGTGAACTATTGCTCCTTCAGCCTGACTTGCCTCGAATAAAATCTTCCTCAGTTCAGCACTCACTGGCTCTGCAAAGCCAATGTGCGCGGCGATGCCTTCACCGAAAAATGTATGCTCAGCTCTTCGGCTTGTTCTATCAAAATACTGATCAGGAAGAACCACATGACGTGGAGCATAAGCCTCCTTCAAACTCCCGACTGCAGCCACACACAGCACAAACCTCACACCAAGGCTTTTCAATGCCCAGAAATTTGCCCGGTGATTAATTTCATGCGGCAAGAGCCGATGCCCACGGCCATGACGCGGAAGGAACCAAACCTGCTTACCTGCTATTTCACCACCGATGAGAGCATCAGACGGTGCACCAAAGGGAGTTTCCACTACACGCTCTTCAGTCTGAGTAAATCCCTCCATCGCGTAGAGCCCACTACCACCTATAATACCAATCGCCTGATTCATGGCCGAACACTCGCATAGCGAGCCATCTACGCCAAGCCCTGCTTGGCAAAATTGATAAAATAGCGTAGCTCATAGAGTACACCAAACTATGCTCACAAAAGCCTCCATCCTTCGCATCTCTGGCATCGCCACCGTTTGCGCTATTTGCTACCTCTTAGCGATCAAGTTCATCAGCGCCCAACAAAGTCCGCTTAGCAATCTAAGCTCAGAAGAATATGCTGACGGCAAGAAACGCGCAGCAGATGCAGCCAAGCGCGTGCAGGCTAAGCTCACCAATGAGCTCGCAGAAAAAGACCTACAGCTCGGCAACCCCATTTTCATTCGTATTTTCAAACAAAATCGAAAACTCGAAATCTGGGTCGAAAACACCGAGACGAAAAAATTCATCCACTTCAAGACCTACCCCATCGCCGCCATGTCTGGCAACCTCGGCCCCAAGCTCGCAGAAGGCGACCGTCAGGCACCAGAGGGCTTCTACGCAGTCAGCGAGCGACTCATGAACCCACGTAGCCGTTACCATCTAGCCTTTAACATTGGCTACCCAAACAGCTTCGACCAAGCGCACCAGCGCACCGGCTCTGCCATCATGGTGCACGGCAGTCGCGTCTCCATTGGCTGCTACGCAATGACTGATGAAAAGATCGAAGAAATTTACACCCTCAGTGACTCCGCGCTCAAAAACGGCCAACCATTCTTCCGCGTCCACAGTTTCCCCTTCCCGCTAACTGAAGAGAACCTCGATCAGCAAAGAGAAAACCAGTGGTTCAGCTTCTGGCAGGAACTTCAACCAGGCTACCAATATTTTGAAACCCACAAACGGCCACCGAATATCCTAGTGGATGGAAAACACTACCTCGTCGATCACGACTCCTGATCCCTTTTCACTTCACACTGAGCACTTTTCCCCTATCACTCCCTCCATGCAGCTCGTCGATCAATGGTTAGGTTCCGACATCGCCTACACTGAGGCTCTTGAAACTCAAGAGACCAAACTTCTCGAAGTTCTCGAGGGAACCTCTCCAAATACCTTTTTCCAACTTGAGCACTCGCCCGTCTATACCATTGGCCGCACACGCGACCAATCCTCGCTGCGCAAGCCTGAGCTACTGCCACACCCAGTCATCGAAATTAACCGCGGCGGACAAGCTACCTACCACGGTCCAGGTCAGCTCGTCGGCTACCCCATTGTCGATCTCCGCCCCCTCGGAAAAGACCTCCACACATACATCCGCGCCATCGAACAAGCCCTCATCGATACTTGCCAAGACTTCGAAATCAATGCGCACCGTCGCGAAGGCCTCACGGGTGTTTGGGTTGAAAACCGCAAACTCGCCTCGATCGGTGTCGGTGTTAGAAAATGGGTCGGCATGCACGGGTTCGCCATAAACATCACCAAGGAAAGCCTCCGAGGCTTCCTCTCCATCACCCCCTGCGGACTTGATGGAGTAAAAATCACCTGCGTCACTCACGAAGCCAAACGTGTTATTTCCGTCCGAGAATTTGCCAACAAAGTCTCCGAACACATGTGCACTCGTCTCGCTGAGCTCGAATCGGGTAGCGAGTAAGCCCCCGATCCTATTTAAAAAAAAGCCGAACCCCACAGGTTCGGCTTTTTAGAAAATTTGTAGAGCTTAGGCGCTTAACGTCCTGTTGAAAGACGATCTGCTAGGATCTTTGGAAGACCCGCTTCGATGATCTTCTTCTGAGTAGTCTCAATGTCATACTCAAGGCGACGGAAGGTAACGATCTTACTGTCCGTATCGTAGATACAGTAAGATGCTTTCCACTCACCATCACGTGGCTGACCGACAGAACCAGCGTTGATGAAATACTTCATACCTGGCTCAATCGCCACGGTATCTGGATCCACTTCCTGTACACGGGTACCGCGAACAAATACGCGAGGAACGTGTGTGTGGCCATGAAAACAAAGCTGGGTGAACTGGTAAGAAAAGTTAGACATAGCGTCGAACTTGTTTGTCACGTAGTTCCACACATTCGGCTGGTCGAGAGTCGAATGAACAATAGTAAAATCTTCCACCTGACGCACCATACGCATGCGAGCAAGCCATTCACGCTGCTCAGCACTTAGCTGATCACGCGTCCACTGAAGGGCTTCAGCAGCAGTTGGGTTCATCATCTCTAGAGAATGCTCACCACCTGCATCTTCATCGTGGTTCCCCTTTACTACTGGACATCCTAATTCCTGGATTTTTTCGAGGCATTTCACTGGATCAGCATTGTATCCGACAACGTCTCCAAGACACACATAACTCTCACAGCCTTGTGCATCTGCATCGGCGAGAACCGTTTCAAGGGCCTCCCAGTTTGCGTGAATATCTCCGAATAAAGCTATTTTCATATAGGAATTGGTGGTTTAGCCAGTGGGGAATACTGGATAAGGTAGGAATGCACATAGACGATGTTAAGGGAAAGAAAAAAATGCAATTCTCTGAGTATGTGAGAGAAAAAAGTCATCTCGAGCAGCGCTATAGTCTATTGAGACGTTTTAGAGGGCTGAATATTCGATAGTAACTCCGCCACTCCGTACATAGGTTTATACTCATCCTCGACCTCATAGTAATTCTTGAGCAACCGGAAGGCGTTCTCACGATTTATGTAGAGCTCCGTGAGACTCAATGGATCTGAAACATCCACCCTTGGGTGCATCTGTAGAGCACACAGACCATTCACTAGAGATGGAACTCTATTCTGAGGATTCAAATAGAGCTCTCGCCCCAGTGAGTATGCCTCATTCACTCGCTCAGGCACCCGTAAAAGCGCGTAAAATAAATTCCTTCGCACGCTCTCCCGCTGGCGTTCCGGCATTTCTAATTCAGCCAGCGCCTGCTCCAAGCTTTCAGCTACTTTGGTATAATCTGGATCACTCGTAGGTCTCGACCACAACCTAGCCTTCGCCATCCTCAAATCATAACTCTGTGGATTCGCTAGAATCCCTCGCTCAAAAAACTGCTCCCCCTTCTCAACATATTCGGCGGAAAGCTTCCTGCGGCGTAATGGCGCGAGTGACTTATCATCGCGGGTCGCGCTCGCTGCATTATATGCCATGTGCCAGCCCCCCACATCCCAGTAATAGGAATTATAGGGATCTAGTAGCACAATAGTTTCAAATGAATCCCCCAGCCCTTCCCAATCGCTTCTAGCATGCTGCCCTGAAGTAGAAATAGCGTACAAAGCGGCCAAAGTCGGACGGAGACTTCCAAATGAGGCTATAAACCCTTTTTGACTAAGACCAGCACGCGCCTGCATATCGAAAGCTGGCGCTAAAATGTGACGCTCTTCCAGCTCATTACTCAGTTCCTGCTCAAACGGCAAACGCACCACCCCCACAAGGGTGAGTACCACGAATACAACGATGTAGTTGAACCAAGACCTATTCACTAGAGCTCCTTTCGGCGAAAAACGAACCAAGATAATACGATGTAGACCGCTGAGTACAACACTCCAACCAGAGTCACTCGCCCAACAATCCCTGCGGTGAGTTTCTGCCCATTAATCACCCCTTCTTCAATACCTAACAATTTAAAGTCGGGAAACAGAAGGGCAATCCATCTTGAGATTTCTAACATGAAAGAACTTCTACCCAACTCCTGCTGCTGAAAGAAATAATCACGCGCCTCAGCTTGAATCAGCCCCACTAAAACCACCACAACGGTGATGATAATGGTGAAAATAGTGGAAGTCGAAAATGTTGAAACTAGCAGCGCCACAGCAGCCACCACCATTGCCTTTAAGAAGACAGCTAAAATGCCAGCCTGAAAACTCCAGCTTACGCCCAGTTCACGAATTTCCGCCACTTGCACCTCTATCACCTCAGCTGGTAGCTCCCGTTCCTGCAGCGCGGCAGTTACCTCTGCCACAATCCCGTTCACTTCATTCATCAATATCAATGAGAACAAACCATTCATAACCAGCAGCCCAACACCGACCAACGACATCACACCCAGCCACTTCCCTACTAAATAATCCAGACGTGGAACAGGCTTACACAAAATCGTATACAAGGTCCGATCCTCCATATCCTTAGGAATCAGCAGCGCCGTTGCGGAGAGTGCCAGAATCACTGAAAATATGTTCATCGCAAAAAAACCAGCCCCCTTGATCACGCGCAAATTCTGATCCACCGCATCGACAGCTCCCAGCTCACGCATGTCGATGAACTGCAAACCTAACAAGATTAGCACAAACACCACCAGAAAATAGAAAACCTTCATCCTCACAAGCTGAGTGAATGTATGACCAGCAATCACACCAATTCTAGCAGCTGACATAAAACCAATATGCTTCATCTAACGCGCCTCCTCTCCAACTTGCTTTGCTATATCGACAAAAAGATTCTCGAGACTTTTATGCGGAGCTCCTGACTTCACTACCGAACCACCTTTGCTCGAAACTAAATCCTTGATCTCATCAAACACAGTCTGATCCACACCTTCGATCACCATCTCCCGCCGGTTCTGCACCGAGGTTAGTTCCTCTATCGTTCCTTGCTGCACCATTTTCCCATTAAAGATAATTCCAACCCGATCACAGACCTCCTGCACCTGCTCTAACAAATGGGAACACAGAAACACCGTAGTCCCTTGGTCCTTCAACTGAAAAATCAGATCTCGAATCTGACGAGAACCTACAGGATCTACTCCTGCAGTAGGTTCATCTAACACAACAAGTTTCGGATTCTGAATGAGTGCTTGAGCTAAACCCACGCGCTGTAGCATGCCTTTAGAATACCCCCCGAGACGACGCTTACGCGCATTCTCAAGCGAAACCAGCTCTAGCAATTCATCTATTCTACTCCCCAGCTCCTTCCCCCGCATCCCGCAGAGTTTTCCATAAAACTTCAGCGTCTCCTCCGCAGTCTGGTGTTTATAAAAATAAGGATTCTCAGGGAGAAACCCCACGAACTGTCGCGCATCCACCTTCATAGAATCGCATCCAAACACCTTGCACACACCGCTTGTAGGCGCCAGCAACCCGAGCAAGGCCTTCATGGTAGTTGATTTCCCGGAACCGTTCGGCCCGATTAACCCATAAACCTGCCCTTCTTCAATCTGAAGACTCACCTCATCAACCGCACGAAACGTCCTGCGCCGAAACGACGAGGGAAAAGTCTTTACCAGATCAACGATCTCAACTGCTGCTGCCATTAAGAAAAAGAATACGACTAACAATCCGCATGACAACCTAAATGAAGACACTAAAAGAAAACAAAAGGAAGCTAAGGGTCTCATAGCCATTTTTAGAATCAAAAATGATCCTCGTGATTTGACCAGCTCTTCGAAAACATAATCAACGGCGTCAATAACACCCGCTTGACTCATTCAGCCACCGAATGTAGCACTGTGGCACACAAATTTCTGACCTCTATATCTCATGTCAAAGCCAACAATCAAACCAGCCCGTCCATTCTTCTCTTCAGGTCCATGCGCTAAGCGACCTGGCTACAATATTGCGAACCTCAATCAAGACTGTCTCGGACGCTCACATCGCTCTGCGATTGGTAAAAAAGTACTCCAGGAGGCTATCGACAAGAGCAAATCAATTCTCGGTATTCCAGAGGACTATCTAGTTGGAATCGTGCCAGCATCTGACACAGGCGCTGTTGAAATGATTTTGTGGCACGCTCTCGGCGCGCGCGGAGTGGATGTGTGCCATTGGGAATCTTTCGGTAAAGGCTGGCTCACAGATGTGACCAAGCAGCTTAAGCTCGATAACGTTAACGAAATCACTGCCGACTACGGCGTCCTTCCAGACCTTACACAAGTCAACCCAGCCAACGATGTCGTATTCACATGGAATGGAACCACATCAGGTGTGCGCGTTCCAAATGCAGACTGGATCAGTGATGATCGCGAAGGCCTCACTATTTGCGATGCTACTTCTGCTGCATTTGCGATGGATCTCCCATGGGAGAAGCTTGATGTCACAACATACTCATGGCAAAAGGTGCTCGGTGGTGAGGGTGCGCACGGAATGATCGTCCTCAGCCCGCGCGCTGTTGAGCGTCTCCAGACCTACAAGCCTGACCGCCCACTCCCTAAAATTTTCCGTCTTACAAAAGGTGACGAAATCATCGCAGACATCTTCAAAGGTGCCACGATCAACACACCATCCATGCTCGCAGTAGCAGATTACGTAGATGCCCTCAACTGGGTGGAATCTATCGGTGGACTCGACGCAATGATTGGCCGAGCATCTGCCAATGCAGCTGTAATCGAGAAATTTGTCTCTGAGCGTGACTGGGTCAGCAACTTGGCTGTCGATCCAGCTACAGCATCCACCACTTCTGTGTGCCTCACTCTGAAACTCGAAGCTGCCCAAGTGAAATCCATGGTCAAGCTCCTCGAGGCCGAAGACGCAGCCTACGACATTGGCGCCTACCGCGATGCTCCTGCAGGTCTCAGGATCTGGTGTGGTGGCACAGTCAACAGCGAAGACCTTGAAGCTCTTATCCCGTGGATTGACTGGGCCTACAATGAAGTCCAAGGCTAGTCCTATAAATAGATAAATCCCTTTTCAGGGTTCACCGGTAACGGTTGCAATACTTAAACGTCTATTCTTAAAGCGAATAGACGTTTTTATGTAACATGATAGCAGCTGTAGTGACAGTTCTACATCTAAGATTCTCATACTTGAACACCTATTTGCGGAGTTCTGTATAGAAAAATGGTACTGGCATGCGCGTCATAAAACCGCCACCGGAATTAGTATTCGAGCCTACACTTGCTCGTTATACCACTGAACAGCTTTCGTTATATCTCCAGAAATATCAGTTTGCGGTTTAGCAAAGGGCGGAACAAACCAAGGATAACCGCCGACTAAATCAGTGATCACAGCCACCTCCCCGTCACAAGTCTGATTCCCGCAGCCAATCCCAATTGTTGGCACCCCGAGCGCTTCGGTAAGCCTCTTAGCGGTATCCGCTACCACACTTTCTAAAACAATCGCGAATACTCCAGCGTGCTCGAGTGCTCGGCAGCCTGCTAGAATCGCTTCAAACTCTTCTTCAGACTTCCCCTTTTTCTTGTAGCCACCTTCCTCTAACACTCGCTGAGGCAACATTCCCATATGGCCGAACACGGGAATACCCGCACCCACGATAAGCTTTACCTTATCGGCCTGTCTCAGCCCCCCTTCCAACTTCACGGCATCCGCACCTGCAGCGACTAACAATTTAGCATTAGCCAACGCCTGCTCGGGTGTATCATAAGAATGAATCGGTAGGTCGCCCACCACTAGCGCATTCGTATTGCCACGCGCCACTGCAGCCACATGATGAAGCATATGCTCCATGGTCACATGCGTCGTATCAGGATAGCCAAGCACTACCATTCCCAAGGAATCTCCTACAAGTAATACATCAACCCCAGCCTCATCTAATAAACGAGCTATTGGGTAGTCATAAGCTGTAAGGCAGGAAATGCGCTTGCTGTTTTTTCGAGCTCGCAGAGCCTCAGCTTTCTCTTGGCTTAGTTTCATTGTCTATAAATAGGTTACCACACGGACTGCACCAATGTCAGCGGCGGTTCATCGGAATCGAGATGACTATAGTGCTCGGAAATAGTAGCAGCATCACCTGGGAGTACCAGATTAGGGCGAATATCGTTAAGCGGTTGCAGAACAAAACGACGCTCTACCATACGTGGGTGAGGTATCGTTAGAATCTCCTCCTTAATGACGCCACTCCCAAAATAGAGTATATCAACGTCGATCAGTCGGGGAGCATTGTAAGCATGAACCGCCTCTCGACCCATATGAAATTCCACACCTTGCGTCATCCGCAGTAAATCGTATGGCTCACCGATGTAATCGATCTCAATGACTGTATTATAAAAATCCGGGTCGTTGCTGGCACAATCTACTGGCTGACTTTGGTAGATCGGAGCCTGCAGATAAAGCGACTCCGGATCCACTATCCCACGCAGCATGTTCCGCGCCGTTTTAATATTATTAAGGCGATTCCCTAGGTTTGAACCCAGTGCTAAACCAACGCGTAAAGCCATCGCCTCAACTTTAAAAGTTCAGATTTACTTAAGACCCAGCACATCCTGCATATCGTAAAGACCAGCAGGTTTGTCTTGAATCCAAGTCGCAGCACGCACAGCGCCACTCGCGAATGTCATGCGGCTAGAAGCCTTATGAGTAAGCTCCACGCGCTCACCGTCAGCAGCAAACATCACCGTGTGATCGCCAACTACATCACCACCACGAAGTGTGTGCATGCCAATTTCTTTCGACGGACGAGGTCCGATGTTGCCTTCGCGACCGTGAGTCACATCATCTTGATACGATGTATCTGTCTCATCATTAAGAATTTCTAACAAGCGACGAGCAGTCCCGGATGGGGAGTCGATCTTATGCTTGTGGTGCATTTCGGTCACTTCGATATCGAAGGTGTCATTACCTAAGATTTGAGCGGCCTTCTGCGTTAGATAAAATAAGGTGTTCACGCCCACTGAGTAATTCGCAGCGAAAACAATAGGCAACTTCTTAGAAGCTTCTATGATGCGCGCCTTTTCCTCGTCACTGTGACCAGTAGTGCCAATCACTAAAGCCACATTCTTATCAAGCGCTTCAGCGAGCACCTTATCAGTAAAACTGTGCACGGTGAAATCAATCGCGGCATTCACTCCAATGAATGCATCCGCCAAACTTTCATTGTGATCGTGCGTCTTCGCCACTGCTGCATTTGTATCAGCTTCAGCTGCTTCAATGAGGGCTTGGCCCATACGGCCTGAACGACCAAGAATTAGAAGATTAGTCATAATTAGAAGTTAGTTAGAAATTCTTATACGAGTGAGTACTTATGGAGAAGCGCACGTACTTGTTCGAGGCTTTCGCCCTCAAGCGCAAGCATAGGCAAGCGGATTTCATCGCTGCAAATCCCCATCAACGCCGCCGCGGCCTTGATTGGCATCGGATTCGTATCCACACTCATCAGCGTACTCAAAAGGTCAAAGTATTCTGCCTGAATAGCCTCTGCCTTCGCTACATCATTGGCAAGCATAGCGTTCACTAGTTCAGAAACCTTCTCTGGCACAATATTTGATGCCACAGAAACCACGCCACAAGCACCACGCTTCATGAACTCGATCGTCATTGGGTCATCACCAGAAAGAATTTCAAACCCATTAGGAAGCGCTTCCCTGAGCTGGTCAACACGCTCAGCACGACCACTAGCCTCCTTAATAGAAATGATATTATCGCATTCTGCGGCAAGACGCGCTGCAGTCTCAGGAGCTATTTCCACCACCGAACGCCCAGGAACAGAATAGAGCATAATAGGAAGAGTCGTGCTCTCAGCTATTGCACGGAAATGCTGAAACAAGCCCTCTTGAGATGGTTTATTATAATAAGGTGTCACCTGTAAGGAGGCATCGACACCGATAGTTTCTGCCTCTTCAGTCAAATGAATCGCTTCAGAAGTGGAGTTCGCACCAGTTCCGGCAATCACTTTGATCCGGCCAGCTACAGCATCTACCGCAATACGAATCACTTCAAGGTGCTCATCAGCGTCGAGAGTTGGTGACTCACCAGTCGTACCCACGGGAACAATCCCCTGAACACCACCAGCAATCTGCTTTTCAATCAATTGGCGGAATGCTTCCTCATCTACCTGACCATCACGGAAAGGTGTAATAATAGCTGTATGCGTGCCTGCGAACATGTGCGCAGCCTAATCATGGAAACTCCCGAGTCAACGTTAGTTTTATAGTTCAAACAACGCCGTGTTTGAAAAGAAATCGGCGCAATAACTCTCCAGCCCTTTTGCGTTTCAAATAGCCTGTTTTAAGTCTACAAAAGCTACAGCCAAACGAAGTAAATGCCCATTCCTCCAGATATAGAACAGCAGCTCACCAGACTCGGAGCCCCGCCATCCACCTTGATAGAAAAGTTTATTCAAGGCTCTGGATCAGGTGGCCAAAAAATCAATAAAACCGCCTCCTGCGTCTACCTCAAACACACACCCACGGGCATCGAAATCAAATGCCAGTCAGACCGATCTCGCGAACAAAACCGCCTCACTGCGCGCCAAGAGCTGTTCAAGAAACTACAAATGCTCTACCAAAAGGCCGCTGACGAAAAACGTGACACTCGCGAAAAGAAGCGCCGCACCGACCGCCCCCGCTCACGCAATTCTAAAAACAGAATGCTCAAAGCGAAAAAGCAAAACTCCCAGAAAAAGAACATGCGCAGAAAGCCCGGCAACTACGACTAAAGCTTTCCCCTCTGAAAACACTTCACACTTTACACTTCACACTCCACACTTTTCCCCATGCAACAGTACCTCGACCTCTTACAAGATGTCCTCGACAATGGTGAAGAGCGCCACGATCGCACAGGCACCGGCACCATTTCAGTCTTCGGCCGCCAGTCCCGCTTCGATCTCCGCCAAGGATTCCCCTGCCTCACCACCAAGAAGTTGCACCTTCGCTCCATTATCCACGAACTACTCTGGTTCCTCAAAGGTGACACCAATATCAGCTACCTTAAAGAAAATGGCGTCCGCATCTGGGACGAATGGGCTGACGAAAATGGCGATCTCGGCCCAGTCTATGGCCAACAATGGCGCGCATGGGCTAAAGAAGATGGCTCAACTATCGACCAAATTGCCAAACTCATCCACGACCTCGAGCATAATCCACACTCACGCCGCCACCTCGTCTCCGCTTGGAATGTCGGCAAGGTCGATGAAATGGCGCTCCCCCCCTGTCATCTCCTCTTTCAGTTTTATGTCCACGAGCCAGCTACTGAAGGCGCTAAGCCAGGTCTCTCATGCCAGCTCTACCAGCGCAGCGCTGACCTATTCCTCGGTGTCCCCTTCAACATTGCCTCCTACGCTCTCTTCATGATGATGATTGCACAAGTTCTTGGCTACGAAGCGCGCGACTTCGTCCACAGCTTCGGCGACCTCCACCTCTACAAGAACCACATCGACCAAGCCAAACTCCAGCTCACACGGACTCCGCATAAACTCCCGACCATGTGGATCAACCCAGAGATCACAAATATCGATGACTTCACCTTTGACGATTTCCGTCTCGAAGACTACCAAGCAGATCCGCACATAAAAGCCGCTGTCTCAATCTAAAGCTAGATGGAGAATCCATACCAATCGCCGCAAACTCAAGCATCTACACATGATAATAAAAGCGATGGCTTTGTTTCTGCCTATAAATACTTAAAAGGATCTATCTGGGGTGGCATGTTCTTCATCGTGATCAGCATCCCCATTAGTCTTCTCACTCAGAATAAATTTACTTCTCCTATATTATCTCACATCGGTCTCTGCATTGCTGCCATTGGTTTGGGAGTAATAGCTCTGGCTCTACTGTTGATCATTCCATTTACTCTATGGGGATTTCGCACCGGCCTCAAAGCAGCTCAGCGTAACAACTTAAAACCGAAAACCGAGCGACACACTCGCTACACTCTATGAACATTCCAAGAAAAGGCAGCAAAGTCACCACATTCGACGACGTCCAGTACCGCTGGCGCGCATACTCCACCCCCAAGGGCACTGAAGTACGATTAGCATTCAATGAAATCGAAGGCGGCCAAATTCTCGTCGCTCAAGTCCCCAAACTATTCAACCTTAAGTGGGTCGAACCCATTATTGACTTCGGACTAAACAACGGCTGGGAGCCGGACGAGTACGGCGATCCTATCTATATCCGTAAGCAGCGTGAGACATTCCGCCTCCTAGCTGAAGACGAAATAGAATAATCTTATATTACTCATTCCAAATTTATCATGAAATTCCTTCACACTCGCATCCGCGTTAGCGACCTCGATAGCACCATCGACTTCTACCAAAAACTTGGTTTCGAACTCCGCGACCGTAAAGATTCGCCACAGGGCAACAAACTCGCCTTTCTAGAAATCCCAGGTGCAGAGCACTTCCTCGAGCTTTGTTATTCACCTGAGTTCAAAGTCGAATTCCCTGAAGACCTCATGCACACCTGTGTCGGAGTCGAAGACGTCATCGCATACTGCGATAAACTAGAAAACTCTGGCATCGAAATCTGGCCCGGCAATTGGCGCGAAAAGTTTGCTGATCCAGCAAAGCGCCAAATGGCCTTTGTCACCGATCCAGATGGCTACGAGGTTGAGATCCTCCCTATCCCATAAGCCCCCTTTTACCACTCTTGCGCTTGCCGCACCTCACGAGAGCTGAATCACGCATTCAGCTCTCTTTTTTATATAAGCCTTGTCCACCCTTTATACTCTCCATTGGCAATCGCTGAATCTTGCTATAACCTACCGAAATAATGTCAGCTAAAACTAAAGAGCCAGCAGCGACCCCTCGCAGTCAGCGCGTGGTGCTTGTTGTCTTTTTTTTTATGTGCTCAGCCGTCACTATTGGCCTGAGCTTGTGGCTCTTCCAAGATGAACTGAGGCTTCCCCAACTGGTTGCAAAAATCAACAAACACAAACCTCAACCTGAGCGATACGACCTCCTCGTCGAAGACCTAAAAATTCGTAAACAACGACTCAAAGACCGCTACCTCGCTGCGAGCACAGCACAGCAAAAAAGCGCCATCCTAGCTGAGTCCAGAGAACTGCTTGACACCGTCACCCCTGAAATGATGCGGTGCTGGCTCGGCACTCCTTGGGACTTCAATGGCTATTGTGAAAAACCAGGCGAGGGGAAAATCGCTTGCGGCTATTTCGTATCCACCATAATGCGCGATGCTGGCTTTAAGCTCAACCGAATCAAACTCTCCCAACAACCCTCACAGACTATCCTCGGAGCCTTCGTCCCAAGAGAAAAAATGAAGATCCGCACAGAGATGGACTTCAATGCATTCTGGAACATGGTACTAGGAATGGAAAAAGGCATCTACATCATCGGACTCGATAAACACGTAGGCTTCATCGTGCACGACGGTTCCCAGCTACACTCCATCCATTCATCCGGCAGTGTGCCATGGTGCGTGGTCGATGACACACGTGAAAACGCGGGCTCTATTCAGCGCTCGAAGTACCGAGTGATCGGTAATATCACGGCCCAAAAAGATACTCTGGAAAAATGGTTACTCGATAAAGAGTTCTATTAAAAACTCACTTGAGATAACTTTTTCTGAGCTTTTTTCACCAAGACATCAGCAGACTTACCCTCGTTCGAAAGCTTCAAAAACTCTGCGTAATTTTCCACCACGGCCGCATAGTCATGTGTCTCAGTATTGATATGCTTTTCATAGCCTTTTACCGCAGCTAAGAAATGCTCATTTGCCTCCTCAGACTCGCCACATTGGCAAAGTGAAAGCGCTAGATTAGCATGTGACTGTGATGTATCCGCATGCAGTGCGCCAAAAAGTTTAAGCCGAATCTCTAAAGCCATCAAATTCATCTCACGGGCCTGAGTACTTTTCTCTGCCTTGAGATAGAGAGCTCCTAGATTATTACAAAGTGTCGCTGTTTTCTCATGTTCGTAACCAAGATCGTGACGGCAAATATCCAAGCCTTTAAGGAATATATCCTCAGCTGTCTGGAAGTTCCCTATGCTACGATAAACAAAGCCCAGATTATTACAAATATCAGCCACAGGCTCGGTCTGACCAAAACCAGCTCTATCATATAACTCCACTGCTCTCTCGTAAAAACGAATCGCCTCAGGATCATTCTCAACACTGTCGTAGAGCACTCCAACACTCGCTGTCACCCGTGCCAGAAGTTCGAGAGAAACCTTTAAGGGAATTGCAGTCTCTAATGCCTCAAGGTAGACTAATCTTGATTCCTCAAGTCTCCCGGTTTGACGCAAAATATCGCCTTGCATCTCTAAACACTCAATAAGCGCTATCTCAGCGCCTTCATCCTCCTCTTTCACCGCTGCTCTCGCCTTATCCACTGCGGCTACCGCGGCATGGTACGCTTCTTCCCACTCTCCTTTGTCAGATAATACTATGACGCGTTCGGAGAGGATTTCTAAGAGGTTAGTTGTGCCTGATTTCATAAATTCGTACGATGTCTAACAACTTAAGTGAATAACATCTTTGCCCTATTCTACAATGAAAAACATGCTCTCCTATCATCATCTTCCAATTTATTTTAATAACTCAAGGCACTGAAGTCGGCTCACAGGCAATCGCCCAAATGCATCTTCCAGCGCCAAGTTTCCCCGTCTCTTGCCATCCCACACTCCTACCATTTTAGCTAATTCATTCTCGAAATGCTCTAACGCCCTCAAACTAGACCCTTTAGTATTAAGAAAGTTCATTCCCCTGCTCAGTAAATCAAACACGGCATCCTCACTATGCCCCCCCTCCATGACGTGCTCAGTCAGAGCTGTAAAATATCCTCCTAGCAATACATCACGATATTGGCCACGCATTTTTTCGTGGTATTCCAATGGGGCAACCTCACGCAGCGTGTGGAGCTCGCTCCTCCTGCTTTCGATCCACTCGAGATCCGCAATAAAGAATAGATCTAATTTTCCTGCGAATTTCCCTTTCGAATTCCTAGCCCCCTTCGCCACGGTCTTAACCAAACCTAGACCATCAACACACCATGTCACAATCAGGCTGGTATCGCTCAGCTTTGTGAGCCGTAAAATAATCCCTCTACCTGACTGCATGGCCATAGACTAAATCTCTAATTGCAAATCTCAAATCTCAAATTCAATCCTTGCACTTTCGACCAAGGCTGAGCAGCATCCGCCCCGTTATGGCACGCATAAACGACAACTTTCTAAAACTTAAAGCTGGGTACCTTTTCCCAGAAATCGGCCGCCGCGTAGGAGCTTATTCAGAAGCTAATCCAGACGCAGCTCTCATCCGCTGTGGTATCGGCGATGTTACAGAAGCTCTACCTAAGGCTGTGCAAGAAGCTATGCACAAGGCTGTGGACGAACTCGGCTGTCGCGACACCTTCCGCGGTTATGGTCCTGAGCAAGGATACGGCTTCCTCCGTGAGGCTGTTGCTGACAATGCCTTCAAGGGACTCGACATCTCCGCTGACGATATTTTCGTATCCGATGGCTCGAAGTGTGACACCGGCAACATTCTCGACATCTTCGGCCCAGGTAACACCATCGCTATTACCGATCCAGTTTATCCTGTCTACGTCGACACGAATGTCATGATCGGAAACACTGGCGAAGCTGATGAAGACGGGCGCTACGAAGGTCTTGTTTACCTTCCATGTACCGCTGAAAATAATTTCGTTCCAGCTATCCCAGAAGAGAAAGTAGACATCGTCTACCTCTGCTACCCGAACAATCCAACAGGAGCTTCAGCTACTCGCGAGCAACTTCAAGCATGGGTCGACTACGCACTTAAGAATGATGCCATCATTCTTTATGATGCAGCCTACGAAGCATTTATCCAAGACGCAGACGTACCTAGATCCATTTACGAGATCGAAGGAGCTAAGCAATGCGCTCTCGAATTCCGCTCCTTCTCCAAGAACGGCGGATTCACTGGTGTACGCTGCGGCTACATCGTGATCCCTGACACCGTTTTCGGAACAACCGAGTCTGGTGAAAAAATCAGTATCAAGCAGCTCTGGAGCCGCCGTACTTCCACTAAATTTAATGGAGCGTCCTACCCTGTACAACGCGGTGCTGAAGCGATCTTCTCTGACGAAGGAAAAGCAGAAGTCGCAGCCCTAGTAGAACACTACATGGCTAACGCTAAACTTCTCCGCGCAGCATGTACTGAGCTCGGCCTCAAAGTCTTCGGCGGTGAAAATGCTCCATACGTTTGGGTCGCGTGTCCAGAAGGTCTCACCTCATGGGACATGTTCGACAAAATGCTCAACGAAGCCAATGTCGTCATCACTCCAGGTTCTGGATTCGGTGCTGCAGGCGAAGGATACTTCCGTATCTCAGCCTTCAACTCACGCTCCAACGTTGAGGAAGTATGCAAGCGCCTCAAAGCGCTTCTCTAATACTCTGACGAGTTTAAAAATCTTTAAAAAGGCAGGGCTTCGGCTCTGCCTTTTTTATGCCGGTGATTGAGCTGAGTTCTGACGCATCAGTTTATTAAGGGCTTCCACCTTATCAGCATGGGTTTTGGTATCACTGAAGGCTTCACGAATACGAAGTAAACGCTCCTTCACGGACTCTCGCAACTCACCATATTCTGGCACCTTGATTTTTAGCGCTGTTTTTTCAGACATGCCACCACTGTACACCCATTTTACAACTTTGCTAACGGCTGCTTGCGCTTCAATGGCGGCTCATTGCTCTAGCTTGCCATAGGATATTGGCTTCCTGTATATAATGGTGCTTTGACGCGTTCAGTCTGAAATCCTAATAGCTGCATCTCGCCGCTATAAACACAAGAGGCGTTAGCCTAATAAGTCACGCACATGCCGTGATGCCTAAGTAGCTCAAAAAAGGAAGACTCCTTTTGTGCAAATGAACGCACTAACAAGGATTTGTAGTATTCACTAAAACTACTCAGCTCGCGCGCATCATACGGGCTCACAATATATTCGCTAGTGTCCGCCTCCGGCATAAAAAGCTCTGGAGGATCGTTTACTGGCCTTTGACTCAATGCGCGTTGTACACAAACCTGGCTTAAAGGCTCAGCATCTACATCACCACAACCTAACCAAAGCTGTTCATAGGTATCCTCATTAAGAAACACCAGATGATCTATCGAACTCCTTTCAGCAAGAGGATCATGGAGCGACTCAAGATTAACGACTAATACATCGAACTCTGACTCATAATGGCACTCTCGCTTTTGAGAACCATAGGAACGACTAGTAGTTCCATTACAAAGTAAAAGGTAAGACGCATTCGCTAATGCATCAACATCATCAAGGCACAGGTCACAAAAGTAACCCTTTGGGATTGTATTCATTTTATTCGGGGGGGGATGGGAGTTTAAAGCGAACAAATCAACCGCTAGAAAGACTAAAGGTACATTTACTGCTTTGGATAAAAGTAACGGAATACTTCAAAAGAGGGCAAGACCCATCACCTTACTCCTATATACATAGGTAGATACACGCATCTATATCCACTCAAGCCCATTCAAGAATACTTAAGTAAGTAGTAAGTAAGATTACTTAGAGCCCTGTTTCCTCAGCCCTAACACCTTTGCTAATTGCCCTTCTCCAAAGGCTGCAGCGGCAATCCAAATGTATTGCTTTTTATCAGTATAAATTAGCAGACCCTTTTTGGTGGATTTAAGTTCGTAAAGCTCTTCCCAAGTAACTGTAGCCTCTCCAGCACTGCCGGCCATACTGAGCCCTTTCTCAGAAAAGGTGTACCGAACCTTTGTGTTATAAGCTGGGTGCTTGCGCAGCCCTCGCTCTTGCCACATCTGCCAAAGCATCGGCCGCATAAACCCTAATGAACCAACCATTACTAAGCCTCCTCCAATGACGCCCCCCTTAGTCCCGGGCTCCATTAAATAAGCGCCCAAGCAAACAGCCACGACGCACAGCACCGAACGAGTAATCACCCACCAACGGTACCGATGCCACATGTGCTGAGGAAACGAACCGTGCTGTGACTTCCCGTCGAAAGCGGTGATGATGGTGATTGGTTCTGCCATAGGAAATGTTTTAAAAGCGCTCTAGGCCTAAACAACCTAGCGCGTGATCCGTCATATCCACTACGTAGCAAATGGCAATGCCAAGCCATAAAAATCAGCTAACAATACATGCTGAAATCATTGTAATGGTCGCACCGAATATTGATTCACGATAAGCTCAGACCGCTCAGCTCCTATTGCTAGTTTACGCGTATCCTGAATCTTCCACTGAAGTGAAGTTCTAATATCCAGAGCCTCAATAGCTCTTACCAAAACACGCTTCTCATCAACAAAAACTCGTAAGACCTGCTTGCTTACTTCTACACGCACCGAATAAGCGATTCCTCCCTTGAAAGCTTTCTTCACTCTCCGATTATCACCCTGCACTTGGATACCCTCTTCACTAGTCTCTAGAGCTATCAACCCCTGAGAAGTCGGCAGGAAGAGCACTACTTTCCCCACTTGATCTACTCTAGTGAGTTGCGAGTCGACCACATACTCATCTGCTAAATCAGAAGGGAATTCGATCAGAGCCTGCTCACTACTTTCACAAAACAAAGCCCCAGAATGACGCCACCACTTGCCAGCTAAACTAGCTTTCTGTAGAGAATAACCCTCTATCAGATTAGTCACCGAACTCGGATTATTCTCTTTAGCATCCACCACCTGATCAGGCTCTAACACCACACTCGGAGTTTCGCGCATTTCGCGAAAAATGAATAAACCAGCCACTAACACACACGCGGTTCCCCCGAGAAGAGCTAGACTCAAGCGCTTCACATCTCCCTGAAAACCACGCTTGGAGTCTCGACGCACTTTTCTCAATTGGCGCGCCAAATTAGCGGCTGATGCAGGACGCCTATTCGGGTCTCTCTGTAAACAGCGCATCACCAAGCGATTCAATTCCTTCGAAACTCCATATTTTGACAATGGCTCAAAAGCTCCACGCGGTGTCACCCCTGCCAGCATTTCATAAAGAATCACCCCCACAGAATAAATATCAGAACGCTCATCCACAGCGTCTCCATTCGATTGCTCAGGAGCCATGTAATCCACTGTCCCTATCGTCGTCCCTGTCATCGTCAGTGAGAGCTGCTCTTCTTGAGCTACTTTTGAAACCCCAAAATCCGTCACCTTAACCGATCCGTCTTCACCCAAGAGAACATTGGCCGGTTTCACATCACGATGGGTCACTCCTAGTGCATGCACCGCCGATAGCCCATTAAGCACTCTAATAGCAATTGAAAGAGCCTCTTTCTGACTGAGCTTCTTCTCTCGTGAAATGCGCTTTTGCAAATCCTCACCCTTAACATATTCTAACACTAGGTAGGGAGTACCGTCGGGCAGCACATCCCCATCGTAAATACCTAATACATTCGGGTGCTCCAGCTGCGCCATCAATCTACCCTCTCGCTTCAAACGCTCTAGGAAGAGCTCTTGATCACTCCCGTTCGCCGTAAATAGCTTTAGCGCCACCTCGCGCCCCAATCCATGATGCTTAGCTAGGTACACCGTCCCCATGCCTCCACGCCCCAATACTGAGAGCACATCAAAACCAGGAAGGTCAGGATCACCTACCTCAAGAGGGTGCTCTAACTTTTCCGTGAGTGCCCACGAAAGAAGTTTTTGCACATCTCTCTGCTTCAATGTTTCATCTTCAGCCAAAATTATTTCAATAGTCTAACGTAAACAACGAACACTCGCTTAATCACTCAAGATACCGATCAAGTACCGCAGCTCTTGATCTGGGTCCTCGCCTTCACCGAGTGTTTCTACTATCTCCGCTCGCAGCATTTCACCAAAACGTTTGCGAAGTCGGTGCACCCCTACCTTTACCGCTGAGAGCGAAACATCTAATCGGTCAGCGACCTCTTGATAGCCTTCATCCATTTCACCAGTGAGGCTGGCGGACAAGGCTAGGTAGAGATCTAGCTTTCCCTCACGCTGATATTTTTTCTCTAACTGCTCACGCGCACTTTCCACTACGATAATCGCCCAGCGCTTATCAAAATTCATCGTCGGATCGGTGGCATCCTCATCAGCCCAGCGAGCTTCTTCAGCCGCCACATCCATAGTATCCACTTTTCCCTCTCCCCTTTTCAGGGCGAATGCCTTCACATGTTCATCGCGGAGATAACGTTTAAAAGCAGTCAGTAAAAAAGTTCTCATTTTTCCCTTTTCCTGATCGGCTGCGGAGAAAAGAGCCTTCTCTATTCCCTTCGCTAAAAACCCCTGCACCACATCCTCGGCATCCTCCATGCTTCTTCCATAACCACGAGCAAAAGCATAGAGAGGCCGCCAATACATAGAACACAGCGCGTTCAGCGCCTCTTGCGCTTCCTCCACATTCGCATCTTTTGCACGCTGAACTAATGTCCAGCGCGTGGCGTCGAATGAGCTATTACCTTGCATCCGCTTAGCAAAAGAAAATACCTAGCTTTGCGCAATCAAATAGCTAGGAGACTTGGTCGACAATGATTCGCATACCGTCCGCCGAAACTACTTTTACAGCACTTCCATTCTCGATGAACCCATGTTGGGAAATCACATTATGAATGACGCCTAAAATTTCAGCCTTACCAGCTGGGCGCAGTTCAGTAATGACCACACCTTCTTGACCAACCAGTTCCTGGTTATGATTCTCCACACCGGTGCCTGATGGTAATTCTGCACTCACAGCAAGAGAACTATACATTGGTAGAGACGGTAAATAACGCATCACTATCATACTAACGACACCCGCTAGAGCAATCCCCACAGTCATATAAATAAGTGGCCAGCCAATCAATACTGGCAAGGTTATCAGACCATCTTTGCTGTCCTTAAAGCTATCTAACATGTCGGAATCGACCATCGCCATCATGATAGCTCCCAGCATCATGACCACTCCGATAGAGCCAGCAACAAATGTCCCAGGAATCACCGTGAACTCTAAAATGACTAACAATAGTCCCAGAGCAAAGATCACAAATAACCATCCTCCAGCAAGATTCCCATCTAGATTATTTCCTACAAAGAAAATTGCAAAGGCACTTAGACCAATCACTCCAAAAATGCCGAATCCTGGAGTCTTCACCTCCATAAACACCGCGATAAAACCAATCCCTATCAAGATTGGTGACGTCAAGCCTACCCACTGAGCAAAAGCCTCTAAACCCTTTGGCTCTGCCGAAACTACTTCAGCTCCCGCCATTCCCTCTAGCTCCAATATCGCTTCAATATTGACAGCAATTCCATCAGCTAACAAAGGTTTCCCATCCACCATTAAAATGGATTCATCAGCTACTAAGTTAAGCAGCTCCCCCTTCGCTACCTTCACCTTACCATCTGCAAACTCATATTCCTGATCACGGAACATCATGGCCTTCATCACATCAGGATTACGCCCTTTTTCTTTCGCGACAATCTTCACATAGCTAGTAAACAAAGACTCGATCTTTGCACGCATCACAGGCCCAATTTCTTGCCCCCCCCCTGACACAATCCCTGTAGAACCAATGCTTCCACGTGGGTGCATGTAAATCTTGTCACAGCCAAATGCTATCATAGAGCCAGCACTCGTGGCCTCTGGGTTTACAAACGCTATCGACGGGATCGTAAGCTCTGGCATCACCCGTGTGATCAAATCCGCAGTCTCCATCGCATAGCCACCAGGCGTATCGATATCAAAAATAATCGCCTTGGCTTTCTCCGCTTCAGCCCGCTTCATCACCTTCCTCCAATACTTGAAAGAGTGCTTATTCATCAGTGATTTCTCACCTACTTTCAGGACCACCACTTTGTCTTTATAGCTCTCAACTGGCTCACTCGACTCCTGAGCGAAAACCCCACAGCTAAGCAAAGCTGTTAGTATCATCCATAACCACTGCTTCATATCCCAAAAGCTACCATAAGCATCCCCCCGTGAAACCATTTTTTCAAAAGACTCAGTAACTCACCACCCTCACTAATCTCCCCCCTTGTGAAATTCTAACAAATTTCTCACCCAGTGATCAAGCGACCACCAGCCACTACTGCTGTGAGAATGATCATTAGCTCAAACACCGCCTGAGGTAGTTTCACTAACAACTTCTTCCCAACCCACACCGCTCCTATAATTATTGGCAGCACCGCAAAATTCCACAAGAGCGTATCCAATGTTGTCAGCGAAAGCCCTGCGCTCAATGGTAGTTTCAACAAGTTTACTAACAGAAAGAAACGTGCACCCACACCTATCAGATCCATCTTCCCCATATTCTTTGAGAGCAAATACAGCTGCATTATGGGCCCAGCGGCATTCGCTAACATCGTCGCCACACCACCAGTAACCCCAGCTGCCACTCCGAACCCACGAGAATGCGCGAGCTTAGAGGTCAGCTCTGGCTTCCATTTCCTAACCAGTTGCATCCCTACCATGCTGAGAATAATCCAGCCGATAGTGCTGCGCATAGTCTCATCAGAAACAGTATTCAGCACCCAAAGCGCTAGACCTATCCCCACCAAGGCTGGTGGCAATAAAAACCAGACGGGCTTCCAGCTGCCATATTTACGAAATGCTGGATACACGATGATATCCGCCATGATCAACATCGGCAGAGCGATACCAATCTGCTCTTTCGCGCCAAACGCCTCAGTCATCAAGAACACACCAATCAGTGATGTCCCCGAAAAACCTGCCTTAGCGACCCCTATACAAAACGCCGAAATACAGAGGATGATAAATTGCTCAGGCGTCATCTAGTCTTCGTCTAACAAACGCTCTTCTTCGTCCTCGATGTCTTCCTCGAAATCATGCAAATTACCCTGCAATACCCTTTCGCCCTCACTTGCACCAACTACGACGGCAGCACAACTGTCACCGAAAACATTCACCGCTGTACGAGACATATCTAATAAGCGGTCCACACTCAACAGAGCGACAACAGCAGTCTCAGCACCTTCGATATTAGAGTTTTTAAGGATCAATAAAATCGCCACTAAACTAGCTGAGGGAACACCCGCCACACCTATACTCGTAAGTAAGGCAGCCCCCACCACGACAAACTGCGCACCAAATGCCAGATCTACTCCCATCACCTGTGCCACAAAAATCACTGCCACACATTCATAGAGCGCAGTACCATCCATATTCACTGTCGCTCCCAGTGGCAGAGTAAAGCTTGATGTCCTCTTACTCACACCTGCATTTTCCTGCACACAACGCATTGTCACAGGAAGTGTCGCTGAGGAAGAAGCCGTTGAAAACGCAGTTAGCAAGGCAGTCTGCATTGCTTTAAAATGAGCTATTGGACTCACCTTACCGACAAATTTAAGAATCAATGGCAGAGTAACAAACATGTGGATCGCTAATGCCGTGAGCACAGTTCCAAAGTACGATCCCAGCTCGATGAAAAGACCCGCTCCAGATTTGTAAATCACGGGAAACATCAATGCGAATACACCGATCGGAGCCGTCATCATGATCCAGCGCGTGATTAAAATCATCACATCATTGATCCCCTGAATCGTTCCCTGCAGTGTCTGCATCTCATTCATGGGCAAACGCGTCATCCCTATACCGAATAAAATACTAAACACGATCAGCCCCAACATCTGTCCGTTATCCCCCGCTGCTGCGATAATGTTAGGCGGAAATAGCTTCTTAAAAAAGTCGAGGTAGTCGGTTGCCTGTTTCTCATTAGCTGCTTCCACCTTAGCTAATTCCTGGTCAGATGCCTCATCGACACCTCGATCAAAGGCCTCACGAATCTCCATATTAGGTTGCCCTCCTTCTACGAGGCCCGGCTCAAAAAGATTCACCACACTCAACCCCACCAGAATAGCCATCAGCGAAGTCAGAGCATAGAATCCTATCGTCTTAGCTCCCAATCTACCAAAGCCTTTCACGCCTCCCAGTGCTCCGATCCCTGCAATAATTGAACTAACGATCAGAGGTACAATGATCATTTTCAGAGCACTCATGAAAAGGTCTCCGACAAAAGTGCTTATACTCGTCGCCTTTTCAGCGAAGTGCGTAAAGGAAGAGATATCTCCTGACGCTACCGAAAAATTTCTAAATACCACCCCTAGGGCCACAGCGAGACCTAAGGCTATCAGTATTTGCCAGTGAGGAGCTATCTTCTTCATGGACCGAAGCCTAAAGAGCTAACAGATAGCACACAAGAATGCTTCTCTCATTTATGCACAAAAACACCAACCGAGAGACACTCTCCAGATTCTCATTCGAGTAATTCAGGTTCCTTCACCCACTCTTCCGGCAGATCACCTTTCAGCGCTTTCAGGAATTCAAAGATCTTCAGGGTATCCTCATCGCTGATCATCACCCCAGCTTCGTACTCACCCATCTTCCGAATCGCATCTAGAATAGTCCGCGAGCTCGCATCGTGAAAATAAGGCCGAGTCGCAGTCACATTACGCAGTGGAGCCACCCGGAAAAGCATCTTATGCGCCGAATCTCCCGATGTGTGATAATAGCCGAGATCCTCTTGATTCGGCCAAGGTCGCACGATCCCCATTCGTTGAATCATCTGCCCGCCAAAGTGCGCCCCTGTATGGCAGGTAGAGCAATTGTATCTATCAAAAGTAGCGTAACCTTCTATTTGTTCCAGCGTAAGAGCTTCGTCATCTCCCTCGATAAATGCATCGATCGGAGCGCGTGCGACCAACTGCTCTTGGTAAGCACAGAGAGCATCTACGATTGTCTCTTTCGTCATACCGTCCTCGGGGTAAACCGTGTGAAACATTTTTTCATAAGGAGCCAGCCTCTTAAGTCTAGCGTCCCATGCTCCCTCCCCCATCTCATATTGTGAATCCAACGAGCCAGAGATTTTCGCAGTGAGTGACTTGATACTACCTTCCCAACTATAGCTCTCTAATTGAGCAGCGTTCAACACACTTGGAATATCTCGATAGAAGTTTCCTTCTTTTTTCTGAGTCCTCAATAAACTGCGATTCGTCCCATATGCATCAAATGAGTGACAACTGACACAAGAAGACTGCCCATCAGCGGAAAGCCGGCTATCAAAAAACAATTTGTGCCCGAGACTAGCTTTCTCGCCAGCTTCAGCAGGTAAGGTCAGAGCTGCGTAATAGCTCCTCATTTCCTTTCGAAGAGAGTCCATCTCGGATGCATACAAACCGATGAAGGAAAAAATCAAGAACCAGAACACTCTCATAACGGTGAGAGTACTTACTCATAATATGAAGTCATTAGCAAAGTTACCATACTACCAGACTGGTAAGGGAATAGATTTCATGGCTCTTCGGCCTCACTAGTTGAGCACAAAAATAACAATCTTACCAACTTGAGCTATTTAAAAATAACCGTTAGTTTGCTTTGATTGGATGCCACGCATCCAGTCCTAGAATAGATCGATCAAACGACATCCCCTCAATTAACACTCCTAACAACACTCCCTTTCTTCATGTTTTCTCTAGCTAGCCAGCACCAGTGTAACGAGAGAAGCACCATGATAAAAAAGAGCATGATCAGAAAATGTCGCCATCTGCTCAGCGCAGCCAAGCTCGCTATGAACTCGAACACAAAATGGGCTCACAAGACGGAAGCTCAGGGAAATCCAGAAGCCCTACCCGGCCGCAGAAAGTGACGCATTTACCATAGGCTACGAAAAAGGCTACAACGCCGGAATATCAACACCTCACATATCTCTAACCAGTTAACTCTATGAAAAACATCTTCATCATAAACGCCCACCAAAAAAACGACTACTCCCCAGGAAAACTCAACGCCTCGCTCACCCAAAGAGCAAAGGAACTTTTTGAAAAGAAGGGATATGAGACGCGTATCACTGCGGCAGAAGCCGATTACGACATTCAACAAGAAATTAAAAACCACCAATGGGCGGATGTCATTCTAATTCAATCTCCCACTTACTGGATGGGCTTTCCATGGGTTTTCAAAAAATATATGGATGACGTCTACACAGCTGGAATGGCCGGACAGCTATGCGATGGCGACGGCCGGCACCGTCCGAACTATAAAGAAAACTATGGTGCTGGCGGAACACTACAAGGAAAGCAATACATGCTCTCGCTCACGTTCAATGCACCAATCGAAGCCTTCAACACCCCGGACGAATACCTCTTCCAAGGCAAAAGTGTCGACGACCTCTTCTTCCCAGCGCACATGAACTTCCGCTTCTTTGCCATGGAAGCACTGCCTACCTTTTCCTGTCACGATATAATGAAAGACCCTCACATCGAAGACGATTTTCAACGATTCGAAAAACACCTCGATCAGCATATTTAAGCTCGTCCATTATGACGATAACTGTGGCGCTTTATTCTAAGCTGCTCAGCCCCCCATTAGTTGTCTACGTAAAACTCTGATGTAGTCACGACTCTCACATCCTTCTTAAGTCTCTTTGTATCACCAAATCTCTCACCAACATCTATGATCGTGAATCCTCCCTGCCTAGCTGAACGAATCCGTCCTATCTCAGAACCCGAATTAGTCGCAAATTCAGCTGCCGCAATTCGAGCGTTCTTGGTAGCTTCTTTGAGCATTTCAGGTTTAATTTTATTAAGCCCTGTAAACCTGTATTGAGATGGATTGTTTGTAATATCTATACCTTCAACCATCAATTCATTGATAGTACCCCTAACAGCTTCAATAATTGAAACTCTAGTAGTCTCTACTTCTATCACTCCTGTAAGAGTGTGCCTTTCATCTACCAATACTTTATCCTCGTTACGGTACTCTTCACTAGAATAGCTAATTACCCCTATTCTTATTTCACCATCCTCAATCCCGCCCTTTTTCAAATAGTCTAAAACTCTATTTTTATTACTTTCAGATTCCTTATAAAGGTCCGGTATATCGCTTTTAGACTTTCCTGACACACTATAGTTAATCTTCCAATTAGCCTGATCTGCATCCACTCTTCGCTCGGCAAGACCTTTGACAGTGACGGTATTCAGAGCAACTCTTGATTTATAGAGGGTGTTCCCTATAAAAAATCCTGCCAGAGCAATCCCAATGGCTATTATCATGCAGGGTAATAGTAAGTATCGTGGTGTATTATTCATTTTCGTCGATGTTAGACAGCCGCGAGAGCTTAAGCCAATCTATTTAACTCTATTTTAGAGAGTAAAGCTCAATTTAGATCGAAGATCTGCGCATCATTTCATTTCAGATTCTATTTTTTGTATAAATACTAGAATGTGAAATCAGCCGCTTCCTAGAAGTTATAAAAGGATAGACGCGTCTCAGCTTGATCTTTGAAAAATTATAATCCAACAAACAAAGATTATGCATTTTTCACTAGGAGTTTCACACGCGCTTCTCTAAACCACAGCCATGAGCAAGCCGACAAATCAGCAGATCCGCACCCGATTCGCACCATCGCCAACAGGATACCTCCACGTTGGCGGCGCACGCACCGCCCTTTTCAACTACCTCTTTGCCCGCAAACACGGTGGCACCTTCATCCTCCGCGTTGAAGACACAGACAAGGAGCGCAACACTGACGAAGCTCGCGCAGCTATTTTCGAAGGCCTCAGCTGGCTCGGCATGGACTGGGATGAAGGCCCTAACAAAGGTGGCGAGCACGGACCGTACAATCAATCCGAGCGCATGGACATCTACAACGGCTACTTCGAAAAACTCGTTGCAGCTGACCGCGTCTACGAAGATGGTGGCGCTTACCGTTTCCGCTTTGAGCGCAAACCAATCGTCATGAACGACCTCGTCTGTGGTGAAGTTACTGTCGACTACACAGATGAATCCATCAACCCTGACATGGTGGTCAAGCGCTCAGATGGAACCTACACCTTCCATTTTGTTAATGTTGTCGACGACATCGAAATGGGTATGACTCACGTCCTCCGTGGAGAAGACCACCTCATGAACACTCCGAAACACCTTCAGCTTTTCGAAGCCTTCGGAGTAGAGCCCCCAGCATACGCGCACATTCCGCTCATTCTCAACATGGATGGTTCTAAAATGTCCAAACGCGACCAAGGCGCAGCCATTGGTGAATACGCCTCACAAGGCTACACAGCTGAAGCAGTATTTAACTTCCTCGCTCTCCTCGGCTGGTCACCCAAAGACGAAAGCGAGATTTTCTCACCAGACGAGATTATCGAAAAATTCACCCTCGAGGCGATCAACCGCGCTCCTGGGAAATTCGATATCGACAAGTGCGGCTGGGTCAACCAACAGCACCTCGCCAAACTCTCACCAGAAGATTTCGCTGCTACCGCTAAACCATACGTTGACGCAGCGGGCATCACTACCGATGACAAATACGTCGCCATCGCTGGTTCCATTCAGGAAAAGGTCCGCCTCCTCACGGAAGTTCCAGCCATGATCGCCTTTTTCTATAATGCCGACTACCCATTCGACACCGAGACAGTTGAAAAAGTCAAAAAGAACGAAGCCGCAGCCGGCTTGTTAGAAAAACTCGCCACCGCTTTCGCCGCACTCAGCGACTGGAGTGAAGCTAAAAACTCCATCGGCGCAACAGCCAAGGAAAATGGAGCCAAACCAGGCCAGCTCATGTTCCCAACCCGCGTAGCCCTCACAGGCGCAGCCGGCGGCCCTGACCTCGGAGCGATCCTCGAGATCCTCGGCCAAGAAGAATCCGTCCGCCGTATTCAACGCGCTGTCACTGAGCTAAGCTAAACAGCGATAACGTTTCCTATAAGTATCCCACAGCGCCTCGGCTCTGTGGGATTTTTATTCCTACCATGAAAAAAACTGACGACCATGATTGACCGATCTAGAATGAATAAGTTACACTAGTTAGGTGAAAATTCGTAAACCTCTCCTAGCTCTTCTGTTTTTATGCGGCCAATTAAATGCAGCGGTAGCTCTTAGCAATCTAGATGACTTAGCCGATAGGAATGAGACCATATTTTCTGACATTAGCCCTGGTGAATGGCATGCTACACCATTTAGTACGGATGGCTCAAATTATCAGCTAAATTCAATCACAGCCAATATCGGAGACTTTACCACCTCTGGCACTCTGTTTATGGAAATATGGAGTGCTGGAGCATCCACGGCGGCACCTGAATCATCACTACACCGCTTAACGCTCAGCATTGACACCAATGGTGTAAAATCATGGGACAGTAACTTCACTCTGTCTGCCAACACCAGCTACTTTGCGGTCATGGGCGCCGATAATGGAGGCGGTCAATGGAAACAATTTCTGAACACTAACGACCCCTACGGATCAGGGACTCCCTTTGGTGACTTTAGAGTAGATCAAGGAACTTGGACTTTAGATACTGATTTTATGGGATCACCCCTTGCCCAATCATATAGCTCTTCTAGCTTTGGTGCTTCCTGGCTTTCTGATGGAGCTATTGGTGCCCCTCTACGCTTTGAAATCGATGCCACTGTCATCCCCGAGCCGAACACCGTACTTCTGCTAGGAATCGGTACTTTAGCATTCCTCAGAAAACGCCGCTGAAACAGCTGGGCCCTTACCCTAAAGAAAAACTCTCCCTTCTCGACTTTCCTCCCAGTTCATTGGATGCTGCGCTTGTGGGTAACTTGGAAAAATCCGTTGGCATTCTCGACTCAGGAGTCGGTGGTTTATCAGTGTTGTTAGAGATCAGAAAAAAGCTCCCTAACATCCCTATCCACTACATTGGCGACTCGGCTTGGTGTCCTTATGGCAATAAGCCTGCTGAGCAGATCCAAGCCCGATCCTTCGCCGTCACAGAGCGACTCATCGAGATGGGCGCTCACACTATCGTCGTTGCTTGTAATTCAGCGACCATTCACGCAGTCGAGGCCCTCCGCGCTAGCTACCCCATTACTTTCATCGGCATGGAACCTGCAGTTAAACCTGCCAGCAAGCTCACAAAAACGGGCACCATCGGTGTCCTAGCCACGGAAGCATCCATTGCCGGAGAAAAATTTCATCGACTTCTCCAGACCCACATTCATCCAAACGGCCTTAAGGTAATCACCCAGCACTGTCCAGACTTCGTGACATTGGTGGAACGCGGCGTTCTCACCGGAGCAGAAGTAGAAGATGCCGTAAGCCGCTATGCCCTTCCCATGGTCAAAGCCGGAGCTGACACTCTCGTCCTAGGCTGTACCCACTACCCATTCCTCCGAGAGACCATTCAAAAAGTCGTCGGCCCCTCCATTCAGCTCATCGACACAGGCGAAGCCGTAGCGCGCCAAACCGCCAGCATCCTAGCTCTCGACCGTGGTCATGGTGAGATTTCTGTGCACACCACCGGAAACCTTGCTTGCCTAGAGCACCTTTTTCCGATTCTCTGCCCCTCACTGAGCGCTAATCTAGCGGAGATACTCATCACGTAGTAATCCTTCTCACTTCACACTTTCCACTCCACACTGACTCCATGTCCTTCCATCACCTTCACGAACGCATCCAAAAAGCCGTCACCGACGCTGGATATTCTAAAGAAACACCTATCCAAGAGCGCGCCATCCCTCGCGTACTCAAAGGTGCTGATGTGATTGGCATCGCACAAACTGGTACAGGTAAAACGGCTGCATTCACACTCCCTCTCCTTTCAAACTTAGCTGAGTTGACCGAAGCGAAAGAAGAACGCTGCACTCGCGTGCTCATCATTGCTCCGACTCGCGAACTCGTTTCGCAAATTCACGAGAACGTCAAAAGCTACGCTAAGTACACCAACCTCCGCACCGCAGCCATCCACGGCGGCGTGCCAGACAAGGGTCAGATAGACAAACTCAGATCAGGTGTCGATATCATCATCGCCACTCCTGGCCGTCTTCTCGACCTCGTCGAAAAAGGTCACGGTCGTTTCCAAGGACTCAAAGCGCTCGTCTTAGACGAAGCCGATCGCATGCTCGACATGGGCTTTATCCCAGACATCCGTACGATTTGTAAAAAGCTGCCTAAGTCGCGCCAGACACTTCTGTTCTCAGCGACAATGAATGGCCAGATTGAAGCCATCACCAAAGAATTTCTTAACTCCCCCACAATGGTCGAGGTCGACCGCCGTGCTAATCCAGCTGAGACCATCACCCAGTCTATCTACGAGGTCTTCGAACATCAAAAACTTGGCTTACTCAAACACCTGTTAGACAGCTCGCACCACTTCTATGCCGTCATCGTCTTCTCCCGTACCCGAGATGGAGCTGAAGAGCTCGTCAAGGCTCTGAAGTTTGCCGATGTTTCAGCCGAAGCCATCCACGGCGACAAGAAGCAAGGCCAACGCCGCCGAGCTCTCAAGGAGTTCAAGGAAGGTAAAATCCGCGTGCTCGTGGCAACTGATGTCGCTGCGCGTGGCATCGACATCGACGGTGTCACCCACGTCATCAACTACGACTTCCCAGAGCACAGCGAAGACTACATTCACCGTATTGGCCGTACCGGCCGCGCTGAGGCAGAAGGCGAAGCAATCACCTTTGTCACTCCAAATAATTCTCTAGCTCTTAAAAAGTTAGAAAAACTCATTCGCGTCACACTTCCTCGTAAAAAATCCGAGGGATTCAAGTACGACACCGCACCGACAAAAGAAGAACCACGCCGCAAAGGCCCAAAGAAGGACGACAAGAAGTCACCCTACGAGACTCCTTCTAAGTTTTCACATAAAAACAAGCCCCAGGCAGATACTCGCAAGAGACCTACTAGGAAAAACACGAAAAAGCGTCGTTAGATCTACTCATCCCCCATTTTATCCTTCACCTTGATCCACACCTCATTTGTACGAAACATTTGAGGAATCCACGGTGGGTCATAGAATGCAAAACTGGGTTCTCCTACTTCGGTAAGCTTCTGACGGCCAATCCATACACGCAGTTGATCAAGCGCCTCTTTTCTAGAGGTCTCGGAATAGGAATTTTTAAAGGAATTTACCGCGAACTTTCCGCCATCTATCTTGCTGATTGAAATGGCTGGATCGTTCGGCTTTGGAATCCCTGCTTCCACCACATTCTGAGGAACCACAAAACTCATAGACGGTTTCTGAGATGAGGCGGGCTTTGTCACCTTCGCTCCATCAATAAGCACTGGTGATGTCATCGCTATTTTCTGCTGCTTATCATTTTTCTTACCAATGTAGCCGGCCAGCTTTCGGAATGCTTGATTGCGCTGACCTTCTTCGTCCATCGTAGCTGTGACAATATGCAGCTCTCCGTATTGGCGTAACTCTAGTTTCCCATCTTGCTTAAGTAGTTGGTAGGCTGGCTTCTCAATTGCTTGAGCCGACCCAATACCGGCGAGTCCAGCGAGGAGCACCAGCTTCGTTTGGAAGTTTTTCATAATCAATTAGCCTAACATAGGAACTCACCTACGCAAACCGACTACTCAAATAGTTGACCAGCCCTTTGCTAGCCCGTACTTTAAGGAACACGCTATGAGCAACAGTAAGCACGACCTCATTCAATTTGTATTAAAAAGCCTCGAAAAAGATCTCGTAGTGCTCAGAAAAGCTGCCCTCGAGACTCATAAAAGCTCTACCTCTGAAGAGAGTAAAGCAGAAGGTAAATACGACACCCGAGGTCTCGAAGCCTCCTATCTAGCAGAAGCACAAGCTGCGCAAGTTTTACAATTCGAAGAGAGCATCACCAAACTCAAGCAAGTAGACACCGCTGATCTCGATGGTGATGACCCTATCACCTCAGGAACCATGATCATTGTCAGCACAGACTCTGAAGAGCTAGCCTATCTAATGCTCCCTGCTGGTGGAGGCATGCAGTTAGAATCTCAAGGTCTCGACTTCATCGTCATCACCCCAGACTCGCCAGTTGGAGCGACCCTCATTGGGAAAAGTGTTGGCGAACAAGTAGAACTCGCTCGGCACGGCACGGCATTTATCTCTGATCTGTGGTAAGATCTTCTAGACGCTCGTCTTGAATAAATGTCCGCAAGCGCGCAATAACCTCCAGCAGTGGCTGCCAGTCACTCACATTGGCCACCCGCACCATCGGGTTGAGTAGGCTCCCATCTACTTCCATATCCATGAAGTAGACATCATTGGTCTCAAAAGGTCGCATCAAGCTACCTTGCGCTCCTTGTATCATCTGAGAGCCGCCCTGGATTTTATTGACCCACGCAGTTTTTTCACCAGCCGCTACGACACGACAAATCCCAAAGCCATAGCCATTCATTGTAGCCACCCCGTTACTCATTACTGAAACTTCTTCACCAATCAGCTCTATCCGCGGAACCTGCATCACACCGCGCTGCAGCATGGATTGAAAGTGAAAGCTATCGAAACGGCTGTATCCACCGCGGTGACCTTCTGCAACTTCGATATTTTCAGCTCTAACATCTGCTAGAGCTTGCCAGGTCAGAGGATGCGCTAAATCCCCCACAATTCGCATTTCCCCAGAAATTGACTCCATCGCCATGCCTAAAGTTAAGTTGAGATGAGTCACTAACTCCATAGCTGATTGCTCAGGCACTTCTAAATCTACTTGGAACAGCAAACCGCTGCGACCACCTTTAACTAACAGTAGTTCAGGTTTCAGATCTAAACCGAAAAAGTTCATGTCTGTTTCTTTCACACTCAGGGCATGCCCTTTTTTTTGTACGAGAAACTCACCATGATCGACTATTCTCCTTCCACCCACGGTGACCTCACCCCAGCTCACACCGCCTGTGAGCTGTTCTCCTCCAATAGGAATTTCGGCACTGAAATCATCTAAACTTGTTAGAACTTTATCCCCTACTGTGAGACGCATTGAGCCATCGACGATACGAACCCAAGCCTCTTTTTCATCCTCTTCTTCTGGCGCTTCTGGAACCACTAAATCACCAGATGGTTTTACCTCGATTTTTTTACTCGTCGCCACTGGCTCTGCAATCTGCGTCTCAGAGTTAGCTACTACTTCTCCACCATTCGCCGCCACCTCAACGGACTGCTCATTTCCACCACTCTGCTCCATAGCAAGCTCGGGTTGCTTCTGCAGCTCCAGATTCTGGTTCGTGAGAACATACAGAATCCCAATTAAATCTTGCTCAGTTAAATCCAATGATGGCCTAACAATGTCTAAATCTTTTATTTCAATTCTACGTTCTAACAAAGGAGTAAAGCGTACCTCCACGGAGAGAGTATCCACCGTCAGTCCACCTTCTGCGACCTTGGTCTCAATGTCATAAAAACAGAGCTTACCATTGGGCAAAACATGCAGAGTCCCTATCTCCCACTGGGTCCCCGTTTTCTGTTCTAACAAAGAAGCTATTTTAGTCCTCGTCCAGCTACTATTGAGGCACACATTCGCCAAGAGATAGAACCCGATAACGGGTACTATTATGCAAAAAAACAGGCGGCGCCAGAGACGTCGCCTATTCATTAAATATGGAAGTACCTTTCCCAAGTGCTCTTATTATTTTTTAGCTGCAAAGCGGATCACTAAACCTTGATCGAAAAGCGGTCTACCTTTCGTAGAAACCTCTTGGAGGCGATATACCAAAAGACTATATTTACCGTCTTCACTGGTTCCCAGCGCCACATTTTCTTTCATCTTGGTAAGACTATTCTCTGACTGATAGCGCCATTCTTCACCTGTCCAAGCTCCTAGTAAACTCCGCTTAGGGGCCTTAATATTAGCGATACTCTCAAGAGTCCCGTTAGGCGACTTAAAGCTATTTTTTTCAGGATCAAAGGTAAGTAGCGAAAGTGAGCTAGCCTCTCCGGAACCTACCAGCTTCCACTTCCCATCACCTGACTCTGTAAGCATCAGCATTGTTTCTGAAATACGCTTTGCCTCACGCTCATCCCAGAGCTTCACGTATTTATCATACTCCTCTTGGCTCATACCAAGCTTCTCATCGTAATCAGGAATCGGACTACCGCCGGCAGTTTTCTTAGAATGTTCATCAAACCACTCAGGATCTTTTCGCGCTGCCTCGCTGAGCTTCTGCACAAACTTCTCAAACTCCTGAGGTGGCACGACCATGACTATTTCGGCCTTTACCGGTTTTTCAGCATCGAAATGCTTCGCTAACACTTCCGGCAACTCGCCAGCGTAAACGCTACTTGCAGTACAAACCAAAGCCGCCATCGCAGCCATCCACCATTGCTTAGTTTTCATAACGATAAATTCAAACCCAGCCTCACTGGAGCTGTTTTGAACTTCGCCACGCTAGTCCTGTAACCCAGCAAACACAAGGAACAATCTCGTGCTTCACCCGCAGAATTAGTGAAACCACCCAGCCTGCAGTAAGGCATCGATAGAAACACACATCGCAGATTGGCTCTTCTCTGGAAACTCAAGCTCCACCATCGCTCGCACAGTCCTCGCTGTGTTGATATTCCTGCGCCCTCCTGAGGTTATCAAACTAACCAGTTTCAAATCCAGCTGACTACCAATTTCACTATACGCCCACAGGTAGTCTTTGCGCCCTGGAATGGTCACCTTAAAACACCGGTACTTCGTGTAGTCGGCAAATTCATAACCGTGAAACCCTGTGAGCTGGGCCACTTGAAGAAATACTCTAAACGTATGAGGCCGCGTACTACGAACAGCTATAAACTCCTCCCAATTACTCGGCTGATAAATCACATCAGTCTCCCAATCGATCAATGACAATCCATCATCACTAGTCTCTACCATCAAAAAGGGTGTCTGCCCCGGCTTAGCTTGGCGCGCTTTTACCTGCCACAGCACTCCACTTTTTCCCATGACAGGTTCCTCGGGATGCTCCTCAGAGGGAGTCTCTGCAAGCAACGGATTTACTTCATAGTACTTTCCCATCAGTGGCCTCACACGCTCAGGATCTCTAACATACTCCATCTTCTCTTCTAGGCTGTTGGCACTGAGATAGTCTCGTATCACCGCCCGTCGAGAGGCTGATTTTTCTTTGTGACTGAGCTGTATTTCCTCCGCACTCTCTATCACTTCCGTCACTCTCTCCACTGTGGCCTTAGAAAGAAACAAGCCCCAAACCAGAAAACCTAAAAACAGCACAGAAATGCTTAGTACAGAATTCGTTAACCACTTACGCCCCTTTGACTGAGTATTCAGATCTACTTCATCCCACGAACTCTCCACATCCACTGTATGCTCAGGACCTTCTCCAAAAAAATGCGCATTCACACTTGGCGCCACCTGCCCCAGCGCTTCTAACTTTACTGCATCATCAATAGAAGTACTCACCACTGGACGCCTCTTTGGCTCCAACCGGTGAATTACTTTCTTTGAGGACTCTTGCTCGGACATCGCGGAAAAAATACGCTAGCAACTACACAATTGCTAGAGAAATCCAGCTCTCTAACTCGTAGAGAACAGCGTAGACGCCATCCATAAACCTGCTATGAACGAGCTCGTGAATGAGCAGAGGCCACCACGAATCATGATCACCACCGCTGGATTTGGCGAGGGCCATAACAGTGCGGCCAACCACCTGGCCGTGGCACTCGAAAAAAATGCCGAAGTAGAAATCGTCGACCCTTGCGCAAATGGAGCTCCATGGGTCAATGAGCAGCTGCGTAACTTCTACCGATTCATCACCACCCACGCCCCTAAGACTTGGGCGAAAATATACAGTTCCACCGACTCCCGCGACTTCTCAAAAGAGCGTCTCCCCATGATGCGGAAACCTGAGAACTCGCTCCACGAAACCCTCCTGAGCTACCAGCCTGATGCTATTATCAGCACCTACCCGCTCTACCCATATTTCCTCGAGCGATCATTCCAGCGCGGCGCTAAGCGCGTCCCGGTCTTCACAGCCATCACCGACTCGATCGAAATCAATTCATCGTGGAGAAAAGCCCCAACAGATTTCTGGTTAGTCACTGACACTTTAACCGAAGAGAAGCTCACACAGATTGGACTGCCGGCAGAGAAAATCATCACCACGGGTTTTGCCGTCCACCCACGCTTCCAATCGCTTTCGAGCATTCCAGCAGACGATCCCTGCACCCCTTTTCGGGTCCTCTATTTCCCGACGGCTAAAAAGCCAACCGTCAGACGCTTCATGCGAGCCATTCTTAAAGTTCCTAACACCGAAGTCACCGTGGTCTTGGGGAAAAATGTGCGCAGGCTGTATGATCGTGCACGCGAAGTCCAATTAGAATTCCCCGACCGAGTCGAGATCAAGGGCTGGACCCGCCGCGTCCCTGAGCTCCTCTGCGAACACCACCTCATCGTTGGAAAAGCTGGCGGAGCCACCGTCCACGAGGCCATTGCCGCGAAAACCCCCATGCTCATCCACCACCTCGTCCCCGGCCAAGAAGAAGGAAACCTAGCCCTCCTCCACCATCTCAATGCCGGCAAGCTCACCGAGTCCACCAGACAGGTGCGCAAAGCCATCGAACAAATGACCGCTAACAATGCTCAGGAATGGCGCGAGATGAAGCAAAGCCTCATTGACCACCGCCTACCATGCGGTGCCACAGCAGCAGCGGACTTCATTCTAGATCACATCACTCACCCATGAGAACCTACCTCTTTGACATTGGCAATGTCCTGCTCGCTTTCGATTTCACCCCAGCCCTGAATTCCTTATTAGGCTCCAACTCTCACCCCACAGCCCTCCAACAAATCATCGAGCGCAAGGACCTGTTCGAAGCCGGGAAAATAGAGACCTCCGAATACATCCAATGGGCATCTGAGCTGCTCGACTTTCGTGGTAGCGAAGCGGAATTCAAACACGCCTGGCGTCACATCTTCACCCCCATCGGCAGCACTTGGGATTTAGCCAAAGAGCTCAAATCTCAAGGCCACCGCCTCATTCTCTACTCGAACACCAATGCCATCCACGCTCCCTTCTGCCTGGAAACGTATCCAGTGTTTGAACATTTCGACCACGCGGTCTTTTCCTACGAAATCGGCGCCATCAAACCCGAGGACGACTTCTACCTCAAGTCCTTTGAGCAATTTCAGATCGATCCAGCCGAAACCTTCTACATCGACGATCTCCCAGAGAACATCGAAGCCGGCAAAAAACACGGCCTCCACACCCACCTCTACGCAGCGGAACGCCACCAAGACCTGCTCGATTGGGTCGCCTCTCATTAAGCCATTATCCAGCACGCCGCAGCACTCGATCTAGGCCAGCTTTCCTAAAAACGCATTGACGGAGCACCCCGAAATAGTCATGTATAGTGACTCTTAGGATTTTATTACAAAGATTTATGAAAAAACTCTACACTCTCGGAGCTTGCCTACTCATGGCTGGTGCAGCTCAGGCTGCTACTCTCACCATAGACCTCAACCTCGCAATAACAGATTCTACCGTCACTACAAATTACAGTATTGGCGGCGCCACATTTGACCTTGTATATACTCTTGGTTCCACTAGCAAAGCTGAAACGACTTCAGAAGTATGGGGTACTCTATCTCAAATTGGCGTGAACTGGTCGGGTGATGTAGGCGGAGCTTTTGACGGAATCAATGACGCTAATGGACATCGAAACACCATCGAAGGAGCTGACAGTGAAGGCCTTTCATTCACAGGACTCCAACTTACCAATTTCGTAGCAGGCTCAAGTGGCCTTACCATGGCAGACTTCACTGACCTCACTTTTTCCTCAATCACCACTAACAATGGAGGTAATAATGGGGATTTCATCGCTACTTCTTTCGATAGCTTTGGAGGAAATACAGTAAGTACAAACCTCAAAAACCTCCCAGCCACGAACACTCTCGACCTCACAGCGCTATCTAACTACTCAGCACCAGCAACAGATTTATATGCACAAGCTACCGGTTCTGCTCGCTGGGCAGTCACAGGAGTTGCCGTAACACTTGAATCCCCAATCAACGTTCCAGAACCATCTAGCTCAGCGCTTCTTGGCCTCAGCGGTCTCGCTCTCATCCTCCGTCGCCGCAAGTAAGCTGATTGCATTTCAATTTTCAAAAGCGTGGGTGAGTCGGACACTCCCCGCGCTTTTTTTGTAACTGCTCCACTGGATCACGGTACAAAGGCTACCCACCTCAAGCTCCCACCCCTCACCCAAGATGAAAAACCTAGTACACTCCATCGCCCGACTCTCACTTTTCTTCAGCGCCTTCGCACTCTCTACAGCAGCCTTACACGCCGAACTTCTTTACCAAGATTCCTTTACAAGTGACGGGCTCGCTAAAAACAAAGGAATTGGTGGAGGGATGCTCAATCGCACCATTTTCGCCCGCAAATGGGTCGATGATGGCAACTTATCCCTTTCCACCAAAGGCTCACATTTCCGTAATCGAGGCATCGCCTACACTAAGCAGGCTTGGAAATCTGCCAATGGTTTCAAGCTCGATGTCACTTACCAAATCATCGGCGGCAAAGGGGGAGTTGGCGGCAGCACGCTCTCCTGGGGGCTGATCAGTACCGACACCGACCTGACCAGCTACGGCAAAGGCGGCGTCTCTGAGGACTCCACCGGCTATAGCCCATTCGGAGACGAAGACGCTGAAGCACTCAAGGTCTACAGCATTGGTATCTGTGCGATGGCATTCGACCCAGACATACAAGGATTCAATTTTGTCAACGGCAGCACAGTAACTGTCTTAGACCGTGCTGGCGACAATACCCAGTTCCCTGATGCGTCTCCTTCTGGCTCTGTCACTCCGTCCGGCCCAGTGGCGGTTTCCTTCAGCATTCTTAGCAATGGCAACGGTGGCGCGAGCTGGACCTACTCCATTGACGGAACAACTGAAGCGTCAGGGGAAATGGCTAGTTTCGACTTTTCTAAAGAATACCGCTTTGCCGTCTATGGCCGTGACGACAACCGCCACGTCCAGCTCGATTCAGTCACCCTCACAGAGCTCACCAGCGAATCCAGCCTCCCTAAACCAATCAAGCAATCCGCCTTGATCGACTTTGGCTCCGGCACTCTGATGCTGCACCACGATAAATAACGCGCTCGCAACAGAAAGCTCGCGCAATTCTCTCAAAATGCCTTCCATGCCCTGAGCGTATGGAAGGCATTTTTCTCTCTATGATGATAGATTAATGAATGTTTTTCCGTTAAGAATCGAAAGTCACATATGAAGAATCATCCTTTCAAGAAATTAGCAGCTGTCTCCTTCGTGGCAGCTCTGATTCCAAACTCTCTGATGGCGGAGCTAAGCGTCGCCTCCCCCTTCACCGACAACGCCGTCCTTCAGCGCGACATGCCCGTCCCAGTCTGGGGCACCGCTGATGCAGGAAGCACCGTCACCGTCGAATTCGCAGGGCAAAAAAAATCCGCCCAAGCCGATGCCGAAGGCAAATGGAAGGTCAAACTCGCCCCACTAGAAGCCAACGTGCAAGCGCAAGAGCTCAAGGTCTCCAATACTGAAGACCAGCTCACACTCAGCAACATCCTCGTCGGCGAAGTCTGGATCTGCTCCGGCCAGTCGAACATGCAGATGGGGATCACCCCAGATGTCCGCCCACTAGAGCGCAAGGCCACCAATATCCGCAGTTTTGAAGTCAAAAAAACCGTCGCATTCACCGAGCAAGATCAGCTCGAAGGCCAATGGAGCACAAAGGTTCCCGGCAGCGCCGTCGCATTCTCTTTCGCTTACTCTCTCGAACAAAATGCCGACGTCCCCGTGGGCATCATTCTAAGCTGTTGGGGCAGTTCTTCGCTCGAGGCCTGGATGCCACGTGACATGACCGAGACCGTCCCCCACTTCAAAACCATGATCGACGAGTTCGACGCCAATACCGAGGCGCAGCAACAAATCACTGAAATCCTCAAGAAAAACCCGTGGAGCAAGAAAGACGATGTCTTCCTGCGCCGCCAAACTAATCTGCTCTACAATGCCATGATGCACCCGCTCGCACCCTACGCCTGCCGCGGCCTCGTCTGGTTCCAAGGCGAGCGCAACACCCAGTCAATGTTTGGCATGCTCGAAGAACCTTGGTTCTCGCGTAACTCCGGCATGCTCAAGTACGGCGACACCCTCACCGAATGGATCAAACGCTACCGCCAAGAATGGGACAACCCATCCATGCATTTCCTCGTCACCATGCTTCCTGGCTACTTCAAGGCACTTCCTACTGGCCCACAATTAGGCGCTGAACACCCCGCCACCCACTCATGGGCGTGGATGCGTGAGTCTCAGCTTAAAGCGCTCAATCTCCCCCACACCTCAGTTGCCAACACCATCGACCTTGGTGATATCAAAGACATCCACCCGAAAGACAAACTCCCCGTGGGCCAACGCCTCGCCCTTCTCGCAGTGCGCGACACCCTCGGCCAAGACATCACAGCTCAAGGTCCCGTTTTTAACAAAGTTGAGCTCCTAGACGACAAAGCGATCGTCCATTTCGACCACGCTGATGGATTGAAGACCACTGACGGCGAAGCTCCGACAGGATTCTGGCTCGCCGATGATTCGCAAAAGTGGGTCAAAGCCGATGCCGTGCTGAAAGGACAAACCGTCATCCTCCACTCTTCTGAGCTCAAAAAACCTCTCTACGTCCGCTACGCCTTCGCCGGCAAGCAAAGCGTCAACCTCGTCAATGCAGCCGGTCTACCAACCTACCCGTTCCGCAGCGACAATTTCCAACCAAGCAACTAATTTCCAACCCATTCATTCCATATGAAATTCATTTCAAAAACCTGCACAGCCCTCACCGCGCTTGCCCTCGGAGCCACAGTGCTACAAGCCGACACTTCTAAACCCAACATCGTCTTCATCTTCGCCGATGACATGTCCTACGAGACACTCGGCGCAGCAGACATGCTAGACATCGACACCCCGCACCTCGATAGCATGGTCGAATCTGGCACCAGCTTCACCCACGCCTACAATATGGGTGCCTGGGGTGGAGCCGTCTGCGCAGCCAGCCGCTCCATGATCAACAACGGCCGCTTCCTCTGGCAAGCCCAAGAAAGCACCAAGCCAGCCATTGAGAACAATCAAATGTGGTCACAGCGCATGCAGCAAGCTGGCTACCAAACCTACTTCGCAGGCAAGTGGCATGTTCCCGGTGCCAACCCAAATAATCTTTTCAATGTCACCAAAAACGTCCGCGCCGGTATGCCGAAGCAGACGCCAGCGGGATACAATCGCCCGAAATCCCCAGAAGACTACGCCAAAGGCTGGAAGCCATGGGAAACCAAATACGGCGGATTCTGGGAAGGCGGCAAGCACTGGAGCGAAGTACTCGCTGACGATAGCACCGAGTTCTTAGAAACCGCAGCAAAAGAAGACAAACCCTTCTTTATGTATCTCGCCTTCAATGCTCCGCACGATCCGCGCCAAGCACCGAAAGAATACATCGATCGCTACCCGCTCGACCGCATCAAGCTGCCCGTAAACTTCCTCGATCAGTACCCTTACGCCGATAAAATCTGTGGCCTCGGTCTGCGCGATGAAAAGCTCATGCCCTACCCTCGCACCGAGTACACGGTCAAAGTCCACCGCCAGGAATACTTCGCCCTCGTCACCCACATGGATGACCAGATCGGCCGCATTCTCCAAGCAGTCAAAGACTCAGGAAAAGCAGACAACACCTACATCGTATTCACCGCCGACCACGGACTAGCCGTCGGTCACCACGGACTCAGCGGCAAACAAAACATGTACGACCACAGCGTCCGCGTGCCCTTCCTCGTCGTAGGTCCAGATGTCAAAGCCGGAGCCCAGATCGACACACCTATCTACATCCAAGACATCCTACCCACCTCGCTCGCCCTCGCTAGCGCACCGAGCGACAACATCGACTTCAAAAGCCTTCTCCCTCTGCTCAATGACGAGGAGAAAACTCACTACGACTCCATCTACGGCGCCTACATGGACAAACAGCGCATGATCACCAAAGGTGACTGGAAATTCATTTCCTATCCAAAAGCAAATGTCGTTCGCCTCTTCAACACCAAGAAAGATCCGAACGAGATGAACGATCTCGCCAAGAACCCAGAATACGCCAGCAAGCTCGAAGAAATGCAACAGTCTCTCACCACTCTCACCACCGCACTTGGTGATCCACTATTAAACCCGAATTCTAAAGGCCCTAAAAAGAAGAAAGCCAAGAAGAGTTCCCACTAATGTTACACCCTCACAACTAACAAACCACACATTCAAACATGTGTTTACTCTAACCTCTTTACAAGAACCTACGGCACCTAAATAATCACCACTGTCTGGGATCTCCCCTATCACACAACAAATACAAAAAATGAAACAACTCCTCTACATTTCTGCAGCTGGCATCCTTGCTACTGCTTCATCACAGGCGGCAACACTCACCTTTGCCTCACTCAGCAGCTCACTAGCCAGTAACACACTCGCTATTGGTGGTTACACTATTGCAGACACTGAGCTAAGCGTTACAGGTGCTGCTAGCGGAAACGATTTCGTCTATACTATTGTATACACAGGTTCTAGTTACGATGGTGACGCTACTAACGACACGCTAAGTTTTGACGTTCTGGTACAAGGCTGGGCGGGGAGCGTAACAACTAACACCATGCTCGGTTCTGAAACTGAAGTCAGCAAGAACGGAGCCACTGCGACTATTGGTACAACTGACACAGCAGTTACAGTAAACGCTAATGGGTGGGCTGTTGCTAATGGCACAATGAACGCGGGCCAAACACTTCAGTTTAGCATCCTAAATGAAGCTTTAACTACAAGCACTGGATCTTACGATGTATCCCTAGGTAACTTTTTCGGATCACATGCTACAGAAACTGGTAATAGTTATGGTCACGTGGCTGTAATTGGTGAAGGTTCAGGCTTGTATGAGACTAGATGGAATCAAACAAACTACGAGATCACTGGCTTCTCTGAAGGTGACCCTCTTTACATCACCTCTGCGCAAATCACCGAAGCATCAGCTAACCCTCAGCGCTGGGTAACTAGAGAAATCGATTTCACCATGGAGGTCACAGCAGTCCCAGAACCATCCAGCACAGCGCTTCTCGGTCTTGGCGGTCTTGCATTGATCTTACGTCGTCGTAAGTAAGTTATCTTAGGTTTTAATTTCCAAAAGCGTGGGCGTAGTCATTAGACCACCCCACGCTTTTTTGTGTCCACTTCCCGACACACATACATACCAGCATGAGCCAGCCTTTTTCCTAGCTAGGGACGTCGCCGACGTCCAGCGGTAATGATATCTTAATACCCTAGAGGATCACAGACGGGAGAGACGTGCTCGAAACCAATCTCCTAACCATTACGGCTCAGAGAAGCGTACACAGCTAGACACCGACGGAGCGGTGTCTCTACCTAGGCGTCCAGCGATGATGATGTCTGAATACCTTAAAGAATCGCAATGGGTAAAGCGTGTTCGAAACCAATGGCCTGGCATTTGCGGCTCAAAGAAGGGTGCATTGCTAGACACCGACAGAGCGGTGTCTCTACCTAGACGTCCAGCTGTGACGATGTATTAATACCATGGAAGGTCGCAGATGGGTAAAGCGTGCTCAAAACCAGAGTCGTGACGTTTGCTGTTCTAAGTTCGGTGCACATCTGGACGTCGGCGGAGCGACGTCCCTACCTTCTCGTATCCATCAACACCCGATAACTCGATACAGCACAACTCTCCCACCTCGGCAAAGCCGAGGCTCATACAAGCCTGCGGTGAAGCGCTGAGCTCGAGCCGTAGGTATATCGGGTTGAATCACCGTGCTGGCTAAAAGCCAGCTTCATCAGCCGAATAGAATGAGTGTAACCTATTCGTTCAAGTCGACCTTGAACCTCCAAAAGAGTTTATCCTGAACTGAGCTTTGGTCGATGGTCACGATGATCGGTTCCACCCCATCAGTGATACTGCCAATCTCTACTTCCGGAGAAACGCTTCCGGTGAGCTTGATATCGGTCCACTCCAGGAGGTTCTCACTATATTGAAAAACCTGTGTCGTACTGCTGCTCGCAGCGGGATTACGACTGAATGAAAGAAGTAAGTTAGATCCAGATCTAAGCACTGAAGGCATCCATGCGTTTCTGGATTGAGGATTTCCGCCGAGAACAAATTCCACTCCATTCGGGATACCATCACGGTCAACATCTACCTCAAAACCAGCATTCTCGCCCACGAGTCCATATCCACTAATCCATGATGCGAATGCTTCCGCTTCTGGCACGTCAAAGACGACACCCGCAAGAGTCGGCCCACAGTCTGGTACGGCATCACGCGTTAGCCCTTCAATGGAAAAGCTCCCGGCAAAGGTATCGGGTAGGGTAACATCAAAAAAAACCATCCCTAACTCTATTCCTAGGGAGCGAACCTCAGCCAACACTTCACCTGAGTGAATCATTCGGAATGCGTCGGGATCCCAGCGGCCATCCGCATTCCCTTCATTCCCCGCCATTATACCTAGCCGAAATGATCTCGGGGCCGAGCTCGCTACAGAAAAGCTGAGCAACTCAGACCACATGCTAGCTGTATCATTCCTAAAGGTTCCTATCCCCGTGGAAGTCCAGTCAGGTACATTTTCTGCTATTGTTTCGGTCGGGTTATCAAAATCGGAGTATCCATCTAACACTACGATACTACTCGCAGAAGCGGTAATAGAGGTAATCCAAGCTGGTGTACCATCAGAGTTGCTACTCGCATTGCTCCCATTCCCATAGAAAAAATACCCCTCCGTCCCGTAGACATTATCACCATCGACATCTAGGGTTTTCACCTGACTCGTAGAGCGAAAGCTAGCGACTTCATCCCCCATAAGATCATAGCCCGCACCATCGCCTACAGGCGTAGCGCTGGGTGAATTACTCTTCACGACATTCACGCGGAAGATGTACGGAACGTACGTCACGCCATCACCCACGAGCAAAGTCACATCCACCTCACCTACAGCTCGCGCTACCAATGTGACTTGTCGGCTCACACCATCCCCAGTGATTAGGATGTCATCTAGTGCTAGAATGTTAGAGTCGCTAGTGAAGGCTGTGATCGTTAAGTCTGAGACCAATGAATCTTCATCAGCGAGCACTAAACCGATTGGAGTCGTCTCCTCGTCAATGATTGCCGACACAGCACTAGGCTGATTCATACTTGGAGCATGGCTCGCGAGCCCAACTGCGCTCTTCTCCTCTATAATTACTCCAGAAATGTTCGGCAGCCCACCGGAAGTGGCAGTGGTGAAATCGACAATGAGAGCTCCACTTCCATCCGTAGAAAGATTTGAAAGCAAGCCCACTTCATTCGCATTCTCACGAATATCGACAGTAGCAGATTGATTGCTGGATATGTGCGTCAGTGTGGATTCTAAGCTATTACCAGCCTCTGAGATATAGCCAGTGAAGTAGATGTCGTAGTATCGGTCATTCCGTAGATTCGTGAAATGCAACTGACAGGGATTCTCATGCGGGTCTCGAAGCCGCAGCCCTCTCTGAGTGACTACTGCAGGAAACGCTCCAATCTCACGGCCATTCCCAGTCCCGTTATTATGGGTTTTATAATGCTCTGAGGCACCGCCTTCTATGTTATCGATCGTCAGAACGTATCCCGTTGACTGGCTATCACTATCAAAGAGCTGAGTGATAGTTGCCTCCCCTTTTGAGTTGAGTAAACCTTGTGTGCTATTTGCCAGGTCAGTCCAGTCACTCAGATTTACTTGCCCATTTTGATGCATATTAATTTTGATCTCCTTGGTGATACTGACGTTGGAGTCTGAGACAATCACAGAACGAAACGACTCCTCAGAGATATTGCCTGCCGCGTCTATAACTTGATAGCTCAGCTGGTAATTCCCCAGCTGCTGCGAGTCATACTCCTCTCCCACCCACTCAACCACGACTTGGTCTGAGAGATCACCGTCCTTGTTATCAATAGCCGCAAATCCAGGCTCATAGTAGGGGGTTCCTTTTTTGAAGTTAGCAGCACCTCCAACTAGGGTGATCACTGGAGCCGTGAGATCGGAAGAAGTTTCGTTAGCTTCATTATAGGTAAGCCCCATCCCACGATAGTTGTAGTAGGTATCTTTTTCAATCCGCAGGTCAAATGGAGGTAGATCCCGGCCATCCCAAGTCAGCTGAGACCAGTAGGCCGGCGAGCTATTTGGATTATAATCACCTGCATGCGCTTGCACACACTCGAAGAACTTTGTGTTCCCAGCTGCATCATAGAAAATGACGATCTCTCCCAATGCGTAGGGAATGAACTCACCATTTTTGTTCACTTCGAAATCTGTCGGTGTATTATCATAGGCGGCAGCCCAGAAAGTAATGGTGCGCCAGTCAATTGCGTTCGAAAATCCAGAGTTTTTAAACTGAATGGTAGGAGCAGCCTGCTGGATATTGTTAGTCCTCGTGATGTTCCCACCATCCACCGTGCTGATAAAATAAAGATCCCGCCCGGCTGGATACATATTCCCCTCAAAGGTTATTGCGTTGTTATTGTTGGCGATCTTGAAAAATCCAGAATCATCTTCCTGCTCTACACTGATCGTATCATCAGTACCCGGAACAGTGATGTCTCCGTAAACATTATTTTTAAATAGATAAGGAGTGATCCCGTCACCCTGCCACATATAGCCCATGGTGGTGCGCCCAAAACCATAGAAATTATTCTCCATTGTTACCGGCTTATCCGCCGTCGGATCTGTCCGACCCGTAACGGTGCCTGAGTTTGCATCACGATAGCGAAACTGATGCAGTGCGCCGTTCGTCCCGATCAACAAGTTATTGCGAACCGTGACATCCCCTTCAGCGAAGGAAAGCTGGTGTAAATTATCTTGGAAACGAGCCTGGAAGGGATGACGGAAAAAGGTAGCCGAACCGAGACAGATATTATTCTCAATGACTGAACCTTCCGCGAGGTTATCGGTCTGTAGCGCCTCAGCCCCAGTGAATACTGTGATGTTATTTCTAAGAGTTAGCTTGGTAATATCCTGATCATACGCCTTGGTTGAGTAGGATATGTAGAAGGCCTCTCCCTCTCCAAAACCCGCAAAACAATCTTGAATATCCACCTCCACTTCTCCAGGTGCCGAAGGGTTATCTGTTTTAACATTAAATGAGGCAAAGTAACCACCCCAACTGGCCACATAGTCAATCTTCGTCGTTTTACAGCGATAAATCCGTACACCGTTACCGTAGCTATTGTGGTAGAGAATCCCCGACCACTTAGGATTCCCCCAGAGTCCATAGCGTTCGTAGTAATCGCCAGTTCCTAAGTTCTCTCCTCCATTATGACCTAAGTACGCAGCATCTCCAGTTTGACTCTCTAGATCGTATTTCCCAGTGAGATGGAGATGGTCGAAATTGTAGAGTTCGAGCGTACGGTAATGATTCGCTTCCTGGCTATTTCCCCAGCGCACTTGGCCTCCTAAGTTCGTGATGACAGTCGGGTTTTCTGCAGTACTCTCGCAGCCTTCGCCATTGATTAGGATGCGTTCGTAATCGCCAGCGTAGATCAAAATCTTTCTCCCCGCTGGAAGTTCTACTTTCAGGTGATTAGTCCCCGCCGCTGCGTAAATATCATCACCATTATCATTATTCCCCTGGAAGAAAATGTAATCGCCTTCGTTTACCGATGGCCAATAGTCAGCGTCTGCTACAGTCGCGTAGCGGTTGGTGGTCGTGTCCGGCGCAGCAAACAAAGAGTGCGGGAAGGACAATACAAAAAAGAGAAGTAGAAATAGCGTCTTGTGTAACATCATTAGGTGTAGGTTTGCCCAATAGACTGAACCATAAAGTGCTGCCCCGCCTCCAAATACGCTTAGAAGATCTCTAAAATCGCTTTTTAATCCTCTAAAACAGCTGATTTCAAACTATCTTGATACTCTTTCGGGCTTTTCCCTGTGATCTTTTTAAACACCGTGGAGAAGTAGTTCGAGTTACTAAATCCCACGTCAAAAGCAGTCTCGGTCACCGTTTTATTTTTTAGTAATCCCTTAGATTTCTCAATACGCTGCTTCGTAATATATTGGTTGAGCGTCTGACCTTCGACGTCTTTGAAGCCATTTGTCAGGTACGATTTACTCAGATGAAATGTACCTGCGATTGTATTAATTTTGAGGTCTTGCTCCAGATGGCATGAGACGTATTCTTTCACTTCTTGAATCACTTGAGCGCGCCGCTGATTCGGAATGTTGACGATAATTTCAGTGAGCTCCTGCGCTTCATGCTCGGTCACTTCTGTGAGAGTTTTTAAGTCCTGAGCTTGCTCAATTTTACTCAGATTCTCCTGATTTCTCTTCAACAGTTCCTCCACATCGCCACCAGACTCGATCGCGTCATCTGCAATCATGCTGAGGACCTCTCTGATCCGCATTTTATAGATTTCTAAATTCCCCCGAGAAGAGACTTCAAGACTCTCAATTAATTCTGAAACTCGCTCAGTAGTATTTTGGCTACCTCTAAGCACCTGTTTGCGGAGCTCGTCTTTGAGGAAGGAAGCCGTTTGGTTCAGATGATGGATATCCACATAAATGGCAGCCAAGAAAATCGAGGCAGACACGATAGAACCAAAATAATAAAGCCACCATTGTTTACTCAGAATCCCAATAACAAAGAGCACCGCAAATAAAATAGCGCTCGAGACAAAGGCCCTGCTCTTCAGATCACGCTGTCCTGAAACGATCAATTGGTATGAGCAAGGGAGTACGACTAAGAAGAGGGCCGCAGTAACCGCCATTACCTGACCCCATAGGAAACTCGGCTGAAATGCCGGGAAAATTTGCGGAGCATACCCCCCATCGGCACCAAAATACGTCCTCCATCCCAGACTAAAGAAGAGCATGTAAATACAGGATAGCACCACTCCCAGCACATAGATACTCAGCATCTTTGTTTTAGTGAAATCGAGCTGACAGAGCCTTGAGCTAGCTATGGTTAATGAGGGGAAACCTATCGAGAACAGTACGACCATTCTCGTCTGAATCAGCTTGGGGGTGGAAATATCTACCACCAATATATCCACTAAGTAACACGCCAGAAAGAAAATCATCGCCCCCAAGAACAGCGCTAAAAAAGCAAAGGACTCAACAAACCGCTTCCGAGCAATCATAAGGTAAAGCAGGCAGAACAAATAAAGCTGAATTGCGGTAAATGGCAGGATGCTTTCTGTTACTTGGAGCCAGCTCATAGGAGTTCATTACTGCCTGACCGCTAATCGGAAGACGCTGTTAGCATCCAGCGATAAGACGCACCGTCAAGAAGCCAGTTCCGAAATTTGTCATATCTCTCCCCAACGCACATAAATCCTTTCAATCCGCCGAAAGACTTGGCGAGCCCTAGCGTATTATGTATCCAATAAGAACAAAGTGAATAAGCTTAGGATACTCTCACTCTGTCTACACCCACAATCACAACAATGAAAATGAAACTTAATCTCGGGTTTGGCCTCGTCTTGGCTGCGACTCTCACAGCAGTCGCCACAGCGAAGTCCCTGGAAGGAAGTCGCCCGAACATCATCGTCGTCATCACAGATGACCAAGGCATGGGAGACCTCTCCTGCATGGGCAACGAAGTCGTCAAGACTCCCCACATCGACCGCTTTCATGACAAAGCAGTGCGCTTTACCGATTTTCAAGTCAGCCCTACCTGTGCTCCTACACGAGCAGCTCTCATGAGTGGCCGCGCTCCATTCAAAAACGGCGTCACCCACACCATTTATCAACGTGAACGCATGGCGCTCGATAGCTACACCCTCCCAGAAGTGCTCCAGTCAGCCGGCTATGCTACAGGTATTTTTGGCAAGTGGCACCTCGGCGACGAAGAAGAATACCTTCCCGGCAGCCGCGGGTTTGATGAAGTATTGATTCACGGAGCTGGTGGCATTGGCCAAGTAGGTCTCGGCGACTTCCCACCAAATAACAAAAATGTCTATTTTGATAATGTCTTGCTGCACAATGACACCATCGTGCAGACCAAAGGCTACTGCACCGATCTCTTCTTTGATGCTGGCCTTTCATGGATCAAACAGCAAGAAGCTACAGAAACCCCTTTCTTCGCATACATCGCTCTTAATGCTCCACACGCACCGCTCGTTGCTCCTGAAAAATACACCAAGCGCTTCCGCGAGCTTGGCTACGACAAGGGCACTGCTGGCCGCTACGGCATGATCGAGAACATAGACGACAACTTCGGCAAGCTCCTCGAAAACCTCGAGAAATGGAATGCACTCGACAACACCATCGTCATTTTCATGACCGATAACGGCGCGACCCACCTCAGTGGTAAGCTCAATGGAAAAAAACTGAAGCACTTCAACGCCAACCTCAAAGGCGGAAAGAACTCACCAGACGAGGGCGGCACTCACGTCCCAGCCTTCTGGCAGTGGAAGGGTGTTCTCCCAGAGAATGTGGATGTTGACTCACTAACAGCACATTTTGATTTCTACCCAACCTTCGCAGAATTAGCAGGAGCTAAATTACCTGAAGACATGCAGGAGCTTGATGGCCGTTCACTCATCCCGCTCTTGGAAGATTCAAAAGCTGAATGGGATGACCGCGAACTCTTCTTCCACTGTGGTCGCTGGAACCCAGGAAAACGCGATGCTGCCATCTATGAAAAGTGTGCAGTGCGCACCGACCGTTGGCGCTTGGTCAACAATAAGGAACTCTACGATATTTCCAAAGACCCCTTCCAAAAAGAAGATGTCGCTAGCGCCTACCCAGAAGTAGTCGAGCAACTCAGTAAATCTTACGATAAATGGTGGGCCTCCACGCTTCCATTGATGGTCAACGAAGGCCTACCTAAGCTCGGTAAAGAGGAATTCCCACTCTCAATCCGCTACAACAAGCAACTGGAAGAAAAAGGTATCCCTGAGTGGGCGCCAGAACCATTCTAAATGGTATAGGACCTGGACATCATTCCACCCCTCATCCGACTCTGCCATCGAAAGACTTGGCGGCATGTCGCATAATCATGTAAACACAGTGAATTAGCGAGAGACACCCGACACGTCTCTCGCTTCTTCCTTATAGCTTTTTCTAGCAACACAGTATGAAAATAAACCTAACACTCGGACTTCGCCTCGTCTTGGCCACAGCGCTCGTTACCGGTGCATCCGCGAAAACTTTAGAAGGCAGCAAGCCTAACATCATCGTAGTGATCACCGATGACCAAGGCATGGGCGACCTTTCCTGCATGGGTAACACCTTGGTGAAAACCCCGAATATTGATAAATTTTACGGAGGCGCGACTCGTCTCACTGACTTTCAAGTCAGCCCGACCTGCGCACCCACCCGTGCAGCTCTGATGAGTGGCCGCGCTCCATTTAAAAATGGCGTCACCCACACTATTCTCCAGCGCGAACGCATGGCTCTGGACACCTTCACACTGGCGCAGGCATTGCAAACTGCCGACTACTCCACCGGCCTCTTCGGTAAGTGGCATCTCGGTGACGAGCCAGAATACCTCCCGCAGAGCCGCGGATTCGATGAAGTCATCATGCACGGTGCTGGCGGAATTGGCCAGACTCAGTACGGCGATTTCCCAGTCAATGAAGAGAATGTCTATTTCGATAATGTCCTACTACATAACGACACCGTCGTGAAAACTAAGGGCTTCTGCACCGATCTTTTCTTCGATGCTGCAATGTCATGGATCAAACAACAGCAGACTACAGAGACCCCCTACTTCGCCTACATCGCAGTAAACGCTCCACATGGTCCATTCGTGGCACCCGAAAAATACAAGAAGCGCTTTCTCGAACTCGGTGCCTCAGAAGACTCCGCTGCACGCCTTGGCATGGTCGAAAATATCGATGATAACTTCGGCCGCTTAATGGCAAACCTTGAAAAATGGAACGCCCTAGAGAACACCATCGTCATCTTCATGACCGATAATGGTGCTGTAGGAAAAGGCTCTACCAAGGAGATTCCTTATTTCAATGCAGGCCTCAGAGGTGGTAAAAACTCTCCATTCGAAGGTGGCACCCATGTCCCATTTTTCATTCAGTGGAAAGGCATGCTCGGCCAAGGAGTCGACATTGATGCTCTCACTGCCCACCTCGACATCTACCCGACCGTCTGCGAGCTCGCAGGCGTTCAACTTCCCGCTGAAATGCAGGAACTCGAAGGCCGCTCACTCCTTCCATTATTTAAGAATGCCAATGCAGAGTGGGACGACCGAGAGCTCTTCATCCACTGTGGTCGCTGGCCAGAAGGGAAGCGCGAAGATTTCAAATACAAAAAATGCGCCGTCCGCACCCAGCAATGGCGCCTCGATAACAACAAGGAACTCTTCGACATTTCCAAAGACCCAGGTGAAACTAACAATGTCGCTTCTCAGTACCCAGAAGTGGTTGACCGCCTCCGTAAGTCTTACGACAAATGGTGGGACTCAGTCCAGCCACTCATGGTCAACGAAGGCCTCCCTACCATTAAGCCTGAAGACCAGCCTTTCAAGCACCGCTACGACAAGCAGCTCAAGGAATCTGGCATCCCAGAATGGGCTCCCGCTCCATTCTAGCAAACTAAGGAGGCGACAAAAACACTGCAGTAAACTCTAGGGCTGGGCCGCTCCAAAGCGTTCCCAGCCTTTTCTATCTCAAAAAACTACAGGATCTCTCAATCGCCGTAGGCGATCTATCATAGCAGGCTTTGGAGCAGGCGAAGCCAATCCATAGGCTGAAATGCACATCTCTCCTTGGCCGAAAGCCAAGCTCACCTTGCCAACTCATGAAAGAATCCTAGTGCGTGTAGCAGTAGAGTGGTGGTAACAATTCTATTCGCGGTTCACCTTGATCTAGCCTAATACCACTCTGCGATTCAAAAGAGACTAATGCTGGAGTGATTTCCTGGTCAATCAAGGCGTGACGAAGGAGCGGTGCG
>NZ_JBPOGE010000003.1:0-297296 GCF_051252225.1 Rubritalea sp.
TTTGAGCGCGACTCACCTTTCACTACATTCAATCCTTAAATTTTAATCCAAAGCTTTCTGGCCGAGTACTCGGTTGGTGTGCTTTACGTTCGACAAAGAATATAAATCACAACACTTTCTCTAAAAGAACAACAAAAATGAAAACAACAAAAAAAGTGGCTACCCTAGCTGCAACTCTAATCACAATCGGATCGCTCGTTGGGGGAGCGAATGCAGCGATGACAATGACAATTAATGAAGTAGGTAATGATTTAGTCTTTTCCTACAGCGGGACTTTGGATAGTTGGACATCAGACTCTCCAAGTTCTGGAACCTTTGTTCAATCCACTCCTAGTAACTTCTACTCTCTGACTGGAGATCATGATGATTATATCACATCGGGGATCGTTTTAGACTCTGGCAATTGGACCTCTACCAGTCTTTCTGGGGGAGTGAAGTCAGGTGACAACTTTGGTTTTGATGGCTCCTATTGGTATGCATCTGGACCACTGTACACCGCTGGAACACAAATAACAGGTTCTGCTACATACACTAATACTAGCTATGCTACTGCAGGGTTTACTATTGGAGATTCTGGTTCATTTAGCGGTGGGGGAAACACAGTCTCTTTTCAGGTGGCTGCAGTTCCAGAACCATCATCAGCTCTTCTCGTTGGACTGGGAGCACTAAGCTTTGTAGTTCGCCGTCGTAGAACTAACTAATGTCGAATCGGGTGGGCGGTAGATTTTAACTACCGCCCACCACACCACCGGCCATACGGGTCCGTAGCACGGCGGTTCCAATCCGTCACTTGCTACCCTTTGGCGCTTTTAGGATCCTTGGGATAACGAATAAAAATCAACTGTTTTTCTAGACTAAGCAATCCCTGCTGTTCGTGCCATTCATTGGTCAGCGCTCAGCGAACCAAGCGCATTTGACTCATCCGCCAGTACCCTTTCCGGCTGCGACTTGCTTGATGAACCACGTTCTTATTGATGCCGAGTTTCAGGAGGTTTCGCCTTCTTGCCCTCGGCCTTCCCCACTATTTCCAGTAGTAGAACCTCAAGCGGCGTCTCATCCACTGATCCAGTGCTCGTATTTCGCCAAACGGGATGTCGATGGCAAAGTAGTTGATCACTCCACGCGCAATGAAATTGTTGGCTGGTTAGGTGAATCACTTAAAATAAAAGTTCAGGCGCCACCAGAAAAAGGGAAAGCCAATAAAGCCGTGATTAAATTACTTTCGAAAGCTTTGGATGTACCAGCTACTCATATCTCAGTTATTTCTGGTACAACTGCGCAACAGAAAACTGTCGAAATAACGAGTCAATCTTTACCCCAGGTTCTTGAAAAACTACCAGTGCCATAAATCCTCTGATATGGCGCAATAGCACTAGCCACTCACTGCTCAGCCCATCTCTACCCGGAAAGTCCCTATTCAGACTTATCTTCGATCTCCTCCACTTTCCCACCTCTATCGGGCGTAGACCGGAAACTCGGAACGACCTTGCGCATCAACTTTTTTAAGCCCCCTTCAGCAGCGACGTAATCATCCTCGGCCTCACGTAGCGCTTTTTCCCATGCTGGGGCAAAACCAGGTGCTTGCTCGCGCAAGACGCTGATAGCTGTCTCCATGATTTCAAGCCTACGAAGCTCTACCTTCCCAGGCTTTTGCTGGATTGCGTTGAGATTTACTCGAAGAGTCTCGTTTTGCTCTCTGAACTCGTCGAGTTGGTTCTGCAGCAACTCGTTCCCCTTGGCATTAATCTTGAGTTGAGTATTTAGATGAGACTGGAGCTCCCCATTTTCTTCTTTCACCCGAACAAGCTCAGTCTTGAGAAATTTCTTATCTTTCGCACCTGATCTCCAAACAAAAAACACCAGCCCGAGTCCAATGATAAGACCCCAAGTAAAAGAATTGGCGAGTACATCTAGCAAAGTTTCCATTGGCAACAGCCTACTCGCTATTTCTCTACTGAAAAGTGTGAATTTCCGATCATTCTAATCACCGATGCAGTGGATGACATAGTGTAAAGCGTTGCCCTTTCTAAAAGGATTGCATTCAGTCTCCGTTTCACTACTTTGTCCAAAATTTTCACACTGCACTATGAGCGACCAACAACAAATCTGGCTCGACGGAAATATCGTCAACAAAGACGAAGCCAAGCTTTCCGTATTTGACCACGGCCTTCTCTACGGCGACGGCATTTTCGAAGGCATCCGTTTCTACAGCGGTCGCGTCTTCCGTCTCGAGGAACACATCGAACGCCTCATTCTCTCAGCCAAAGCAATCCACATGACTCTCCCGTGGACACTGGAAGAGATTTGTAAAGCCACGGTCGACACAGTGAAAGCGAACGGACTCATCAACGGCTACGTCCGACTGGTGATCACACGTGGTGAAGGCGGCCTGGGACTCAACCCCTATCTCTGCCCAACACCCTCCATGTTCATCATCGCCGCAGCGATCCAGCTCTATCCTGAGGAAAACTACACTAAAGGCTTAGAACTCATCACCTGTGCCACACGTCGCCCAACTCCTGCGTCACTTTCACCGCAGGTCAAGTCGCTCAACTACCTCAATAACATCATGGCTAAAATTGAGTGTATCCAAGCAGGTGTCATCGAAGGCGTCATGCTCAATGAACAAGGCTACGTAGCTGAATGCACTGGTGATAACATCTTTGTCGTCAAAAAGGGCAAGCTCTGCACCCCACCAGTTTCAGATGGCTCGCTCGATGGAATCACCCGCCAAGTCATTTTTGAACTCTGTGAAAATGCTGGCCTTGAGCTCCAAGAGAAGTCCATGACTCGCTATGATCTCTACACCGCAGACGAAATTTTCCTCACTGGTACAGCGGCGGAAGTCATCCCAGCGGTAAAGTACGACCAGCGTCTCATCGGTGACGGCACACCTGGCCCCATCTCTAAGCAGCTCGTCGAAGACTTCCGAGCACTCGCCAATAGCGAAGGAACTCCCTGCACTTAAGGCTTAGAAAAATAATCTCAATTTTCAACATAATGGCAGCTCGATCTACGGGCTGCCATTTTTTATTAGATGAAAGGATGGAATAAAGCCTCAACGCCACCCTCACATTGATGTTATGCGTATTCCACTCATCGCGTCAGCCTCTATAGTCATGGCTGCCAGTGCCTTTGCTGAATCCAAAGAGCTCAACCAGGAACTTGTCGGCAAAGAAGCCCCTGGCTTCACCCTCAAAAACCAAAACAATAAAGACGTTTCTCTAGCTCAGTACAAAGGCAAAAAAAATGTCATTCTCATCTTCAGCCGAGCGGCTTGGTGACCATTCTGCATGGTGCAGCTAGTTGAGCTGCAAAAACAACAAGAAGCATTCAAAGCTCTCGATGCGGAACTCATCTGCGTCCTCCGTGAAAACAAAGAAGGACTCGATGGACTTAAAAAAGCATACGCTAAAACCAAGTTTGACATTATACTCAACGACTCTCCCACCACACTCACTAAAGAGTACAGTAAAGAGCTCTGGGCCACATATTTCATTGGGAAAGACGGCATCATAAAGTCCGTCCTAACAGGCACAAAGAAAAAGCGCCCCGATGCTGACGCCGTCCTAACTCAGGCGAAGTCCTCATTCTAAAAGGCTTTTATTGCATTTTCTTTACCTAAGGAGCGCCCTCATGTAATGTAGGGCGCTCACTTTTTTATCCCTCATGAAAATTCAATTAATCCGCAACGCTACCCTCCGCATCCAATACAATGGGCACATCCTCCTCTTAGACCCTTTTCTCTCCCCCGCTGGAGTTCTCCCTCCCTTTGCTGGAATTCAGCCAAACCCTACCGTCGAGCTACCTATGGCTCCTGAAGCAGTCATCGCAGACGCTGAGCTCATCATGCTCACTCACCTTCACCCTGACCATTTTGATGATGAGGCAGCTCAGCTTCTCCCCAAATTTCTCCCCGTTCTCTGTGCGCCCATCGACACAAACGCCATTGAAGGAAAAGGCTTCAATAATTTGCACCCACTCACCGATTCATTCGAATGGAATGACATTTGCTTCGAACCCGCACCAGCCGAACACGGATCTGGTGAATGGCTACAAAAAATGGGCCATGTTCTCGGTTACTTCTTAAAAGCTCCTAATAGGAAGTCTCTTTACATTGCCTCTGACACAGTCTGGTGCCCAGCTGTCGAAAGCTTTATCGCGGAGAAGCAGCCAGACGTGATCATCACTAACTCTGGCGGAGCACATTTCCCTGATGCTCCCCCTATCATCATGGACATCGAGCAAACGCTCGCAGTCTGTAAAGCTGCACCTAAAGCAAGAGTCATCGCAACGCACCTCGAGTCACTCGATCATTGTCCAGTCACCCGCGAGGCTCTCAGAACCGCAGCCAACGAGGCTGGCATCCCTGAAACACAACTTTTCATCCCAGATGATGGCGAAATCATCGATTTCACGCCTAGATAGGGAATCCATTCTATGGCTATTGGCGTTCAGAACTTGAAACATCCTATTTACATACCTATAGATTCCCTCCAGTGACGAGCACTTCAATCTATCTAATCGCTGGGGAAGTCAGCGGAGACACGCATGGCGCCGAGCTTATGCATGCTCTCAGTGACCGTATTCCCGGAGTCGATCTCAGTGGCACCGGCGGTCCAGAAATGCATTCTATCAGCACGAATGTCCGTGATTGGGTAGAAGACGCTGCTGTCATGGGTATCTGGGAAGTGCTAAAGCACTACAAGTGGTTCAAACAGCAATTCGATGCCATGCTTGCAGAGATTATTGAGCTCAAGCCAGACGCCCTCATTCTCATTGATTACCCTGGCTTTAACCTGCGCATGGCAAAAGCCGTACGCGAGGCTCTCCCGCAGACCAAAATCATTTACTACATCAGCCCTCAAGTCTGGGCATGGAACAAAGGGCGCATCCCTAAAATGGCCGAGCTCCTCGACCAAATGATCTGCATTTTCCCCTTCGAAAAAGACATTTTCCAAGATGCCGGACTCGCAACCGAATTTGTCGGGCATCCCATCGTCGACGAGCTAGCTGAAAAGACAATATCCGTGGAACGCGATCCAAAGCTAGTCGGGCTTTTCCCTGGCAGCCGTGAACGTGAAGTCGCACGACTCTTCCCGGTAATGATAGAAGCAGCTAGACGACTTAGCATTGAACACCCATCGCTCCGCTTTAAAGCTCCCGCAGCTTCTAAAAAACTTGCCCTCCAAATGCGATCGCTCATTTCAAAAGCGAAAGTATCCACTGAGCTCATTGAAATCAGCACAGGAGACAGCCACGCGCTGATGCAAAAAGCAGCATGCGGAGTCATAGCAAGCGGCACAGCGACTCTCGAAGCGGCCTACTATGGCTTGCCCTATTGCTTGATGTACCGCATCGCTTGGCCCACTTATTTCATTGGCAAAATGTTAATCAAAGTCGACTACATTGGCTTGGTCAACATTCTCGCGGGTAAGCAGGTAGTCGAAGAATTTATCCAAGGAGACGCCGACCCTTGCCATATCCAGCACGCGCTCGATCGCTTTCTTACAGATGACGAACACCGCAATAACGTCATAGCCCAGCTCGTTGAAACCTCAAGCAAGCTAGGAGATTCTGGCTGCCATGTCAGAGCTGCCGATTCAGTCGCTAAAGTACTTGCGCTCTAACTCAAGCAGCTCCATCAGTGCCCCAACAACTATGTCTGACTCAGTAGATAAGAATAGCGCCCGCAAGTATTGGTGGATCATTATGCTTCTCCCCATTGGATTAGCTGTTGGCTCCGTTTTAAGTTTGGTCAATCATCTGCGCCACAACGAGAAACAGGAAGAACACAACCAGTACAAGGTAGCTATCGCCCTCAATGCGAAAGACATCGAAACGGGAATGAAACACGCTCTTCTTCTTGGAAATCGCTCATTAGAAACTGAAATTGGCCGATCTAACATTGAGTCAGCGAGCCGCCTTATCCAAGGAGCTGTAAGCCCCGGCGGCACTGGTCAGCAATTTGATAACACTAATACAGTCAGGGTCGATGGGCATATGCTTAGATTATCCTATGTCGATATCCCCGGCGTTCAGAAAAACGATTTCACAATCGTCGTCATTGAGCTTGATCAGAATAAAAGTAGAGGCGATGCAGCGATCCTAGGACTCACGCCATCAGTCATACGAGCTCTGGCAGAAGCCAAACCCCTCACCACTCTGCGCTTTGTCCTCACCCCCTTTAGCCAATCAGCAGACGTCCATGCAGCCCAGATTCAAAAGGAATTACTCAGCCGCGGTCAACAGATTGAAAAACTGATTATCCTTAGGACACAAGACTCCGTTGATCTCACAGATACTGTCGACTGGGTTTCTCTCACTGAAAAGTCAGTCCCCATTGAAACGGAGGGTAAAACTAAATTAGAAATCACCCATCCAGCGCTTCTAGCTGAATCTGTCGAAAGTATTTCACCAGCACAAGTAAAGATGACTCTCAAAGCTGCTGATCAATTAAGAAACCTGCTACTTAAAGCTGCGAATTAACGCTTAGCTTTAGAAGCCTCAAAGCTAATGGATCCCCACTTTTTTACGTACCTCTGCGCGAGAAAACCTGTGCGTAAGCATATCAGCTAAAAACGGATCCTTTACAGATAACTGGTCCACACGCTTGATGTTTTCTAACTGAGTGACTCGTGAAAATATCGCCCACTTTATCGAGGTCTTAAGAACAGATTTCATTCCATATCCTTTAGGCTGATTACTGGACCAAAAACGCACATAATCCACCTCCTGATGACGGTGTATTCCTAGGTAAACGACCAAGTGCCCATGCTCATGCTTTCCTATTTCATCGGTCCAGAAAATCTTCATGAAATCACCCGGTCGCGCCTTGGCATAACTCTCGAAATTATAGCCTAATTTTAAGTCGTGAATCATCTTCGCCGCGCCAGGTCCATTAGCATTCCATCGGCCCCAGGCATTTACCCCATCAGCCTGCCCAGTCATACATAAAGCTAACGCTTCTTGCTGGCTTAGTTTAAATTCACCACGCGCTTCGGCAGCCTTGACCATTTCCAATAAAACTAAGTAAGTCGCTCCAGAGCAATAACTGGGCCGAGCCACTTTAGGACTAAGCAATAACCCACCACTATTTACACCTATCGAACGACTCAATGCGTTATGCGCAGCAGACCGGGTTGAATAACCACCTCCACTTGGCATGGTATTTATAGCGGATATCACATTCTGATTCTGAGGAATGGTCGCCACTTTAATCGGGGCTGCACAGCTGCTCATCACAGCCAACATCGATAACAACAGCAGACCTTTTTTCATGATCTCTCTAATACCATACGCGGGTCATCAGCAAAACACCCATCTGCTCCAGACTCCAGAACACGATCGTAATCACCGACTGTTTTCACAGTATAAGAATAAACTTTTAAGCCTAATACGTGCGCCCGCTCGACTAAGCTCCTATCAAGAATCTTCAAACTAGGATTAATCGCAACAGCGGATAACCTCTGAGCCAAGTCAAATGCTCGATCAAGTTGAGAGGATTTATCGACCAAGACAGCTATTTGAATATGATCGCACTTCGAACGAAACTCCTCTAGTTGAGGCAAATCGAAGCTCGATATTACGATCTCAGGTAATAATCTTTCCTTCATCAATGAAACTAAGGAACCCACGCACGCCAGTCCCTTTATTTCAATATTTACTGCCACTCCCGCCATAAAACAAAGGTCCAGCACTTCTCCTAGCAGAGGTATTCGTTCACCCAGTCCTGCATCCAATTCGCGCAGGTCAGTCATCGTGTAATCCTCCACCTCTCCTTTGCCATTTGTTGTACGGTCTACCGAAAAATCATGAATCACCACCAGCTCGCCGTCGACAACATGCACGTCTACTTCCACCATTTTACACCCTAGTTCGACAGCCCTACGTACCGACCTCAGAGTATTTTCAGGCTCTAGCCCAGCACATCCTCGGTGCCCTATTGTTAAAAAGTGAGAATTCACATCTAACATATCTAAAAATTATGCTATGAAAGCAATTGTATAAATATGAACTCTATAGATCCACGTCTGCAACTTATATCCAAGGCCCAAGCTGACATAGAATGGGATATCATTGTCATCGGCGGCGGCGCTACAGGCCTTGCCACAGCATGGGATGCTGCCTCCCGAGGCTACAAAGTTGCACTTATTGAACAAGAGGACTTTGCTGCAGCGACCTCTAGCAGATCGACCAAGCTTGTTCATGGCGGAGTGCGCTATCTACAAAAAGGCGAACTGGGCTTGGTCAAAGAAGCTTTGCACGAGCGCAGTCTCCTTATCCAGAATGCAGCCGAGTTTTGCCGACCACAGAGATTCATACTCCCTACTCACCTCCCGCTGGCGCATTACTACTACCGCATTGGAATGGCTCTGTATGACATCTTAGCTGGCAAAGCTAACCTCCAGCCAGCTGAACTATTAAACAAAGCACAACTCCAAGAAGCACTTCCCAACTATCGGAAACCCAACCCATCAGGAGGCATAGCCTACTCCGATGGACAATTTGACGATGCTTCACTCTGTGTCGGCTTCGCTCAAGCGATTAACTCCAGCGGTGGACTTGCAATAAACTACGTCTCAGCAAAACAACTTGTCCGCAAAAATGGTAAACTTGTGGGACTAATCGCAGAAGACCGTGAGACCTCGCAAAGCTGGGAGATGCGCTCGAAATCTATCGTCAATGCGACGGGAATATTCTCCGACCTCTTTAGAAAAGCAAATCACTCAGAGATTAAATGGAGCATCCGTACAAGCCGTGGTTCCCATATTGTAGTCCCAAAAAACATCCTAGGCTCTGACAATGCACTGATCATTCCAAAGACCTCTGACGGAAGAGTACTCTTCGCGATCCCCTGGAAGCAGCATACCTTAATTGGAACTACTGATATTCCTACCGAATCACCAGTTCTACACCCCGTCCCATCAGACCAAGAGATTCAATTCTTAGTACACGAAGCGTCTAAGACATTCGACTTTGACCCGAATGATATCTCATGCTCATGGTCTGGACTTCGACCACTTGTTAGCCGAGCTGGTAAAGGAAACACCGCTGCACTCTCTCGAAAACATATTATAGATATCGCACCTGACGGACTAGTCTCTATTCTTGGTGGAAAATGGACGACCTGCCGAAAAATGGCAGAAGATACCATCGATGCGATTATAAAAACACACTCACTTCCCGACAGAGCGTGTAGAACCAAAGTTCTTAAACTGTGTGAAAACGGTGCAAGTCCGCCACTATTCACATTAAATGAATCCCCCTCACTGGAGATTTCGAGCGAACTTATTGAGCAATGCTACACTAAACTCTATGCTCGAACCTCGGATGACATCCTTGCTCGGCGCACTCGCATGGCAATGCTAAATACAAAAACAGCTCAGGCTCAATCAACTATCATAGAAAGACGCCTTAATCAGATCAAAACCCCTTAACCCAATCTCTCTAATAGTTGACGATTCGGGTTGCCGACACCGGAAAATTGCCTATATTTCCCCTGCTACCATGTTCGTCCTTTATAGAACGCGCCCAGGCCGATATTTATATAAAGGGAGCTGCCCCGGAGGTTTAATGTCATGCCTTTTCAGGAAGACAGAGGGCCAATGGAGGCTCCCACCTACTGAGCTTTCGGATCAGTGGCATAATTCTATGGACGGCATGGCGGTACTTTTTTTTAAAGCTCACTTGGAGTAATCTGCATACGCAGTAGTCAACTACTCTCTTTTCTTCAGAGCTCATTAGTATACTTACCCGAGAAATCTCATATCATTTTACAGTTAGATTTATTACTTGCGAAAAAATGGTTATGATATAATCACCAATAACATTATGGCTAAGAACAACAGCAAACCACAGAGCCGAGGCAAGCGCTATAGCACCAAAGAGAAAGCTGAGATACTTACTTTCGTAGATAAACATAACGCAGAAAATGGACGCGGTGGAGCCGCGGAAGCTTCTCGTAAATTTCAAGTTTCACAACTTACAATTGGTAACTGGCTCAAAGAGGCTGGCTCACCATCTCCACGACGTAAAAAAGGCAATGCAGATATATCTCTAGTTCTTAAGCGTCTCGGTGACATTCATAAGAAAATGGCCAAAGTCGAAGAAGAACTCGACGGACTTCGTAAAGAATACGCGGCCCTTAAAGGCCAGCTTTAACACATCTATTAAGATAAAAAGAGCCGCTAGCAGTAAATGCTAGCGGCTTTTTTTATATCTACTCAACTGAGTTCATCTCACACTCACAGCTGGAGCCTCAGCAAATGCCCTAGCTTGCGAACGTCGCTCTATATCCTTCTGAGGCCTATACCAAGATGCTGCGCCTTTCTCAGGATATACAGCCATACCGATCACCCCGACATTACGCGTACTTCCATGTTTCAAGTGTGTGTAACTTTCTGAAACACTCGCGTATTTAAAGGATGCCACAGCTACTTCACTCGTTCTAAAACCTTTCACCTCAAGTGTGTCACCTGGCTTGACGATATAACCACGATTCTTCACCGAAGCGCTCTTGCCAGTCATCACATCTAGACCATCCACACTAAGCACAATCTCTACACGGGAGTAAGACACATTTTTCACCACTAAGCTATATCTGCTCCCCCCTTTACCAACTACAAAACGTTTTCCTTGTGAGTGGATATTTTTGGCATATCCCCATTGTGACTTCACCCCCCATTCGACCAGACTATCTGTGCTTTTTTGCAACGAATCACCTGTAACTTTAGACCCATTCGTCATCTTAGTTACTCCCTGTTTATCATTATAGTAAATTACATTAACTGAACTAGGCTTCTGTCCACTACGCTTAAACTCTGTATAGCTGATAGACGACTCCACCTCTTCTCCGAAGCCTGTGCCTAAGCCTGGTCTATACGAGGCTTCCAACCTCGGTTCAGCGTCACGACCTACTCTAACGGCGTCGGACGTACTTGGAGCTGGCATCGTTGATGTACACGAACTCAACCAGCCAAACACACTCCCTATTAAGCCTACACACAAAAGTTTTTTAGCGTTCATTAAAAGCTAGAAAAACAGCATTTAAACATTTCGTCAACATCATATGCTGATTTTATAGCATTTAAATTTGAATTAAAGATAAGATCTGCTAGGTAATTAATTATGGATAGACTCGAAAATGGTCAACTCTCCCGCAGAGAAAGACAAATGATGGATATCATCTATCGATTGGGCAAAGCCTCGGCAAAAGAAGTTCTAGAAAACCTTCCTGATCCACCATCCTATTCCGCAGTTCGCGCACTCCTCGTTACTCTCGAAAATAAGGGAATGCTCAATCACAGCAAGGAATCTAGACGCTATATCTACACCCCTGCAATCACAGAGGTAAAAGCACGCAACTCAGCTATTAAAAATCTTCTGTCTACCTTCTTTAATAACAAGCCTAAGAATTTAATTGCAGCCTTGTTAGACGAAAGTGATGAGAATCTTACAAAATCTGAAATTGACGAGATCCGTAAAATGGTACATGACAAGTAGCTATGTTCCTCCTCTGCATTACATTACCTGTAATCGCGTATTGTTTCAGCCAGCTACTGGCTCGCAGAAACCTAGTGCAGGCATCACGCTTCACAGCTCGAATGGTGCTGCTGCTGCTATTTTCTCCACTTTTTTTATTGGTTCCAAAATGGGAAATCCCTGTCGGGTTTATTTCATCAGAGACAATCACCAGTAGCACTTGGGACCTGCCTACTCTGTTACTAACATACTGGATCGCGGGATCCTCTGTAACGCTGATTTTCTATTGTATCCAAGCATTACAGCTTTCGCAGTGGGTAGACCGGACTAAGCACATTCACTCAGGCAGTATGTCCCACGAGCTAGAACTGGCGGCGAAACAATCTCGATTAAAGAGTGTCCCAGCTCTCCGAATTTCTACTGAAGCGCATTCACCTATCGTGACAGGAGTCTTCCGCCCTACTATTATCTTGCCGCAATATGCACTCCATTGGGACAACGCTACACTGCGAATGGTTTACCTTCACGAGCTTGGCCACATCCAAAGAAGAGACCTCTGGCTCTCACTTGCGGCCCAAGTAAACTGTGTACTCTATTGGTGGAACCCACTAGTCTGGATGCTTAAGAGTAACCTGCGCTATCAATGTGAGTTTGCTGTAGACGCAGCAATCCTAGATAAGGGCGTAGATTCGAAAAGTTACATTACAGCTCTGTGTAATGTCGCAGAGGAAATGCTCAAAAATAGACCTCTACTATGCTCAACCCTGTCTATGGCTTACCAATCCTCCCTTAGAAAAAGAGTAAACACTCTTAGCCGCAGTCAAGAAAACCTCCACCCTGTCGCGTTCAAGGTCTTCACCCTAATATCTATTTGTACCACAGTAGCTGTCGCAACAACCGCTACCTCACCAATAGAACAAAATCAGGCGTACTCAAACGAGGACCAGAAACTGCGCTTATCCGCCACACCTTTTCCAGCGGATATTTAAGTACAACTTAGGCCCATATACTTGGCTATTTTAAGTTGTAATCTTCCCTTGATCATCGCACAAGGGACCCATGTCTGAACCATATAACGCTGACCTCCTGGCGGTCGACACGGACTCTATCAAGAGCCGTCTCGCGACACTCAGGAGGTACCTTTGACATTCCTACTCTCGAGTCTCAACTTCATGAAATTGAGGCCAAAATGACCGAAGGGTCTTTTTGGGATGATTCAAATAAAGCTCAGCTAACAGTGGCTGAAGGCAATGTCATCAAACGAAAGCTTAATCCATTGCTCGAGCTTGAGCAACGCTACTCAGACCTTCTTGAACTCATCAACCTCGCTAAGGAATATGAGGATGCAGACTCCGCGAACGAAGTAGCTATCGAGTTCATTGAGATTTCAAAAACTCTCGAGTCCTTCGAGCTCCTTGTACTACTAGACAAGCCAACTGACATTTCTAGCTGCTACCTCACCATTAACTCCGGAGCTGGTGGCACCGAAGCCTGCGACTGGGCTGCGATGCTCTTACGCATGTACACACGCTGGGCTGAAAGCAAGGGCTTCAGTGTTACTACAGTAGATTATGCTGAAGGTGACACAGTTGGAATTTCGAGTGCTACGATCAAAGTAGATGGCGAATATGCCTATGGTTATTTGAAGAATGAACGTGGTGTGCACCGACTCGTTCGTATCTCTCCATTTGACTCAGCTGGCAAGCGCCACACATCATTCACTTCTATCGATGCCACCCCTGAGATGAATACAAATATCGAGATCGATATGAACCCTGCTGATATAGACATCCAAACTGCTCGCTCAGGTGGAGCCGGTGGACAAAATGTAAATAAGGTCGAAACTGCTGTCATCCTCAAGCACAAGCCTACTGGCATTGTGATCCGCTGCACTCAGGAACGCTCACAGCTGCGTAACAGAGAACTGGCAATAGAATTGCTCAAAGCGAAACTCTATCAAATGGAGGAAGACAAACAGAAAGCTGAATCTGAGCGTGAATATTCAGAAAAAGGTGACATTGGGTGGGGCAGCCAGATTCGTTCCTACGTTTTCCAGCCCTACCAAATGGTCAAAGACCTACGCACTGGAGAAGAAAGTGGCAACATCCAGTCTATCATGGATGGCGAAATCGATGCATTCATAGAAGCCATGCTCAAAGGGAAGAAGAAAGGCGACGATAAGCAAGACTAGCACATGTGTGCTATGATGATCCAGAAATCAACTCTCCTTACTATGTCAGATAAAACTATCTTCGAAATGATCATTGATCGTGAAATCCCTGCAGACATCGTCCACGAAGACGATCTCTGTATCTGCTTTCGCGATATCAATCCACAAGCTCCCATACACCTCCTTGTCGTCCCTAAAAAACGTATTGTTAGAATCTCCGAAAGCTCCAGTGAGGACCAGGCCACACTAGGCCACCTTATGCTCACAGTGAACAAAGTCGCACACCAAGAAGGAATCACGGAGAGCGGTTTCAGAACTGTGATTAACAATGGGCCACACGGAGGAGAAGAAGTGCCTCACCTGCATTTGCACATCTTAGCAGGCCGTCAAATGCAGTGGCCTCCAGGCTAGTCTACAGAAGCGCCCTCGGACCTAGCTACAAGCGGTATCCTCAGGTCAAGTAGCCAACTACCCTTTTGATTTATTGCTCGCCATACCACGGCGAGCTTTTTTGCGTCTAGGACCCCACACTTACCGAAGGAATTAAACCATTAAGCCACTTATTAATAAAATTCATGTCAACGAGCATAAATACAGGCTTAACCCAAATTGGCATGGCACAACTATTGCTCAAGCTCATGTAGCCCGTGAATAGATATTCCAAGTGTTCGGAGAGTATACAATGAACGTCATTATTTTGACATTCATATAACATATATAATCCAACCCGAAACAGGATAACACCGAGTAATCTGTGATCAGTCGAACTTATACACTCCACCAACTATACAAATAATAAAACAGCAAAGATATGGACTATTTACCACCCAATGAATTGGCAAAGAAAATGATCGAAGCGGGAGAGGAAAAACTCTTCATGTCTACAAAAGACACGATCATCCGAGGCATCGGTGCCGGCGCGCTCCTCACACTTGCCGCGTTTTTTGCACTTACTGTAATCACTAAAACTGGCAGCTTAATCTTCGGTGCCATATTATTCCCCATCGGCTTCATCATGCTGAATATGCTCAAGTTTGACCTAGTCACAGGAGTATTCACCCTCGCCCCACTCCCGGTCATCGCCGGTAATAAAGGCTGCACCTGGGCTAAAGTCTTCCGTAACTGGTTCCTCGTTTTCTGCTCTAACTTTGTCGGAGCCCTCTTTGTTGTATTCCTCGCGTCATTCAGTGTGAGATATGGCTACTCAGGTGAAACTTCTGAGATATTCCCAGCCTTCCACAAACTACTCGCTAAAGTAGGTGAAGGCCGAACTCTTGGTTTTGAAAAATACGGAGTCATGGGATGGCTTACATGCTTCGTCCGCGGAATCATGTGTAACTGGATGGTATCTATGGGTGTCATCGGCGCCATCTACGCAAGATCATCAATCGGGAAGTTCTTCTGCATGTGGGCACCAATCATGTGCTTCTTCTTCATGGTCTTCGAACACGCAGTAGTGAACATGTTCCTCTTCCCATTCGCAATGACCATGGGAGCTGACATCACTATCCCTGAGTTTTTCATCTGGAACGAAATCCCAACAGTTCTAGGTAACATCGTAGGCGGACTTGGTTTAGTTGGCCTCCCAATCTACCTAACACACTACAAAAAAGGGAAAGCCGAATAAGCTACAATTAGCATACAGCCACTTTACAGGGCGGATTGATCACAAGGTCGATCCGCCTTTTTCGTGCACCACATACTCTAAACCTGACCAACTGAACGCCACTAGCACAAGTGAGCAAGAGAATCAACCATTTAACACCAGATCCACTAATCTAAATCATTAATTTGTATCACCTTACAGAACACATATCGGCACAGCTACTGCTTATTCCCAAACTGTAGAAAGTAAGTTATGAATGCATCAAAGAATAATAACACAGCAATAGCTAACTATGAGTTCACTGAAAAGAGCTCATATCAGCACGGTGAAATAAACACACCCATGGCATCTTTGAAGAAACAATGCTCAGCAATCTTCAACCAAGCTAAGCTCACACTATGTGTCACTGGCGGTTTACTGTTATGGATGGCGGTCGTGGTTCCTTCCACACCTATCCTACAGATGAAAAGACATATCACCCGTACTGATATGTGTGCAAAAAAGAAGCACTGATAGATTGAAGCAACACATCTATCCTTCATATAGATTCACCTCCCACAAATCCATTATGCATCCTCAAAAAAACCAAACAAAACATATATATTAAAAATGACAAAACTTGAAATGACCGAAGCCATCTTCAGCGCAAAACTATCAAAAGGTGTTAGTTGGGTAGATATTGGAACAGCTATCGGCTTATCAGATATTTTCACGGCATCAGCATGCTTGGGACAAAATAGTCTAAGCCCAGAAGACGCGAACCAGCTCGCTTCATTTTTGGATTTAGATGACGCGGTCGCTACTGCGCTCACAGTCTGTCCGATGAAAGCAATGGATACAGACCTCGTTTCTAAAGACCCTCTCATTTACCGTTTTTACGAAATTGCCTATGTCTATGGAGGCGCGATCAAAGAATGCATCCACGAGAAATTTGGAGATGGTATCATGAGCGCCATCGACTTCACCTGTGATATTGCCAAGCAAGAAGACCCAAAAGGAGACAGGGTTGTCGTCACAATGAATGGCAAGTTCTTGCCCTACAAAAAGTGGTAAACTTTAGCCATTAAACATTAGGGGGTTTAGTATTTTAGCTGCCTCGATTACACTCCCACATATGAGCTCAGAAATAGAACCTCGTCCGCCACTTCCGCCGTTTGATGCTGAGTCCGCTGCATTAAAAGCGCGTATGGCAGAGAATGCTTGGAATACTAAAGACCCCACTAAAGTCTCACTAGCCTACACACCTGATAGTGTTTGGCGCAACAGAGCAGAATTCCTCCGTGGTCGTGATCAGATCATCACCTTCCTAAAGAAGAAATGGGAGCATGAAACTGAATACCGATTAATCAAAGAGGTCTGGGCCTATGAAGCGAACCGTATAGCCGTCCGATTCGTCTACGAATGGCAGGACAACTCAGGCCAATGGATACGATCCCATGGCAATGAGAATTGGGAGTTCGATGAAAATGGACTAATGGCGCAACGACATGCCAGCATCAATGATGTTCTCATTGATGAAAGTGAACGAAAACTCATTTGGGAAGGTCAACTAAGACCCGATGACTTCCCCAGCCTCACGGAACTCAATCTATAAGAGACGAGCAGACCAGTCTACAGCTTAGCTCGCTCTATAGACTTATCCCAGCCACGCCTCAATGCCTCACGATCTGAAGTATCTATATTCGGACTGAAGCGCCTAACAGCTCCCGTTTTAGCGCTCAGTACAGCTTTCGATTCCCAGAACCCAACAGCTAAACCAGCCAGCGCTGCAGCTCCAAAAGCGGTAGTCTCTAATACCTTTGGTCTCACTAAATCGCAGTCCATTAAATCCGACTGGATCTGCATTAATAACTCACTTTCGCATGCTCCACCATCCACACGTAATTCATCAATTCTATTCTGAGCGTCGCGCTGCATACATTCACGTAGCTCGACCACTTGAAAACTAACGGCTTCCATGGCCGCACGACAAATATGAGCTTTAGTAGATCCTCGGCTAAGCCCTGTGATCAATCCCCGCGCAAAAGGATCCCAATGCGGAGCCCCAAGTCCTACCAGCGCGGGCACAATAACGACGCCCCCACTATCTTTCACTGAATGAGCTAGCTCATTAAACTCTTCCATATCCTCAAAAATCTGCAGTCCATCTCGCAGCCATTGGAACAATGAGCCTCCAACAAACACGGAGCCCTCAAGACAATATTCTCTCCTCCCATTCAATTGCCAGGCCACCGTGGTCAACAAATGGTTTTTCGACTGCACTATCCGATCGCCAGTATGCAGTAATAAGAAACAGCCAGTACCATAGGTGTTTTTCGCCATACCGGGCTCAAAGCAACCCTGCCCAAACAAGGCCGCTTGTTGATCACCTGCTACCCCAGAAATCGGCACACCGCGCCATTTCCCCACCTCTCCCGAGCTATCTACAATCTCTGGTAGAACAGCCCTAGGCACATGAAACTTCTCTAATAAGGTATCATCCCACTGACCCGTCCTGAGATTATATAAAAGTGTGCGACTAGCGTTAGAAGCATCCGTCACATGTCTCTCACCATTGGTGAGTTTATAAATCAACCATGAGTCGATAGTCCCCATACACAACTCGCCCGCATCTGCTCGCCCACGAGCGCCATCCACATTATCCAATAACCATTCTACCTTTGTCGCCGAAAAATAGGGATCAAGCCGAAGACCAGTGATCGCAGAAATTGATTGTTCAGATCCAGCCTCCTTCATTAGTCTACAGGTTTCGGCCGTACGCCGGTCCTGCCAAACAATCGCATTTGCAATCGGCTCCCCTGTAAGCCGATCCCAAAGCAACACAGTTTCGCGTTGATTTGTAATCCCAATAGCAGCAAGATCTTCAGTTGTAGCGTTAGCTTTCGCTAACACTTCTTCCATTGTCTTTAGCTGCATTTGCCAGATTTCGTTAGCATCATGCTCTACCCAGCCTGACTGAGGAAAATACTGGCTGAACTCATACTGAGCAACGGCCACTATCTCCCCCTCCTGATTAAAGAGAATGGAGCGAGAACTCGTAGTTCCTTGGTCGAGTGAGAGCACAAACTTAGCCATACCTAACACCATACGAAGCTGTGGATCTTTTTGGCAAGTCAATCCATTCCAGCCAGCTCTCATCAGCTAGGATACACTTGCAATCTGCGTTACAAAAGTGCAGAACTTCTGCATCCGAATGAGCAAGCTGCACGAACACACACCTCTAACTCATTCTGAAGCATCCGCTCCAGAACACATCGCCATCATCATGGATGGAAACGGTCGTTGGGCTAAACAACGTGGACTACCTCGCATAGCTGGACATAGAGCCGGAGCTGAGTCTGTCCGACGCACCGTGGAAGCCTGCAAAAACCTTGGAGTAAAATTCCTCACACTTTATGCATTTTCGTCTGAAAACTGGAACCGTCCAGAATCAGAAGTCAAAGCACTCATGCAGCTCCTTGAGCGATTTCTCAAAGAGAAGACCAAGGAGATGATGAAGCAAAATGTGCGGCTAAACGCCATTGGCCGAACCGACATGCTTCCGGCTAAGACGCGCAAGCAGCTCGAACTCGCCATAGAAACAACCCAAAACAATACAGCTCTCACCCTCAATCTGGCACTCTCCTATGGTGGCCGCGAAGAAATAGTCGATGCCACTCGTGCTATCGCGGAAAAAGTGAAAAATGGCGAACTCGACATCAACACTATCGACAACGACACTGTCACCAACCACCTTTACACAGCGGGCCAACCAGACCCCTGCCTGCTTATTCGCACCTCGGGAGAACTACGGCTATCTAACTTTTTATTATGGCAACTCAGTTATGCTGAGATTGTCATCCTCGATAAGTTTTGGCCAGATTTCAGCGAGTCTGACCTCACCGCAGCTGTCGCACATTTCAGTGGTCGACAGCGACGATTTGGTGCACTTTAACCCCTCAACGGCAATCCAGACCTCTGGGTTGCACGACACACACACACATGTCAGAAATAGCTACAAAAGATGAACGCACACTCCTTCTAGTCGACACAGACCACGACTACCTTGACTGGGCCACTAAGCACCTCCAAGCCGAAGGCATCCGTATCTTGCGCTGCGACAATGCGAGCAACGCCACCAAAGTATGTGAGAAAACCACAGTGGATCTCGTCATCTCTGACATCGCTCTTCAGCCCATTGACGGGCTCGAGCTATTAAGCCAACTGAAAGCGATCAATCCAGACATCATAGTCATCATCACTGCAGCATTTCCTGGCACAGCTCAAATCATCAAAGCCAGCCAACAAGGGGCACACGATATTCTAAAAAAAGAATCCCTCGTATTTGAGCTCCGCAGCGTGATTGAAAGAGCGTGGCAAGTCATCGAAGGCCGCCGTACCGCCTTTGAACACAAACAGACCATGCCTGACCAAAGTGGTCGACTCCAAGTCATCGGTGTTTCACGTGCATTCCAAGACGTGTTTAAAACCGTTGGACGTGTCGCTCGCACAGACGCTCCAGTACTTATTTATGGTGAGAGCGGGACAGGTAAAGAGCTTGTCGCAAATGCTGTCCACCAATACAGCCCACGGAGACAAAACGAAATGGTAGCCCTCAACTGCGGCGCTATCCCTGAAAACCTTCTCGAAAGTGAACTCTTCGGCCATGAAAAGGGTTCTTTCACTGGCGCAGCCGCCAAGCGCGCTGGCAGATTCGAACAATGCGACGCCGGCACACTCTTCCTCGATGAAATTGGCGACATGCCTCTGCCTGTCCAAGTCAAACTTCTCCGAGTCCTCCAAGAAGGAACCTTCTCACGAGTCGGCGGAAACGAAGTCTTAAGCAGCGATGTTAGAATCGTCGCAGCAACTAACAAAGACCTCGCACAAGAAGTACGCGAAGGACGCTTCCGTGAAGATCTTTATTATCGACTCAACGTAGTAGAACTCCGCCTACCACCACTTCGCGAACGCATCGAAGACATCCCCCTCCTAGCCGAATTTTTTCTCCGTAAAATTTCCCGTAAAAATGGTTTGGCCCGCATCCGCCTCTCAGGAGAAGCTATCACGGTTCTCCAAGAGCACAAATGGCCAGGAAATGTCCGTGAACTGGAAAACACCATGGCTCGAGCCGCTGCTCTCTCCACTTCTGATGTACTACTCGCCAACGATATCCCTATCGGCGTATCGCTCAGATCGGAGGCAGAAATCGACACACTGATCAGCCAACTTTTCTCACTCAGTGCTGAAAATCATGATATTCAACTTTTTGAAGAACTCAAACGGTACGCCCTCAAGCTCTCCAAAAACGATGAAACTAAGGCCGCACAACTACTCGGCATGAAGAGTATTTCTTAAAACAATTAAACGCATTTCTCCAATCTAAACCCAAGGCTTGCCAGAGGTAGCAAATGCAGTAGGATCGCGGCTCCCGGCAAGTTAATTAGCTTTTTTCAATTTTTTAAAATTGCATAACTCATTCACCACAATGTTCCGCAAAACTAGTATCATTTCTACCCTCGGCCCAGCAACTTTCTCAGCTGAAGCCATTGCTAACCTCATTGACGCAGGCGTTGATGTTTTCCGCATGAATATGAGCCACGCTCAGCACGACAAATGCCGTGAGCTCGTGAAAATTATTCGTGATATTTCTGAAGAAAAGAACAGGCACACTGCCATTCTTTTCGACCTTCAAGGACCTTCTATCCGTACTGGTGACCTAGAAGCCCCATATTCTCTCAAGGTCGGTGACAAGTTCGAAATCCGCCGCCAATCCAAAGAAGCCACCATCCCATTTTCGACTACAGTCAATTATGAAGGAATGATGGACGACGTCGCAGCAGGCGCGACTCTCGTTGTAGACAACGGCACCATGCTCATGCGCATTGATGAAAAGTACGATGACTACCTCATCTGCGAAGTTCTCACTGCAGGCACCATCGGCAACCGCCGCCACATCAACCTTCCTGGCACACGCCTCAACCTTCCAGCTCTCACAGAAAAAGACCATAAGGATCTCGCTCTCGCTGTAGAGTGCGGTGCAGACTACATCGCTGGCTCATTCGTTCGAGATGCAGCACACGTAAATGAGCTTCGCGCTGAAATGGAAAAACTCGGCGGCAAGGCTGACATCGTTTCTAAAGTAGAAGATCAGGAAGCGATCAAGAATATCGACGACATTATCGTCGCCTCTGACATCATCATGATCGCCCGTGGCGACCTAGGCATCGAAGTCCACGTTGAAGAACTTCCAATCATTCAGCGCCGTATCACACAGCGTTGCCACGCACTCGGCCGCCGCGTAATCGTAGCGACTCACATGCTCGAGTCCATGATCACCAACCCTACTCCTACACGTGCTGAAGTGACAGATGTCTCCACAGCTGTGTACGAGGAAGCAGACGCAATCATGCTCTCAGGCGAAACAGCCACTGGTGACTACCCAGTTCGCTGTGTTGAGACATTTGACCGTATCGCTAAGCGTATGGAACGCGAAGGTTCAGTTGGAAATGACGCCCTAGCAATACTTGCAACTGACAAGCAGAAGGTTATTCGCGCTGCGACTACACTGGTTGACTCTCTACCCAATGCTCACCTAGTGGTATTCACACGTCGTGGTGACATGGCTGTTCAAGCAGCACTCCTTCGCCCGAAAGCTCCCATCCACGCTTTCGCACCAGAAGCTGCAACTTGCCGTCGTCTAGCACTAGGTCGCGGAATCGAGCCTCACGTCCTTCCCTTCTCATCCAAGCCAATGACCACCATCAATGATGCTATTACTTTCTTGAAGGATAACGTAGGAATTTTAACTGGGACACCGATTGTAATCCTTTCTGACACTCTCAAAGACGACAAGAAACTAGACTCTATCGTTGTTGTTTACGCATAAGCCGTACGGAGATAATATTTCCCTAAACTCCGTCCAACTTTGTTGGTCGGAGTTTTTTCGTTAATGAGTGGAAGAGTTTATCGCATAACGAATCGCTAAAAGTCTAATGACAGCAGTCGTCAGAGCTGAAAGCGAGAGAGACACCTCACTAGGCGCTCCAAAAGCATCTAGAGTTAGGACCATCCCTGCGCCAAATAGAGCCGCTGTTGCATAGATCTCTTTTCTGAAAATGAGAGGCACTTCGTTTCTAATAATGTCTCGCACCACTCCACCAAAAGTAGCCGAGACCATCCCTAAGCCCATACAGGCCCACCAGCTCAGTCCATGCTCAACGCCCATACGAGCCCCCAAGCAGGTAAAAATACCAATACCTAAAGCATCAACAATACTCACAAGCCGATTGTAACGCTGCCACAAATTGCCAAACAGCATCGAAACAGGAACTGCCGCTGCTGCCGCCACGACATAGTCAGGAGAGGTCAAGATGACGGGCGGCAAGTCACCTAACAAGATTGAACGTAGCACACCGCCACCGGCACCAGTGATCAGAGCTAGCAAGAAAAGCCCTAAGTAATCCATCTTCAATTGCTTCCCGGCGAGAGCACCAGAAACACAGAAGATGAACGTCCCAATGATATCCCAGAGGTAAAACATAATGATTCTAGAGGCGACCCTAACACAAAATCAGCAAGCGACCACCTCTATCAATTCTCTCTCCAATCTCTGTAAGTCAGTAATCGGCGCGAGGAATCGCACGCGTACTCGCCAAGCATTACGACCGAGTAATTCGCTCACCAGCACAGCTTTCATTTCTCCTCTCGAGAGATCCCATGCCTCATAATCACCAGCATGACGCCACCCGGAATTCAACAAATGCTGTAAAACCTCTCCTCGATATTCTGACTGCAATATAGGCAACAGTATCTCACGGCACTCTCCAGCCTGAACCACCGTCGCCGCAGCTTCGCATTCCTCAACTTTTAGCTTAGCAATCTCCTCACGCCCATAGTGCCGCCGCGACCATTTTCTAACAATCGGTTGTAAGCGACACGCCAACAATAGTTTCAGCTGAACCAGCGGATAACGAAAGTCACGATCTAACAAACGCATCGGCATCACTGGATTCCAGAATAATTGATATCCAGCTAGCCCCGCTGGACCGTGATAAATCACAGAGCCATCTGATGCTGAAGCAGCTGCACCAGTGTAGACACACCCTTCCCAGCGCGCGCCTGAACCTCTACGAAATTTCTCAGGATGGTCCTTCATCAGTAAGGCCTCAGCCTTCCCATAACCACGTTGCTGTCTAAAATAATTCTTAAGACGCGTCCTACGCCTGTGCCAAACAAACGACGCACCGTGAAAACCGATCACAAAACCTCCATTACGTAATCGCCAACAAAAATCCACATCATCCCCCGCTACACGGTATTGAGCACGAAACCCACCAATCGCATCGAACGCTTTTTTAGTCACCGATAAATGGCATCCTGGAATATGCTCAGCCTCTGAATCACTCAGCATCACGTGGCTTGGAGCTCCAGGCGCACTCGCCACCACTGCCTCATCTTCAATAATCGCTTTCGGCGGAATATTGGGCCCACCACAGGCATCCCAGCCATTCTCGGCATAGGACTTCGCCAACCAAAAGAGATAGTCTTGGTCGACCACACAATCATCATCGGTATAGCTGAGTATTTCACCCCTCGCCATGCTGGCCCCTAAATTTCTAGCAGCACTCAATCCTCCATGCCTAGCTTCTACTAATCTTGCATAGGAGTAGCTTCTAACCACATCTCTTGTAGCGTCACTTGAGCCGTCATCTACCACGATCACTTCATAGTTCGGGTAATTTAAAGCCTCTAATGAAGCCACTGCTTCGCCTATTCTGTCAGCGCCATTATACACACATATAATCACCGAAATCATAGGCATCGGAAAAGCTGGAACCCAATGTTCCGACAAAACTGAGGCGGCAGGTTTGAGCTCCCCACTGCGATCACTCAGTCCAAAGCCCCATTGCGTGTCGGCCTCACCAGCTATCAGCCATTTGTCAGACCAGCTAAAACAGGTCCACCCCGCCATTCCTTCTGACTGGGATGAATGCAAAGCCCAACGCAGCAGTTCCGCTTGCCGCTCCAATTCCAAACTCTCACTGTCCGCACCAAATTCAGAAATGAGGACCGGCCTATCCCCGGCTAAATGATGTAAGCGTCTAAGGTAAGATTGAAAATTTTCGGCATTCTCAAGATACACATTAACTGCAGTAAAGTCAGCATTAGACGGCTCCAAGTATTCAGAACTCGGGTAGTTCGCATAAGCTGCTAGTAAATGCGGAGTCTCCATCTTCACTATCTCGATCAGCTCCTCCAGAGCCTCGCGCACGCTTACAGGGTTTGACCAATTCGCGATATCAGGCCGAATCTCATTAGCCACAAAACAAGCAGCCACAGCTGGGTGCTGCCCCCATTGAGCTAATTCTTTCTTCAGATCCTGCTTAGCCTGTTCAAAAACAACTTGATCCGCCCCCTCGAGAAACACCCGACTCCATTGCCAATCAAATCCCACAAAAACCAACAAACCCGCTTCGCTCGCGGCATCTAATAGCTCCAAGTTCGGTGATGTGTACACACGAATCGCATTGATCCCTAGAGCCTTCATTTTCTGAAACTCCTCAGCATTATTTAGTTGAGGCTCAGGAAATGGCCCATAAGTCACCGCTTTCAAAAAATGCCGACGACCATCGAGCTGGAAAAATTTTCCATCTACTCGAAGGCGTTGCTTGTGAGCTTTTATCACAGCGTGAGACTAAAGCCATAGCGAGACACTTCAATATTGAATCTTCCCCATTTCTAGCTTCACTCGCAGCCATGAGCTTACGCACCGACGATTTCGACTTTCATCTCCCAGATGAACTCATCGCCAGCCGCCCACTGCAAAACCGCAGCGGCTCGCGCATGCTCGTTATTCACCGTGACTCAGGAAAAATAGAGCACCGCAAGTTCTCAGACATTCACGACTATTTCTCCGAAGACGATCTTCTGGTTCTTAATAACACCAAAGTCATCCCCGCTCGTATATTCTCAAACGATGAGTCTATAGAACTCGTCGTCACTGACCGCCCAAACCCACAACTCTGGGAATGCATGGTGCGCCCCGGAAAAAAGATGAAAGTTGGCCGCACAGTCGAAGTCGGCGACGCCGTCGGTACAGTGGTCGAGATTCTTGAAAATGGAAATCGTCTCATTGAGTGGGACCAGTTTGTTGACGTCCATGAACACGGCTCGCTCGCCCTCCCTCACTACATGGGACGTGACAGTGACACAGCTGATCTAGACCGCTACCAAACCGTATTCGCAGAGGAAGAAGGCGCAATCGCAGCTCCAACCGCCGGTCTTCATTTTACCCCAGCAGTACTAGAAAAAATTGATCATACCTTCCTCACGCTACACGTCGGCATCGGCACATTCCGCCCAGTCAAAGCGGAGAAAATCGAAGACCACGACATGCACTCCGAGCGTTTCTCTATTTCTGCAGAAACCGCCGAGCGCATCAACCAAGCAAAATGCGTCACCGCCGTAGGAACCACCTGCACCCGCGTCTTAGAAAGTCTAGGCAGGGAATCTGCCACGCTCGCCGAAAGCCGCGGAGAAACAGACATTTTCATCTATCCAGGCTTCGAGTTTCAAGTCGTCGATCGCCTCCTCACCAACTTCCACCTTCCTAAGAGTACTCTCATCATGCTCGTCAGCGCCTTCGCCGGCAAAGACCTCATCATGAAGGCCTATAAAGAAGCGGTGCAAGAAGGTTACCGATTCTACAGCTACGGCGACTGCATGCTAATTCTCTAGCTTAGTTTTCTGCTAACGACTCGAGCAAAGAGCCAAATAGCAACATAGCCAGTAAGGCTCAGTACGACCATCCACACCATCGCTTCTTTCCATACTGAATAAGGATAGAGTCGTAGACTATAGCACCTCCATGGGAGTATCCATGAGTCGTCTTGAAAAATCCACCAATGCAGTGCGCGAAACATTCCACGCCAATTGTACATCGACCATATACCACCTACCGCAGCAATACCAACAAGCCAAGACACTGAGGCTATTACGATTCTGTTTCTCTCTTTGAATGCAAAGGAAGCAAAAGTAATCAATGCGCTAAATAACACAACAAGCTTTAGGTGAGAAAACTTCTCCTGTAAGTCTTCATAATGCACCACTTCTCTTTGAACTAATCTCCCCCCCTGTAATTCAGAGGAAACATCATCATAGCTTCTGTCAGTCCACAAATGCGCAGCGATAAGCTCACCGTCCTCTTGAGCATATTGTCCAACAGTTGAAGGAGCCTCATACACTTCAGACCAAAGCACTGGACTCGCGACTACTAACAAACTCCCACCTAACAACATCACCAACATACTGAGCGGAGCAAGAACGTATACGAATAGAACTCTAAGTAACCTCTTAGTCCAACACATCTCCGACCTCCTTACGCATCGCCCAAAACACTGGAACACAGCTCATAAGGACACCCAAATTAGCCGCCATCAAAACCCAGATAGTTTCCTGCCCCCAAAAGTAACTAGATGGGTCTACACCCTCATCTAAATTGAGACGAAGCACCTTGAAGAGACTTTGGTAAGATGTGGAGAGCGCATAAACCAGCGTAAGCGACACCACATTCACAATCAGCAAGTTTTCTATCAAAGTCCGCATTCCCAAAAAGAAGCGCGACACGCCGAAACTCCTCATCAGAGCGCTAACATACATGCTCTGACGGAATTCTAACACGGACAGAGTTCCATAAATCAAAGCTACCGCTCCACCAAGAGCAAATGCCATCCCCACACGCATAGCGCCTTGCTGCTTCTCCAACTTTTCTAACTTTTGCTTCATCGCAGCAGCACTACGGATATCCACTTTCCCATACCCATCACGCTTGACCTGATCGTAAACTGCGTCTGTGAGTTGTTCAATCGAAGGCGCGCCCTCTCTTCTCTTAAGGTAGTACACCTTAGTATACCCCTTGTCTTCAATTTCTTGAACCTCAACAGAAGGCACAAACAGTGTATTTCCCTGAAGCAGTTGAGCTGCCACATCATCAGGCTTAAGAACAACACCACGCACTTGCTGATTTACTAACTCTAAATCCACAAGCAATCCTTCTGGCAACTTATTGCTTAGAATAAATGTCGAGTACCCATATCGTAGGTATTGAACCAGCCCGCTCATATCGTAGTCATCATAGGAGACCACTCCATATCTATCTCCCGAGCCACTGCGCGCAGACACTAAAAGCTTTTTTACCGTCAATAAGTCACCCCACTTATTCAACTCCCTAAATCTTCCTTCCGGTGCCTCCAGCTGTAGGTCTTGCGATGACACAGTCTCAACGACTAGCATGTTATCCAAACCAAACTTGCTCACCTCCGCACGGAGGCGCTCTACTTGGACGCGCATAGCAACCAAGAAAATCACTGAAAGAAAGACCATGATAAGAGTTACCAAACAGCGTGCTAACACGCTACCTGGTTGCTCAAACCAACGCTTCCAAGTGTCTTTCCACAGGTAAGAACTTGTTAAAATCCAAGATTTCATCCGCAATTTTATCTAATCGTTGGTCATGAGTACAAATCACAGCGACTCGCTCACCACCTTTAATAAACTTTTCTAAAACCTTTATAATAACCTCGGTATTGAGGTCATCTAGGCCCGACGTAGGCTCATCTAACAAAAGAACCTCAGGCTCCTTAATAAGCGCTCTTGCAATTGTAGCTCGTTGCTGTTGTCCACCAGACATGGAACCTGGTAAACGTTTCATAAACCCCTCCAAACCGAGCTCAGTCATAAAGCGCAATACATTTTCCTCCCGTTGCAGTTTCGAAATACCAGCAAGCGCACCAGCTAACTGCAAGTTTCTTTCGATTGAAGCCAATGGTAAAAGATTCAATTGCTGAAAGACAAAACCTAAAGCCTCACGCTGAAATTTCCTATTAGGTTTGCTGTAACCAGCCACCGAAATCTTCCCTTTTATTGGTGGTAGGTAGCCTCCTAAAATCCTTAAAAGAGTCGATTTACCACAACCCGAATACCCCTTAATAAGGTGCACTCCTGGCGCAAAGCTGTGGCTAAAGTCATTCAAAACCCAGTCCAATTTCGCACCGTAGCGATAGTAAATCCCCTCACAGCTCAGCATAACATCTTAGGGGTGATATGAAATCGCCACGTCGCTCAAGCCCTCTGCAATGACCTTTGCACCTGGCCACAGTTCCGCCACCATCTCCGACCAATCGACTGAATCTGATTTCCCAAGCGCATACAAGGACAGGTCATACTTAGGTATGATATAACAATGCTCAGGTAGTTTATAGATAAGATCACCTTTCATCTGGGTCCCAGTCAAACGGCGTAGCGACCCTCCTTCAGATAGAGGTACAGAAAAAACATAAAATCGTTCTTCGCGTCGTGTGCGCTCATCCTTTACATTCCTATCATCAGAAAATGGCATCATCGTACGGTCACGATCGCGAAGCTGTAGGTAAAGACGTTGAGGTGAGAGGTTTATCCAAGCTGCATTTTCTACTTTGAGAAGACCGTGAATTTCAGAATAATCGTTCAAAGTCGCGATCGTTTCACGGGCTGTAACAGTATATTCAGTTTGCCCTTCCACATACTCTACCTCTAATCGAAGCTCCCCTTGGAATGGAGCAGTATAGACGGAGCGGTCTTTTGCCTGTAAATAAGTACGTTCACTTTCAGCAAAGTCCATTTCCTGTAGACGTAACTGGCCTTTACGTAACTTCTCATCATATTCATCAGCCCAAGCCACCTTGCTCTCGGCCAATGAAAGCGCATCTCTAGCCTCCTTGAGTGAAGCGTCCGAAACAGCTCCTATATCTCCACCAAAAAGCTCTGCAGACATTTCCTCCATAGCTGGATTTTCTAGTATAAGTTCTAGAAGCCTCACCTTACGTCGAGCTTCTAGGAGCTCTTCCTTAGCTAGACGTTTTTGTTCAGGGAGATCTAATTTCTCAGCACGCATATCTTCTAATAAGCGTTTCTCCTCTTGAATAGTGAGTCTCTCTCTCTGTTCAGCAAGAGAATCCACATCCATACGAGCAAAACGCATATCTTTAGAAACTGTATTCACATTCCCTTCAATCTCCAGAGTGAGTATCCCTGCGGCTTCACTCTTTACCTCCAATGAGCGCTTGGGTTGAATATCGACGGATAGGGACTGTAGTGAAATTTCGTTAGACTTCTCAAAATCCCGCCAACTCCAGACAAAAGCCTCCTTCTCAATAAGCTTAGATTCATCATCCACTGTCTCTTTACTACATGAAGATAACAAAAACAGTGCTAACAACACTAAAACGCTAACAATATTTCTTAATGGACATCCTAGCTTCATCGTTTGCTAATTTCCTTTTGCTCTTTCTCTTGGCTAACACGATCTTTCTTACGCTGTTTTGCACGAATCACACGAGTTTCTTGCCAACGCTTAGTAGTCTTAGCCCATCGAGATTCATCGATCAACCAGAACGAAGTGTAAATTTCAATTTCTTTTGCAGCCAATCGAACTTCACGCTCCCTAAGTGAGCGCATCGTACGCATAGCTTTACGCGGATCATCCACTAACCCGCTCTGTACAGCTTTTCTGTACCCTTTCATTGCAGAACGCAACTTCTTTAACTCTGTTTGTATCTCCAACAAACTCTGCTTCCCCTTTACAAGCTTACTAATTTCCTCTCTTTTACGTTTATCCTTTCGCCAATCACTCAAAGGTTTCTCTCTCTTAATTCGGTTCAACTGTTCTGAAACAGTCCCTCGAGTATCAATCGACCAATTCAGAGATGGACCAAAACTAATTTCCTCAGGATCGAAGCTACTATTTGCTGTATCACTATAGAGTGGGGGAGCTGTCACATTAAAATTAGGGCTAGGAAAGAAACGCAGATAGGTATCTAAAATCTCTGCATCCTCAGAGATTTTTTCCAGTGCTAATAAATTGAGCTGTAGCATACCCCAGCGCCCAGAATCTGTAAAATCTAACTCGGATGTCCTATAGGAAATATCAGGTAAACTACGGTAATTTAGTTCAACCTTCCGATAATCACTCATAAAAAAATCTCCAATCTCGATCCGCCAATCCTCATAGCGAGTCTCCCATTCTTGATAGGCCACAAGATAATCTGCACGTAATTTCAGAGCGTCTGCGTCTTCAAGATTAACCAAGCCTTTAGTCAATTCCCCTTCTAACATAATGGCTCGCTTCTCTAATTCTAATAAATACTGACGCTGGAATAATCGGTATAAGGCGATCACTTCTTGGCGCATAGTCTGCTCAGCATTTAGCTGCGAGCCCATGTAGAGAAGTTTTTTTGTATATATCTGCTTCGGTAACCGTACTACTTCTCCCAACGGCAAATATGAATACACACGTAGATTAATATCATCAAAGGCCTCATCAATATTCTCAAGCTCAAAAGAATCACTAACTCCAACAGAAACTAAAGGAATTAAACCCGTCCATACGCGTTTTTGCTGATTAACGGCATCCTCAACTTTAAAATCCGCCTGCAGTAGCCGCGGATTATCCATGTACATTTTTTCTAGTGCTTGATTCCAATTTACTTTCAGCTCACCACCATCAGCACCCGCCATCTGCCTTCTCAGTTCTTTTTGGAAACTCTCTTCAATTTCACCTCTATTATCTGAGACTCTTTTTTCTGGAGACGTCATCACATAGCAAGACACCTGAATAGATGTGAGCAAAGTAAGACTGATCAGCCAAAAGAGAATTTTTAGATCCTTACTACTAATGCTCATCCTCTTATTTATATACTCTACAGAACAACAAGGTGGTCTCAATCAAAAAAAGCTCGTGCGCATGCACGAGCTATAAATATAGATTACTACTCTGCTAATTAATCAACAGAAAGCACTGAAATCACTGCGTCATCAGCATTCACTACGCTAATGTAGCTATAAATTTCAATGTCTGGAGTTGTCGCCCCAAGTGAATACACATTCATCGCTCGAATTACAAACACAGATCCAGATTCAGAATCAAAATCAAAACCAAAACCATTGTATAGAATCAAGTTTCCAGTATCCGAATTAACTGAGAACACCATATTCTCAAAAAAATCAGACGAAACCGAATTAAAATATACTGCCAGAGCTGCATTATCTGCAAAATCTGACAATGCGGCAGTATCACTAGATGCTAGATAATCATCCAAATACCCAACCAGTACATCTTCTATATCATCAAGGTCACTACCGTAATCCCCAGTTTCATTTTCGTAATAATCAATTTCTAAAATATTATCGGTATCGTAGTCAAAATGGTCAGTAAAAGCAAATGAAGTAAATGAGGCATACTCATCTTCTTCAGCCTCGAATGTATACTCCCAAAATGAAAAGCTCAAACCACTGGGACCGTCTAGTGAGGCATAGTTTTCATCTTGAATTGTGACGGTATATGTGGAACCAGCCACATCGACTGTAATGACATCACCAGCATTGAGGGACTGGGGAACGTACTGCCCGGTATCATCTCTAGCATCTAGTACATCTTTTACTTCATCACTCACTTGATCGGAGTCACAGGATGATAACAGGAACACTCCCAACAATAGTGGCGATACAAAAAGTTTCTTAATAAATTTCATAAACAAATACTCTAGTTTGCACCTCAAAAAAAGTGAGGGATGCAGATATGTCGTCATGTAACCACCATTGTCAAAATAAAAAACCATATGATTCTATACTCGATTACTTCTACATGGAAGAACTCCAAGTAGTTAGTTACTGTAGAAGATACTGCTTGATCTTTTTCTACCAGGGCGTTTTTGACATCTACGATAAACAGCTAGCGCTAACTTAGAAATTCTTCTTCATGTGACATTGGATCGAAAATCGACTTCAGAGAACGCGACTCTTTCAAAGTTTGATTAGCTATGTGACTTCGCCAGTCATGCTTGAGCTGTTTAAAGATGTCATCTCATGATGTAGAAGCTGATGAAATAAATACTACGAGAACCAAATCTGCGCCATTTCTCAACTGAATCCCTGAATTTCCGATTTCCATCCAAACCAAAAAAGTGCAGCGCTACCCACCATGGCAGTTTAACAACACAAAGCTCATTCAGTAATTCTAAGAATAGATTTTGACAATCTTTCCTTGTTAGCTATTTACATTACTCACATAAATTCTGAACCACAATATGGATACTAGCATTTTAAAACCACTCCCTCTTATCGGCCTCGTTCTGGGTTTATCTTTTCTTGTGGGTTGCGATAGCGGCAACCCTGAAGACGAAACTGATGAAGAGTTAAGCAACATCACTCAGCGCGGCCTTAGTTTATCAGAAGCTCAAAGCAACCCCACAGGAACGCCTGGCTTCCCCTACAGACTAGAATCTGGAGAAACCATCACTTTCACCCCAATTTTAACAGAAGTGGGTGCATTTTTAGAAGAAATTCCTCTAGGTACATTTAACACGGAGTCATCAACCTACCTTAGACAAGGTGCTACTAGCGGAAGTATTTATTTCCCAGTTAAAGAAGATACATTTCGCTATCTCTACTCTACATCCATTGGTGAGGGAACTGATGACGGAGCTGTTTCAACTCAAACATCTGCAGTTATACAGTACGCATTTGAACACGAATTCACACGTTTAACAGACTTCATTCCACGAATGGAGGCAATCCAAAACAACTCATCAATCGCCCAATCGCTTGATGACGCAATCAATGGAGGTGGCAACGTCACATCAAGAGACAACACTATCATTGACGCTATTAGTACTGCTGGTATCGCAGCCACATTACTCAGCGAAGTTCTCGTAGGAGATACTTATGTCATTGGCAGCCCCGGAGCAGTAAGAAGAACCAGAACTATATCCCTTTATAATATTGACTCCACCAACGCCAATTTAGACTCTAACAACCCAGTTATTACAGGTCAGTACACCGTACTCGACGAGTGGCAGCAAATCACTTTCCTTGAAAGTAACGACAAAGACTACCTCGACCTCTACCACGATGTGAGAACTGGAGCAGACATCATCGAGAATGAAATTGAAGAAGGCACATTCATCATCCGCCTCAACGAACTCGACTAAGAAAAGCTCAAAACACAGTATATTACTGCAATGAAAATTAGACCAATTATAGCATCCTTCATTTCCGTCACATGCCTTACAGCAATTTTATCCTGCAGTGGTGATGGCGAGAGCGACCTTACTGTAGAAGAACGCGACAGCCTAAGAGCTGAAAGCCTCGAACCCAGTGGCATAAGCCTCGGTGACGTAATCATATGGAACACTGACACCAATGCAGACGCCTACACCGACCTACTTACATTTAGCACTAATGGAGACACTTTCGCTAATGACACTACATACGAGTACACTAAATCTGGTGAATACTTATTCGTAGTCACTGGAGTCCCTGGATCTGAAAGTGAAACGAGACTACCTATTTCCCTCTACAGCAATATTGGAGATTTCGGAACAGGAACAGTATTAGGCAATAGACTAAGAGATCTACTCCATAGAGATACAGCTGACTTCACTAATGATGAACTCACAGAGATCGCGAATATACTCAACCCGAGTGGGGCGGGATTAACCGTAAATACTAGTGACAATGAAATTCTAATTGTCAACAATCTCACTTGGACTCATAGCGTCCAATCAGATCGAGGTGATCAGATTAGCGGAACTATGGGAGGAACCTACATCCTAGATGCTTCAGTTTATTCTATTACATTTAGACGACCTACTGCTGAAGAACAAGCCAGCCTTAGATTCATTGACGGAGACTCGGACTGGATGCCTGCAGTAAATACCTCAGATTTCAGAACTGAGGACAGGATCGAAGAAGGGTTCTTTAGAATTGAACTAGTTAACTCTGTTGACTAGATAAGCTTTATCGACAATCAGACTTCAAAGCACATCATTACGTGATGTGCTTTTTTATTAAACTAAACGCCTCAGTAAATGCACGACTTCCTCCAGCCAGCCACCACCTCACTGAAGGTATGTGGTATCACTCTCGAATCTGATGCACGCCGACTTGTAACTGAAGGAATCCCCGCGCTCGGAGTAAACTTCTGGCCAAAATCAAAACGCTACCTCGCACCCGTAAAGGCTGCCGAGTTCCTCCCCGCTCTAAAAGGAAGGATCTTGCGAGTTGGCGTTTTCGTCAATGCCCCGGCGGCTGAAGTACTAGAACTACTAGAAAATGACGTGATCGACGTCGCGCAGTTTCACGGTGATGAGACACCAGAATACTGCGCACCTTTCGCCGAGAAAGGACATCCCTTCATCCGTGCAATTGGTGTAAAAAACGCAGATTCTTTAGCAAATATCCATGACTATAAGGCAACTGCGATCCTCTTGGACGCTCATGCCCCAGGAGTCTACGGCGGCACCGGTGACACCTTTGACTGGAATCTTGCCAGCGAATTCATCAAGGCTAACCCCAACCTTCCAGTCTTACTCGCAGGTGGCATCACCGCGGACAATGCAGCTGAAGCCACCTCAGTAGTTCACCCAGCTGCGCTCGATCTCGCATCGGGCTCGGAATCTGCCCCTGGAATCAAGGATTTTGAAAAAATCCGAGCTATCAAAAACGCAATCAACTCAGCTCAATAACGCAATTGTCTTGCAACTTTGAGCCACCAATTTTACGAATACTTACGAGAGTCACTACTCCCACAATTTTTGCTGAGTCACCTCCTCCCTCGCAAATGTAACATCTAAAACATAACACATTAGAAAAGTGAAAGGTTCACCGATTATCGCCACCGCCATCACAATCCTTGTTCTCTTAGGACTCTACATGGGCATGCGCACCATCTTGCTTCCCGAAGATCCTAAGCCACAACCTGGCGAACACGCAGATCACCATGGCCACAACCATGAAGCCCCTGCCTCCAATGGTGGTCACGATGACTCAGCGCTAGAGACATTCTTCGAAATCTATTTCTCATCGACACCCAAGTCTCTCTCTATTTCCCAACCCTCCACCGAAAAGGAGATCCTCATGGCAAGTGAGTTTGACTCCCCAGAATGGACTGGCTCTGGAATCGTCAGCCTTGACGGCCATAATGTGGAACTCCAAATCGACGTCGAATGGGAAAACCCAGCTGAAATGAATATGATCGAAATCATCGTCAGCCCAGCAAAACATGCTTCACGTAGCAAGACTCTCCGCAACGATGGCAACATTTCTGACATCGCTGACTTTGCTTGGTAACTCACATTGTTAGAAAGCGTCCTTATCGACACCTCCGAACATAGTTGTTGTGCACACCATCACGATCACCACGATCTCGTGATCGATCAGCTTTACGTACAGTACCGCGACATCACTGCCCTGCAGGACATTTCACTCAATACCTCCTGCGGTAATCGCGTAGCGCTCGTTGGCCCGAATGGCGCAGGAAAGTCCACCCTCCTCAAAGCTATTGCTGGTCTCGTTAAGAAATCAAAGGGAACTATTAGCTGGCGTGGCACACAGATCAAAAAATGGTCCAAGGAGTTCGCTTACCTCCCTCAGCGTGAAGAAGTCGATTGGGACTTCCCGATCACCGTTCGTGGACTGGTAGAAATGGGCCGCTACCCACAGCTCGGCATGTGGAAACACTTCGCTAAAAAAGACACCGAAGCAGTCGACAAAGCTCTAGAGTCACTCGACCTAGTAGACCTTCAGCATCGTCAAATCAAACAACTTTCAGGCGGCCAGCAACAACGCGCATTCCTAGCTCGCGCCATAGCACAGGAAGCCCATGTCCTATTGTTAGATGAGCCATTCACCGGCCTTGACCGACCTTCCTCTGAGACACTAGCCGATCTCCTCCAGAAGCTGGCCCTAGAAGGTCGATTAATCATCGCCTCTCACCATGACATGGCGACAGTGAAAATTCATTTCAACCAAGTCCTCCTTGTAAACAAGAGCTCGCATGGCTTTGGAACTTGCGATGAACTCATCACCGAAGACAAGCTCAGCGCCACTTTCGCGCACTAAGCAATGAACAATTTCCTCAACATTGCAGATAACCCTTTTCTGCAAAATGCTCTTATCGGCGCAGCGCTCATTGGTTTTGCTAACGGCTTCTTCAGCGGTTTTGTCAACCTGCGTCGGAATGCTCTCTCCGTATCAGCACTTTCACACACCATGCTTCCTGGCATCGCCATTGCCATACTCATCACTCAAGAACTCACTCAAGCCAACGCCTTCATCGGCGCTCTCTTTGCCTGTCTTACAGTAGGGCTTGGATCCACAGTCGTGAGCCGCAACTCGCGCATCCACCAAGATACAGCGCTGTCGATCATCTACACCACCGCATTCGCCATTGGTATAGCTCTACTCCCCCACCTACCTGTTGCCACCAGTATTCACGACTGGCTGTTTGGAAACATCATCCACATTTCAGAACAAGACCTCCAACTCGTCTTCATCGTGAGCGCTATCACCCTCGTCCTCTCTAACCTCTTCATGCGCCCCATGCTACTCACCTTGTTTGAGCCCAACGTCGCGGCAGCACAAGGCGTGCCTACTCGCTGCATGCAATACCTGAGCTTCACCCTCCTTATTTTCATGTTGGTAACGTCACTCCAAGCAGTGGGAACCATCCTTTCAGTAGGCCTCTTAGTAGCTCCAGCAGCTATTATGTCACTCTACACAGATCGCACTGCTGCCATTTTCTGGGGTGGAGCTATCATCGGCTGCCTCACCAGTATCTCAGGAATATTTGTAGCCCAGCTCATCGATATACAAGCCGGTCCTGCTATCATTATCATGTTAGGCACCATCTTTCTTCTCTCTTTCCTTCTCAGCCCACGCCATGGTGTGCTAAAGAAATAGCCATGGCCTTCACGCAACTTCTAATGATCTTCCTTGGCGGCGGCCTTGGAGCTACCGCTCGATTCAGCTTATCCACCTTTGTTAACTCAAAAACGGCAAACCCTGACTCGATCAATTTCCCTTGGGGAATTTTCGCATGTAACCTGATTGGTTGTTTACTAATAGGCAGTAGCTACGGCTGGCTAAAATCTCATCACCCCGAATGGATCCACCCACTCTTCGTCACTGGGCTATTTGGCGGGTTCACCACCTTTTCCTCATTCACGCTAGATACCCAGATCCTGCTTCAGAACCAAGCCTATCTTAGTGCTGGGCTCTACTCCATCGGCACGCTATTGTTAGGCCTACTCCTCTGTGTGATCGGCTATCAGGTTACATCACAATTCTAACATCATTTTCTCATGCGAAATCTCAAAGACGGTATCCGCTCGCTCGTAAAAATCGATTACTACGGCCACGTTCATAAATACTTCCGCGGCACAGATGCCGAGAAACGCTGCGCCACCGAAGTTAAAATCCTCGAGCAGCTAGAAGAGCGTGGTTGCGACTATGTCCCCAAACTCATCGATTATAAACTCGAAGAGAACTACCTAGTCACCACAAACTGCGGTAACCCAGCTCCAAACATTTCCAGAAAAAAGTCCGACTCACTTTTTAAAAAGCTAGAAAAAGATTACGGAGTGCAGCACGACGACCCAGAACCTCGCAACGTGACTTACGATGCGAAAAGTGGGCAGTTTTGTGTGATCGACTTCGAACTCGCAACCCTCCTCCCCGACCCAAAAAAGACAAATGACTAATGAGTGATACAGCGACATTCCATTGGTCTGCTCAGTCTAAGTCTGGCTCTCGTAAAGCAAAGAACGATGACTCCTTCCTCGTTTTTTCCGCGGGCATAGACGGAGCGACTGAGCTCGAAGCAAACTCCAACAACCCTCTAGATAAAGAGGATCTTATCTTTGCTGTGTCCGATGGCATGGGCGGAGGAAATGCAGGCTACCTAGCCTCCTCATTGATCCTAAAGTCGCTCACCTTCCTCATTCCAAAGACGTTTAAATCTGCAGCTCAAGGCTTCCACCCAGACTATTTAGAACTTCTAGAACAACAGATCAAAGAAGTCCACGCGTCAATCAACGAAAAAGCCGCCTCCTCGGATGAACTTAAAGGCATGGGTGCCACTCTCACTCTCGCCTGGTTTACACCCGAGAACCTCTATGTCGCTCACGCAGGTGACTCGCGGCTCTACCTTTTTCGCAATGGGGAGACCACCCAAATCACCCAAGATCATTCGTTCACGTGGAGAAAATTTAATCGAGGCGTACTCAATGAGCGTCAGTATCGCACCGACCCAAAACGCTCAGTGCTCTGCGAAGTCATCGGCGGTGGCCACCGTCGCGTGCGACCCACTGTAGCTGCCATACCCTATCAGAAAGGGGATCGATTCATGCTCTGCTCGGATGGCATCATCGACGGCTGCTGGGAAAAGCATATCCACAAAGCTCTCAGCGAAAACTCAAACTCGACACGTACCGCTGCAGACGCTCTTATCACTCGCGCCGTTGACAATGACGGTACGGATGATACGACTCTCATCGTCATTGACATTCGTTAAAAAAGTTCCATATGAATATTTTTCATCGAACCTTGGCACAGCTCATGCTTCATCTGCATGCATGAAGCGGATGGGGAACCGCCCCACCACTCAAAAGCAGAACATATCATATCACAATTATGGCTAAATACAGACTAGATTACGTTTGGCTCGACGGTTACACACCCGTGCCAAATCTCCGTACAAAGTGCATGATGCGCGAATTCACATCTTTCCCGACTCTTGAGGAACTTCCTGAGTGGGGCTTTGATGGCTCATCCACACAACAAGCTGAAGGCGGCGATTCCGATTGTGTCCTCAAGCCCGTCGCACTCTATCCAGATCCAACTCGCTTAAACGGTGTACTCGTCATGTGTGAAGTTATGCTTCCAGACGGCTCAGCACATCCATCTAACTCACGTGCAACCATCGCTGATGACGAAGGCACATGGTTCGGCTTCGAGCAGGAGTACTTCCTCATGCAAGACGGTCGTCCAATCGGCTTCCCAGTCGGCGGATACCCAGAGCCACAAGGTGAATACTACTGTGGTGTTGGCTTCAAGAACGTAAGTTCACTCGGTCGTGAGATCTCAGACACACACCTTGACCTCTGTCTCGAGGCAGGCATCAACCACGAAGGCATCAATGCTGAAGTTGCTGCAGGTCAGTGGGAATTCCAAATCTTCGGCAAAGGCTCCAAGCGTTGTGCTGACGAAATGTGGATGGCTCGCTTCCTTCTCGAAAGACTTTGTGAAGAGTACGAGATCGACGTGGAATACCACTGTAAGCCAATCAAAGGCGACTGGAATGGTTCAGGCATGCACTGTAACTTCTCTACTACGTACCTCCGTGAAGTAGGTGGTAAGGAATACTTCCTCAAGCTTATGGATGCATTCGAAGAGTTCACCGAAGAGCACATCGCTGTTTACGGTCCTGACAATGACATGCGTCTCACAGGTCTTCACGAAACTCAGTCCATCGACAAGTTTTCTTGGGGTGTTGCTGACCGTGGTGCATCTGTCCGCGTTCCGCACAGCTTCGTTAAAGATGACGCTTACAGAGGTTACCTTGAAGATCGCCGCCCTAACTCACAAGGCGACCCGTACCTCATCGCTTCCCGCGTCATCAAGACTATCCAGTCCGTACCGACTGCATAATCTCACGCGAGACAGATACTTTAATAAAAGCCGACAGGGTTCACACCTTGTCGGTTTTTTTGTAACTAGAACACTCACAGAATATAGCAAATTCAGGCACTGGTTTCTATCCACCCGAAGTTTTCTAAGAAACCTCAGTCTCAATTCTCTCGGGCGGGATGCTCAGAGACTTCGACAAGCTCTCCATACTCTTCCCCCGCAAACAGCTAGAGCCCTACCCCTAACACGAGAAGATGGCACCCCAGGTCCGCCCCATGATGTGCTTACTACGTAACCATATACTATCACTCTAACAAATAGGAGCTGGAACGACTAACGAGCTCAGTATTCCAGCATTTTACAGGTAAGCGTAGAGACCCTCTCAGCCACTTTCTTGATGGCTATTAAAAATATATCCGTACTAACGTCGTAAATCCTGAGCCATCACCGACAACACTCTGTGCAACTTTCAGCTTATCAAGAACCCAGCCTTACCGGATCACTGAGCCACTCGGAGGAATCTCAAACTACATCAGAGATCTACCCCTGAAGCGCAGTTTGACAGATTCAAAAAACCCCAACTTAAAGCACCTCTCCATCACAGAAATTGACTACAACTAGGGCTTCAGCGAGCATGAGACCCACACTCGGAGCTTTAGAAAATATTTGGGAGTACTCCCAAAGGAGCTAGAGAAATGGGCTCTATAAATCAGCACACCTCTCCAACAATTAAGGCTGGAGCAATAGTAAACCGAAACTACGAGCACTGGGTGCGCTGCTTAGCAATCTAACTACCTAAGATTGACTAAAAAAAAAGCGCACCAGATCTGATGCGCTTTTGAAAGTTTATAAATGTAGTAGATGCTATACTAGCTTCTCTTACGTCTAAGGCCTAACACACCGATTCCAAGCATGGAAAGAAGTGCGCTACTTGGTTCAGGTATTGCAGCAACCACCGCAGCCCCAGTCTCAACATTGAGGGTCCATGAGTTCAAACTCTTTGGATCTCCACCCACACTATCAGCAATAGTCAAAGTCCAGAAACCTGAAGCATCTTCACCATTGAAGGCTGCGAATGATCCACCAGTAGGAGCAAAGCTACCACTAGCAACTGTACCACTTTGAGAAGCACCACCCTGCTCGAAGTTGAAAACAACGAACTCTGTGTCAACACCTTGATCATATGTACCGGTCGCAATCAGGGTAAGAGATGTACCTTCAGCACTTGTAAGAACTAGAGATAACTCATTCCAGTACCCATTAGCGCCTAAACCACTCTCAGTAGAAGTACCATCCGCATTGATTGACCCAGATGAACCTGTAACATTAACAGTCACTGAAAGTCCTGTAATCACATCAGTTGGGACAGGGTTTGACAATGCGAGCGTTGAAATAGCTGAATCATCATCAACAACAATTACATTAGAAGTTGTGTAATCAATTGTTGAAGTCAAGGTGACAGCTTGCGCTGTTGCTACACAGCATACAGCAACACCACCCACGATGCTCATTTTCACAAATGAGCCCGGCAATTTTTGTCTATTTTTCATTATTTTAGCAGTTTACGAACCACACTCAGGAGGAGCATGGGGGTAGGTTTCACTGCATTACAGCAACAGCACGTAACACAGTTAAACTTAGGCAAGCTATAGATCAAACATTGGTTTGAAGTCAACTTCTTCCTCATGAAAAAAATTCAATCTCAACCCCAAAAAAATATGACCATAGACATTTAAACTACAACGACATAGGTCTACCGCCCATATACTCGAAGCGCTCTATCACCTTACCTTCTCGCTCTATCGTTTCTAAAAACATCGCGAGCGGGCGAATCCAGAGCTCACCATCGGTATCGTAAAGCGGCCGGTAGATCACAAATTTCTCATCCGTTTCACTACAGCGGGCTGTATCAACCACTTCGTATTCATTCCCTTTAAAGTGACGGTACTTCCCTTTTTCTAATTCTCTTTGCATGGCGCTACTTACCAATTCACACAGCAATCACAACTCTCCATTCGCTCCAGCGAGCTATCCTTGATTGAGCGTAAATACTGTGCTATTGCTCCCCTCACTTCAACGGAATCTAATAGTCCTGAGAAAAAAATCACCACCACCTGCGCCTGGCCTCAGCCACGCGAGCAAACTTTGCTCCCCAGCTCATTGGCTGGCGGAGGCACCACCACACGCACCGAAACAATTAGGCCCAGTCGAGCCTGCTGCCACAGCTTTTCTGGCAGCCCTACTCGCTACACCCTTTGCCGAAGCCAACCCAAAAGGCCGACTCTGGTTACTCAGCCCACTCCCGCGCCTCCGCGAACGAATCGCTGATGAATCAGCACTCTGGGGAGTTAAAGCCCATCTTCTAAAAGAAATCTCACAAGCAGATAAGTCCAGTGAAATTGCCGACCCAGAAGCGAACTCCGAACGACTCGCGGACCTCCACGCGCTGAGCCATTGTCCCTCTGCTGATTACCCTGAAATCGTCATCCTCGCCCCTAACACTCTCGACGAGCCTGCCCCCTCACTCCAGTCGTTAGAGTCTGCTAGATTGAAGTTCTCTCTCGGCCAAGAAGTCGATATCGACACCCTGCTCGCCGACCTCAGTGACCAAGGTTTTGAGAAAGTCAGCCAAATCCACAACCGTGGCCAATTCGCCCAACGTGGTGGCATCGTAGACATCTACACTTGGCAAAACCCAGACCCCATCCGCCTCGAATTTTTCGATATCGAAATCGACTCCATCCGCGCCTTTGACCTCGATACTCAGACATCACGTAAAAAGCTCGAGAGTGTGGAACTCGCCATCAGCGACCCAGACACCTCTGGCACACTCGCAGACTTCCTCACAGAGCAAGATGCCATAGTCAGCATAGGTGAAGATCTTCACCCAGACGCCCTCTTCCATTTTTCGCCTGACGCACCATTGTTAGATAACGGTGAAGCCGACTTCTCTACAGCGCTTCACGGCAGCCCACTCGGAGCGTTTGAGGCAGGAGACTTTGTCCTCCAAGAGTCTAAGCGACACGCTTTTCATCAACAAATTGCTGAATGGAAACAAGACGGCTGGCAGATCCATATCGTGTTCGCTAACAATGGAGAAAAAGAACGCTTCTCCGAACTCATGGGTGACAGCTTTTTTGAGTCCATAGAATGCTGCCGCGGTGAGCTCTCTCAGGGATTCACCTTCCCTGAGGCTAAACTCTCCGTTCTCTCTTCTGCCGAACTCTTTGGTCGCTACCAGAACCAACATTCACGCCGAACCAATCACCTAGACCATCAGCGTCGAGCCAGAGCACAAACCAACATCGAAGACATCAACGAGGGTGACCTCGTCGTCCACAGCGAATATGGTATTGGACGCTTCAGTGACATTGAAACAAGCTCTGATGGGGAAGAAGAAATTCATATTGAATACCGAGACGGTGCGATTCTCTCGGTCCCCATTGACCAATCCCACCTGCTTGCCCGCTACGTCGGAATGGGTGGAAAAACTCCACAGCTCTCCAAGCTAGGTGATGCCAAGTGGGCGAAATCACGCCGTGCCGCCGAGAAGTCGATCCTCGACTACGCTGCCCAACTTTTAAAAATCCAAGCCGAGCGCCAAACCGAGCAAAGCCAAGGCCACCCACCTGACACTAAGTGGATGTGGGAATTCGAGAACTCTTTCCGCTTCACTGAGACCCCTGGTCAATTAGACGCGATCGAGGACACCAAACTCGATATGGAAAACGGCAAACCGATGGACCGCCTCATCTGTGGCGACGTCGGTTTTGGCAAAACTGAAGTCGCCATCCGAGCGGCTTTCAAGGCTGTCACTGGAGGTAAGCAAGCCTGTCTCATGGCTCCCACCACCGTTCTTGCAGAGCAACACTGGCGGACCTTCCGCGAGCGTATGTCAGACTATCCAATCAGAATCGATCTACTCAACCGTTTCCGGAAACCTAATGAAATTCGTGAAACCCTCAAAGGTCTAGCTGATGGCTCAGTAGATATTGTCATCGGTACCCACCGACTCGTCTCAGACGACATTAGTTTTAAGAACCTCGGCGTCGCTATTGTCGACGAGGAGCAGCGCTTCGGCGTCCGCCACAAAGAAAAGTTTAAAGAACGCATGCGTGGCATCGACATGCTCACGCTATCCGCCACACCGATTCCCCGCACTCTCTACCTCTCACTGATGGGCGCGCGCGACATGTCTACTATCGACACTGCCCCCCCTAACAAGGTCCCTGTCCAAACCTCAATATGCGCCTATGACGAGCGCATTATCCGAGAAGCCATCCAGCGTGAACTCAAGCGTGGCGGCCAAGTCTTCTTCCTTCATAATCGGGTCCAAACCATCGACTTGATGAAGAAGAAGCTCCACGAGCTAGTTCCTGACGCGCGTATCGCCATCGGCCACGGACAAATGGCAAAAGACGAGTTAGAAGTCGTCATGCGAGACTTCGTCAATGGAGACTCGGACATCCTCCTAGCCACGACTATCATCGAGTCAGGTATCGACATCCCCAATGCCAACACTATTCTCATCGACCGAGCTGACCGCTTCGGACTCTCCGATCTCTATCAACTTCGTGGACGCGTAGGGCGTGCGGGCGAAAAAGCTTACGCCATTCTCCTACTCCCAAGAGAAATGGTAACCTCTGGGGATGCACGCAAACGGATCAACGCGATCAAGCAATATACGGCTCTAGGCTCTGGCTTTAAAATCGCCATGCGCGATCTAGAAATTCGTGGTGCGGGCAACCTTTTAGGGACTAAGCAATCTGGTCACATCGCAGCCGTAGGCTTCGACCTCTACTGCCAGCTGCTGCGCCAGTCTGTCGACCGTCTACGCGGCAACCACGTTCACGCTCGTATCGATGTGACACTCCGCGCAGACTTCCTCACTTTCAACGAGACTGAGTACACCCATTCGGACCGCTCTGGCAATCTCCCATGCTATATTCCTGCAGCCTACATGACGGAACCAACCATGCGAATCCGCGCTTACAAGCAGCTCGCTGAAACAGTCTCAGAAAAAGAGCTCAAGCGTATTGCCGTAGACTGGAAAGACCAATTTGGGCGCCACCCAAAACCGGTGAAGTTCCTACTCCAAGCCACCTCCCTCAAGCTAGCTGCCGCCAAGGCGATGATCACTAGTATCGAGCTCCAAGGTCAGCGACTCATGCTTACCCGCAATGGCAACTACATCACATTAGATAGTTCCCGCTTCCCACGCCTCACCGAAGGTGAACCGAATAAGAAGCTCAACGAGGCGATTGACCTGCTCAAACAGATCTAATATTTCCAGAGCTGGTGTTTATCCCAAATCTCACGGACATCATTAGAGCCGTTATCAAAAGCTTTTTCAGCCCAAAGCTTTGCCACTTTTAAATCCTTCTCTACGCCTTCACCCTTAATAGAGAGTTCACAGAGAACCAACTGTGAATCAGCATCGTTTTTCTCAGCCGCTATAGTAAAAAGTTCAACCGCTCTTTTCATATTAGGAGAGACTCCTCTCTCTCCGTTTCGGTAGATTTCGGCTAACCTAACAATAGCAGGCTTGTAACCTTTTTCTACAGCTCGCTCATAGAGCTCTACTGCGTGAATGGGATTTTTTAGCACTCGGCTGCCGTTTAAATAAACAGTTGCGACATGGTAGGTATATTTAGGAAGGTCCCCTGCTGCCGCTTTATCATAGTAAGTCTTCGCGGTCTTCCGACAAAGCAGAACCACTGTTCCGGAAGAATACCAATCGCCTAACATATAATCAGCAGCCGGATCTCCAAGCTCGGCCGCTTTCAAAAAAAGTTCTAACGCTTTATCCGAGTCTCTCGGAACTTCTTCATAGTATTGATAGCAATACGCTAAACGAAAATAAGACCGCGGGTTCACCCCTAAAGCTTTTTGAAAGCACTCAAACGCATAGAGCTGATTTGTCCGAGCGGGTCGATCGCGCGCATGTATGCGCCCCAACTGTAAATATGCTTCTTTATATCCCTGCTCGGCTGACTTTTTGTACCATTCGATTGCTACATCTCCATCCTTCTCGACACCTTTCCCGCGCTGATAACAAAGACCTACTTCAAACTGAGCTTCAGCATCTCCAGCTTCTGCTGTTGTTAATACCTCTTGAAAACCCAGCTCTGCTTCTTGAGCTATTGAGACTACGGCTAGATTCAGCCCTAAAAACACTATTCCACACAAAAACAACTTCAACATAAGTAACCTAATACATCGTCTGTTAGGCCCTTGGAAGAAATTTCATCAGTCCCACGTAACAAAAACGGCCAGCCTATGAGGCTGACCGTTTTGAAAAGTAAGAATATTATTTCTTAGGCTGGAGCTCCGACTACTTCACCAGCGAGCGGGTCGCCATCTTCCTTATCTTCAGCCACTTTTTTAGGCTTCGAATCAGTGCTCTCTGGAGCCACAGGTGGCTCCGGAGGAGTAGGTGAGCTAGGTGGATCACTCATCTCACCCTTATAGAGAAGATCAGTAACCTGCTTACCATCCAGTGTCTCAAATTCGAGCAGAGCTTTGGCAATAAGATCCAGAGCTTCACGATTTTCAGTAAGCATCTCCATAGCACGCTTATAGGCGCCATCGATGAAGCTCTTAATCTCGAAGTCAATCTTCCTAGCTGTCTCTTCGGAATAGTCTTTGCTACCTCCACCGTAGAATTCACCAGAATCGCCAGTTTTGTATTCTATCATGCCGAGCTCTTCACTCATACCCCACTCACAGACCATGCTGCGAGCCATGCTGGTAGCCTGACGGATATCCCCCATCGCTCCGTTCGTCGGGTTGTTAAACATGATTTCCTCAGCTACTCGGCCGCCCATGGCGACACAGAGTTGATCAATCATCTCCAAGCGGCGATAACTAAACTTATCTTCTGTTGGAAGGAACATGGCCATACCAAGTGAAGGTCCACGCGGGATGATCGTCACTTTATGAAGTGGGTCCGTATGATCTAACATGATGTTAAGAATTGCGTGCCCAGCTTCGTGATAGGCTGTATTCTCTTTCTCCTTATCAGAAAGTGCTAATGAGCGACGCTCACGTCCCCAGCGCACCTTATCACGTGCTTCTTCTAGTTCAGCATTTCCTACTTCAGTCTTGCCTGTTCGAGCAGCCAGAAGTGCTGCTTCGTTAAGTAGGTTCGCAAGTTCAGCCCCGGAGAAACCTGGAGTACCACGTGCGATAACATTGAGGTCTACATCACCTGAAAGCTTAATTTTTTTCGCATGCACTCCGAGAATCTGCTCACGTCCGTGGACGTCAGGAAGAGACACGCGAACTTGGCGATCAAAACGACCAGGTCGGAGAAGCGCAGGATCGAGCACGTCTGGACGGTTTGTTGCTGCTATAATGATCACACCGGAGCGAGCATCGAACCCGTCCATCTCTACAAGGAGAGCATTGAGCGTTTGTTCGCGCTCATCATTACCACCGCCCATGCCTTGACCACGGTGACGGCCGACAGCATCGATCTCATCAATAAAGATAATACACGGAGCACTCTTCTTACCCTGCTCGAACATATCGCGCACACGGCTTGCACCCACACCGACAAACATTTCAACGAAGTCAGAACCCGAGATAGAGAAAAACGGCACTTCAGCCTCACCTGCGATAGCACGTGCTAGAAGTGTCTTACCTGTACCCGGAGAGCCAATCATCAACACTCCTTTAGGTATGTTCGCTCCGAGCTTCTCGAATTTTTTAGGAGCTTTAAGGAAATCTACGATTTCGTAGAGCTCTTCTTTTGCCTCAGAGATACCTGCGACATCCTTGAAAGTAACGCGACCTTTGTCCTGAGATAGGAGCTTAGCCTTGCTCTTACCAAAACTCATAGCGCCTTTACCTGCATTCTTCATCTGGAAGCGGAAAAGGAAGAACAGAACTGCGACAATCAATAAAATGGGAAGAATCTGAATGAGAATGAATCCCATCGTATTACTTTCCTGCTTATTACGCGCGATATTATTCACCAGTGCCACATCTGAGTCAGGAAGTTTGAATAGGTTGATGTCGACCTTGAAGCGTTCGTAAAGAGGCTTAGCATCAGCAAGCTTGGGATACACCTTGCGCGTACCTTCGAGCACCGCATCATTACTATTGGATGTTTTGAAAAGTTTAAGACCTTGCTCACCGCCAAAGATGACTTCGTCAAATGCCATCCACTTGCGTAGATCTTGTAATGACCCAGAAACCGAATCGTCACCTTGAGAAACTTCAGAAACAATCTGTAGAGGAACACTCTTATCGCTGAGAAGACGGTCATACTCGGCCTGCTGTAAGTTCGTATTGAGAACCACACGGAAACTCTGGTAATCTGGTTCCTTGCTAAGATCACGGTATTCAGTGACATCGCGCACACCTTTGAGCTGACCTGAGGTATTCGTATCTTTTGTGACAAACTGAAGCTGATCGGTTGGCAGCACATTCAGCTCCTTCATCACCTCTGCCTCGGCCTTCTGAATTTCGGCTTTGGACTTACCGGAGGAGTCTTGATGAACCTTCTTAACTGCTGGGATTTCCAGTGGATTCACTACTTGGCCTTTTTCATAACTATTGCGGAATGCTGCAAAATCAATCTCAGAACCCTTTTTCTGCGCCGTGCTCATATAAGCAGCGACCAGCACCCCGATAGCGAGGGTGAACAATATCATCACTCTCCAGTTTGGCCCTTTCGCTTGGGGAGATTGTCCACCTTTAGCAGGCTTATTGTCTGGTGATGGTTTCGGTGGTTGTTGATCTGACATAGGTGTTATGGGAAAATCTTTTCGATAAAAGACACGAAGTCTGCAGGCTTCGGCAAACTCGCTTCGCGAGACGTTAGTACGGGTTTGGGAAAAATAAATCCTTTTTTCTGTCGGCTTGCCAGATGCTTTCCATACGTGCAGCATATTGGTCAGTGAAACCGCTCGTGCAATCTAGAGACCCTAAAGGAAAAGCGCATATTTTCAAGTCCAGCTCTATGCTAAAAGGCTGGACCCGTAAGGCTCCTCTAGGAGCCCCTATGGTAGCCTCTTTAGTAGAGGTCTTCGCTGCATTCGTTTCACTTGATGAACAGGTCGACACGGCAGAGGCCGAAGTCGCTCTAGATTTATTGCGCCACGCCTTCCCAGAGGCTGACCACCACTGGCTCGCTCGCCGATTACAAAAAGCCCTGCGCGCACCTACCAGCACCGCAGCTCTCGCATCCAAACTAGCGGTACAACTCGACCGTGAAGGGCTCGTTTCGCTCGGGCTCCAACTCTACTTACTCATTGATGCTTCATCGCGTCGCAACCGAGGCCGACGAGCCTTTCTCGACCTCTTTCACCAACTCGACGGTAATGGTCTTGGGAAAATGATCCTTCAGGAAATAGAAGAAGGATATAATGGCACCAAGAAGCTACCATTCACCCGACTTATCTGCTCAGGCGAAGAATCAGCGGATCTCCAACTCCCCTTCTCACCTGAGAACTACGCCTTCCGGATCTACCAAGCAGGGCAAGTTATCATTATTCGTAACACTGGTGACCAAACCATTTTCCTCAGTGGTTCATCACTCATTCCTGGCAGCATCATTCGCATGCGTTCCCACCAGCGCATAATGCTGCCAGGTTGGACGCTTTCCTACAACGACCTTAGCTTTTTCCTTAATTACAAGCGCACCCGTCAGGGTCGCACCCTATACCTCCACGAGTCGAATGGCGGGCTGATCTCTGAGCGCAGCCGAACTCGCCTTTCCACTATACGGGTCGACTTCGGAATCACTGCGGAAGTCACCGCCATACGCTCTAGTGAAATTACGCTCAAAGGCCTACCTCTAGAAGTTGAGCAAATGCATGTGCTCACCTTCCATGATTCACTTACTTTAAAGAATGGCTCCACAGTGGAGCTAGAGAGCATCCGGAATCAAGCGCTCGAAGCTGGTGGCCGCTTTCGCCTCAGCCGCGAAAAACAAACTTGCCTAGTATCAAACGACTCATCAGCCATCGGCAAGGGTGACCTACTCATTGCTCCTGGCTTAGCTGGAAAAATCACTCTCAAGATCACGTATGACCCAGCGACATCCGTCGGAGAGTTAGAGATCATTGAATCTGAGCGCACCTTATTAATGAACGGTCAGCCAGTGCGATCTGGCACCTACCTCATGGATGGAGCCATCATCCGACTCAGCGCCAGCCAAGCAGTACGTTGCCGCTTCTCTGAAGGCCTTATTGACGAAGAGCGTACAGTCATCAAAGAACTCCATCTCGATGGCATCACGCACAGCTTTAGCCGGACATCGACAGCTCTCGATAGTGTCGATTTCAGAATCCAGCGCGGTGAAATGCTCTGTATTATGGGGCCCTCCGGCTGTGGCAAGTCTACTTTACTCTCTGTCATAGCTGGCCAGCTCAAACCGAACCGAGGACATGTCAGGTTCAATGGTATTTCTCTCTATAGTCACCGTCCTAGGCTAGCTCCCTTCATCGCATTTATGCCTCAGGAGGAAGCGCTAAACCCTCACCTCACCGTCCGAGAGCATCTCACCCACGCATGTACAATTCGCCGACCACACCTCGCGAGCCCGGAGCACAAACGACGTGTCGATAGCATCCTCGCGGAACTAGCGCTCGAGCCTCTGGCTGATCGAAAAGTTGGCTCTCCTGGAGACAAAACTATTTCAGGCGGTGAACGTGGCCGCCTAAACCTAGGACTCGACCTCGGTTCAGCTGCCGAGATCTTTCTATTCGATGAACCTATCTCAGGGCTTTCTTCTAAAGATTCCGAACACGTAGCGGAATCACTTAGAGCTTTAGCCCGCGATAAGATCGTCATCGCATCACTCCACCGACCAGGCTCTACGGTCCTCGACCTCTTCGATAAAGTCCTATTGCTAGATAAAGAAGGGAAAGTCGCATTCTTCGGAACACCTGATGAAATGTCGAGCTACTTTGAGTCTGCCGCAAAAGAGCTTCATATCCCCACTCTCAACCGTGACGGCTGTGCCGCAAGTGCTATCAACGGCGCTGACTTCGTATTTGACGTATTAGAAACTCCTCTCCACGGCCCCATTGGGGCAAATGAATCTTCCTCATTTGCTCGCCGTTTTCCACCAACATTCTGGCAAGAGCGACTCGAGAGCCAACGCTTGATCCAGAAAGTCTCGGAGTCAGCATCACAAGTGCAGACACAATTAGGAGACATGCCGCGTGCGGATGATAATATGCCGGTTCCCGTCCCACGACCACGCCGCTATGTGGATTACTTCCGCTTATTCAGAGCACATCTTTCACGCTCATTTCTCACCAAATTTCGTAATCGTGGCACCTTCTACTGTACTATTCTTGAAGCTCCACTCTTGGCCGCTCTGATCGCGATCACCCTACGAGCTTCAGCTGAAGGCTCTTACGCATTCTCCTCCGGTCTTCACATCGTAACCTACCTATTTCTCTCAGTAACTGTGGCGATGTTCCTAGGCCTAACAAATAGTGCTACCGAGATACTGCGTGACCTCCCGATACTGCGCAGGGAGCGCAACACTCGTTATGGCACTGGCCTGTATGTCACGGCTAAATGTGCCACGCTTAGCTTACTCGCAACTCTACAATGTGCCATTTACGTTTCTATCGGCCACCATTTTCTAGAGATTAAAGAGATGTGGTTTTCCCACTGGCTATGGATGTCCACCACTGCGATCTGTGGCACAGCCATCGCCATGTTTATCTCCGCTATTGTTAAAAGTGAACGCGCTGCTCTATCCTCTATCCCTCTGCTACTAGTTCCTCAGCTGCTCTTAGCTGGAGCGCTAGTCCCATTCGGAGAAATGAATCGAGGCCTCTTCATTGGAGGTGATGAAGCCCGAGATGACGGAGCGGAACCTGTGCCTGCTATGTTCATGCCCCTACGCTACTCTTTCGAAGGAATCGTACTGGCTCAAGCCACCGAGAATCCATTTGAAAAAGAACGGAGGCGTATTCAACACCGTATAGATATACTTAAAGAAAAAGTGCTCCCAGAAGACAAAGGCGAGGACACCGAGTACCTAACAGATGCCGAAGCCGAGCGCATCAGTATTCTCACTTCTGGTCTTACACGCCTCTACGCGGCTGAAGCTCTCGACCAAGAAGGGGCTGCGGCCCTCTCTCACGAAATTGCAGACATCTCACTTCACGGCAGCTTTGAAGAACTGGAATCTCTCAACATCTACCTTGGTGAACCCGACGAATCCGAACCGGTACAATCTTTCTTTCAAAATACTCGTACTGAATTACTAGTACGACGCGCTGAAATGAACCGCGTGGACATGCATTCTAACAAAGATCGCTCGCTCTTCCTCGCAGAATGGAAATTTTGGTTCGGAGAAAAGCGCAGCTCTACGTTTTGGTGTAAATCTGTACTGCTAGCCGTCACTATTACTAGCCTCATTCTCGCGACTATTGTGGTAACTCGATGGAACAGGAAAGTGCGATAGCCCAAACTCTATCGACCTCCCCTTTTCATAGAAAATGCCGCAACCTGTGAAGATTGCGGCATTCGGTTCAATGTTTTAAAAAACACTTAAAACTTGTAAGCGAGACCGGTAATGAAATTTAGATCGTTCTTCTTCTTACCTGCTGCAGGGACACTCTCGTACCTGTCCTCAAAGCTCACCTTCAAGGCGATTGTCTCAGTAACCTTAGTTTCTACACCCAGCTCAAATACAAGACGGTAATCATCGAAGTTATCAATGCGTGGAGAATAGGAGAAATTCTGATAGAGCTTCGCATTTTCATTAAATTTATGCTCGAAGGATTGGTCAAACAACCCACTGATATAAGTAGAGTTCCCTTGACCTTTATCTTCGGTCGTAACGCCTAAGCCCAACTCAGTTGAGAATATGGTAGTCTCTGTATCTATCCAATAATAACCATAGGTTGCATAGAGAGAGAAACGGTAATCGATATCCGCAAATGCATCACTCCGGGCATCAAAACGAATACCGTAAAAATTCTTCCCTTCATAGACATGCTTCCAAGTCGCCTTAGCCAAGATTTCGTCTTCATTCGCTTTAGAATCCTCTTCACCATACTTATAGCTAGCATTTGCAAAATAGGCGTCAGCCCCGTCTTTCTTCGCAGTCTGGGCCCCAAGACGAAGTAGCATATTATCAGTATTCCCTTTGGATAAACTGAAACCTAAATCAACACTGCTCTCCCAAGTCTTATCGACTACCTCTTCTTCCTGAGCCAATGCTGGCACAGCCATAATAATCCCGCTTAATGCGGTAATGTTTAAAAATTTATTCATATCTACGTCCAAAAATGAAACCCGCCCATATGCACTAAACTTTCAATTGTCACGTGCTTTTGCACGTCAATTTGTGACAACCCGGATTTACTTTACCTTCTCAACTGCAACGAGAAAGGGTGGGCAGTTAGGTGCATTTAACATGCCATAACGCATTACCCTTGCTTCATCCCGAGCTAAGTGACTAGCCCACTGCAAGACCGCCTCAGCTTCAGCGCCACCGCCCTCATGACCTGGATAACACATCACCGTAAGCACTCCTTTTACTCGTAATAAGCTCAATGCTTGTTCCAGCGCTGGCAAGGTCGTCTCAGCTGTCGTAATCACCGCTTTATCAGCCCTCGGCAAATACCCCAGATTAAACATTACTGCAGCCAGCGGACCTTCTGTAAACTCGCCTAACAGCTCATGCCCGACACAGTTGAATTGAAAAGCGTCTCCTGAAAACCCTGCTTCTGCGAGCTTTGAGCAAGATGCATCTACAGCTTCCTGCTGAACATCGAAACCAAGCACCTTCCCCTGTTCACCCACGAGCTTTGCTAAAAAAAGTGCATCATTACCGTTCCCCAGAGTAGCATCGACTACCGTCTCGCCTGACTCCACAGCCCCTCGCACCATTTCCTGTGCCATTTCTAACGGTCTTAATAACATCTCACCTCAGCCTAAGTCGCTCCGCTCAAGATTCAACAGCATACTGTATTACACAACCTACTTAGAAAAACTGATTGATTGCATATCTAAATGCTTTCACGCCAACGCCTAGCACACAGCCCTTCATAAGCACCGAAAGCCTTGCTGTTCAGATCACTCTGAGCCAAGCTCTTAAGCTCACCCATGCCGCCAGTGCTCATAATTTGCTGGAACTAACAGCGCGTTCTCTCATTCTCTCCTCCAGTGGATTATTCAGAGTTTAGCCAACATAGCGTATTTATAGGCAATAGCAGGGTCACACCTCTAACTGCTCCCTGTCATCAGCTAGTGAAAGAAGCTCTACTGTACCACAGCATCGTTCTCATCCATACAGAGAACCCCTAATACGCATGGACACTAAAACCAATCAATCTGCCCAATTGTTACACGAACAAGCCATCGGTAAAATCCTTGGCTCGAGCAGTATGCCTGTCTCGTTCATGTCCATTTTAAAAGAAATCGACCATGAAAAATTCGATGACATCAACAGGCAATTAAACGCAATAGAGAATAGTGAGAATTTCGCCCACATTCCCATCATCGGCGTTTGCGGCATGATGAATTCTGGGAAATCCACTCTTGTCGCCCACCACCTTTCTACGGCTGGCCAGCAGCGCGTTTTGATTGGTGATTTAAAAAACGAAGGCACCCATCGCTTTGTTCTCTGGGTTCCTGAATCATGGAAATCCGATGCCGATAAACTCGAGCTCCTCCACCACATTTTGAAAAACGGCTTCGGAGCCAGCCCCGAATACCTTTCTGGTTCTGTGGACGAGGCAGCACTGTCGTACAATGCTCGCGATTCCTCCCACGAGAGCTTCCACGTTCCACTGCTAGCCTTTGACTCGCGCTTAGACGAGCATCAGATCGCTCTTCTTGACTGCCCTGACATCCAGCGCAGCCACGATCTCAGCAGTGACAGTGCGACCTCTGAAGTACGTAAAACTATCTTAGAAAAAGCCTCCCACTTGTGCTCTGCATTTTTCCTCGTCTCCAGTGTTGAGCAGTTTGAGGACAGCAAGCTTGCGGACTTTTTCGAGCTCATGGGAACTAGGAATTGGCAGCTACCTACCTATTGCATCATCACTAAAGTCCATACCGATCGTTGCTCGGCCTACTTTTCTGAAGTACTCAAGCGCCTCCAAGACCTCGAAGTAGACAAGCAAGTCAATGGTATCTTCATCAGTCCACGCGTAGCAGCGCCACCAGCCACAGGCTATCCCCAAGGCGTAGAATACCACTCGGAAAAAAACCAATTCTCAGACATCAGCGAAGTAAAATCTCAGCTCAAGCCCGCGAAACTTTTCAAGGACCAAGTGAGCATGCTCAAAGGCAAGATCACCTCGAACTTTGACGCATCATTAGACAGCATCGATGCGTTCATCGCCACAAAGGAAGAAACGGCAAACCGCGCACGCGCCGCCATTCTAGGCTTCATTAAGAAAAAATTCCTCAAACCTGAAGAAGGACTCAAACCGATTTATACCCAAGAGTTCACGCACTTAATCTACCATTCCCTTATCGAGACAGCTCCTTGGTGGCTGAAGTTCCAACTAAAGGCTCTCACACATTTCAAGAACATCGGCAAGTTCATCAGTGGCTCAATTAAAAATATTTCAACCCTCTTTCCCAACAAACAGGAGCTTGAAAAAACCAAGAAAAAGCTCAGCGAAGCCGGTGTAGAAGAAGTCACATCCCACAGCTTTTACGCGCACATCAATGGCCGCGAATGGGTGCCGCAGGAAACTCTAGAAGCAGAGATGGCAAAGGTCTGGGACGCTTCCGTTGCAGACATCAGTGAGCTAGAAATCATTCACAGCGATGACATCCACGAAGACTTTAATGAAGCCTTCAGAAACACTTGGAAAACCATCACCATCTGGCAAAGACTGAAGTTCGCTTCGCTTGTCATTATTCCTCTTTTACTCGCATTAGCCACAGTCATGATCGTTCCCTTCGATGGCGGCACCTCCACCGTTATCTTTGCTGCATCGGTGAAGGAAATCCTCGCCGCTGCAGGTCTCGGCAGCCTCGTGAGTGCCGCCTTTAGCGTCCATACAGCGCACTCGATCAACCAAGCTATTGAAGAACAAGTCGCCCGCCCACAGTTTTCTAGGCTCTTCGCACTCCTCCAAGACCGACTCGGCATCCCAAGAGCCAGCGATGCTCTCTTACTTTCACTCCCAGAGAACAAACAACTCAAGCTAACATTCGTGGACGAAGAGGATCTTTACCTAAGAAATCCAGTCATCAAAGTGCTCGAGGATCCTATCATCGCCATCGATGCTTCAGCGCGCAAAAAACTTTCAGATCAAATTCATAAACTCCTCAAATGAATACCTACTACACGCAGCGCATCGAATCGATCGAAGCCTCTCTAAAAACGCTCTACGGCAGATCTGAAACCTGCGAGTCACTCCTGCGCCGGAGCTCCATTGCCAAATCCGACATCAAGGAAATACTCAATAACAGAGGCCTACGCTCCCCCATCATTGCTGTCCTTGGACACAAAAACGCAGGAAAATCGACACTGTGTTCCCTCTTGGTCAAATCACCCACAGAAGCAGCTAAAATCCGCGCGGGAATTGGTGCTAACAATGCCACTCTAAAAGCGCTGTGGATTGGCTCTAAAGTTCCGCAGGAACTCGACTACGCCACTGAAGAATCGCTCAGCATTCCAAGTTCATCCATGTATGATCTTGGGACAGAGTTCAGCATCGTAGACATCCCTGGCTATTCTGACGCTGATGCAGGAGCTAGAAATGCCTCAGTTCGCGCCCTCAGAATGGCATCCACCATTCTCTTTGTGAGCTCCATTGAGCGCCTCGAGGACGAGTCCGCCCTGCACTACATCCGTCTCTGCGAAGGCGCGCACATCCAGCCCGTCATCGTCGATGACAAATTCGCCCACAGAGAACCGACCACCATCGAGTCCGATTGTATTCGTTTTCAACAAAGGATCCAAGGTGCATGCCCCGCGTCCACTGTCGAATCTCCCATCCGAATCCCACGCATCAATGATTCTGCCGAAGCTGAAACCATCGCTAGAGACCTCGTCATCGATGCCCTTAAAGCGCTTTTAGAAGATCCCAAGTCCAGCCCGGAGCAACTCGCTCAGACAAGATTCGAACAATGGGTCAGAGAACTCTCTGCGCAGCTTTCTGATCTCCTTGAACATGTAGAACCACACTACCTCCACCTCATCAATAAAGAGGAAGAAATCACTCTCGAAGTCGCCAATCAGCTCATCGGTTCCAATAAACAAATCTACAGCAGCGTGCGCGCCCGCATGCTCGCGATTGTGACGAAAAACTGCCCCACTCTGTTTTTCCCTTACCGCAGCTTTCTCGGCCTCCTCTCATTCACTGCAGGAGCTTGGGACAAACTCATATTCAGCAGCTTCGGCAGCGTTCCCTCCCTCGTCATGACCTATGTCCAAACGAGAGAAAACATCAAATCACGTAAGCAGCCGAGTGACGATCTACAAACCAAACTCGCCACCCGCGCCACCGAAATCGCCACCTCCGCACTCGCCGAAGCGAACACCGCATTTGCGCGCTCTATCGTAGGAAAACTCCCTCCAGAAAGCCGCAATAAATTCTCCCACCGCCACATTGCCACCCGTGTCGAAGGCATCACCGAGCTGCAAAACAGCATTTCCTCCCTCTATGAATCCGTGCTGACCGAAAAAAGCCCCGCTCCTAGAGTGTCCATCCTCACCGGACTAGTCGCCTTATTCCTCTGGATCGGTCTCGCAGCAGGCCCCACTTACTCGATCTATAAAGATTTTATCGAAGCGTGGAATAACAGTATCCAGGCTGGTCAACACGCCCATTGGACAGAATTTCCCACCCCCTCTTTTGGCATGATTTTCGCAAGTGTCGTGCTCATCTTCGCCCCCGTCTTTTTGATCGCTCTGATCACCCAAGGCTTAACCGTCTCCAATAAACGCATCAACCGCTGCTCCCTCGACATCCTTCAAGGAACAAAAGAAGAGGTCAAAAGCGCCATCGACAAACGCACCCTCCGACTCGTCACCGACGACGAAGTGCGCAATGCCGTCAGAACCCTCCTCGACACATGCTACGCCTTAAAAAATAAAGCCTAACTGCGTCCTTCTCACTTCTCACTTCTCACTTCTCACTTTCCCCATGTTTTCTTTCATCCACACCGCAGACATCCATCTCGACAGCCCACTAAGAGGCCTCAGCAAACATGAAGGTGCGCCTGAAGAACTCCTCCGCGGAGCCACGCGAAAGGCATTAACCAACATCGTCGATCTAGCTATCGAACGCTCTGTCCACTTCGTCCTCATCGCTGGCGATCTCTACGATGGCGATTGGCCAGACTTCAACACCGGCCATTTCTTCAATCGACAAATGCGTCGCCTGCAAGACGCCGACATCCCTGTCTACCTCATTTCAGGCAACCACGATGCCGCCTCTAAAATCAGCAAGAGCCTCCAGCCACCCTCTAACGTCCACGTCCTTTCCACAAAAAAAGCCGAGACCCTAACAGTTGCTAACATCCCCTGCGCCATCCACGGTCAAGGCTTCGCCACCCAGCATGTCCAAGACAATCTAGCAGCCAACTACCCAGCAAAGGTCGAAGGCATGTTCAACATTGGCATGCTCCACACCAGTCTAGCAGGAAATCCAGACCACGATCCCTATGCCCCCTGCAGCGAATCTGATCTCCTTACAAAAGGCTATGACTACTGGGCGCTAGGTCACATTCACCTCCACGCCATCCTCCGCCAAGAACCCTACATCGTCTATTCAGGAAATCCCCAAGGCCGTCACATCGGCGAAACTGGCGAACGCGGTTGCTATCTCGTGGAAGTCAGCGATGAACTCACAGTAGCCTCCACCACCTTTATCCACACCGATGTCGTCCGCTGGGAAACACTCGTGATCGACATCAGCCAGCTCGAGGACTCCGAGCAACTGCGTACATCCATTTCCGAGAGATTCTCAAAAGCGCTCAGCCAGGCCGAGGGACGCCTCCTCGCCATTCGTCTCACCCTCACCGGTGCCACCGCCTTACACGATCAGCTCCACACCGAGCAATCACTCTGGCAAGCCGAATGCGTCAACATCGCCTCCGAAATCGATGACGAGCTCATCTGGTTCGAGCGCCTCCGCATCAAGACAGCTCCCACCTACGATCCCGCCACACTCGCCGAGCGAGACGAACTCATCAAGCTCGTGTTAGATTCTCTCGACCATTTCGATACTGAACAAGTCCCACCCGCCGTCAGCGAGCTCGCAGGAAAGCTGAATAGCATTTCTGACAAGGAACTCAGCGACACCCTCGCCATGCGCAATCGAGAAGAAATCAAAGAAGACGTCACCGCCATCGTGCTCCAGAGCCTCTCTTCCAGCGTTTCTCAATAATTTCCCTAACTTCTTACTCCTCCACCCACCGTGAGATTCGACTCCATTCACATCCCCGCCTTCGGTCCCTTCACTGATTTCAAACTCGATTTCACGAAGAACTCCCACGACATCCATCTCATCTATGGTGCAAACGAAGCCGGAAAAAGCTCCATGCTCCGAGGCATCCACCAGATGTTCTACGGCATCCCAGCTCAGACCAAGGACAACTTCCTCCACGACAATCCCAAGCTGCGCCTCGGTGGCACCATTTCCCACCATGATCAGCAACTCAGCTTTCTTCGAAAAAAGGGCAACAAGAACACGCTGTTAGACACTCTAGGAAACTCCATCGATGACAATTCCGTAGACAGCTTCCTCGGTTCTGTCGGAGCCGACTTCTTCGATAGAATGTTCGGGCTCGATACCCAATCCCTCAGAGAAGGAGCAGACGCCTTACTCTCAGAAGAAGGAGACTTTGGCATGCAGATTTTCTCTGCCAGCCTCGGTGGAAAATCCGTCGAAACTGCCATCGCCAAATTAGAAGAAGAGGCGAACGCTCTCTATAAAGGATCTGCCAAAGTCGGGAAAACTATCCTCCCCGCCCTCGCTCAGTTCAAAGAAAGCGAAAAAGCTGCCAAACAATCCGCCACCGTCGAGTCCGCTTGGAAAAATTTACAGAAAGAGCTCAAAGCCGCCGAAGCTGAATTCGACCGAGTGAACACCATACTCAGCGACAATCGTTCCCGCACAGAGAAACTCAACAATCTCACCAAAGCCCTGCCCAGCTACAGCAAGTATCAGCAGCTCATCAAGCAACTCTCCGAGATCGATGCTCCTGACCTCAGCTCAGACTTCATCCCACGTTTCCGCGAAACCTTCGCTCAGAAAAAGAACCTCAGCCGAGAGTTGCAAATCTTACAACAATCCATCGCCGACCAGCAAACCGAGCTCGATCAGATTCCTAACAGCACCGACGCCCTCCAGCACCTAGCTGATGTCGAGTCTCTCAGCAATGGCTTTGAAACCTACCTTGCGAACATCGAAACCGTCGATTACCTCCAGCGCGAAATCGAAACTCATGAAGCCACACTCCAGCTCTACTCTGAGCAACTCGAACTCGCATCACCCGACAAAATCGCTGAGCTCAGCACCATTTCTGAAAGCCATCACAGCCAGTTCAAACAGCTCGTCCAAGCGCTCAGCAAGCAAAACCACCTCAGCCAACTCGCCCACGCTGAGCTTGCGGAGATCGACTCTAACATTGTCCAATACCAAGACGACCTTCAGAGTTTTTCTAACAGCAGCGACACTTCAGAACTAGAAGACCTCATCCAGCTCTGCGAATCCCACGCTGGCCAAATCTCTAACCAAGAAGAAAGAGAAACAGAAGCGCACAGCCTCAGCCGACTGTTAGAAACACTCCGCGCCCGACTCAATCTCGAAATAACTGATAGCGCAATCCTTGCCCTTTCGCTCCCCAGCGCAGAGTCCATCCAGCTCGAGCAACAACGCGAAAACGAACTTCGCGAAAAGTGCGACGCCCACCAACAGAAAATCGAATCCCACGAGGAAGAACTCGCAACCGAACAAGCCCAGCTCGACCGACTCAAGGCGCAAGCCGCGATCTACAGCCAGACCAACCTCACCCACGCTCGCCAAGACAGAGACGCTCAGCTCAACCAGCTCAGCACCACACTCGCTGCCGGTAAAAATCTAGAACCAGCCGCATTCACTCAGCTCAGCGAATCGATCACTCTCGCAGACACCATCGCGGACGCCCTTCACAGCAATGCCGAAAACATCGCAAAAGCCGAAGCTCATCGCTCTAAAATAGAAGCACTCACGCTCAAAAAGCAGAACTCTGAGCGCTACAAACAAGAAGCGCAAAGCGAACTAACAACTTGGTCGAGCACCTGGCAAACCCGCTGCGCCGCCATCCCAGTTCCCTCACAATCACCCACCGATCTCATCCAATGGCGCTCCCAGTGGTTAGAACTCTGCAGCGCCATCAACAAATTCGACGAGCTCCAGCACAAATCCCAACTGCACAACGCCACCCAGCAAGAGCTCGTCACACAGATGCAGGCATTCCTGCAGATCAACGAACCAAAATTCCGCACACTCTACTCCACTCTCAAGTCTGAGTTGAAAGCCGCCACCCACGGCCAAGGCAAACGCGAGGCCGCAGAGACAGCACTCACCTCAGCCAAGCTCAAGCGCAAACTCGCTGCCGATAAGTTAGAAAATGCCGAAACCGCCCTCGCCGATAGCCACGCCGCTTGGCTCACACTCTGTGACGATGCCGGTCTAACAAACAGCATCCAGCCAGAGCAAGCACTCGACCTCATCGAAAAGCGCAACTCAGCTCAGCAAAAACACATCGAACTCCGCACCAAGCGCAAAGAACTCGAAACCAAGAGCCAAGCGATCGAGCACTTCCACGCACAAGCGCAAAACCTTTCACAGCTCCTCCTTCCAGACGCACCCGAGCAAGCAGCTAAGATTCTCCCCTTGCTCAAGCAACACATTGCACGAGCACAGCAATCACAAACGAAGGCCTCCACAATTCAGTCGAATATCGCCACAGCGAAAGAGAAACTCCCAGCACTTGAACTCCAGCTCGCAGACATAGAATCCACTCTCTTCGGTTTCCAACAACAAGCCAAAGTTCAAAACCTCGATGCCATGGAACCCGCCATCCTCGCCATCGAAGCGAAAATCAAATTCAATGAAGCCCTCGACTCCCAGCGCGACACCCTCCAGTCGCTCGCTCAGCAAACAGACCTCGACCACTTCTTCACCGAGCTCGATGGCCTCGATCACGAGCAACTCCAACAAGAACTCAACAGCCTCAGAGCCGAAGCGGAACCACTCCAACAAACACGCGACCTAGCTCTCAAAGAACTCAACACCCTAAAACAACAACTCTCAGATCTCCAACAAGCCTCCGACGCTGCAGCTTCTCACAAACAAGACGCCGCAAACGCTCTGGCCACCATCGTCACCGACACAGAACGCTTCATCAAGCTCCAGTACGCCATCACCTTCCTCCGTGACCAAATCGAAGCCTACCGCAAGCAATCGCAACAACCGATGATGGAAAAAACCAGCCACTACTTCCGAGCCCTAACAAGCGGTCGCTACAGCGGAGTCGCCGCCCAGTTAGATGACAAAGGGAAAAACCACCTCGTCGCACTCCGTAGCACCACTGATGGCACCCCCTCCCAAGAAATCCACACTCCAGGTCTCTCAGAAGGCACCCGTGACCAGCTCTACCTAGCTCTCCGCTTAGCAGCCATCGACCTCCACCTCGACAAACACACGCCCATTCCACTCATCCTAGACGACCTCCTCATGACCTTCGACGACGACCGCACCCGCGCCCTCCTCCCCGTTCTCGCCGAACTCAGCAAAAAGACCCAAGTCATCATATTCTCCCACCACGCCCACCTCAACACCCTAGCCACCACCTCAACACCCACAGTCCAGCTACACCTCCTATCCTCCTAACAAATCATGCTCAAAACCCTCCCCCATCTTCGGAATTTAAGGGCTTTATTCGGACGGCAAGCCCCCCCAACAAAAAACGCGACTCCTAAGAGTCGCGTAATTCATTGATATTGCAGTGGTACCATCGACCGGACTCGAACCGGTACGCCCCGAAGGACAGCAGATTTTAAGTCTGCGGCGTCTACCAATTCCGCCACGATGGCCTTGCTTCGGAGCGCTTTAAAAGTGCCCGTCTGCTACCTGCGAGGCGGAGACTATCTACGAGATTGAATCTCGTCAATGGTAGCTTTCAGAGATTTTTTTAACTCGCCCTTAGACTTTTCATAAGCCTCTGATAGTGCTGGGATGGAGACTGGCGAGCCAACTTTAGATAATATACTAGCAGCGGACTCTAACTGGTAATTATCCAGCTCTGACAGCACATTTAGAAGACCTTCCTCCGCTCTTTCCCCAGCAGTCAGCATCAACTCTTCATAGACGATCACGTCATCAGCCCAAGCATACACTAAAATATCACCAATGCTTTCGACGTTCTGTTCCACTAAATACTGTAGGTAACTCTCCGGCAGCTTCATCCCCACTTTCATCCGCTCTCTTGCTTGCTGCGTGATTACTTCATCGGCTCCATCATCAGGAATAGCCCAAGTTCTGAGCGTATCCACGATCTCAGCCCTTTGCTCACCACTTTGATGAGTGAGAAGCACAATCAACTGGGTCACGATATCACTACGCAGCTTTATATTATTAGTATTACCAAGGCGCTGAATCGCTGCCGCCTGGCGGGTCGGGTCGATGCTTCGCAGCTCCACTAAGTTCTTCGCATGGTAGTTCGGATGATTTTCGTCAGTAATTTCTTTGGCATCCGTCGTGGTTAAGGAATCCACGTTGACATCAATTTCTATCAGCTGAAGATCTTCACGCACCTGTAGGCTATCGGCGAATTTCTTAGCAAATGTGGCAGCTTCATCGATCGGAATCCGAGCATTATTATAGATCAGCAGCGTCGCGGGCTCTTCTTTAATTCTCCGCCCTTCATAGACTCGGGGTATCTCCGCAGTGATCAGCGACTGGGCTAGATATTTCTTAATCGTTTCTAAATGCACAGGCTTCGCGCGCTTTAGAGCAAATGCGATCACTCGCTCAGGATGCTCCGCTTCTTTAATTTGCGTTTCCACAGTGGTATAACCTAAGTCACTTTTAAAACGCATCACATCTTCACCCGGTAAATCCACATGCACTTCCAAATCCATTTCATCAGGATTGAAGCTAGAAGCTACCGGAGTCAGCCGCTCAGGATACACGATAGGCATCGCCACTAAGCCACCCACAAAAAGCAAGGTGAGAACCACTCCTAAGATACGGTATTTCACAAAACCATAAAGCACTAACAAACTCCCGATCAAGGCGGTAAAGCCCACTAAAAACCAACGTTTGCCATCCGGCACATCTGTCAGAATACCTCCCTGGCCACTACCTAAAACAAAAAGGAGAATGACCAAGCCCATCCCTAAGATCCCACCAAAAATACAGATCAAGCGCATGGGTCCGACTGGTAGCACAGTATTAGGGTCAGAAAACTGAGCGTAATCTGCAGCCTGGAATTCCACCGGAGCTGAAGCTAAGGCCTCAGGAGTTTTACGCTGAAAGACCTCCAGATTATGCGCTTTCTCACCTGGAAAATAATCACGCACCACTTTAGCTTGGTTTTCTGTGGAAATCTTAAAATGGTGTTGGCAGTTTCCGCATTCCACGGGCTCTCCCATAAGCTCATCTGTAACGTCAAAGCTTTGTCTACATTCTGGGCACTCGATCTTAATTTCGCTCATTCAGTAAAAGTACGGGGTTCTTGACGCTACGCTATACAAGGAATGTTAGATTGGCTAGTCGCAAAATATCTCTCAGCAGACACTAGATGCACTTGCGCTCATCCGCTATCACCGCTACTTCTTAGCCATGCTACCTGAAGTAGAGTCATTACTCATCGTCCAAGATCGCGACCAAAAAATAAATGCCCTCCAGCAAGAACTCGCAAAGATCCCCCGCGATAAAGCGCGTGCTGAAGAAAAGCTAAGCTCTGACAAGCAAGCTGTCGCCAACGCAAAGAAAGCAGCTCAAGAAAATGAAGTCGCTATCAAGAACCTCGAACTCGATATCGCGACTCGCCGCAACACTATTTCACGCCTTAAGGTCCAGCAATTTGAGACTAAGAAAAATGAGGAATACACGAAGCTAGGCGAAGAAGGCATCCGTTATGAAGAAATGGTAGACGAGCTCGAAACCCAAGAGCTCGAACTCATGGAAAAGGCCGATGCACTTAAAGCTACCCACGCCAAAACCGTTTCAGCTCTCGGTGAAACTCAAAAAATTGTCGACCAAGACATCATAGACCTCGAAGCAAAAGGTACACAAAGCCAACAACGACTCGATGAACTCCTAGCCGAACGCGCTGAGTTAGTTCAAAAGGTTGACGAGGGACTCATCGCGCTCTACGACCGCCTTCTCAAGAGTAAAGGGCATGATCCTGTATCCCCACTCAAAGGCTCCCAGTGCGGAGGCTGCCACATGAAAGTCACGGCTTCTACCGTGGTGAACGTGCAGGCAGAAAATGCAGTGGCTCAATGTGAAAACTGTGGTCGCATTCTTTACTCTTAATCACCGCCCATAACTCACAACCTAACATTAGATCAGCGTGCTTCCTTGGTTCGATAACGACAAATTCCCTCTCTTCCTAGCTCCTATGGCAGGCGTGACAGACGTGACTTTCCGCACTATCTGTAAGGAGCTCGGTGCCGATGTTATGGTCACGGAGTTTGTCTCCGCCGAGGGCATTATCCGTCGTGATGACCGTACTCGTAAGTACACAGAGTTTCACGAAGGCCAGCGCCCAGTCGGCGTCCAGCTCTTCGGCGCCGATGGCGAACGCATGGGCGAGGCTGCTAAGAAAATCATCGACTGGAAGCAACCAGACTTCATCGACATAAACTTCGGCTGCCCAGTTAGTAAGGTAGTTTCTAAAAATGGCGGATCGTCCTTACTCAAGGATTGTCCGTTGTTAGCATCCGTGGCAAGCGGAGTAGCTAAAGCCGTGGGCGACCAAGTCCCTGTCACCGCGAAAATTCGCGTCGGCTGGGATGAGAAAAGCATCAATGCGACCGAAGTCTGCGAAACTCTCGTCGACTGTGGCATGCAGCAGATCGCTATTCACGGTCGTACCCGTTCCCAAGGGTACCGAGGCGAAGCGAACTGGAATATCATCGATGAATGTGCCCGCTCAGTGAGTGTGCCAATCATTGGAAATGGCGATATCACCTGTGGTGAAGACATAGAAAAGCGTAAGAACTCCACCGCAGTCTCTGGACTCATGATCGGCCGTGCCGCCATGCAGAACCCATGGATATTCCGCGAGGCTAAGCACTATCTCGAAACTGGCGAGCACCTTCCTCCAATCACCATCGAAGAACGCTGGCTGCTCATCATCCGTCACTGCACGCTCGCTACGCAATCCGACCGCTATGGCGGTGAGGAAAAACACACTATCATGGCCATGCGCTCGCGCCTTATGGCCTATTGTAAAGGGTTCTCCGGCGCCAAAGCTCTGCGCCAAAAACTCTGCCAAGTTGTCTCAGTCACCGAACTCGAAGACATCGCAGCCAACCACCTCGCTGGTAGATATGACAATGTCGTCGCTGAATAGCCCAGCATTGTTTCTAGTCCACCGTACCGCCAGACCTCGACATGAGAATGCACCGCCTCTTGGCCATCGCTGCCGCCGACATCATCCACGCTGTTTTCTACGAGCATAAAGTACTCGATCACAGCCTAGCGAAAGCGTTTGAAGCAAATCCTAAATGGGGCAAGCGTGACCGTAATTTCATAGCAGAAACCGTCTTTGAAGTCGTCCGCTGGCGGAGAGCCTTAGGCTTCTTGGCTCAAAGCGAGACCACCGAAGCTCTCTGTGCCGCCCAGTGGACACGCATGGGGTACGAACTCCCTGAATGGTGGTCCCATGACGGCGCCAGCGCAGACACGATCAAGGCCAGCGAATCCGAACTCGCCTCCCAACCTCGTGCCATCCGCGAGTCCATTCCGGACTGGCTCGACACACTTGGCGCAGAAGAACTCGGGGACGCATGGGACGCCGAACTCGCAGCACTCAATCAGCGCGCTCGAGTCTACCTCCGGGTCAACACCCTGAGAGCGACGCGCAGCGAGGTCATCCAATGGCTCGATAGCTATCATATCCCAGCGCATGAGGTCAGTGGCCTTCCCGACACACTCGTACTCAACCTAGGCAAGACTCTCCCCAAATCATTGCGCATGGATGGTCGTGTAGAAATCCAAGATGCCGGTTCGCAAATGATCGCTCCTCTACTCGCGCCGAAGCGAAAAGACTGTGTCATCGACACCTGTGCTGGAGCCGGAGGGAAATCACTCCACCTCGCAGCCTTGATGCACGGCCAAGGACGTATCATCTCCATGGATATCGTTCCCAAGAAACTCCACGAGCTCGAGCGCCGCGCAAAACGCGCAAAGGCCTTGCGCTCGATTCAGACTCACCTCATTGGCAATAACACGATTGGACAATTTCACGAAACAGCAGACAGGCTTCTTATCGACGCACCTTGCTCCGGACTTGGCACCTTGAAACGTCAGCCCGACCTCAAGTGGAGAATCAAGCCAGAGACGATCAAACGAATCAGATCTATTCAGTTAGAATGCCTCGAGTCCTACTCGACAATGCTCAAGCCTGGTGGTCGTTTAGTCTATGCTACCTGCTCCATCCTGCCCTCCGAAAATCGAGGGAATGTCGACAGTTTCCTCAGCAAAGAAACCTTTAAGCTAGTCGAAGAGAGTCCAGTCTCACCCGCAGCAAGTGGCTACGATGGATTTTACGCTGCTGTTTTAGAGAAATTGCCGAACCCTTAGTCTGCGTTCGGGAGTGAAAAGAATTATTCGTCAGCTGCACGAATCGAGCCTAACTTCCAAGTATGGTTCGCACTTTCCTCACGGCTCTAACTCTCATACCCATGAGCCTTTTCGCAGATTCTGTTTTTGCAGTTTCTAAAATCACTTACCCAGACTCAAGTCCGGGCAACGTAGTAGAAACAATCCACGGCAAAGAAATTGCTGATCCCTACCGTTGGCTAGAAGACCTGAACTCCAAAGAAACGAAAACATGGGTCGCCGCTCAGAATCAGCTAACGGAAGACTACCTCAAGACCATTCCTAACCACTCGGAGATCTCAGACCATCTCACAAAGCTATGGAACTATGAACGCTACGGTATTCCCTACCGAAAAGGTGGTCGTTATTTCTTTTCCAAAAACGACGGACTTCAGAATCAATCCGTCCTCTACACCACAAAGTCGTTAGAGAGTGCAGCCACCGTTTTGCTCGACCCTAACAGACTTTCAGAAGACGGAACTGTCGCGCTCAAGAATTACTCAGTCTCACCAGAAGCCAAGCATCTCGCCTATTCCATTTCAAAATCAGGCTCAGACTGGATCGAGTGGAAAGTCCGAAATGTCGAAACTGGAAAAGACCTAACAGACAACCTCAAGTGGTCAAAATTCTCAGGTGCTTCCTGGTCTAAGGATGGCAAGGGCTTTTACTACGGACGCTACGCTCAACCAAAAGAGAATGATAAATTTACAGCGAAGAATACCGACAAAAAAATCTACTACCACCGTCTAGGCTCTCCCCAGTCAGAAGACACACTTATCTATGAGCGCCCAGACAATCCACTCTGGGGACTCTACGCATCTGTCACCGACGACGGTCGCTACCTCATCATCAATGTCAGCCAAGGCACCGACAGTAAGAATGGACTCTTCTACAAAGACCTCACACAGAAAGACGCCCCAGTAGTCGAGCTCCTACCGGACTTCGATGCATCCTACCAATACATCTCCAATATCGGAAAAACTCTCTACCTCGAGACCGACCTAGATGCTCCGTGTAAAAAAGTGATCGCCATCGACCTTGAAAAACCTAAGCGCAAACACTGGAAAACTATCATCCCTGAAAGCGAGTCCACCCTCTCATCAGTTTCTCATGTAGGCGGCATCTTTATCGCAAGCTTCATGAAGGACGCCCACAGTGAAGTCCGTCGTTATCAAACTGACGGCACAAGCCTAGGTCAAATTTTCCTTCCTGGGCTCGGTTCCGCTGGTGGTTTCTGGGGACAACCCAGCGACACTGAAACCTTCTACGCATTCACCTCGTTCACGGAACCTGGCACCATTTTCCACTACGATATTCTTAAGAACACTTCCACTATCTTTAAGAAGCCTAGTAGCTCCTTCGACTCTAAAAACTACGTAACCAAGCAGGTCTTTTTCACATCTAAGGATGGGACTAAAATCCCCATGTTCATCGTCCACCGCAAAGGCATCACCCTCAACAGCAAAAACCCTACTTACCTCTATGCCTATGGAGGGTTTAATGTCTCGCTCACTCCTATGTATTCACCAGCGACTATGACGTGGCTCGACATGGGTGGTGTCTACGCCATGCCTAACCTCCGCGGTGGTGGAGAATACGGAGAAGACTGGCATCAAGCGGGAATGAAACTCAACAAACAAAATGTTTTCGATGACTTTATAGCAGCGGCAGAGTACCTCATATCCGAAAAATACACATCCTCTAACAAACTAGCGATTGCCGGCGGTTCCAATGGTGGGCTTCTGGTTGGAGCCTGCATGGCACAGCGCCCTGATTTATTCGGAGCCTGTCTTCCAGCAGTCGGAGTGATGGATATGCTTCGCTTCCACAAGTTCACCATCGGTTGGGCCTGGACTGCTGAGTATGGGTCACCAGAGGATCTAGAAGAATTCGAAACTCTCAGAGCCTACTCGCCCTACCACAATCTAAAAATGGGAACTAGCTACCCAGCAACTATGATCACCACATCCGATCACGATGACCGCGTAGTCCCCTCACATTCCTTCAAGTTTGCTGCAGCACTTCAAGCGGCAAACGCAGGCCAGAACCCCATGCTCATCCGCATTGAAACTAAATCGGGTCACGGCGCAGGCACCCCCACTTCGAAGCGTATTGAGGAAGCCGCAGATAAGTTTTCCTTCCTTTCTAAAGAACTCGATTTCGAAGTCCAGTTCCATGAGGAATGAGTCACCCAAAAGAAACAGGCCAGCCCCTCTCGGGGCTGACCTGATCAAACACACAAAGTATTACTGTTCTCTCTCTTGATACTTCTCCACCAACTGGATGAACTCAGAGCGTAGGCCCTTGCCATCAACTCCTTTGCCTTTTTTCGCTAGGTCTATCACCATTTCTACGTCCCCTACGCCCTTATACTCACTGTCACGCAGTTGCATTCCAAACAGCGCGACCGAAGCGGCAAACTGCATATCCGTAGTCACATCAGTTTTCCCATCGATAAATGGCACAGAGAAATAGGTACTCTCATCATCTACCTTTTGCTCAGGCTTCTTATAAGCGAGCTTTACAAAGCAAAGCTCATCGCTGTCCTTCACCTTCGCGCCAGCCTCTTTCTTCTGAGTCTCGAAGTAACGTGATCCATCGACTTGCTCACCGAATGGGGTGCCGTCAGCTGGAATGATTTCATACAGCGCCGTAACAGTATGGCCCGCGCCGATCTCACCAGCATCCACCTTCTTATCCAGAAATGCCTCTGGTGGCAACATGCGGTTAGCATAGCCAATCAAGCGATACGCTTTCACCTTCGCAGGGTTCATCTGCACCTGCACTTTCACGTCCTTAGCGATGGTCACCATTGTTCCCATCATATCTTCTAACAGCACCTTACGACCCTCCTTGATCGAATCGATATAACTATAGTTTCCGTTACCATTGTTAGTGATCGACTCGAGCATGGCATCATTGATGTTACCCTGACCAAATCCTAAGACCGAAATGTAGGTTCCATTCTTCGCCTTTTCTTTCACCATCTCAGTCAGCGCAGCATTATCAGAAACACCCACATTGAAGTCCCCGTCCGTGGCGAGAATGATACGATTCACTCCACCTTCCTTGAATTGTTCCTTCGCCACCTTATAGGCGAGCTGAATACCAGCACCACCAGCCGTAGAACCGCCAGCACTGAGGCTATCCATCTTCTGCAAAATAGTCTGACGACCAATGTCATCCACTTTCGTAGCAGGAAGCGCCAAGCCAGATGCCCCAGCATAAACTACAATACTCACAGAGTCGTTTTCATCCAGCTCCTCTAACAAGTACTGCATACTCTTCTTCAGAAGCGGTAATTTGTCATCACTACTCATCGACCCAGAAACATCTAACAAGAAGACCAAGTTCGCAGCTGGGCGCTCAGTGCGCACGATATCCTTGCCCTGAATTCCCACTTGAACCAGTCGATGCTTCGGCTCCCATGGTGCAGCCATTGAATCCATCTGCACAGCAAAAGGATGTTTCCCCTGCGGCTGAGCGTATTGGTAATCGAAGTAGTTGATCATCTCTTCCAGCCTTACAGAGTCTGCGGGAATCACCTGACCGTGATTAATCATTCGACGCATATTTGCATAGCTCGCCGTATCGACATCGACCGCAAAAGTCGAAAGCGATGAACGCTCATCCAATGGAGCCTTCCATGTGTTGTCGGTTAAGCCTCCGTAGTTCTCACTATTCTTTGCTGCTACATAGCCACGGCCTAGTGGCACAGATGGAGTCGGCGCCCCCCCTAAAGTAGGTGCTGCCAACCCAAAGAAAGAGCTACTCGCACTCTTAGCTTTCTTCGCTTGGCTCGGCATTGAAGCGGGTTGCCCCGCCAGAGCTCCATACCCATCATCTCCGGAGCGGCCACCAAAATCCATGACCTCCCCAAAAGCCATGTCTCTAGACTCAAGCTCAACTTCAGGGATCGATATATGACCTTTGCTACTATCTGCTTTCAAACTTGAAATTCGACTCGAAGATGGAGAAGGAGTTCTAGGAACATGCAAAACCTCATCCTTAATCTGAGGTTCTGGACGCTTCCTTGAATACGCCGAGGATGGCTCATCTACTGCATACACTTTCAGCTCCACCTCATGCTTCGCCACGATGTCCTTCTCCTCAGTCTCCCAGAAGAAACTCGCTCCTATACCTAGAGCTAAACAAGCAGCCACGCCAGTACCTAGCGCCCAGCGAGTTCCCGCGCTTTGGCGTTTCGGAGCCATTTCGACCACTTTTTCTTTCGCTTCGATTCTGTCCTCTAACTCTTTAAGAAATGCCTCATCATCTCTCGTTCCATTCTTTGAGTGCTCTTTGAGCAACTCGTCTACTAATTGATTTTTTTCCATTGTTCTACCTTCCTAGTTTTGTTCCAAACACTGGCGTAATGCTTCGCGTGCTCTCTCGAGTCGTTTTCTCACTGTTGCGCCACCTACCTCTAATTTTTCTGCAGCCTCCTCCGTGCTACATCCTTCATAATAAAAACTCTCCACAGCGCCTAGCAGCGCGGTTGGAAGCTTTTTAATACAAGTCTCGAGCTTCACGAAAACTCCAGGGCCGCCGTCCTGTCTCAGCTCTTGCCAAGTCAGCATCTCGGCCTCCATTGACTCGAGCACACCATCCTCGATCGCCACCTGTTTCTTGTTTCGGCGCATCGTCTCTCGCCATTTGTTACGTATAATCCCACGCAGCCAGGAACCAAAGTCTCGCGTCACATCGAAGCGATCTTGATTCTCCCAAGCCGTCACCAAGGAGTCCTGTACAATGTCTCTGCTTTGATGAGTCTCACGCGTCAACGACCTCGCGTACACCAGCAGCTCGCGATGGTGCTCGCGCGCCAGATCCGCAAAGGCCTCCCTTTTATTTTGATTTGTCATTACTAGAGCTTCCATAGTCTTTCATGAGCTATTGGCCCCAGCGATCCATTTTGTGACATCGATTTGAAAAAAAATCTACTTAGACACAAAAATGCCCGCACTCATTACAGTGCAGGCAGTGGATAATGCTTCAACGAAACTGAAAGTGACGCTCAAGCGAGCAGACTATTCTCCCTTCTTAAAAATAAATTCCGGAACACGCTTCTGTTCAAATTTTACTCTCGTGCTCGCAAGTTCCTCTTCTAAATCTTTATCAACTTTTCTAGCGACAAATGGGTGTAAGATAGGGTCATCGTACTGATCTTCATCATAATTGAAGGTTTTCAGTTGAACTTTTAGTGCGCCTAAAATGCCTCCACCAGGAACCTCCGCAAATGCGATTTGGATTTTATCACCTTCTTTAAGCGTGATGTACTTCCCATAAGCATCCGTTGCTATCGAGCCAGTTTCTTTAAATGCTTTAGATCGTTCCTCAGGTTTGAGTCGGTTGAAATCTTGGTACGCATTATAAAAAACCAAGTCACCATTCACCAACACTGCCACGGCATCATCAAAAAAACCTGCAAACCTAAATTCCTTTTTGGGCGCTTTTCCAATCACCCCTTCATAGAGAACAATCACCCCTTTAGGCTCAATGTATGAAGATCCAAAAGCTTCTGGCACCTTGTCAGCCGCTGCGGAGCGGATCGCCATGTACTCAAAATTACATTGCTCATCACCCATGTAATACTCTTCTAAGTCTTTTTCACTAAACCCTTTTTTGATCAGCTTCGCAAAGGCCTCGTAAAACTCTTTGGCATCTACGCCACCATTCTTGCCTACAACATCTGTAGGCTCTCGTTCTGCATCACTTTTTAGGTCATATAAATTTCCAATTAACCCCGTAGGCTCTTTATCTTTACCAAAATAATCCTGCTCACCATGAGCAAACGGAGAAGCTAACAATGTCAGCGCGATTGTGCCTTTCTTCCAATTGAGAGTATATTTCATAATTATTTTGTGGAGGATCGTTATCCCAACACAAACGAAACTCCTCACAGATAGCAATGCTATTCTCCGCCAGAAGAAGGCCAAAATTCCGCCATTGGAGCAAAGAGCATTTAGAATACATCGTGTCCTATTCATTCTCCTCCACAAAACACTTAACACTCACCGCTTCACACTCCACACTCCCCCAGTGCAGCAATCCGCTAGAGTCCTCATCGACGGTCCATCCGAGCTCGTTTTCGATTACATGATCCCGACTGACATGCCTGTCGTCACTGGCTGCCGTGTAAGGATCCCCCTACGTAATCGCGACTCCACTGGAACCGTACTCGATATCGGCCCTCCTCCGCAGACTAATTTCACACTCCGCCCGATCTCCTCCCTCATCGACCCTGAGCCACTCATCACCGCCAACTTGATGAAACTCGGAAAATGGATAGCGAACTACTATGTCGCTCCACTTGAGCAAGTCATGCGCGCCTTGCTCCCAGAATCCGTCAGACAAGACACGCACAGCGAAAAAACAAAAAAGGTCGTCGAGCTTACGACGATGCCTACCTCAGAGGAGTTAGAGAAAATTGCCAAACGCGCCCCCAAGCAACACATCATCATCAAGCTGTTAGAAGCCAATGCCGGCAAAATGTCTCTCAAGGATCTTGGCGGAGGTTCAATAAGCGCCGCAGTCAAATCACTAGAGAAAAAAGGCCACATAAAACTCACCGAAGAAGCCGTGAGACGTGACCCAGATGAAGACCAAGAATTTCTTGAAAGCAAACCACTCAAGCTCAACCCTGAGCAAGCCGTAGCCCTTGAGCAAACCATCCACCCTGTATGCTCTGAAAACGGCATACCAAAACCCATTCTCCTGCACGGGGTGACCGGTTCGGGTAAAACCGAAGTCTACTTACAGGCGGTTCAGCACGCTCTCGACCAAGGAAAAAGCGCTCTCGTCCTCGTTCCTGAAATTTCGCTGACGCCTCAAACTGTTCAACGCTTCAAGTCGCGCTTTGCCACCCAGCAAGACCAAGTCGCGGTTCTTCACTCCCACCTCTCACAAGGCGAACGCTTCGATGAATGGCACCGAATCCGCAATGGTGAAGCGCGTATCGTCATCGGCGCCAGATCAGCTGTTTTTGCCCCGCTAAAAGAGCTGGGTATCATCATCGTCGATGAGGAACACGAAAACACCTACAAGCAAGAAACCAGCCCGCGCTACCACGGCAGAGACATCGCTGTCCTCCGAGCACATTTCGAAAAAGCAGTGATAGTGTTAGGCTCAGCGACGCCCTCACTAGAGTCCTTCCACAACACCCAGTCTGGTAAGTACGAATTGATCCGACTCACTCACCGAGCAGACTCCCAAGCCATGCCTATCATGCGTGTCCTCGATATGCGGCTCGAAGCTCAAAAGCAAAAAGGCCGTATCGCTATCCTCTCTGACCGTCTCCGAGTTTCTATGGAGAAAAAGCTAGAGCAAGGGGAACAGATTATCCTATTTCTTAACCGACGCGGATTCGCTCGCTCACTCCAGTGCCCACCCTGTGGCCACGTCTGTGAATGCCAACATTGCGCCATCCCCCTCACCTACCACCGCACTGATGAGAGACTCGTCTGCCACATGTGCGGCTACCAATCACTCCCGCCTAAAAAATGCCCAAGTTGCGGAGATGACGCCATTCGCTTCCAAGGTTTCGGCACTCAAAAAGTCGAAGAAGTCATTCAGAAAGTTTTCCCAAAGGCTCGGATGGCGAGGATCGACGCCGACACCATGCGCCGCAAGAACGCACTGCGCGACACCCTCAATAAATTTAAAGCGCACAAGATCGACATCATAATCGGCACCCAGATGATCGCCAAGGGGCTCCATTTTCCTAACGTGACTCTCGTAGGTATTCTTAATGCCGATCTCGGCCTCCACGTGCCTGACTTCCGTGCTGGCGAGCGCACGTTCCAGCTACTCACTCAGGTCGCTGGGCGTGCTGGACGCGGTGAGTTAGAAGGTGAAGTTATCGTTCAGACTTTCACCCCGCATAGCCCGAGTATTCAGTTCGCGCGTCACCACGACTTCGATGGCTATGCCGAACAAGAACTCCAGTTCCGCAACCAATTCCTCTATCCACCCTTCTCTCACTGCGCACTCTTAGGCACCCGCTCCACCCACGAGAGACGAGCAGAATTCACTCTCGAAAACCTCCACAAGCGACTGCAAAAAGATCTTCCAGCTCAGCTAGAACTAGGAGAACCCATGCCCTCACCTCTAACACGAGCGCACGGGCAATTCCGCTACCAGCTCATGCTAAAATCGACATCAGCACGCGCCCTCCACCAGCATGTCCAACGTGTCTTAGCTGCTACTCCCCCACCAGATGATGTCACCATCATCTTCGACATGGACGCTCTAGGGTTCTTTTAAAATGCTACTTAATCACTTATTCTACTGAAAAATGAGAAGTCTATTCCTGCTGGTTCTTTCTCTGGTCTTACATGCAACTAATGTCTGCGCTAAAGAAGGCGTGATTCTTCTGCATGGGCTATGCCGAACATCGGCAAGCATGTCGAAGATGGAGAGGGCGCTTACCGAATCAGGATACTCCGTCTTAAACGTAGGGTATTTCTCACGCACAGCACCAATCAATGAGCTAGCTAACAATGCAATCGGTTCCGCAATAGCTAGCGACGAGATGAAGGGATGCGCCCGAATTCACTTTGTAACGCATTCTTTAGGTGGGATTTTGGTGCGGAGTTATTTCAGTGAACACAAGGAACCACGACTTGGCCGGGTAGTCATGTTGGCGCCGCCAAATCAGGGTAGTGAGGTCATCGATAAAATTGGATCATGGAAGATTGTTAAGAAGCTTAATGGGCCTGCGGGGAGCGAACTAACAACTGAAGCGGACTCAACACCGAACCGGCTTGGCAAAATCACCTTTGAATGCGGCGTAATCACCGGTGATCGTTCGATAAACTGGATTAACAGCCTGATAATCCCCGGGAAAGACGACGGAAAGGTCTCTGTCACTAGAACGATGTTCCTGGGTGTCAAGGAACACAGGGTTTTCCATGTTACCCATCCTTACATCATGAAGAACAACAAAGTGATTTATGAAACCGTGCATTTCCTTAAGCTAGGTCACTTTTCGCGCTGATTTCGTACTAGGAAATTTCAGAAGGCTGAATAAGACGTAGCACCACAACTCCAGCCGCGCTTGTTTAGCTAAGCTTTATGGCAATTATAACCTCAATCCACGCTCTCCCATAAGTGTTGGCTATACTAGGACCTTACTGGAAACCTACCCGATAGAGTCAGAGAGCCTCAGGGCCAAATTCGCCGACCGAATTTGATCCCGAGAAGCTCACCTAACAGCTTACCAAGTAGAAATCTCTTTCAGCTTAGCCATGCGAGCATCAAGATCTGCACGAGTCGCTGACTGGAGGCGCTGTGTAGAAAATGCCTCACAGGTAAAACTCGCAGCCACTGTGCCACGGACCATTGCTTGGCGTAGATCGTCAAAAGCATAGCTCTCATTCTCTAAGTTAGCTAGATATCCAGCCATCCCGCCGAGGAAGGAATCGCCCGCTCCTGTAGGATCAGCCACCTCTTTCAGTGGCCAAGCTGGGCAACGGAAGAGTGAACCGTCTTTTGCAAACAATAGTGCGCCGAATTCACCTAGCTTAATAATCACATGCTCTGGCCCTTTCTCTAACAAGCGCTCGCCAGCGACTATCAAATTAGACGTCTGCGCGAACTCGCGTGCTTCAGATTCATTGATCACTAATAGATCAATTCTTTGAAGAACCTCATGCAGTTTCTCATTCGCAATCGCGATCCACAGATCCATTGTGTCTGCTATCACATAACGAGTTTCAGCCATGCAGCCATCTAACATCTCCAGCTGATTCTCTGGGGACATATTCGCGAGAACCACGACTTCACTCTGGGCAATCTCAGCTGGGACATTTACCTTCCAGCCTTCTAAAACATTGAGAGCCACAGCATGCGTTTCACGGTCATTCATGTTGGCCATATACTCACCAGTCCAGGTAAACGATGCATCTTCTGAGCGCTCTACGCCGGCTAAATTCACACCATGGGATGCAAGCATGTCAAGATGCTCCTGTGGATAGTCATGACCAATAATCCCCACAAGATTCACTGAGTCGTGATAGTAAGAAGTGGCTAATGACGCGTAAGCAGCTGAACCACCCAGAAGGTTTTTGCCCTCGGCTGTTGGCGTTTTCACATTGTCGATTGCGACTGTGCCGCCCACGATGACTGATTTTTTACTCATGAAAGTGTGTTATTCGGCTTTCTCTAGCTGATCAACCACAGACTTAGCTGCAGCTGAAATATCCTCAGCGCCAAGTAGGTCTGACACGATCACTACGCGTCGAGCTCCTGTCGCAATAACATCCGCTAAATTATCACGTCTGATACCACCAATGCAAAACACCGGAATGCGTGTACCGATCGTGCCCTGTACCGCTCTCACATTCTCAACGCCAATTCCTGGGCGCCCCTTTTTCGTGGGAGTCGGGAAAAGCGGGCCAAAGCCAATGTAGTCAAAACCATCTAACAACGCATCCTCAGCCTGGTCTTGTGCATGTGTTGAGCGCCCAACAATCATTTCCTCACCTACGATCGCGCGGACTTGCTCTAGTGTGCCATCGTCCTGACCGATATGCACACCGTCAGCTCCCACCTTTTTCGCTGTTTCAGGGAAATCATTCACAATAAATGGAATACCAGCAGCCTGACAGATAGGCAGAACCAGTCTAGCCAGCCGCTCGATTTCAGGAAGCTCAGAACCTTTGGCCCTCAACTGAATGATTCCAGCTCCACCCTCGATCAAGGCGCGCGTTGTTTCCTCTACATTTTCAGCCTTAGTGTAGCCCATGTCTACAATCCCGTAGAGTAGTGCCTTATTTAGTTTAGATCTCATAAGTAATAGTCCGTGAAGCCTTTATTTATAAGCAACGGATCTAAAGATTCGGTGCAGCAATTCAAGACTAATTGAATATATACCCAAGACGGGAAACCCCAAGCATAGGAATTTCCTTTGCTGCACGCTCTTTCTTACTTGCAAGATGAGGCTCAGATTCTTACCACCACGCAGAACAAATGGACGATACACCCACACCTATTGCTGAGATCGATCACGGTCCTTCTAAATTTGAAATTTTTCTCGAAGAAAACCAAAAGCTTCTCCTCGGTGGAGCAATTGTCATTTTCCTCGCTGTCCTCGGCTACGTTGGCTACTCAAGCTACGCTAATATGAAGGCGGCTGAAGCGGGTGAAGCTCTAGCAGCGGCTGGAGACAATGAAGAAGTTCAGCAAGTTATCAGCCTGTATAGCGACTCAGCGTCGGCTGGCTCTGCAGCCCTACTTTTAGCAAACCAAAAGGCTGACGATTCAAATCAGGCTGCGATTGACGCTCTCCGTGAGTTCATCAGCAACTACCCTAATCACCCTGCTCTAGCTACCGCGACCACCAATCTCGGTCTCCGCCTCCTAAACGAGGGCAAGCTCGATGATGCGCAAGCTCAGCTCAGCTCAGTCGAAGACATTGATGGCTCAGCCTACATCGCTCCAGTCGCTAAAATTGGTCTTGGTGATATCGCAAAAGTAAAAGGTGATATCGAACTAGCCAAACAGAACTACAACGAAGTAATCAACCTTGTTGCAGATGTGGCAGGCTCCGGCGACACACTTGAAACAATCAATAAGTTTTCTGGATACACCCAGATCGCTAACACTCGCCTCCTCCTTCTCACAGCTGAACAGCCTAAAGAAGTAGAAAAGAAGACAAGCCCAGAGCCTAGTGTCGCTCCTACTACACCTGCTGAAACTCCTGTAGCTGAAGTCAAATCAGAAGCTCCCGCTGAAGAAAAAGCGGTGAATAAAGAAAAAGACGAAAAAAATTCACAAGCTAGCGAGTAAGCTATATATACGCAGCAACAAATTCTCCAAATTTCCGAGCCTCCTCACCGAAGCTCCAAACAATCATAAACCATTCATAACCAGCCGTGTCTGTATTCAAAAAATATATCAGCAACCAGAACGAAGGACCAAGCGCCCATAGCAGCACACCTTCTCAGTCCGCCACCCCATCTCCAAAGCCAGAACCTAGCCCATCAGCTAGCTCTAGCACACCAGCTGCTGCTTCACAAAAGCCAGTTGCTGAATCCCGTCCATCTCAGAAGTCAAACACTTCACAGATCGCGGCAGGCAGTGGCCGTAACATGCTCAGCTCTGATGTTGAAATCAAAGGTAAAGTACGCTTCACCAACGACCTTGTAGTTGACGGAAAAATCGAAGGCGAAATCGACTCTGATGGTTCACTCACAGTTGGCGAAAACGCACGTGTTCGCGCAGAAATCCGCACACGTTCCGTTGTCATCTACGGTAAAGTCCACGGTAACATCACTGTTTCTGACCGCGTTGAACTCAAAGCAAATGCGGAACTCGTTGGCGACATCAAAGCTGCCACTCTTTCTATCGAAGCTGGCGCAATCTTCGTCGGCAAGTCTACAGTTGGTGCACCATCATCAGCTGCTCCTGCAGCGACTCAGACCACCAAGCCTGCAGCTACTGCTCCTGCAGCAAAAGCAGCCCCGGCTGCTAGGTCTTAGGACCTAGGCTAGACACGGCCAAGCAATCGGCGAATCACACCTTAAATGCTGACTCACCTGTACCCCGGCTAAGTAACCAACTAGATTTATACATCTAAATAATTTCATCAACGGACACTCCATTCTACTGGATTGTCCGTTTTCCTTTCCTAACAAACTTCAGTTCAAACTGACCACCTACGTCCATGGCCACTACTGCTATTGATCTCAAAGAAGAAATCCTGCAGCTCAAAAAAGAGCGCAATGCCGTCATTCTCGCTCACAACTACCAAGTGGGTGAAATTCAAGACATCGCCGACTATGTGGGTGACTCATTAGGACTTGCCTACAAGGCTCAAGCAACTGATTGCGACGTCATCGCATTCTGCGGTGTCCACTTCATGGCTGAAACTGCAAAAATTCTTAATCCCAACAAAACTGTAGTCCTACCTGATCGAGACGCAGGTTGCTCTCTCGAAGAGTCCTGCCCCGCAGAAGATCTCGAAGCATTCCTCGAGTCGAACAGAGAAAAGAACTACTACGTCATAGCCTACATTAACTGCTCTGGCGGCGTGAAGGCGCTCTGTGACGTCATTGTCACCTCAGGTAATGCTATCGACATTGTAAACAAAGCCCCTGCTGACCGCCCAATCCTCTTCGTGCCTGATGCAAACTTGGGCGCTTGGGTAATGGAGCAAACAGGTCGCAAAATGGATCTCTGGCAGGGTTCCTGTTACGTCCACGTCGAGTTCACTCAAAACTCTATCAACAAGATTAAAGCAGAGTACCCTGAAGCTCTTGTCGTAGCGCACCCAGAGTGCACCACTGCAGTCCGCATGCTCGCAGATGAAGTCTGTTCTACTGAAAAAATGATCAGCTATTGCCAAAATGCTCCGGTCAAAGACATCATTGTGGTGACTGAGTCAGGCATGCTGCACCGCCTCCAAAAGGAAGCTCCAGACAAGAACCTCATCCCTGGACCAACCGACAAATGTGCGTGTAACGACTGCCACTTCATGAAAATGAACACTATGGAAAAACTCCGCGACTGCCTCCGCGACCTCTCACCTACTGTGGAGATGCCAGAAGAGATCCGCAAGCGTGCTGAAGCTCCGATCATGCGCATGCTTGAACAGTCCAAATAAGCATTCAAACAGACACAAATTTCAAAAGCCACAGAGCCCCTCGCTCCTGTGGCTTTTTATTTACTTACGGGTTGAAGCTTTGCTTTCCTCACGTCAACATGATCGGCAAATGCCACCGGAATCACCCAGCACCCGCACCCGTAGCAAATCTAAGACTGAAACCACCCAGCCGTGGTCGGTCGTTATTTTTGATGATCCCGTCAACCTGATGGCCTACGTCACTCTCGTGCTCAAGCGCATCTTTGGTTATAACAAAGATCAATCCGAAAAACTCATGCTCGAAATCCACAATGCTGGTAAATCCATTGTCTGGACTGGCGAAAAGGAACAAGCCGAACTCTACGTTCAGCAACTCCATTCTCATCAGCTCAAAGCCACAATACAAAAAGCCCAATGAGAGTCGCTCCTACACTCGATAAAAGCCTCCGCATCGACGCAGAATCTGCCACCGATTGGCTAGTGTTAGAAATGATCTGCACAGATGCCAGCCAGATGCCTGACGGACCTCTTGCAGATAAGCTGGCCAACTATATGGCTGCAGACGAAGACTGGAATGAGCTAATCACCCCAGAGCTCTCTGATCAGTTTAACGAACAAGTACGACATGTCTCACGTGCCATCAGTACTGCAGAAAAAGACAGCAAGCTTACCGGCTCCCTGTTTATCAAAGCAGCTGACGCTGACATCTGGTTCGGCGCCATCAACCAAGCGCGCCTCTCGCTCGAAGAGCGCCATGACATCAGTAAACATGAAGACGAGATTAATGAAGACGCTCTCGAATACGAGGACCCATCGCTCAAAGCTGCCATCATCCGCTACCACTTCTACACGAGTCTTCAGTCGATCATGTTAGACTACATCCTCGACTAACATTTACGAACAATGCCACCCAGCAACATACACGCAATCTACGGCACAGATGATGGAGCTTGCGCAGAAGCAGCGCTCAAGCTCTTCAACAAGCTCAAGCCAGCTGACGGAAATGACTTTGCTAACGACATAGTCGACGGAAATGCTGACAATGCTGAGCACGCCTACGAGATTTCTGCCGATACCATCCAGGCACTACAGACTCTCCCCTTCTTTGGTGGAGGTAAAATTGTTTGGCTCAAGCGAGCCACATTCATGGGATCTGACCGCACGGGTGAAGCTGAACGCGCCAAGTTAGGTGTCGAAGCTATCAAGGAAACACTCGCGGCAGGACTCGGCGACGACATCACATTCATTCTGTCAGCCACAGGAATCGATAAACGCCGATCCTTCTATAAATGGCTTAAAGAAAACGCAAATCTGATCGAGCACAACAAACTCGACACCTCGAAAGACGGCTGGGAGGAACAAGTCTCCATGATGGTTCGGAAAAAGGCGAAAGAGTTGGATCTCAGCTTTACCGCCGACGCCATGGAACTCTTCGTGTTGCTCGCGGGCGAGGACACACGTCAGATCAATGTTGAAATCAACAAGCTCGATCTCTACCTAGGAAAAGAACGCCGCACTGTAGAACTAGAAGATATCCGTAAAATGGTTCCCCTCTCTAGAGCTGGACTAGTCTTCGAAGTTGGTCGCGCACTACAAAAACGCGATGGCGTACGCGCACTTGAACTCATTGATCAGCAGCTAGACCGCGGAGAGTCAGCGATCGCTATTTTACGCGCCTCGCTCATCCCTACTATCCGCAACCTTTTCATGGCGCGCGCCGCAGGTGAAAACATGAAACTCCCCACTCACAACTACAATGCATTCGCTGGAGCACTAGACAAACTCCCTGAAATGGATCGTGCGTGGCTTCCTCAAAAAAAAGCGGGCGGAGTTAATGCCTACCCGCTATTCCTTGCAGCTCGTGACGCGCAAGCATTCCCTCTAACTGCTCTAAAAAAAGCGATGGAATCCAGCCTAGATGCAGACCTCTCACTGGTCACTACTAGCCTCGATCACCGTATGGTTCTCCACCGTTTAGTGGTAGAACTCATGAGTAGTGCTAGATCTCATAGATAGATGAAAATCATTCTAACAAGCCTTATCGTGGGAGCCTGCGCCGGCTTGTTAGGAGCCTTATGCGGCATCGGTGGCGGCATCGTCATGGTGCCAGCCTTCACCCAGATTTTAGGCGTTTCTCACAAGCAAGCTATCGCCACCTCGCTGGCGATCATCATCATCACCGCCGTAGCAGCCACTGCGAACAACTCCAAAGCTGGCTTAGTCGACTGGCGCATCGTGGCAGCCGCCGCGCTTGGGGCAGCAGCTGCAGCATGGTGGGGATCTGACCTCATGCAGAGTCTTCAGTCCACCACCCTCACCCGCATCTTCGGAGTCACACTTTTAGTATTCGGAGCAAAAATGCTCATTAAGCCTTAGCTTCTTCAGCCAGTTGCTTCGCCCGATAACGCATGAGTGTAACAACCAGTGCTGTCCAGCCAGTCTGATGGCTAGCTCCGAGACCTTGACCAGTGTCTCCATGGAAATACTCATAGAACAATACAAGCTCTCCCCACTTTTCACCCTTTGAGTATGATTCGCTACTACTCAAACATGGCCTACTTCTATCCTCACCAGGTAAAAACATTCCGACCAAACGGTCGCTGATCTGATCTGCTACCTCACCTAAACTCAACATATTCCCTGAACCCGTCGGGAATTCCACTTGAAAATTATTGCCATAGAAATGCTGATACTTTCTAAGTGAAGAAATAATAATGTAATTCACTGGGAACCAGATCGGTCCTCGCCAGTTAGAATTACCTCCAAACATGTAACCATTAGACTCACCCGGAACATAACTCACAGTATGCTCCTCCCCTTTCCACACGATACCATAAGGATTTTCCTTATGGTACTTAGAAAGTGAGCGTAGGCCGTAGTCGGACAGGAATTCATCTTCATCTAACATGCGTACGAGCAATTTCTCAAATCGCTCTTTAAGCGGTAGCATCAGTAATCGTGATTCCTTATCGTCACGCTGTTTGTCGCAGTAAGTAGTATATTCAGCTAGATCTGGACGGTTCTCGATGAACCAATTTAAGCGCTTCTTGAATCCAGGCATTTTATCTACCTGCTTCATATCGATTTCAGCAACTCCCATCATCGTTAACAACCCGACCATAGAACGCACCTTGAGCGGAATCTTCTGACCGCTTTTAAGAACTAAATGATCGTAATAAAATCCATCTTCTTCGCACCAGAGTCCACGCCCATCTTCTTCATTCATTGCACGTGCAATACGAATAAAGTGCTCGAAGAATTTAGATGCCATATCTTCATAAGCAGGTCTCGTGGCCGCCAACTTAATACACATTTCTAACATCTGCGAACAGAACCCACCCATCCATGCCGTACCATCGGCTTGCAGAAGGCGCGCTCCATCACCGAGCTCTTGAGAACGGTCAAAGACTCCAATGTTATCAAGCCCTAAGAAACCTCCTGAGAACAAATGGTTCCCATCGTGATCCTTTCGGTTTACCCACCATGTGAAATTCAGGCAAAGCTTTTGCACCGCACGCTCTAACCAGTCGAGATCAGCAATCCCGTTTCTCTCGAGAATTTGATGAACTTCCCATACAGCCCATGCATGAACCGGTGGATTCACATCAGAAAAGCTCCACTCGTATGCTGGAATCTGACCATTGGGATGGAGATACCACTCGCGGAGGAATAGCAAGAGCTGCTTCTTCGCAAAATCAGGATCTAAGCGAGCAAAGGCAACCATGTGAAACGCACTATCCCAGCATGCAAACCATGGGTATTCCCACTTGTCTGGCATAGAAAGTACATCTCGAGCAAACATGTGACGCCAGTCCTTATTCCGACCCGTGAGACGTGACGCTGTCGCATTTTCCTCTCCGTTGTCACCATGAAGCCAAGCCTTCACCACATAGTAATAAAATTGCTTAGACCACAACAGGCCAGCATAACCTTGCACCGCGACACGACGCTCTTCTTCACCCAAGCCAACCGGAAGCATGAAGTCATAAAAATCTCTCTCTTCAGTTTTTCTTTTTTCGATTACTCCATCAAAGTCTTCAAAACGCTGGCCATGATCCTCTTCCACAGCAATCAAACGGCAACGCACTTCAAATGTCTCGCCAGCGGGCACGCGTACCTTCATCCAAGCAGCAGCTTTGGTTCCCTCCATTGCTGGATTCACCACATCTTTTCTGACATTGATCAAATACTCGTGAAAAGCATCTTTAGTGTACTTGGCCTTATTTTTCTGACCAAAAAGCTCTTTCAGATTAGAATCGTTCTCAGTGAAGAGCCATTCGACTGGGGCCTCCTCCTCTGCATCAATGTAGAAATGGAATTTCCCCATGTCACAATGCTCGATAACTAATCGATCACCATCTAACTTTATACTGGGCTTCTCCCAATCTGATTCAAAATGGTTATCTCCCCACGCCCAGCTATTTCGAAGCCAAACACTTGGAAGAATATGGATCAGCTGTTCCTCACTACTATTATTGGTAAGACGAAGTCTCCAACACATATCGCTCGGGGTTTCTTTCGCCACAGTGGTCTCAACATCCCAATACTTTTCATCTTCAAACGCTCCTGTGTCCTCGATGCCGTATTCAGCCTCTTCTGGACCACGCCCTCTATTGGTATCCACTAGATCTTCATATGGGTAGCTACCCATCGGGTACTTATAGAGCGCTCGGGTGTAAGAATGTGTGGGAGTACTATTCAAATAGTAATAACACTCCTTCACATCTTCACCGTGATTTCCCTGTGTTCCACTGAGTCCAAACAGCCTTTCCTTTAGAATCGAATCTTTCCCATTCCACAGTACCGGCGCAAAATTAATACGAGACTTACGATCACACCAACCTAGTAATCCGTCTTCACCCCAGCGGTATGCTCTACGCCGTGATTGATCATGCGTAAAATAATTCCACGCATCACCACCCTCAGAGTAATCCTCGCGTACGGTCCCCCACTGGCGCTCCGCTAGATAAGGGCCCCAACGCTTCCAATTCTTTTCTAATGAAGCCTCCTCGGCTAAACGTACACGTTCGGGGGTGTTTCTCTCGTGCTCGGTAATCATCTTAGATGCAAGCTAGCACGCGCAATACCAATTGTGAACATAAACTGTACCACATTAACCTGTTAGAACGATCGTCTGAATCCTTGATGAATCTCATTCCCCAAGTACAGAAATTGAGTTCAAAACAACCTCGCTAAGCCACCCGCTGGAACTCTTCAGCTGAAATCTTCTCCACTGACTTCAGATATTGATTACTTCTTAATGACCGAACAAATAGCTCGAGATCATTCTTGGACTCTAAAACGAGCTTCAAATAGTGAGCGTCCCTTACTTTCAATTTTTCAAAATCTTTAATGTAAGACTTATTCAGCCGAGGAAATAATTCGAACTGATAGAGACTCGCTTCAGCCGTACGGTAATTCAATTTAAGAAACACCTCATACTCTTGTTGAACCTGCCCTGCCACTGGTTCCTCCCAGGACTCTCCACCTAAACCAGACTCCTGCTCCTGTTCAACCTGCGAGGACCTACGATTCAGCTCTCTAGCTAGTTGAGCGGGCCACTCAGGGTCGTCTAAGTCGCACTTGCTACAAGCATCTAAAAATGTGTGCCCCGTGATTTCATCTGAGACATGACGAATAATCCCATCAAGAGGAGTCCCAAAGACCTCTTCCCCTCTGACGGCCGCGATAAGTTTTTCTAATGGAGTTTTCATAATATGACAGCTTAACACCCTAGCAGAACTCTGTGGGTTTGACCACATATTTCCCTTCCACACAAATTAGTTTAGTGATATCAGCTGCATGTCATTTTGTCGTTTATAATGAAAAAATCTCTACTTATTCTCCCTGCTCTCATTTTCCTAGGCTGCATTAGCTATTTATCCATCGATAAAGGCAACAAGAACTCTGCACCAGTCCCACAGTCAACTCAGACACCTAAGCTGGAAAAACAGTCACTGAGATTACCTCCTAGTGAAGTTTTTGAATCCTCTAGATTTATTGAATCTAAACCAGCTTTGTCACCTCAACGCCAAAACCTGCTCAAAGAGAGTGAGGCGATTATGTCTGAAACGTATGCTCTAGCAAAGGGATTCAAACAGTCCACTCTTTTTAAAACTGATTTTAAGTACCCAAATGTCCAATGTGATATTTTTACCGATGAAGCCGGGAAGTATCTTAAGTCTGAATATTTTATTGCAGATCATGTGATGGTCAAATTTCCCTCTACTCTATCAACGAAGGAGATCTATAGCTGGGCAAAACAACGAGGTTTCCATGTCAGAAATAAACTAAGAACAGACTCCATCTACCTCATAGCAACGGAGACACCTCAACTATTTGACTCCGAAAATCTTGTTGCAAGTTTTGAGAAAGACTTCCCAGAAAGTGACCTTACTCAAGTAGCTGGGATAGCCGAAAAAGATTTCATCTATACGACACAGGTCACTACTCCAAATGACTCAAGTTACTCAAGCCTATGGGGCTTAAACAATACAGGCCAGACTGGTGGAACATCTGATGCAGATATCGACGCTCCAGAAGCATGGGATATTACGACAGGCAACAAGGATGTCATCGTTGCTGTTATTGATACAGGTGTCGACATGGACCACCCTGACCTAGCGGATAACATCTGGACCAACCCTAACGAAATCGCGGGGAACGGAATCGATGACGACAACAACGGATTCATCGATGATGTGCACGGTTGGGACTTCCGTAATGATGACTCAAATCCAGATGATGATGATGATCATGGCACCCATTGCTCAGGGACAATAGGTGCCGTCGGTAACAATAGCTCAGGTGTAGTTGGTGTGGCTTGGGACGTTTCCATAGTGCCTATCAAATTTCTAGGAACCTCTGGAGGCACCACCTCTGACGCTATTGATTCGGTCAATTACACCACAGCGCTTGGTGTTGATCTCACATCAAATTCATGGGGCGGAGGCGGCTATTCTCTACTACTAGAAGATGCTATTCTTAACGCTGGTGACAATGAAATATTATTTGTAGCGGCAGCAGGGAATGATAGCTCTAACAACGACAGCTCTCCACAATATCCATGCTCCTATGATGTGGATACCATCATATCAGTAGCATCCACTGCAGATGACGAAACACTTTCCAGCTTTTCAAACTATGGAGCTACTACAGTGGATCTAGGAGCTCCTGGCTCCGCTATTTACAGTACCGTTAGAAATGGCTCATACTCCACCTTCAGTGGCACGTCTATGGCAACACCCCATGTATCTGGCGTGCTTTGTCTCATGAAATCACTGGCTCCTAACCTTAGTGCGCTGGAGCTCAAAAGCCATCTGCTTGAGTACACTGACCAAACTGCGGCATTGAATGGGAGTACTCTATCAGGTGGACGCCTTAATGCCCACACCGCTGTATTAAACCTGCAAGGATCATATATCAAAGTAGCAACCCTACGAGTAGAAACATCCACCGGTAACTTCGATGACTTTGTAAACCCCGGAGAGACTGGTAGTATAATCGTGTCTTTCACGAATAGTGGGTCAGAAGTATCTCACAATGCCACAGCTTCTGCTGCATCATTAGTGAGTTCCGCTAATATCACTATTGATAGCAGCCCTCTTGCTATAGGCACCATTGCATCTGGCTCTACTACTGGGGAGTTTTCCATTCCCTTCACTGTGCAAGCGGGCACAAGCACTCCGACCCATCACCAATTTGAAATCACTTCATCTGATGACCACCAAGACGGTGAGACTTACTCCTCATCTCTAGATATTTACAACAGCGCTACGATCTCAGGGCGCATTTTCAGCCTAGTAGACAACTCCAACATTGTAGGAGCCCTAGTCCAAGCAAACGGAGAAGTCGAGAGAACCACTAACTCTGACAGTAATGGCAATTTCACCTTCACGGTGGTTGATGGGACCTATGATATCTCAGCTGCCGCTACAGGCTACATTACATCTGAAGAAACTAGCCATACTGTACCCCCCAACATTTCAGGCCTAACCATTGGACTCGGTGTCCCTGACCTCAATATTTCTCCCTCTTCTATAAGCGAAACGGTCTATGCTGGCACTATAGAAACAGTAGATCTAACTCTATCTAACGATGGAACAGCAACTGTCGAATGGTCATTGATCACTCAAAAAAATGCTGCGCCTAGTAGCCAGCACTTTCTCCTTCCAGCGAGAGTGGCTACATTCATAGACTCTGATAGTAAAACTCTAGATAGTCTGTCTGAATCGATCACATCTGAGTTAAATGCGGCAACTAGTACCGACTTTAATGGACTCAATTTTGCCATTATTGGAACCCATTCTAGCTCATTAGCTAGCGACGCCATCAGCTTGGGCGCAGTAGTCAGTTATCTAAGCTTCCCTCTTACTACTGAATCACTTGCTACATATGACGCCCTCTTCATAGACGACGCAATATCCAGCGCTAGCAGTAGTGACATCGCACTTATTCGAGACTGGGTGCATACAGGCGGGGGGCTCATGCTCACAGGTGACTCATACACAGACAATAATAATTCTATCCTCGCCCAAACAGGAATTATAACAGTTTCTCACAGTGGCTATCTGGATACTACTGTCTCCGACATTAGTACGCATGACATCACAGAAGGCGTAGAGACGGTCTACCTCCGCTCATACGGCACTACGTGTTCTCTCACAACACCTGCGGTTTCACTCATGCGCAACGACAGTGGCGCTGATCTAATGGCTGTATCTTCTCTTGGGTTAGGGCGGGTTGCCTACCTTTCTAACGAAATTAACTCCTCCTATACTCAGGATGGCCGTACCCTAATGCTTAACACTGCCAGCTATCTTGCAGGAGTAACAGGGTGGCTCTCAACCGACCTGAAATCAGGCTCCATAGCTGCAGGGCAAACTGAAACAGTCACTGTCACTATTGACACGACCAACCAAATGGCTGGCACACTCTTTGGAATTATCACATTCAATAGCAATGATCTATCTAATGGGGTTCAAAACATCCCTATTGAAGTCACAGTTCTCGGTTCACCAAGCATCGCAAGTAACTTCTCAAATCATGACTTTGGTACACAGCATGTAGATGGTAATTACACCGTAGAACTAGAGATCAGTAACCCTGGCACTGACGACTTGGTCATCTCCTCAGGCTCTTTCGCTGGAACAACTTTTTCGACAACAAGCTCCTTTCCTCTGACTATCCCAGCAAGAGGCACAGAAGTCATTACAGTCACTTTTTCTCCCACTACTATTGGCTCTTTTAATGATTCTCTGACACTCTTAAACAATAGCCCTACTCAGTCTAGCTATGTAGTGAGCCTCTCTGGAACTAGTCTCGCAGCTCCCAGAATCACATTAAACACAACATCATTTGATGTAACTATCCCGCTCAAATCTACTTCAACTGAGTTACTCCAAATTGGCAATGATGGAGGCGCTGACCTTCATTGGCTCATCGAAACCCAGCTGTCTACACAAGGTCCACTCACCTCTACAGAGTGGCTCACCTTAAACAAGAGTGCAGGTAGTACAGTCTCCACCTCTACTGATACAATAGAGCTCGCATTCTCCCCCTCAGATCTGGCAGCGGGGCTATATGAGGGTCAATTGCTCATTCGCTCTAATGACCCCAATAATGCTGAAAAAATCATCGACTTAGCAATGACAGTAACGTCACGACCGATAATGGAAACTGATCAAAGCTCAGTCGACTTTGGTGATATTACAAACAATACAGCATCCCAGCAGAATATCCAAATCACCAACTCTGGAGACCAGCCTCTCAGCGTCACGGATCTCATTTTTTCAGACGCCTCTTTCAGCGCCCCCGGTGCGACTACTTTCAGCCTACAGCCTGGAGAGACACACTTTCTTACTATCCTCTTTTCTCCAAGCGCCCTGGGCCAACATGACGCTACTCTCACGATCAATAATGATACTGTAGTTGGAAGCGCCAGTATAAGTTTATCTGCAAACTCTTTAGAAAGACTGGGCATCACCAGTATTCCAACAAGTCTTGAGTACTCGCTCGAGGCGGGCACCCTAATACGCCCTTCACTAGAGCTCCTAAGCTCTTACTCTTCTAGTGTCGACTTCAGCACCTACTCCAAGCTCAATAGCAGTACCAGCTCTAGCTTAGCAGGAGTGAATGTAGGGATGTTAAGCTATACATCGTCCCAATCTTTTTTAACTGATCTTATAGAAGGTGAAAGTGGCACCACAGATTTCATCAGTATTTATGACACCTTAACAGCAGACTTACTCAGCAATTATGACCTGATTATTACTGATTACACTTTCGAATATATCTCGTCATCAAACCGCGCAATCCTTCAGACATGGCTCGACGGCGGGGGCAGTCTTTTCATTCACAATAGTGGCTCAACTTATACTGACCAAGCGGCACTGCTCACGAATTATGGACTAAGTATTACTAGCTATTACACATCTTCCTCACCTGCGAGCCCATGGGAAGCCCTCACTCCGTCCCATCCTATCTCAGAAAATGCAGACACTCTTCCCATCACCGATGTTTCATACAGTTACCAAACACATTACACAGTAACTGAGGCCTCAAAATCTCAAGGGATATACGTAGATAATCAAGGTCGCACACGAGCAGTTGCTGCCGAGTATCTAAAAGGAAAAGTAGTCACTATCAGTACTAGCGCAGAGGCTACTCAGTTCGTCTCATCGGAGGAAAACGCCCTCTTCCTTAAAAAATGCTTGGCGTGGCTCAGCAAAGGCCACCTTTCATGGATACACCCCTATTCCACTGAGGAATCCTTGCTACCTAATGGTTCTCTAAATTATCCGATTACCCTTAATGCTCAAAACCTCTATGCAGGGACCTACTCAGCTGATTTTTTCATTAAGAATAGAGATACTGGCATAGTCGAAACAACAATACCGATATACCTTACAGTGACGGGTGAGCCTAACTTAACATGCTCTACCCAAGAAATTCTTTTTGAGAATCTCGTTCTTTCTCAGAACCTAACTAAAACCATCACGCTCACCAATTCGGGAACAAGTAACCTGTCCGTCTCTAGTATAACCTCAAGCTCAAACGCTTTTGCAACAGATCTCGACGCAGCAACAACTATTGCTCCAGGTAAGAGCGTAGAGGTCAACGTCACCTTCACCCCATCCATTGCGCAAACCTATGAGGAATCAATCACTATCAATAGTGACGACCCGGATACTCCTATTTATGAAATTCAAGTCTATGCCAGAGCCGTCGGCTCACCAGAAATACAAGTACCTGCCAGCCTAGCGTTTACTGTGGCTAGCGGCAGCTCTATCTCAACTTCTTTTGATATTCAGAACCTTGGAGAGAGTGAGCTAAATTGGCAGATATTCCCTACTACTTCAGCTGCGGATCGTTCACTCCCTGAGGTACTAGATTCACTAGAGTCATATTCTGATGATCTAATCAATGTTCTGCCTGAACCATATGCGTTCACTGAAGGTGAGATTGGCGATGATATTAGTGATGGTGGTCGTGACATGTTCAACACTGGAAACGAAATTGAGACCAACTACGACCCTTCTCCTCCTTATTCCAATTTCGAAGTCCAATCCTCTAATGGTAATTTTGGACCTGGAGGATCCTATTTTACAGCGAAACTCCCAGGACTGTTCGTTCTTGGAGCTGATCTAGACGGCGTCACACACTTTGCGATCGATGGATTCTTAGGCGGTGGTTCCTCTAGTGGCACAGTAGCTGCCAATGAGTTTAATTATACATTCTCTGGTATAAACTATAAGGTTTTCACAAAAAAGGTCTTTGGAAAGAGCTCTCCATCTGTAAACCACCTTATCATTCTAGAAGACAGTCCAGACCTAATACGCACCTATGAAAGCTCTACCTACTATGATGACCACTTTGTCACGGGTATAGAAAACCACTCGCGCCTCTACTATCTCATGTTCGGGCAAGAAAATGGAGGAGAAGTACCTGACGAAGAGTTCCAGACGATAGCTCAGCAGTTCATTCAGGTCATTTCCACTCAGACTAGCTCAAATGTGATGCATTTTTCTCCTACAATTGGAAGTACCGCAGCCATGAGCACGAGCGCTATTTCTGCAACATTTGATGCACTAACCCTCAATGCTGGAGATTTTAAATTCAACTGCTTGATTAAAAGTGATGATCTCGACACGCCCATAGTAAACATTCCAGTGGACCTCACTGTGACCGGTTCTCCAAAGATTGCCACCTCTACTACCTACTTAAATTTCCCAGCCACCGTAATTGGATTAAATACCGAGATTCTCCTCGAAATAGAGAATTCAGGAAGTGAACAGCTCAACCTCACTGGGCTCAACTTCGCTAACACGCTCTTCAGCGCAGAAAATTGGCCATCTTCCATTTCTCCTGGAGAATCTGTATTGGTAGCGGTTAAGTATTCCCCTTCTATTTCAGGCCTAGAACAAGGTAGCCTCAGCATCTTATCAGATGCCGCTAATGCTAGTAGCTATGAAATCCTGCTCAGCGGAGTTGCTGTCCTCCCCCCTGCCGCTGTTGTGAATACGACTACAAGAGATCACACTCTGGGAGCAAATACCTCATTTCTGTCAAATTTCGACATCCAGAACACAGGCAACTCGACACTCACATGGGATGCATCTATCGATTATGGCCCAACCTCAAATTCTATAGGCACACCTCAATACGACGGGCTCAAGGTTTTAGCTGTCGATTACTCATCTGTCACAGATTCCTATGCTTATCTAGAGTCCTATGTGGAGGCAGCAGGAGGATCACTGGACGAAGTGCTTGATGACAATTTCAACCTGTCTGATCTAGTCGGATATGATGTTCTGATTTTGGGTTCAAGCACCTACCTCACCACTACTGAGTATACTGAAATCAATACTTGGATTAGTAATGGAGGTGCACTCCTTTTTGACTACTCTTCATCCTCTAGCAGCTATACATCAGCTCTCTTCAACGGAACAGGAATTGCAACTACGTATAACTATTCTGGCTCGTCCAGCTATTCGAATTTCCCTTACCACCCTATCACTCAGGGTGTCAGCTCTATTTCTGGATATAAGCGTCTAGATTTAAGCCTTTCGGGAGACGCCTACCCTCTCGTATGGAGCGCAGAGCAGGAAATCTATGCTGCGGCATCTACTCTCGGATCAGGGAAAGTAGTGGCGCTTACTGACTCACTTGCAGATATCTCGATCACCAATTCAGATAACAGGAGGTTCATTGAAAACACCCTGCTGTGGTTAGGCAATAAGCAGAGGGGGTGGCTTTCATTACTTAATAGCAGTGGAAACACACCCATCGGTGATGCTCATTCAGTACTTTATCAAGTGAACTCATCCTCACTCACCTTAGGTTCATACACTGCCGATATTGTTATACATACTAACGACCCTAACCAACTTGAAATCAGGGTCCCTGTAGAAATCTCAGTCACGAACGCTTCTGAAATTTACACCGATATAGAAGCTCTCTACTTTGAAAATACATTTGTAAACTCTACTAGCACACAAGATTTAACCATTTCTAACAATGGCTATTCACCACTCGTAATTGATTCCATGCCAGTGACTGGCGACTTCTCAATTAATGAATCATTCCCTATTACTCTAAATCCGGATGAGTCATTGGTGATTGATATCAACTTCAATCCTCTAGCTCTGGGTCTGCAGGCGGGGTCTGTAACTATACATTCAAATGCTCTCACCTCTCCAGATAAAGTCATCGAACTACAAGGGGTCGGCTCGGCAGCTCCTTCACTCACCATAAATCTAGATTCCATCTCAATAATTTCCGAAGTGAACCAGGTGTTTCCGGAAAGTATTCCTCTCACTAACAATGGTTCAGGGGCTCTGCACTGGCAACTATCTAGGGCGCGGACAGACCAGTCTTCAGTTTCAACCGAGATACTCAATGGCCGAAATGTTGGATTCTTAAGCCAATCTAGTTCTACGGCCCCTTTCGAAACCATTCTATCCTCCTATGGAGCCAATGTGATCCAGCTTGCCACCGAATTGAGCCAATCCTCTCTAGAGCCCATAGAGGTTCTTATTTATGACGGTTCATTCACCCTAAGCGCTTCATCTCTTAATTTGCTAGACACGTGGGTTCAGGATGGGGGCTCCCTCTTTACCTGTGATGACTCTACCGCCCGAATGAGTGCAGTTCTTGCTAGGTTTGATTGCAGTATTCTCTATAAGTCGGGGTCTTATTCTACCCCTATCTACCCCACTGGAGAACATATTACTCTCACGGATATCACTACAATAAATGCATACTATCCTGATGCAGAACTCACTAGCCTCCCTGAATCTGCAACTCCCTTACTTATATTTGAAAATAATGACATTGCGGGAGCGCTACTTAGTCACGGTAAAGGCCAAGTCATCGCCCTAAGTTTTGAAGCAATGTATGCATCTAGCATAAGCTCCGGAGACGGTGAACAGTTCATCACTAATTGCATTTGCTACTTAGCAAACACAGCACCCTGGATCGAAACTCCTCAACTCATCGGCTCTATTTCCCCGGGTGAGAGTGATAGCGTCTACCTCAACATTGACACTGGAGACCTAACAGAAGGCACATACAATGCGTTCCTTACGTTTGAAACAAATGACCCTCTAAATCCGTCACAAGACGTGTCAATAAACCTCATCGTCTTACCTGAGTTCCCGACCAGCATCTATACGACATGGCTCAATGAGCACCTCCCGTCCGCCATTAGCAACATTGGCTTTGGAGAAGATTATGACAATGATGGATTAAGCAACGGCGTCGAGTTCTACTTTTCATCAGACCCCGGATCTCATGATGCTAAAAACCATCTACCACAAGTGCATGACTCTGATTTTGGGCCGGTACTGAGTTACACCCGCGCTACCGACCTCTCGGACGACATGCTTATTTGGAAATGTTCTTCTGACCTCAAGAATTGGTCAGAAATCAGTACCTCAGAGATGACCTCCAGCAGATCATCAACACCCCAAGACAATGGGGATGGCACGACCACAGTGACTATCGGGCTGAATTTGATTGAAGAACCTTCACAGTTTTTCCTATTCAAGATGTGGGACGACTATGGACAGCAAGAATAACGTAGCAACATTTTCAATGCCAGAAGCTAAAGCCTGCCTTCGCCACCTTTAAACACTGAACCAATCATATCTTCGGGTCACACCCAGGCATTTAATTGCTTAGGTGTTCTTCGATTATTTCTCTGTTCGGCTCTATCTCCACGGCACAGTGATTACTAAATGCTGCGCATATGTCCCCTAACAGCTCGGCGGATTGTAGAAAAGCATGGATTATCACAGGCATAGGAGACCAACAGAACAGATTTCCCGCGAAATGGCATCCTGCCGCCAATCGAAGTCATCCTAGCGTTAGCTGAATTTCCATAAGTAGACTTAGGCTGCGCGCCCATGAAAATTACTACCAAGCAAATCTGCGCTTTCGCAGGTGCGACTCTAGCGGTCAGCGCCACTGCGAGCGCTCAAGGTAACGAAGCAGTTCAGCCAACTCAAGATCTCGAGCGAACAACGCTCACCGCTGATGCTGACGTTGACACAGACAACAACGTCACAGCAGAAGACATCAAACAGGAAAACCCTGCAGATCTTAAAGAGCTCTTCAAAAAGTCTCCAAGCGTTGTCGTCAATGGTGGCGCTAACATGGGCCAACAAGTCTTCGTCAATGGCTTCGAGTCCACACAAATGAATGTGACAATCGATGGCGCTAGCCAAGGAAATCTAAACCACCACCAATCATCTGTCCTTGTAGACCCTAGCCTCCTCAAGAGAGTCGATATCCTTCCTGGTGCAGGATCAGCGCTCGATGGCCCTGGCGCCCTTGCTGGCTCCATTCGCTTTGAAACAAAAAATGTCTTTGACTACCTACCATACACATCAGGTGTGGCACTTGGATCGAAAGGACCAATGAACGTTGAATATGAACGTTTTGGTTCTGACTCTAAAGCTACTTACTACTCAAATGGCGACGGCTATGGACTCAGCCAAACTATCTATGGAAAGTTCACTCCAGAGTGGGGTTATCTCCTCAGCGGTGCATACACTGATCGTGACGAGTACGAAGACGGTGACGGCAATACAGTTGGTAACTCTGGCTACACCCAAGCTGCCGGCCTTCTAAAAATTTCTGGTAGACTCCAAAATGGACACAGCATTGATTTAGGCGTTGATTACTTTGAAAACGACTCTCTCTCCTATGATCGAGTAAACATCGACCCAGCCTTCGTCGGAGCTCCCAGCCCTAGATCAGGCCCTCTGCAGAAGATGACATCATCTCGGACAACAGCGACTTTAAATTATGACTTCGCCCCAGAACATAATGATCTCGTAAATGTTGAAAGTAATCTCTTCTACACTAATCAAGACCTAGAGCGCCAGCAGACTAAGGAAACCGCTGCGGTCGAAACCTTAGGTCTAGACCTAAGGAATACGTTTAAGTTCTGGAAACTTGCTTCCACTTTTGGTTTCGACTACCAAGACAAATCTGGGTCCAAAGATTGGGGTAATTATGCAGGAACTGACCCATATTACGTAAACCCATCACAAGACGAAACTGAACAAATCTTTGGATTTTATAACCAAAACATCCTCTCTGTGCATGAGCAAGTAGACTTCTCGTTTGGTGTTCGCTATGACAACTACGACTATACTGATTCATATGATCAAGAATACAGCTCTGACAGATTTAGTCCAAATGCGAGTGTAATCTGGAGACCAACTAACGCACTAAGTGTCGACGCTGGTTACTCTGAAGCATATCGTGGTGTCGGCATCCGAGAAGCATTCTTTAACGGTCAACGCCCAACTGACCTTGAAGGAGAAAAAGCGAACACACTGAAAGCTAACATTGCTTACGACGACGGCACGTTCTTCGGAGCTGGTTCCATCTATCAACAGGAGGTGGAGAACTACCTTGAGCCCATAGCTATAAGAGGTGCAGGAACAGCTGGAGATATCACGGTTCAGGGCTATGAAGCTAGTCTTGGCTTCAGAAAAAACGGTTTCACTACTACTCTCGCAGTTGCAGAAGCAACACCTGAAGCTAACGGTGAAGAAAACACTGAAGTCTACGGTGTTGTCCTAGCAGGTCGCCGTTGGACAGCCGATTTTAATTATACTCACGCTAACACAGGCGTCGGCGTAGGCTATTTCATCGAATATCGGGATAGTGTAGATGGCCAATATCTTGGTTACGAAGACTTTCCATACACCAAAGAAAGCTATGCTCTCAGCAGCCTCTACCTCACTTGGGATGTACAACAAGTTGAAGGCCTAAACCTTCAGCTCAACGTAGACAACCTCTTCGACAAACAATACATGGATCACACTGTATACGAATCATCAGGTCTCTACAGCCCAGGTCGGCAGCTTCGTATCAGTGCGAACTACACATTCTAAAACCTCTCAACCTGTAGTTCAAAATACCCTCGTTATCATAACTCGAGAGCAAACTGAGCAGGTCTTCATTCGTGGAGGCCTGCTCTATCTCATTTATCATCATGAAAAAAATCATCACATCTCTCCTGCTCACCGGCCTATGCTCAGCAAGCAGCACGGCCGTCGACACCACAGTCGATATACTCATCAATAATACTGCTGATAGCGCAATCCCACACATTATTGAAGCGATTGAACTGGCTAACCAAAATCAAGAAAACGAGCAAAACTACGCAGCTCTAGCCCAGGCTATGGGCACTCTTGGCCTAGGAAAAGCCCCAGGTTTCCCTGCTCACTGGATTTCCGAAGACGAAGAAGCTCACGAGCATAAACGCCCTGAACTTGAAGAGCGTCTCAAGATGTTCGCTCAATATGATATCAAGCTTCTCAAAGCTCTAGACGTCAATGGCGATCTAAAAACTGATGAAGTTGAACTCCGCGAAGGCGTCAAGAGTTCACTACTCTTCGTTCTCGACGACAAACTCAAAGTCGACGGAGACAAAGATAAAAAGCTGAGCCCTAAGGAATACGCGCTATCAGTCCCAGCACACGACGAAGAAAAAGACGAAGACGGGCTCGACTGGCATCAACGAGGCCATTTTGATCGTGATGATAAAAACAACGATGGATTCCTCGATCAATCTGAAATGATTTCCTTCACCGCCGAAGGAGTTATCTACCGCGCAGCTCTCATTCACAGTTCTCTTATTCTTAAAGGAGCAGATAGCAATAACGACGGAGAAATCTCCAAAGAAGAATTTCTTTCGATCAACCCTGAAGCAGAAGACATCTGGAAAGACATCGTCAAAGATAATCCATCTATCAAACTCGAGCTCGCCTACCCGAGCATTTACTGGCTAGGTATGGATAAACTAAAAATGATCACCGATGCTTAAGCGCATTTCTCTATCACTTCTTACCTTCGTTCTCTTCTGCTCCTTCGCTGTGGCAGAAGAGAACTCGTATCTGCCTTGGCATTACTCCTATGCAGATGCTATCGCGGAAGCGCGGGAGACCAATAAACCTCTCATCGTAGAGTTTCGTTGCGCGCCCTGCGTCAACGGCCGTGAATTTGACGCGCAAGTTCTCTACACCGCCCCTAACAGCGACCGAGGCAAATTACTCGATAACTATGTCAGAGCCCGCGTCACCACCATGACCGGTGTAGACATCGCTCACTTTGACAGAGATTGGCATAACTCCCTTTACTATTTCATCATCAATGCCAACGAAGACATCTACATGCGCTACGGCGGAAGAGATGAAACTTCTGCCACGTCCTACCTCGATCTCGACAGCCTAGAACTAGCGCTAGAGCTAGGCCTAACAGAGCATGAAAAATTTCTATCAGGAAAGCGTCCATCTCCTGCTCGCCTGCCTAAACACACTCCGGCAGATTATCCCTTAATCAAAAAAAATGTCATCAGTACAGGACGCTGCACAGAGTGCCATCTGATCGGAGATTACACAGCTCAAGAGAAACAATTGGCAGGTATTTTAGACCCTATTGCTGATCTCTATCAGTCTCCTGACATCAAAAAGATCGGCTTAATATTAGATGTTCCAAAAGGACTCTTGCTATGCGATACAAATGGTCCAGCTGAACAAGCAGGCATCCTCGCCGGCGATACAATCACGGCAATAAACGGTTCACCAGTCCTCACCTTTGGCGACTTACAGTACCAGTACAACAAAGTCCCAAGAACCGCCTCTTCGGTGGAGCTTACGGTACGTCGAGGAGAGCAATCCATCACAACCAGTATTTCACTCCCCTTCGAATGGTGGAAAACGGATCTAAGCTTCCGCCATTGGTCGCTCGAAACTCAACTCTATTTCGCAGCGAAACCTCTGACTACTGAGGAAAAACAGAAGCTCAGTCTACCAGAAAACGGTTTTGCAAGCATCATCACTAGTATCGACTTCGAGGCATTCCTCAAACAAGTGCATCAACTCAAAAATGGCGACATCATCACTGCCGTCAATGAGCGTCAATTCGACCCACGCACAACTGATCTAAAAGCGCACATCCAGCTCTCACACAGTACAGGAAGCGAACTCCTATTAAAGATACTACGAGACGGTGAAGAGATAGAACTACCACTTAAAACTGGTCGCGCAGCCTTTCGGAAAGCAGAAGAAAACCTCATCACTCCTAACCAATCTAACACCAACTGGTCAGCAACAGAAGCGATCCGTAAAGGTAACGAGATCGCAGTGGAATACCGAGCGACCATTACTAATAAGCATCTCATAATCGAGGCTAAACACCACAAAGGGTGGCATACATATGCCCTGAATAATCCTCAGCTAGCGATCAAGCTGAAGGGAAAAGTCGGCGATCAAGATCTCCCCACAGCAATCACCCTTCCGTCTAATATTAAGCCTAGCCAAGGCTGGTTGCAAAGCCCACCTAACGATTACTCGAAGCCAGAAATCCACTGGTACACATGGGGCTTCGAGGGGACTAGCTACTTTGCGATCGCGTTAGACGAAATGCCTAAGCAAGCGATAGAAGTCGGTATTCGTTCTCAAGCATGTACCTCTGAATCCTGCGCTGGCACATTTGATATGACGCTCAAAGTTCCACCTCCAAGCTCTACAGAAGAAAATCTAACGATGCAAAACATCTTATATTCCTTAGTACCCGCTGAGTTAAACTAACCACCCGTTAGATTTCGCTTCATAGCCACTAACAAAAAAACTCAGATGAACGAATCACCTGAGTTTTTAAAATTAAAGAATGTAGCTCTCTAAGCCAGCTGCCGTACGTCGCTGACCTTGCCGTTCACGGCAGCAGCGACAACCATGGCTGGGCTCATGAGAATCGTACGCCCAGTTGGAGAACCTTGGCGGCCTTTGTAGTTGCGGTTTGAGGAACTCGCACAGATTTGATCTCCCACGAGCTTGTCTGGATTCATCGCAAGACACATGGAACAACCTGCCAAACGCCACTCAAAACCAGCTTCACGGAAAATATCTGCGATGCCTTCCTGCTCACACTGATGCGCAGTGATCTGCGATCCTGGAACAGCGATCGCTGTCACGCCTTCAGCCACTTTGTGCCCTTTAAGTAGATTTGCTGCCTCACGGAAATCAGAAAGTCGTCCATTGGTACAAGAACCAATGAAAGCCACATCAATCGGGATTTCACTCACTGGCGTACCTGCCGGCAATTTCATATATTCGAGCGCTTCCACGATACTCGCTTTTTCTTCAGGAGTATCAGCTTTTTCCGGATCTGGAATAAGCTCGGAAATACCAACACCATGATCTGGAGAAATACCCCAAGTCACTGTTGGCTCGATGTCTGCAGCGTCAAAGTTAACCACATCCACGTATTCCGCATCTGCATCAGAGGCAAAGCTCTTCCAACGTGCGACTGCTTCGTCCCACGCGTCCTCTTTCGGCGCGTATGGACGACCTTTAAGGTAATTGAAAGTAGTCTCATCTGGATTCACATAACCACAGCGCGCGCCACCTTCGATTGCCATATTACAGACAGTCATGCGCTCTTCCATAGTCATGTTATCAAACACATCGCCACCGTATTCGTAGGCAAATCCGATACCGCCCTTAGCTCCAAGGTGACGGATGATGTGTAACGAAACATCTTTCGCATAAACACCAGGTTTAAGCTTACCGTTCACATTGACACGGCGTACTTTAAGCTTCGCCATTGCCAAGGTCTGAGTCGCTAGCACGTCACGCACCTGAGTGGTTCCGATACCGAAAGCCACTGCGCCAAATGCACCGTGAGTAGCTGTATGAGAATCACCACAAACAATCGTTGTACCCGGCTGGGTAATCCCCTGCTCAGGTCCCACCATGTGAACGATGCCCTGCATCCCCGTGTTCAGGGAGAAATATTTAATCCCGTACTCTTCTACGTTTTTCTTCAGCTCATTGATCATCGCCTCAGCCAAGTTATCTTCGAATGGCTGCTGCTGATTTTTAGTTGGAACAATGTGATCCACTGTCGCAAAGGTACGCTTTGGAAATTTAACAGTCAGTCCGAGATCGCGGATCATGCCAAAGGCCTGTGGTGAAGTCACTTCGTGAATCAAGTGTGAACCGATGAACAACTGCGTACGTCCATCCTCCAAGATTCCGACGCTGTGCGCGTCCCATGTTTTGTCGTAAAGTGTTTTTCCCATAACTGCGTCCGTTCTGTAAGTAACGGGCGGGAAAGATGGACAAGATTCCTCAGAAAGTCAAAAACCGATCGCAGGAGTTAAGTATTAGATGCGCTAATATGAAATGAACTATTCTCCAACAGCACAAATATCGCCAGAAACTAGCGAATAGGCTGAGTCCACATTAGCCGTATTGTCTGTTTTTCCTTTCTCCTTAGTCCTTTCTTCTCTAGATAAAGAGACGTGTTCGCACTTAGACTCATAGGGGCTCCCGTTCTAACCTTTCTTAACTACCTCGGTGAACTGTTCCAGTTACTCTGCGAAGTGTTCATATCACTATTCCGCGGCAGGTTTTGCTTTGGCCAGCTACTGAAGCAAATCGTTGAAATCGGCTACCGCTCGCAAGCAGTCGTAATCGTCACAGGAGCATTCACTGGATCCGTTCTCGCTGCACAGGCCCTTTTCCAACTGACGCAAATGAAAATGGAGACCATGGCCGGAGCCCTCGTCAGTGTCGGAATGTTACGAGAACTAGGGCCAACGATCACCGGACTCATGCTTGCGGGTCGAGTAGGAGCAGCCATAGCTGCAGAGATTGGCACAATGAAAGTCACCGAGCAAGTCGATGCGTTACGCTCGATGGATGTCCATCCTATAGACTACCTCGTAACTCCGCGTTTTGCAGCCATGGCCATTTCCATCCCTCTGCTCATCGCCGAGTCAGCCTTTTTCGGAATCCTCTCATCCTACATTGTTGGCACCAAAATTTTCCATGTCGCCCCAGCGTACTGGCTAAACCGTATGGGTAATCACACCGACATGACAGACATCACTATCGCGATCACCAAAGGCTTCGTCTTCGGCATGCTGATTGTCCTCATTTCATGCCATCAAGGACTGAAAGCAAGCAACGGAGCAGTAGGCGTTGGCCGAGGAACTACGAACGCAATGGTTCTGTCCTCACTAGCCATTCTCATTGTAAACTTCTTCCTCACAATGGTACTCAACATAGTGTTCCCGCTAGGCTTCTCAGGCTAACAAACTATATAAAAAGCCCACAGCTGTTACACCGTGGGCTTTCATCAAAATTTAGGTAGAGTAGATTACTACAGCACAATGTGAATTGCTGCTGGCACAGTAACCACCTGCATTCCTGCAGATTGAGCCGCCATGATACCAGGCGCTGCATCTTCTAACACTAAGCAGTCTTTTGGATCTACTCCGAGACGATTTGCCGCATCAAGATAGACATCAGGAGCTGGCTTGCCGCATTTCACTTCATCTGCCGTCACTACCTCATCAAACAAATCGGTAAGACCTTTCGCCTTCAAGGTTGCTTCCACTACTTTACGGCTGCCTCCAGTCGCAATACCCAAGGGCATCTTGCCTCGTAGTGATTGAGCGAAGGCCACCACGTCTTCATTCAGCTCAACTTGGTCAAGCTTCGACATGAAAGCTTGGCGTTTAGCATAGGCTACATCTGATGGATCTAGATCTAGGTTAAACTCACCATTAATCTCAATAACGATATCTTTTGTTGGACGCCCACCCATTGAGTAAAAAACGTCTTCCGGGAAAACATCTTTCGGCGCACCGTTTTTCGCAAGAGCCTCACACCACGCGGCGAAATGCGCGGGCATTGAATCGACTAACGTTCCATCGAGATCGAAGATTACTGCTTTGTAACCGGACTTGGGGATATTAAGAGAGCCAAACTGTTCCATTACTGGGTGTAGTGCCTTTTTCCACAGGCCGTGGCAAGCCCAGAAAACGGCGCCAGAGTCACAATTTCTTCACAAGAACTTACAACCTAACAGCTTACTCCGATAAATTTATTTAACCCTCTATACAGCAGAGACTAAGCATTCCAAACCAGACGTTAACGGCAGCCATGAATACCACTAATGCATAACTACTAAAGACTTACTTCTTCATCCTTATAGATGCCATTTGCTACCCACTTGGTGTCTGAACTCTCGTTAATGATACTGACGACACCACGAATAGTAACTTCATCAGCAAATCTAACAGGTCCAACCAGTGTGAGTTTTTCTGCATCCTTGAGCGATGGTTCACCAAGCCCCTCAAGACTATCAACGAGCTTATACTCACCACTAAGCGACACGACAGGAGGCGTCCCATTGCGTTCAGCTAAAAGCGCGATACGCCCATCAGGAGTTGTTTCATAAGCGTCTGAGCGAAGGGTGAAAAGATCTCCCGTCGACTTCACAGGAGCAAAACGAGAACGAGGAACACAGATGGCATCAGCCCCTTTGAAGCACTCGATCGCAGCTCCCATAGCCGTCTCTAACTGGTACACTGATTGAGAAGCCTTGTTGCGAGGGTCGACTGTTTTTTTATTAATAATTACAGGCAGAGGCAGCACACCACCTTGCGCTTCTAGCTCAGCTTTGAGTGATTCGAGATTAATCCAGAGGCTATTCGTATTAAAATACTGATGCTTTTCAACATTCTGAAACTCGGGCAGATCAGCATCAGAACACTGTGCTACTTCACGTAAAAGCATCTGCTTATCAGACTTGCGAATCGCGAGGTGCCCCCCCTTTTTATCGGCCTCAGTACGGCGAGTCGCTTCCATCAAAAATGGTTTACCACTCTCCGCGAAATAGCGGAGAATCCCCGGATGAAGCACTGCTCCTAAGTTATCGGAGTTCGATACAAATGCATACTTCACCCCATCTTCGAGAAGTTTCTCTAGCCAACCTGAACCTGCAATTGCGGGATAGAGGTCGCCATGCCCAGGCGGACACCACTCCAGACTTGGATTGTCTTGAAATTCAACTGGGTCTAGGGTCTCCGCATTAATTTTGGGGATCTGATTCTGATGAAGCTCCACATCCTCTTTCGCCGCCAGTCCTCGATCTGCATATTGTGCTAGGTGATCTAAAGTGTCAGCTGAGGTACTAAAGCTATTCATCAAAAGAAACTTCACCTGAGCACCGGTGCTCTCACGAAGGTAAGATATCTGCTCAACAATAATGTCTAAAAATGTCGCTCCATTCTTCACTTCTAACAAGCTCTTGGCTTTCTGAAGCCCCATGCTGGTCCCTAAACCCCCATTCAATTTTATCACCACGGTCTGAGCAAGAAGCGCTGGATCAAAAGCTTCACCCTCCTCAGAGAGTTCCTCTAGCTCAGTCAGCTTACACACAGGGTCAATACTGTCCTCAGTGATATCGGTCGAACTTCCCTCCACCAGAATATTATAGTTTCGCTCAAAACTCTTGATTGCTGACACGCTGACATCAGCCTGCTCCATCTTTTCTTGAAAAGGGGTAAATGAACTCATGGGTAGATACTGCATTACGTAATACGGACACCAAGTCACGCCAGAAGTTCTCTAGCTAAGGAAAAACCAAGGCTCACCCGTCACACCACACCAGCACAAAAAACCATTAAGATCTATTGTTAAGAAACTTACAACACTACACACAATACTAATGCGTAACATGAACCTACTTCACACCTGCAACTAAAATAGACGAAACCTAAAAACCCCGACCAAAGGTCTGAAAGCTCTTGCAAGTTCTACTTTCCACACTGAAACTCCGCCCATGAATCAGGAAATCATTCTCGAACGCGAGGTCAACGCCATTCAAATTCCTAGCGGTGACAGCGTCACACTTCCCGTAGGCACACCAGTTGTAGTGACTCAGACACTCGGTGGTAGCTATACTGTCGCAACACAAGCCGGCCTAGCCCGCATTTCTGCAAATGACTCAGATGCTCTCGGCATAGACGCCAATGAAGTTCAGGAGAAAAAAGAATACGAAAATAAACTCAAAGACGCGCCGCTCGAAGACCAAGTTTGGGCACAGCTCAAGGAAGTTTATGATCCTGAAATTCCTGTAGACATTGTCAACTTAGGCCTCGTCTATGACTGTGTGCTCGCAGAAAATGAAAATGGCAAGACCGACGTGAACGTCAAAATGACTCTCACGGCTCCAGGTTGCGGAATGGGACCAGTCATCGCTGCAGACGCCCAAGCACGCATCATGTCGCTCGACAACATCGAAGGCGCTCAAGTCGACCTCGTATGGGATCCTGTCTGGAACCAAGACATGATCACCGAAGAAGGTAAAATGAAACTCGGTATGATCTAACCCCCCTTCAATCAATTTCAAAAAGGCGACCAATTCGGTCGCCTTTTTTATTGTACTCCACTGCGGTGGAAACCTTTAGGGCAGCTCCGGCAACTAGCGTTGTTGGTGCTGTAAAGAATTTCAAGCTAGGCTAGACGTGATGAGTGAGCAGATTTATATCCGTGATATGAAGAGCAACGAAACGTTGCGCAGAGAGGCTTTTTAGCCCGAAGGGGGCCTATCATCAAAAACGAGCTCGGCTCGCAATTTCAAAGAATAAATAACATTCACACCGAGAACGGGAGGTGTCGGAGGTGCCCTTTATTTACCGAACTTCTTTTCTAGCAACTCTTTGAACTGGATGCTGAAGTCATTTCCCGCTTCTTGAAAAACCGTGCGTAGGAGTTCAGGGTTTTCCACATAGGATGCCACAGTGTGTGCATTTCTAGAACGCATCACAATAGACTCATTAAAGAGCTGCTTGCCCTCCGAGACAAACCAAACACGCATGCCCACAACGGCCTCGAGGTAGGTCTCCTCACCACTACGAACTTTACGTTGGAGCCCATAGGCTATGATTTCACCGTCGAAATAGTGGGGAGAATTTTTAGCCCAACGTCCCCCTAAGAATCCATTCTCTTTTACTGCAGAAATGGCTCTCTTTTCGATACCTTCAGCAATTTTCGGATAGACCACTGAGTTCATCTTCTCGAGTTCGGTTCTGTACTGCTTTTGAAATCCCTTTGCTTGCACCTCTAGCATGTCGGCATCTGCTGCTTCTTCAAAAAGCAGACCAGTCGTTCCCGTAGCCTCGGTGCTCGAGAAGTTTTCGTCACCTGTGTAGACAAACGGCGCCTTGTGTGTGTGACTCGGAGCCTCCGTTCCATTGATAGGCATTTGAGCGTTCTTATTTACCGAATGGTTCAACACACTGACCGTGGTAATCGCGTCTTTTTGCTGCTGGGTCAGACCTCCCGAACAACTAGAGAACACGAGCACGCTGAGTGTCGAAAGAATGAGAGATCGAAAGGATTTTTTCATAGCTGTTTAAATACCCACATAGCGCACAGGAACTGTCAATCAGAACCAAATGCTATAGCCCTTGCTATTCTTTACGTTTTTCATCAGAACTGGCAGCCAACCAAAAACGCAATCCATGTCTTTCTCATCCACAGGTCTCAACGACCTTTTCCTCCAGGCCCTTGAATCCCAAGGCCACGACACCCCCACTCCGATCCAGCAGGAAGTCATTCCAGCTATTCTTGAGGGTAAGAATGTCATGGGTATTGCTAAAACCGGCTCGGGAAAGACCGCTAGCTTCGTGCTACCAATTCTCCAGAATCTTCTCACTCAGACTTCAGCTAAGCACCGCGAACCCGCTGTACTCATTCTCGTTCCCACTCGCGAACTCGCCGATCAAGTTCTAGAAGTCATACGCAGTTTTACCGAGAAACTCCCTCAGCGCATCAGCTCGCTTGCGGTCTACGGTGGTCGCTCAGTCAACTCTCAGATGCAAGCTCTGGGGAAAATCGACATTCTTGTTGCCACACCTGGCCGCCTGCTCGATCTCATCGACAAGAACGCTCTCAAGCTCGACTCAGTTTCCACCCTCGTGCTCGATGAGGCAGACAAGATGCTTAACCTCGGCTTCAAAGAGGAAGTCGACCGCATCCTTTCTCTTCTCCCGACCAAACGACAAAACCTCCTCTTCTCCGCCACCCTCAGCGACGATCTCGATTCCATCCAAAAAGGGTTTTTAGTTGACCCAAGTGTCATCAAAATCGAATCCAACGACGAGGAGGATGAAGACCTTATCAACGAGCTTGGATACTTCGTCACAACCGAGCGCAAAGGCCCACTCCTTCGTTATCTAATCAAAAGCGAAAACCGCAAGCAGGTCCTCGTGTTTGCCTCTTCATCGAAAACTGTAGACTCTGTCGTCAATAAGCTCAGAAAAAACAAACTTCCCGCCGCAGCCATTCACTCAAAAATGAGCCAAAGCGCACGCCAAGATGCTCTGCGTCAATTCAAAAACGGCAGTCTTAAAGTACTCGTCGCCACCGACCTCTTAGGCCGTGGAATCGACATCGAATTCCTCCCCTGCGTGATCAACTACGAGCTCCCACGCGCGCCTAAAGACTACATCCACCGCATCGGCAGAACTGGCCGCGCCGGCTCTCCTGGCGACGCCATCACTCTGATCACTATGGAGGAACTCCCCCACTTCCGCGTGATCCAGAAAAAGACCGGTAATAAAGTCCCTATGCAGCACAGCGACGACATCAACCTGCACGGCGTCTAATCCTTCATCCCTTTACTCATTTCACAAAAAAGGCGACCGTATCAGGTCGCCTTTTTTATTTAATGAATAAGCCCTTACTTCCATTCGTCCGGATCTACTCCGTAGTAGTCGACTAACTGAGCATAGACTTCGGGATAACGTTCCTTCAGCTGATGTGGCTTTTCGAAAAAGGTCTCGGTCACTACCGCGAAAAACTCCGCCGGATTCTCAGCCCCATAGTCATCTATCACGGTCCGTTTACCGGCATGGACTTGTTTAGAAAATTGCTCAAACGCAGGCTGAAAAGCTGCAGCCCATGAGCGATACGCTCCGCGGCTCCTGAGATATGGAACACCATCACCAGCTCCATCAGCTTGATCTAACTGATGAGCAAACTCATGAATCACGACATCATGACCATCCTCATCATTTTTGCCACCACTTAAGACACTGCCCCAGGAAAGCACTACAGATCCTGAGCCCCAGCTCTCGCCTAACCTAACATCTTCAGCACCGTGCTGTCCAGGCGCCCGGTAAGCATCTGGATAGAGCAAGATACTTCTGAGGTTACGGTAATAGTGATGAGGCGTCCGCAATAAGAGCATGCATGCCTGCGCAGCTATAACGCGCTGCATATGTAGGGTCACCTCCTCAAGGCCGCCACATGCTTCAAAGTTTTTCTCTTCAACAAATACGTGGATCAGCCCATCGAGTTCATCCTTCAGAGCCTCTGGTAACCTTGCATAAAGATGAAAATCCTCTGCTAATTTTTCACGTTCCGCCAAAGTCAGCCGCTTACCTAACAGCACACCCCGCCTCGTTTCCCGGCTATTACCGAGCTTGCGTAGGATGAAAATAGCGACTACTAACACCGCTGCTGCGAACAAAATACTTGAGGTATTAAACATAATAATTTTTAGCGTTGGTTCCAAACTACGAGTTCCTCGTACTTCACTCCTGAGCCACCGAATATATCCAATGCGGAACCGACCGTGATATCCACATTTCCACCACTCTGCTCGTCGACTACTAGAATATCTTTCATTGAGCCAACTCCACCAGCGTAGGTCATAGGAATACCAGCCCAGTCACCGAGTAATTGTACCAGCTCAATATCCACACCGCCACACAGACCTTCCACGTCTGCGGCGTGGATTAGATACTCAGCGCAGTACTCAGCCATACTATCGAGCGACTCCTTAGTCACCTCCATATCCGTGAGTGTCTGCCAGCGGTTCATCGCGACGGTCCAACCAGCATCAGTGCGCCGGCAGCTCAGATCTACCACTAAGCGTTCACGCCCAATTTCCTCAGAAAGCTGCTTGAGCCTATCCATACGAAATCTTCCATCTTGATCAAAAAGCCACGATGTCACTATCACCTGACTCGCCCCCGCTTCGATCCACTCGGCTGCATTCTTAATCGTCACCCCACCACCAAGTTGTAAACCATTTGGCCAAGCTTCGAGAGCTGAGATCGCCGCCTCCCGATTCCCAGGCCCGAGCTGAATCACATGACCACCTCTAAGGGCGTCTTGCTGGTAGCGTTGGGCAAACTCAGCGGCCGAGGCATCAGCCACGAAATTTTCCTTCAAGCCCGCACCATCGTCAGATAATGTGCCGCCAACAATTTGCTTCACTTGGCCATTGTGAATATCAATGCATGGTCTAAATTTCGTCATCGCTCTGCCGACAAGCAGAGTCTAGACAAGAGCAAAGCGCAAGCTTCAAGCCTATGAATCCTTTCAAAACATCTATTCTAGCAACCCTTTCCGCACTCGCATTCACTTCCTGTGAAAAACCTGTGACTGACCAAGCAACAGCAGCAACCACTAGCGAAGAGTCTTCCCTACCACAGGGTCCGGATCCAGCTCCAGAGGGAATGGTCTGGGTTCCTGGCGGCACCTACTGGCGAGGTAATGATAAAGACCCGGGCAACCTTTCTATTTTCCAAGAAGGCGCATCTAACCCTATCCAACGCCAACAAATTGCCGAAAGACATTTCAAAGAAGAACGCCCCGTACACCAGACCACCGTCAAGGGCTTCTACATGGATGAAACCGAAGTCACGAACCGTCAGTTCAAAGCATTCGTCGACGCCACCGGCTACGTAACAATGGCTGAAAAAGGTCTCTCAGCAGAAGAATTTCCAAACGCTAGGCCTGAAGACCTCGTTGGGGGAGCAAATGTCTACACCAAACCAGCTGAAGACATTAACCCTCGCCGCTCGAATGATGCGTGGCGCTGGTGGGCATTTACTGAAGGCGCGAACTGGCGTCACCCACAAGGCCCAGATTCTTCCATAGCAGACATCATGGATCACCCAGTGGTTAATGTGAATTATGATGATGCTAGGGCCTACGCCAAATGGGCCGGCAAACGCCTCCCAACTGAGGCTGAATGGGAGATTGCTGCTCGCGGAGGCCATGAAAAACGCATGTTCATCTGGGGTGACCATGTTAAGAAAGACGACAAATGGATGAGCAACTGCTTCCAAGGAGACTTCCCGAACAAATCAGATGATCAGGACGGCTTCCACTTCACCGCTCCCGTGAAATCCTACCCACCAAACGACTACGGTCTCTATGATATGGCTGGAAACATCTGGGAGATTTGTAGCGATTACTACAATCCACGCTATTATTTCGAATTCGTCAAAGCCCCACATGATAATCCGCAAGGCCCAAGCACTGGAATCACTGAAGGCCAATCAAGCGAAATCGAACGCACAGGAGAATACACAGAGATACCTAACCTACATGAACTCACGAAGCTCCGTGTAGCGAGAGGTGGATCATTCCTCTGTCACTTCTCTTATTGCTTGCGCTTCCGCCCCGGTGCACGTCATTATCATGAACCTCTAACACCTGCGCACCATACAGGCTTCCGCTGCGTGAAAGATGTTTCTGCAGAAAAACCCTAACTAACTGACCACTTTGACTAACTCCGAACTTATTGCCCGCGGTAAAAGTGTCATCGAGATTGAAATCGATGCACTCCAGCAAATTGTAAACCACTTAGATGACGACTTTGCTCTCGCTGTTAACACACTTGCTGAATCTATCCAAAATAGAGGTAAGATCGTAGTCATTGGGATTGGAAAGTCGGGTAACGTTGGTCACAAAATCGCAGCTACCTTAAACTCTACAGGCTCCACAGCCGTCGTTCTTAACTCTCAAAATGCATTGCATGGGGATCTAGGCATGCTCTCGGATGGAGATGCGGTCATCGCTCTCTCCTATTCCGGAGAAACAGCAGAACTCATAGACCTTATCCCCTTCATTAAGCGTTTCGATGTCAACATCATCAGCATTACTAAGAGTAAGGACTCATCACTAGCTAAGTACTCAGACGTAACCGTCTGCACTCCTATACGACGTGAAGCGTGCCCGCTCAACCTAGCACCTACCTCTTCGTCCACCGCAGCTTTAGTAATGGGTGACGCTCTAGCTATGGCGCTATTAGATAAGCGTGGATTCACTCAAGAAGACTTTGCCCGCTATCACCCTGGTGGTTCATTAGGTAGAGCCTTACTCACAAAGGTGACAGATATTATGCGCCAAGGTATCAATATAGCGATCGTACATAGTGACGCGACAGTTGCCGATGCCATCTCCGCCATGAGTACAGCCCGAACTGGCTCATGCATCATAGTGTCGCCTGATAAGAAAAGCCTCTGCGGGATATACACTCACGGAGACTTTGCCAGAAACTTCCTTACTGGTGAAGACATAGGGTCTCAGCCGGTAGAAGACTTCATGAATAAAACACCAATCAGCATTAGACAAGAAGCTCTCGCTGTAGAAGCAGTGAAAATTTTTGAGAAACACCGCATCGATGACATCATTGTTCTGAACGCTCAAAAAGAAGTCGTCGGTCTCGTCGACTCTCAAGACCTCGCTCGTCTAAAAATTGTCTAGCCAATCCGCCACCGATTGCCTACCAAATAGCCCATCGAACGACGCTGAGCTTGCCACCTAGTAACAAATACTTGTGTAGTAACTCACCCGCTCAACCTTAACTCTAATTTTAAAACTTTTATAATCATGGCATCCGTAGTCGCAACTAACCTCAAAAAAGGCCACTGTATTAAGTACCAAGGTGAAACTGGTCTCGTCCTAGCGCTCGACCACCGCACACCTGGCAAAGGCAATGCTCTCATCGCCGCTACTATCCGCTCCTTCCAATCCGGCAAGACTAAGTCTATCCGTTTTGCATCCTCAGATAAGGTAGAACTTGTAGATACAGACCGCCAAAAACTTGAGTTTTCCTACGCAGATCCATCTGGATATAACTTCATGGACCTCACTACTTACGAAACTATCACTCTCGATAAAGAGCTTGTAGCGGAGTCCACTGACTTCCTCAAAGAAGGTCTCGAAGTAGAAGTTCTCTTCATTGAAGGCAACGCTGTTTCCATCACTCTCCCTGCCACTGTTGAGCTACTCGTCACGGAGTCCTCTGAAGGCATCAAAGGAGATACAGCGAACAACCCGACCAAGCCTGCAGTGCTTGAAACTGGTAAAACCGTTCAGGTGCCACTCTTCGTCAAACCAGGTGACATACTTAAGATCAACACCGAAGATGCGTCATACCTCGGCCGCGCGTAATTTTCTAAATTACTCTCTTCAAACAAAAAAGCGTTCCCATTAATAGGGAACGCTTTTTTTGTAAATCAATCTGCCGATCTTCACTTAGCAGAATTAAATTCCGTCGCCCTCGCCTTCAGCGGTAAAGCCCTCAAAACCGTCTTCGCTGGACACCACTGAGGCAAAGTCTCCAAAGTCCGTTACTGACTGGAGAGCGTCCATAGGATCTTCCACCACAGGGATAGCTTCAGTAGCTACCGACTTCACGTCTCTAACCACCTTCTCACACGGCTGGACATCGGTAAGCTTAGTATACTCAGTAGCGGCACCGAGATCTTCAAACTTTCGGGCACTTACTAGTACGCGGGAGTCCAATGAACCTACAGCATTATTGAAATGGTTCACTGTTGTTCCAAGCGAACGCCCCACCTTGTCGACATGCTCAGTAAATTTACTGAGACGTTCATAAAGCTCCTGGCCGACAGCTGAAATAGCCCTAGCATTCTGCGCAAGCGCTTCTTGTCTCCAACCATAAGCTACTGCTCGAAGCAGCGCGATAAGTGTGGTTGGCGTCGCGAGAATCACTCCTTGCTCCACCCCTTTTTCGATCAATGAACTATCTTGAGCCAGAGCTGCGGAAAAGAATGCCTCACTTGGTAAGAACAACACGACAAACTCAGGGCTCGTCTCGAACTGGTCTTGGTACTTTTTACTACTAAGCTGCTGAATGTGTGTACGCACCTGAGCAGCATGCCTCACTAAAGCTGCCTCTTTCTCTAGATCGTCATTCGTTTCAACGGCATCTAAGTAGGCATCCATCGGAGCCTTTGAATCCACGATAATATTCTGACCACCCGGAAGTTTCACTATCAGATCAGGACGAAGCTTTTTACCTTCATCTGTCGTCGTCGTGGTCTGAGTTTCGAAATCACAATGCTCCTGCATGCCACTCATCTCCACTACACGGCGAAGCTGCATCTCGCCCCATTGTCCACGACCAGTTGGCTGACGAAGCGCTTTCACTAACTTCTGAGTTTCCTTCTGTAATCCAAGATGGGTTGACTGCATGTGTCGTACCTGTTCACGGAGAGACTCGTAAGCACCCTCTCGGACTTTCTCGATTTCAGTTACCTGCTTTTGAGCTTTATCTAAAGATTCGTTGATAGGCTTCACCAAACGCTCGACAGCGTCGACACGCTTATCCATGTCCACCTTCACAGACTCCTGCTGAGCCTGTAGAGTCGTCTTAGCTAGCTGTAGAAACTGCTCTTGATTTGCTTTGAGAGCATCTTGAGAGAGCGCTTTAAAAGTATCCGTGAACTTCTGTTCAGCTCTCCCTAAGAGTTCCTCCTTCTGCTTGAGCATTTTTTGCTCGGCCTCCAGCTTAGCGCGTAGACCAGCCTCCATACTGGTTAAATCAGCCTCTTTCACACGTAGTGATGTCACCTCTTTTTCAGCACCAGATAATCTAACACTGAGTTCAGAAGAGCGCTGCTTTTCAGCATCTAAGGAACTCTGGAGTTTCCCCTCCACAGCATCCACTGCCGACTTTACAGCCGACTGCATAGCCACTTTTTTACCAGAATTACTCCCTATCCAGACCAGCACTGCTACGACTAACAGACTGATTCCATAAATAGCCCACATCTCAGGTGTCACTTTATCCATATCTTGATACTTGCGAAATTATGATCCCATCACATACTAACGGCATCTGCTTTACTGCTCGATGTGGTAACACACTGAGCAAGCGGCGCAAAACATATCATCACTAAAATTATTATGTCATACGAACTTCCTGAACTCGGCTACGCATACGATGCGCTCGAACCAAAAATCGACGCTCGCACAATGGAGATCCACCACTCCAAGCACCACAACGCATACGTCACTAACCTCAACGCAGCTCTCGCTGGCAGCGAACTCGCAGAACTTCCAATTTGCCAGCTCGTACAGCAGCTCGACAAAGTTCCTGCAGACAAACAAGCAGCAGTTCGCAACAACGGCGGAGGGCACTTCAACCACTCATTCTTCTGGAAAATCATTGCTCCAGGTGGCGCTTCTGCTCCATCCGGCAAGCTGGCAGAAGCTATCGATTCAGCTTTCGGCTCTTTCGATGAATTCAAAAAAGCATTCGCAGCAGCGGGCGCTACCCGTTTCGGCTCAGGCTGGGCATGGCTTTGCGCTAAAGAAGACGGCACATTAGCAGTATGCTCTACACCGAACCAAGACAACCCAATGATGGGTGAGTTCGCTGACACATGTGGTTGCCCAGCAATCCTCGGCCTCGACGTTTGGGAGCACGCATACTACCTCAACTACCAGAACCGTCGTCCTGACTACATCGCTGCATTCTTCGACATCGTAAACTGGGATGTCGTTTCTGAAAAATACGCAAACGTCACAGGCGAAGGCTGCCACGCTTAATTAGCGAGTAACCTCTATTACTTTTCCAACGCGCTCTGAGCTCAGAGCGCGTTTTTTGTATCTACAACGGACTCAATGGGCACTTGAAACTTCCCCAATCTAACTCCACACTCCCGTCATGAAAGTCGGCATTATAGCCAACCCGCACAAAAAAGGTGCAGCCGTCGCCATCACCTCTCTCGTTGCCGCTTTAGAAAAACACGGTATCACCACAGAGCTTGAAGACGACACCGCCTCCATCATCGGAGCTCAGACCACGTTCAGCGCTGTAGAACTCGCGATGAATTGTGACGTCATAGCTGTCTTAGGTGGTGATGGCACCATGCTAAATGCCGCCCATCGTATTGGCCCTACCAACACACCTCTCGCCGGAATCAACATCGGAACACTCGGTTTTCTTACCTCATGTAAACTAGATGAAATCGACGTTTTTGCAGAAGAACTCTTAGCCCGGTCCTACAAAGTTGTTCCTCGAATTTTGTTAGAAGCTAGCGTCATTTACACAGACGGCAGAATCGAAACCGACTTCGCGGTGAACGAAATCACCCTCTCTCGAGGTCAGACCGGCCGACTCATCTCTTTAGACGCCTATATCGATGGAGATCTGCTCAACCACTACCATGCAGATGGACTCATCGTCGCCACTCCAACGGGTTCCACAGCCTACTCTCTAGCAGCTGGAGGACCATTACTATCGCCCATCGCAAAAGCCTTCGTAATCACTCCCATTTGCCCCCACTCACTGACTAACCGTTCACTCGTGTTAGATGAGCACTCTGAAGTGGAACTGGTTACTGCAGAAAGCTCAGAATGTAACTCATTCTACTCTATCGATGGTCGAGATGTTATAGAGCTGCCTAGTGATGCGCGGGTCCGGATCAAAAAAGCCAACCACCAGCTACACCTCCTCCGACTCAAAGACCGCTCTTATTTCTCGACACTAAGAGAGAAGCTCCACTGGGGCTAACAGCTTGGAATAACCACCTAAGGCTAATTACAGGCCAGCCTTTTCAGAGTTAACCCTCTCATTCGAAAATAGAAAAAGCACACCTAGAATCTAGATGTGCTTTTGAAAATTCTAACTGGCATTTAAAGCGTGCCAGAATGTAACTAGTAAAAGTTCTTACAAATCGCGATCAAGGCGACATGGGAATGGCTTACCACGAAGCTTTTGCCCCTTGAGACCATCGATCACTTTATTTTCATTACCTTCAGGAACCTGAACGAGTGAATGCTTAGGGAAGATACGAATCTTACCGAGTGAGTTACCTTGCACATCGCATGTGCTGTAAATCATACCAGCGATCTCACCTGGCTTCACACCGAGTAAACCACCGATTCCGAGGAACACCTGCTTCATCCCTGAAGCAACTTCGCTACGGCGGGATTCACGATCAAAGTCACCACCGCGTTCGCGACGTTCTCCTCTTTCAAAGCGGTCTCCACGGTCACGTCCACGGCGCTCGCCTCTATCAGAACGGTCGCGGCGGTCTCCACGATCATTACGATCACTGCCACGGTCACCACCTGGACGGTCTTCTTGGATTGATTCACCTTCACGGCCGACAGACTCACGGATCATACCGAAAAGTGTGCCTGCGATGTCAGTCGCTGCGTAACCTTGCTCGAGCAAACGGTCTACGTAGTTAATAAATGGTGCGCCTTTTGTTTGCTCTTCGAGCTTCAGCTTCACGCTTTCGAAAAGAACATCAGCACGCTTGCCTTCAACTTCTTCCTGAGAAGGTACTTTTTCGCGAGCAATCTTGCTGCGAGTGTAACGCTCTACGTTCTGGAGACGGTAAACATCGCGTCCGAAAACGAATGATACAGCGCGGCCAGTACGGCCAGCACGACCAGTACGACCAATACGGTGCACGTAATCTTCAGGATCTTGCGGAAGATCGTAGTTTACTACGATATCGACTTCATCGATGTCGAGACCACGAGCAGCTACGTCAGTAGCGATGAGTAGCTCAACCTTACCATCACGGAAACGGTTGAGTACGCGCTCACGCATTTGCTGAGTGATATCACCGTGCAGGCGATCTGCAGTGAAACCACGTGCGAGAAGAGCTTCAGTAGCCTCATCCACTGCACGTTTCGTGTTACAGAAAACAACAGCGAGACGGAATGCTTCCATGTCAAGAAGACGGGAAAGAACCTCTACTTTAGAGCGGTTACGCACTTCGTAGTAGGACTGAGCAATACGGTCCACAGTGAGTTCCTTCTTGGCGACTTCCACTTTTTGTGGGTTTTTACCAAGCTTAGACATGAGGCGCTCAACGTTTTTGTTCATTGTCGCTGAGAAGAAGAGTGTCTGATAGTCACCCTTCACTTGGCCAAGAATTTCTTCCATGTCATCACGGAAGCCCATGTCGAGCATGCGGTCAGCTTCATCAAGAATGATGAGCTTGAGATCGTCAGTACGAAGAGTGCCACGACGGAGGTGATCCATCAAGCGACCAGGAGTGCCTACTACCATTTGCGCACCACGAAGGCTGCGGATCTGGCGATCAATAGGAGCGCCACCGTATACTGGTGTGGAGTGTACGTTAGGAAGTTTAGAGCTAAGTTTACCAACTTCTTCACTAATCTGTACACAGAGTTCGCGAGTTGGAGAAAGTACTAGAACCTGTGGGCGAGAGATCTCAGGATCAATCAACTGCAGGGCTGGAAGAACAAAAGCGGCAGTCTTACCAGAGCCTGTCTCAGAAAGGCCCACGATATCGTGACCTTCGAGGATTTTGGGGATGGCGAGAGCCTGGATAGGGGATGGAGCCTCGTATCCAAGGCCGTGTACAGCGTCGAGAAGGGGTTGGGATAGTCCCAATTCCGTAAATTTTACGTCAGTCATAATCAGTTCGTTTGTGCTATTACGCCGCGTCTGATTAATACCTATTCAACATAAATCAATGGCGGCCAAGGCGGTTAGTCCACCCGATAGGATGCGACCTATGTGCGCGCTTTCCTAAAAAAGCAAGCATTTTCAGGAAATTAGATCTAGATCCAAATATTCGTTACCCCGCATAGACTTAGCTAAGACATAGCACTCCTGAGGTCATTGTAGTCTCACTTAAATATAGATATCTCGAGCTTTAGCTCCGTCTGCGGGACCGATCATTCCGCGCTCTTCAAGAATATCCATCATCCGTGCTGCACGGGTATACCCGAGACGTAAACGGCGCTGCAATAGTGAGGTGCTTGCCTTTTGCTCCGTAGTAATGACCTCGATACATTTCAGCAAACATTCTTCATCCGCATCAGAAACATCATTACTATCAGCATCTGCTCCACCTTTTTCGATCGATTGCTGAATAGACTCTTCGAACTTCTGCGCTGTTTGATTCGAACAATGCTCAACAATCGCCTCCACTTCTTCATCAGAAACGAAAGCGCCCTGAGCTCGCTCGAGCTTAGCTGAGCCTGGAGGAAGATACAGCATATCCCCTTTACCCACTAACTTATCAGCACCTTTAGTATCGAGAATCACACGAGAATCGAGCGCTGAAGAAACTTGGAAGGCAATACGACTAGGAATGTTTGCTTTGATAATACCTGTGACCACATCCGCACGAGGGGTCTGAGTGGCAATGATCAAATGAATCCCCGCAGCACGTGCCTTCTGAGCGATACGTGCGATGTTCATTTCTACATCCGCTGGAGCGGTCTGCATAAGGTCGGCAAGCTCATCAATAATCACTACAATGTAAGGAAAACGATCCGGCATCTCATCTTCGTCCGAATCAAGCTCATCCTCATAATCACTGTTTGATGATGGGCCCAGATCTCCGTCCTCTAGTGCTCGAGCAATGGACTCGATCACTTCTGCATCCGCCTCCTCTTCCTCAGCAGCATTCTCATCTATTTCTTCTTCGACTACTTCTGGCTCCACTTCCTTTTCAGGAAGCGGGCGACTATTGTAACTATCAAAATTTCTCACCCCGCACTTCGCAAAAAGGCGATAGCGCTTTTCCATTTCATTCACCACCCAGCGCAGAGCCGCCACCACTTTATTCGGATCAGTCACTACAGGGACCACTAAGTGAGGGAGCTTACCATAAACCTGCATCTCCACCACCTTGGGATCCACCATGATGAAGCGTAATTCCTCAGGGCTAAACTTAAACAGAATGGATGTAATGATAGAGTTAATACAGACCGACTTACCTGCACCCGTCGCACCTGCTACCAATAAGTGAGGCATCGCTGCGAGATCTCCGATCACTGTATTACCGTAGACATCCTTACCTAGAGCCAATGGAATCTTCTTCTTAGCTGAGGTAAACAACTCGTCTTGTAAAAGCTCTCGTAGCGGCACTGCCACCTTATTATCATTCGCAATCTCGATCCCCACCGTGTCTTTACCTGGAATCGGCGCGAGAATATTAATCCGCTCAGCCTTAGTCGCTCGTGCTATGTCAGCCTCTAACTGAGTGATCCGACTCACGCGTAAACCCATACTAGGGTAAACTTCATAACGTGTAATCGTTGGGCCACGGGTGATGTCACCCGCTGTTACATCGACACCAAATGCCTTGAGCGTATCAACAATAGTTTTCTGAATACTGAGGAGTTCTCCTTGGTCAGCACCCTCATCTTCTGGCTCAGATTCATCGTAAGAAAGTAGATCAAACCCCGGAAGTTCGTAGCCTTCAAACCCATCAGTAGAAAGCGACCCACCATCCAGCGCTTTCTTGTCAAACGGCTTAGAACCGGGATCCATCCTTGGTTTTTTGCGCAGTGAGGAATCTACGATCTTAGGCTTTGGAAGCTCCTTGAGTACCATCTCAACCTGAGGATTATTCTTCTCATCTTCCTTCTTCGCAATCTGGGCAACCTCTGCTTTCTTCGCCCTAACCTCTTTAACTCGCTCTTTTTCTGCTTCAGACTTCGCCTTCGTTTCCGCTTTCGCGGCATCGCGTTCCTGCTGGCGAGCTAGCTTTTCAGCCTCGCGGGCGGCACGCTCTTGTTTCTTTTCAGCATTCCTTTCTTTGTCACCTGCGCGTTTCACACGCCATTCTTTAAACTTCACCCAGCAAACCTTACTAAACTGAATAGGGTGCAAGCCGGTAAGCATGATCATCCCGATCAAGTAGAGCACAACTAGCAAAATCACTGCGCCTGTCTTATTCAAAAGACCTTCTAACACTTTAGAGCCTAACCAGTAACCAGCAAACCCACCTGGCCCCATGAAATGATTCGCCCGCGACCAACCCTCGAGCAGCTCAGTCACAGCGAGCAAACACGAACCACAAAGCACGAAACAAATCAAACCAATCAGTGTGCGCTTGGAAAACTGAGCTCCCATAAAGGCATAAGCTATCCCTAACCAAAGCAAACCAATAGGAAGCAGGTAACCTGCTGCCCCAAAAATAAAGAGAATAAAATAGGCAAATAATGCCCCCACCACACCGATGGAATTCTCGCGTGGGATATTTGGTTCATTGTCCACCACTCCCCCAATTCCCCAAATAGGCATATCGTGCGGGGTAAAAGTGATCAGTGAAAGCGTGAGAATAATCCCAATACCGATCAAAGCAATGCCTGCCACTTCATTAAACCATGAAGGCAAACTGCTCTCAGGTTCCTCACCTCGCACTCTATTCTTTTGGGATGCCATACGCGTCTCGATTCGTTTCTAAAAAGTAGAAACCTACTCCCCAACATCCCAGCCGAACTTGCCCATGGCAAGCGAGAATTCTTAGGATGAGCTTATTGTTAAGATTCTATGAACGCTTTAGCATGGTATGTGCTTGCTCAGACACAGCCTTCGACTGAGATATTGACGATATACTCTTATATGCGAAGTAAACTCCAAAAACGGCCATTCCTAGTGGCAATATAGCAAGTGGAAGCAGAACACTTGCAAAAAATACTGTCATAGCCAAAGCGATCATCACCCAAATCACAATAAATGCAATCAAGCAGCCCGCCATAAGACCATTTGATTGCACCACCTCCGTCACCCAACCTGTACTTTCATTCTGGAGCGCCCAAACTCGAAGCAGCCCTCTTTCATCTCTTCCCACGAACTTAACAACGTCTCCCTCAGATAGCGGAATAGGAGCAACTTGATCTATGTTCACAATGACGTCCATTTACTTTCAATATAGCTATATGGGTCGTACTTGTAGAGCTCTCACCTCCACCTGAGACGTGTGTCGTCCTGGTCAAGTCATCTACCCGTCCTCGGTGAACTGTTAGTTTATCTTTCACAGCAATAGCATAGAGTCACTAAACTCAATGCAACGAGTATAAAACCAGACGGCCTTTCTAAGTACTTTCTGAAGCATACTTTGACCCCTCAGCATTTTGCGACTAGACTCACCTCATTCCTTTATGAAATTTTTCATCCTCACACTCACCGCTGGTTTACTCTGCAGTTATCTGCTGCGCGCCGATGAAAAAATCAGCCAGCAAGTCCTCACCGAGGAGAAAGAACAAGACACCGAATTCATCCGGGTGCATCGCCGTGAGAATGATCTCAGCCTCCAAACAGCGGTCACTCGCTACACACGAGGAGTCGTCACTGTCGATCTCATTGGCGCCGTCCACATTGCGGATCAAGTTTACTACGAAGCCCTCAATAAGAATTTCAAAAACTACCAAGTCGTCCTTTTTGAAATGATCGGCGGCGAAATGTTAGGTGAAGGCCGGCCAATCCCCCAAACAGCCAAAGGTGAAGGAGCCCTCGGATTCCTCGGCACAGCCTATGAAAAGGCGCAGCAGCTTCTCAAGCTCAGTGGCCAAAAAGACAGAATCGATTACACAGCAGAAAACCTACTTCACGCAGACCTCTCAATCGCGGAGTTCCAAGCACTTCAAGAAGAGCGCAAAGAGTCCATTCTAGGCTTTGCAATTCAACAAGCACTTGTCGCAAACCCCAGTAAGAAACAGCCCAGCTCAGCAGCTCTGCTCATGGCCCTCCTTACGAAAGATGCGAACAAACTCAAGCGCATGATGATGGACACTCTTGGCGATGGTGATAGCAACATGTCAAAAATTGCTGGAGACAATGTCATCATCAACGACCGTAACCAAAAATGTCTCGATGTAATGACCGAGCAAATCCAAGAGGAAAAACAAACCAAAATAGGTATCTTCTACGGTGCCGCACACTTTCCAGATATGGAAAAACGGCTACTCGATCTGGGCTTCGAAAAGACCGAGCAAACCTGGCTAGACGCCTGGGTCGTACCGAACAAGTAGACTTATATCTCCAACCAGCTTCGGCAACCACCGTGGGATTTGCTGTAGGCTAGATCGATAGGCTCTGATAACACTTCAGTTTTGACGTAAGCAACATTGATGCAGCCCGCACTCATTCCCTTGCCTTCCCAATCAAAGCGCTCTCGCAGCAAGTCTTCTGAATAGACGTGTCGCCCCTCCAGCTCTAGCACCTTCTGCCAGTCAGTAACTAGCTCGCATTTCTCAACAGTACAACGATACTTAATGCGAACGAGCTCGCCGAGATCCCACACCTTCTTATTTATCTGAGGCATCCACTGGCGCGCTCCTTCTGTCACTTGCTGTGATTGTTTATGGAATAAGGTTGGGAAGAGATAAAACTCATCATAGATAAACTCGAACCCACCTTTACCCTCGTGAATCCCACCTTTACGGATAATCACATTCTGCACTCCATTACCTAGAGCCTCACATACAGTAATCCATTCTTTGAATGCCACAGCCATGCTCATTTCTACGTCTGGATCTCGGTAGAATCAAGCTAGCAGATCGACCTTGCCGCCAGATTAAGAATACATAACACTAGGTCCTAACATTTAAAACTACCTAGCTATGCAAGAAATCCTCCTAGCCACATTTACAGGCCTCCTCGTTGGAGTCATTTTCTCAGCCCTTAAACTCCCAATCCCTGCTCCCCCAGTGCTCTCGGGCATCATGGGGATTGTAGGCATTTTTCTAGGCTCCCACCTCTATCAGTGGATCATTAAAAGCTTCTTTTCCTAGGCCTATTGGAAATAGACCAGACCTCTGATAAAACATAGACGCCCCGCTGCCGAGAGAAGCTACACTAATCGACAGACAGGACGCTATGCTGACTTCATAAATTATGACTTCTTAAAGTTAACCCCTGGGTCACCTTCGGCACCACCAGCTATTATGAAATTGAGAGTCGAATCTCCCTTCATTTCAATAGCTGCTACGATCTGGCTTTCTTCATCACTAAGAACTAACAATCCGTCATCCATGCTGGCATTACCCTCCATCTTAAATGGCTTTTTGCCGTCATCGAAATTCCAGACAAATTTGTCGTCATCACTGATGGTAAGCACAATCGTACCTGTGGGAGTTTTTGCGGTCCATTTCCCATGAATAGAATCCAATGGTGGTGGATTATACTCCTTCGTTGAATCAGCGGGTAATTCTGAATCATCAGTATCACCGGTCGTCGAATTTTTAGTCAACTGGAGAAGCTGCTGAGCAACTTGGTCACGAGGCTGTAATTGAACACATTTCTCAAATGCCGCTGATGCCTCCTTCAAGTGGCCCTCAGTCATATAGTGGTAGCCTAGTAAGAACTGAGCATCGGCAGCTTTTGGAGACTTCTTCGCATATTCCTCCAGAGCTCTCAGCTGTGATTCATAAGTCGCTGATGACTCGTACTGATCAATCATGGTTTCCCATCCCCAGCCTGGGCTTGAAGAAAGCACAGAATTTAGCACCGATGCCGCATCGGCATATCTCTGCAGAGCGAAAAGACAAAGAGCCCTAAACTCATGCTGTACTGTGTCACCTGGGTCATAGCTAATCGCTTCGTCAGTTTTCTTCAATGCTGTGAGGTAATCCTTCTTTTTAAAGGCAACTCGCGCATCTTCGAAGGCGTCACTAGCTTTTGTCGCAAAACTATCACTCTCCTCTTGGCTCATATCTGAGCGTTGTTCGACAGCCTGCTCAGCAGCCACCGTCACTGGTTCTGAGTAATTAAAGTCACTGCTTTTTCCGCTATCGTTATAGACTACAACAGTCTGGGCTGGATATGGATTATAGTAATTAGAGTATCCACAATCAAAGATCAGATTTCCTAAGCCCCAACCTACGAGCCCCCAAGCGACAGCTCTACCTGCTGGGTAATAGTATGGTCTGTGATGGTATCCGTATCCCCAATGTCCGCCATGCCATGGGTAATAAGATCCTGCGCCCCACCATGGTCTGCCACCCCAATGTTTAGAATCTACGGACCAATTCACATTTCGGTTAAAATTCACATCAACACTGTTTCCAATATTTATATTATTCCCACCACCTGGTCGATGTCCCACACCAGGTCTACTCCCCCAATCTGGGCGGTTTGGCTTGCCTGATCCCGGCGGGCGGCCACTGAGTGGCGGTTTTGCAATTGGCTGACCAACCGAAGGTCTATTTCCTGGTTTCGGTCGATTCACTATATCCCCTCCACCTGGTTGTGAAGGTCTATTGCCAATACTTCCGTTTCCGGGTCTAGTTGAAGGCTTAGCAGCGGGCAGCTGGGATGGTTTACCCTGAATTGGACGGCCATCCAAGCCCACACTAGGCTTAGTATACTTGGTATCCCCGGGCCTAACCGAAGGCCGTGTAGTTGGCTTTGAAACACTTGGGCGCTGAGACGGTTGTACTGATGGTCTCGAAACACTCGGGCGCTGAGACGGCTGCACTGATGGTCTCGAAACACTCGGGCGCTGAGACGGCTGCACTGATGGTCTCGAAACACTCGGGCGCTGAGACGGCTGCACCGACGGCCTCGAAACACTCGGCCGTGAACTCGGCCTGGAACTGGTCATCGGTGAACGCTTTGATGAAGAAGACGATGATGGGCGTTGAACTGAGTGCGCCTTGGAAGGCCTTTGTACAGAACGAGCACCACTAGACCTTTTACCTCCATCTCTTGAGACTCCCCTTGCTTCAAGCATGGGTAAAGTCATCATAGTGAGACTAGACCCTAGCCACAAACTTTGTGTTAAAATACATTTCATTGCCTTCATATTATTCTCCTTTTGGGGTTGTAAATGGCTTTGGCGGCGTCTTGACCAAGCGCATCTCAAAATCTTCTTCTTCTTCACCTGCAACGACACGCTCGGTGAACTTCCAGCGCACTGATCTTCCTACCTCTACTACCACAGATTGCTTGCTCGTAGAGAGCTCTCCTTGCGCATTGACTCCAGAGGCATCCATTGTCCACTCTCCATCGCTCTTCGACCATGTTGACTTTGAGTAACCTCCAAGCGAATCAAAAGACCAAGAAACTAGCTGACCAGCAGCAGCATCCCAACCAATCCGAATAGTGGTGTGCATAGGTTCAGTATCTGGAGAAATATAGCGAGCGTCCCCCACTATCCATGCTCCTGAAGGATCCCATTTAAAATCAACTTTGTAGCTCGAATCATCCCACTTTGAAACCCACTCTCCGACTATTCCGCCGATCTCGTCAAGCGCTTGATTAGCTTCAGAGTCTAACACCTCTCTATTACGACTTTGGATAATCTTCCATGAACCGTCCTGCTGCTTTCCTATAATAGCAGCATAATAGAAAGTAGTCACAATTTCTTCGCCCTCAGAAAAAACAACGGCACCTTCCTCAACTACCAACTCTGGGGTCTCAAAACTGACCGAAGTCGCTTCCAAACCAACTTGCGCTGTAGGATTACTATCAAAAACCCTCGTATAGTACTGCTCAATAGCATCGTACCCAGCAACCTTCACATCCTCGGACAATAAAATCTCACCCTCATCCGCGAATAATCCAGCAATGGCTCCAGCGTCCTTGTCATTGAATGCCTTCACATAAGCTTTAGCGGCACTCTCTAACTGCTCCCACTCTGGATTCTCAGCCATCTCTATGATCTCAACCGATTCCTCGGCAACCTCTTCTGCGTTCAAAGCAGCCGTTAGAGAAAGAGCTACCCCAAAAATGATACATTTCATGCCCTTCCTATTACCGCATGAGACTCATTCGAGCCAGCACTATCTAACCGATCAAAATATTTACCCTCTAAATAGGGGGATTCGCAATCACCCTTTAGGGAAGGATTTAATTAATCTATCTAAATAGGTTAACGCTCAAATCTACTCCTCCAGAAACTAGACTAAGATTATAGAACGTGCCTTCAAGACCGCTCATTACACGATCTATGTTAGTTTACGTCTCGTTCCGCTACCGCAGCTACTATGCCAGAGCTTTCTGAACAATCTCCAAAGCCTGCGCTGACAATGGTAATTTGAGTGCTTCAGCATGCCCCTTCTCACTCATTTTTCCCCAAGTTTTTTGTACAATCTTCACCATTTTCTCCTCATCAGTACCGTCAATAAGGTCATCGAATTGGTGTTCCATAAATGCGAGACACAGCGCATCCTCTAGCGTTTGACATTCAGGGTCTTTACGCAAATTTTTCTTCAGATTAAGATCCTGCACGCGTGTCACCACGGCATCATCGTAGCCGACTTCTCTAAGTATCTCACCAGCCTTCACTGCGTGAAACTTCTTCAAGTCACTGCGCCAAGTAAGGTAGCCCGTGCGATCCATCGTGTAACTCTTACGCGGGATTTCCCAGCGGCAGATATGCTGACAGCGCGACGCTAACAACAGCGCATCAGAAGCTTCAGGATCTAACTTCTCCACCCACTTCGTGTGCTGCTCAGAAAAAAAGAGCTCTTGCGGATAAGACATTCCATCTGCCTCCCATATGCGAGGGTCTAGAGAATTGGCAGCATCAAACTTTTCAAATGCGAGTTCAAACAAGGCTTCTTTTTCCATAGCCCAAGAGTAAGCCTAATATCCATATAAACTCAACTCTTGATACGCACTCCGTCCCTATTCATGAATGCACCTTCAACTAAGATCATTGTATAATAGCTCGAAGATAGTTATCCAGATTTCAGAAATGCTTCGAGCTCTCATACACACTCTCACTCTATGCCTATTATTCACGGTAGGCTGCTCGTCAGAAAACAGTCACTTCACCAGAAGCCAGCGCAAAATACTTTCTGCCACCCGTTGGCAAATTGGTAAAACTACGGCCTATGACCCCAGCTATGTTGCCTTAAAGTACCCTAAAGGCGATCTTCCTATTGAAAAAGGAGTATGCACAGATGTGGTTATCCGGAGTTTACGGAAGGCCAGGCGTATCGATCTACAACAAGTGATATATGAAGACATGTCTGCAAATTTTGATGCCTACCCAAATCTATGGGGACTGACAGAACCTGATCCCAATATTGACCATAGGCGTGTACCTAACTTACAAGTCTATTTTAGAAGACAAGGCTGGGAGTTAAATCTCAAGAAAGTAGCCACAAACTACCAACCTGGAGACATCCTAACCTGCTCTATCGGCGGGGTCACCCCACACATCATGATTGTGAGTGATAGAAAAGGCATTTCAGGCCACTGGGCACTCATCCACAATGTTGGCATCGGCGTCATCGAAAATGATGTACTCTTCAACGAAAAAATCACAGGCCCACTCACCGGACACTACCGCATCCCATAACATGAGCCCCTCTCTCGACATCCTCTACCAAGACGATTTTCTCGTCGCCATCAATAAACCCAGCGGTCTCGTCGCAGTGCCAGGAAAAGGTATTCATGCTGAAGATTCTCTGACCTCCCGAGTGCTAAAGGAATTCCCACAGGCGCCCAACTACCCAGCAGTCCATCGACTTGACATGGACACCTCTGGCATCATGCTCTTTGCTCTAGATGCCGCGAGCTTGAAACACCTCTCCCGCCAATTCGAACAACGCGAAACCCGCAAAGAATACATCGCATTGTTAGAAAGTGAAATTCACGTCAAACAAGGCCACATCGAACTCCCCTTCCGACTCGATCCCGACAACCGCCCTCACCAGATCTACGATCCCGTCCACGGCAAAATGGGCATCACCGATTGGGAGTTATTAGGAAATGAAAATGGCCACGCTCGCATCCTTTTCAAACCCATCACTGGCCGCACCCACCAGCTCCGTGTCCACGCAGCTCACGAGCAAGGACTAGCCTCCCCCATCATTGGCGACACCCTCTACGGATCTGAAACCGAACACGGCAAGCTCAAGCTCCACGCATCAATATTAGAGTTTACCCATCCGTACAGCGGTGAGTGCATCACTCTCAAGTCCTCCCCTCAGTGGTGAGCTATAACCATCCACACCCTTACCCTAAGCGTCAGGCGGGGTTGATAGATTGCTCCTCATCTGAAGTCACAAGCAACCACAGCTAGTGACAGAAATGATCCAACCTAACGGAAAGTCACTTTCACACTCTTCGCGAGGTAGTCGAGGAGAGCTTGGTGCGCTTGATCGACTTCTTTCGCTTTCAGTGTCTTGTCTGCGGAACGATAAGTGAAGCTATAGGCAACAGATTTCTTGTCAGCAGCCAGCTTCTCTCCTGTTGCGTCGGTGAAAACATCGAAACAATGGAAGTCGACTAGAAGCGCTTCGTTGTGCTTCTTGATCGCATTTTCGATCGCAGCATTCTCAAGTGTGATCGGTGCTTCCATCGCGGCATCACGACTAGAGCCAGGGAACTGTGGAAGCGGATCTACCTTTTCAACACCAGTAGCAAGTTGCTGAAGCTTCGAGAGATCGAGCTCAGCCACGTAGACTGGATTGTTGGCATCAATTTCACGACAGCGCGCTGGAGTGAGCTGAGCAAAGGCACCGATAGGTTTACCATCAGCCAGAACGTCAGCAGCGAGGATGAAGCCCTCACGCTTGCGTTCCTTGAGCTGAACAACCGCTTTTGGAAGTGCAGCAGCGATCACCGCCTTGAGGTCGTAGAGATCAGCAATGGCTGGAACCTTGTTCGCCCAGTTGAGTGGTGCGTCTGTTCCTGAAATAAGTAGGGAAAGTGACTCAGCTTCCAAATCCTTCGCCTTGCCACCGCCAGCATTGCGGAACTGTTTGCCCATTTCGAAGAAGCGAAGTGACTTACGTCCTTGGCGGATATTACGCGCAGCGACTGCAACGAGGCCTGGCACGAGGCTCGGGCGCATCACAGCGTGATCTTCAGAAAGTGGCAGAGCTACTTTAACGAGGTCACCATCCATCAGCGGACGCTGTGGGAGAGCATCGCACATCTGCGCCACCATGTTGTCGTTAGAGTGCTCAGCAATCAGCTTGATTGTTTGTGTCTCGTAGAAACCCAGTGCAGCCAGCTGCTGTTTGAGCTGAAGTTGGTAATCGTAGGCTTTATCGACATCGCTTTCGTCCACGTAAGCTCCGACGAAGCGGCTTTCGACATTATCGAGACCATGCACACGTGCGATTTCTTCCACGAGGTCGATATGACGCTGAAGGTCGAGACGGTAGCTTGGGATTTCCCATAGATTATCAGCTCCTTCGGTGAGACCGAGCTTGGTAAGAATATCTTTCGCAGCATCGAGTGTGATAGACCCACCCATGAGCTGCTCGAGCTTAGCAATGTTTAGAGTCACTGGCTGCGTGAGTACAGGCGCTTCGCCGGCAACTTCAGTAGCTCCTTCGATGGAGCCTCCAGCAATTTCCACAATCAACTTAGCAGCGAGCGCTGCTGCGTTAAGCACGGCTTGCGGGTCGGAACCACGTTCAAAACGGTAAGAAGAATCCGAGCTCAGTGTAGTACGGCGTGAGCTGCGGCGAATGAAGGAAGGTGTGAAATACGCCGACTCGAGAATGACATCAGTCGTTCCCTCAGAAACTCCTGAATGAGCACCGCCCATGATACCTGCAAGCGCGAGCGCATTCCCAGCAGCGTCAGAGATCAGAAGATCCTCGGAGTTGAGCTCCACTTCACCACCGTCGAGAGCAGCGAACTTCTCCCCATCCGCTGCGAGGCGAATATCGAGCGACCCCTCTACCTTAGCCGCATCAAATGCGTGGAGCGGATGACCGAGTTCGTGGAGCACAAAGTTCGTGATATCCACCACGTTATTGATCGGGCGGAGACCGATTGCCTCAAGCTTTGTTTTGAGCCACGCTGGGCTCTCGGTGACTTTGACACCAGAAATTTTAGTCGCAGTATAGAGCGGGCAACGCTCTTCTGCAGAGATCTTCACGGCAGCAGTCGCGGTAGTCGTTTCGAGAACTGGCTGATCAAATGGCTTACGTGCTTTTCCAGTCAGAGCGGAAAGCTCACGCGCCATTCCATTGTGACTGAGAAGGTCGGGACGGTTCGGAGTTATTTCCACTTCGATGATCGTGTCGGACTCGAACATCTCCACGAGTGGCTTACCTATCTCAGCATCCGCAGGAAGAATCATTAATCCATCTTCTTCGTCAACAAGACCAATCTCACCAGCTCCAGCTAGCATCCCCTTAGACTCGACTCCACGCATTTTAGTCTCACCAATGGTGAAATCACCAAGGCTCGCACCAGGAAGACAACAAGGAACTTTATCGCCGACCTTATAATTTTTCGCACCGCAAACAATCTGACGTAGCTCTCCTTCGCCAGCATCAACCTTCGTCACCTTTAGCTTATCGGCATCTGGATGCGGCACAGCCTCCACAATCTGGGCGACCACGATTTTATCTGATGGAACACCAGTCTGAGAAGTCCCCTCTACTTCCACACCTGCAAAAGTGAGAAGATCATCGAGTTGTTCGAGACTGTGATCGCTAAGGTCGAGGTGGTCGTTGAGCCAATTGAAAGATACGTTCATGAGACAATACTTCGCTAGGCGAAGCGGTGTTAAGATTGATGTGTTAGGAGTCAGGTTCCTGCACGATGAAATCACCGCCAATGAACCCGAAACTTGATGCGCTTTCACTGAAGGAAATCGCCCCAAATGTCAATCATTCTGCGGCTATCCCTCCTTCATCTAAAATACAAAGTATCTGACCCTTGAACGCGGGGAATCGTGGAGACAGAGAGATCTCAAGTAATTATTCCCAAATATACTAAGAAATAAAAGTAAGCGAAGAGTGTTCTTACCCAGTGATGAAGAAAATATTAGTACCTTTAAATATCCTCGCTGGTCTTGCTCTTGTACGCTTTACTGTTTCAAAATTTGCCGCTTGGCCGATCTCCGTTGCAGCCTTTGAGGATATGGCAAAACCAATAGGACTCGACCCCACATTCTTTAGGATTTCCACTGGCTTTGTGATCGGCTTTGCCTCACTCAGCTTTTTCATCAATGCGGTGCTCTTATTAACGAATAAGATTCAGACGCCCCCCTATCGCAACCTCTTCTGCACTAATATCCTCTACGCCACGGGAGCGATGAGTGGCGCTCTTCTCGCTGAATTCTTTTTGCGCTCACACGCGGCCTGGCCACTAGTTTATATAGCAATTTCTATCCTAATCATCACGGCAATGAATGCTATCGCCTCACTTAGAAAATGCGGATGCTAGCGACTGGGGGCACAACGCCCCTGTAAACTTTATCTCAGCGGTAAAACCGCCTATACTTTGTCTAGCTCAGCGCACACAAGATCAAATCGCTTTTCTACGGTCGGCAATAAATCTGGGTGAGGGCATTCAGACTGAATAAAAATCCCGAGTTCCTCCCGGCTAATAATTTTCTCCGCTATCATACCGGCGACAAAATCGATGTCCTTTTTCCTTCCCGCTTCGGTCTTATTATAAGCCAAATCTAGAGGAGCCAGGCAATACCCAGTAATCCCATCTACCTTGAACTGTACGCAGCGCTCCAACCAGCCTGCTGGCTGTGAGAGCATCGTCCAGTCACCCACACGCTCGACATAAAAGTCATGGTTAAATTCGAACTGGCTCGCTTGACCGACCATATCATCTCCGCTCTTAAATGTCTCAGTCTTCAATTTCCTCAAGGGAAACATATCGATGTCAGAGGAGAGACGTAAATAGCCAGGCGCCTCTGGATGTGAGGCTAAAATAGACGCAGACCCAACGACAACAAATCGTTTACGGTCGTACGCTTCTGCTGCGGCTCTCAATGCGATACTTAGATCTTCTTCAAATAATTCACGCTGTGTGCTCATCTGCTCACTTTCGTTGGTTTAATATACAATCAGCAGATGCCGTGCCACTGTGACACCCCCAGCTGATAGCCCCTAACTAAAGCAAAAATTCATTAAAGAGAGAAAAATCCTGTGTCGATTTCTTCAGACGATTTCAAAAATCAACTCAAACTAAAGGGAGCACATGCTCTGAGTTGATCGGTATCGTGGGAGGTGTCACGTAACAAGCTGGCGATACATTCAGCAGTTTGGGTAGATAAGATGGTTTCCCATTCTTGGTAAATAGCTCGGGCAGGGCAGTTTGGCTTGGCTAATTGAGACCGCACCTTTTGCATCCCTAGTGCCATCAGCTCTGGCTCATGCTCGACTCTATCGGCTAGTCTTTCTTGAATACGCATTTGTCGATGCAGCATACGTTCTACGCCTGCAGCCTTTCTCGACAAGATATCTTGAATAATTACACTACTAGCCATGAACAGCTAATATAAGAAAAAACCTAAGACCTGTAAAGCTCCAGATTAAAAAAGCCCAACTTCTCATGAATACCTTTTTACACAGCTTTTACATTACACAGTCATAGCAGCCCCATACTGGAGCTGTTATGAAAATAAAAATACTCCTCAGCCTAAGCCTAGCCTTCTTCATTAATGCAGAAGCTAAAACGATCTCTCCACCAGAAGATCCTCAGCCGAGCATCCAAATCGCTCTCCTTCTCGACACATCGAGCAGCATGTCAGGACTGATAAACCAAGCGAAGACGCAGCTCTGGAAAGTAGTCAACGGCTTCACCGACGCGGAGTGTGATGGCATGAACCCCCATGTAGAAGTGGCCCTTTACGAGTATGGCAACAACGCACTTTCCGTTGAGACGAATTACATCCGACTCGTTCAGCCCTTCACCCGCGACCTCGACGAAGTCAGCAAAAAGTTATTTTCACTCACGACCGGTGGTGGAGAAGAATACTGTGGAGCTACCATCCAGCGCGCTCTAGCCGACCTCCAATGGAACTCCCACCCTAAAGCATATAAAACAATCTTCATCGCAGGAAATGAGCCATTCACTCAAGGCCCAGTTAATGCGCACAAAGCCTGCAGAGACGGAATGCAAAAAGGCATCCTAGTAAATACGATTCACTGTGGAACGCGTGAGGAAGGAATAGTAGGTCAATGGAATGATGGAGCAGCACTAGCAGGAGGGCAGTACCTCACCATCAATAAAGACAAGGCTGTAAACCATATCAAAGCTCCGCAAGATGCAAAAATATCAGACCTCAATAAGAAACTTAATGACACCTATATCCCCTATGGCGTCCACGGTGAAAGCGGAAAGCTCAAACAATTAGAAGCAGACAGCCATGCAGAAGCCTACGCCTCTTCAGGTGCGGCACTCCAGCGATCTAACACAAAAATCACCCAGAATTACTGTAATTCAGCTTGGGATCTCGTCGACGCAGTGGAACACAACCAGCTCAAGCCAGAAACTCTAACCAAGCAACAACTCCCAGAAGAATTTAGAGATCTCAATGACGCACAGCTCAACGCTAAGATCAAAGAGATCACCGACAAGCGCTCAGAAATCCAGACTTCTATCAAGCAACTTAATGCGCAGCGCCTTACCTACATTTCTAAAAATCAGGCAAAAAAAAAGGACGGCGAACAAGCCACACTAGATCAAGCCATCGTCCAGACAACCCGCCAGCAAGCCCAGAAACTAGGCTACCAATTCACTAAGAAGTAATCGCTCCCAGCTAAGCCTCAGTAGACCCACAATTCTGATGGGACTTGGCTCTAAGAGATGCTATCCCTCACTAAACACGTAACTCGTAAACCCCACCGCTCAGCCAGTGCAGACTCCTACCATTCTCGTCATAGAAGACGACACCGCTATTAGAAATGGGGTCGTCGACATACTCCAATACGCTGGTTACCAGACGATCGAAGCCGCCGATGGGCACCAAGGAATGAAGGCAGCACTCGAGTGCAGCTACAATCTCTTGTTACTCGATGTAGTAATGCCCGGCCCCTCAGGCTTTGACATTCTTGAAGCTCTAAGAAAAAAAAGACCTGGCCAAGCAGTCATCATGCTCACCGCTAGAGGGGAAGAAAGGGATCGTATCCACGGCCTCACTCACGGAGCAGACGACTACGTAGTCAAACCTTTCAGCATGAAGGAACTTCTCGCCCGCGTGGACGCGGTACTGCGCCGGAGTTGCGAACGCGTTCAAAACAACCAAACAGTTCAGCTCAGTCACGCCACCATAGACTTCAAGCACAGTAAAATTCTATTTCCCTCAGAGGAAGAAACTCACCTATCAGAAAAAGAAGCGCAGCTGCTCCAATATTTCACGCAATCTGAGAACCGTATCGTCTCCAAAGCAGAGCTACTTCAGCACGTCTGGGGGCTTCAACCACAGCACACAGAGACGCGCACAGTCGACGTACACATCATGAATCTGCGACAGAAACTACGCGACTCCCAGCAACAACTCATCACTACGGCGCGCGGAAAAGGCTACCAGTTTCACCCCAACGCCCAGCTATGAAACCCAATCGCACAATGATCATTTGGGCGCCCCTTGCCATCTGCGCCCTTGCCGTCATCACCGGTATGGGCTGGCTCACGTACCGAAGCATAGAGCATCAAAAAATCAGCGCTCGAGCCAAAGCAGATCAACTCTACGCCGAAGCTCGAGCAGATATAGAAGAGCGCACTCGCCTCTCACTTTGGAGACTAGACGCCTATGCTGCAGGCCTACTTCTCGCTGAAAATCAAATCCCAGTCGATTCCTACCTCAGCACTCGTATCGATGGAATCTACCAAAGCGCGATCCAGTGCCGTTTTGAAGTAAATGGCAGCTCGCAGATCACAGTAGGAGCCAGCAATCTCCCCGCAGGAATTAACGCCCAAGAACAGCTCATTGCAGCCCTCCCCACACAGATCTCATTCTGCACTTCTGCACATACTTCACCGCCCCAGAAGGCAACCGAAGAGTCTATCCCAACCGCATGGAAAAGCGGATCCAAGTACGAAGTCGATAACTACCAAGTAGCACAAAACGTCAACGAGAAGACTGCTCGCTCCAAAGCATTTCAAACCAATAACAGTATCGCTGTAGACAATTCACAAAAGCTTCAAGTGAGACAGGCCGACAGCGCGTTCGCCCCGAACTCTATCAGCCCATTCGAATCACTCTGGCATAACCATGAGCTCTTCCTCTGGCGCTCCATCCGCTACGCTAACAAACAGGCGAATCAAGGGGCATGGCTCGATCACCAAGCCCTATCCACAGCGATGCTATCGGAAATCAAAGAACTCCTCCCCAAAGCCGAACTCACCCCCACCTCTCCACAGCTAAAGGCAGAGAACCCGCTCGCTCTAGTGTCTCTTCCTTTCCTGCTCGTCACTAACGAGACCACCCCTCATATTAGCGAGCTTAGTACTCAGTTAGACACCTCACTATGGATCGCATGGGCAGGAGCTCTTGTCGCCCTCGTTGCTGGTGCTATTCTGATCAGAGGTATTCTCCGCCTCAGTGCGCGTCGCGCCTCCTTCGTTTCGGCCGTCACCCACGAGCTCCGCACACCACTCACCACCTTTAAGCTCTACACAGACATCCTTCAAAATAAGGCACACAAACCAGAAAAAAGTGGGGAATACCTCAAGGTGCTCTCTCGTGAATCTGACCGACTCACGCACCTCGTTGAAAATGTTCTAATCTTCTCACAAATCGAACGCGGCAGCGCAAGCGCGCAACTCGTCACTGGCGATGCCTTAGAGCTAGTATCCCCCATGCGCCCTCGTTTCCGAGAGCGCTTAGACTCTGCAGGACTGGAACTCCAAACTCATTACCCAGCCGCCTTCACTCCCTCTATAGATACCAGCAAACTCGAGCACATCCTCTTCAACCTCATTGATAATGCCGCCAAGTACGCTCCCTCTTCAGAGCCTCCGCACGTGCATCTAGAGCTCAAGGAGTCTAAAAACACGTGGCAAATCACCGTGCGCGACCACGGCCCAGGAATCCCAAAAGCAGAGAGGAAGAAAATCTTCCAGGCGTTTCATAAATCAGCGGACAAAGCTGCTGAAACCCAACCCGGTGTCGGACTAGGGCTAGCGCTGTCGCTGCGATTAGCCCAGTCTATGCAAAGTAAACTGAGCTACCAAGATTCACCAGATGGCGGATCTTCCTTCACATTGGAAATACCTCGATAAACGAGGCTCCCCGATTAGGCGAACTGCTTAAGGAAACGAGTATCGTTATCGATAAGAAGACGGATGTCTTTAATCCCCCACTGAATCATCGCGAGACGGTCAAGGCCCATGCCGAAGGCAAAACCTGTCACCTTCTCAGGATCAAAAAGGTCATCCCCACGCTGCTCAGCAAGTGAAGTAAACACAGCTGGATCGACCATACCACAACCTGCGACTTCGATCCATTTTGGCGCCTCGCCCTTCACGTGAAGTTTCACATCGATCTCGAAGCTCGGCTCAGTGAATGGGAAAAAGTGTGGGCGGAAACGTACTTCAGTTTCATTCCCGAAAAGTGCTCGAAGGAAATACTCAAGCGTTCCCTTGAGATCTCCAAGCTTCACATCTTCAGCCACGAACAAACCTTCGAGCTGGTTGAAAACTGAAAGGTGAGTCGCATCTATCTCGTCACGACGGTAAGCGGAACCTGGTGCGATAATGCGCACTGGTGGAGTCGCCTTTTCCATAGTGCGGATCTGCACAGATGAAGTATGCGTGCGGAGAAGCTTTCCGCTGTCGAAATAGAAAGTATCCTTTTCGTTGCGTGCTGGATGATCATCCGGCGTATTCAGGGCATCGAAACAATGGTATTCAGTCTCGATCTCTGGGCCATCAGCAAGAGCAAAGCCCATACGGCGAAGAATCTGAATAGCGCGATCCTTGATTAAAGTAAGCGGGTGCAGTCCACCTTCGAGTAACTCGCGCGGCGGAAGTGTGAGATCGATCCCGTCCACTGACTTCTTGTCAGCTTCCTCTTGGAGTGAGGCAAGCTTAGAATCGATTGCAGAAGTGATCGCCTGACGCGCCACATTCAGCGCCTGACCATACGCAGGCTTCTCCTCGTTCGGCAGATCCTTCATCGCGGCAGAGGCTGCAGTGAGGCGACCTTTCTTACCGAGAAATGCGACACGAGCCTCATCCAGAGTCTTCTGATCAGAGGCGGCTTCTATGGCGCTGAGAGCGTCAACTTGGATTGTTTCGAGTTCCTGCTTCATGGACGGCAAAGCCGTGCCATAAATCCCCCGCTCTGTCCAATGGTTTTAACTCCACAGCCAACGCGCCTACAGCACTATCAACTATTGCACTAAGAATAGAACAAACAAGCCATTCGGAAAAACCAAATGGCTGAGAGTAAAACATTTCTCGTGAGCTTTAACTCTCACTCACGAGTAACTTAGATAACTAAAACTAAAGAAAGCTATTGAGCTCTTCTGAAGACTTACTCTCGATCAGCTCAGGCGCTACAGCCTTAAAGTTCTCAAAGTGTGGGGTCAGCTTGTGCGCATCGAGATGCTCAGCAGTCTCCCAGATTTCGATGAGGAAAAACTCACCGAGTGCAGTCTTCTGCTGGTAAAGATCGTACACCACACAGCCAGCTTCCGGCTTAGAACCTAGCACCATGCCCTTGAGTACATTTTCGAGCTCGGATTCTTTGCCTGCTTTTGCCGTAAGATTGATTTTCTTTGTGATCATGCTCTTCATCTACCATCGAGCCCACTCGATGCAAAGCCAGACTTTAGACATTAGACACTTTAAAGAACGTAAGACTACCGCGAAGTGTCCAATGTCGAATGCCTCCTCTAGGCAATGCGTATTCACACGGTCTACCTCACAAAAAAACAGCCACTTGGTAAAACCAAGTGGCTGCTTATAAGATTTGTTTCGTGAATACGAACGCTTGCTAATTAAACAGCGTGCTTCTTCGCGAGAGCTTCTTTAGCCTGCTCAACGATAACGTTGAATGAAGCGATGTCGTTTACTGCAAGATCAGCAAGGATCTTACGGTCGACTTCGATTGCAGCGGCTTTGAGGCCTTCTGTGAAACGTGAGTAAGTGATTCCCTGTGCACGGGAAGCAGCGGAGATACGCTGGATCCAGAGACGGCGGAATGTGCCCTTACGTTTCTTACGGTCACGGTATTCATATTGACGCGCCTTGATGACGGCGTCCTTCGCATAGCGGTATAATTTGGAACGGAAACCACGGAAACCCTTCGCACGTAATAATACGCGTTTGCGACGGGCGCGGCTTGCCGGACTGTTTGTTGCTCTTGGCATTTTCTTTTCCTTTGTTGATCAAACTGTTTCTTATAATTACTCCCGTAGTCTCGTTTGATCGCATCCTCACAATGTGAGACTGGCTACGTGGAGTTCCTCTCGATTCGCGAGAGGGCGAGTCTGTGCTCGCGTTTCTAGTTCACCGGTATGGGCCTAGTGGAATGGAAGCGATGCTTTCACTCTCTTGATATCTGCGGGCGAAACAAGTGCAGCTTTTCCGAGGAAACGCTTACGCTTACGATTCTTCTTTTGAAGAATGTGGCGCTTACCTTGTTTACGGCGAAGAATCTTGCCTGTACCTGTGACTTTGAAGCGCTTAGCTACGGACTTACGTGTCTTCGCTTTACCTGCTTTTCTGGCCATGGGACGCGCACCCTAGTCAGAACCCACCCTTTTACAAGGGGAATTTTGCTATTTCACGTAAATTTATAATGCATTTGGCCTAACGCCCCTCAAATCTTCTTCGGCACGGCCAAATTCTAGGAGCTCACCTAGAACTACCCCACCCCTAGAAACACTACTTTCCCGGAAGAGTTTTTCACTAATCCGTGGAAAACCACCTATTCTATGGTAGTAGAGTCACCTATGCTAAAATTACTCACCGTACTCTTCACCGTCTGCCTTTTCCAATTTGCTTCCGCAGAAGCGCCTCTCCGCCATGTAGTCATTTTTAAATTCAAGGACGACGTCAAGCCTGAGCAAATCACTGCGATTGAACAACAATTCGTAGACCTCAAAGGAAAAATTGAATCCATTGAAGATCTAGAATGGGGCACTAACACCAGACCTGAAGCAAAAGAAGAAGGCTTTACTCATTGCTTCTTCGTGACCTTTAAAAACCAGGAAGACCTCGATAAATATTCGCCGCATCCTGAGCACCAGAAATTCGTCGCGAACTTTAAGCCCGTCTTGGATAAACTTCTCGTCATCGATTACTACGCTAAATAATAACGATCATGTTCATCGAAGACAAAGACATCATCGCCGAGCCAGCAGACATGGGGCTCAATGAGTTCTTCTCCCATCATCTCCTCAAGCAAGGCGCACCGTCCAAGGACATCCTCCTCATTCGTGGTACTATTAAGCCAGGCTTCGGTCACGATTTCCATTACCACCAAGATCGAGAAGAATTTCTCTACATTCTCAGTGGTTCTATCGAACAATGGATAGGAGAAGAAAAACGCTTCCTCGGACCGGGTGAGGTCGTCTACATCCCAGCGGGAGTCATCCACGGCTCTTATAATGTAGGAGACGAAGACGCTCAGCTCCTCGCTATTTTCAACAACAAGGACGCAGATGCCGAGATCGCGACAGATGTTTCAAACCAAGAGCCCTGGGCATCCATTAGAGAATAGCCAGCATTACTACGAGCCCCCTGCTTATGGCGAGTGCTATGTAGAGTAGAGTCACGTACCACCAACTCTCGACGAACATTATCAGATCAAAAAACATCAGATGTGATAACCTCCTCCAAAACAAGAAAGCCATCAAACTCCCCTCATTTTATACCTGTATAAAATGTCATGCATGTGCTAACTCTTCAACATGAGTCAGCCACCATCAGAAGCTCCACGCAACTGGACATTTCTCACGAACCACTCACATATCCTACTCTGCTTAAGCCAGGACCCTTCTCTGCGTATCCGTGATCTCGCCGAGCATGTTGGTATTACAGAGCGTGCAGTACAGAGGATACTAGCCGAAATGGTTGATGCTGGCGCCCTCATCAAGCAGCGCGAAGGACGACGTAACAACTACACAGTCAATCTCAACTTCCATCTACGCCACCCACTAGAGTCACATGTTAAAATCTGCGATTTACTCGCACCCTTAAAAACATGACATTTATTTCATGTTTTTATTTACATGACTAAATTATCCGCTTAAGAGCTCGCGTGACAACCAACCACGCACCATGGAACTAGCTCTACAAAATCTAATATCACCTATCGTTCTCTGCTTTGTACTCGGAGCCATCGCCCGCTGGGTGAAGAGTGACTTCGAACTACCAGATGCAGTTTATCAGAGTCTCTCCATCTATCTCCTACTCGCCATCGGCTTCAAAGGAGGGATAGCAGTCTCGCTTTCGAGCTTCTCAGAATTACTCTGGCCAGCAGCACTAACTCTCGCTCTGGGAATCATCACCCCGCTCTCCGCCTTTTTTCTGATGCGAAAGGTCGGCAAACTCAGCAAGACCGACGCAGCAGCCACGGCCGCCCACTACGGGTCGGTCTCCGCAGTCACCTTCCTAGCTTCGATTGAGGCGGCAAAGGCCTTTGGGCTCGAGCCTGAAGGCTATCTAGCCGCGCTCGTTGCAATCTTAGAAGTCCCAGGAATCATCATCGGTCTCATCCTTGCGCGTAGCAGTGGTAGCGGAAACTTAGGCAAAGCCGTTCACGATGTCCTAGCTGGTAAAAGCATCTTCCTACTCGTCGGAGGTTTAATCATCGGAACCGTCTGCGGTGCAGATAAAATGCAATCAGTCGCCCCACTCTTCATAGATCCATTCAAAGGTGTGCTCTGCATCTTCTTACTCGAACTAGGCACTGTGGCAGCAGGAAGAATGAGAGACATGCGTAAAGCTGGATGGAAACTCATCTTCCTGGGCTGCGCCCTCCCAGTGATTCACGGCACCCTAGGAACTGTCGCAGCGTGCATGATCGGCATGAGCCCCGGTGGAGCAGCTGTACTCGGAGCCATGGTAGGTAGCGCATCCTACATCGCTGCCCCTGCCGCGGTCAGGATTGCTCTACCAGAAGCAAGCCCGGGGATATACCTCACACTAGCTCTTGGCATCACCTTCCCCTTCAATCTACTCTTCGGAATCCCTCTCTTCCTTAAAATCGCAACCTTCTGTAGCTAAAAAAATATGAAACTAAAAAAAATCACCATCATCGGCGAACGCTTGCTCAAAGAACAGCTCATTGAACTCATCAAATCTCACGGCGCCACTGGATACACACTCACGGCCTGTGAAGGTGAAGGCTCACGCGGCGTGAACGCGTCCGATTGGGAAGGCCGTAACGTACAGATAGAGACTATTGTTAGCCCCGAAAATGCTGATGCTATCTTAGAAGCTGTCTGCACCAAGTACACGGACCATTATGCAGTCATCGCCTACCACAGTGATGTCACCGTAATGCGCAAAGATAAATTCTAGAGAACTAACTCATGCTTGTAGTCAGCCACCTCCTCTTAAAATTCTTATCGATTAAGAGAAAAAGACACACTCCTAGTAAGTCTCACACAACGGACAAACCACCAGCTTAGAGGAAGCCCTTCGCCAGCTGGCGCGCATCTGCGTCAGCTGCGATCAACTCATCGATCGACTTCCCTGGCTTCACCTCGTGAGCATCCATTGTCTGCTCAACAACGCGCCAAATATCCGTGAAGCCAATCTTCTGCTCGATGAAAGCATCTACCGCCACTTCATTAGCTGCATTATAAACCGCGGGCAAAGTACCTCCTTCGGTACCAGCACGAACAGCTAGATCGATCGCTGGGAAGACATCGCGTCTCGCAGCTTCGAACTCTAACTTACCAAGTTGGGCAAAATTCAATGGCTTTAGTCCATTGCTCACCCGCTCAGGGTAAGTTACCGCATACTGAATAGGGAAACACATATCCGTAGTGCTCAACTGCGCCAGCACACTACTATCTGCAAATTCGACCATCGAGTGAACGATACTCTGAGGATGCACAATCACATCCACGCGATCCATCTCCACACCGAACAACCAACGAGCCTCGATCATTTCCAAGCCTTTGTTAAACAACGTCGCGGAATCGATCGTAATCTTGCGCCCCATTACCCATGTCGGATGCTTCAGCGCTTGCTCTAACTTTACATCTTTTAACTTCTCAGCCTCCCAGGTCCGAAACGGTCCACCGGAAGCAGTGAGAATCAGACGGCTAATCTCCTTCTGACCACCATCGTGGCCTTCGAGACATTGGAAAATGGCATTGTGCTCAGAATCAACGGGAAGAACCTTTACTCCCTTTCGCTCTGCAGCGGCCATCACTAGCTCGCCTGCCATTACTAAAATTTCCTTACTCGCCACCGCGAGCTCCTTGCCAGCTTCGATCGCTGCAAGAGCCGGATGCAAACCAGCCGTCCCGACAATGGCGACTAGCACCATGTCAGCGCCTTCTAGCTCAGCGAGCTTCACTAAGCCTTCCAAGCCGACATACACATGCACATCGCTATCCACTGCAGCACGTAGCTCGGCTTCCTTTTTAGGATTATAAATCGCTACATGCTTCGCCCCAGTTTCGCGCGTTTGCCGCGCCAGAGCCTCCACACTATTCGCCGCTGCTAGACCGACAATCTCCATCCGTTCAGGAATCTCAGCCGCTACCTTGAGCGTACTCGTACCTATCGACCCCGTAGAGCCTAACAAAACCACTTTCTTTCGCTTCATCGTCAATTTTCTTTAAACCACCCAACAAAGATAAAAATACAACGCAGGCGCTGTGAAACACAGGCTATCGATCAAGTCGAGAGCACCACCAATCCCAGGGAGGGTATTCCCACTATCCTTCACTTCGAGACTGCGCTTGATCACCGACTCAGCCAGATCGCCAACCACAGTGAGCAGTGAGAGAACCACACTCAACACCACCACATGCGTCCAACCACCTAAATTTTGGAGCGAATCATAACCAATAGCATAGACAGCACAGCCGACTGCCACAGCCCAGACTATCGCCCCAAAGAACCCCTGCCATGTCTTCCCTGGGGAAATATGGGGAATCATCTTGTGCTTTCCGATCAAGGAACCCGTACAATAGGCGCCGATATCAGTGAACTTTGTCACACAGATCAGCCAAAGCATTAACATAGCCCCCGGCACACCATGGAAAAATTCAGGTACTGTCTCAGCGGCAGGCACGAATAATAAACGACCAATGAAACTAAAAAGAAAAGGTACATAGAGGAAACTTAATACAGTGCTAGCCACCGCGATGAGAGGCTTTTTGCCCTCAATCGGCTCACGTAACTGAACAATAAAACTCACTAGCACTACCAGAGCAACCGCAGTCCCATCGACAAATGCTAAGGTCTGAAGAGCATCACTCCCATGTGACGCTAACATCGATGCTACCGTGAGTGTGTAAAGGATGGCAATAGTGCGCCCCCATTTCTGTTGGCATGGTAACCCACTGATCGAAAACATTCGAAAAAGCTCATGGCTTGCTGCAATAGACAGAAAACTCACTAGGGCTAAATACGCCCAAGGATTCATGCTCACAAAAGTACCGCCCACAATTGCTATCAGCAACAGAGTACTGAATAAGCGGGCGCCGAATACTTGAGCCTTAGATTTTGCTTCACTCATGCGTCACTGCATCCAAGCTAGCGCGCACCCTTTTGGCAATGAGATTTCCAACATTTCCAGCGATTGTGTATTCACAAATTCCAACATTAGCTTAGTCTCACACCAGTGACTCGACTCCTTCAACACGAGCTAGTGAAGCTCTTCCTCTTTATTGCCCTCAGTTTTCTCGGGGCAGCATTGCTAGCACCACACCTCTACGGGTGGGGAAAGGACCTCGCAGCTGAAGCCGCAGTAAGTGACTTATCCTCACCTATGGAATGGCTAGCAAACAAGTGCGAACGCGCGAAGTTCTCCCGCTACTTCAACCGCGCATTAATGGCCTGCGCCCTCATTCTGCTCTACCCACTCATCCGGAGTCTTCGCAGCAAAGGCGAAACATCAGTCAAAGCACCATTCCTTCAGCGCATCCATCCAGGCAAACAAGGCTGGAAAGACATCGGCATGGGCCTGCTCTTCTCAGCAGGCTTCCTGACACTACTCGTCATAACCCTCTACCAACTCGGATGGACGGAAATCGACCCCAAGTTCTCGCTAGGAAAAGCGATCCAAAAAGCCATCATTCCCGCAATCATCGTATCCCTGTTAGAGGAATGGCTTTTCCGTGGCGTGCTCTATGATGTCCTCATGCGTAAACTGAATGCAGCACAAACCATCATAGGCCTCTCGCTCTTCTTCGCCGCAGTCCACTTCCTCTCACCACCAAAAGGCGTTTCCGTCACAGATCCGCGCCACCTCCTCGCTGGTTTTGAAATGCTCGGTCTCATCGGCCAAAAATTCCTCACCGCATCTAGCTTCTTCGGCGTCTTCCTCACCCTCTTCGTCGTCGGTGCTACCCTCGCATACACCCGACTAAAGACTGGCAAACTCTGGATCGCCATCGGACTTCATACAGGTTGGATATTTGCTCTAAAATTTACGAACAGGCTCACCGACTCTACAGGTGAAGCTCCCGCTCTACTCTATAACGACAGCATCATGGACGGCATCTTGCCACTCCTCACTCTCGTGCTAACAGCTCTGTGTCTCGTGTTTTATCTACGTCCTCGAAAATTAAGCCCCTCCTAAACAAGGCGCTCGATTATCTCTACCCACCTTCCTGCCACCATTGCTCGGTAAGCACCAGCAATGGCCGCTATCTTTGCGACCCATGCTTCAGGGAGTCCGCTTTGATAGAAGACCCCTTCTGCCAACAATGTGGCGAAATGTTTGATGGCAAAATCTCCAAGATGGTTCTCTGCCCGAATTGCCACAATCTCGATTTCTCCTTTGATTTCGCCCGAGCAGCTCTGCGTAACACCAATCAAAATCACCAGCTCATCATCGATCTGAAATACTTGAAACAATTCTACCTAGCGACAGAGTTGGCTCGTTATTCCGCGAACACATTTTTCTCCGACCCTCGCTTCGCCAACCTCCCAACCCCACTCCTCGTCCCTGTCCCGCTCCATTGGCGGCGCAACTGGCAACGCGGATTTAATCAAGCTGAGGAAATCACCCGAGCACTGTCCAAACTCATTCAGGTTCCAAATAAAAAGGTCCTCAAACGGACTCGAAACACCCAAACCCAGACGAAGTTAGACCGTAAGCATCGGCTAAAAAACCTACAAAATGCCTTCACCGCAAGACGTATCCCAGAGCATTTCCGATCAGTCATTCTCATCGATGACGTCTTCACCACAGGCTCCACCGCAGAAGCCTGCGCCAGCACTCTGAGAAAACACGCACCTCAGCTTGAAAACATTGTTGTACTCACAGCACTCCGTGGCTAGTCTCGCATCCACTAAAGCGGCCTCTCAGCCAAACAATTTATCGCTATGGGAATTTTCGAAAGACCAAAACTTCGCAGTAACAAGAAAAAAGACATGCCTAACGACCTCTGGATTAAATGCCCAGAGTGCTCCGCCATGATTCACACGCTTGACCTCAAACAGAACGATCAAGTCTGCACGAGCTGCGATCACCACTTCCTGCTCGGTTCACGTGAGCGCATCGCATCCATCGCCGATGCTGGAACGTTCGAAGAAATCGACGCAGGACTCTACTCTAAGAATCCGCTCAACTTCCACAACTACGAGGAAAAAATCGACATGCTCCGTAAGAAAACTGAGCTCAATGACGCAGTCGTCACTGGTCGCCTCACAGTCAATGGCAACCCAGCGATGATCGCCGTCATGGACTTTAAATTCTTCGCTGGTTCCATGGGCTCCGTTGTTGGAGAAAAAATCACCCGTGCTATTGAGACTGCCATCAAAGAAAAGCGCGGCGTCATCATCATCTCCTCTTCCTCCGGTGCACGTATGCAAGAAGGCATGCTCTCGCTTATGCAAATGGCGAAAACTTGCGCAGCCCTAGCTCGACTTTCTGAGCACAGACTTCCCTACATTTCACTTCTTACCCACCCTACTACAGGCGGTGTCACTGCATCCTTCGCGACAATTGGCGACATCAACCTCGCTGAACCGAAATGCATGATCGGCTTCGCCGGTCCACGTGTGGTCAAGGAAACCACCCACCAAGACCTTCCTCCTGGCTTCCAAACTGCAGAGTTCATGCTCAAGCACGGCCTCATCGATACCATCGTTCGCCGCAGAGATGTGAAGAAAAAGCTCGGTCAGCTCCTCAGCTACATGATGCCTAAGGCATAGCTCGTGAGCTAACAAAACTCTCTTTTTGAAAACGAGTAATGTGCTAACCCACATTGCTCGTTTTTTATAACTACTCCCAACTAAACCATCCACAGGATCTCCAGCGAAAGAGGAAAAAGAATACTGCCATGAATTACGATGAAGCACTCGACTGGCTCTACTCGACTCAGAACTTTGGCATCAAGCTAGGACTCGATGCCCCCAAAAAGCTCCTGCGCCAGTTTCTCGCCAACCCAACAAGGGACACCAAGGTCATTCATGTCGCTGGCACCAATGGGAAAGGCTCCACCTGCGCTATCATCGACGCTCTAGCTCGCGCCACCGGCATACGCTGTGGGCTCTTCACCTCTCCTCACCTCGTTTCCTACTGCGAACGCATCCGCGTGAACGGTGAAATGATTGCAGAAGACAAGGTCTTAGAACACCTCTGCGAAATCAAGGAACTCGTCGCCGACTGGGAGCACCATCCCACCTTCTTCGAACTCTCTCTCGCAGTCGCGATGAAGTATTTCAAAGAAACCGAGTGCGAACTTATCATCCTCGAAACCGGCATGGGCGGCCGGCTCGATGCCACCACCGCAGTTCCAGCCGATGTCTGCGTCATCACCCCAATCGCACTAGACCACTCCGATTGGCTCGGCGACACCCTCGAAAAAGTCGCAGGCGAAAAAGCCGGAATCATCTGCGAACAGAAACCCGTCCTCTCAGCCAGACAAGAACGCGATGCCGCTATAGTGATTGCTGAAGTTGCAGACGAGCGCCACGCCCCACTCAGCATTATCGAGGGCCCTTTGTTAGGCTACAGCATCAACCTCGCAGGCAAGCACCAAGCAGAGAACGCCAAGCTCGCAGTCGAGTCGGTCACCGCACTCGGCATCCAGCTCGACTTCGACATAGTCAAATACGCCCTCGCTAACATCCAGTGGCCCGGCCGCTTCGAAACCATCAGCACCGAGCCACATATCATCATTGATGGCGCCCATAATCCACATGCTGCCGACGCCCTAGTCGCCACTTGGAAATCCGAATTTCCTAACCAAAAGGCGACACTAGTCTTCGGAGCCGTCGATGACAAAGAAGCCAGCACTGTCCTAGATAAGCTCAGCGAGATCAGCTACTCCATCAACCTCACTCCAATCGACTCCCCCCGCAGCCTCACTTCAGAAGCTCTCTCCAAACTCTCCCCAAACACCTCCCACACTCTCCACAAAAACCTCGCGAGCTGCCTCCAACAGCTTGAAAAATCAGAATCACCCATCCTCATCGCAGGCTCCCTCTTCCTCATCGGCCAAGCCAAAGCAGAAATCGAAAACCTCGATTTCCAAAAGAGTACTCAGTGATTGTTAATCATAGAGACGACGCCCTAATACTGAGTGATCCAATCAGAATACGGCAACGCTTTCAATAGCTTCGCCCTTTCCCATGCGCCAACTTAAGCGCATAAGTTAGAGGCTAACCAAACTCATCTGTAATAAAAAGAAACAACTTCCCTAACGAAGGCCGTAAGTCCATAACTCAAAAACACGTATGACTAAAGTTATGAAAAGAATTCTCAGCATTATCCTGCTTACTCACCTACCGCTCCACGCACAAGACTCTAACCAGCTCAGCAACGTCTCTACCGAAATGGCGGCAGCAGCTAACAGCTTCCTCGCATCGCTGGACAAGGAAGATGCTAAACAAGCCAACTTCCCCTTCACCGCTGATGAACGCCAAAACTGGGCATACGTACCGACTAAGCGAAAAGGCATCCCGCTCGAAGAGCTTTCCGAACAGCAAATCGAACTCGTTCGCAAACTTCTCAAAACAGCACTCAGTGATCCAGGTCTAAAGAAAGTCGACACCATCATAGCTCTCGAAGCCTTTCTAGGGGAGGTCGAGAAACGCCCCGACTTTCGAAACTCTAAGGCGTATTTCACGACGATCTTCGGCGAACCTTCTGCCATTGGCACTTGGGGCTGGCGCTTTGAAGGTCATCACCTCTCGCTCAACTACACCGTAGTGGATGGCAAACCGGCTTCACTCACTCCATCCTTTTTTGCCGCGAATCCAGCTGAGATCAAAATCGACCACAAGATGAAAGGCACTCGCCCGCTCGCCGCAGAGGAAGACCTTGCTCGCGCCCTAGCTGCAACCCTAGCAGAATCTAATAAACCAGTGGTGTACACGTCTAAGCCGCCTAAAGAGATTCTCACAAGAGCGCAGCGTAAAATCGATCAGCTAGAGCCCGTTGGTGTGACTGCCCAAGAAATGAGTGCGAGCCAACAAAAAGCATTTCTCGCTCTCATCGAAGAATTTGCCAATCGCCACCGCCAGGAACTCACTGAGGACACCATGAAAAAGGTGAAAGCAGACAAGCAAAGCCTGCGCTTCGCTTGGGCGGGCAGCCTCACTCCAGGAAGCCCATACTACTATCGCATCCAGTCTGACACTTTTCTCGTGGAAGTCGTCAACGTCCAGAATAAGGGAAATCACATCCACGCCGTCTGGCGCGATACTGAAAACGACTTTGCTAGTGACCTCCTCGCCGATCATATTCATACGGATCACTAATTCAATGCTTGCTCACGCACTCTGCATTCAAGCATCTTAGGCACACACACTAGACTATAAGATGCTAAGCACCGAATTTATTGACCTCCTCAAAATCCTCATTCGTCACCCGAGTGTTGTAGGTTACGAACACTCATTTTTCAGAGTACTACAACGCGAACTGGAGGAGCGCGGTGCAAAAGTCACTTGGTACGATGGCTTACTAGTCGCTCAAGGGAAAAACCCAACCAGCGCGATGTTCTCCGCCCACATTGATCGGCACGGGCTCATCTGTACCGGGCCAAACGAATTCCAGTACGCAGCCTTCGTCACGGGCAACCGCACCGACCTCTTGAATACAGCTGTTTCAGAAGAGCTCATGAATAAAATCACCGAGCGTTTTGAGTCTGAACAGGTATTTGCCTATGAACCATGGTCCGGCGCTTACTTAGGGAATGGAGTCATCAACGACACATCAATCTGCGAATTCAGAAATAACCTTATTTTCGAAATCGAAGGTCTCTCAGGAATCGTCGCTGGCACACCTATCGCCTTCAAAGATAAGCTCAGCATCAGTGATGGCAGACTTGAAGGGCAGCTGGATAATGTCATCTCAGCGGCGATTCTCATTCACTTGTTCACTCTCGGCTTCGAAGGCACTGTTTTCTTTACTGCTGCAGAAGAAGCCGGAAAAAGCTGGCGCTACTTACTCGAGTGGTTCCGTAGATTTGGCGGATCTACGAATAACCTTTTCGTAATCGACACCAGCCCCTTCCCGGACGTTGAGGCGGCAAACGAACAATTGCTCGTTCTGAGACAAAAAGACGCCAATGCAGCCTTCAATAAGCACTCCACCGAGCGAGTCGAGGAACTCTGCCAAGAAAATAACATCAGCTACATTTACAAGGACAAGTATATAGAAAGCACAAACGAATGCCTCGTCAGCCAAGGTAAGCAGCCGCGCTCACTTGGCAGTACAGAGCTCGGGAGAATCGTAGAAGCCTCAAACGGCTTGGTCGATGGCACTACTATTCAAATACCGACTACCGACTACCACACGATGGAAGAGTCCGCCTCTTGGCAGTCTGTCGATGCTCTGATCAAGCTGCTAATGATCGTTTCGAAAGAACCCCAATCATAGTCACGTATATGGGCCTCAACCACTGAGTTGGCTGATGATCATACCTCTGCTAGTTTACGCATCACCCAAATACCAAGCACCTCCTTTCAACATCACGATCAATGAGCTCAAACCCAATCTCGCGTCGCTCAGCACTAAAGCAAACCTTCTGCTTTAGCGCGGCCCTACTCACTGGAAAACTACCAAGTTTCGCTGCGCCCGCTATCGGTTCAGGTCCAGGGAGCTACCATTTCACTATGATCGGTGACTGGGGACACGCTAAGGACATGACCCAACAGAAAGCGGTCGCCAAGGGCATGACCACCTATCTCGCGGAGCGCAAAGTAAGTCCGGACGCCATGTTCTGCCTGGGTGACAATTTCTACGGGAAAATGAATGGGGGCGTGAAATGCTCGCGCTGGAAAAACCAATTCTCCGAAGTGTACCCTAAGTCAGTTTTCCCTGGCCCCTGTCACGCTATTCTCGGCAATCACGAGTATGACGACCAACCCAAGGTGAAAATAGAGGCTCAGCTGGGATACTCAAAATTCAAGCCTGGAACCCGCTGGAATATGCCGGCTAAATGGTATCGTCTCGATATTGGTCCTGCCGAAAAACCTCTCATGACCGTCCTCTGTCTGGACTCAAACTATTCTAACAAGCGCGACCAACTCACCGCTGAGGAAAAGGCAGAACAGCTAGCATGGCTAAAAGATGAACTCGCTAAACCGAGGAAAGCTCCTTGGCTAGTAGTCAACGGCCACCACCCACTCTACAGTAATGGCAAGTATGGAGACTTCCCTGAAATGATCGAAGAATGGGATGCTCTTTTCCGTAAGCACAAAGTGCATTTCTACTTCTGCGGACACGAGCACGACCTTCAACACCTGCAGCTTGAAGATCACCCTACCTCTTTTGTTATTTCCGGAGGAGGAGGAGCCCCTATCAGACCTATTCGGACAAATACAGAACGCGGACCTTTCACTGAAGGAGTCGCTGGATTCACCCACCTCGAGGTCAGCCACGAGCGCTTCACCGTCCGCCACGTTGATAAAACTGGTGCACCTTTGCACGAGTTCTGGAAAAAGCCCGACGGCACATGGAAAGTCATGATTTGATTGCTCTACGGGCTAGCTGTATTCCAGTCGTCTCACCACCTCAAAAAACAACCTCATCTTTCCCATAAATCTCTCTCATCCCTCCACTCTTATTCGCTTGTTAGAAGGCTTAAAAAAAGTTTTAAAGCATGCAAATAAACTAATCCCCAATTCATCCTGTGATTTATTCTCCAAAAGTACTCAGCATCCAAACGGGTAAAATAGAGAACTTCCAGGCTCTTGAGAGTTCTTATTTATCGAAAAAAGAATGGTCGAGTGCGATCAACAAAAAACCGATAACTAGCCCCTCCGTGAAGCTCACGAAATTTGGAATTGAAGGGGATGAACATGCTGACGAACTCGTTCACGGAGGCTGCGACAAAGCGATCTGTGTTTACCCTTCAGAACACCTGCCATACTGGGAAAAAGCACTCGGACTAGAGCTGAAAAATGGCGGGTTTGGAGAAAATTTCACGACCGTCCGACAACTAGAAACAATGGTCTGCATTGGCGACACCTATCGTGTCGGAAGCGCCATTTTAGAAGTCACTCAGCCACGTCAGCCATGCTGGAAGCTCGCGAAGCGTTACGACTTGAAAGAACTTGCCCTAAGAGTCCAAGAAACTGGAAAGACAGGTTGGTATCTAAGAGTGCTCGAAAAAGGTAATGTTGAACCAAACTCCATAATTACTCTAGTAGACAGACCATCACCTCACTGGAGTATCGATGCAGTGAACCAACTCATGCACCACCAGAAGTCTAACTACTCTGACATGATCTCTCTCCTGCATGAATGCCCAGCTCTGGCAGCGAGCTGGCACAACACATTTGAGACTAGAATCACAAGGCGTGCCTCGGAAAACGAGACTACTCGCCACGAGGGAAATCAAGACTTAGTGTAGCGTCTAAGCTCAAAGTCATCGTACTTTTCAACGACTTCATAAGCATTAAAGAAATGCTCAAACTCAGGGAAGCGTGTATCGCCGTCGTAGCTTGCATAGACATGCGAGACTAACAGCTCGTCAATGTGCTCTAAAAACAAAGTATAAATCTCTGCCCCTCCAATGATGAATACTGTCTCATCCTGTAAAGTAAGACCTCTCACTTCTTCCGGACTATAGACCACATCAACCCCCTCTGAACTCCATGAGTGGTCGCGTGTGATGACTATATTTTGCCGCTTTGGCAACGGCCGCCCAATCGACTCATAAGTCTTTCTACCCATTACAATGGGGTGCCCACTCGTCGTTCTTTTAAAGAGTTTGAGATCCTCAGGTAGATGCCACGGGAGGTCATTTCCTTTTCCGATAATTCTATCAGAGGTCATTGCAACCATTGCGATCAATTTAACAGCACTCATAAATTTTCAGAAATTCATAGACCAGAGAGCACCTCAGGCAAGTACAATGATTTGACCTAACATTATCTTATGCTTGCAAAGCCCCCCAACAATTCCACAGTATGAACTTCTCCCCTCCGACATTATTGTGGTCAAAAAACAGTCAAAAACCTCTGTAAACATCACTCGCATGCTCTACCTGTTAGTCTGCGAGCTAGCTGGTAGTGCCTTGGCGTTCCAGAGTTTTGGCCCAGAATACATGTGGGCTGGAGTCTTAGTGGGCCTCGCAGTAGGAGCTTTTTTCATAATGGTTGAGAGCCTGATGAAGCAATTCACCATCCGTGGATTTTCCACCGCCACTCTAGGTCTGGTCATAGGTCTCTTCTGCGCATGGTTATTAACCACTGTGAAAATTGGCGAGCTCTTCACCGTCACCTTCGAAAGCATCATCAAGCAACCAAGTGACTTCATCATCACTTTCAATGTCACAATGTATGCCACTCTCGGCTTCATCGGCACCGTGCTTGCTCTACGCAGCAATCAAGATGATTTTGCTTTCATCATCCCCTATGTACGCTTTCGTCAGGAAAACCAAAAAGGCCAAGCTCTACTCTTAGACACAGACGTCATCACTGATGGACGCCTCCCGTCTTTGATGAACTCGGGCTTTCTCGAGAACAACCTAATCGTCCCTCGCTTCGTGCTAGAAGAGCTTCAAGTCATGTCAAACTCCCCCTCCCCTGGCCGCCGTCAGCGAGGACAACGTGGTCTCGATTGCCTAGAAGACCTGAGTACTTCACAGCGAATCAAAGTCAACATCCACGACGCCACTACATCAGGCCCTGATGAGAGCCATGATTCCCTCCTGATGCAGATCAGCCGCATGCTGGACGCAAAACTTCTCACTACGGATAACAACCTCAGTAAGGTAGCACGCCTACAAGATGTAAAAGTTCTTAACATTAACGATCTAGCAGACTCACTGAAACCCAAGCTTGCCGTCGGCGCCCAACTTCATCTAGCTATCGTCAGGACAGGCAAGGAAGATCACCAAGGTGTCGGCTATCTACCAGACGGCACCATGATTGTCGTAAACAACTCTATTTCTAAGATAGGCACATCCCAGGACATCACCGTCATTTCCACAATCAACACCTCTGCTGGACTCATGGTTTTTGCGGAAATGGATAAAATTGATTAAGCTTCCCTAAGCTCTTTCCGAGTTTAAAAACAGGCTCCTTCACAGCTACTCACAGGTTATTCACATTTCCCGAATAACTTTATTCAAGAAAGCCGCAAGCAATTCTTTACAAAGTCCGCCAGCTTAGGCATGAACACGTCAATTTACGACTTACTTTCATGCCAAAGGACACTTCGATTAAAAAAATTCTAGTTATCGGCTCCGGCCCTATCATTATAGGCCAAGGATGCGAATTTGATTACTCAGGCGTTCAAGCCTGCAAAGCTCTTAAAGAAGAGGGCTATGAAGTAATCTTGGTCAACTCCAACCCGGCCACCATCATGACCGACCCGGAGTTCGCATTCCGCACCTACATCGAGCCGATCACGCCCGAAGTCGTTGAGAAGATCATCGTCAAGGAACAGCCAGACGCACTCCTACCTACTCTCGGTGGTCAGACTGCGCTTAACTGCTCCATGGACCTTTTCAAGGAAGGCACCCTTGATAAGCACAATGTCAGAATGATCGGCGCTAATGCTGATGCTATCGACAAAGGCGAAGACCGTCTCCGCTTCAAGGAAGCAATGCTCAAGATCGGTCTCGATCTTCCGCATTCAGGTGTTGCCCACAACATGCAGGATGCGCATCTGATCAAAGAAGAAATCGGCTCCTTCCCTCTCATTATCCGCCCAGCATTCACGCTCGGTGGCACAGGTGGTGGTATTGCATACAATATAGAAGAATTCGAAGAGATCTGTGCACGCGGTATCGACCTCTCCCCAGTAAGTGAGATTCTCGTAGAAGAATCCCTCCTCGGCTGGAAAGAATACGAAATGGAAGTCATGCGTGACTGCGCTGACAACTGTGTAGTGATCTGCTCCATTGAAAACTTTGACCCAATGGGTGTCCACACAGGCGATTCCATTACTGTAGCTCCTGCCCAGACCCTCACGGACCGTGAGTACCAGATCATGCGCGACGCTTCATTCGCATGTATCCGCGAAATTGGTGTCGAGACTGGTGGTTCTAACATCCAGTTCTCAGTCGACCCTGAAACGGGGCGCTGCATCGTGATCGAGATGAACCCACGCGTTTCTCGTTCCTCAGCTCTCGCTTCTAAAGCAACTGGTTTCCCGATCGCGAAAATCGCAGCCAAGCTCGCAGTCGGTTACACCCTCGATGAACTTAAGAACGACATTACTCGCGTCACTCCAGCATCCTTCGAACCTACGATCGATTACTGTGTGACTAAGCTTCCACGCTTCACATTTGAAAAATTTCCAACTGCAGACTCGGTTCTCACCACACAGATGAAAGCTGTGGGTGAAGCCATGTCAATCGGGCGTACATTCAAGGAGTCCATGCAGAAAGCTCTTCGCTCACTCGAAACTGGCCGCCTAGGCTTTGGTTTCGATGGTAAAGACGCGGATAAGCCTTCACGCGATGACATTGAGCGTAAACTTCACGTACCTAATGCAGAGCGTATCTTCTGGCTCAAGACAGCCTTCGATAACGGCTGGTCCGTTGAAGACGTGTTCGAAGCCACAGCAATCGATCGCTGGTTCCTTGAGAACCTCAAGCAAATCGTTGACGAAGGTTTAGCAATTGCGGCGAAAGAAGACATTCTCGAATCGCCATATGAACTTCGTAAGGCTAAAAAATACGGTTTCTCCGACCACCAGATCGCTCACCTTCAAGGCACCGATCAGGATACGGTCCGCGCAGCGCGTAAGAAGCATGGCATCATTCCTACCTACCGCCTCGTAGATACCTGTGCAGCTGAGTTCGAAGCATACACTCCTTACTTCTACTCCACTTACGGCGACGAAAATGAAGCACGTGAGAACGACCAGAAGAAGATCATGATCCTCGGCGGTGGCCCTAACCGTATCGGCCAAGGTATCGAGTTTGACTACTGCTGCGTCCACGCATCCTTCGCACTCAAGGAGCTTGGTTACGAGACTATCATGGTCAACTCTAACCCTGAGACAGTTTCCACTGACTACGATACTTCTGATAAGCTCTACTTCGAGCCTCTCACACTTGAGGACGTACTCAACATCTGTGATCAAGAGAAACCAGACGGCGTTATCGTTCAGTTTGGTGGCCAGACACCTCTTAACCTAGCGGCTGACCTTAAGCGCCACGGAGTGCCAGTCATCGGCACCTCTCCAGAGTCTATCGAGCTCGCAGAAGACCGTAAATTTTTCTCCGCTCTCCTCGACAGAATCGGCCTCAAGCAAGCTGAAGCCGGCACAGCAGTCACTCCAGACGAAGCTGTCACTATCGCGGACCGCATCGGTTACCCAGTACTCGTTCGCCCATCCTTCGTCCTCGGTGGACGCGGCATGATGATCGTCTACACTGACGAGGAACTCCGCAGATACATCTCCGAAGCAGCTGACGTCTCACCAGACCGTCCGATTCTCGTGGACAGCTTCCTCGAAGGCGCAGTCGAAGTGGATGTTGACTGTATTTCTGACGGCGAAACATCTGTTGTTGGAGCGATCATGCAGCACATCGAAGCTGCAGGTATTCACTCAGGTGACTCCGCCTGCGTTATTCCAGCTCCATCACTTTCTGAGAACATCAAGGTCCAGATCCTTAAGGGAGCTAAAGACCTCGCTCGCGAGCTTGAAGTTTGCGGCCTCATGAACATCCAGTTCGCTGTGAAGGACGAGGAACTCTACGTGATCGAAGTCAACCCTCGTGCATCCCGCACAGTGCCATTCGTCTCTAAGGCGATCGGTATCCCACTTGCTAAGCTCGCCGCTAAGGTGATGGCTGGTAAGACACTCAAGGAGCTCGGATTCACCGAAGAAGTGCTCCCTGAATACTACTGTGTGAAGGAAGCTGTCTTCCCATGGCCGAAATTCCCAGGTGTAGACATCGTGCTCGGACCTGAAATGAAGTCCACGGGTGAAGTAATGGGAATCGATGCTGACCTAGGCCTTGCTTATGCGAAGGCTCAGATCTCTGCATTCAACCCTCTCCCAACCGGTGGCAACGTATTCTTCTCAGTCAATGACCGCGACAAGCCAGACTCCATTCCAGTGGCTAAGGAGCTCGAAGAGCTAGGATTCACCATTTACTCCACCGGCGGAACCTACAAGTTCTTCAAGGAAAATGGCATTGCAGTTGAGCGCGTCTACAAGCTCGCTGAGCAGAAACGCCCGAACGTGATCGACATGATGAAAAATGGTGACATTTCCTTCGTCATCAACACACCAAGCGGCCACGAAGCGCGTGAAGATGAAATCCGTATCCGCTCAGGCGCTGTAGCGAACAAAATCTCTCACTGCACCAACCTTGCTGCAGCTGAAGCATCCGTTCTCGCGATTCGCTCACTTCAAAACAAAGCGTTCGAAGTCAAGCCGATCCAAGCCTACCACGGCCTGATCTAAGCGATCTAACGAACTCTAACTATTTATTCAAAAGCGCAACCACGCCGGTTGCGCTTTTTTGTATGCATACACCTTTATGCACTTTCTGTAGAATCTATGAGAATCGTTCATACACAGTATAAACAGGCTAAGACCCTTATTTTTAATACCTTTGTAATACCACTTGCTCTTCTAAAAAAAACAGATATGTAGCGGCAGAAGCGATACTAAAATTCGCTCCTATCATAACTATAAATCATAATGATATTTAAAAAAATTCTCCCCGCACTAGTGACACTTGGCATGTCAAACGCTCTAACGGCCTCTATTACAAGTCTTGAGATTTCAGGTATTCAGACTCAGATCGTTGGTACTACATCTGATGTTCCTGGTTCTGGCACATCTGCTAACTATGATCCAAGCACTGTAGTAGGTGATTATGCTGTATTCGACATTTCTTCAGAAGGTTCGGCATATGGTCAACTTAAAGTTACCTTTGTTTCAGACAATGGCAGTAACATAGGAAGTAACATTATGATTGCACGCACCACCAACTCTCAAAATTTGACTGATGCTGCTACTCTTAGCGTTCTGGCACTGGGTGACAATCTCTCTTTTGACATCAGATTTGACTGGTACACCAGCGGTTCATTCATTGGAGCTACAGAGCAAGTAGGAGCGAGTCTTCTATCTCACCAAGTGCAAATAACTTCGCTAGATATCGATTACAATCAGTTTAATTTAATTCAAAACTCTGAATTCGAGTCAATAACAACAAATGCAGGCTCAAACCTGTTTGTCACTGATCAAGGTGCTACCACACTTATTGGAGACAATGGAAATGGTTCAAACTTCAACGACCCTAACAACGCTGCATCATACCTAACTATTGAGGAGGCTGTATCTCAGTCATTTACATTAGGTAAGCAAGAACTAAGCCTTAATGAACCCGCTTTGTTCATGTTTGAATTCAGAAGCCCTTCTGAAGTGGCTCCTTTCGGCACGCCTGAGGTGACAGCTGTTCCAGAGCCAAGCTCCACATCACTGCTGCTTCTTGGTTCAAGCGCATTACTTCTTCGTCGTAAGCGGAAGTAAATATCACTCCATATCTGAGTTTAAAATTTTCACTCGAAGAGCCTCACTTATCTTAAAGTGAGGCTCTTATGTATCCCCCTGCACCCTGTAATTGATCGTTTTTTCAACAGAGTTGAACCAGAAAGGTTTCATTTCTTACTTTTCTTTGGGAACGAGCTAAATTCAATCAATGAGGAGTAAGGCTATTAACGTTTCTAACCTGCAACCTTTGCCGCGAATGTATTAGAGTGAACTATACTTTTTTTCTCTGAGCTGTAGACGACCTCATCTAATTACTCTCAGAAGATCCGCTCGGCGTCATTGGAGACTTCTCCAAGAAGCTCTTCAATCTCGATATTCCAAACCCGACTCTCATCATCTAACAAGTCGCGTAGTCCGAGAATCATTTGCATCCTATTCGCTTATTCAGACTGGCTCTTCCGGTAGTAGTAAATGACTAGAGCTATGACGCCAATCGACAATCCAGCAATTACCATTGGCCAACTGAAATCTGGGAAAGGCCATTCCTCCGTACCTCCATGGGTGTGGCCTGGAGCACCAGGATGAGCGAGAAGTGATGGAGATACTGCCAGCAAAGTAAGTGGCACAAGAGTTTTCAGTGTTTCTATTTTCATTGGTTTATATCGGTTATATTTTTCTAAAATCTAGAGCTTCACGAACGATATGACACAGAGCAATCTCTCTCACAAGTTCAGTTGTTTTACGAAATTCAATGGCATTCTCTGCAAGTACTCTGACCACTGCAAGTCCATCTCCTAAGTACGAAAATGCACACAGGACAGAAGAGTCTGTCGGGATAGCTAGCACCTCATCTTGGAAACTTGAATACTGAGTTAAAGACGACTTGTCATAGCACCAGATCGAAGCGACATAGCACTGACTCCACGCTGGAGCCAATAGCTGCCATTCTCCGTTCACTGGAGTGAGTGTCATTCGTTCTCTGACCAACAAGCGGTCTCCCAGCTTTAGATCGAAAGCATTCGAATACTCTCTATACGCATTCACCTCGCCGTGTGCCACTCTTCCCGGCGCCAGACTATCTAACAAAAGCATCCGCGAACTCTCAGTTAACTGGATTTTTGTTTGCTGATGGACCGTAGAGCCTCGCTGAGCAATGACCATTTCAGGCCAGTAATCGAGTATAGCATTCTCCCCTACCTCGATGTTTTGCGTAAAGTCAGCATGCTCACCCTGCTTCATCGTATGGAAACGCGTGGCACTTGGTGAAGTAAGTGAAACCCGGCAATCCTTTGCTAATCTGAAATCCATTTCCAGACTATCGCCTGCGAACAATCCCGCAGTAGGATTAACTATTTGCAGATATAAATGCTTCCCATCGTGATAGGGTTTACTCGCATGACAAAGCCCACCAAGACGACGCGCAACTAATTGTGTGCGCTCGCCTTGCTCTGAGTATTTGAACCTCAATTGAGCTTTAGATTGTATGCTAGAAGCTAACATTTATCGTCTCACTTAGTCTAAATTGATATCTGTAAAGAGTACGGCACGATCAAACCATTCAAAGAACTCGTCTACACCTTTCCCATCTTTTAGATCCATCATTTCGAATGGTTTTCCACTGCGCTTACTCGTACAGTCTACATGCATTTGCTCCACATTCGCACCTACATAAGGAGCTAGTGTCACTTTATTCACGACTAGAAAATCAGAATGCGCGATCGCTGGACCACCTTTTCTTGGGATATCATCCCCTTCTGTCACATCGATGACATAAATGAATACGTCTGCTAGTTCTGGAGAAAAGGTTGCTGTTAGATTATCACCGCCACTTTCAATCAGGACAAACTCTAATCCATCGTGGCGCTTCTCCAGCTCATCCACCGCATCCAGGTTCATCGAAATATCATCGCGGATCGCAGTATGTGGACAGCCACCGGTTTCGACACCAACTATCCGATCCTCTGGCAGAGCATTATGCCGAATCAGCATTTTAGCATCTTCTTGCGTATAGATATCATTGGTGATGACAGCCATATTGCGCGCTGAGCCATAGCGCTCACAGATTTTTAGGCAAAGAGTGGATTTACCAGAACCTACTGGGCCACCGATACCTACGCGAATTGCATTATTGGGATACTCTTTCATTAGGATAAAAACATTCTAGCGGGTGCTTTTTCATGCTGAGCGGACGCCAAATCCCACATTGGATTTGATGCACCTATTTCATCTTGCGGCACTTTAAGCGCACGATTAAACCTCTCACTACCAGCCTCTATAGCACTATGCAACAAGGCTTGCGTTGCTCTCGGACCAATCGGAATCAATTTCAAAGCAGCCTGTAAAAGTAATGAAAATGTCTGGTAGCTTAATGACCATGCCACAGCTTCGATAGGAAGCTGCTCTCTATTAAAAATGTAGCCCATCACCACAGGGCTCTGAAAATACTCCCATGATATAGCATCTACCTCAGCATTCTCTTTTGCCCAAGTTTGCTGATAAATGCGCCACTGCTGCTTGCCTATTTTACTCGCAGCTTCACGTAACTGCCGCGAAGGACGAGCAGCTAATGAGAGCTCGTCTAACGTCATTAGTGCAGGAGGATCATCCGCCTGCCGCCACGCATGTCCAGCCAGTGGGATGTCAGTTCGACTGAGGGCATCCATCACATCGTATTCAAGAAACTTGCCCAGATCTTGAGCCGTCTGAATCACACCTGCTTGCACCATACCTTCGAGCCCCATCGAGTGCGCATAAGCTCCAACGGGTAACACTCCATCACTGTAGTGCATCAGTACTGCTAGCCATTTGTAATTCTGTGGATCCTGCATCTTCAATGGCTGTGACTAGAGTGTAAGGCGCAGAGAAAAACATCCACTCGCTTTTTAAATGGAATACCTATTTTCTCTAAGGATCGAGCGAGTGTATGAACATCCTCTAACACCAGTTCATTCTCTCTCACTTCAATACCCAAATGTTGGTTTCCTAAATACCAACCCAGCTTCGCGGCCATCTCCAACGACTGTGGCATCGGGATAACAATCACTCCCTCAGTAGTCTGCTGGATCTTATAACAATGGCCATCAGACCCTAATAACAATTGCCCATGCGCCGTAGCTGAAGAAAGATTATAAATCACTTCCAACTCCTCACCCACTGGCGTCCTCCAACGGCGCTTTGCCAACACATGGCGATCTAACAACAACACGCGCAATACATTTGGCTCAGGCTGCTGCCAAAGCGACTGGATCACCACTTGCTGACACTTCGAACTCACTAGAAGAGGAAGTAACGTTGGGCTAAAGGTAGTTCTTCGGCTGGTTCACAGGTGATCACCTCACCATCCACTGTGACCGTGTAGGTTTCAGGATCGATCTCTATGTCTGGCATCGCATCATTATAAATTAAATCTAACTTCGTTACCTTTCTGGTATTTTCGACAGCGACCAATCTTTTCTGTAGCGAGACACGATCTGTTAATCCATTTTCTAATGACAGCTTACTCACAAATGTCACAGATGTTTGATACTTAGCCGCTCCATGCGCTCCAAACATAGGCCTGTAATAGCATGGCTGAGGAGTTGGAATAGATGCATTAGGATCTCCCATGTTCGCCAAGGCTATCATACCACCTTTAAGAATTATTTCTGGTTTTACGCCAAAAAACATCGGTTTCCAAAGCACCATATCGGCAAGCTTCCCTACCATTAAAGAACCCACTTCATGAGCAATCCCATGAGAAATGGCAGGATTAATCGTGTACTTAGAGATATAGCGCAATGCTCTGAAGTTATCTGCAGCAGGATGCTCCTCAGATTCTAACTTACCAAACTGCACCTTCATCTTATGTGCCGTCTGCCAAGTTCGCATCACGACTTCTCCTACGCGACCCATCGCCTGACTATCAGATGAAATCATCGATATCGCTCCTCTGTCGTGCAGGATATCTTCCGCCGCTATCGTCTGAGGCCTTATACGGGACTCAGCAAATGCCACATCCTCTGGGATTTTCGAATCAAGGTGGTGACACACCATCAACATATCCAAATGTTCATCGATAGTATTTACGGTAAACGGTCTAGTAGGGTTTGTGGATGAGGGCAGTACATTAGGGTGCGAGCACACCTTCATAATATCTGGTGCATGACCACCGCCAGCCCCTTCGGAGTGGTAAGTATGGATCGTACGACCAGCAAATGCTTTGAGGGTGTCTTCAAGGTAACCAGACTCATTCAGAGTATCCGTGTGAATGGCTACCTGTACGTCCATCTCATCAGCGACGCTCAGACAGGTATCGATCGCGGCAGGAGTCGTACCCCAGTCTTCATGTAACTTCAGCCCTATCGCTCCAGCCATGATCTGCTCACGCAGTGGTTCTTTGGTCGCGCAATTCCCTTTACCAAGAAAACCCAGATTCATCGGGTAATGATCCGCAGCTTCTAACATGCGATAAATATTCCACGCACCCGGAGTGCATGTAGTTGCATTTGTCCCAGTAGCCGGCCCAGTGCCTCCACCTAACATTGTGGTGACACCACTACACAAGGCTTCGTCAATCTGCTGTGGACAGATGAAATGAATATGAGAATCCACGCCACCGGCAGTAATGATATTCCCTTCACCAGCGAGCACTTCTGTACCCGCGCCTATCACCATGGAATCAAATTCACCCGTACTCGGGTCTGCTATCACGGAGCCAATCCCATCTTGGATATCTGGGTTGCCTGCATGTCCAACACCGACAATTCTCCCAGCTTTGATACCTATATCAGCTTTCACCACGCCAAGCTCTGGATCGAGAATTGTGGCATTCGTGATGACCAAATCTAAGCATTCAGCATCGAGAGCTTGAGAGGATTGCCCCATGCCATCGCGGATTACCTTCCCTCCACCAAACTTCACTTCATTACCATAACCAGCAGCTTCAGCGATGTAGTCACGCTCGACTTCGATAAATAATTCAGTATCTCCTAGGCGAACCTTATCACCTACTGTTGGTCCAAAATGCTCCGCGTATTGTTTCCTTGTGAGTTTTAACGGCATGATTCTAGCTTTCTAACTTTCCATTCACCTTCCCCTGAAGCCCCCAGACTTCTCTACGTCCAGAAAGAGCAACAAGCTCGACCTCCTTTGAATCTCCTGGCTCGAAACGCACTGCAGTACCTGCGGGGATATTCAGACGAAAGCCTCGAGCCTTCTCTCTTTCAAATAACAAAAAATTGTTAACCTCATAAAAATGATAATGACTCCCCACCTGAATGGGCCTATCTCCAGAATTACTCACTTCTGTGACAAAAGTCTCTAGAGAGTTGTTAGCATCTAACAACTCATCTGTATCTGCACATATTATTTCTCCAGGTATCATTGTATCGGGTGATGTACGGTTACCAGCTTTGTGCCATCAGGGAAAGTAGCCTCGGCTTGGACGTCATGAATCATTTCAGCCACACCAGGCATCACATCATCGCGTGACAATATCCGAGTCCCTTCATCCATAAGCTGAGCCACAGTTTTTCCATCGCGAGCTCCTTCAAAAATTTCGTAGGTTATGATAGCTACAGCTTCTGGGTAATTTAGCTTAAGCCCACGCCCCTGACGTCTACGGGCCAAATCGGCCGCTACCACGACCATTAGTTTTTCTCGCTCTCTAGGTGTAAGATGCATGATATTTTAAACCTCTAAATACTTAGCAATCACCTCATCAGTCAACTTAGATATTTCCCCCGCTTGAACAACGGCACCTCGCTCCATGATACAAAAATAGTCTGAGCATGCCTTTGCGAAGTCCAAATACTGTTCCACTAGCAGAATACTAATACTGTGATTTTTCTTAATGTAAGTAATAGCATCCTCAATCTGATCAATGATCGATGGCTGAATCCCTTCTGTAGGTTCATCTAACAAAAGAACTTTAGGATTCGTCAGAAGTGCTCGACCAATCGCCAACTGTTGCTGTTGGCCACCTGAGAGAACCCCCCCCTTACGTCCCTTCATCTCCTGAAGCACGGGAAACAACGTGTAAACTTCATCCAGCTTTTCCCAAGCCTCCTTACCGTGAACACTCAGGCTAATCTTTAAGTTTTCCCAAACTGTGAGATTCGGGAAGATGTCACGCCCTTGCGGGACATAACCAATACCTGCACGCGAACGCTTCTCGACGGGTGATGATTGAATATCAGTACCATCGAAGCTGATCACACCACTGCTCGAAGGTGCAATTCCCATGATCGTCTTTAGAGTAGTCGTCTTCCCCACTCCATTTCTCCCCAATAAGGCGAGCACAGAGTTTTCTGGAAGCTTCAGACTGACATCACGTAAAATCCGTGACCCATCATAAAACACATTAACGTCCTTCAGCTCTAACTTAATTCCCTCAGTACTATCCATGGTTTTCTTCTAGTTATTCGTGTTTCTGTCTCCCCAAGTAAACTTCCTTCACCGTAGGGTCATTGGCCACATCCAAGAAACTCCCCTCTTTCAAAACATGCCCTTGGTGCAGCACAGTTACCTTCCGTGCAATCTGACGAATGAACTCCATGTCGTGCTCCACCACCATAATGCTGTGCTTGCCTTCTAAGCTAAGCAGTAATTCCCCCGTACGCTCAGTTTCCTCATCACTCATACCCGCCGCAGGTTCATCCACTAATAGAATCCTCGGCTTCTGGGCGAGCAACATCCCTATCTCTAGCCATTGTTTTTGACCATGCGATAACAAGCCCGCTTGATCATTCCTCATATCCTTTAAACGAATAGTCTCTAGCACTTCCTCTATCGCCTCTTTGTCCGCAGCACTTTCCTTGTAGAAGAGCGATTTAAATACAGAGCGATCATGGCTGAGTGATAGTACGATGTTTTCATACACGGTATGATGCTGATAAATACTAGGAGTTTGGAATTTCCTCGAAATCCCTAACCGATTTATTTGGTACTCTCGCAGTTTAGTCAGATCGAGATCATGTCCATCTGACTGATGATACGTGAGAGTCCCAGAATCTGGTCGAGTACGGCCTGTGATAAGATCCATGAATGTACTCTTACCCGCGCCATTTGGCCCGATAATCGTACGTAACTCACCTTCTCCTAAATAAAAATTAAGGTCGTTAATTGCTTTGAAACCATCAAAGGATTTCGTGACTGACTCGATCGATAGAACCAAGTCTGTGTCCTTATATAATGCGGAATGAGACATCAGAAAAATCGTTAGTTAGAATTACTTAGTACTGCTCCATCAGACTTATTAGATCCCTGGAAGAACTTATATTTACTCTTCAACTGAGCCCACAAGCCCACCACCCCATTCGGCATGAATAATACCACAAATAGGAAGACGAAACCTAAGATAATAAGCCAACTCTCAGGATAAACTCTCGTTGCAAAACTCTTCAAAAGGTTGATTAGAATAGCTCCAATAATCGGTCCAAACTTCGATCCTCGTCCACCAACAGCTACCCAGACGACAATATCTAAGCCTTTCGTTGGCCACATCTCGCTAGGATTAATAATCCCCGATTGTGGTACGTAGAGCGCTCCTGCAAGACCTGCGATCATCGCACTTAGCACAAAAATGAATACCTTGTAGTGAGTTGTTGAATACCCTGAGAAGCGCACCCGGTTTTCAGAATCTCTAATAGCTCTCTGCACTAAGCCAAACTTGGACTGCAGTAACCATGCGATCAGGTAATAGACTCCTATGAGAAGAATTCCAGATGCCCAGAACAACCCTCTAGAGACTCCGTCACTATTGATATCGTGACTGAAAATGAACTTAAAGTCCGTGAATCCATTATTACCGCCAAAAGTGAAGTCGTTACGAAAGAATAGCAAAGCGGCTGCATAGGTAAGCGCTTGGGTAAGGATCGAGAAATACACTCCTTTAATTCTCGAACGAAAGGCAAGAACACCAAATAAGAAGGCTACTAGGCCTGGAACCCACATCGCAGCAAAAATGGCGAACCATGGGCTATAGAAGGGCTTCCAATGTATAGGTAATTCCTTGTAACCTAGGAACACCATGAAATCTGGTAAGCTACTTTTATAAGAACCTAAGTCTCCAATCATCAACATTAGGTACATACCGAAAGCGTAGCCTCCTAAAGCAAAAAACAAACACTGACCGAGACACAAGAGCCCCGTATATCCCCACAATAAATTGAGGCTCACAGCCAGCACAGCATAACACAAATATTTTCCCCACACACTCAGCTGAAAGCTCGACACGTGGAGTGCTGAACCCTCAGGGAACATGAAGTTCAGCATCGGGAATATTATAATAAATACAGTAAGTAGACCCAGTATGATCTGCTCAACTTTATTATCGAATGGTAGTAATCTATTCATTGATCGAACTTGTAAAATTAATCGTCGAGGCTGCGGCTACGTGCAGGGAACAAGCCTCCAGGCTTAAACTGTAGGAAGATGATAATCATGAAGAGCACAGAGATCTTACCCATAACAGGTCCTAACAGCGGCTGTAGAACTTGATCCACCATGCCTATACCCATCGAGGAAATCGCAGCTCCGATCAAATTACCTACACCGCCAACCACCACGACCATGAAACTATCCACAATATAGGTCTGCCCCATTGAAGGCCCCACATTACCAATCTGTGAAATGAATGCACCAGCTAGCCCTGCTAAACCCGAACCAAACGCAAAGGTCAACATGTTCACTCGACTTGATGGCACACCAAGACTTGATGCCATCTGACGGTTCTGCATTGTTGCTCGCACATGCAAGCCCCAGTTAGTCTTACTCAATAATAAACGAGTCACTATCACCACGACAATTGCAGACGCTATCAACATAATGCGGTTGTAGGACATCAAGATACCGCCAACATTTAAGCTACCTGATAACCATTCAGGAGATGACACTGAAACGTTTGCTGCTCCAAAATACAAACGTAAAGCCTGTTGCATTATCATTGATACAGCCCACGTCGCGAGCAATGACTCCAAGGGCCTTTTATAGAGAAACTGTATCAAACCCTTCTCTAACAAGGCGCCTGCTATAGCAGTCGTTAAAAACGCAAATGGTAACGCTATAATGAAATACCATTCATACATCACAGAGTCTGCACCGTAATTCTGCACCACATAGTCTTGCACTAAGTAAACACTATAACCTCCAATGGCAATAAACTCACCATGCGCCATATTAATCACTCCCATTTGACCAAAGGTGATTGCAAGCCCATAGGACACGAGAAGCAGTACAGACCCTGTACTTAAGCCTCTAAAAAATGTCCCTACCCAGTCTAAGAGCTTCTGACGACCATCGATTTCCTTTATGGATACTGCACAAGCTTTTGCTAACTCTTGATCTTTAGATAGCACAGCCTCTTTCTGCATTGCTGCCAGTAAATCCCTGGCCATAAAGGCATGTAACTCTCCTAGCACCTTTACTGACTCTAACTTCTCCTCTTCGGTCCCATTCTTAAGTAAAGAAACTGCCACCGCTTTTTGGAAAGCCTCCTTCACTCCTGAGTTAGTCTGTTTGTCAGTTAGCTCTCTTAGAACATCTAAATAATCAGGGTTTTGACCCATCCCTAATTTTTCAGCAGAATAGATTCTTTTTGCATTATCTGGAGATTTTAAATCTAACAAGTCAACCATACGACTCAACTCCTTACGTAACTTTCGAGAAGCTCGTTGTTTTTTACTATCAGGAGCAGGCGTCACCAGTGAGGCCGTAAGTAAGTTCTCATACTGGTTCAGACCTACCTCTAAATAGACCTCTTGCTTCTCCTCAGAAGCCTGAATCTTGCCAACCCTCCAAGCTTCAACAACGTCAATAATGATTGGGTCGCCCAGCTCGTTTAGCTCTGCTAGCGCTTTAGTCTCAGCTTCTTTATCTTCAGCTAAAATGAGCTGATAAAGAGATTTTCGAGCAACCTCATCAGCATCCAAGCCCTGAGCCGCACCAATAAAGCAAAGAATTGTTATTAGAATAACAACTGGAAATTTTAGGTTAAACATTCTCATAACTAATCATTATTGGGAGAAATCCATTTTATGAGTAACTCTCGTTATAGCATAAGCATCATTCATGCCAGCTACTGAGATCATATCAGACTAACTAAAAAACCTTCACGTAACAAAAAAATAGCCCTGCTGCACTATGTGTACAACAGGGCAAGTAAAATAGCCTAACTATAGAAAGTTGTTTTGTTATGAATAACTAAACTAACGATAGACTTATTTACTAAATGTACCTTTAAGGAATGGCTCACCCTTTACATCCTTAATAGTCTCGATGATCTCAAACTGACCATCTTCAAGAGTTTCGCCCATGTAAACAGTCTTGGTAAGGTGATGATTCTTCTGTGAAGTCACCGTGCCGCCAGGTCCGTCAAAGCTAATCCCGGACTCTAACGCTTCCATGACCTTTTCAGGCTCGAAACTGCCAGCCTTCTCAACAGCGGCTTTCCAGAGATACACACCATTGTAGGAAAGAACCATAGGTGAACACGTCACGCGGTTCTCTTTAACCACACCAGTAACATCTGTCTTTCCTAACCAAGTCTGAAAGTCAGCTTTGAATTTCGCATTAGCAGGAGAATCGATAGACATGAAGTATGTCCAGCACCCCAAGTGACCAACAAGATCCTCTGCTGGTAGTGAGCGAAACTCATCTTCAGAAAGAGAGAAGGAAACCACTGGGCAATCTTCAGACTTCAAACCTGAAGCTGAAAATTCCTTAAAGAAAGGAACATTAGCGTCACCATTGATAGTATTAATCACACACGCATCGCCAGATGCGGAAAACTTACGAATATCTGCCACAATTTGCTGGAAATCACTGTGACCAAATGGGGTATAGTTACCTGCACTAATCACATTACCATCAGCATCCTCACGTAAACCACCACCGATATTTTCAACCGGAATACCTTTTGATTTCAAGTATTCAAACAAAACGAGATTCGTTGTTTGCGGATAAACATAATCAGTACCAATGAGGTAAAACTTTTTATACCCTTCATTCAGAAGGAAATCTACAGCAGGGATAGCCTGCTGATTCACTGCTTCCGCAGTATAGAAAATATTAGGAGACATTTCTTCACCCTCGTACTGCACCGGGTAGAAGAGCAACCCATTATGCTTCTCATAGACAGGAAGCACAGACTTACGAGAAACCGACGTCCAACAACCGAAAGTTACAGCAACATTATCCTGTACTAATAGCTGCTCAGCCTTCTCTGCAAACAAAGGCCAATCTGACGCCCCATCCGCAACAACAGCTTCAATCTGCTTACCAAGAACACCGCCGTTGGCATTAATTTCATCAAAAGTGAACAGCAGTACATCGCGAAGAGATGTCTCAGAAATTGCCATTGTACCACTGAGGGAATGAAGCACCCCAACTTTGACAGTATCATCGGCTTGTACCGATTGACTCGCTAGCATGGTGCTCGCACCCACCGCTAATGTTGCTTTAAACAAGCTAGATAATTTTTTCATAAGTTTTATTAAATTTAAATTTACATAAGGGATTATAATGCAGCGAAAACTAAGTAAACCCGCTCAAGAACAACAAAGTTTTCGCTGCAAAATAAAACCCCCAATGATTAGAAGTCGAGGGAGATACCAATATTTCCTGTTACGAAGGCTTCGTCAGGGTTGCTAGGCGTCACATCATCATTGGTATACCAACCAGTAACTCCACCATTGATTGCCCAACCACGACCGATTGGATAACTAGCCTGGACACCTGCACTACCATAACCAAATCCACTATCACCACCGTGGAAACCATCAGTAGGAGTGAAGCCAATAGCTACAGGGAAGGAGAGGGAGAAACTTTCAAACTCTTTGCCTGGCTCTACACCAAACACAAAGTAAACTCCGTCTTCGCCGCCACTTGCACCCTCAGTAAGCCTAAAGTGAACTAGTGCAGATGGATTAAGCCAATGGTCGTAACCATAACCGAAATCAAGAATCTGCTCAACCTCTCCACCATACACCCAAGTCTGGTACGTAAGACTCACGGAATGCGAACCAAAGCCGTAACCAAGTCCACCCCAAAAATCAATTTCCTGAACATCACCACCAATACTATCTGCGCCATAACCATTAATATCTAACCAAGTACCTATACTAAATGTTAGATCATCAGTGATTGCGTAATCTAGGTTAACCGATGGATTAAAAGTACCATCACTCCAACTTTGACCAGCACCCCACACATCTAAACCATAGGACATGAAGTGAGTGTTATAAGTTAGATCTAAGGTACCAGAAACATAACTCGCTGGTTCAACCTCAACTACCACTGGCTCAGGAGTTCCAGCTAGAGCAGATCCAGTGATCAAACTCATAGCGGCAAGTGCTGTAATATTAATATTATTCATAGTTTTGTGTATTTATCATTTTAAAGCGCTATGGCGCGCTATGTAACCAACGCTCTGAAAGCAACAGGTGTGCCAACATTATTTATTCCATAATTTATTATGAATTAGTTTCATTCATTGATATGTGTAAATTATATTCATAATCATCAAAACTCCTCACTACTCAGTAAACCAACTGCTTTACGTGCCCTTAATATCCACCTATCTTAGTGACATGTTTCGTATAGGACTCCTACAACTCCTGCTCCTACTATGCTCAGCGGTCGCTCTTCTACTGAGTTCCTGCTCATCACAGATCAAAGCAGATAGCACTCATCTCTCCCACAGCTTCGCCCACGGCAAGACAGTTTACATAGGTCCCGATGGCAAAGCACACGCCCCCCCAAAGGCCCCTAAAAGCGTTCATAAAATGATCGCTGCAGCGAACAGCCTAGTCGGCAAACCCTACAAATACGGGGGCGGGCACCGAAGCTACAATGACTCGGGCTACGATTGCTCCGGAGCCGTCTCCTACATTCTCCATAAAGGAGGAAAGCTCAATGGTCGACCGCTCGTCTCTCAGGAGTTTTTTGATTACGGAAAAAAAGGCTACGGCGATCACGTTACTATTTACGTTCGTAAAGGCCACGTCTTCATGGAAATTTGTGGTCTCCGCTTTGATACTGGGGGCACATGGAATTCTACAGGACCACGCTGGAAGCCCGAGCGCCGAGGACTCAAAGGCTACTATGTCCGCCATCCACGTGGCCTCTAAACTACTGTTAGCCGAAAGCTGCAAAAAATCCTCGCACCTATGACACTTGTCAGTATGGATGCTCATCTAAGCATTTCATACTATGAGCATTTTCGATAAAACAGAATTCAGTGACGAAGTAGAAGTCCTCGTCGATAACCTTGAACAAGAATCTAACGAGCGCGACCTCACCCGCGAAGAACGTGCACTCATCGACATTCTCGATACTGTCAAACTTATCGAAGAAGGTGAAGGACTCAACGAATTCTGGCTAAGTTCAGTCGACCACAGTCGTGTCATCAACTCCTTTGAACTCATCGGCGCATCCACTATTGTTGACACGTTCAACTCTAGCCAGTGGTGCCAGGCAGCCTCTGAAGATCGCAGTCAATATACCGACACTGAGCTCAACTACCTCTCCGGCATCGAAGAAGAATACTTCGAAGCACTCACAGACCTCACAGATCTAGTAGAAGCATTCATCGAAGACGAGCTCGACGCCTAACTGACTCTTAATCAAAATCAATAGCGACCCCTTTGGCTGAACAAAATCGACGAAATTGCTCTTGCAGCTGATCCGGTGTCCTGCCACGCAGTAGATATTTCCGAGCCTCTTTCTCCTGCTTACCTTGCTGGAGAGCCTTAACGTATGCCTTCATGCCAGCGGCATCACCATTGCCATCTTCATGGTAGAAGAAATAAGTCAATAACAGCGAAACAGCATAGTTCTGATTGGCTTGTATTCCAGCAAACCTCCGATAGCTCAGATCCATAAATTCCTCCAGCGACATCATCTCAACTCTCCCTCCAAGCCGGCGACCAGAACCATCAGGCAGTCCATCCTTTGAGCGCACGTAACTAAACACTCGCGTCTTTCCATTCACTACATGATACGCGCCATGTGTGTATCGCGTGGACGCCACATACTCAGCGCTCCCCTCAATATACCACGCAGGAAAACTAGTCCCACTTGTAAGCTGGTGTTGTAACTCATGAGACAACACTTTGTTAGATTTATCGCGAACAAACACCCATTTGCCGCTTCGATTCTCTAGTCCTAAAACTTGTAGCGGCACCATCACCGTCTGTGATCGTATGAGAAATACCCCAGCTGAGCCAGCTGGGCCACCAGCCCTCACATAGTTTTTGTAACTCCCAAACAGATAGATCTTAAACTTTTCATCTTTCTCTAAATAACGCCCTGAAGCATTTAGAGGCAGCTCCATCACAAACTTATAGGTTGTCTCGAACAATACAGCAAAGCGCTGAACCACCTTCGGCTCCAGTTTAGAGTCTGAGACAAACCTATAGTGAGCACTCTCGTAAACGTAATGGCCTTTTTTAAACTCCTCATACTTCGTTTTTATGTCGATACGACTTGGCGCATACACTGTGCGCGGCCATGACGAACTAAAGCCCGCACCTGACGTGTCTATCCAGCTAGCATAATTACTCGTCCCCCCTTTCTTGCGAATCCAGCCATTTACATAGACTAAACTTGGGGGCTCTAATTTATTGAAAGCTACTTTGTAAGTCACTCCGTTCTCACCAACTATGTAAACTTCCTTATCCACTACATAGCGCAAACTGCCTTTCAACTCGCGCCCCCCTTTCATCGAAAAAGTGTACATAGAGAAACTACTAGTCAAAGACAGCAGCCATACGACTAAAACAGAAAACCAACGGAGCATAGCGCAAACTAACAACTAGCCACCACAACTCAAGATCAAGACTCTTTTAATATCTCCAACCAGCAGCCAGTTGTTTAAGCATACGAGGAAAAATGATCAGATGAAATGGATACGTACACGCCCAGTAAAGCCTACCAAATAAACCTCGAGGCCGAAACACTGCTCGCTGCTTCAAACTATCTTTAGTCACAATAAACTCCAACCAGGCCTCACCTGGGAGCTTCATTTCAGCATAGAGGATCAATCTACCTGCATCCTTATCTGCTACGACCACTCGCCAAAAGTCCAATGCATCGCCAGTGCGTAACTTCCATTGATCACGCCGACCTCTACGCATTCCTGAGCCCCCCATTAACTTATCAAGTATCCCGCGCAAGTGCCACGCCCAGTCCATACTCGGCCAGCCACGCTCCCCACCAATACTCCAAACTGCTTGGATGACATCCTCTCGATGTGCCATTATCTCACCTTCACGCTTATCTTGGAGAACCCCATGCTCCGGCACCTTCACATTACTAATATGCCGAGCATCAAATTTACCTGAAGCCATCGAATCATACCAAACCGAAGGCACACGGTTCTGAGCCACCCGCGAGAGCGCTAACTCAATAGCCTCATCATAGGACAATAAACTTTGCGGGATGATGCCTTCTATCTCGTGGTCTTCGCATGTCGTCTGTATATGAAGGGACCCCACTAATGCGCGAGCCAAGGGAAAGCTAGTCGCCGTCATAAAATACAGCCAATACGCCGACAACTTAGGACTTAGAAATGGCACAGGAAGCACAATCCGCCATAACCCGCGTACGCGAGCATAACCTTGGAGCATTTGCTGATAAGTCAGCACCTCTGGCCCCCCGATATCAAATGACCTCCCAGCACATTCCTCACGTATCCCACGATCAATCACTCCTAACAGGTAATTAACCACATTACGAATTGCAACCGGCTGGCATTTCGTCCGTGTCCACTTCGGCGTCGACATCACAGGAAGCTTCTCCACCAAGTCACGGATAATCTCAAATGATGCACTCCCTGAACCCACAATAATAGAAGCACGAAGCGTCGTTAGATCTATACCGGAGGCTGAAAGAATATCTGCCACAGCCATGCGCGATGAAAGATGCTCTGAAAGCTTTTCACCTCTCGGAGCAATCCCACCCAAATACACTATTTGCTGACAACCTGACTCGCTCAACCACCCAATAAAATTCTCAGCGCACTCACGCTCGCGTTCCGCGAAATGGCTCCCAGCCCCCATCGAATGCAAAAGATAGTACGCACTCTCCACACCTTCTAGAACTTCTATTTCTGGCAAACTTTCAGGCTTAAGAAAGTCCCCCTCTATCAACGTAAGCATACTATTCCACGCCTCAAAATCCTTCATTGGAAAGCGTGAGATATTACGAACTTGGGCCACTACTTCATAGCCAGCATCTAACAGTGACGGGATCAGCCGCAGACCTATATACCCATTTGCCCCTGTCACTAGTACTTTCACACCTAACACTCTAGCACAGTTAATGCCGTTTACTGTATTTGTTATTAATTATATATTGTTTATTTAAAATGCGGTAGAACACTTGAAAATTTCCACTTCCGTACGACATTGGCAAATGGCGGCAAAAAAAACGGCGAAGAAGAAGCAAGCAGCGCGAAAGATACCCACAGCTGAAAGCATAGAGGGATTTTATTGGGACCACACACTCACCGAAGGTGAACGACCAAAATCTGTCTATGCTTTCTGTAAGAAATTTGACCTCACTGAGGGTGAATTCCACACACGCTATAGCTCCTTCGAATCACTTGAAGCACGCTACTGGCAATCTACTGTCGACGACACAGTCGCAGTTCTGATAGCTGACGACGACTATGCAGAGTATTCTACACATCAGAAGTTACTCGCCTTCTATTACACTTTTTTCAGCCACATCCAAAACCATCGGTCACGTATCACCGAGTGCTTTCCACACCTCCAGCAACTAACTCCAAGCTCGCTCAAAGGAATGCGTGCATCATTTACCTCATGGGCCGATGAGCTGATACAAGAGGGCATTGCCAACGGTGAAATCGCTGATCGTAAAAAACTCAATGAACTCTATGCAAAAGGTCTGTTCGAGCAACTTCGATTCTTGATCGACTACTACCGTAAAGACACCAGTGAAAGCTTCCAAGATACTGATGCTCTCATCGAAAAGTCCGTTCGCTTCTTCGTCGATAGCGCGCACTCAGGCGTCCTCGACTCAGCCCTCGACCTCGCTCGCTTCATGCTGCGCCGCATCCAACTCTAACATAACATGAAAGAGCAAACCTCTATCCCGAAACACAAATTCGGACGCGCCGCTTCACTCACCGCTGCTGGAGCACGTGTAGGCATGAACTACCTCAAGTTCGCTGGAAAAAGAGCAATCACCGGCAAGGAAACCAAGGGCGAATTTCACGAAGCCACCGCGGCCGAAGCCTTTGGAACTTTCAGCAAGCTGAAAGGCGGCCCCTTAAAGCTCGCACAAATGCTCAGCATGGATCGAAACCTCCTCCCTGAGCCCTACGTCCGTGAGTTTTCGAAAGCTCAATACTCAGCCCCACCACTTTCCTACCCGCTAGTAGCAAAAACATTCCAAACGGAACTCGGCAAAACACCCGACAAGCTATTCGACAATTTTAGTAAAACAGCCGTCGCCGGAGCATCTATCGGCCAAGTCCATAAAGCAGATAGCAACGATCACGAATACGCTATCAAGGTCCAATATCCAGGTATCGCTGATAGTATACACTCAGACCTAGCCATCGTGAAACCACTGGCCATGCGTCTATTCAAGTTGAATGCCGCTTCGATCAACCCCTACCTCAAAGAAGTCGAAGAAAGACTCACCGAGGAGACCGACTACCTTCTCGAGCTCCGGCGCTCTCAAGAACTCGCTGAACAATCAAAACATATTACTGGCATCCGCTTCCCAAACTTCCATCCAGAATTAAGCACCCGCCGCATTCTAACAATGGACTGGGTGCCTGGTGAAGTTCTCGATAAATTCTTCGAGCGTAATACCGACCAAGCTCTCGCCAACCAGATCGGCCAATCACTCTGGGATTTCTACCACCACCAAGTACACGAACTCCGCGTCTTTCACGCCGACCCTCACCCAGGAAACTTTAAAGTCCATAAAAATGAACTTTGGGTTCTCGACTTCGGTTGCGTCAAAGAACTCCCCGACACATTTTACAAACAATACTTTAGCCTCATGGCACCGGAGATCTTCAATGACCCTAAGAAGTTTCAAGAACTTCTCTACGAGATCGGCCTCCTTTTACCCAATGACTCCCCCTCAGCAGTGAAGAAACTCACTGGCATTTTCCATGAATCCGTCGACTTACTCTCACGCCCATTCCAGCACGAAGAATTCGACTTTGGTGACGAGTCATACTTCCGTGAGCTTGCTGATTTTGGTGATCGCACACGTGACGACAAAGAACTCCAAGCACTTAATTCAGCTCGAGGAGATGCTGATGCGCTCTATTTGAACCGCACCTACTTTGGCCTCTACAATCTAGCTGGGGCCCTCAAAGCCAAAGTCAAAACCACTCGACCCGCACTCTAAAACCCAGTCAACACTGTTTTGCCGCGTGAGGTTCCGCTTTCGATTTTAGCGTGAACTTCACGTAGAGTTGCCGCATCAATCTTTCCCGCCACCTCAGTGGCTGTAGAGCGAATTTTGCCACTATTAACGAGCTTGGAGACCTCGTTGAGGATCTTACTTTGCTCCTCCATGTCTGGAGTTTCGAATAATGACCGCGTAAACATCAGCTCCCAGTGAAGCGAAATTGCCTTCTTCTTGAATGGCATAATCGAGAGATCACCTGGGTCATCGATCAATCCAAAGCGCCCTTGTGGAGCGATCAGTTCAATGATCCCATCAAGATTCTTATCCGTCTGGTTAGTAGAGAATACAAAACCCGGAGCTCCTAGACCAAGCGCCTCAATCTGAGCCGGCAATGGTTCACGGTGGTTGATGACATGATGCGCCCCACACTCACGCACCCATTCCTGGGTTTCTGGACGTGATGCTGTAGCGACCACGGTTAGGTTAGTCAGCGCCCGTAGTAATTGGATAGCAATAGAGCCGACACCTCCGGCCCCACCAATGATAAGGATTACTCCTGCCCCATCTGCAGTGGGACAGTCCACCTTCAAGCGATCGAATAACATTTCCCACGCCGTTAATGAGGTGAGCGGAAGCGCAGCAGCCTCTGGATATCCTATAGAAATCGGCATATGCCCTACAATACGCTCGTCCACCAAATGAAATTCACTGTTCGTACCCTGACGAACCAAGGAGCCAGCATAGAAAACAGGGTCTCCTACTTTGAAGGTTTTAACGCTATCACCCACCTCAACAACCACTCCCGCAGCATCAAACCCCAAAACAGCGTAGGTATCGCCATCAAACGGTGGCCGCACATTGCGCAATTTAGCATCAACAGGGTTTACTGACACGGCCTCCACTTTAACTAATATATCACGCCCCACAGGCTGAGGCTTTTCAAGAATAACATCGAGCAATGCATCACTGCAGTCGACCGAACCAGGAACTTTATAAGCTACAGCTTTCATAGATCCAGAAGCTTACACAAAAGCCCCTTCCCTGCAAATTATTCGAACACACCCCACTCTCACCGAGTTGATATTCACTATATCTCATGTATTTTTCCTGAAAGTTTTTAAATAACTAGCGGGATTCAAAATCAAAACACTGAAACACACACCATTATTTCAAAAAAACACAGTCTAAATAAGTGAGGGCTTTGCGTGAACAAGCGGAGTTGCCCAATGAGAATTCACAGTCACATTCGGGATACTTGCAAAAAACAAACTCCATTATCGGCTCAAACCAGAATGCTCCAGAAAAAATAATACTCCTACATCGAAAAGGGGCTTCAATTTCAACAGTGTAGCTCGCTGCAACTTTGATGCGCTGCTGCTAACCAAATACGGTGATACTACCATGCCACAAGCCTATAGATTCCGTCTATTTATCTCACTGCTGGTTCAGCTATTTCAAGCTTCTTGCCAACCTCTATCTATTGTTAGCCATTTCACGTCCAGTTGACCTCTTTTCGTTCGGGCCTTTATTCAGTTCAAGTCTTCCTTTATCACAGTTTTAAAAGACACCAAGTCTTCTGGCTCGCACTTTAACTACTACGCCTTCGGTCGACTTATGCATTAGCTCTCACACACCTCTCGATGCAAGTAGTTACTTAGTTGACCCCAACGCTGATCTCCCAGAGTAATCCACACTTACCTCCACAACTCATCCGTGCAACAAATACGCAAACACCTTCCGTGCTGATTTTGGGTTTTCAGCTTCCTTCAGCCAACACCTCCCGGTAGGTAACCTTGCCGTTCAGCTAGTGATTCTCTCTGCCGTGCCCACAAGGGACTTTAACCCTCAAGTGCGCCCTGTCGGGCACACGCAAAAAAAATCGGCCTTAGGAAAACCTAAGACCGATTGGAAAATATATTAGCTGATTCGCTTAAGCTTCTACTGGAGCAACGTTAACGCGGCTGCCATCTTTGTCGAAGTAAACAGAACCGTCTACATATGCATGAACTGTATGGTCCTTGCCGAGGTAAACATTCTTGCCTGGCTTCCACTTAGTGCCACGCTGACGGATAATGATGTTACCTGCTGTAACAACTTCGCCACCGAATTTCTTAACGCCAAGACGCTTACTGCGTGAATCGCGACCGTTCTTAACGGAACCTTGTCCTTTTTTATGAGCCATGGTGAGTGATTGTGTTAATGGTTAATTAAGAGATTAAGCAACGCTTACGATCTCGAGCTTAGTGAGGTGACGACGGTAACCTTTTGTCTTGTGGTAGCCTTGACGACGCTTAAATTTGAAAGCGATGCCTTTTTTACCGCGAAACTGGTCAACGACCTTCGCTTTGACTGTTGCACCTTCAACTACTGGAGCGCCAACTGTTGTGTTGCTGCCGTCGTTAACGAGGAGAACTTCGTCAAAAGAAATTTCGGAATCAACTGTTGCGTCGAGTTTCTCGACGTCGATTTGATCACCTGCTTGTACGCGGTACTGTTTACCGCCTGTTTTGAAAACTGCGTATGCCATGGTCTGACAGAAGTTAATGGTTAAAAATGGTACGCCAACACAAGGGTTGTGTCGGACTGGGCGCGGAATTGACCATAAATCGTTCTTTTTCGCAAGATTTTTTTTGAACTTATCTCAATAAAATTCAAAAACTTATTTATGCAACAGTATTTCCCAGTCGAAATCGACTCTCCAGAAGCAATGAAAGACTTCGGTTCCCATATTTCTAGGAAACTAGCTAGTGGAGACGTCCTAGCCCTCATTGGTGACCTAGGTGCTGGGAAAACTCACCTCACCCAAGGAATCGCTCAAGCCCTCGGCAGAGAAGAGGCTGTCACCAGCCCCACCTTTGCTCTGGTCAATGAATACACGGACTGCTCACCCGAACTCATCCATTTCGACTGGTACCGCATGGAAACTCCAGAAGAGCTACTCGCTATCGGCTGGGAGGATTATCTCGAGCGGGAAGCGATCCTTGTCATCGAGTGGCCAGACCGTTTTCCGGAAATGATTCCCACCGGCACCCATTGTATACATATAGAGCACATCAATGGTGGACGAAGACTCAGCTACGCTCTCGCCTAATGTTTCACTAAGATCAAGATATTTCAGACTCATTGACCATCTCAACCTCATTATTTCGACAGAGTTTTCACCTAAAATTCACTAGTTAGGAAAGAGTTAGATATTCAGCATGGAAATACAGTTTACAGCCTCTCCACATCAACTTTATCATACACTCAATGAAGCAAAGCACGATCATCGTTAGGTTCGCAAACCCTGAGCATAAAGCAGACTTCCTTAAAGACATCAAAGTCGAGGAGTCATCCATTTTCCTTAATGAAGAGAACGTGGTACAGCTTCCGCTCTACTTCACTGCTGAAGCTGAAGATCACAATCTTGTGGTCAGCGTAGAAGACGGCGACCCCGTAGAAGTCGAAGACGAAGATTTCGACCTCGATCTGGACGATCTCTAATCCACAAGCTCCCCTTTCTATTACAAGTTCAAGCCTAAGCTCCTCGTGCTCCCTGCACTAGGAGCTTTTTTATGAGAGCGTCCCCAGCCTATTCACAAATCGTCTATAGAAATCCACTTGCATCCTCCCTCTCGCCCAATACACTGCATCTCAAGACAGGGGAGCCGCCGAGGCTGAGAATATGCACCACCGCACATGACCCTTCGAACCTGCTACGGCTAACACCGGCGAAGGGAGTCGCATTTCATCCTAGATGACGAAATACGCCTGTCCGCCGTTCGCTGCGCCGACAGGCTTTTTTATTTCGCTCGCAAAACTAACAACTTCACACGTTCAACTTCTAAGTCCACACTCCGACCATGATCTCTCCAGACGAATCCACGCCTACACCTGAGAACTCCTCAGCACGTGCCGACTACACCGGTAACTTCATCGAAAACATCGACAACTCCGAGGAACTCGCAGCACTCGAGAAAGATCCTACCATTTTCCCGAACTCCACCCGCGTCTATATCGCTGGCGAGCTTCACCCAACTGTCCAAGTCCCTATGCGTGAAATCCGCCTTTCCGACACCGAGCACCCAAATGGTCGTGTTGAGAAAAATGCACCAATCCGCGTTTACGACTGTGCCGGTCCATGGGGTGATCCAGATTTCAATGGCAACCCACGCGAAGGTCTCCCAGCACTCCGCCGTGATTGGATTCTTGGCCGCGGTGACGTAGAAGAATACGAAGGCCGTGACGTCACTCCATCCGACAACGGTTACCTATCCGACAAGCACGCGGAAAAATATAACGAGGGCAAAGCCTCCAAGAACAAGCTTAAGGAATACCCAGGTCTCAAGCGTCAACCTCTCAAAGCATCCGCCGGTCATCCTGTGACTCAAAAATGGTACGCTGACCAAGGCATCATCACGCCTGAAATGGAATTCATCGCGATTCGCGAAAACATGGGCCGCGTGGAAGAATTTAAGACAGTCAACGACCGCTACCCAACACTCGACGAACTCCCAGACGATGCATCCGATGCAATCAAGGAGTTAATCAAAAGCAAATCGCACACACCAGAAGGCTACAACATGCCTCGTCCATCTGAGATCGACCCATTCAAGCAGGTATCCCGCAATCGCATGGACCACCAGCATCCAGGTCAATCCTTTGGCGCTGAGCTTCCAAAACTCATCACAGCTGAATTCGTCCGTTCAGAAGTGGCTCGCGGTCGCGCGATCATCCCAGTGAATATCAATCACCCAGAAATCGAGCCAATGATCATTGGCCGTAATTTCCTCATCAAAATCAACGCTAACATCGGTAACTCTGCTGTAGCTTCTACTATCGATGAAGAAGTCGAAAAAATGCGCTGGGCTACTAAATGGGGCGCTGACACCGTAATGGACCTTTCCACCGGTAAGAACATCCACGCCACCCGCGAATGGATACTCCGCAACTCACCAGTGCCCATCGGCACCGTCCCAATCTACCAAGCACTCGAGAAGGTGAACGGTAAGATCGAAGACCTCACATGGGAACTCTTCCGCGACACACTTATTGAGCAAGCAGAACAAGGGGTTGATTACTTCACCATCCACGCAGCAGTTCTCCTCCGCTTCGTCCCCCACACAGCGCGCCGTATGACCGGCATCGTCTCACGTGGTGGCTCGATCATGGCAAAATGGACGCTCGCGCATCAGAAAGAAAACTTCCTCTACACCCACTGGGATGACATCTGCGACATTTGTGCCGCCTACGATGTTTCCTTCTCTATCGGTGACGGCCTCCGCCCAGGCTCCATCGCGGATGCCAATGACTACGCCCAGCTTGCGGAACTTGAAATCCAAGGCGAACTCACCACTCGCGCATGGGCAAAAAGTTGCCAAGTCATGAACGAAGGCCCTGGCCACGTTCCTCTTCACCTTATTAAGGAAAACATGGAGAAGCAAATCGAGTGGTGCCACGAGGCTCCATTCTACACGCTTGGACCGCTCACTACAGACATCGCTCCTGGATACGATCACATCACTTCAGGCATCGGTGCTGCAAACATCGGTTGGTACGGCTGCGCAATGCTTTGCTACGTGACTCCAAAAGAACACCTCGGTCTCCCAAACAGAGACGACGTGCGCGAAGGCGTGATCACCTACAAGCTCGCGGCACACGCTGGCGATCTAGCTAAAGGTCACCCAGCAGCTCAGGAACGCGACAACGCGATCTCTAAAGCTCGTTTCGAATTCCGCTGGCGCGACCAGTTCGCCCTCGGACTCGACCCAGCTCGTGCCATCGAGTACCACGACGAGACACTCCCAGCAGAAGGCGCCAAAACCGCCCATTTCTGCTCGATGTGTGGCCCGACTTTCTGCTCAATGAAGATCACAGCCGACGTCCGCAAGTACGCCGAAGACAATGGCTTCACCGAAGAAGCAATCGAAGAAAAAGGTCTCGAAAAAGCCACGGCTGAACTCACAGGCCAAAGCTAACGCGACCTTTTTTAAACATTCATCCCTAGCAAAAATGCCCTTAAGCGCTTCATGCACTTAGGGGTATTTTTATTTAACAGATCAACCCATTCACTTGAAACCATTAAAACTCTCACTTGACTAAAATCACCTGATTGAATATACTATCTCACATGAAAGAGAGCATCGTTCATACTTTCCTCCCAAAGCTAGAAACACACCCTCCTGTTCTTAATGAGTCAGCAGTAGCCTACGGCTCAGAAAAAACATTGGTGGAACGGCTTCGTGAAGGTCTCCCAATGACTGAGTTTCATGCTCTTCAGGAACTGCTCAAGTTACCTGAAGAAGAACTAGGCCGCAGCCTAGGGATCTCACCAGCCACTCTACACCGTCGAAAGAAAATTGGCCGCCTAGAAACTCCAGAGAGTGAGCGCATCATTCGCCTAGCTCGTCTCTTTGGTCTCACTATGGAGGCGCTAGAGACTCCAGCAGCCACACGTGAATGGCTCAAAGCCAAGAACCCTGGCACCGCTGGAGAGAGCCCACTCACCTACGCTGACACAGAATACGGAGCGCGTGAAGTAGAGAACCTACTCGGACAAATTGACCATGGAGTATTCAGCTGAGCCTCAAGCTGATGACGCGTTCATCTATGCTTACCGTATCGTCGCTCCACGCTGGGCGCACGATGCATTTTCTGGCGCAGGCGCTAAAAAATATGGCGGCCGCTGGAACTCGCCCGGACAACCCGTGATTTATCTTGGCGGCAGTCGGGCTCTAGCTGCACTCGAAATGCTAGTCCACCTCACCACTCCATTGGCCCGACGGAAAATTTACAAGCTCATCCAAGTCGCCATTCCAAAGGACTGCGTCGCTCATTACCCTATTTCAGCACTACCTAAGAACTGGCGCGAATCCCCTGCGCCACGTAGCTCTCAAGAAATCGGTGACGACTGGCTCTCTGCAAACAGTCAACTCGCGCTGGCGCTCCCCTCCGTTCTCATTCCGGAGGAAACGAACATCATCCTTAACCCTCTTCACCCGGATATTAAAAGAATCGTGGCCGAAACAGCTAATGATTTTCACTTCGACTCACGACTCTATTAATTAAGCGTTACTCACTTCATTTCAGGTCAAAGCGATCAAGCTCCATGACCTTGACCCAAGCTGCTGCGAAATCCTCTACGAACTTCTGCTTCGAGTCATCCGTCGCATAAACCTCAGCTAAAGCACGGAGTTCGGAGTTTGATCCAAAAATGAGGTCAACCCGTGACGCAGTCCACTTCGCTTCACCGCTCTTTCTATCACAGCCTTCAAAGAGTAATTGATTCTCATCTAGTGCCGTCCACTTGGTAGACATATCTAGCAGGTTTACAAAGAAGTCATTGCTCAACACTTGTGGACTCTCAGTGAAGACCCCCATATGCGTCTGACCGTAATTAGTATCTAACACACGCAAACCACCGACGAGCACAGTCAATTCTGGCGGGGTGAGCGTCAGCAGTTGTGCTCGGTCCACCAACATTTCCTCTGAAGAAACAGCGAACTTAGCGCGTTGGTAATTAATAAAACCATCAGCATCTGGCTCTAACCAGGCAAAGGAATCCACTTCCGTTTGCTCTTGGCTAGCATCAGTTCTTCCAGCTAAAAATGGCAGTTCGATAGGGAAACCTGCGGCCTTCGCTGCCTTCTCGACTGCGGCATTCCCAGCTAACACAATCAAATCAGCCAAAGAAACTTTCTTACCATCTGACTGGGCGTCATTGTATTCATCCTGAATCGTTTCCAACTTAGCCAACACTGTCGCTAATTGTTCAGGCTGATTCACGGTCCAATCCTTCTGCGGACTGAGTCGAATACGTGCGCCATTCACACCACCACGCATATCAGATCCTCTATAAGTAGAAGCTGCCGACCACGCCGTACTTACTAGTTGAGAAACCGATAAACCTGACGCCAACACAGATCTCTTTAATTCGGTTACATCCGCAACCTCCACTAAAGGATGATCTACTGCAGGAACAGGATCCTGCCAAATGAGCTCCTCAGCTGGGACTTCATTTCCTAAATAGCGCGAACGCGGGCCCATATCACGGTGTGTGAGTTTGAACCACGCTCTTGAAAACGCTTCAGCAAATGCATCAGGGTCTTGATGGAAACGACGAGAAATCTTTTCGTACTCCGGATCAAAACGTAGCGCTAAGTCCGTAGTCAGCATGGTCGGCGCATGTCGCTTAGTGGAGTCATGAGCGTCAGGGACGCTATCAGCACCTGCTCCATCTTTCGGTATCCACTGGTGAGCTCCCGCGGGGCTCTTTGTTAGCTCCCATTCGTAACCGAAGAGATTCCAGAAGAAGTTATTACTCCATCTAGTCGGCGTACTTGTCCAAGTCACTTCAAGGCCGCTAGTGATTGCGTCACCACCTTTACCTGTGCCGAAGGAACTCGCCCAACCAAGACCTTGCTCTTCTATCCCTGCCGCTTCTGGCTCAGGGCCTACATGCTCAGCATCGCCAGCACCGTGCGTCTTACCAAAGGTATGACCGCCCGCGATCAATGCCACTGTTTCCTCATCGTTCATCGCCATCCGAGCAAAAGTATCACGAATATCTTTAGCCGCAGCCACAGGATCAGGTACTCCGTTAGGACCTTCTGGGTTCACATAAATCAATCCCATCTGCACTGCCGCGAGTGGATTCTCTAAATCCTCATGATCGCCTTCATAACGCTCGTCCGCCAACCACTCCTTTTCATTGCCCCAATAAATATCTTTTTCAGGCTCCCAAATATCTTCACGTCCACCCGCAAACCCGAAGGTCTTGAACCCCATCGACTCCAAAGCCACGTTTCCTGTCAAAATCATTAAATCAGCCCAAGAAATTTTCCGGCCATACTTCTGCTTTATCGGCCAAAGTAAACGACGTGCTTTATCCAAGCTCACATTATCTGGCCAGCTATTGAGCGGCGCAAAACGTTGATTACCAGTTCCACCACCACCGCGACCATCACTCACACGGTAAGTTCCAGCACTGTGCCAAGCCATACGAATAAATAGTGGACCGTAATGGCCGAAATCAGCCGGCCACCAGTCTTGAGAATCTGTCATCAGATCACAGAGGTCTTGCTTCACTGCAGCCAGATCTAACTGCTTAAACTCTTCAGCATAATCAAAGCCCAGCCCCATTGGGTCAGATTTCTGAGAGTGTTGCCGGAGAAGATCCACTCTCAGATGATTCGGCCACCAATCTTTGTTCGCAGTACCACCTCCTGCACTCTCCTTTGTTTTCGTATCCGGCTGACTTTGATGAAATGGACACTTGCTGATATCGCTCATAATCTTGTTTTCTGAATTAAATTACCTCTAACAAAAATACACCTGTTAGAGTCCTATACAATTACAGCATACAGAAAGATCAAACAATGGAATTCACGCCACATGATAAGCATAAGCAACGCTAATACGACAAACAACTTCTCAGCCCTAGAGCTGAACACAAAAAAGCGGTAAGGGACAAAATCCACTTACCGCTCTTCCTCTTCATTTAAAGTTAGCTACTCAGTAACACTTGGCCCCATCGTACTCTGGGAGCTGCTCGTTCCTTCGGTTTTTGGCGGAGCTTGGTTATCTGTTTTCTCTATCTCGATTCCTTCAGCAGCAGCGAAATCCGCCAGCGCCATTTCAGCTAGCGCATCTTGCTCACTCTGCTTCATATTAATGTCAGTAAGATCCATGCTATCTTTGGCGACGCGAGCGCGCCCAGCAGCCTTCGTCCGCTCATCTTCCACAATCTCACTCAAACGATTTAAATTATCACCCGATCCACCAATTTCATTGATCATACCTGATGCCATTTCATTAAGTTCAGCAACCGCTTTCTTGACCTTCATGTCATCGATTCCGCGGCGGAGTTCCTCGATCTTTGTACGCGCTTCCTTCACAGACACATCACGAGCACGAATCAGTTCCTTATAATGCTTCTCGGCATCTTCTAACTGCACCTTCACCTCGTCATGCTCACCATCCACTTTTTTAAGTTTCATAGCAAACTCACCAGCCAGTTGTCGATTACCTGCTCTAAGGTTTGCAGTAGTCTTAGCGCGGAGCTCATTTTCTTCTTTATCAAGTTTCTTTACTTGAGAAATGAGCTTCTCTACAAGGCCTGCATGGGTCGCTAAACCCTGATTAAATTGGGCTATCTGCTTGCGAAGGTTTTCCTTCTCCACGTCTAACAAAGCCTCTGGGCTGCGCTTTTCTAGACCACCAACAAAGAGGCCAAAAAAGCCTTTAATAAGATTTCCGAGTCGTTTAAACATACACTATAAAGTTGTTAGCACACACTCTGCGTAAATCTCCCTCTTACCGCAAGTATAAGAAATTGGAGTTTTTGGAACCAAGTCCAATTAACCGCTTAGAAACGACTATAATCTGAGTGATCAGGAAGACGACGAAACAGTATCACATGCTCTCTTCCTTCTCGCCCTTCATAAAAACGTGAGGGTTCACGCTCCCACTCTAACGAAAATCGTAAGCTGAAAAACTTTATGATTTCTTCTCTAGTAGCACCAAAGGGCGGGCCTCCATTGGGCGACACATCTGGGTTCGTGAAAAAGACACCGAGCAATGCTGTATTCGGTTTTAAAACACTCCACATTTGCTCCACATACTGAGAGCGAAAACTGGGGTCTAGAGCACAAAAGCAAGTATGCTCCCAGACTAGATCAAAATCGCCTATAAGCTCCTTTGATAGCTTAAATATATCCCCGACCTCATACTTCAGATCGACATCCCCAGACACAGCCTCTCGAGCACGCTCTATCGCCATAGGCGCAATATCAAACCCAAGCACAGTACTTCCTGTCTCAGCCAACGCAAGTGCATCATAGCCTAATCCACAACCAGGAACAAAAATACGTCTTAATGACCCAAAACATAGAGGCTTCAGCTCAATCAATTCACTGAGCACGGGTGTGACAGCCCCCTTATCCCAAGGAGTGTCGCCTGTTTGGTATCTCGATTGCCAATCCACCAGACAACCCGTCTAACAAACTCGTTGACCTGTACGGTCTTCGAGAACCAACTTATCCTCAGAATTGAAAGCTGTGCAAAACATCGATGCCATTTTCATAGCCTCTTCAATCGTTTCAGCTTCAGCGATAGTTTGATAATCGCCATCTTCACCTTCAAGTTTCACAGTGAACGGCCCTTCCATGAGTCTCCACTTATCTTCCTCCACCTGTGCAAATTCAGAGAAATCCACTTCAGGGAAAGTTTGTGAGAGAAAGTGCATCACACTTCTATGAAACCAATCTGGAGTCAACTTGTGATACTCCACATCCATTTCATTGATTTGCCCCGAATAGTTGTGTGTTTGTAGCGTGAACTCAAACCGATAAGGATCACCTGTATAGACAATGGCTGAGTGCATGTGTCCACGTGAAACACGTAAACCAGCGCCACAGACAAAGAGATCGTCACAGACGGATGATTCCGTATCAAATACTACGACTTCGACATCATAACCTGCATCAATCAAAATACAGCCTACTTTTTCAAACTCAGGAACAACAACCTCTTCCACAATCCGCTCCATTTCAACAAAGCCAATACGCACTGCCTGACGGTAGCGCTCGCGCTGATCATTTACTTCTTTCTCCGTTGGTCGGAGATAGAGATCTGCAAATTCGGGAATTTTCTCTGCGGTGGACATTGATTAGGGGCTGCTTATTTCTTGATTCTGTATTATCTATAAATATTAAAAATAATCCAGAATTACTTTAACTGCTTTAGATATTTTTAAAAACATCTTCAAATGAATTTGTGAATTAAAGCGTTAAGAGACAACCATAATTGCCCATTAGCACTAGAAACGCAAGATATTCCCGCACTCAAACGGATGTTCTAAATATTTAGAAAAAAGGATATGCTCATTTAGAGAGCTAATTAAGAAATCTTAAAATTCCTATGGCATCACCGAAAAAATTTGCTAGTGTGCTATTAATTCCCCACTAGAACCAGACTCTAGACTACTACGCCATTTTATATGCAGCAAGTAAATTCATCTGCAACGCCATCAGACACTGACACTCAGGATCCTAATGCCATAAAGGACGAGAGCATCTGGGAAAGTCAGAACTTCATGATTGGCTGCCTAGAAATGGAACGCATTACTGACGACGTTCTAGTACCAGTATTCCTCCATCTAGCCAAGGCGATTAAAGCAAACGAGCTACCTGTAGACATCGTCCTCATGGACTGCGAATCTCCTCTTGATAATGAGCTCTACAACGTAGGCGTCCGTCTCAATTTTTCGCAAGAGGAAGAAGAATACGAGGTCAGCATGGTCGCTGACCCGTCAGATTTCACCTTCACGCTCCAGTTTGAAGGCGCTTCGGAAGAACCTCTATCAAAAGTCTTCCAGTACCACGAAACCATACCTCGTGTGATTGAAGCAGAGCTAAAAAAACACTTCGTTGAGCACCTTCCCGTGATCACTTACGAAGCTGAAATGGAAAAAAGTGACCAAGCGTTTGAAAAATTCGTCGCTCCATTTCGAGTGCAATATAATGACCACGGAACAGTATCTGATGTTGCCACGACGCAAACATTACTAGAAGCAGCCCACATGGGAGGCACTTTCGCTAAGATGTTTAAGAAGGAAGAGGCAATTTCAATTATCGACGCAAACGACGCGATAATCTGCTAGCGTCACCTAGCATATTCACCCACGCTCTAATTAGAGCTGGCGAGCATTACGCCCTTCATCGATTAATTTCCAGAAATGTTTGGAGCTACTTAGCGCTTCATCTTCACCCACTGGCATCTTCGAGCGGAATAAAAAGTCCGAGAACGTGTTTTTATGCAATACGCGATGAACTATAACATTACCCTCTTCTATCCCAAAATAAATACGGTATTCAGCAGTGCGGAAACGATACAGCTCTTTCCCATCACGATCTAGCTTAGCATAATCCTCACCATCGAGGTTCTCTAATTTTTGTTCAGTCACCTGAAACGCATCGAGCAAGTCAAGTTGATCCAGAGTATCTAAACGGGAGATCTCTGCGGCGCTAATTTCATTGAATACAATCTGGAGCACGGCCAGAGCATAGAACTAGCTCCAGTCATTGACCAAACATTTCTGTCAAAAAATGAGATAATCAGAGCTAGTGACTCTCTATTGATCCGCCCAATCACAATATGTGGGTCTGCTCCATTGCTGAGCTAGGGTCACTTATCTGACTCCAAACTAAATCTACATGCTTACTTACCTTGGAGCTCCTTCACTATTTTCGCATCGATGATAAAGTTGCCACTACCGTATGGCTTTACCGTTTCACCCTCGTTCACTTGATATTCGTACACTTTAACAGGCTTCACTCCTTGCACAGTGGAAAGGAGGTACACTCGTATACTAAGCGCTTCTTTACCTGTACTACCCTCGAGAGCCTTAGTGGAAAACTGCACCTCATTGGAACCCGTTTTTGCGCCTCCAATTACTATCTCAGCAGCCTTGGTATCTTGAAAACTATGATCAGAAATTTTATTGACCTTCACTTTCACATCTCTCCCTGGACAGAAAACGTAAACTTTAGAAATAAACTGCGCAGGGCCCACAGGGATAGGCATCTGAGGCGGCACTCCGCTCGCTTGGAAATCCTTTTGCTCAACATAGCTCAAGTCCCCAGTCTGCAGTTGTTTCCTCACATCCGGCAACGATTGAAGACTAATATAATCAGCCGTATCGTACCTCCAGCGTCCGGCATCGTTCACAAAATGTAATAACAGCAAATTGTCAGTTGGCTTCCCTCCTATCCCAAAGTCCACTTTACCAAAGTACACCGCAGTAGCCGTACTTCCCTTATGGTGAGCACTGATCCCCTTAAGGCTTGATATGCTTGGTGGCGCAGCTGGGAGATCAAACACAGCCTTGGGAAATTCTCTCCTTTCGGAATAGATGCGATTACGTACTGCGAGCTGACGATTCTTTGCTGTCAGTCGCGACCACGTAGCAGAGTCTTTTTTAATCACAGCCTGCCGCCATTGATTATACACTTCGTCTAGCTGACCCTGTAGAGCCGGATTATTGCCCGCGTGAGTCTCTCCTCCACCTACCAAGATGGTCACCATTACGAGTAAACAAAAAATTCTGAATTGCATCATGCCGCGCATTGCACAATGAATCTGCCCTGAGGTAAACTCAAACCTCTATGAATTTCATTCCCACATATGGACGCCAATACCTCTGCCACCCCACCTATCGCTGTTTTACGCGATGAAGTACTCCTCAAGGATGCAGAAACTATCGTCTACAAACGTAGTGAACAGGGGGATCTCGTCCTCCATTGCTTTTATCCCAGCGATCATAACAAGAACGACCACCGCTGTGCAGTAGTGCTTTTTCATGGAGGAAAATGGGACCAGTCAATGAGTACCCAATTCGCGCCTCAAGCTCTCAACTTCGCTTCCTATGGAGCCGTAGGCATTACTGTTGAATACCGAACCTCAACTAAACATGCCACTACACCCATGGATGCCATCAACGATGCACAAACCGCGATCTTGTGGATTCGTAAAAACAATCGCTTCCTAGGAATCGATCCCGAAAAAATTGTTGCTGGCGGATCAGGCTCCGGAGCACATCTAGCTCTCTGTGCCGCCATGCACAAAAAAATCGAACACGACGGATTCTTCTCTGGAGCCCCCAACGCTCTCATCCTTTGGAGCGCAATCATCGACACATCCAAGAGTGGAATCGGACACGACTTATTCCCGAATAAAAGGGATGCACGCCGCACCAGCCCAACAAAAAACATCCGCCGAAAACTCCCACCAATGCTATTTTTTCATGGCAATGCAGACCCTGTGACTCCAGTCGCGGCCGTAGACAAATTTTGCCAACGGCTTCGCTCCAAGAGAAACATCGCCCGTTTTTTTCCCTTCAGCCGCGCCACCCACTCCTTCTTCAACTTCAATGTCAACCAGCAGTATTTTGTGCAAACACTAGATAATGCAGAAGGATTCCTTATCGAACAAGGCTTTCTCACTCCTGAAAAAACGGATGTAATTGGCTAAAATAATTTATTTCACTTTCCTGAAAGAAACCCTCAAAACCCTAGGTTCTATCAGTAACGCTGCTAGAGCTGAAATATTGACAAACAGGCACCATTATGCGAATTGATGGTATAGTTATCTAGCTTTTTCCCTACTACATCTATTCACCTTCAAAAATTCATGCTAACCCTCCGCCACCTATTCACCGCGCTCCTATTGATAGCATCCTGCGGTGTCGCTACGGCGGGAGCTTTTAGCACAGTAGTTATCGACGCTGGTCATGGAGGAAAGGACATCGGCGGAAACTACGACAAGGTCTACGAAAAACACCTCGCTCTCGATACGGCTAAGCGAGTAGAATACCTGCTTAAGCGTAAGGGATATCGCACAAAGATGACACGCACTAGCGACGTGTTCATCTCCCTCCAAAAACGCGCGTCCATAGGCAACCGCTACGGAAATTCTATTTTTGTCTCAATTCATTACAACTATACCTACCGAAAAGCGGCTAATGGCATTGAAACATTCTACTACACGTCTCGCTCTAAATCACTCGCGAAATATGTGCAAGAAGCCATGCTCTCAAAAACTCGGGCATACGATCGAGGGGTGAAATTTGCGCGCTACTACGTCATCCGAAATGCGAAAAACCCAGCCATTCTCGTTGAAGGTGGTTTTTTGCAGAATTCCAGTGAACGTCGTGCCGTTAAGAAAGGCTCATACCGCCAGCGCATCGCCGAAGGCATCGTCAGTGGAATCGAAAAATACCAATACGCTCGCAAAAAAGGCTGGTCGAAATAAACCCTCAGAGCTTCCTTTTAGAGAATAAAATCCGATCCCACCCCTCACACTTGTATGGACAGTCCTGAGGATAATACTAAGGAGCACCAAGGTAGAGAGCAACTCTCACCGCTCGTAAAATGGCTTATATTCGGCCTCGTCGTATACTTAGTGTTACACGGAGTGCTGAGCAACAGCGTTGAGCCCTGTTGACTACTTCCCCAAGACCACGGTGATTCGGTCGAGTTACCTCACTCCCCAGAATAGTCTTCACTCTCAGTATTATTGAGGACGAAAATTAATTCCGCCTCCTTCGGGCACATTCCGCATGAAGTCCGCAATCTGCAGAAAGAAATCGTGCAACATCGTTTTGGCTTCCTCTGAAAGTTCTGCTTCATCCATCGCCGTATCCATCAGTGCTACCCAGCGATCACGTTCACGAATTCCTATCTGAAATGGCATGTGACGTGCTCTCAGCCTAGGGTGTCCTCGCTTCTGTGTGTAAGTTTCATCACCTGCTAATCTGTACAATAAAAAGTCACTAAGCCTTTCCTCAGCCCCCACCAAATCATTCTTAGGGTACATCGACCCTAAGATAGAATCCTCTGGCACCTGTTTGTAAAATAACTTCACCATACGCTCGATCCCCTCGCGCCCTACATCTTCCATTATAAAATTCTCGTTCATCAGTAATCGCCTTCGCTTGTTAGAGTTATTAAGTTCCTCACAGAAATGTTACATTATACACATGTTTGTACACTTGACCTTTCCATGAATGTTTCTTGTAACTCGCCCAGTTAATCTACTTAGTAAATTATAATCTAATGTCGTCCGATCAAATTCCTCAAGCTATCCCCTTTGAAGCACCTGATGTTAAAGTCATCAGCCAGCTTCTCCCTGCTTATTCTTTCGACTGTCTTCTCGCCACTGGTGGCATGGGTGCAGTTTATAAAGCCACACAGACATCTCTTGACCGCCCAGTTGCAGTCAAGATCCTCCCACCTGAACTAGGTTCAGATGAAACTTTCCGCCAGGGCTTTGAATCTGAAGCAAAGCTCATGGCTCGCCTCAACCACCCCAACCTCATCGGAGTCTACGACTTTGGAGAAGTGGACGGCATGCTTTACATCGTCATGGAATTTGTCGATGGCACCACACTCTACGAACACGCATACCAGAAACAGCTACCACAACTCGAAGCGGTAGAAACTATCATTGGCATCTCAAATGGTCTCTATGACGCGCATAAAGCAGGCATACTGCACCGCGACATCAAGCCAGCAAACATCTTCATCACCAAAGACGGCACCCCTAAAATTGGTGACTTTGGCCTCGCCCGCCCATCCGGCAACACTGAATCAGGTGTTATCTACGGCACCCCTGGTTACGCGGCTCCTGAAGTGGTCGCGGCTCCCGAAAAAGTGGGTGCTGCCACAGATATTTTCGCAGTAGGAGTGATGCTTTACGAGCTCCTCGCTGGAAAAATGCCAGCTCAAATTTACCAACCACTCGAACGCTTCGGAAAATTTGATAATTCACTTGAGCGCACGATTCGAAAAGCGATGGCCGCTGACCCGGCATTACGCTTCCAGTCCGCAGAAGAACTCTCAGAGAAATTGGGTGAAGTCCGCCGCCGCATAAAAACCGGCCAGAAACTCGCCCCAAAAGCTACTAGCGCGGTACCTAGGGCTGTTGTCAGTGCCTCTACAGCTCGCACCACAGTCTCGACTAAAAAAGTAAAGAAAAAGAGCTCCGGACCCTTATCTTTCGTTCTCATCGTCGCTCTATCCGCGGGCATCTACTACGCATGGCAAGCCTACGAAGCGAAAAAAGCAGACATCGCTGTAGTAGAGAAAAAAAACTCGGAAACCCCTGATCAAATTCACATCAAAGAAGACGGATCCAAACTCGAAGTCTATTTTGATGACTCTTCCAAAAACAAACTCATTAAACCCCTTGGCGATCTTGCGAACACAACGGCCGCAAATAAAAATCAGACTAAGGTTAACAATCAGCTCGAGACCACTGGCGGAAGTATCTCACCAGCCCCTACGGAAACTACCAAAGCTTCCCACTCCCTCTCAGAAGAAGACCTTAAAAAACAATTCATTACTGAACTTACGGCTAAAAACCCAGCCCTCAGTGAGCTCATTACTGAAAAGCGAGCAGTCCTACTCGATGGTGGAATACGCCTAGTCGCATTTATTAATGACGACATCACCTGGAAGGAAGCGGAACAGCTCTGTAAAAAATACGGCGCAACACTCGCTATTCTCGGAAACAAGGATGACGTAGCAAAAATCAAGACGATCATCCCGTCATGGGGCGCATGCTGGATTGGAGCCTACACCGAAGGTGACAAAAATTGGAACTGGGTCGACGGCACTCCGTGGGGTGACAGCATTGAGATCCGCAAAACTACTTCCATTGCGTACGCTCAGATCGATTCTGACATTTTCGCGAGTGCGAAAAAAGATACTGATACTGCTGCCTTCCTCATTGAATGGAAGAAAAATGGGACAACAAAAACAAAGTCAGCGAACAAATCTAGCAGCATTGAGCCAACAGCTACATCTGCCTCATAAATAGTCCCTTCCATTAAACTATTTTAAACCCAGGCTCACACCAGTGACCTGGGTTTTTCCTTTTTTCTAACAAGGCTCCAAAAACTAACTTTCCTTTTCTCCCTTCTTACATATGATCCGTTAAATCCCCCGTCATCCCCTAAAATAAGGACACTACCATAGCAAGGATGCCGAACGGATTCACACCACCATCACCCGAAGAACTCAATGAGCTACTGACTGACTATCAAGTAGACTCCTTTCTAGCGAAGGGGGGCATGGGAGCTGTCTACTTAGCTAAGCAGCTCAAACTTGATCGAGAAGTTGCCATAAAGATCCTCCCCAGGGAATTTGGAGATGACCCCTCTTTCCGCAACGCCTTCAAACTTGAAGCCAAGGCGATGGGTAAACTAAGCCACCCGAATTTGGTTCGTATTTACGATTTTGGGGCGGTAGACGGAATACTTTTTCTCGCCATGGAATACATCCCTGGCCGCACCCTTTTCCAGAGTGCACACAAACGCAAGATCGACATGAAAGAAGCGGCCATTCTCATTGCAGAGATTTGCCGTGGCCTCGATCACGCGCACAGGTCAGGACTCATCCATCGCGACATCAAGCCTGCTAACATTCTCATCGATGACGAGGCCCGCCCCAAAATTGTCGACTTTGGCCTATCACGCCCACTCGACGACACACATGATGGAGGAACGATCTACGGCTCCAAAGGCTACACAGCTCCTGAAGTTCTGCGCGACCCACACGGGATTGACCAAAAGGCTGACATCTTCTCCGCTGGAGTCATGCTTTACGAACTACTAACAGGTCGCCTCGTCCCCTATCCTTATCTTTCAGCCTCAAAACTCAGCGACTCCTACGAAGACTTCGATGTCATCATTCTCAAGGCCATCCACCCTCAGCGCGAGCTACGCTACCCTACCGCTGCTGAAATGGCAGATGAACTCGGTGCCATAGTAAAAAAAATAGAAGCTGCTGAACACAGCCGCCAACAACAGTTCAACCAGCCTAGTTTCCTCATTGCCACGGCCCTCCAGCCCATTCATCTAGCCTCTGCAAACACTGGCATCAGTGTCCCTATTCTCACGCTTTTCTTGGCTATCTTCGTCGCAGCCATTGCTTGGGTGCTGTTATAAGCAATCATAACTCTTAAGCTCTCTTTTGAGCAAGACAGATAGGCAATAGTAACCTAGAGTTTAGGAGCCACTAGCGTTCACCTATGAAAAAACTCTTCTTCCCTATCATCATCGCCCTTTCGGCAGTTCTCTCTATCAGCTACGGCCAATACAGTACTCACAATCCCTACGCTCTTGAAGATGGGGATATCGTGTTCCAGAGCGGCCACCGCGGCCAAGCCAATGCCATCAAAGCTGCCACCGAGTCAAAGTGGACCCATGTCGGCGTCGTCTTTCAAGACCAAGATCAATGGTGGGTCTTCGAAGCCGTCCAACCCGTCAAATACACTAAACTCGATGACTGGATAAAGCGCCACCCGCGCAGCTTTCACGCACGCCGTCTCAAAGACACCAGCCAGATCACTCCCGCCAACCTCGTCAAAGCTGAGGTATGGGCAAAACAACAACTCGATAAACCCTACGACCTCAAATTCCTCTGGGACGATGAACACCTCTATTGCTCAGAGCTCGTCTGGAAAATTTACAAACACGCCACCGGCATCGAACTCTGCACACCACGCAGCATGGATTCTTATAACCTCAACGACCCAACAGTCGCAGCTCTCATCGAGCAACGCTATGGCAGCATCTCCAACCTCCCAAAAGACACCCCAGTCGTCGCGCCCTCCGACCTCGCTGAATCCCCCCTCCTCATCGAAGTCCCTAGAAAATAGCTCATCCTTTTCACCAAAGGCGAAACGCATACCAGCCTAGGAAAAGCCCCCCTCACACTCAGCTGAGCCTTCACGGAGCACTCTGTCCAAAGCTCTAGCTGTACCCAGTGACACCTCATCCCCTTTCGCCATCGGCGAAATTTATACCCGCCTAGGCTAGAACGAAGCGTCAGCCTAGGAAAACCATCACGCCCTCCCAGCTGGCTGAAAGCCAGCCTCACACCATTCGTGAAATTTGCACGATTCGTGGTACAGCATCCTCGACCTTTACCGCAACTTTCGCGGTCCACAAAAAAAACCACAAAGATTCCCTCACTCACCCCTAATTCCTAATTGCTCTAGCCTCAATCGAGATTAGACTCCCCACGTGCCAGAGAACATCCCAGCCATCCAGATCCGAGGAGCCCGCCAACACAATCTCAAGAACCTCGACATCGACATCCCAACCAATCAGCTCACGGTCATTACTGGCCCCTCTGGCTCAGGGAAATCCTCACTCGCCTTCCACACCCTCTACGCCGAAGGCCAACGCCGCTACGTCGAAACATTCTCACCCTATGTCCGCCAGTTTCTTGACCGCATGGACAAGCCCATTGTTGACCGTATCGACAATATCCCTCCCGCGATTGCTATTGAGCAAAAAAATGCCATCCGCACCACCCGCTCCACCGTCGGCACTCTCACTGAACTCAATGACTACCTCAAAGTCATCTTCCCGAAACTCGCCCGCGCCTTCGATCCCGAGACCGGCGAAGAGATCAAGCCCGACACCCCCGCCTCTATCATCGAATGGGCCTATGAAAACCTCGCTGACGAGAGTGTTCTTATTCTCTTTCCCATCACGATCTCAACCGATGCTACCACCGCCGAGGTCTTCAACTTCCTCAGCCAGCAAGGCTACCTCCGGGTTCTTAAAGGGGGTGAAATTCTCCGCACCGATGACGCACCTGACGACTCACCCTGGGGAGAGCCACAAGCCATCATCATTCAGGATAGAATCAAGCTAAGCGCTCCTAACAAAACACGATTACACGAAGCACTAGAAGCAGCACTCAACTACGGCAAAGGCAACTGCTCCATTCTCTCCCAGTTCAATACAGATCAGTCTGCACTCAACACCTTTTCTACAGAGTGGAAAAACGCAAATACTGGTTTCACCCTGCGCCCACCTAGCGCCTCACTCTTCTCCTTCAACTCCCCACTCGGCGCCTGCCCAGAGTGCCGCGGCTTCGGTCGCATCATCGGCATTGACCTCAACAAGGCCATTCAAGACCCGACCCTCACAATCCGCGAAGGCGTCATCAAGCCCTTCGAGGGAGAACGCGGAGCCGAGTGTAAGGACGACCTCATCCGCTGCGCACGCGAGCAAGGCATCGACACCAACACCCCCTGGCATCTCATCCCCAAAAAGGACCAAGATTGGATTCTCAAAGGAGAAACAGGCAATGCCGACAAGCTCTGGAAGGCTGGTAAATGGTACGGAGTCCGCGGCTTCTTCGACTGGATGGAGACCAAGGCATACAAAATGCATGTCCGCGTTTTCCTCTCCCGCTATAGAGCCTACACAGATTGCCACGTCTGTAATGCCACCCGCCTCAAGCCCGATGCGCTTTGCTTTAAAATTAATGGCAAAACCCTCCCTGACCTCTGGCACATTCCACTTGGGGACTTAAAAGGTTGGTTCGAAGAACTCATCACTTCACACTCATCACTTCACACTTCAAGCCACACTCACCAGTCGACATCGCTTAAACATGCTATGTCAGAAATCACCAGCCGACTTGGCTACTTGAACGACGTAGGTCTCGGCTATTTGACCCTCGACCGAACAGCCCGCACCCTTTCCGGCGGTGAGATCGAGCGCGTAAACCTCACTACCTGCCTTGGTGCGGCTCTCACTAACACCCTCTTTGTACTCGATGAGCCCACCGTCGGCCTCCACGCCCGTGACGTAAACCGTCTCATCAAAGTCATGCATAACCTGCGAGACAAAGGGAACACTGTCGTTGTCGTTGAGCACGAAGAAGCCGTGATGCGTCAGGCGGACAACCTCCTCGATATAGGCCCAGCCGCGGGTGAGCAAGGTGGCCAAATCACTTACCACGGTCCAGTGACTGGCGATCTCAAATCTCAAATCTCAAATTTCAAATCTTCAGTCACCCTCCCTTACCTCACTGGAGAAAAACGTATTGAGCCACCTCTTAAGCGCCGCAAATCACGTAAAAAGCTCACCTTCACTGGCGCACACAAACACAACATTGAGAATCAGACGATCTCCATTCCTATTGGAACCTTCACTTGCCTAACAGGTGTCTCGGGTTCAGGGAAATCCACAATGGCCAACGACGTCATCTACCTCAATCTCCAGAAAGCATTTCTTCACAACACAGAGGAAGATCCTGCATTCATCAAATCACTCAAAGGAATCGATCACATTGCCGGTGTCGAGCGCGTGGACCAGTCACCACTCACTAAGACTCCACGCTCCACACCCGCGGTCTACGCAGGTGCTTTCGATGCCATCCGTGAACTCTTCGCCCTCACTGACGAAGCCGCTGAGAAAAATGTCAAAGCCGGTTACTTCTCTTTCAACTCAGGCGCTGGCCGCTGCGAACGCTGCTGGGGAAATGGCTTTGAAAAGGTCGAAATGCAGTTCCTCAGCGACCTCTACATCACATGCCCAGAGTGTGATGGATCACGTTACAATAGCTCAGCTCTCGACATCAAACTCCAGGGGAAATCGATCGCAGACATCCTCAGCCTCACCATCACTGAGGCTCTCAAATTCTTTGCTATCTCTGAGGGAGAAGCCAAATCTAAAACGCTCACTCTCAAGACAAAAATTGCGAAGACGCTCAAGCCACTCGTCGATGTTGGCCTAGGCTACCTCCGCCTCGGTCAGCCACTCAACACACTTTCTGGCGGTGAGTCCCAGCGCATCAAGCTTTGCCAACTTCTCGCCAAGACCAAGAAAGTCACAGAAAACGGCCAACTTCTCATCCTCGATGAACCCACGACTGGCCTCCATTTCACTGACATCGAGAAGCTTCTCCAAGTCTTCCAATCACTAGTCAACGCTGGGCACACACTCCTCGTCATCGAGCACAACCTCGATATCATTCGCTCCGCCGACCACCTCATTGAAATAGGACCCGGCGCAGGAACTGATGGCGGCCAAATCGTCTTCCATGGCACACCAGAAGACATCCTCACCAGCGAAACTGAAACCGCCAAAGCTCTTAATAACGATCTAAGTCCTACCCGAGGTAGGGAGGGCTCGCCGAGCACTCCGCCCGAACTATCTAACAGTATAAAAATTTCAGGAGCTCGCGAACACAACCTTAAGAACTTCGACCTCACCATCCCCCGCGATGAACTAGTCGTCGTCACCGGCCTCTCTGGATCTGGTAAATCCACCCTCGCTTTCGACATTATTTTCGCCGAAGGTCAACGCCGCTTCCTCGACTCCATGTCACCTTACGCCCGCCAGTTTGCAGGGCAGTTAGAGAAACCAGACATCGATAAGATAGAAGGTCTCCCACCTACAGTCGCCATTGAGCAGCGCGTCTCACGTGGCGGCGGCAAGTCCACCGTAGGCACAGTCACAGAAATTTTTCATTTTCTCAGACTCCTCTACGCCAAGCTCGGCACCCAGCATTGCCCAGAGTCAGGCGAAGCTGTCGTTTCACAAACCGTCGATGCTATTCTCGAACAACTCAATAAAGCGTTCAAAGCCAAGAAACGCACACTCCTGCTAGCCCCTCTCATTAGAGGCAGAAAAGGCTTCCATACCGATGTTGCATCCGCGGCCGGCCGTAAGGGCATCGAACTACTCTTAGTCGATGGAAAACTCATCGCGACTGAGGATTTTACCGCCCTCGCACGCTATAAGGAACACGACATCTTCGCGGTAATCACAGATGACACCACGCCAGATATCGACCAACTCACCCAGGCTCTCAGCCTAGGGAAAGGCCAGTGTGCACTCGCTACCGAAAGCAACGAAGACAACTTCCAGTTAGACACCTACAGCACCGCCCGCGTCTCACCCGTCACTGGAATCTCTTTCCCAGAGCTCGACCCACACCATTTCTCCTTTAACTCACCAAGAGGCTGGTGCCCAGAATGCCGAGGCTACGGTAGTATCGTCGAAAGCACGGGCAAAAAGAAAAAGCGGAAGAGTAAGCCAAATGAATACAACTCAGAAGCTGAAGCTGAAATAGCGGAAGAGCTCAGCCGCTCGAATAGTTCTGACGAAGATACAGTCCGTAAAACCTGCCCCGAATGCCTCGGTGATCGCGTTAACCAGAACGCTCGCTTCGTTTTCATCAAAGACAACAACATCGCCCACCTCAGCAGACACTCTGTATCTGATGCCGCCAACATGTTAGAGACATGGTCATTCACCGGTCGTGATAAAATCATTGCCAGAGACATCCTCCCAGAAATCATCCAGCGCCTCCGATTTCTTGAAAAAGTCGGCCTCAACTACCTCTCACTCGATCGCTCCGCAGACACACTCTCCGGCGGTGAATCCCAGCGAATCAGACTCGCGGCTCAACTTGGCTCCAATCTAACAGGCGTGCTCTATGTACTCGATGAGCCAACCATCGGTCTCCACCCACGCGACAACCAGCAACTGTTAGAAACTCTCGAAGCCCTGCGCGCAAGAGGGAATTCCCTCCTCATTGTCGAACACGATGAGGAAACCATGCGCCGCGCCACTCAGCTCATCGACCTCGGTCCAGGCGCTGGCATCAATGGCGGCACGATCGTAGCAAACACCTCGGGCAAGAAATCTCAGCTCAAGAAAACACTCAAAGAGTTCCCAGACTCACCGACATTGCACGCCTTCTCAAACCCACTCCAGCACCCATTGTTAGGTAAACGCCGCAGCATTCCCAAAATTGCAGAGAAAGGCGCATGGCTCAAACTCTTTGGCTGCAGTTACAACAACCTCCAGGATATTGATGTCCGCATCCCCTTCGGCCGCCTCACGGTCATCTCAGGAGTCTCAGGCTGCGGGAAATCTTCCCTCATGCGCGGCACCCTTCCTCACGCTGTTAAAAAACCGAAGAATGCCTCTGACTACTATTCGAAAGTAGAAGGCTTCACGAAGATTAAATACTGCTACGAGGTCGACCAATCCCCCATTGGTAAGACTTCACGCTCCTGCCCCGCGACGTATGTAAAAATACTCGATGACATCCGCAAGCTCTTCTCCGTCGTCCCAGAAGCTCGCATGCGCGGCTACACAGCCTCCCGTTTCAGCTTCAACAATGCCGAAGGCCAGTGCCCAGAGTGTAAGGGTAACGGACGCATTAAGTTAGAAATGGACTTCCTTCCCACCACCTGGGTGCCTTGCCACGCATGTAGTGAAAAACGCTATAACCAAGCAACACTCGAAATTCTCTACAACGGAAAAACCATCGGCGATGTGTTAGAAATGAACATCTCTACCGCCGCCGAGTTCTTTAAAAATCACACCAAACTCCACCGCACGCTCTCGCTGTTAGATGACACAGGACTCGGCTACCTCAAACTCGGCCAACCCTCCCCCACTCTCTCCGGTGGTGAAGCCCAGCGACTCAAGCTCGTGGCAGAACTCACTAAGGGACGCAAGTCCATCCGTAACGTCACGAGAAATCACACCAACCTCTACCTCATCGAGGAACCCACCATTGGCCTTCACCAAGAAGATGTAAGAAAGCTCATCGAAGTCCTCCATCGCCTCGTCGACGAAGGCCACACGGTTGTCGTTATCGAGCATCACACCGCCATCATGGCAGAAGCCGACTACCTCATCGACATGGGACCAGAAGCCGGCGACCAAGGCGGAACCATCGTCGCCCAAGGCACCCCCGAACGCGTCGCCTCCAACAAAAAATCCCGCACCGCCCCCTTCATTGCCGAAGCCCTAGGAAAGTAACTGAGATTTCATACCGCGAAAGACGCGAAAAGTTCGAAATATAGGAGCCGTCAAAGCGCCCGATACTGACTTCACTCTCCTACAGGCATCGAAGAAGTCTCTCCTCTCCCAACATGAGGCTGAAGGCCTCACTCATACCCAGCCTAGGGTAAGCGCAACGCGCGCAACCCTAGGTCCACGTACGAACATAAAACCGACCAAGCCAACCCGCTGAGCCACAGAACACGCTCACCCGCAGGTCGCCGATTCAATATTCACCATAAACCATAACTTATAGCTCGTTCAACTTACGCATGGTCTTTTCAAACCAATAGTTAGAGTCAATATCCTGCACACCTACACCCGGGCTTATTTTACCACTGTAGGTTAAAGACTCATACCTTTATTACCTAAGCTCTAGTGCTCTGAACCCAAGTATATCCAGCTTGGCGGATCGTCTTGAGTTCCACTGGATCGGAGAGCTTTTGACGCAGTGTTTTGATACAGCGGTCAACACTTCTTTCTCCAAGCGTCCAGTGATTCCCCCAGACTTCGTTTAGCAAAGCCTGGCGAGTCAACACGTGACCTTTCTTTTGAATCAGGCAAAGCAGCACCCCTTTTTCTTTTTTGGTAAGCGTAACTTGATCCCCAGACGGGAGCGTTAAGGCCGAGGTCTGGAGGTGAAGTTTATATTCTAAAAACGCAAGTGTTTCTCCCCCTACATCACCAAGATGAACTTTGATTCGCATTACTAGTTCCGCTAGAGAAAACGGTTTACGCAGATAGTCGGTGGTTCCGACTTCAAAGCCTTTAAGTACGTTTCGCTCCTCCCCTAATGCGCTCATCATTATAATGGGAACCTCTTTTCCTTCTCGTCTTAGGCTTTTACAAATTTCATAGCCATGAATTCTGGGTAACATGAGGTCTAGAACAAGACAGTCGAAGGCTTTTCCCATCGCCAGCTCTAGCCCGAGTTCGCCATCCATAGCTTGCTCAACCTTCCAGCCTTGCGCTCGTAATTCTTCTACGACAGCTTGCCGAATACTGGAGTCATCTTCGACGATGAGGATTGTTGCGCTCATGATTCTATTCTTTTGGGAGGGTGACCCGCACCAGTGTTCCTTTACCGTCTTCACTGAAGATTTCTATATGGCCATCATGGTGTGAAATAATGTCTCTAGCCAGACTGAGCCCTAGCCCTAAACCTTCTGAATTTCGATAGAGCGACATCTCTCCACGCTCGTATTTTTGAAAGACTCTTTTTTGTAATTCTTGATCCATTCCTAGACCCGCATCAACCACCTCAAATCCAACCGAATTTTCATGTGATGCTTCTTTTAACGTCACCTCTGATCCATCTCCGTATTGTTCGGCATTTTTTAATAAATTAGAGACAACAATACTCATCAAACTGTAGTCCAAATAAACATTGGTTTGGTGTTGAGGGAGTAACTCCAAATGTAATGTTAAGTCATTCCTCGTTAAATTAAGATACCTCGCATGCTCATTTTTGAGCCAATTTTGCCAATTTTCGGCACGAAGCTGTAATGTGCCTTTCTGAAGTTTTCCCTGAACTAAAAACTGCTCCATGATCCCCTCCAAACGCTGTCTTTCACTTTCAATTTGGTCAAGGTGAGGAATGTCAGAGTATTGGCTTTTGATCCGCTCCAGCAGCAACTTCATTCCGGTGAGAGGCGTTCGGAGTTCATGCGCCACCGCCGATAGTTGATCCAAACTTTCATGCGCTTCGCGTTCCTTTTTTCTAGAGTAAAAAAGAAGGAATAGCAAAAGGCCTAAAACCCAGCTCAAACAGCAAAAGGTAAGGATCGTTTTATACGGTTTATTTTCAGATGAAAGTGGTGCTAAGACGGCAACAAGACCGACATTTTCGCCAACACCTTGAACCGCCACCTCGTAAGTTTCTTTTTGCCAGCGGTATTTACCTTCAACCACAGGTAACGCCTCAATGTTCCAAAGAATGGCAATCCCGTTTGCGAGCGACACACCTCTGAGGTCGTCAGAGTTTAACTCCCACGTAAGTTGATCCACCAACAAAGAGAAATGCTCCGATAACCCCGATTCCTGAATCACAAAGAGGACGTATGCAGGAGAAAATTGAAATCGTGAATTTTCCAGCCAATCGATCAACTCCAATCTCTTCTCCTCTTTGGTAAGTAACCATCGAGAAACTTCAGCTGATCGTGGCTGAAGAATGACTTCTTGAGTATCACGCCACCGGATTCCACCAATGCGAGAATCTTTGCTCAAAGTTTCATACCAGCTTGGGCCCTCCGAGATTTCAAAGAAATACTGATTCACGTCAGCGATAGAATCTTCTGCTTTTTCGGCGTTAAGCTTAATAATATGTCGAGCTTGCTTGTCCCCACGAACTCTTTCGGCAATTAACGAATCCTCCGCACTTTTTAGAAAAAACCATCCCAAAAAGAGCACAGGCAACACTGATGCTACGAAGATGCCTCCATGGCGCCAAATTGGGGATTTCATTTGCCAACGGCTCATAAGTTGAATCGATTATCGGTAATAGGCTCCTCCAACTAAGCCCTCTCTATCGAAGAGTATCGTTAAAGTAATTTTAGCCGAATCCTTACACTCAACCCACCAGACATAAGTTTGATATAATCCAGAGGTATCAGCCGATTTTAGGGATAATTCATAGCCTACTTCTAACAATGGAGTCACCATGTCGCATGAGCTTTCAAAAAGCTCCTCGGTTAAAGCCTCTTGCATTCTTTTGCTACAAACATTGAGGAAAGGTTGACGCTCTCTCGTCTCGGTAGCTTTAAGAATCGTATCTCGTACCGCGATTACTTTCTTTGAAGGTGCTTTGGCTTCATCTAATTCCTTAACAAGTTTAACCGCTTTTTTGACCCATTCGTTTCTAGCGTCTCCAGTCTTGATCAGTCTTTTGAGCGTCTTTAATAGCTCTTCATCTTTACCAAGTTTTTCATAAGTATCCGCCATACGAAACAGGATTTCGCTTTGCTTATTCTCTCTTTTGGACTCTTTTAACGCTTCTTCATAAACGCCAACTGCGGCAGGATAATCCTCTTTTGTTTCTTGGAGGAATATCGCTTTTTCCATCAAGACGGATGACTTTTCAGCGTTTACTTGGCCTAAGGTAAAAGAAAGGCAAGCGAGGAGGACGGGTTTGTTTAGGTAATGTTTTTTCATCAGCTGTAACTTACCTGAGAAAAATGACCTCTTTGTGACCTAACCTAAATTGAGACTCAGATGTACTTTTTTATCATTTCACCTGAACCGACCCAAGAGGAAAAAATCCCTTATCACTAGCGAATCCCACGGATCTTCGTGAATTTTCGTTTTTTAACGGGAAAAAACTCAAGGTAACTGTAACTCTTCACCTTTCCGTTGCTCGGGTCCAGAGACTCGATCTTGAGCTTTTCTAGGGCGTAACGTTGGCGCTCATCTCTCATCACGCTAAGAATACGGTAGCGAGTGGTAATCTTACTGTCCCAGTTGTAGCCCTCAAGCTTCATGAGCGTTGCTGATTCTGGGATAATCCAAAGGTTTACCTACTGGTAAGGGCCACGCTGATCAGGGTTTTTAACGCGCACAATTTTCGTGTCCTGACCTTTGATTTTATCCTCACCAATAAATTCAGCATCTTGCCAGTAGAGAGAGCGCATAGCCAGGTCCTCTATCGTAAAATCCGTTCCTGCGAGCTTCTTAGAATAATCAGCGGAATCAAAACCGACCGTCGAGTCCGTAGACTCACCTTTACCGGTCAGCCAGATATGCGGTACCGCAGGTCGCCGATTCAATATTCACCATGAAGCATAACTTATAGCTCGTTCAACTTACGCATGGTCTTTTCAAACCAATCGTTAGAGTCAATATCCTGCACGCCTACACCCGGGCTTGTTTTGCCACCAAAGGTCAAAGACTCATACTTTCTGTTGGCTGTCCCATAGGCAACTTGATGATGCCAGTCATGAACCCTGAGTATATCAATGAATTTTTGATCAACGAAGAATATATGCTGCCAATGGTTTCTGATCCTTACCACATTTGAGCCATCCCATGTTTCCTCTAAGAACTGAAAAGGTTTTTTTACAGCACCAAAGCGTCTTGGCTTCAAAATCCCACAGCCCTCACATGGCGGATAATATTCATCCTCAGGAATGATAAAATCAATCAAACCAATGGGCTCTACTATATAGTAGGTAGGGACAGGAGGCATCGACTCTACTGCTGTACCAACCACTTTTACTGGGTGGTACTTTAATCCTGAAATACCATTCCTATTCAGCTCATCTACGACATCTTGATGAAAAATGTCATGATACCTACCAGCATTCGCTATGTATGGCCATTCTGTGAGTAGCCTTGGCTTGATGAAAGACAACTGGAGGTTTTCGTATAAACTAATAGCTCTAGATATGTTACAAACCTCACATCTAGTTGTAAATTCCTCTGAGTTTGAGCAAATAGTTGCAATGGTTAGTGATGAATTAAATTTGAAGAGTGGCATATTCATGAGGGAGTCAGAAAAGATTTAAGCATGTGGAGATAACAATCACACAAGCTCCTCGGGAAACCAGCCCATTTTGAAAAGTCCTCTTTGACTTTCTTACCACAACTTCCCCCCTATATACTAAAGACCAAAAGCTTCGACCGCCCAGCACATGTGGTCTAGTTGCCTGGAGTGGTCGCCTCCAACAAAAAAACCCGCACAGTCCCCTTCATCGCCGAGGCCTTAGGAAAGTAATAAACGAGGGCCAGCCGGAAACTGGCACCCTGAGCTTATTCGATTATCACACGGTAAAAGGCCGCCGGCCCCTCAGGTTCGTGCGTGACACTATTTGCTGGAGGATCGGCATCGATCCCCGATGTGACATCTGTCCATTCAATCAAATCGGTACTGTGTTGGAGGGTATAGCTCTTTCCTGATACAGAGGCCCAACTCACATCTATCGAACTTTCGGATTCAGAGACCTCTGTTCGCACCATATCAATAACTTTGAAGATTGAACTTGGATCCATAAGGTCGGTTCCTGCGACGTATTCACTCAAATTTGAAGCTCCATCCCCATCCCAATCCTCGGCAGCTTTAGACTGATAGGTATTCTGATAAAGTTCCTCGACCTCCGCTAAGGATAGTTCCACATCATAGATTTTCACCTCGTCGAGCATCCCGTCATAATAGTTATCCAATAAAGTGGAGCCCAAGGTCACAGTCGCAATTTCACCAACGGCCTGTGTAGTTAGAAATTCACTCCGCCACAATTCGCCATTGAGATAAATCTTCATCGACCCGGGTGTGGCTACGTTCTTAGTAAACACCCAATGATTCCACCAACCTTTGAAGTCGGACTCATCAGCGAGTTCAATCATTCTATCATAGCCTTCACTGCTACCTGCATCCCAATAGATCTTGGAATTCCCCCAAGGTAAGTGAATTTTCAAAACCTGATTTCCCAAAGCATCCTCCGCATACAGAACGGTGTCGTTTCTTGGTTGGCTTTCAGCGCCATACACCCACATCGATATCGTGATTTCATCACTAATACTTTCGAATGCTGAGGCTGGAAGCTGCACACGGGCACTACTTCCATTGAAATCTAATGCACCGTACGCCCATGTTGCATTTTCAACCGTAGCATGATGTCCGTTTCCAGTCGCATCACTTGCAATACTTCCTTCCCCCTCTTCAAACAACCAGCTTGCGGTTGGCATATCAGGAGCAGTGCCTTCATACACTTTAACTTCGGCCAAGGATAAGATACCTGTATCATTCAACTGTATCCTAATTTTGCTGCCGACAGCATTGTCAGCATTGATAGTGGTTGTTGGATCAGGATAGTTCGCAATCGACTGAGAGAATGTAGTGACATCATTACTATCGATCACCGAAACGGTAAAGTCAGACAACCTGCTCTTCGTACTATTATTGGTCCGATTAAAGAGGACAATGTCACCGATATCAATGTCAGCACCTAAGTCCACTTCCCACCAAGCATTAGCTTCACTTTCCGTATGCGTCACAGAACCATCAGCCCAATCACCATCAGTATTGCCATCGACAGCGCGCTCGGCCACTCCCTCATGATCAGTGGACGATTGAGTTACGCTCTGACCCAGAGCAAGATTGGAGCTCCCTTTATTCGTGTAGCTAAGTACTACGACTTCCGCTAAGTGTAATACATTGGAGCCATTGAGTTGCACTCGGACTTTACTGCCAGACACGCCGCCAGTATTGAGTGCGACAGAAGGATCTGGATAGTCACTTACCGTCTGAGACCAGAGGGTCGCCCCACTGCTGTCTTCAACCGAAACAGTGAAATCCGACAATCTGGATTTGCTGTTACCATCAGTCCGATTATAGACCCAGATTTCACTGATATAATAGTTATCTCCGAGATCCACCTCCCACCATGGATTCGCTTCATTCTCAGTATGCGTCACAGAACCATCGGCGAAGTCACCACTCGTATTTCCATCCACCGCAAGGGCAGAATCGTTAGCACTTTCTTCGGATGATTGCTCGGTACTTTTACCTAGCGCCACATTCTCTGCCATAACGTATTCTGCTACGACCTCAATGCCATCGTCAGGCATCGTTAACGTTGTATCCGGGCTATAGACATTGGCAACAGTAGCAATATCCCCCACCCACTGATCAAAAACGGCTCCACTTGGTGGATTTGCGTGCAGGTTTACTACCGTTCCAGCAGCATAATTACCACTGCCTACGCCATTTTCAACCAATGCGGAATACGTAGTTGGAAGACTGTCGTTCGCCTTTAACACATAAGGCGTGCCTTTGGTGATAAATTGAATATCAAGCGCTGCACTGCCACTCCCCAGAACGCTGATAGAGACATCCCCCGTAGGCACGGTAAATGATGACTTCAGCAAGGGCAGCGTCTGAATCAGTCGCATATTACTGTCTAATAGATTGGCAGTCTCTCCACCGGTGAACTCTAAGGATTCCCCTGGATCTATATCTCCGATGACTGCTAGCGAACCCGAACCTTCGATTTCGATCTGAGGATTCGTCCAAATAGCATCCCCATCATATCGATTCCGAATAAAGAAAGTTAGTTCCTGCTCTGCATGCGGATTATTGAGGGCACTCAAGGTATCACCGACATTAATCACCTGCCTGCGCCAGACAGTTCCATATTCCTGATTAATTTTAAACATCTCATCGTCAACACCCCCTAACACCCTGTGAGGTGTGAAGACAAACTGATTACTGTCGTCCCTCTCCAGCACCAGCACATCCTCAGACTCGTAGTGCGCACCATCCGCTTCCACCATTACCCCACTGATGTAGGCCACATCATCGTCGTGCAATACAGGAGCGATCGTTTTCCAGTGATGAAACAAGAGCAGCGTTTTACCTGCCCATCCATGATTCTTCATCAGATCAACCGTAAGCCCCTTACTACTGGCGGGTCTCGACATCACGACTCCCCGCGTGTCGGCCATGATATCATCTTGAGGTTGGAAATGAACCCCCATCCAATTGATCGCTAAATCCTGAAAGTCGTCAGTCGCATCCAGCTCATCTCTCAAACTGACACCAATTTCACGATACAGGATCGTTTTATTCTCCCGGTTCTGACTGAACTCATACTCAAAGTTCGCAGGGATAACATCTCCGACCTGAGATGACGTGGTAGGATGGTCGACATAGCTATACACACGACCGGTCAGATCGCGTGATACCCATGGCTTAAAATCATGCATTCGCATTCCATCAAAATGGAGATGGTCCAGCCCCGCATAATTAATCAACGCAGCGTATTTTTGAGCCATCTCATCCGTCAGACTATCGGGTTGATCCAAATCATCGGCCGGAACAAACATTTTCCCATAAGGGCACCAAATACCAACGACCTCAGCACTTGACTCATGCGAAGCGGCATCAGTCCCTCCGTAGCCGCGGGAACTGACCGTCGCCTGCCAGATACTTCCCGAGGTATCGATATCCGTGAGTCCAATAATCTCTTCATCAATACGGATGTAAAGCGACCATTCGAGTTCCCAAGCCTCAGTCGGAGGATAAGCCACTCCACTTTCAGGGGTGAACTGGATCGTGGTGCTGCTTTCCGTAATTTCGGACTCCAATGTGCCGCTACCCCAACTCGCCAAACGCCGATCCACAGTGCCCACAATGTAGCCTGGATCTTCTAGACCAATCCCTAAACTCAAGTTATGCAGTTGCAGTTGTATCCCATTAGCCTCGAGGTAATCCGCATAGGCCTTCAAATCGCTCTGACCGTTCGGAAATACATCTAAGTTCACATCGTCAATGACTTGATCGGTCAGGAAATACTGTCCCCGCCAAGTGTTGCAATGGAGGTAAACGCGTTTAAATCCATTGGGAATCACATAGTCGTCTGTCATCGCATACAGCTCTGCCTCTGTGGAGGCTTGGACCGCAGCCTTGGTTTGATTCGAGAACTTAGTCGCAAATTGATCGACCCAAGCCAGCACATCGGTGGGAGTCCAGCTGGTCTGACCAGCCGGCCGAGGCATATCAGACTCGCTCTCGGTCGACCAGATGTCCGCCAGCGCCAGATCATGATCACTATCTGATAGGCTGCCGTCGTAGAGCGCGAACCCTCCACCGCTTCCATTAAAACGCTGATGCCACGCATACTCCCATTCAATTCTGGTATAGGCTGAGTTTCCTCCAATAGAAACAAGGTCATCAAATTTCTTTACGCCGATATCACCACTCCGCTTAATGCTTAACCGCAGAATACTCCCATCATCTTCCGATACGCCTTGTGCATCCAGCAAGGTAATCGCTACGTATTTCTCACGCTCGAGAATACGAACGGTATAACTAGGCGAACCACCGCTGGCCGTGACAGTCACGTCATCCCCATTGTAGCTGACACTCTGTGGATCTTGATACCCATTGCCATCCCCACTGTCGATTTCGAATCCACCAGCACCAGCATTCGCTAGGCGGTTTGTGTCCCAAAGAACAAGACTGGAGACTGTACCATCACTAGCGATGGTTAGATCTGACGCGGCATGAACTGCGGAACTGGAATAAAACAATCCAATCAGGCACAGCAGCACATTTCCGATGAATGTGCTTAGTTTAAATTCTCGATTTATAGTTAGCATTCCTATCACTTGTTTTGTTATTACATAGATTGACCTTGACCCATCCTAGGATGAAACTTGTTCCCAAGAGCCATCTATATGGGTTTAATGAGCGTAAAATAAGCTCGCCTCTTCAGCTGTGAGTTCTTCACTAAAAATCGATACTTCGTCGATCGATCCATTATAGGAGTTATCAATAATTCCCGAACCAATGACATCGCTCTAACGCCATCCACTGATCCAGTCATCACTGTTGCTGAATGGAAGAGTGAATTGTTAAGACCGAGTGGTTCCATCGAGCTCAAAAGCTAAGCTCATCCGCTGTGTTAGAGATCCGGTCAAAGCTATAACTTTGGACGCCGGAAGGATTCTGTATTCAATAATATTTAAAGCTTTTATATTATGGGGAATCTATTTGGGTGTCATCGTAATAAATCGGTACTACGTCGTACGTCAAGTTGTGAAATAAAATTAGCTGATACCCGAAAAATAAATCCTTTAATTTACGTATATCATCAAAATAACACCCTTTATTGAAGAGGTATTAGGGAAGCAAAAAAAACTAGCATCACAGAAATCAAGCCGCCCTCAAGCCACATCAATCGTATAGCTCATGCTCGGTCATTTTTCCTGCTTCATATTCAGCCAAGCCTCCCAGCATAGACTGAGCGGAGCGAAGTCAAATCGTATGAACAGGTAGTTTCTCACCCCAAGGAGACTACACACATGAGCGAGAACTTCTCATAGTGAACAACTTGCCCCAGATCTAGATCACAGTCGAGTTGCTTCCATAAAAGGTCTACCCCCTTGTATGCACAGCGAGTGCACAGCCGAACGGTTAGGAAAACCGTTACGGCCATATCAAAGGTGTTACATCCTCTAAATATTTGGAGCACCAAGAATGCCATAGCAAATCGGCGGGAAGCTACATGCCATAATAAGCGCTGGAACACGAAGCGCGAGATGGTCTCACGCTGGGGTTCAAGTGGAATCGAACCACGCTTCAGAAAAATGCAGCATCCTCTGACTTGGGTGACCTAACTATAGCATTGAAGTAAACGGGTTGCTCTGAATAACAAATATGCTAAGAAAACTTTTACTGAGCTCATCGTTTCAACGCGTACCACCACTACAGATTACTTCATCATGACTAATAAATCATTCACCGATCCTCAATGGGTAAGCATCTTCGAACAAGCAGGCTATCCAGACTTCGACTCATGGTGGCAAGCTGAAGGTGAGCTTGTGGAAGAAGGTAATTTTAGAGGGAAAGACAAAACCGTCAGCTGGAGCAACGTCCACCGGATCACTCTCAACAGCGGTGAGATCGTCTACCTCAAACGGCAACAAAATCACTTCCCAACTAACACGCTGTTAAGGCTTCTAAAAATTCCCACCTTCGCCATCGAATGGAGAAATTACCAAAAACTTCAATCCGCGGGAATCCCTACCATGCGTATCCTCCAGTTCGCTAACCGTAAACACGAAGGGGACCGCCAGTGCCTAATCGTATCAAAAAATCTAACTGGGATGAGCGAACTCAATAATCTAGTCGAATGGTACGATCAACACGGTTGGCCACCACGCGCTCAACGCCGAGCAATCCTCCGCTCCATTCTCGATCTTGTAAAAAAAGCTCACCAAGCCGGTATTATTCATAATGCCCTTTATGGTCGACATATCTATCTCAACATTCCCTTCGTTGACGGAACGCCAGTCATCCCCACTGAGATCAATTCCTGCTTTATTGACCTCGAGCGCGCTAAGTATCCTGGAAAAAGATCTATCAAGTTCATCAGTCGAGACCTCAAAGTCCTCTATTGGAATTCCCTTAAGTGGTCGAATTCCGACATAATGTGGTTCTTCAAACAATACCTAGGAATCACCAAACTCACGCCAGATGCCAAACAAAAGGCCAAGCTTATCATCGGGTCTCCGAAAATTAAATAAAATCATCCCCCCTTCATCAGCTCAAATGAGAAAGCGCGGATATCTATGCGTTTCATAAGCTGAAAGCACTAGATTAGACGTCATTAAGAACTATTCTAATATTGGGAATAGCCAGTAAATCTGAGCTTAGATACGTGATCATAGTTTATATGCACCTGAGCATAATCTGGTTGATCACTGGTGGATTATCATTCACTACACGCCGCAGATATCACCCCAGTAACTAGTGAATGGAAACTGTACACTTACTCTTTAGCTCTCCCCTATTCTGCCTCTTTTCTACGCTTTCCTTGGGCTTAATCCTAGGAAACATTCGGATAGGGAGTTTTCGGCTTGGTTCAGCAGCGGTGCTTTTCATTGCCCTGATTGTCGGCCATTTCGGATACGTCTTTCCCACGGGAGTTGGCAGCATTGGTTTAGTTCTCTTTATCTACAGCGTCGGCATTGCTGCGGGAGGTCGCTTTTTCTCAGCGCTAAGAAAAGAAGGCCTGCGTCCAGTCATCTTAGCTCTAGTGACCATGGGCAGCGGTGGTCTCATCATTTATTTAGGTCAGCAAGCACTGGGCCTACCTAAAGACATCGCCATTGGCATCTATGCGGGAGCCATGTCTAGCGCTCCGGCGCTCGCGGCAGGAGCCGAAGCCCTAGGCGAAGCTCAAGGTATTGTTGTGGGTTATGGTCTTGCCTACCCCTTAGGAATCGTTGGGATCATCTTGTTCGTTCAAGTGATTCCAAAATTACTCTTCAGCGAAAAAATCGAGCAAGAAGTCGCTGAAAGCCAAGTCGAAGAAGAAGTCCTGCAGAATATCCTCGTTGAAATCTGTAACCCCACTGTCATCGGGAAAAACATCGCCGACTTTGGCTCCAAACACCTTCATGGTTGTCAGATCGCACGAAGGCTAGAAGGCCAAATCCTCCACCCCTTGGCCTATGAAGACTCCTTCCACGAAGGCCAACACATTCTCATGGTTGGTCGCGCAGAAGATCTAGAGATTGCCATAGAACTGCTCGGCAAACGTAGCGAGCGGCGCTTCATCCGTGACATCGAACAAGAGCGAAAAACGCTCCAGATCCACAATAAGGATTTCTGCGGAAAAACCATCAGAGAGCTCCAACCACTGAAAAACTACGGAGTGCTGATTACTCGGATCACTCGGTACGGATTGACCTTCGTTCCAGAACGAGAAGAGCCGCTGGAAATTCGAGATAACATCAGAGTGATTGGGAGGCCCGATGCTATTAAAAAATTCGCCGATGCGATCATGCACCAGAGTGGCAAAAAAGAAGGTACCGAAATCCTCTCCATCAGCCTAGGAATCACCCTTGGCATCTTTCTAGGAATGATTCCATTTTCCCTTCCTGGCACAGAGTCCATCACTCTAGGCCTAGCTGGCGGCCCACTCATCGTAGCTCTCCTGTTTGGCCATTTTGGACATATCGGTAGCTTAGAGACACACATTCCCAGAGAACCTCGATTACTTCTCCAGAATCTAGGGCTCGTCTTCTTCATCTCGGCAGCAGGAGTCAAGGGTGGGGCAGCATTCTTAGAAACATTCCAGCAATACGGAATCGCCCTCGTTTTACTAGGATTACTCATCACCTTAGGCTCTATGGTGGCAACGATTATCGTGGCAGCCTACTTCATGAAAATGTCACCTCTGAGCGCGCTAGGAGCCCTTTGCGGTAGCATGACTTCCACCCCCGGCTTAGGAGCGCTGACGAGCAAATTCTCCTCACAAACTCCACTGATCAACTACGCCACCATCTACCCTGTAGCACTCATCATCATCACCATTACCATTAAAGTCTTAGTGGGCATGTTTTAGACCGGGAAATACCAACACAAAAAACACGATGCAGAGCATACTAAAACGATGTCGTCTATTCCTCATCTTCCAAGACCCGCATCGCTAACTTTGCTCCCATGAGCTTGAGATCTACTCTCCAGTTTTCGCCACTCACCCTCCAGAGGTTCTCTCCAGTCTTCGTTACACTACGAACCTGAGCTCCGTCGGCTTGTAGGTAAGGTTCGTAAACTGCAACGAATGGCTGACTGTTGGCTTCCCCCTTTTGGCGCACGAGCAGAGTAGGGCATGCCATCGCTTGGATGGTCTTACTATAGTTACGCGCAGCCCTATTTGGCGGAGCCTCTACCTTAAATAGAGTTCTCCCTTTTTCACCTAACATCCAAAGATCCATGGCCACTTTCTCGTTACCGACTTCCAACGGAAAGGTAGCGCGAACAGTTTCGGCAGTGGCTAAGGACTGCTCATTCTTAAAGTAGTTATAGCCCTCCATATTCCCCTTCTTCTGGGTCAGTTCCATGCTTTCCGAAAACTCAATCGACTCTCCAGAGACATCAGTAACGTGGATGCTCTGAGCCATCCCGTGGTAGAACCAGTCGTGGTATTCATCTTGACTGGATTGCTGCAATTTCGAGGAGAAAACATCAAAGTAGAATGCTGTCGTAGCGTTCACTCTCACAAGAGCTAGGGTGCGTTGTTGTTGAGCTTCTGGACGTGTTAATTCGAAACTCGAAGTGAGATAGGTCAAATGGGGATTCTCTGGCTCCTTCCCAAATGCGGGCTCGACCACTTCAATTTTTTGCCTGATCCCCTTATCATCTTTGGGATTATAACTGGCATCACCCATCGGGATGACCGTGTTGTGGGCTGGCATCTGCAAGTAGTATCTCCGGTGATCAGGCTGCCAGTAACTGCTACCTCTGCCAGGATCCACTCCCAGCACATGACCTGCTCCGTAGAGCTCCACAGCCAATCCATTGGCATGCATGTGCCCACCTCTGGAGCCAAACATAGCCGCAGAAAGCGCGCGTTTAGGATCACCACTCGGCGACCTATTTTCTAACATCACTATATCGAGAGGCTCAGCAAAATAGGTCGGGCTGCGTTCTAACACCTCATTCTCAGCAACAGGAAGTTCCGCTGCATACCGGGTGATCTCTAGCACACCATCGAGTCGGTTTCTATCATATGCGCTCGCCTCTAGTTCCTGCTGGATAATGGCAGCCATCTCTTGCGCGAGCTCTATTTTCTTTTCTTTAATCGCCCAAGAAAGCAACATTTCCGCCCCGCGGGTCATCACCCGCTTATAGCTCGTATCGCCCACTGCATTCGACCAGCCATTTGGATGAAGCAGCTTGGTCTGTGCCAGCATCGCCTTCTGCACCACCGGTGTTTCAAGCGCTGCTCGTCCTTGCGGGTCATTTGCAAGCAGACAGGCAAACTCGATGATGTTCGCCGTGGTATCAAAACCATAGCCTGAAGCTTCAGGCCATATCCCTGTCTTGAGATCAAAGCCTTCCCCAATCACATCAATTAATCCCTTCTGGCGGGGCAGGTCTGCATTGAGAACGATATCAACATAGTATTGGCGACCTCGCCCATCGCTATACTGCGCGTCATCTTGTAGTGCTAGACCTGCGTAGGCGATGCTTCGCGCTTGGTGAAGATTCCAATTCCCCTCACGGCCACCGCCATCGATAATCCGGTCCACCATGCGCTTGAGACACTGCTCTATCACCGCTCCATCCACGTCTTCGCGCTCTGCTATGTAGTGAAATAGAAAATCATAAGTGAGCCCAGCGTGATTCACTAGGTTATCGTGAATCACCTCGAATGATGTCGACCCGATGATCCGCATAGACCCTTCATTTTCATCAGCGACTAGAGGTGGTTTGGTATACTGAAAGCCCTCCATATAGGTCCAAAGAATATCAGTCGCAAACTTGGCGTAGCGCTCCTCACCTGTGACCCAGTAAACGAAGGCTGCATCTTGCGCCAAGCTCATGATCCCCGCGTTGCGGTTCTCAATATTATGACCTGTTAGAGCAGGCTCGACCCACTCACCCTTGCCCGTCTTACTATTACGCATCCAGATCAGACCATTCTTGTCATTAAACGGCTTGGCCTGTTCGAGGTTAAAGCGGCTGTAGTCGCTCTTCCAATCACGCGCACCCGTGAAGCGCGGTGTTGGCACTGGCGCAGAACCTTTCCCGCCCACCGTCCGCGACCCTTTGGTGATCGCTTGCGTGTAGCCGGTTTCCCAGTTCATGAACATGCGAGAGGTCATCCACTTAGGATCTTCATCTACCTTACTCACGTAAGAATCGACTTTAGCCTTAACCTTACGAAACGCATTTCCAGTCCACTCGACGGAATCAATTTTTTGCAACAATGCGCCGCGTTCGTCAGGGCTCACAAGCACCCGTGGGTGGGTAAGCTCATTCATACTACCATTCTTTTCAGAAAAAGCAGATAGAGGAAGGAGCCCGATAAGAAATACGAACGGTCGAAGTTTCATGAAAATTTAAAAGTGAGAGAGGTATTTGAAGAACCAAGCCAATAGAAATGGAACTCATTCATATATAAACTCTGTCTACCTCTCATCTCTTTCTGAATTTCTCACATTTACACTTCAGTCTTCAGTGAAAACGAAGACGACCCAGCCTCTTCAGCCTGGTATTCATAATGAAATTTTTGCGAATGACTATAACTCTGGCCGCTTCGTGGAGGTTGGCCTTTCTAGTATCATCTATGAGAACAACCAAAAAAACATGAACATGCTGTTAGACATATTTTCACTAGCTAATCAAATGCTAGCCGAGCAATCACATCCGGATGGAGAAACCACGCCAGCAAAACACGAAGGCTGGCTCGTGCGCCGGTCAGACCCTAAAATGAATTAACTCGGACCGAGCTCACTACCGTACAGCTAAATAGCTACTACTTCGGAATCTCGTTCAACGTATAGTAGCTGTTAGGATGCCAAAGTGGATTGCCTTTTTCAGAGCGTAAAGCCGAGCAATCAAGATGGTGCACATGCCCTTTCGTGAGCTTATCAAGCACGACACGCACGCTCTTCTTGTCCTTCGCTACTTCTACAGAAACAACCTTCGGCGTCACTTTATCCACCTCTGGGCTACCATAGGTTTTCTGATAGATATAGGTCCACGCAGTAGCTTTGTAGTTTTCTACATCAGCGGCGATGTCGGCATCCAGAGCCTCGGTAAATGTGAATGTGAAGCCGTCTTTCTCAGCTTCCATCGTTAACATGGAAAATGGTGTCACACCCTTCCAGCGCACGCGCTCCAAGCTGAAGTTCTTGGGCCCGATCGATGCCCAACCTCGGTTCGTCCCACCCACAAACAGCGTACCATCATCAGCCAAACGCATGGGTACGATACCGCAATCAAAGCCGTCTAAAAATTTCCAGACAGCCCCTTGATAAATGCCATTTACTTGTTCTAAATAAGCACGCTGCACCTGAGAATGCGTCTGTTCACCTACTAGTAATTGATTCTTAAATGGGCCAAACTTGCCATCAGTTTTGTCAGTAATCAAAGCAGTCGGTGACTGGCCTACTTTACCATGTGGAATTTGAACCGCCGGCGGAACATATTCTGGAATACGCTCAGCCTCAGTCACTATCCGTGAACCTGAAACTGGATCCTCTGGACGAGGTCCCATGTGTGGAGCGTCTTTGTAAAAAATGTTCCCAGTTGGGTTACCTGTAAAGCTCCCTGGCTTGAGGTGCTTGATGCACGATGTCCCATTCCAGTTCCCTTGGTTATCTGTATAAAAAGCATCACCTTCTACGTTAAAGCCTATGCCTCCTGGTGAGCGAATCCCTGAACACACTTCCGTTGACCCACCTTCTGGAGTCACTCTCTGAGCCCATCCGCACCACTGTGAGTTCGCTTTTGATGAACCAGTGAGACAGTGAACTATCCATACATCGCCATTCTTGTCTGGAGTGGAACCGAAGGAAAACTCATGATAGTCACCATTGATCCCCCAATTGTTTGACAGCACTTGGTATTCATCGAAACGTCCATCTCCATCGTTGTCACGGAGACGCCCATAGGCATCACGATCCGTAATATGGAGCCAGCCATCCTTGAAAAACATTCCTAATGGCTCGTGTGCACCAGAGAATGCCTTTTGCCACTGTACCTTTGTTAGATCATCATCGTAAGCTCCCTTACAGGTCCAGATCTCCCCTCGGCGCGTTCCTACGGCAATCACCTTGTCTGGCATCAACGCGATGGAACCAAGCTCTAGCACCTCACCTTTTGGAAGTGGTATCACCTCACGCTGATAGTACTTGTCTTGCTCAGAGTTTTGCTCCGGCAGCTTATCTTTCTTTTTAACCTGTGCAGAAGCCGGCACAGCGACGAGAACTGCCGCGCAAACCAATGTGTGTAATGTCTTTAGTGCCATGTGTAATTTAAAGTAAATGTGTTCGTCCCCTTCTTAAGAGGAAGGTTGGTGTAGAATCCCGACGGCCCTTTGCTAATTGCCTGAGCTGATTCAATTTTTAGTTTCTTATCAACTAACAGTGTATTCTTACCCTCAGGAGCTCCTGAGTTCGCAAGTAGTACTGTAAAATAACCCTCATCCTGAGATTCGATCTTCAAATGACGCTTCATGCCTGTTTTACTAGGAACGACCTTTTCAAAAACCACCTCATCGCCCACGCGATATTGAAAAGTCGGGAATCTCTTGGAGTCCAAGGTATACCCCAAATACTGCAACTCTGGCTGCTTTTTCCAGTCAATATCCGCAGCCAGGCCGCTGCGATATGGTAGTTGCTTAGTGAGGCTGATAACATCTTTCGAAAGTGGGCTTTCGGAGCCTTGCCCGCGCCCTGTCCAGTGGCGCCCTCCACTGATAAACTTCCCACCCCAGAGAAGCTCTGGAGCACAATTCTCTGTACTAAACGCGATGTTTACACCGCCGGGATATCCCACTCCTATTGCTCTGGAAGTCGTTCCAGCGATGAAGTTATTGTACATTACCGCTTCTTCATTTGATGGCGTCAAATCAATCACTGGAGCTTTCACCTTCTTCCGCCTTCCTTTGGGCTTGTCCGTCAGCAACTGCTTACCCGAAACTCCCGGCCCAAAAAATTTCAATTGGACACTAGCTGCACCATCCAGCTGAAAATACTCTAGCTTGATCGGGTTTGCCCCTTTCTTGAGATTTATTTTGGCGATTTTCCATTCACCTTTCGCCTCAGAAAGATCCGATTCTAAAAGCTCCTCACCAGCCACACTTAAGCGCGCTCCATCATCCACGAGGATTTCAAAACCGTAATCCGCAGTCTCAGGCACCATGATCTCCCCCTGCCACACCACACCGAACTCTTGTTTTTTAGCAACATTACGAAGACTGAATAAACCATAATGCTCCTCTTCGACAGCATCTGGCTCTAGTTGACTAAAATCAGGTAAGGCCTCCCACTTCCCGTGGTACACTTCCATGATCACATCCTTCAGTACCTTCGCCTGTTTCGGAAAAGGATAGGCTTTCAGCAGTTCACCCGCGGTCCACGGCTTGGCTCTGGATTCACTTTTTTTACGAGCGTTGACTACCTGCTTGGTCGTCACTCCCGCTTCTTTATTGCCGAAATTACTCCGAACATGACTCAGCACAGCGGCAATCTGCTCATCATTCAATGCCCCCTGTGGAGGCATGGCTAAGTTATATACTTTCCCATCAACTTCCACTGGACCTTCCAGCCCGTGTAATAAGATTTGAATCGCCCGCTCAGCAGAACCCACGAGCCAATCACTCTGCGCTAGTGGAGGAAAAGTGCCGTTTCCTGCGCCCTCACCATTTTCACCATGACAGGCAATACAGAACTGCTGGTATACTTGTTGCCCGCTCTCAGCTGCAGAGGCTGGATACGCCAGCAGAACTCCGCACGCTGCTATTGCGCGATTAAAAACCAATTTCATGGTTATACTTACCACGAAATCCTGCGATATATTGCGCAAAATCGTCAGACTGAAGCAACATAAAGCGCACCCTCCTAACCATCACGGCTCAAAAACCAACCACCAACGCCTGTATTCACAACAAATAGAGCAACTTACAGCCTAACTTTAGCAGCTTGCTTCGCCATCAACTTCTTTTGATAGCGACCTTGGATAATATCCACGGCTACAAGTACTCCGATCACAAAATAGAATGTCGCCTTAGACATCGCTTCGACATGGTGACCGAAGAAGGAAAGGTGTGCCTTATGGCCACCTTCTGAAATCAGTAGAATACCTACAATGAAGAGAATGAAGAGCCCAAGAACTTCATACATCCTATTTTTCTGGAGGAAGGACGAAACCTTGTCCGCCATCCAGATCATCAAGATTCCGCTAAATATAATAGCAGTGATCATGATCCAGGCGACTTCCGTAATCGCCATTGCCCCGAGAATAGAATCAAAGGAAAACACCGCATTCATCACGACAATCATGGTGATCGCTTTCGCCACTGAAGTCTTCTTAGCGTCACTTCCATGGCCTTCCTCCAGCGTCACCATGTGCAACACCTCCTTGATCGCTGTGTAAATGATGAATGCTCCACCAAAGAGGGTAATGATCTCACTGAACCCAAAGGAACCAGAAACTGCATAAGTATCTACCTTAAACCATGGCGCGGTGAGCTTCTCCATAAGAAACATCAGCACGAATAAAAGAACGATGCGAAGAACAATCGCTAAACCAATCCCCCAGGTTCTTACCATTTTTTGCTTCTCCTCAGGTACGCGCTTAGACTCGATAGAAATGTAGAGCAAGTTATCAAAACCTAAAACGGCCTGAAGCATTATAAGCATGAGAAGAGTGAGAATGTTCGGTAGGATTTCAGCCATAATTAATGAGGTAAGTAAAAGTTCGATATTCTAGCTAATTGATTTAGGTTTATTACTTAGAATTGCAACACACAACTCACCGTGCACGTCCTCATCTCCAGCTCCTACCCCCTCACTAGTCCTAAAGGCAACTCCATCACAGCAAAACGGATCGCAACTCTGTTAACCTCTGTAGGCCATACCGCTGAAGCTATTCACACGGACATGCCTCCCAGTGCCGATGTCATGATTTCTCTGCATGCCACAAAAACTCTGACAACAAGTAAACGTTTCAAAGTCTGCAGTCCTGATAGCAAACTCATCATCTACCTAACCGGAACGGATCTGTACAAAGAACTCCCCGCGGGGAACCCAGAGTTCTTCGAAGCCCTCGAACTGGCCGACCATCTCGTGGTATCGCAGCAAGCCTCGCTCAACTCCGTCCCCACCAAATACCTGCATAAGACTAGCTTCGTTCCAGCCAGCGTTCTCCTTCCAGAAGAACAAACCGTCTCGACCCCACCGAGCAATAGTATCATACTCCCAGCTCACCTGCGTCCGGTAAAAAACCCATTCCTCATTAACAAAGCCATCCAGCTCCTACCGGATCTCGACATGCACGCCTTCACACTCGGTGCTGCGCTCGAACCAGAAATGGCACAACAAGCGATACTCTGGCAACAATCTGACCCACGTTTCAAATGGCTAGATAATGTCCCCTATCCAGAAAACCTCAGCTGGATGCGCCAAGCTGACTACACGCTGAACAGCTCACACTGCGAAGGCGGCTCCAATGCTGTCTCGGAATCGATCGTACTCGGCACTCCAGTCCTCGCCAGCCGTATCGAAGGTAATATCGGTCTCCTCGAAGACGATTACCTCGGCTACTTCGAAACGGACAACGCCCAGAGTCTCGCCACGCTGCTGCGTCGCACCTTCACTGACACTAGTTTTCAAAAGAAACTCCATGCCCAAACCCTCGCGCTTCAACAGAAGTTCCTCCCGAGCAAGGAACTCGACGGTTGGCAGCAGTTCCTAAAAAGCTAAATCCGTGTTTTCGGGTGATCATGCTTTGACAATGCGCAGCGATTCCGCAATGACTTTCCCATGTACGAAATTAGCGGGAAAATCAAAGTCATTGAAGACACTCAATCCTTCAACTCTGGCTTCACAAAGCGTGAGTTCGTCGTCACTACTAACGACGCCAAATACCCACAGGATATCAAATTTGAAATAGTCAAAGATAAGTGTACCTTGCTCGACAACTTCGCTCTAGGCCAAGACGTCAGCGTCAACTTCGACATCCGTGGTAACGAGTATAATGGCCGTTACTATGTGAACCTCAACTGCTGGAAAATCCAAGCAGCTGGCGCTCAGTCAGGTCAGCAAGCTGCGCCACAAAACGAGCCGAAATTCGACAATCCATTTGGCAACCAACAAGAGCCAAGTGCAGCGGATCTCCGCTCCGACCTCGACGACGGTGACGACATCCCATTTTAGGGAACTCACCACAGTTTGAGTCAAAAAACATTTAAACACTCAACTCTGAACTCTCCTTCCATTGCAGTCATCGGCGGTGGTCCCGCGGGACTACGCGCTGCTGAGGTGGCTGCTGAGGCGGGAGCATCAGTCACACTTTACGAGGCGAAGCGCTCGGTGGGGCGCAAGTTTTTAGTCGCTGGAAAAAGCGGCCTCAATCTCACCAATGGTGAGACTTTCCCACAGTTCCTCGACTATTACGAAGGATCTGAAAACCTCCCTGACTTCTTCTATCAAGCGCTCAAGGATTTTGATAATAACGCGCTCCGCGCTTGGGCGGCCGAATTAGGAATTGAAACCTACGTCGCCAGTTCCAATAAAGTATTCCCCATCGGAATGAAAGCAGCGCCATTGCTGCGCCGGTGGATTGAAAAACTCCGCCGCTTGGGCGTTACCTTTAAAGTACGCCACCAACTAACAGGCATCACTGAAGGGACCCCGCACACTCTCCACTTTTTACACGATGACCACCAAATCAGCGCTCAGCATGATTCTGTCATCCTCGCTCTAGGAGGAGCGTCATGGCCGAACACTGGCTCAGACAGGAAATGGGTGAACTTGTTAGAGCGCATCGGGCTATCTATCACTCCACTCAGCTCAGCTAATTGCGGTTGGGAAGTCGATTGGCCTACAGCAGTCTTAGACGCAGCCGAAGGCCTACCACTAAAAAACATGACCGTCCACGCAGGTGATCGATCTCGCCAAGGTGAACTCGTCATTACCCGCTATGGACTCGAAGGCGGACCGATCTATCGGCTCGGTCCAGCTATTAGGAAACAGGCAGAGCCACATGTCACGCTCGACCTCAAACCCACTTTTACCAAAGAACAACTGGTCAAGAAAATGGAGTCCGTGAAACGTAATTTCCTCCATGAAGCCAAACTTCGCTGGAAGCTCAGCCCTGCAGCTCTCGCAATCATAGAGCATCTCCACGGCCCATTTGATAATACTGAGACACTTGCCCAATGTGTAAAGCAGTGTCGTATCCCCCTCACTCAACCACGACCTATCGATGAAGCCATTTCCTCAGCTGGAGGAGTTCAGTGGGGAAATATTTCGGAAGGATTCGAGTTAAATCAGCACCCTAACATCCACCTTGTCGGCGAAATGTTAGACTGGGAAGCTCCCACTGGAGGCTTCCTATTACAAGCCGCTTTCGCTACTGGATCGGCAGCTGCAAACTACGCAACTCGTTATAAGTAAAGAAAATGATAGCCTATACCCCTAATTAGGGGTACACTGTAATCATACATTTATTTAAAACCCTTTTCTCCCCCCGAAACCCTCTCGACTAAGAGGTCAACCCTACTCAGCTCTGAGGAACATTTCTCCCAGGCTAGATCCAAATACCACCTACCTAATACAGGCTAAGGTGGCTCTAGTTTCATCCCAGTTCACCGATAACAAATCGGATAACAATGGTTTTAAGAACCTTCAGTAATTTAGCTATTTCATACCAGCCCATGCATTGAATTACTCTTTATTTTCATAGGCCCTTCAGCCTTATAATAAATAGCTAGCTTAGCGTAGAGCATCCCCCCCGCACCTCGCTAAGCTAGCCCCCCCCAATTAGGGGAATCGACAAATCGGCCCCATAGAGGAATGATCTTTATCAGTGATGCAGAAAGTTCTGCTTTACGAGGAGACCCTCTCCCACTCGTGTGTGTCGTTTTTTAAGGTGGCGAGAGAGGATCTCTTTTAACAATAAACCCTAGGGATGTGTTATGCCACGAACTAACAATAAACACTCATCCCCCCATGGCGAGAAGCTTCAGCACTCAGATTTGGAGTCGAAGAGATATCTGTATTTGACCTACGGAGAACGTATAACTCAACGAAGCACCCCCACACAAGTCAGCCAGACAGGCCTTCTTACAGTCTCGGCCTCACTACTCGTTTTCAGCCTATTCCTCTTTCTGTACGCGATCTAAAACAGGAATAATACCACTCTGCGATTCAAGAGAGACTAATGCTGGAGTGATTTCCTGGTCAATCAAGGCGTGACGAAGGAGCGGTGCGAGCACCGTGACTGAGGAATAACGCAGATTCAACAGGATAGCGCCCAGCCTTCACTTCTTCCGCAACGCGCTATTCCCCAATCTTCAGTAAAATCACATTTGTATCTTTTGGAACTCAGTTTGGTATAACTATCCTAACAAATCACGCATGTCGGCTTCGCTGAGGCCGCTCATCATCGGTTGTGATTCATCCCCAATCGCCGCGCCTATGAGTCCGCGCTTCTTATCCTGCAGTTTGAGAATTTTCTCTTCTACCGTTCCACGGGCGATCAACTTGTAGACGCTCACTGGCTTAGTCTGGCCAATTCGGTAAGCTCGATCAGTCGCCTGCGCCTCAACTGCTGGGTTCCACCATGGATCAAAATGGACCACCGTATCAGCGGCAGTAAGATTCAGACCATAACCACCCGCCTTTAGGGAAATCAAAAAGGTGTCAGGACCATTCGGTTCTTGGAACTTCCGTACTTCTCCTGCGCGGTCTCTTGTAGATCCATCAAGATAGCTGAAGCTTATTTCTTCTTTCTCTAGCGTTTCACGGATAATGCCAAGCATCTTGGTGAATTGGCTAAATACTAGAACTCTATGGCCACCACGCTTCGCTTCTTTCAGTAAGTCCACCAGCATCTCAAGCTTGGAGGAGAGCATAGCCAGCTCCTGCTCTTTGATCTGATCACTACCTAGGAGACGAAGATCACAGCTCGCCTGACGTAGACGCAACAGCACAGTAAGCATTTGCATCCGCGCACGCCCACCTTCCAGCTCGTCCACCTTAGTGACACCTTGGCGGAGGATTTCTTGATATGCCTCTTTTTGCAGCTTCGAGGGATCGCACCAGAGTATCTGCTCTAGCTTCTGCGGTAGATCCTTCGCCACTTCAGCCTTAGTTCTGCGGATCATAAATGGCTCTATCCGTAAGCGCAGTCTACGCAATGCGTTTGGATCTGGCTGAGTGCCAGCCAGCGCTTGCTCATAGCGGCTTTTAAAATCTTCACGTGACCCCAAATATCCTGGGAGCAGGAACGCATAGAGTGACCATAAATCCAGCACAGCATTCTCCACCGGTGTACCTGAAAGCGCCACACGTGCATCTGCCGTGAGTTTACGCACAGCCTTTGCTGATTGAGTATCCGGATTACGAATAATACTGGCTTCATCTAACACCAGGAGATTGAGTTCACATCTTTGGTATTGCTCCAGATCACGGGCAACCAGCGCGTAACTGGTGATCAATAGATCGTACTCATCTAACTTAGAAAAGTGCTCCTTCCTCTGAGGGCCATGCATTATCTTCACCTTCAAATCAGGTGTCCACTTCGCAGCTTCATCCGCCCAGTTTCCTAACAATGATGTAGGGCAAACAACCAACGACGGCTTCCCTCTATGTTGGCGAAGACTGAGAACGGATAAAGTCTGAAGCGTCTTACCGAGACCCATGTCATCAGCTAACAGTGCAGCATTTTCGTTCTCACAGCGCTCATAGAGCCATGCGATGCCCTCCTCCTGATAACCTCGTAGTGCTTTAGAAATCCCTGGGGGAAGCTTCTCTAAAATCTTTTGATCAGCGGCTTCATGGGTAACACCTTGGTAGTAGTCACGAATGCGCTTCAGGTAAGCGCCCTGGCTCTTTGCCACATAAAACTTCCCAGATTCCTGGCGTGGATCGGTGTCGCGCAGCACGGTTTCTACCATCTCGGCATCGAACTTAGACATCACCACCTGCTTGCCGTTCTTAGTCGTCGCGGAGCGTCGACCTGAAGCTAACATTTTCTGAATTGCTTCACGTGGGATATCTTTTCCACTATCGGTTTGGAAACCGTAATCAAATGCTAGCCAGTCTTCACCACTCCCCTGCACCTCCATATTAGGCCGTACTCGGACCAGATTCCCCTTGATAGAGCTAAGCTTACCACCGGTCTTAATTTCCCAGAGGTTTTCTAGTTCTGGCATAGCATCTGTCAGGAAATCAATCACCGCGTCATCACCAGTGAGTTCCCATTCGCCCTTTGCCCCTGTGATCTGAAAACCGTAACGCATCAAAATACCTGCAGCATTGTCCTCGGCATCGCGATTACGTTCGATCCAATGCCCTTCACTAGCAGGGTCTTCCACAGGAAAATGCACCTCCTCAGCGCCAAATAGCCCCAGAGTTATATTCACACCTCTAGCGTAACTTGCCTGGAGTTTTGCTCGGAGCTTCTCGATAGAGCCTTCCAGCTCTAGCACAAATTTCGGCTGACCTTCTTTGACTGGGATCTGTTCAAGCACTGTATCGTCATCCCAGAGTGCAAATTTCTGCCAAGCAGCCATCTCTGTGAGAAGTGACTTCATGGGCACAAACACCGAACTCCCAGACGCTATGCGCAGCCATTGTCGCTCATTCAGAACGGACGACACGTCAATCGCCACCAGCACTTTTTGATTCGTATCCCAGAGCCACAGATCACCCTCTGCATACCAGAGGTTTCCATGTTCCAGCACTGACTTACAAATAGATAACTCTACACGGTCATCATCTAGAGCAATGTGCATAGGAACTCGCACGCCACTCATCCCAATGTTCACTTTTTGCTCCTCAGCGAACACTGCTGGGTGACCATCGAGTACTTTCAAAAACTCCAGAGCTTGCTTCCCTTTGAGCCCAAGCATCGGCGCTATTTTCCCACCGGTGAAAACCTCCAACCACTGGGCCAGCTTCAAGTCTCCAGCGAGAGCCTCCCCCTCTCGCTCAATAAGCCGAAGTGACAGGCCTCCCTCTGGTAAGCCTTTTGGAAAATGAGGTGGCAGCAGTACTTTCGCTGTTATGATATTTGACGGCACTCGTGCCTGTTCGGAAAAATTACCGCCAACTGGAGAGCGAGCCTTTTCCTGAGATGCACCGTGGATCACTCCTAACATCACAGCTACCGCATGCGCACAGATCTCTCCAGTACGTCTGCAGGCTAGCTTGGGGCACACTGTGTCGATGTCCGTATCGGAATGCACACGCACAGTGATGCGTGTCGGTTTTCCTCCTCCGGTGATCTCCCCATTGATGAGACCTTCGTTTTGTTGCGCCTTCGTGACGACTCCACGGGCATAGATTTCCTTCCCCGCCTTCATCGCTTTCCAGCCCGCTACCTTGCGGATCCAATTTTCGTCGATCTTCATCTTCTTTTCTCTTCCGTGTCTGCCCCCTTTTATGCAAGTCTCCACACGTACTGCAACGTAAACCACGCAGTTATTTATTCATCACTATGATTGTAGTCGCTATAGCCAACCAAAAAGGCGGAGTTGGAAAAACAACCACTGCCATTTCACTTTCTGCTGCACTTGCAGAACGCGGGCAGCGCGTGCTCTTACTCGACCTCGATCCTCAGGCAAATGCAACCTCAGGCCTCGGAATAGAACCCGACAGCGAGGGCTCCATGTATTACCCGCTCATCGGCGAAGCCAGAGTGAAGGATAAGATTATTCCAACACGTATTCAGAACCTCTCCATCGTTCCATCAGGTATGGATCTTGCTGGTGTCGAAATCGAACTCGCACGCAGCGATGACCACCTCACCCGCCTTCGTAAACTACTCCATAAGAAGAAGCTAGATAAGGATTTCGACTTCTGCATCCTCGACACACCTCCATCACTCGGCGTACTGATGACTACCTCACTCGCAGCAGCGGATGAAGTGATTATCCCGCTCCAGTGTGAGTGGTTTGGTCTCGAAGGACTTGCCAAAATCGTTCACGTGATTGAACAAATTCGTGAATCTGGCGCCGCACCGGACCTCACTATCGAGGGTATTCTCATGACGATGTTCGACGGCCGCACAAACTTGTCCCGCCAAGTTGTCGAGGAGGTCTCTAACTACTTCGCTGAGCAACTCTATCAGAGTGTCATACCGCGCACTATTCGCATCGGCGAAGCTCCATCCCACGGCATGACCATTTTTGAACATGACCCTAATGGTACTGGCGCTAGAGCCTACCGTGCTGCAGCAGAAGAATTCCTCATTCGCCATTCTATCGCAGGCCCAGAAATAGCCTAGGAAAAGAAATTCTTGCAATCATCGCTGGGGCTTACTACACCCTCCCTCGTCAAGGGCTGTGGAGTCTCAGCAAGTGAATCCCGCCAGGCCTTAATCGGAGCAACGGTAATTTGTCTGTGATTGCCGCAGTCCCTTGGCACTTTTTTTCGCTACTCTTGGGTAGTAAAGTAATTACGGCTTAAAAACGACTTTCGCCATCGCGTCAGTTCTCTTGCTCACTGGCCATTCCATTCCCTCTTTTGGCCAGCCTACGTAGAGAAGTCCGAGGCATTTATCTCCTTCTTCTAAGTTCAAAAATCCAGCAAATGATTCGCCGTAGGTGACTGCCGGGGATGACCAGAAAACGCCAAGTCCCACAGCACTCGCCGCTAGGTGTAAATTCTGAACAGCGCAAGCTACTGCTTCCACTTCCTCAATCTCTGGCACTTTCCCTTTAGGATCACGCTTCATCACTAAGGCGACGACCGAGTTGGCTAGAAATGGATTCTTACCCATTTTCTCAAACTTCTCTGGGCGGAACTCGCTCTCAGCAGTTTCAGCCTTATAGGCACTCTGTAGAGCCTTCGCTACTTCACTACGTGAATCACCAGAGTACACCGTAAATCTCCACGGCTCTGTTAATCCGTGGGTTGGAGCCCAGTTCGCAGCTTCGAACAAGCTATGCCAAAGATCTAGTGAGATTTCACGATCCGCATCCATCAACGCTGGTTTGATACTGCGACGCTTCGCAATAAGTTTCGAAATTTCTTCCATCTGCATGCCGCGCACGCTGCCCGCTTCAGCTGAAAAGTTCAACGCCTATTTCAGCGGCAAGCTTGAGAATATCCTCTTTGATGAAGCCGTGTGAACCTTCGTGTTCAATGTCGGGACGGCTTATTTTTTAGCATAACGTAAAGCACACCAATCACTGAACTCTCAGCGCGCTTTGGTTTTGGGTTGATGTTTGAATTTTCATAAAGGTTCGACTCTCGGCGGTAAAGGCATTGGGTGCAGCATCTTGTTGGCTAAGTCAGTTTTTTAGAAGGAATGTGTCTTTAGATGGACTGTAAACGAAAATCAGCTTGTCTCTTGCTATGTCAAAATCATCTCCGTTAATTTCGTATATGTATTCATTGTTCTTTTGAATAAGGTCAGCATCTTTATTTCGGAGACTTTGGAGGACTTTAAGTAGCGGGTCTCTCTTCTGCTCAATGAAAAATGTGATCAGTTCTTGGTTAATAGGAAAATCGCCCTCCATTTCATCTGGAATAGCATATGTTTGAATGAACTCTTTGATTTTTTGAGGACTTCCATCTTCTAGAGTATCGACCATTTCAGCTATCTGCTTATTCAGAGACTGCTGATTATTGTCCGCATAAAGTGCCATAGATAAACCTAGAGTGATGACGAATAGTAGTAGTTTCATTGTGTATATTTTCTAGCTAACGTAAAGCACACCAATCACCGAACTCTCAGCGCGCTTTGTTTTTGGGTTAATGTGTGAATTTTGAAAATGGTTCGCGTCTCGGCGGTGAGGGGATTGGGTGCAGCGTCTTGTTCTGCAGAGCTAGTTTCTTTCATCATGCTGGCAACACAAACTAAGTGTTATAGATCGATTAGAAATACTTTGGAATATGGATTAAGAAAATATAGCTTCAACTATCCAAATTACACTTAGACCGAAACTGGTAAGAATACATATATTGGGTATAATCTTTCTGAATAAAAATCTCAGAAAGCTGGCCGGGTTCATTTTTCCCGAAGCGAACTCAGTAAGCATACCTAGGACGAGAAACCCTATTATGACTAGAGTTTTTTCCATATACATCATTACGGTCTAACTAGTTTGTGATGTTTCAGATTATCGGTTATTTAGCAGAACGCAGAGGACTGGCTCGCCGTTAGGCATTGTCCAGATCCGTCTGGATAGATCGTTCCCTTAGGATACCGATGAACTCGTCACGGTTCACTGGTGAAATCAAAACGGATCCCGCATCAGATTCAATCCTGATTCTTTTTAGAGACATCGCTGGTGCACTGATCGGACAAGACGATAGCTCAACTTCTCTGATTCCCTTATATTCAATTTTCTTTTTTAGGATACCCGATCTCACTAGTAGATGATCATCGTGAAGCGTATAGTGGCATGGCAAAAATAGTGCAATGATTCCTGCAACCGCTATAGCGCTAACGATAGTCCAAGTTCCGGCGCTCAATGAAAATGTAAGGAAGTAAAACCCGAGTCCAAAACATACTAGAGGACAGGCGATCAGGATTGCTCCAAGCCACCAATCCACCGCTGATCTGTATCTATTCATTTCTTTCATATATCGTAAAGCACACCTATCTCTGACTGAGAGCCGCCGTTGATACTTGGTTAAGGGTTATAATTATCATAACAATTTGGGTTGAAACGGCGTGGTCAGAGATTGGGTGATGCGTCTTGTTAGGTTTATTCCTTATTTTTCGTGTCTAAAGCCCACTTTAGTCGTTTTTCAACAATATGAGGTTTCCAATCAGGATCAGTACGTTTGATGTCTCTTAACATCTGTATCGCCTTGTTAAGGTTAGCTTCGCTCTCAGCTGGGTCTCCCTCTTCAGCAGATTGGCAATAGAGCCAAGCTTCAAAAAAGTGTGTTGCTGGATCAACCTTAATCTTAGCTAGCGGCATATTATTTAGCCTATGTTTATCACGCTCTTTCTTCAGATCCTTAATTTTTTCATCTAGTTCTAATAGTACGATATCAATCTCCAAGCTTCTGATTTCTATCTTCTTACTTCTATGTTCTTTTCTTAAATCCTCGACATCTTTATTTGCTCTAAGACCATTTGTACTTATTGAAAAAATAAGTAAGGTAATTGTGATTATATGTTTCATATTATTGCCTAACGTCAAATATCACCCACTATCTGGAGGCGCACTTTGATTCTGGGTTAAAGGTTATAGTAGTCATAAAAAATTAGATTCTAGGCGGATAGTGGGCGGGTGTGCATCCGCTTGTTAGCTATTCGTTGAGTCAGAGTAAAGTATCCCATAGGCCACTAAGTCTTCGAACTTCCCCCATCGTGATGAATGCTCTCTCAATAGCCCTTCCTTTAACATTCCAAGCTTCTGCATAACTCTGCCAGATGCTGGATTTCGAGCTAAATGATATGCCGTGATCTTATTAATCTTAAGAGTTTCAAAGCTGTAGTCAATGAGACTCTCTGAGGCTTCTGTGCAATATCCATTATTCCAGTATGGAAATCCTATCCAATAACCTAAATCCGCTCTGCTAGATGCTTTATTAATTGTGACTCCTACTGCTCCGAGTAGGCAAGCGTCTGATCTTCGAGTTATAGCAAACGTAATTACATCTCCTGAGGAGAAGCCCGGAGCGTGTGTATCTATCCATGCTTCGGCGACACCGTATTCGTAAGGGTGTGGAACATGAAGTGTTGTATCTGCTATAGCTCGATCACCTGCAAGACTCTGCACGTCTTTTGCATCTGATGCTCTAAATGGTCGCAAAAGTAAACGCTCAGTTGTTAGTGTAGGCTGATTCATTTTTTAGCTAATCGGTGAGCTCTAGCGCGGCGCGTTAGCGACGTTGTCCAGAAGCGAATGGTTAGATGTTTTTGATGACGAGTGTTGTTGGGGTGGCTCCTTGGAATTGAATCTCTACCTTATCCCATTTTACAGGCATATAGGGTTGGACTAAAATAAAAACCTGAATTCCAGCTTCTTCATCTTCTGCAATTCCAGCATTATTTGCATGCGTGAGTCCACTTCCGCTGACTCTGTATCCATCAACTAAAACATTCGCAGTGGTATAAACTTGTTTCTCTACCGGCGTGTCCGGTAACCATTTGCAAAGTAACCTTAACGCCAAAGACACTTGTTCATTGGATCGACCTTCTTCTTGAATTAACCAGCCATGGACCTCGAATTCCGCACCAGATCGAGAGACGATTTTTTGCGGGGAGTCAAAATAATTATACACCTTTGACTGCACGCCATATGCATCATTTGGATTTTCAGTTTTCGAACAACTGCAAGCAATCGTTGCCAACGCTATGAATGCATAAAGTCTTAGTGTGTTCATTTTCTTATCGTGGAGCACTATCGCGACTGTAGCGCGCAGCGCGAAAGGAGTTGATAGCTGCGTCTTGATCTACGCTTCATTTTGGTTTGGATACTACTATTTTGTAGGAGCCATCACGGAGGCCTAATCGATATGTCGTTCCGTCGACGCCTGACTTATCATTCGTCATATCGTATTTGATTATCATTTCCTTTATGACAGGCAGACTCGTGGTGTAATCAACGCCTTCATATTCGAACTCAAATACGGCATCCTCTGCTGGGGCGGAAAATGAAATCGCTTCGATTTTTTTCGTCCTGTCTTCTTTCAGGCTTTGAATAATCATATCTCTGAAAAGCTTCGGAGTGCTACGCGAGAATTCGACTAGCTGCTCCATCGCTTCATCGCTCGTTGAGACTGCCTTGGTGAATGACTCTTCAAATGCTTTTTCTTTTTCACCTGCAAAGCACGCTGTCGCTAACAAGATAAGGGTGGGTATGATGATTCTGAATTTCATTTTTTTGTAGATCGTAAAGCACACCAATCACCGAACTCTCAGCGTACTTTGTTTTTGGGTTAATGTTTGGAGATTGAAAATGGTTCGCGTCTCGACGGTGAGGGGATTGGGTGCAGCGTCTTGTTCTGCAAGGCTATTTTGAGGCCATAGGAAGATGAGCTGGTTCTAATTCTGAAATTGCTCTTGGCGCGTTTCTTATCAGATCAAAGTTATCTTGTTGGAACTGGAGGTGATGAAGGGGTGTTTGGTCGCTTAAAGTAGTACAGAGCCCTGTTGACTTCTCCTTCAATTGGTAGGATGGAAATTAGTTCCCATTTTTGTTTACCTAATGCTGTGAGGTTCTGGTTGATGTCATCTGTTGTTAGACTTTTGCCGTCTTTGTTAACAGTCGCTTGACCTGTGCTGAGAATGACGACTTTGTATTCCCAAGTTACTTTATTCTTCTCAGATGCATTGGCGTGAGATGAATAGAGAAACGTTATTGTTATTAATGTGAGTAGGGTTTTCATATTTAGCAGAACAGTGTTTATTAGTTCACGCACAAGTGATATTCGCTTTGGCATGGGCGGGTCGACCTTTGATGCGTGAATTGGGTTTCATACCTTGCTGTATAAAGATTCAGAATCGCCCTGTCGATGTTCAAAACCCTACTATCTTCAATTCAGATATACTTATTTTTAAAGTAACTGAAGATTTTGATATGCATCCTAATTATCTTTTCGTATATCAAATAATCAGCATTTCCTTCTATTTCAGAAAAACGAATCTCCTACTTCCTTCTTGATGTTCATTCTCATGATGGATTCAAGCATTACCATTTCAGGCAACTGGAGAGAGGATCTCGTCGATAAAACAATGGTCGCCTACTCCACCCAAAAACAGGACCTAAATGCCCTAGTATTCTTTTTCCGAGAAGTATGTGATTATGAAGAAATCAGCGTCTTCAGCCTTCTCATTGAGACTGATTGATTCTGAAACAGAAACTCCCATAATGCATTATAACGAGCACACTCTCATTCCTACCGCCTACGAAAAATAGATCTAAAAATCAGACAAACACTTGCATAACACGCTCTGATTGCTAATCAAAAAGACTAATGAAACCACTTCTCAAAACAGCTTTCGCTCTGATCAGTGGCTTTCTACTTATTTTCATAGTGCTACATACCTCTGGTTTACTCACCCAAGAGGACATTGTCCAAATAGTCAAAGATTCCCAACAATGGCCAAAACTCTGGGTCGCTCTCATTATCATTGGCCTACTCACTTCTGACATCCTCATCCCAGTCCCTGGAATTGTCGTAGTAAGTCTCGCAGGGTTTTTGTTAGGACCATTCTGGGGAGCCTTTTGTGGAGCTGTGGGACTCACCCTTGCCGGAGTTTGCGGCTACACTCTCTGCCGAATCTATGGTTATCGCATGTTACATAAGATCTATAAGGACGAAGATACTCTCCAAGACATGCGTGAGACATTTCACCGGCACAGTGTCATGGTGCTCTTACTTTCTAGAGCTGCCCCCATGTTCCCTGAAGCGGCGAGCTGCCTAGCCGGCTCCACCCAAATGCCTTTCCTCAAGTTTCTAGCTGCTTTCGCTACAAGCTGCACGATCTACTCTACCATTGTAGCCATAGCGGGTTCTCTCTCTAGCTCGGACGATCTCACGCCTGCCATCATTGCCTATTTCTGTATCATGGCTGTTCTCTGGTCAGGCTGGGCTCTACTCAGTAGGCAAATGAAAGCTAAGAGCTAACCGCCCATAGAAACTCTCACTGCTGCGAGCCCCAGCACATAGTCAAACAAGAAGCTAGCTCTAAAGATATCATCAGTTAAATCGATTTTAGAAACATAATAATCGATACCTGTGACCCCTTGACTTTTGCTAAAGTGCCCAAATGTCCGAAGACTCCACTTCAGATGCTCTGGCATCGATCGAGCTCAAACAACTCGAACTCTGGAAAAAGCTCAGTGAAAGTAAGCAGGCTTGTCGTGAAATACAGCAGCAATTAGATGCCCTGCGTCTCATCGATCCACTTACTCAGCAAAAGGTTAGGCCTTCACAAAAAGAGCCAAGTGAGGCAGTCATTTCGATAAAGGCAAACAGCACTCCTCCCCCATTGCCCGAACCAGCAGCGCCTCGTGAAGAAGAAAAGGTCATCCTACCACCACCGATTCCACAACCACCTCAGAAGCCTGTACAGAAGCCTGTACAGAAGCCTGTACAGAAACCAGTAAAGGAAAACATCGAACTAAAAATAGGACAGACTTGGTTCGTCCGCATTGGTCTTCTCTCCCTTCTTACAGGCCTTATATTCCTCAGTAACTATGCGTACAAGAACTGGCTCTTTGGTGCGCCAGCGGAGGTGAAGTCGAGCTTCTTCTTTGCCATTTCCTTACTCCTTTCATTCACTGGTGTGGGATTTGAAAAACGTAAAGAAAAACTCAAGCATTATGGTCGCGCACTCACTGCCGGTGGTCTGGCCACGGGGTATTACACGATTTACGCCGCGCATTTCACTGAGTCCCTCCACTGTATAACCAGCCCTATTCTTGCAGGATTACTACTCACTCTCTGGGCTGGCGTCATGCTGGGATACGCCGTTTGGAAACGCTCTCAGATCATCAGTGTCCTCGCCACCTCGCTGGCTTTCTATGGAACTATCGTGAATCCTGCCGACTGGCTATCGCTCTTCTCGGCTCTACTTTTATCCGCCAGCGGAATGATTTTGTTCATTAAGTACCGGTGGACAAGTGTGGGCTTCACCACAGTGATTGGCGCCTATCTCTCTCACGCATTCTGGCTGGGCTTCTACCCTCAAAATGTAAACCCTCTGATCCACTATAGCTACCTTGCATGCTACTGGGCCACCTTCACTACTGCTCTTGTCATCTCCAAGAAAGACACACCGTCTGTTGCCAAAACAGAATTCCTAGCAGCCTTCAACAACGGCGCCTTATGGATCCTCGTCTGCTTTTCTATCCCTAGTCTCGTACCTATTGAAAATTTCGGAATCATCACAGCCATCATTGGCTCTGCATTTCTTATCGGAGCCGCACTGCTGCGTTGGAAAAACGTAAAAAACCTCCCCAGTGTCTACCTATACCAAGGTCTCTTTTTAGGCACACTCGCCATCCTTACGGAATTCTCAGGGCCTTATAGATTTATCATACTTGGCGCTGAGGCTCTTCTTCTCTTAGCAGCAGGACATCGCTCCAAGTCAAAATGGCTACAACTCAGCTCTGTCCTCGTTTATTTGATCTCTATCGCTTCCGCCCTCGGGTCTTACTATACCGCATCAGTCCCTCCATCATGGCAAGCATACTCAGCACTCTTTCTTCTAGGAGCAGCCTATACTGGCGGTGTTCGCTATACGCTAAAAGACACCCCTGAGAATATGGCTGGCAGCGCAGTCATCCCTGCATTCATAAGTTACGGAGTACTCACCGTGGGAGTCATCCTGCAATGTGATACCAGCTACCAACTAGCAATAGCCTCCGTCATTTTCGTTACAATCTGGGGAGCTTACCTAGTTTGTAAAAACAAAGAATGGCTTCGTGATCTCGCTGTTTTATCCCCACTCGCCATGGCTGTGGTTTCAATCATTGGACTAGTAGAATTTGATCACTCGACCCCGCAAGCTTATGCTTGGCTGACTCCACTAGGACTCGCGGTGTTCTGGTATTTCGCCAAACAGCTCCGTGAACTCATACATTCTAACGTCCAATTTGTGGCTCAGAGCGATTGGTCAGATAAAACAGACTTTCTCAGCTGGGGATTTGCTGCGCTTCTGACCTGCAACCTCTATCAGAGCATCACTCCACATATTTCTAATGACTCATGGATTTATTGGGGGGCAGCTCTCGCTCTATTAGGAAACTCCATCGGCTGGCTTACCAAACGAGTAAGCATCACCACAGCTACTCAGGGATTTCACCTCGTCTCCCTAGAAGCATTACTAAGCGGGTTCATTTGCGGCTCTCCGAACCACCTCTGGATAGCTCCGTGTCTCCTTGGTATTCAGATCTATCTTGCGGACAGCTATCTGAAGACTGAATGGAGTGGTGGAGTTAGAAACTTCCTTGGCGTTCTACTTACTCTCCAGCTCGCTCTTGCATGTGCAGAGTATCCTCTCCTCCTCACCATCATTGCGGTCGTTTCTTACATCTGGGCAATGCGTCTCCGCTCCTACGGATTTGCTGTTTGTACGACCTATCTTTTACTCCCCATCGCCTCGCTCCTCGCAATGGATCTACAGCATGACATCATCAAGTATGTCCCTCTGCTTTCAGCCATCCCTCTTTACTCTATGGGTCGCATTACAGACCTCAAAGCCCATCCATTCTGGGCAACTCTGAAGAGCATTGGCAAGTTACTCACCTTACTGCTGTTAGTCATCTTCGCATCGCAAGACACGGTAGATTACTTCCACGGGAATGGCCTCTCCGTATGCTGGGCGCTACTAGCTATTTCACTGCTCTGTGGTGGTCTCTTACTAAAAGATCGTTGTTACAGACTCAGTGGCTTGGCTCTCTTTGCGATGACTATCTGCCACGTCATGTTTGTCGATGTGATGGAGCTTAATACTCTCGGTCGCATCCTGAGTTTCATCGCTCTGGGCCTAACACTCATCGCCACGGGTTACCTCTATAACAGATTTAGCGAACGCATCCGCCAGTTCCTCTAGTTCAAAATGATTGACCATACGCATCCTGCGCCACACAAAAGTAATCATGCACACCACATGGTTACACTGGAGTGGAGGAAAGGATTCTGCCTACGCGCTCACCAAGCTTTCTCAAAAAGAAAAATTGGGTGGAATAGTGACCTCCCTCAGCGCTGAATTCCGTCGCATTTCCATGCATGGGGTGCGTGAAGAATTACTCGACGCTCAAGCCGAAGCAATCGGTCTTCCACTGCATAAAGTACTCATCCCGCGCGACTGTAATATGCAGGACTATGACCAAGTTCTGTCCACTGAAATGGAGCACCTCAAGACTATGGGAGCCACTCGTTGCGCCTTCGGTGATATCTTTCTAGAAGACCTCAGAGCCTACCGCCAAAAGCAAATGGACGCCGTAAAACTAGAGACTTCATTTCCCATTTGGAAGGAAGCGGACACGCGCACCATGGCGAAAAGCATCATCGAGTCTGGCATCAAAGCCATAGTAGTCTGCGTCAATGGAAAGCATTTCGATAAGAGTTTTCTAGGCAGAAAATACGATGCAGACTTCCTCAACGACCTTCCTTCAGAGGTTGACCCTTGTGGCGAAAATGGAGAATTCCACACCTTCGTCTACGACTCACCAAATTTCAGCTCTGCTATACCCATCAAACTTGGTGAAAAAGTAGATAAGCTCTACACTCCAGCAAGCAATGAAGAAGATGAGCCAGAATGCGGAGCCAAACCAGCATGGGACACACAATTCTATTTCCAAGACCTCCTCTTAGATCAGTAACTTTTCACACTATGACTACTCAAGAAGCACTCGAAGTCGTGAGCTACAAGCTCGGCGCGAAGAATGGAGCAGATGCCCTTAACGATAAGGTTCTACTTAAGGAACATGTCGAACAAGCCATCGCGGATAAGGCTAACGATTCCCTCCGCAAGATCGACGCGAAAACCTACATGCAGGCGATGAAGCTTGTAAAAGAAGAGCGCCTGCGCCTCCTGCGAGTTGCTGGTGAGGAATTTCTAACGAACAACCTAACAAAAGAAGGCGTGCAGCAAACCGAGTCAGGCCTTCAGTTCAAAGTCATAGAGTCAACCGACTGCAAAACGCCAAGCTCAGCTGACACAGTGACAGTCCATTACCACGGCACGCTCATTGACGGCAGCGTCTTCGATAGCTCCGTCGAGCGGGGAACTCCAGCAAGCTTTGCAGTCAAGAAAGTGATCGCTGGATGGAAAGAAGGTATTCAGCTCATGTCTCCAGGCTCTAAATATCAATTCTTCATCCCACAAGCACTCGCATATGGCGATAGAGGAGCTGACTCAAAAGTCCCACCATTCGCCACGCTATGCTTTGAAGTTCAGCTATTAGAAATCACTCAAGATTAAGTCTCAGACTGCTCTGAGTTTTCTTCTAACATACCCTCGTACACCACACCGTAAATATTCCATACGGTCACAAAGAGTGCGCAAATAATTGGCCCTATAATAAGGCCTACTGCGCCAAACATGAAAATCCCTCCCAGAGTACCTATCAAAATATAAATATCTGGTAGATTCGCATCCTTACCGACAAGTGCTGGGCGAAGCACATTGTCCACAGAGCTCACCACTCCTGCACTCCAGGCGAAGAGTAGAACTCCTGCCGTGTAATCTCCACGAATAAGCAGCCAAATAACTGCTGGCCCCCAGATGAGCGGTGTTCCTATCCCAGGAATCACAGAGAGTACCATCATGATGGCTGACCAAAATACGGCGCCCTCGATGCCTGCAAAATAAAGTCCGACCCCTCCCATCGCGCCTTGGATGAATCCGATCACTACCGAGCCTTTCAGAGTTGCGCGTGTGACCTGTAAAAAGCGACCTAACATAGCCTCCTGGTGCTCTGCGCTTAACGGCAAGAAATGCATCATCTTCTTCACGAGCTTCGGACCGTCGATGATGAAAAAGAACATCCCATAGAGCATCACGAAACAGTTCAGAAAAAATGCCGCGGCGCCTGTAGTCATGCTCGTCAGACTCTTCATAAACACCGTTGCCACCTTGCTAGCAGCTTGGCCTAACATTCCTACGAGCTTCTCCTGCTCAGGTAGAAACTCTGCAGCTTCTGGGAACTTATGTACAAACCAAGCCCCCCGCTCCTCGATACTGGTGTGCTCTGCCTGTGATTGGAGCCATTCAAATGCTGACTCGCTCACTTTATACGCCTGGCCTACCACCACACTACCAAGAGCAATCAATGGCAGCCCTACGAGCAACATCGCTAGAATAATGGTCACAATCGATGAGAGAGCTTCCTTCCCCTTAAACAGAATTCTGACTCTGCGGTACACAGGTCTTAACAAGCCGGCAAAAATACCTGCCAACAAAAGCGGCATGATGAAGTCCTTCACCATGAACAGAAACAGCACGGAAATCCCTAATGCTAAGAACAACACAACCCCACGACGAAAAGTGTCTTGGTTATTAAAAAAGTTAGACTCCATATTTTTTTTCTTATCTCGTTATTTATTAAGCCACACAAGCTTCAATTTATTCACCCTGTCTAACTTCTGGCTCAATATCGATCGGAGCTTTACGGCTCTTTTCCATGTTAGAAATACGCCCGTCATTTTGACCGTCTCCATCAGCATCTTCCACGGGAACGATCTTGATATCTACCTCCACAGGAACAGCTCTGAGCCCTGCAATAATTCTTTCTAGCTGCGAAATTGTCGTTTCACCTAGGCTCTGAGGCTGAGCGTAATGAGAAGCAGCACTAACGATACCATTTTTAATAGAATCTAAGCCATCGTTGAACTGAGTTAGCTGAGCTACGATACGCGCCACTGGATCATTCTCGCCACCAGCAGATCCTAACAAGAGGTTTTTCTTGAAGCCTTTCTTAATGTCTTCCCAGCGTTTCTGTTCTTCAACATCGAGAAGATTTTCCATTTCACGGAACTTGAGTAAGTTAGACTCAGCGCCAGTCGTAAGTGTCTGCGATTCGTTTTGGTAATGATCAAGAACCAGATCCTCAACTTCCTTATCAGTCATCAGCGGCAATACCTTTTCGGCAATACGGTTCATATTTCGGTAGGATCCCTGAAGCTTAAAGGAAGGCTCAGTTCTATAGGCATCTTCTTGCGCGGCACTACGAATATACTCGAGATTTACTCGGAGAATGGAGTCACGTACTCGGTAGAGATGCTTGGTGACACGCACCATTTCATCGATCTCTGCTGGAGTGTAATTCCCTTCGAAGTCGACACCCTCCTGGCTACCTGAACGAGCAATTTGCATCACTGCATAAACGTCTTTCTGACTTCTGCTAGAGAGCTTACTCAGCACAGTATTAGAAGTAAGCGAGTTCTCAACGTAGGATGCTTTAAAGTCTTCAGCATGGCCACCAATGATGTCACCTAGGTTATAAGTGTCGGCACGGTTCGCTAACATATCAGGAATCTGGAACTTACCTCCAGTCTCTGTGTAAGGGTTACCCGCCATCACTACGGCCACTTTCTTACCACGTAGGTCATACGTTTTAGCCACACCATTATAGACACCCTCGATCTTGCGCTGTCCATCACACAGGGAGATAAACTTCTGCAAAAATTCAGAATGTGTGTGCTGAATATCGTCCAGATAGATCATCACATTGTCACCCATTTCCAGCGCGAGGTTGAGTTTCTTCACCTCCTCCGCAGCTGTAGCATTTGGAGCCTCAGTTGGGTCTAGTGAGACAACATTATGCCCTAGCGCCGGACCATTGATTTTCATGAACGTCAACCCGAGGCGATTCGCCACGTATTCCATCAAAGTCGTCTTACCATAACCTGGCGGTGAGATAAGCAAGAGCAAGCCCATGCGATCCGTCCGAGTGTCCTTACCCGCTGTTCCAATCTGCTTAGCCAGATTGTCTCCTACCAGTGGAAGGAACACATTATTAAGAAGCTTGTTACGAACAAAGGAACTCATGACCTTTGGCTTGAACTCATTGAGGCGCATCTTCTCACGTTTTTCCTCCACCAAATCTTGTTTAAGTTTTTGGTAGGACTCATAGACTGGAACATCCTTGCGCTCGAAGCGTTGAAGTCGATCTGTGAAATCATTATAGTTGAGATGATAAATGCCGCCTTGGATGCGTGCGTGATCTCCAATCATTCCAGTAAGTTCAGCCCCAATACGCACACTCAGCACATCACGTTGCTCAAATCCTCCACGGGTTAAATGCGCCGCAGCCTCTATCAGAGTAGACTCTTTCACATCGCCAGCATCAGATAAGAACCCTTCTAACCAATCCTTATTGATCTGATAATTCGCGACAATAGAATCTAACAACGTCTCTTGATACGCTTTCTCTGCGTGTTTGACGGTCAGACCATGTTTAAATTTTTTCACTAAGTCAGCAGCCTCAGGAGCCACAACGAAATGTTCACTCCCTGATAGCTCCTCAAGCAAATACGCTGCCGCATTTTCAGCAATAGCATCTGCGATCAAGCTGATCCCTGACCATTTCGAAAGTGACTCAAGAATTTCATTCTCAAGCGACTGCGCTTCTCGCCCCTCTGCCTTGTCTCCAAAAATCTCTCTCCGCTTAGCATGTGCTCTTATTTTACCAGCAAGCACCTCTTTCTGCTCTCCGTTCCATGCATTCCAAAACAGAATAGCAAGGGCACGATCCTTGGCTTCATATGCCAACAATCCAACACCGGTGTGAATCGGCAAAATAGCTTCTAATAATTTTGCAGCATCAATGTCATGCACTCCTTTGGTATAACTCTCGGCATAACGAGGCTGCATGAACTTTTGCACTTCATCTAATAATAGATCTGCCTTCCATTGTGCCGGCTCCAAAGCAGCTAACTGTGAACCAGCATCAGACTGAAGGTACTTGTACACTAAGTACTCAACTCGATAGAGCGAAGCATTCTCAGAAATCACTTCCTGGTTCCAAACTCCACGAGTCGAGAGAAATTCTTGATCGTTAATCTCCTCAAAGAAATCAGAACCATTGAGGTGGAAGCACATCGCCTCATCCTGTGGGACGATCGTAAGCTCGAGCTCTTGCGTATTGACGTTGAACTTATTCTTGCCGAACTGGATAATATTCTCCCCATCGACATAGAGCTCATTACGGTCTTTCAGCGCCCTGACAGCGTCCTCGCGGACAGTCTTAAGCCGAGTCTGAATGTCATCAGCTTTAACACTATCGCCTAAGTCTATGAGCTCTGCAATGATGTCGCGCACCTTTTCAATCATCAAATCACCAGCGAAGTAGCCATTGATGTCGTTGATCTCTTTAAACCCGGAAACTCTGTTAGAAATACCACTGAGCACACGCTCCGCAGACTTCATCAGGCTATTCGCACGCTTACTTTTCTTTTCTAGCAGCTGTTGCTTTCGCCCTTCGAAAGCATTGTAAACCTCTTCTCGCTTAGTCGAGAGCTCCTCTACATATTCATCAAACTCGGAAAACTTGCCCTCAAGCTCCTCGATCTGCACCATGAGTTTGGTCAGATAAGAATCAGTCTTTTCAGCAGTATCACAAAGGTCGAGATAGTTTACCACAGCCTGGCTGAGCAAATTCATCTGCGCTCCAAACTGGGCTACTCCCTCATTCTTAGATAGATCCTTGCGCTTATTCTTAAGCTCTGCTTTTACACCGTTAAGTATCGAATAAATCTTCGAAATACTTTCAATGATCGCGGTTGTTTGTGTCGAATCTTCGATTTTTAGATTCGAAACCACATCGATCAGCATCTCCAATTCAAGCCCAGATTCAGTGATCGACTCTGCCAGCTCATCCGCCTCTGTTACTTTAGAAAGAGCACCAAGCACCTTGCGCTGTTCCTCCACTTTCAGGCGGTATGGATCAAGAGCTTGAGGCTCTAACAAGAAGCTCACTGTCTTCCCTGAGACTAATTCAGTAGCCGCAATCAGGCGTTCTTCTAACGCTTCTACCCGAGGCAGATCCATGTAGCGCATTTCACGCAGCCCTATCACCTCACCTCGGATCGTACGCAGCCCAGCGAGCTGCTTTACAAACCCAAGAATGTCATCTGGTGGACTATGCTCGGCATCGCGCAGTAGACGCTCACAGCGCCCAGATATATCTTCTATCCGCTCCGCGGCAGTCTTGCGCAAAGTTTGAACCTTATCAAATTCCTCAATCGCAGAGTTCGCCGCCTGCTGAATCCCTGCTAAAGGCTCAGCTAGATTCTTGGTTTCTTCATTTGAAATCCAGAAATAGCCATCGAGTAAAATCGTCGATTGCTTCACTAAATCAATGTAGAGACCGGCGTAGTTATCCTCCTTATCTAACAGCGTCAGAAGTTCGCGACATTCTGCCATTGCTGAAACCAAGCCAGGGTTACCAATTTTATAAAGGTAACTCGTCTTATCTTGTTCCTGAGCAGCTACAGCATCAGCACTAAGAATGGGCGTCTGCCATACCTGTAGAGTATGATGCTTTTGTGCCTCAGCCTCAGTTTTGAAATAAATCAGTTCACCATTATCAAAGATCGAATACCCATTACAGAGAACGGGTGTCCCGACAGTTTGTTCAATAAAATTATAATTGAGCAGCACATAGTCACCACTGGTTCTGTTATAAAAAGCAAAGAGAGTATCTTCACCATTCGCTGAACTAACCTTGCGCTCAAAACGCATATGCTCGATCCCGTGATCAAAGGTCTTCAGCTCACCAGTCAGCAGGTAATAACCATTCGCAAAAATGATCCCCTGATCCTCTGGTAGAAGAACACAGGATTCCCCAATCGCATCAATACGATCCACCGATTGGTTTTTCTCGTTAAATACCAAGTAGCGGTATTGCTTCTCACGGTAAGGGAGAATTTTTAAGATTATCAGTGGACCGACGATAGCATAAGAAACATCCGCATCATCGAGTGTCTGGTCCAGATCCTCAACTTCTTCCTCATAGATCCCCTTACCGTCAGCTGTGTTGTCTTCGATCTTGATGGTTAGATCGCCGCCAACCGTTTCGACAAAAACTTTATCTTCAATCGAGATATGTGGGTGCTCGCCAGCGCGATGCATGTCGCGATTCGCGCGCTTCCAAGTAAATCCGTGCTGTTCAGGGAAAACATACTCATGATCAAAGCGGTTCCCTAGATAATCCAGCGTACCATCACCTTTGATAACAAACTTAAAGGTCTTGATATCATTAATCTCCTTACCCACGCGTACAGCGATGTATAGGTTAGGACCAATGACCATCGACTTCGCGAAGACAGTCTGTTTGTAATACTTATAAAGATAGGCGAAGTCAGTAGAGAACTCCCCATTAGAAACTACATCAGCAATATCTAACTTATGAAACGTGTGGTCTTCTGGCTTATATTGGTACGCAGCAAACACATCGGCGACATCTGTTGTTTGCTTAAGGCCAAACTGGATATTGTAGCCAAAAAGAAAGCGATTATTACCAATAGCGATGAGATCACGCGGCACACAATTGTGCTCAGTGGTCACTCGCTCAGTAGCAATCAATGACGACTCTACTGCACCGAAGATTTCTTTACGCTCGGCATTCAAAGCCTCCAGTCGTTCACGTAGAACCACCGCTTGCTTCTCCAAACGAGCCCGAATCACTTCGTAAGCTCCACCTTCTAACTGTTTATTATCTTCTGACATTTTCTTCTAACCGCGGAATAATCCGACAGCTCTTTCTACCGCGAAATACGCGAAAATTTCGAAAAATGGATGATGCATTTCACGCATCTAACGTTCGGGGATCTATTATAATCCTCTCGTACTCCACTTGCGGATAATGCCCAAAATTGATGAGCAAACCTAACTTATAACCTGAAGCTCTAAGGTAATTATGCACTTGAGCACGATGCGCGTCATTGAGTCCATTTACCGATTTTAATTCCACTACGATTTTCCCATAGCAAAGAAAATCAGGCTCTGCATAGCTTAGCAATTTCTGTCCTTTATATTCCAATTCCAGCTTTGGCTCATGCACCGCTGAAATCTTCCTAGATAAAAACTCACAAACTAAACACTCATGATACACAAGCTCCTTCAGCCCACTCCCCATTTCTTTATACACTTCAAAGACCGCCCCCATAATGGCATAGCTTTCTTCTTTATATATAATGCTCATAGACTTCTCATCAGCAGTGAAGTGGGATAAATATTACCGCTACTCTACACAAAGTTTTCGAAACTTTCGCGTATTTCGCGGTAAAGAACTATCCGCAACTATAGGAACGTTGAGGCTGGGGTGTTTGCTAGACCGAAGCGTTCTGCTGAACCTAAAAGGCCAACGAGCTTGTTTCTAGTTTCACCTTCAGCCATTGGGATCATTTTACCTAAGAGCGCGCTCACAGTGAGGTTTTTGACATCCTCTGTAGCGATACCGAACTGATCGATCCAGCTTGCCACCTGGCTCTTGAAGTACTCTGGGTCACCATTGAAGAAAGTCTCCTTCACGTCAGTGAGTACCTTGGAGTTATCCACCATACGGTCTGCAACCTTACCTTTAGTAACAGCACTAGTGATCTGATTAAAGAACTCAGACTCACCACCGACGATGTCGATCTTAGCCTGTTTAAGCGCTTCGCCGATAACTACTGCTTGCTGTTCTGCGACTTGGCGTTGGACATCGATCTCTGCGAGTTCGATAGTCTTCTGCTTGTCGAGCTTGAGCTTGAACTCTTCGTGATCCTGACCGGCTTCTTCAAAGAGCTTCATCGCAGCAGCTTTCTGCTCGATACCCTTCGCTTCAGCTGCGTAGGTCAGTGAATCTACATCAGCCTGAGCTGCGCCTTGTTTCTTCAGAGCTTCAGCATCTGCTAGCTTCACTTCCACTTCACCGAGACCAGCTGCTGATGTTTCTTTCGTAACAGCTTCAGCGAGCATCTTCTTAGCACTCGCTTCTTTTTCAGATGCAGTGAGAGCCGCTTCCGCAGTGATAATGCGCTCCTCAGCCCTCATCTCACTCGCTAGCTTGCTCGCTTCCGCTGACTTCTGAACTTCGTAGGCATTTTCATCTGCCTTAAGAATGGCCGCCTCTTTACGCGCTTCAGCCTCTTTGACTTCGCGGATGAGACTCTCAGCAGCTTGTGCCTCTGCAGTTGTGACTGTCACTTGCTTGTGACGGTCTGCTCCTGCGAAGGCTTCGGTGTCCTTAATCTTCTCTTGTTCGATGACTACAGTCTTTTCTAGAGCCACACGATCTTTGATCACCTCTTGAATATTCTTCTTCTCAATCTCAACAGCCTTTTCCTTCTCAATAGTCTTGAGTTCGGTGATACGCTCGCGTTCGATTCCTTCTAACTGACGCTCACGTTCCACACGTTCAAGCTCCACAGCATCGGTACGTTCCTTATTACGCTGTGCTACAATCACCTGACGCTGCATATTTTCTTCAGCAACCTGGATTTCCTCCTGAGCTGAAATGCGGGCATGTTCAGACTTCTGATGTTCTTCTTCACGGACCTTATCAGTCTCGGCTTGCTCACGAAGTTGGGCGATTGTCACCTCACGCTCCTGCTTAGCTTCAGTTTCAGCTAACTGGCGCTCTAGTTCCAAGATAGCTTCACGCGCTTCAACATCTTGTTGTTTAATCACTTTCTCTTTATCGCGCTGGATGTGATTAGAAAGCTTGGCTTGGTTTGCTGTCAGCTCCGTAATTTTCTTAATACCTTCAGCATCAAGAATGTTATCTGGATCTAGAGACTCTATAGGAGTTTGCTCTAGGTAATCGATCGCTGCATCATCTAACACAAATCCGTTCAGGTCTGTGCCGATACACTTCAAGATTTCCTCACGGAATGTATCACGCTCTTCATAGAGCTGGATGAAATCGAACTGTTTACCCACAGTCTTGAGGGCTTCAGAGAATTTGGCATCAAAGAGAATTCTGATTTCCATTTCTGAAGATGCACGCTCACAGCCAATTGCTTCAGCAACACGAATCACCTCTTCCTTCACATTATTTACACGAACGAAGAATGCCACCTTGATATCTGCACGCATGTTGTCCTTACAGATCAAGCCGTTCTTAGCAGTACGATCGATCTCGATACGCTTCAGCGAAATATCCATTTGCTCGGAGCGATGGACCACTGGATACACCATCATCCCCGTGAAGGTGACTTTGGTTTCTCCTAGGCCAGTTCGGATAAGGGCAGTTCCTTTTTCTACCTTGCGAAAGCAGTTCGTGAAGGCCCAAAACAGGGCCCCTAAGCAAGCGACTAACAACCCTACTCCCAGCAAGGCTCCTTTGCCAATAGTGTCAGCGACACTCGCAATAGTCAGACTATTCAACGCTATATTATATATATCTATCATTTTACTATCTTTTGTTTTTCCTTAAATCTTTTTCCCAATATAAAACTGAGTTTCATCGTCTCTCCCTATTACCATTAAAGTATCGCCTTTAAATAATGGAGCTTCGCCATTTGAAAGCCTGCAATGAACTTGAGCAGACGAGCCCTTTTTCCGAAGTACACGTACTTGTCCAAATTCATCTGTGAGTTTGCTAGTTACCACTATTGCTTCAGCCCCTATAATAGCTTCCTCGTCATCCTCTCCAGCTTTAAACAATTTAAATAAAGGAACTAAAGGCTTCGTCACAACAGCCGCGATTAAACATCCCACAATAAACGTTCCAATCCAGGTAAGGAGTCCGATCCACCATACTCCTGCAGAATTAAATGTGAGAACTGCCGCTATATTAAGTAACCAATTACTCACACTCAGCACACTTATCACAAACATCAAAGGCACTTCAGTGGCGTTGATAAACTGAAGTAAACTTGCAAACACCCCTCCAGCTTCACCAGAGACCGCATCGGCATCTATATCCAGCGCATCCGTATCCACTGTGCCTAATAAGGCGAGCAGCCAATAGACACAACTAAGCACCACCATCACTGAGAACGGCAACACCCAAGGATTTAGTGATAATTCGAGGATTTCTTTCACGACGAAACAACTAAATTAAATAATCGTCCGTTTCGCCATTACAAAGATGGGAAAAATTTCCCATCGGAGGCATCAAAAGTAAATAAGGAGCTGTTAGCTCCAATCTACTTTAACCTCTGCTGGGTTGCCTGCTTTATCTTCATAGCGAACCACTCCGTGCTCTAGACCGTACTCGTGCACACATTTTGTGACTTTCACATCAAAGCAGCAATACTCAGCGATCTTCATCATGAAGGTCTTATCGCCAGTTTTTTTATACTCATTCCACCAGCGGAGGGCATCTAGACCATCTGCTGTCTTACCCATGCCTAGACTCACTTTTGCAGCAGAGTCTAGTTTTAGGCGGAAACCTAGTTTGTCCTCTTGCTCGAGATTCAGCATCATATCCAGATTCATCGTCTGAGTTTCTAGGTCATAGATAGTATACCCCTGAAGCACTGGGTAATCGAACTGGATATGGTTCCAGCCAACTACGAGATCAGCTTTAACCAGCTGCTCAACCAGAGCATCCATCTGATCTTCACCATACACATGATATTGCTCCGTTTTCGTAGAATACGTCACCGCGACAGAGACCCCCATCTTCGCTTTATTTTTCGCACCTCCTACAGCCGAAAAACTTTTCTGTGTCTCTAAGTCAAAATATACAATGTCGCGCATGCTCATTTAGTAAGTAAAGATTCCTAACCGCCCCTGCAAGCCGGTTTACTGTTTCATCTCCCGCATCCACTCTTCCAAGCCGACAGCCTTATACATTTCAACCATCACGTCCTCTGAAATGAGTGTGCTAAATACCACATTCACAATGATCACACAAACGATGTAAGCGATGACATGCAGCGCTGAAAACGGCCGAGCTAATACTCGATAACGATGAGGCATATCCCATAGGAAATAGCCAAATCGTTTCGCCATAAAGGCTGATATCGCTAGAGAAAAGGGCATCATCACCCACATCCCTAGACCTAAAACCCATGCCCTAAGGGAGCGGATAAGTGACCCTTTTAGAGGAATGGCATGACCCATCTGATCTGTAATTTTTAATCCTAATAGAAACTTCCCAGGTGAACTCCTCCATAGGTGAGTCATCAAACCGTCAAGAATCACGTAGGCTACCCCCACCCCCAAAAACTGAGGCATAGAATCCCCCATCATCGCCTGCATTGCTCGCTCTTGAAAGCACACAAATATCAGCGAGATATAAAGCATGTAGTCGAATAATCTCGCGAAGAGGCGCCGCGTCATGTGCAGAGGTGGTGCCTTAGCGACTTCTCTTGCTATTGCCTCTTTAAGCGCTTGTTTCGGAGTCTGAGTAACTTCAGGTAATGGCGGAGGCGTGACCTCTTTCTTCGCTTCAAAAAGAAGCGAAAGCTGTGGGATAGTATCTATCCTATCCCATCCCTCAGCCCCTTGATACCAAGCAAGTGTATCAGCGGAAATCTCACCTACTTCTATACGTTCACGTAAAGCGTAGGTCTCATATGGCCCCTGCTTTTCACCATTTTCTATCAACCAAATTTTCATACTTACTTAGAGATTTCTTAGTGATTTAGCCGCATCTGTTCGAGAGGCCACGTATGCTGGAGCGTACGCGGCAAGCGCGCAGAGAACAAATGCCCCGACTGAAACTAACACCATTTCCATCACATTAATTTCATAAGGTAAGGAATCCATTCCATAAAAGGACTGAGAGAAAGGATCAAAGCCCATGGAACGCAAAACTCCCTGAATTAAACCCAAATTTTTGAGCACTAACAAACTCATACCAACACCTAAAAGAGAACCTATCAACCCAACAATCACCCCCTGAAAAGCAAAGACATTCGTCACCTGACCTGGAGTCGCCCCCAAGGCTTTCATCACACCAATCTCACGCTTTTTCTGCAAAGTGACAGTAAACATAACCGCACTGATAGAGAAAATCGCAATCAACATGATGAAGGACAAAGCCAAAGTCATCATGATTTTCTGCATACTGATCAATGCGAATTGCTGCTCAAAAGCTTTCATCCAGGTCACTGGATACCACCCCATAGGCACCGATGGCTGCACTTCACCCTCCAACACCTGAGATGCCATGTAAGGATCTTTAAGGCGCAAAGCCACCCCATTCACAGCTCCGGAGGTCCCCACGCCTGCAAGCTCTTGCGCCAAATGCAGAGGAACTAACAATGGCGGACCTGGCGCGAAACGGTCCGCACGATAAATCGCCGCTATGCGCACCTCTTTAGGTAAAGCCAGTTCGTTGATCTGCAGATCTTCATCACGGTCAAGTTGCTCGACATCTACAGCTTGTAACTCATCCAGAGTCTCCATCAACAGCTTCAGACGACCGAGCTCATAATAGTTATAGTCATCATCGTAGTCACTCGACTCCGTCAGCTCGACTAACTCGGTGAGCAAGTCGCTCTCGCCCTTACGCACATTTTGGAATTGTAAGTCATCGATGAATTCACGGAAGCTCAAAAGCTCAGCAAACAGAACTTGCTCTTTACCGTCTTTCTCAAGCCACTGGCTCGACAAGTGCTCACGCTCTCTCCCAAACTCCTCAGAAAACCGCTCATACACTGAGGGTGAGCCCTTACGCTCTAACAAGGGCTTTAGCTGCTTAATATTTCTATTCGAGAAAACCTCTAACATATCTCCAACTTGAAGCATGTGATCATCTGCAAAAATCGAGGAGACTATCGCGACTTCGCCAGAATGCTCTGAACTCCCAATGGTAGCCACATCTCCCATCCCCATATCCACATCCCCTGCTAATTCTAGTTTCTTTAAATCAGCTATGGCCTGAGCATCCTCAGTATCCACCCCTCGCATCGCTACAGGAATCGCACTATCGCCGATGTAAGCAATGACGTAGTCACGCACTAAAGGGTAGGCGCTTTCTACGTTTGGTAGAGCCTCCATCCTACTCTCTAGATCTCGCCATTGCTGCTCAGGAGATTCCACCACGCCATCTGCATTCGGCATATCCCATGGCATTTCACGTGCGATGGTAATGTGGGGCGACTCACCGAGCACTCGCTCCTTCACCATGTTTTCAAACCCCGCCATGACAGACATAACGACCAAGAGCACCATGACTCCTAGGGCCACACCAGCTAAAGAAATGAGCGTAATCACAGACACATGGGTCCGTAGTGGATTAAGGTAGCGAAGCGCGAGCAGAAGACTGAAGTTTTTAGTCAAAGTGATACTTGAGATTAGGAGGCGAAAACTCGCATTTCAGCCACCAATGTCCAATCCAAAATACTATGTACTATCTAATCTAACTCCCAGTGCCCCTTGCGAAAACCTTCTGCACTCAAGCCTTGTTCGGCTTCTTTGATCTCAATAGCCCCAGACTGCTGCAACTCGATTTGAGTCACAGCCAGTTTCGTGCTGAGAGCTTTAGGACCAATCACCCATCTAGCTTGCACTTTCTGAATTAAATCATCCCCCCAGAGTTCATCCTTAGAATGACCACTCCAAACAATCACATCTGCAGCTAGATCTTGCTCCGATGCTAAAAGCCAATTCTCAAAACGGTATCCCACATCCTGCAAAAACAGCACCCTCTTTCCATTCCAGTGAAGCATAAAAACTGGGCAGCGGTCATCCGCCACCCCCTCCACTCGATCTGACCATAGGATCACTTCGACATAGCTCTCTTGACTCAAAGCATACTTCCCACCCGCCTCAGCAGTGGTGAGGATTTGTGTAGAAAATACATCATTAAGCCCGCGACTACGATCCCCCACTAAAATCTGTTTAGGCGCATAATTTCCCATCAAAACCGCGCTCCCCCCGATATGCCTATAATCCCCGTGACTCAGTATCACGCTATCAATTCTTGCTCCATTTTTGACCAAACTAGGTAAAACCTCTCTCCTAAACTGGCGCTCATCTGCCAAGTCTAACATCACACCTCCTCCTATGCCTAGGTAGGTTGCCGAAGCCCCATCTTCTAGCGCATAAATAACAACCCTCTCACCATGGGACCAAGGAGCTGATTTAAAATGAGACGCTGGAACTTTAGATGCAAAGTCAACTAACACATGAGAGCTAGCAGCCACCTTCGAGTTCACCACGTTTAAAGCCTCCCCAAGAGGTGACCACAACACCCCCAAAACAATAGACAAAGCACCCAAACATAAACTGCAATAAAGTAACGCCACCACTGGGAGTGACACAATAATCGACATCGGAGTGACCACTCCAAAATGGAAAAATGTAAACGGACTAGAACCCACCCACGCGCTACTCGCCACAACTAGTCCAGCCTGGATTTTACGCCTCCATATTAACCAAAGCTCTTGCACTCGTGTATAAAGGCTTCTGGGTAAGAACGGATCCATATAGCTAACCCAGTGAAATACTCGACCAAACACCTCTCCTAACAAGGCTATCGCGAGCAAAACGGCAAAGGAGAGCTGAAATCCAGGTCGAAACAGCATGTGCCCATCTATCAAAAGAGCTACCACAACTCCCACTGCTATACTATTTACCAAAACCACCTTTCTTCCAACCACCCACGCTCCCAGCAGAATCGCCCCCATCACAGCGGCTCGTAGCGCGGGCGGCCTTAAACCTGTCACTAAGGCGTAGAAAAGCATCGAGATGATAACTAGGCTCACCCACGCCCAACGAGGCATCCCTAGCATCTTCAGAATAAAAGCCACCATCCCGCCCACCATCATGACGTGGAGACCACTCACAGCAAAAACATGAATGGCCCCACTCAAGCGATAAGCATCTAGTAACTCCTGCGCATCCACCGGTCGCTCACCGAGAGCCATCGCCACAATGATTTTTGAATCTACACTGTTAGGGTCGACGCCCATTAAAAGGCGCTGCTTTAGCCAATCCCGCACCTCTACTGCCGTTCGCTTCAGACTCCATACTGAGTGCTGTGTTTCTTCCCAGCTCTGCGCAACAAATGCAGCACTCACTCCTTGCCGGTATAACCACGTTTTCTCGGGAAATGTTTGAGGATTTAGTCTCTCTCTCGGCTCCACTATTCTCCCTCTCAGCGAAAGCACATCACCCACCTCTAGGCTATGCGCACGCGGCCCTAACCACACCCGAAGACGCGCACGAGCCAACTCATCATCAAGACTACGCACCAAGACACTCTGACCAGTCGGATCCTGCTCCACAACAGCCTCAAACTCCCACCAAGATCCGTATTCACGCTCTATGGAATTTTGCTTTTCAAGACGACTCCAGTGCAGACCTCCGCCTAGCAAAGCAAAACAGAGCGTAAAACCTAACAGATTCCTTCTACCAAAAAATGCAACAACCAGTGAAAAACTAAGCAGAAACCACCAACCCCAGAAACCATTATCAGCTATGCCGACAGCTGCAATGACGGCCAATGCTGGCCCCAAGATAGGGAATCGAGCAGAACATTGAAGTACTCTGCCTAACACACGCATTCTAAAGAGCGTCTAACTCGCGAAGTTGATGGGTTGCATTCGCAGAAAATTTAGTCTCGGGGAATAGCTCACACACTTGGCGCAGCACATGTATCGCTTTTTCCTTGTCACCAAGATTCTCCAGATTCACCTCAGAGATACGAAACATGAAAAATGCGGCATCTTCCTCAGGCCATTCTCGACTCTCTAGCGCCTCTCTCAACGTAGCTTCAGCTCCCTCAGCATCGTTCAAATGAGCTAACTCAACCTTAGCTAGCTCCGCCCAGGCAAAGCGGTTATCTGGCTCCTTCATCACGACTTGGCGAAGCGCCTCCAAAGCCTCCACATACTGACCTTGAGCCATCAAAGACCTCGCTTCTCTCATCGGATCATCGTCATCTGCACCACCTTTAGGGTCACTGAAGATTAAGCGAGAAATCCCATCAGAGATCATTGGCAGCACAAAAATCAAAAATAGCAGCCCGGCGTAGAGGCCTGCCAAAACTGTTACAGCTAGCCTAAAGAAAATATCATTATCAGAAGACGTATTATAGACATACTTCACAAAGAAAGCGATGCCTACGCCTATAGTTCCTAGAATGAGTGCTTTAGCCATATTAAAATCAGTGGTAAACAAGGTGTCTAACACATTAAATCTAGCATAAGCAAGCCCCAAGACGCGGACAAGCTCACTCAGCGGTAGACATCCCGACCAAATTCCCTGATTCAGACTTCATCTACTTTACCCAGAGTTTCTCAACTTCCTCCCCACTAAGACACCGCCACTCACCAGGCGCTAAATCACCCAGACCTAGTCCGCCTATACTCTCCCTATACAAACGTAAGGTGGGATGACCTATTTTCGCCGTCATTCTGCGCACTTGCCGGTTCCTCCCTTCACTCAGCTCCATTCTTAACCAACTTGAGCGCTTCGCAGCCGCAGCATCGACAGCTGGCTCCCGTTCCTCCAGATTAAGTGCATTAGTAAGACTCTCCACACGACACTTCTTCGTAAGGTGACCTTTAATTTCGACCCCACCACTGCGCAGCTCATGAATAGATGCCATTGTCGGCAAGCCATCTACCTGCACTAAATAGCTACGCTTATGACCTTTATCTGGACTTAATAAAGTAGCTTCCAGCTTGATATCGTCAGTCAGCAAAAGCATGCCCTCTGAGTCCATATCCAGACGACCTACAGGATGAAGCTCTGGCGGCAGATTTAGTTCGCCTAATGTCCGCTGGCTCGGAAAATCAGGATTCTGATTAAACTGGCTGAGAACCCCGTAAGGTTTGTTAAGTAAAATAACCATTGGTCTAATATTTTAAATCGGGCATCCCTAACACATGGCATATGTGCTCAGCTGTTAGCTCACCCATCGTAGAAATTTTTGCAAATTTATTGGTATTATGCATGACATCAAGCTCACTTCCTAGACGCTTCACGTGCGCGGACGGGCAAATCTCCGACCGCTTCATAATACTCAAAATAGCTGAAAGCCTCCGATTTTCAGAAGCTGCACGACGAGCCATTTGCGAGCGTTCTTCCTCGGCATACTGACTAATCGTCTTCCTATTGAGAGAAGCAAAGCTGAGCTTTGTTATTTTCCTGTTAGATCGGAAATTATAGGATAAATAAATCTTCCCACTTCCCTCGTACGACTGTTGGTCAAAGTCAATAGGTCGCACTCGATACTGTACTTCCTCAAAATCAGGAGTGATATCGACTACATAGTTCACGGAACGCATATCTCCTAGTAAACGAATGAAACAACGCTCGTTGAACTTCGTGAACTCTTTCGCAATACGCACTCTATTGAGTTCAGGATTATCCAAATACTCACGTAAAAAAGCATCACCTGGGACACCCGCAATATGATCCTCGATCAAGGTATTGCCATTCACTAAGTAGTTAATTCTGTTCGGCGAAAGAACATGCTCGAGTTCTAGCCCAAAAATACGAGAGGCATCTGCCACCTTCACATAAAAGTAATCTGAGTTATCGTTGAACTGATTGGTGATTTTAATCCGAAATGGGCGAGAATTACCAAACTCTCCAAAGTCGATACGATCTACCGAGAGGTGCTCGTGCAAGGGAGTGTCCCCACCAATTTTTAAGGCGGTATAAATGCGAATGAGCTTTTCGCAAATTTCTTTATTCTCTTCAGGCGGATACATCACGGTCAGCCATAAGGTCTCCTTCCCACTAGGATCATCGTAAGGAATAGCCCCAACGAATCTTACCAAGTCATCGTAAACTAGAGGTATATCAGCATGCCGCCCGAAATGGTAAAGGTATTGGTGAAGTGAACTATTTACAGGGTATTGCAGCTTTCTACTAGCGATCATCTATTTACAAAGATGTAGAGCCGTATAACAACAAGCAAGCCACCAATCAGCAAAATACCATCTCAACTCATGATCACTACATTCACTCGCGTACAAACTGACGACCTTGATGCTCTCATTCAGGATGATGAGCTCGTAGTAAGCTTAGTAAAAGAACTCGGCTTTGACCCAAAAATTCTAAAGCAACTTGCTGGGAATGCTGAATCCGCCGATCCAGAAATGCTGTTTCATACGCTCGAAAACCGCTGGAATGGCCATGGTCAGGTTTTCTCTATCGAAGACCAGGGCGAACTCCTATCTCAGATAGTGAGCTCGACCGATGAGCATCAAAACTCCCCCCTCGCAGCACTTTCTTCAGCGGGCCGAGCGATACCGGTAAGAGTCGACGGGGAAAACGTCCGAGTCCTTTTCCCCTCACTGATCGATGAAATAAATGACTCACTCACCGCCCTCCCTATCGAAATCCTCCAAGCGCATGCACAAAAGCTAGCGGAGAAATCGTCACTCGAAATCGAGCACACAGCACTGATATCAGCCCCTCTCTGGCAACTCTATGACGGTCTCTGCACCTTCTTTCAAAATGCCACTGACGCTGATGAATATATTCTTTTAGCAAAGCAATCCTCCTAGGGGCTAGGGATACACCCTCCCTTGGATAAGGTCCCCACACCAAGGCCACTAAGAAGATAAAGGAGATCATTATACTTTTAGACAAAAAAGGCGGAGCCATTACTGACTCCGCCTTTTAAAATTGAATGGAACGTACCCTAGACGTTTGCCTCTACACTCTTTGACTGACGCTCAGAGCGCTTGCGTTCGTTCGGACAAAGTACGCGCTTACGGATACGAAGGAAGTTAGGAGTCGCTTCTACGAGCTCGTCTCCGTTGATGTATTCGATAGAACGCTCAAGACCCATAGCGATAGGTGGTGCGAGAGTAACCGTGTTATCTTTACCAGCAGAGCGGTGGTTCGTGAGAGCCTTCTCTTTTACTGGGTTCACAGAGAGATCCACTTTACGCGGGTTTTCACCGATGATCTGACCTTCGTACACTTCATCACCAGGTGCGATGAAGAGCTTACCACGATCCGTGATCGGAACGAGGGAGTATTGCATTGCAGTACCAGTAGCCATGGAAATGAGAGCACCTGTAGAACGTGTACTGATCTCACCACAGTGTGGAGCATATTCCTTGAAGAGGTGAGACATGATGCCATGACCGCTTGTAAGGTTAAGAAGTTCAAATTCGAAACCGATGATTCCACGAGTGGAAATAGTCGCCTCAAGAGTCGCTCCGTGTGCGTTAGTACCCATGTTCTCCACGCGGCCTTTACGGTTAGCAATAGTCTTCATGACACCACCGAGTGCATCATCAGGACATTCTACATAAAGAGTTTCAAACGGCTCCATGAGCTTATCGTCAACACGCTTTGTGATCACGCTTGGACGGGAAACGAGAAGCTCGAAACCTTCACGGCGCATTGTCTCAACAAGAACAGCGATCTGCATCGCTCCACGTGCGGACACATTGAAAACACCTGCGTGCTCAGCATCGGACACCTCAATGGAGATGTTCGTCTTGATCTCACGATCGAGACGCTCGCGGATTGCGCGTGATGTCACGTGCTTTCCATCGCGGCCAGCGAATGGACCATTGTTGATGCTAAACTGCATCGTGATAGTTGGAGGATCGATGTTTACGAATGGAAGTGCTTCAGCATTTTCTTCGATAGCGAGGGTCTCACCAATGTCGATATCTTCAAAACCTGAGATACCTACAATGTTACCTGCTCCAGCGACAGTGGACTCATCAGAAGCACTTGCGCCGTATTCGAATACGCGTGTAATTTTACTGCGAACCTTAGTACCATCCTTGCGGAGAAGCCATGCGTTGTCACCTTTTTGGATGTTACCTGAAAGTACCTTACCAAGAGCAACACGTCCTACGTAGTTGTCCCAGTCAATGTTAGAAACAAGCATACGGAACGGCTCATCAGCTTTCGCTTCTGGAGCAGGAACGTTGTCAATAATACCTTGAAGCAATGGAAGCATGTCCTTCTGCTCATCGTTCTCAAGATCAGATACGAAGAAGCCGTTTTTAGCGGAACCGTAGAAGAAAGGAGCTTCGAACTGCTCTTCAGAAGCATCGAGATCGAGGAAGAGTTCAAGAACCATGTCGCGCACCTCAGATGGGCGAGCGAAGTCGCGGTCAACCTTGTTGACTACCACGATTGGGTGAAGGCCTTCTGCAAGAGCCTTCTTAAGAACGAAACGAGTCTGAGCTTGTGGCCCCTCGTAAGCATCCACCACGAGGAAAACACCATCTACCATCTTCATCACACGCTCCACTTCACCACCGAAATCGGCGTGACCAGGAGTATCGATGATGTTGATTGTGTGATCGTTCCAGTGAATGGAAGTGTTTTTGGACTTAATAGTAATACCCTTCTCTTTTTCAAGATCCATGGAGTCCATCGCACGCTCTACTTTTTCTTGGTGAGCGCCATAAGCGCCACCAGCTTCAAGTAGTTTGTCCACTAGCGTCGTCTTGCCGTGGTCAACGTGCGCAATAATTGCGATGTTTCGAATCTTGTCAGTCATAAGAAAGTGAATTTGAAAGGACGCACAATCCCCATAATCCACTCAATTGCAACGCCAAACTCACTTCTAATCGCATTTTGACAAAAATAAGCACGCAAACAACACTTAACTCACCTAAAATAGGAGGGTTAGAAACCTTACAACAACACGATTAATGATCACGACACGAACAAACCACTTAACCAAGCCCTCACTAACTTAATAATAAGGACATCTAGAACGAATCAAAAAATCGCCTAGCTTCTTACCTCAGCAGTCTGCTATTCAGTCTATAACAACTATATAAAACCATGCCTCCTTATACATTCTACTTCGCCGGCGAACTCTTCAGCCAAAAGCATCTCCTTGGCAACGCCATGCTCGCCAAAGCGATTTATGACCAGTCCAATGGCAAATACCTTCCTATCCTCCCGCAAGACCTAGAATTTCGAGACACTTCTCCACAGGCTATTCGAGACCAGGATCTAGTGAGCCTCATTCAGTCGGATCTTGCCCTTTTCCACTTCGATGGCCCAGAGCTTGATTCAGGAACCGTTGTTGAATTCATGACTGCTAAATTTGCAGACATCCCCGCCGTCGTCCTACGCACTGATTTCCGTGAAGCGGGCGACCAAGACGGGAAAGGTGATCCATGGAACCTCATGTGCAGCTTCTACCCAAGAACTGAAACAGTCCTCTCAGCAAGCCACTCCTCAGCAGCCAATGCAGGACATAAGAGGCAAACTATCGAGAACTATGACAGCAAGATGCTAGAAGAGAACCTCCTTGCTCAAACCAAAGCCATCACCACCACTGCGAATAAAGTCATCGCAGCATTTGATTCAGTCATCTTGCAACATCCCGTACTCAGAGAAAAACACCAACAAGCGATCTACGAGCACTTGAGCAATTTCCCTCAATTTGGCGCACCCAGCGGAGAATACGCTGAGCGAATCAAAAAGGCACTAGAGACTAAGAAAGCAAAGAAGCTCCTGTAAGCTTCGATCACTTCCTCACTAGAATGGCCAAACAGCCTTCGCTAGTTTTCCAAAAAATCCGCCTTTTTCGCGTGGCCGGTCTTCATCCATCAGTTGCGCATAACGGATCAATCCTACTACGGTCGAATACTGTGGATCACGGAAGTACTCGTGAATTCCGCTGACCTCAGGCTGCTCAGGACGGTACACGGGCAGCTGGAAGACATCGTTCGCTAACTCACCGAAACCACGCATCAAGCTCGTGCCGCCAGTTAAAAAGACACCAGTTTGCACCTTCTCGAGAGCCCCATCAGGAAGCTTGGCTTTTACCAGCTGCAGAGTCTCCTCCAAACGACCACGTATAATATCATTTAAGAGTTGGCGTTTAATCTCCAAATCGGGAAACCCTTTATCATCTGGAATAGTAACTGTTCCGACCGAGCGCGCAGCATCACCAGAGGCGTCACCTTCTGTGCATTTTACTTTTTCAGCTTTAGACAAAGGCATCTGAGTCACCAAGTGAATATCATTCGTCACATGATCTCCACCCACTGGGATGCAGCCAGATGCAGCCACAGCGCCGTTAAGGTAGAGAACATAATCCGTAGTGCCTCCACCGATATCGATCACTAACGCGCCTGAATCTTTATCCTGACGGTTCAATGCGATCTGCGCAGAGGCTATCGGGGCAAATACCACATCATCTACATCTAAAGGTATTTCACGAACACACTTGATGCTATTTTGAATCCGATTTTTAACTCCATGGACGATATGGAAATCCGCATCAAGCGTACGACCTAACAGCCCAACGGGGTTACTAGCCTGCTCGTTACCATCGATCCAGTACTGCCGAACGATGTTATGCAGATAGACATTGTCCGAAGGAATAGCGATATCGCGCGCTATCTCTTTCGCTTCCCCCATGTGCTCAGGAGTGATCTCTTGATCCTCATCAGGAAGGCGGAATGTTCCACGGTTATTGATCCCTTGAATGTGTGCTCCTGTCACTGAGAGAAAAACGCTGCGGATATCTACATCACAGACATCCTCAGCTTCTAACAGAGCCTCGCGCACACAAGTACGCACATGCGCCATATCAGAGATTTCTCCCTTACGAACACCTGCAGTTTTGGTTTCACCAACACCGAGTATTTTAACAGAATTGTCTGCCTTTACTTCACCCACCACCATGCATGTCTTGCTGGTGCCGATTTCAAGACCCACGTATATCTTTGATTTGGCCATCTACTCAATTCACAACTCTTCAGTCGTTAACACTTGTTAGTCCGTCGTCCGAAATAGACGTCGGTTCTTTAAATTTTCCAGGGATATTATGCTTGGGCAGCAAATTAATCCATGAAAGCTCGCGGCCCGTATCTGCTGAGTGTCGGCGTGCAGCAACTAGGTCACTGAGTTGTCTTTCATGATCGTACATCCCAAATGTCGCTTCCACATCATCATTGCTAGTGACTTGTAGACTATAAAAATTAACCACAGCCACTCGCTTCACATCCCACTCACCTTGAACTTTATCGTTGATCAGATTAACCAAGGAAAGAGCACGCTCAGCTTCCTTATGCGTCATTTGCAGCCCCAACTGAAACTCCTCTTTTACAGCATCTTGGATTTCTATGACAGGGAGGTTGCGCGCCACTTCCCAGAGATTCCCCTGGCACTTGAAAATAACACCCTCAGCATCCATCAAAATTCCTGATAGAGGGTTGCGGCCAGACATCGCTAATTTAGGACACGCCACCCATGCCACTGGCACACGCTCCGTTAGCGTTACCTTCACAGTATCTGGGAGACGACGTTCAATCGCAGCAGTAACAATCTCAGGTCGTGCGATCAAACGCTCTTCTGCTTCATCAATATCAAAAGAGAAGACCGTGCCACTTGGATCGATCTGAGCAATCTTCGCGACCTCACTCTCATTCAAATAGCCATTTGTCTTCAGTTCAAGATGCCTAAGTGAAAACTCAGGACTCGTAAGAAAATGGTTTTGAATATAGTTATAGCTATATACCCCACCCACTCCTAACAGCGTTAGAATCAATGCTAGCTTGAAAACGCCACGCATCGCACGAAGCGACTGAAACATCACGATACGCGGAGAACTTACCTGCAAGTGGAGTATGCGGTCCTGTTTCGCGCGCGTGTAGCGTGTATTCGTTTTCTTGCGTTTAAACATTAGCGTGGGGTATTCAGCGAGACTTCTGCAATCTTCAAACAAAGTTTACCGAAAGAGTAACCCGCTTCTTTCGCTGCTTTTGGTAGAAGGCTACTTTCGGTCATCCCCGGGATAGTATTAGCTTCTAACACATAGGGATTCCCATCGGAGTCCAACAGTACATCAACTCGGGAGTAGACTTCAACACCCAATGCTCGGTGCGCGGCTAAAGCTGCATCTTTCACCGTCTGTGTGAGTTCCTCGCCGAGATCAGCAGGACAGTAATAATCAGTCCCACCCTCGCCAGTCATCCACGGGTACTTATTAGACATATCATAGAATCCACTGCGCGGTGCAATATGGACGATCGGAAAAACTTCCCCATCCACGATCCCCACAGTGAGCTCCTTACCCTCCACAAACTGTTCTACTAAAACCTCATCACCATATTGAGCTGCATCAGCCATTGCGGCTTTAGCTTCCTCTTCCGTATGAACGATATGAACACCAACACTGGATCCTTCACGTGGCGGTTTCACTACATAAGGAAGTGGCATTTGGGGCATTTGCACACCTGCGCTACAGTCAACAGTCTCTGATGCTGGAGTCGGAACTCCTTTTTCTATAAAGCGCTTCTTACTCGCCACTTTATCGAAAGCCAGCAAGCTAGAAACAGCACCAGCCCCAGTGTAGGAGACTCCTTGAGCCTCGAGCTGTGTCTGAAATTCGCCATCTTCACCGAAAGTCCCATGAATGGTATTGAACACCAAGCCCACTCCCTCAGGAGCGATCACCTCAGGAGTGTCGATCACTAATTCGACCGCATCACAACCTTCGTCTAACAACGCCTTAAGCACTGCTTGGCCGGTAGCGATTGAAACCTTGTGCTCCGAACCAGGACCACCCATAGCAACTGCAATTTTAATCTCCTTATTCATATCCGTTATTAGAAAACATATTCATCTTCACCAATGATCTGAACCTCAGTCTCAAGCTCAACACCTTTTTCAGCAAGCGCTTGGGCCCGGATTTTTTCAATCAATTCGAGTACTTCACTAGCACTAGCCTTGCCATCGTTTACAATAAAATTTCCATGCTCCAGTGAAACTCGGGCTTTACCCACGGAAACGCCCTTAAAGCCAAGCGTATCGACTAACATCCCCGCTGGCATTTGTTCCGGGTTTTTAAAAATACATCCAGCACTCGCAGCGAGTGGCTGTGAGCTGCGGCGCTTCTGCATGGAGATTTCCATACCGAGCTTAATATCTTCAGCTGAAGCCTTTACCCCTTTAAACTTAGCGCTCAGAGCGAAGTTACGGCGTAACTCTGGCACATTACGGTAGTGGGACTCGACCTCCTCACGAGAGCGAGTACGGATCACTCCATCACCATCGAGAAAAGTCACTTCCAGTACTTGATCAAACGTCTCCGTCCCCATCGCCCCAGCATTCATCCGCAAGCCGCCTCCGACATTCCCCGGAATACCCTCCATCCACTCAAAGCCAGTAAGACCAGATTTCTGAGCAATGCTTGCTAGCTTCTTGAAGCGAACACCAGCCCCAGCAGTGATAGTGTCTCCGTCCACCGTAACCTCACCAAATGCCCCCTTGGATGGATGAACCGTCACACCGCGTATACCCCCGTCGCGAACTAACAAATTAGAACCACGACCGATCACACGCACGGGGATACCGCGCTCACGGCAATACTTTACCACTTTAGAGAAACAATCAAACGTCCCAGGCTCCACCCAGAACTGTGCAGGCCCACCGACTAACATTGTCGTATGTTTCCGCATGGCTTCATACAGAGACACCTTAGAATTACCTCCTCCACACTCATTCATCAGATCTTCTACGACCTTCTGATCTCTCGCGATCTTGGTGCCTGCTTCGTGAATATTACCAGCTCCTAGAGTAATTAACATGTCCCCCTCTCGTAAGGAGTTACCCACCACATAGTGCGCTTGAGCAACTTGCCCTACCACTTCAGCTCTAACATTGCCATTCGCGTGCACGGCATCGACAATTGTCTGCCCAGTCACACCTTCGATTGGAAGCTCGGACGCCGGGTACACATCAGTCACAAAAACTCGGTCGGCACCTTGTAGCACCTTGCCGAAATCATCTGCTAACTTCTGCGTCCGTGAGTAGCGATGTGGTTGAAAAAGAACAACGATCCGCTTCGGGTTCAACGATCTAGCAGTCTGCAATGTCGCGGCCAACTCTGTAGGGTGATGTCCATAGTCATCGATTATACGAAGCCGAGAGCTGAGGTACTTCGTCTCAAAGCGGCGACGCGCCCCAGCGAAAGTGGAAAGAGCATGAGAAATATGGCTAAATGCCACACCGCACTCAGTTGCTAGAGCTATCGCGGCGAGAGAGTTTAAAGCATTGTGGCGCCCTGGAACACCGAGCTCCACAGAACCTATCCAAACACCTTGTTTTTTCACATCAAAGGAAACCACCCCCCCGTGTTCCATCACATTCTCAGCGACAAAGTCTGCGTCACTCCAACCATATGAAATAGATCCGTCTCTCTCAGCGCAGAGCTCAGTAGCAACAGGGCATTCCTTACAGTAAATAACACTTCCGGAAGTCCGGTCTAACAAGGTAGTGAAAACCTCCTTGATATGGCCAATGCCACTGTAGAAGTCGAGATGCTCCTCTTCCACATTTAAAACAATACTGTGCTTCGGCTGGTAAAGAGCTAGCGTGCCATCACTTTCGTCGCCTTCAGCGACCATCAACGAACCAGTTGGGTCCCAATGCGCATTGACTCCTAGCACCGGAATTTCAGCACCTACATAATGAGAAGGGTGAACAGCTCCACGACGAAGAATATGCGCACTCATCGCGGAAGTAGTGGTCTTCCCATGAGTACCAGAAATTACAACTCCATCTTTTGTAGCTAAAATCGCGGCGAGACACTCGGCTCGACGAACAGCAGGAATACCCAGCTCCCTAGCCGCTGCTAGAGCCACATTTTCATCACGAATCGCTGAGGAATAAACGACAACCTCCGCGTCTTCGACCGAGTGGGCGCTATGTGGGCTATGAAATTGCAATCCAGCACGCTGTAGCCTTCCGGTTTCTGCACTCGTCACACGATCACAACCACTCACCTTGTGCCCCATACCTAACAGCAGAGAAGCCAAACCACTCATTCCTGATCCCGCCACACCGATTAAGTGCACGCGCATCGGCTCGTCTTGCCTCATCAATCTCTCTGTAAAACCCTTCATATCCTTTTAAAAATTCTTAACCATTCTCCACCATCGCGCACACACGAGTGGCAGCATCTTTCACTCCTAGAGAAGCTGACGCGGCACTCATATTCACTAACTTTTCAGTCTCTCCTAGAATTGAAGTCACATCTGCCACTAACACTCCAGCATCAAGATCCACTTCCTGTCTAAGAACTGCAGCCTCTGCTTGTTCAAAAACTTCAGCATTCTTCGTTTGGTGATCATCCGCAGCATATGGATACGGCACTAAGATCGATGCTAGACCAAGATACGAAATCTCACTCAAACTCGAGGCGCCAGAGCGTATGATCGCGAGGTCTGTCATCGCGTACACACTCGCCATATCATCACAAAATTTAATCAAATGGTGACTCGGTGAGTCATCACCAAGCTCAGTCATCACGCGATCATAATCAAAATTGCCTGTGATGTGAATAAACTGCACAGCCGGCATCGCCTTCGAAGCTTCGACCACTAAGCTATTCAACTGCTTCGCGCCCTGACTCCCCCCCATCACTAAGACGGTTTTCAGATCTGGGTCTAAACCTAATTTTTTCGAAGCTTCATCTCGACTTGGCAGAGAATGAATTTCCTCCCGCACTGGAGTGCCTGTAATTTCTACTACTGAATGCGGGAAATATGCCCGTGCCTGCTCCATTCCCAATAGGACTTTGTCACACCACTTCGCCGTTAGGCGGTTTGCTCTCCCTGGAACTGCATTCGAGTCGTGCACAAACGTAAGCGCTCCCATCTTCTTGCCCGCTATGACTGGAGGTAATGACGTGAAGCCTCCCATACCAATCACCGCATCCGCTTCGAAACCCCTCAACAGAGCCTTGCACTTGTTTGTCGTTTTCCAAAGCTTCCATAGAAAAGGAATCATCTTCGGTGACAGCGTGGCTGGCTTCGCTACAGCCGGGACTGTATCAAAAGCTAAATCACCATATTTAGCAGACGCCTCGGCATCCACTTTCTTCTCAGAAATTAGAAGGCGTACATCATGTCCACGACGTTTCATTTCCTGGGCGACAGCGACTCCCGGGAATAGGTGACCTCCCGTTCCTCCGCATGCGATAACTACCTTCTTTTTACTCTCCATGATCTGCGTCCGACAGCATCGTCAGCGCACCTACAAACTCAAGAAAATTTACCACCATTTCGAGAGAGCGTAAAACATCCCCTCTAAATTGAAAATCTAGCTGCTAGATTCAAACAAGTTCTGTGATAGGTTCACGCTACTCCCATGATCAACCCACCCATTTTTTTACAATGAACGCCCTACTCATTTTCCTCAAAGAACCTATCGCCGGTAAAGTTAAGACACGGCTTGCCGCGAGCACCGGAGATGACGAAGCAGCACGTCGCTACAAGGCCATGGTGAATGTCTTACTAGAACAGCTCGAAGGGCTCTCCAACACCCATGTTCGATTTTGCCACACTCCAGATGATTCTGGAGAAGCGGTGACATTCTGGCTACTCCCAGAACTGCGCGGTGAAGTCATCAAGCGCAGTAGTGACTTCATTTTTACCCCAAAGAAAAATGCCCCCCCCTTCACCATCGATTTTAAACCACAAGGAGATGGTGATTTAGGAGAAAAGTTACAGAGGGCTACTAATCAAGCCTTCAGTGAGGGATATAAAAAAGTCGCAGTAATTGGCTCCAACTGTATCCACTGTGGCGCACGCTGGATCAATGCCGCATTCCTGCAAACAAAAACAAACACCTGCGTAATCGGACCAAACGAGAGCAATGGGTTCTATCTTATTTCAACAGCTAAAGCGGCACCGAAGTTTTTCGATGGCATTCCATGGAACAGCAGCGAAACACTTGAAGCCACAAAAAAGGCGATTAAAGACGCCTCACTTGAATTAATCAAACTCCCGCCCCTCGTTCATATCCATGACGAACAAAACTGGGACAGCGTGATGGAATCAGCCATTGGAGGAAAACTGAAAGCCGCTCTCAAAAAAGTCAATCCATAGACCCTATCTCGCCTCTAGGCGACAGCATGTTGGTCCTCTAAACTGTAAGCTGCCATTTTAACAGCGGCACGCGTTCCTACATCCTCGTAACTATGGTCAATAGGGTCAGACAAGTCGTAGGACTTCAATAGTGCTCGCACGTCCTCAAATGAGCGCTCGCTACGCATCAAGTAGCCTTCAAAACGCTGATTAAACTCTCGCACATAAGCATCTGGAACATTATGACCGACAGCTAATTCAGGGTACGGAGCAAAGTCTATATAGCGATTAGAAGCGGTGGATAGATGGTGCTCGTGTGGTGGATTAGTCGTCATTTTCGCACTGAGCTTCACCCTGGTGGTGATCCTCTCTAGAGACCTTTTTTTCTCTAGCAACTTCTTCTTCCACACACCTTCTTTCCACCCCTTTTCAAAGAGCATTAACGAGTACGAATGCACGCCATCGTTCTGGATCGCATACATTGTTAGGTCAATCTCGATAGCATAGAGCTTCTTGAGGTCGGTTGTTTTGCTAGTCACCTTGCCACTGAAGGCTCCAGTTTCCTCGCCGTGGTACAAAATTGTAATCGCTGAAGCGAGCTCACCTCGCACATCTAAGAGAGATAGATCATAAAAATACTGCATGACATTAGGGGGGGTATCAATCAAACCATAAGACCACACAAACAGATAACAGTCAACAACCATGAAGACCACAATAAGATATCATCCAATTATACATTACACTAACATTAAGCACTTCCAGGAATCCTTATATGTTTAGCTCTTTTCTTTCATTAAGCGCCGACAACGAGAGCAGGTGACATTTTTGACAAACTTCTTGAACATCCTCTTTTAAAGGGCACAAGGGGCTCCACACCCAAAAGAATAATGCCCTACAAAATTCTCCACTCTCTACTTTGGCTTAGCGGCTTACTTTTTGGCGTCCTGCCATTTTTCATGCATCACAGCTATGGAGAAATTTCCCCCTACCTAGGAGAAAACAATTTCGGTACGCATGTACTCATCGTGCTCATTTCAGCCGCTATAGGCTCCACTATCTGGGGAGGGCTATCACGCTGGCTCAGCTCTGGAGACTTCATCCAACACAAAGCTAAAACTTGGATGCTCACCTCACTGTTCGGTTTGTGGGTCATCATCGCCCTTGGCTATTTCGGCATTCTCTCTAGTTGGGCGTACCTCCTCGTGGCTGCCACGCTATTAGCCATTGTACTCTTCGGCGCGATCCGTATTTCTCACCACCCAGCCCCCAAACGCACCGAACTATCCAAGATTTGGCAATGGCTCAAGCACCCACAAGCATCGAACGGTCCCTTTTTCCTAGCGCTCTACTCCCTTCTAGCCTGGCACAACATCACTCTGATAAACGCCATGCAAGAGCTCGAACCGATGCATAAGTTCAGCCTCATCATCAACCGCATGTGCACACAACTTGCACTGACTGGAATCCTCTATTTTATCATCCAGCTTTCGATTGAAAACGGCCCGCGGTGGAGTCGCCCATGGATTTGGGCCATCATCTCCATCGCCCCTATCACAATAGTACTCGATCTGGTGATGCACAGTTTCTGGAACCAAACTTTCCTATTCTTCCTCAATAACTTAGGGACAGATGGGATACTCAACTTCGACCGTGAACTTAGAGGCGGCGGTGTAGACCTCAGCATTGTAAGCCTCCTCGGCATCATCAGTGGGACTATTCTACTCTTCTGCGGTATTACCTATTTGTGCTCAAAACTTGGCAGCAAGTGGAAATTCGCGCCCATGTGGATGAGTTTACTCATCGTCCTAGGATTCACCGGCGCCACCATCGAGCAAGCAATTGGGATGAGCTGGAAATCGCGTCGCAATTGGATGCAAGAATACCAGGAATTCGGCCTCCAGCTCTCCCCGATACGTCCGGAAAATGGAGTTGCCCATTTTGATGTCGAGTTCAGACAGCACCATTGGCAGACACAACACGAATCCATAGAATTTAAGCATAAGCCTGACATCTACCTCATCTTCATTGAATCATTCAGACAGGATGCCTTACTCTCTGAGATCACGCCCTTCCTCTACGAATTTGCTCAAAATGAAGCCCAGCCTATTGACCACACATGGACTGCGTCCAATGGCACTCATCTCAGCTGGTTCAGCACCTTCACCAGCCGCGTGGCTACAGCGCGCGAGCACAGTCGCGATGTTGCCCATGCCAAGCAATGGCCAGGCCTCGACGTCTTTCATCTCCTCAAAAACTCGGGCTACGACCTCCAAATCCACACAGCAAAGAGCCTAGAATTTCGCGACATGGGCTGCCATTTCATAGGCTACGGAAAAACGCCATTCAGCGTGATACGTGAATGCGTCGAAGGAGATGCTACCTTTGGACTGAGCTACCCGGAACGTGAAGTGATAGTATTTGAAGACCTCAAAAAACAGATCAGCGAACAAACTCCAGGCGGTCATTTTACTATTAGCACAATCGACTCACCGCACTTCAAATACAGCTGGCACCCTGATTTTGATATTCCATTTCCAGATTACTACGAACACGCTTTTTTCCCATCTTCTCCCACAGAAGAAGACACGCGCTTGATTAAAAATCAGTACTTCAACGCTCTCGCTTGGGGTGATCATCTAGCCAAAGACTTCTGCGAACACCTCAAAAAAATAGGTAAATACGATGACTCTATAGTGATTTTCATGGGAGATCACGGAGAAGAGTTTCAAGAGCACGGTGGCTGGCTCCACGTTTCCTCGCTGGAAGACGAACAAGTACAGTCTCCGATGCTAATTAAATGGCCCAAAAGCATGGGACGTGGCCCAGAAATATCCGAGGCAAACCACCTCGACCTCATGCCCAGCCTCTTCGAATACCTCCACGGAGGCAGTCTCCCCATTGACACCGCTGGAGTATCTCTTCTTAGCCAGCAAGAGCCACACACATCCATATCAACCACAGCACAAGGCGGACTCACGAAGGAAGCCATGCTCCTCACTCGCGATGGCTTCAAAGCTTATTTCACATGGCCTCAGTATTTTAATGGTCGCCAAAGCGACACTCTCACTCTCACCCGTTTCGTGGGTCCACATGGCGATATCATACTCGATTCTCCGGAAGACTACGCCAATGCTCTTGAGGAATTTTTTCCTGATGGGATTACTCGCTTCTTCACCAAGTTTGAGTTAACCCCCAAGTAAAAAAGCCCCCTGCTTCTAACGAAACAGAGGACTGCTCATTACTACATGATTTTTAGAGGTCATATCCGGTGAAGAACTAAAGCTAAACTCGTCAAGCTAGGCTCTGCCTCCTGCCTAGGCATAGCAATAGTCGGGATCTCACCTGGTCGAGTAGAACTAGATTGCTCGATAACAAGCCGGTCTGCCCCCCCTGCTTGGTTTTCTTCAACGTCTATTACATCTGACGCTAATCGTTCATACTTGGGGGGACCCATGGTTTGGGCCGTGACTCTATAAGGGGATTTTAGTCTCATCATCTAATTCTGTGTGGCTGCTTCATCACCGCGACCCCTAAGGTCCTTCATCCTAAAAAAACGGCTCTGAAAGTAGTATTACAAAATACACATCTTCAAAAGATACGTACAATCGTGAATCCAAGTATTGCTAACTGTTAGCCCACTTTCCGTTGTGCCAGCAAAGAAAAAGCCCCCGCAACGTAAGCATGAGGGTTGATCAAATTTACTTAAGAATCATTTCCTATTTCGAAAACTTAAGCCTAATCAGAGTAAACCCACCATCGCAGCAATAGACGGTTCGGGAATCGGAATAAGCATTTCCGGAGACATTTTTTGAAGTGGTGCATTAATCACCTACTGGTCACTAGCCATTGCCGCCGCGGCTGAAATAGCCATCGCGCAAATATAACTCACACCCCTGATGACATAAGGGATTTGATATTCATATTCTTGTGTATTCTTTCTAATGAGCTGAGAACCACGCAGCTATCCGCTCCGCCGATTTCGGCCCAATACCGCTCACTTGCTGAAGCTCCCGTTCACTCGCTTTCTTGACCTCAGTGATCGACCCAAAATGCGTCAACAATGCCCGCTTACGCAGCTCAGACATCCCTGGGACATCATCTAATAAGCTCTCGCTCATTCGCTTCCTTAGCAATAATTCATTATAATTATTGGCGTATCGGTGCGCTTCGTCACGGATCCGCTGCATCAGCTTTAGAGACCCTTGGCTGTGGTCGATCCGTAATGATTCACTCTCCCCTGGAAAGAAAATCTCCTCATGCTGCTTTGCTAAACCAACGATGGGAAGCTCACCTAAGCCTAAAACCTTCAGCTCTGCATAGGCGGCTGAAAGCTGACCTTTACCACCATCAACAATTACTAAGTCAGGCAAACGTATGGGCGCCAGTCCCTCATCACCTAGACGGTGCAGCGCTTGAACAAGTGGCTCTTGATTACTTTCGAAAAAATCTTGATTGGCCTTCTGTGCTTCCATCACGATCCGACTATAACGCCTACGCACCACCTCCGCCATACTTGCGAAATCATCCTGAGTAGTGACCGTCTTCATCCGGTAACGCCTGTAGTTCTGATTATCCGGAGCTCCCTCAAGAAAACGCACCATAGACGCCACAATGTGGGTACTACTCACATTTGAAATATCAAAACACTCCATCACCACAGGAGCCCTAGCCAATCCTAAGTAATCGCCTAGTTCCGCTAAATCCTCTACAGGCTTTACCGTCGTCGGCACCCCCCTACCGCGTGAAAACTGCCGTGCAGGACTGAGCGTTTTCTCCAGGTTTTGAATCACATCGCGTAAGCTTGCGGCTTTTTCAAAATCCATTTTCTCCGCCGCCGTCTGCATCTGCTCCCGTAAATCAGAAAAACGAGAGCGCTTCCCTTTACCGTCCAGAAAATCCACAGCCTCCATCACCCTTGCACGATACTCCTCAATGCTCACTTTCCCAACACAGGGCGCAGAACAGTTGGCTATCACATCGGCATGACAATGCTTATACTCGTGCGCCCCTGGAGATTTTTGACCGCATGTCCTCAGGCCAAACTCATTATTTAACCACTCTAGAGTAGCCTTCAACGCACCTGAATGCACAAACGGGCCAAAGTATTTCGCCCCATCTTCCTTACGAAGCCGCGTCAGCTCAAACTTCGGCAACTCCAAGCGCAGTTGCACCTTCACCAGCCAAAATCGTTTATCGTCGCGCAAACTGACATTATACCGCGGCCGATATTGCTTAATCAGTTTACTCTCTAGAATCAGCGCTTCTTCTTCGTTTCTTACCGCGTGAGTCTCAAAACCCCAGATCGACTCGATCAATGACCGTGTCTTTAAGTCAGCCTTCACCTTGCGCGACGGCATAAAATAACTCGAGAGCCGCTTCTTCAAGTTCTTCGCCTTCCCCACATAGATTGTGTTCCCGATACGGTCTTTCATCAGATAGACTCCCGGCTCGGTAGTCATCTGGCGCATGCGCTCACGAAAATTTGGCTTCTTATCCATCATCTCACCTCTCACGAAAGACAGCATCTCCCGTGAACGTATACTCAGCATACAGCCAACTGAAATTTGGGCAACTGGTGAAATGTGAAGTCTCATCCGCTAAGTTCCTCAGCCACTCACATAAACTATCCAGCCACTCACATAAACTATCCAGCCACTCACATAAACTATCCAGCAACTTGCTTTCAAACTCATCCAGGGAATTACCCACTACTCTCGAAATACTCTGGCGCTGTGGGTAAGCCCGCACTTGCACCAACCGTAAGCCTCGCTACACTCCACACATAATGATGAAGTACATTTTCACTTTTCTCAGCCTCCTTACCATCAGCGCACAAGCGCAGGAGGCAGCCCCGAAAGCCCCAGTCGAACTCGACGTCTACGACCTAGTCGTCGATAAGGGCGGTATTGTCATGTACCCATTGGCACTGATTTCGATCATGACATTGGTTCTAGTCTTTTTCTACTTCATTACCATCCGTCGTAACTCTGTGGTCAGTGACCGCTTCATGAGTCAAGCAGAGGCCATGATCCGTAAACGCGACTACCTCGGTCTCGTAGCACAGTGCCACCGCGAGAATAAATCCATTTCACGCGTTGCCGAAAAATCCCTCGATTTCATGACCCAAAACTCTGGGGTCTCTTTTAAAGAAGTGCGTGAAGTCGCTGAAGCCGAAGGCTCCCGCCAGGCTGGCATCCTCACCCAGCGTATCTCCTACCTTTCAGACATTGGTGCCATCGCGCCCATGATCGGCCTACTCGGCACCGTCATCGGCATGATCAAATCATTCTATCAGATCTCAGCCGGCAACTTCGAAGGTGTGAAACAAATGGAACTCGCGGGCGGCGTGTCAGAAGCTCTCATCACCACGGCATCCGGCCTTGTCATCGGCATCGTAGCACTCATCTTCTACTCAATTTTCCGAGGCCGAGTACAAAAATATATTGCCGAGCTCGAAGCTGCATCTACCCACCTCATGGCTATTCTTTCTGCTCAATACAATAAAGGGAGAGGTGCCACACCGACACCTGTTTATGCCGACACTGAAGCTCAGACCGGCACTGTAGAAGAAGAGTTCGCTTTTACTAGCCGCCAAGGACAATCCGTACCTTCACCTATCGATGCCACTCGTCCAGACGTTGAAGGCATTTAAACTCGCTTACAGCAGTTCACATTTCCCACAGAAGAAATGAAATTTCGTAACAACCAGCCGCCTCCAGCAGGCTTTCAGCTCGCGCCGATGATCGACGTGGTCTTCTTACTGTTGATTTTCTTCATCGTCACCTACCAGCTCTCCGACTACGAGACCGAGCTAGAAGTCAGCGTCCCCACTGCCGAAGAAGGCGCCACCTCCACTCGTGGATACCTTGAAGAGCTCGTTAATATTCGCAGCGATGGCACCATCGTGATGGAGAAAACCATCTACACACTCGATGAACTCCAGGCTAAAATGGAGCGACTCGCTCGCGTGAATAAAAACCAACCCATTCGTATCCGAGGCGATGCCGACACCAGATACCAAGCTATCGTGAATGTCATTGATCGCTGCCGTAAAGCTGGCATTTGGAACGTCTCCTTCGCCACCCAAAAGCCTCAACCAGAGCGGTAGAACACTTGCTTTCAGGCTCATTTTCGCACTTCACACTTTCCACATCTCACTCCACACTCCGTCCTATGCGCGCACTTTTTCTCGGTCTCGGTATTGCCCTTACCCCAGCCATCGCCTTTTCGCAGCAAGCTCAGCGAACTCTCCAAACGGATCCGGGTAGTGATTACTTCATCCGTGCTCGCCAGCTTTACGACGCAGCAGTCGTAGAACAGGACCAGTTTCAGCAGAAGGCACTCTTCGAGCGCTCCATCCCCATCCTCGAGGACTACCTCCGCGCCTACCCTCGTCACAAACACGCAGAGGCTGCGACATACTACCTCGCTGAATGCTACCACAATACAGGCATGCCGAGGCAAGCAGGCATGATCTACGACCAGATCATCCAGAAGTTCCGTACTGGTCAATACGTCGCGGCAGCCGCTTACCGCCTAGCCTATGAGAACTACAACGCGAAACAATACCAGCGCGCAGCACGTCTCTTTGGTCTCACAGCTGACAACGCCAGCAAACCTGAAGACAAACTGCGCTCCGTCTACTTCCGAGCTCAATGCTACCTCTTACTCAACGATCAAAAACGCGCGCTTCCACTTCTCGAAGAAGTAGCGAACAGCCCGATTGATAGCCCCTACAAAAATCAGGCGAAAATTGCCCAAGCTCACATCCTCCTAGCTGACAAAAAATACGCTGAGGCCCTCCCCATCTATGAAGCCTTCCTCACTCCAAACCAACCTCCCGAACTAGCCGCTGAAACCCACTACCATGCCGGTGTCGCTGCTGCTGCTCTCAAAGAGAACGGCAAAGCAAAGAAGCACTTTAAAGCCACTATCGAAGGCGTGCAGTCTCCTTGGAAATCTAATGCACACATCGCCTTACTTGGCCTCCATTACCAAGAGCGGGATTTTGACGCTGTGCTCAAGCAACTTGATTCCTCCAAAGTAGAGTTAGACAAAGAGCAGCTCGGCAAGCAAGGCGTCATCGTGGGCCAAGTCTATTTCCAAAAGAAAAATTACCCAGAAGCGATTAACTTCTTTCTCGATGTCGAACGCTCTACCCCAGGGAGCGACGCAGCCTTTGAAGCCGCGTATTACAAACTCCTCAGCCTTTATAATATCGATGCTGAGCGCATCCCCAAAATGGTTGACCAGTTTGTCCAAAACTACGCAGTAGGCCGTGGTACCAGTAAGTACATTCACCAAGCGCTTCTCATGAAAGCCGAATCGCTCTACGCAGATAAAGAATATAAAGAAGCTGCAGAGGCCTACAATGCGATCAACCCTAAGTATATCGACGATAAAAACCGCCCATCCATGCTCTATAAAAAAGCATGGTGTCTCGCCGAAACAAACAACTACGAAGGTGCACGAGACGCCTTTGGCGACTTCATCAAACTAGCTCCAGAAGATAAGCGTATCTTCAATGCCTACGCTAAACGAGGTCAAGCCAACATGGAGCTCGGAGACCGAGTCAATGCTCTCCGCGATTTTGATAAAGTAATCAATTCTGCTCCAAAGAGCCAAATCGCAGCCATGGCACTCCAGCTCAGCGCTCGTATTCAGCGCGATGCCAAAAACTACGATGACGTCATCGACCGTCTCGAAAACCTGCTCAAGGATTACCCTAAGCTCGAAGAAAGCACCAAAGCGAACAGCCACTACTGGCTCGGGTCCGCCTATTTTAAACAAGACAATTTCAAAAATGCCATCCCACACTTAGAGGCAGCTAAGCAGATGGATGCCGCAGCCTATGGTAAGCAGACCTCCATGCTGCTAGTCCTAGCCCGCTACACGCTCAAAGATGTGGACGGCCTTAAAAAGGCGCTAGACAGCGCAGAGCGCATCGAACTCAACGACCAGATCCCACTCCCAGTTTACCGATGGCTAGGCAGCCAGCGCTATAAAGCTGGCGATTACGCAGATGCCTCCAAATACCTTGAGAAAGGCTGCGAAAAAGGTGTCCCCCAGAAAACTCCAGCTGTCGTCTGGCGTCTACTCGCAAAATCTCAGCTCAGAACCGGCAACTTTAAGCAAGCCCTCCAGTCAGTCGACAACCTCCTGACCCTAGAAGACGAAGACGCGCGTAAGGTAGAAGCCATGCTCGATAAAACCAACATCCTCATTGGCCTCAAACAGCTTGACGACGCAAAAGCTGTTGGTGAAGAAGCCCTTGCCATGCGTCCCTCTGGCCAATCAAAAGCCGGCTTACTTCTCTCACTCGGTGATACGGCCTACCAACAGAGCAATTTCACTTCCGCAGCAGAACACTATGTTCTCATCGTAGAAAACTTCCCCGAGCTCGGCATATACAAGGCATCCCTCGATAAACTCATCGACTCACTCACCAAGGCCGGAAAAAGCCAAGAAGCCACCGACTACAAAAAAATCCTCCAGCAGAAATACCCCAATCAATAATGCGATTGAGGGACACGGTTTACTCCAATCCAATGCGTAATACCCACTGAGCATTAGAACTCCATTCTCAATCAAAACAAAAAAGCTCACTGTTTCCAGTGAGCTTTTTTTAATAAACATTCTCTTATATAGAAAATGGCATCCCGTAGGGGATTCGAACCCCTATTGCCGCCGTGAAAGGGCGGAGTCCTAACCATTAGACGAACGGGACGCATATGGTTAGTGCTTAGCGCGGGCGCAAAAAACCACACTCCTTCGTTATGCGCAAGATCTTTTTAGGCTTTTTATATTTTTTTTAGAAAACACCTGTTTAGCTAGGGTAGATCGCTCCCACGTAAAACATGATTTGCTGAAAGGTCTTCGTCTTCTACTAAGCCCAGGCTAATCGCTTCATTCATCGGCACGGCCTTAGCTTGGCACACTTTTTGCCACCCATCAAAGTTCCAACGATTCGGAAACCCCTTACACTGAAAAGGCTTCACTGACTGAATTTTACAGCCACCATTCTCCAACATGATGCATTCATGATTATCCTTCTCGATTAGAGAAAGCCCAGTCCTATTCATACGAAGTCGGGTATACTTTTGAATAAAGTCATCCACCTCTAGCTCTAGGAAACCAGCTATGGCATCAATCTCATGGTCTTCCACTCGCACATCCCCTGGCCATTTACAGCAGGCTAAGCAACGATCGCATTGATACCAAATATCCTTCTCCATAGCTCTCGGTAACCACGCTGCATCAAATTGGAAGAGCAAACTTCAGCTCACACCGTCTAGAATAACCACTCACGCTACGATCAGCAGCCTCTACCTCTCGATCCCTAAAGGCTCACGTAACGGTGATTACCTGAAATCTGCTTATAATAGTGGTTCACACGTCCCTGAAACCATGCCCACTTTGCTCCAGGCTTCCCATTATCCATAAGATAGTGCGGACAGTTTTTGTGAGGGGTAGAAAGCCCTTTACGCGCCCAATGATAATGCGGCACGACATTCTTTAGTGGGATGTGGTGTTCATGCATCAAATACGCAGTCAGCTTCGCCGTGCGCTCAATAGTCTCTGAGCGACTATTTCCACGGTTTTCACACATCTCGATGCCTATCGATAAACGGTTTCCCGGACCACTGAAGTCGGCATGCTCCCCCTGCTCATTAGTCGGCAGATGCTGAATAGCCATATCCTGGTCAGTGGTGAAATGCCAGACAAGGTAACCAATACGGTTTCCCCCCTTGCGCTTGTAAGCTCTTAACTTTCCGTTTTTAAGAGCCAACGAATGCCTCCGAGCGTCTGCTCCTGTAGAAAAATTTTGTGTGCTATGGATGGTGATATAACGAGGATTCATCGAGCGGCGATACTGGCGCGCATGAGTACCCTTAGGAATGTAGTCTTTATAAAGATTCACCTCCTTCAGCAAATCATCAGGTCGTTTCTTTGAAGCCCCACTTTCCCCTCCGCTCACGTAAGTCGCTGTAGAGCCTAATTGGGCGTTACCAGAAACGGGCTTTACCATCACCACCTCAGGAGACGGAGATGAGCAGGAAACTAATGCGGCAACGAGGGATAAGATGCTAAGTGGGAGAAGAATAAGGAGAGCGCGCATGATGCTAGACTATTAACACAATTCCTGGAATTTGGCGAGGTGAGTTTCCGGAAAACCGCAATCCTATGCCTCAAGACATGATGTGCTAGGACTGATCTAAGATGACTAATCACCCTCAGTGACAACATATCGACAATCAATTGAGCTGAAGCTCATTACCCCCCTAAAAGCCATGATTCTCAGAAACCAATTTATATTCGAATCATTCGCCAGATACTATGACAGCATTGATATTAATTACTCGATTATACGAAAACGAAACTCTCCCTAATTCTTCCCAGTCATCGGCTGAGCCATTACCATCCAAGTCCATTGGTGTCTTAGTTTCTATAACAGCAGTATAGGTGATTCCATCTTGATCCACCACACTTCCCTCTTGCTGGAGATCCCACACTAATGGGTAATCTTGAATATTATCGTTGGACGGATTTAAATAGGTATCTGAGTAAGCTACAGCAGCTCCCGAAACAGATCCCGTATAAAGAGCGATGCGTGTCTCACTTCTCGGATAAAGCTGCTTCACGGCCCACTCTATATTCGGTAATGAGAAGTAAAGTTCGCCCTGAACTGGCCGATCATTGGCATCAACAGGGTCATCGGCGTAGGCCGTTGGCAACACACGAATACTTACTGCTTCATTTTCTATAAATGTTGTACCCTCAATATTACTCCCATCCCACGAATAATCGGGGACTACATGTGCTTTGTAAATTTCTCGACCACTTACGGAGGTATAGTCAGTGACTCCCACAGACAACTCACTCAAAACTTGAGTGTCAGAATACGACTGTGCTGTCACATCTGCAGAGTCGTCAGTACGGGTCAAAAAAACCTGCCCGGCACCATGCGTGTAGGCAGTGTCAGTCAGCGTCTCTATCTGTACGCTAGAGTCAGACTCATCAGGCACCTCCACATGACGCGTAAGCTTCATATACTTGGTGGCTGGAGGATACTCAGTGAAAGTTACTAAATCCTCCACGACATCCACCCCGTTGGAGGTCTGCTGTAATAGAGAGTCATCACTAATATTCGTGACATCAATAGACACAGTAAATGGGATATCTGCACGTGTAATAGGCTCAGTATAGACGCCTCCAGCATTACTTGCCGTATCTAGCGAAGTCACGGTTATCGCGGCACTTGGCTGCGCCCCAATAATTCTGGAAGCTACAAGCTCAATGTCTCCACTAGAGTTCTCAGCATAGAGCCCGAACCAGAGACCTTTACCAATAGAGTAAGTGGACACCAAGTCCCCTAGTACAGGTTCAGTATCTTGATCTGATATGGTGATGGAATCATGCTGAGTCTGCACCCATTGACTTGGGTCTGCTGGAGCAGAGTTGATTGACTCAATGGTGATTTCTCGCACGAAGGCACTGTAAGTACGCTCAGCAGATGCCGAGGCTACAATCGAGAGGAGCATAAGGCCTGATATTTTTGCTGCTTTCATTAGTTTGCTTTCGCTATGGGTTCAACTGGAGTGAGCTTCAGAGAAATCGGCTCTCCTTTATGCACTGCGATCACTACCTTTCCTAATTTCCTCATCCCTTCGAGCCGAATAGGATCAATGGGAGATTTCCCTGTAGCTTCATTCACACTCACATTCATCCTGTGTACCCAGACACTGTTCTTTATCATGAACTGATCAAAGCTCACATATTGGCTTTCACCGCTTCGAATCAGTTTTTTCTCCATCCCACGCGGGACATGCATCACCGCACTTTTAGGAACCATGGTATAGACCCCTCTATCGTGCAGTATATCCGAAATATTATACACACTGAACACATCCATTTGAGAAGCCTCTGCTCTTACATTCTCTTGAAGAGAACTCCATGAGCTAATGGCCACACCGATTGTTAAAAATAATTTTTTCATCAGATTATTCCTTTAGTAATTATTTTTCATCATCATCCATGAGACTCGCCATATCCTCACCAGAAGTAGTGATATTGATCTTGCCACTTCGCGCCCATTTGGAAGCATTAGCCATCGCGTTTACGTTACCTCCGTCAATAAAGTCTTCGTTGTTACCGAAGCCATTGTTGCCACCAGCTTCGCCCTCATCTCCTGAGTCCAATGAAGCCAGACTCACACCGAATTCGATGGAGGCATTGTCAGAGGATGTCAAAACCTGGGACATTGTTGAGGATTTACGATTAATATAGCCTTCAGGACTTGTACCATCCTCCACATAACTCCCCTCAATCACGATATATGAATAATCTCCTGCGAGTACTTGATCATTAGAAAAGCTTTGCGTTACGGTAATGGTTACAGGCTCATCATTTGCTACAATATCACTGCCGAAACTAAAGTTACCACTCGCGCTATCTTTATAGGAACTTACATTCAATGAAGCTTCACCACTATACTTTTGGCTGCCGTCAGTAGATATTACTACATCCACCTTATTCGTTGATGATACAGATTTCCCTTCAGAGTCGAGGATAGCTCCACTATTCTTAGAAGAACCACCAACTGGAATCCCGCCCTTCAGAACATATTCAATGCCTGTGATTCTATATTCACTGTAAGTACCGCTAGGGTCAGAAGCAGGAGCTACATTTAGCGTTATAGAGTTAGAAGTGGAGGATGACGCTATAAACCGAGCTGAAGCTAGACCTGGGGCAGTGACCAGTAAGTCCGCTTGAGCGGAGCCAGCACATATGGCCACTACAATTGTTGGAAGGATTTTATTTTTCATTGTTTTAGGAGGTTATTAGGGTTTGGAATGATAAATCCTGATCAAATAATTGCTCAATCAAAATTACGCTAATGATCAGTATTACCTAAAAAACAAAATAACTCCACAACGTTCGTAAACTAAAAAACAAAACTTATACTACATATATGTTAGGACATGTGTTTATTTTATTAACTCCCATTAATCACATGTGATATCGAACAAAAAATGCGCCACCCAGAAATGTGAGCAACGCATACAATGAGAGGGTGAACTAGCTTCCACGCTTACTAAGAATAAGCGCCAGCCCTGTCATTCCCAAAAGAGAGAAAACTGGAGGCTCCGGAACAAGTGTGGAATTAGCCGCGAGGTCAGAAGAGTCGGCTCCTTGACCCAGATGAAAGGAGCTAATGGTACTACCTCCATTTAAATCCACTTGCCTTATCACACCACTTCACCACTCATCCACACAAGATGAAAAGCTATGAGACACGGGTGTTAGAATATTAATCTGACAAAAAATGTCACAACGGCTTAACCATTCAACACTCCCCCCACATTTTCATAGACATTGAAGTGCTTCAATCGCCGATTTCAATGCTATTTCTAAATCACCTTTACTTCTCAATCTCTTTAAGTGCGGCAAAGATTTACCCGCTACGCACTTAAAGCGCTCACGCCACACACAGTCACTAGGAAGACCAGACGCACACGACTTGATGCAATCCGCGATCTCGATCTGCACATCTTCGGTCGAAATCTCAATAATCTCGGCCAAATAAGGAAGTGCTACAACCGCGGCAGAATGAGTCCCGTTGCGGCAAAGTAGTCGCCAAACATCGTGACTCGCTTTCATCGCTCTCGCTCTTTTACGAGAAGCCAAATCTTGAAGAACCTTCTCTAAACGATCAGCAGATCCTTCCGAAACATCATAATCCTTCCACTGCACTTCACGCAGCCGCATCCACAATGCTTGAGCCATGGTTACGAGGTAAACTCTCAGCGTCACAAACACAAGAACCGAATCCACGACCGCAACAACCTCCTTAGCATGCGTTAACCATCTCATGTAATATATGTTTCATGCTACATATCTGCTTAGCTCTGATATCTCAGCAGATAGATTTAGCTATGATGACGAATTTAGTGAATTCGCAGGACAAGGTAATATTACAAATGCCTGACTCATTGAAAGCTTAGTCATTCGTGGGACAGGTGACCTGATCTGGATCAATGGCTTGGACTTCGACGTCAATGTCAACGTCGCCCCCGAACCCAACACCTCCACCTTCGGATCTGTTGGCTCGTTAATGAACCTTCGTCGCAGACACAGATACTAAAAATTTGAATTCATGGTACGTTAAATAAAAATAGAGCGGCAGAGTGACCTGACTCGCTATTTTATTTATGGCTAATAGGGCAAATTCCCACTTCACAAACAAGGAGCAGGGTTCCACACTCTGCCCCAGTGAGCGACATCCACAAAGCCTTCATCCTCGGCGCCGGCCTTGGCACCCGACTTCGCCCCCTCACGGAAAGCGTCCCTAAGCCGCTTATTCCCTTTAAGCATGAACCTTTCGCGCACCATGTGCTGCGCCATTGCCAGACTGCAGGCATTGATTCCTTTGCCATCAACACCCATTATCTAGCCCATTGCTGGACTGACACATTCCCAAACAAAAAATTTGGTACATCACCCGTTCAATTCTTTCAGGAAAGTGTACTTTTAGAAACTGGTGGTGGAATCAAAAATATAGAGTCGTGGATCGGCACCGATCCCGTTCTTGTCTACAACGGCGACATACTCACTAACCTGGACCTCAGAGCTCTAATGAAAACACACCAGCAATCTAGCAACATTGCTACTCTCGCTCTCTTTTCAGATGGCCCCACATGTAACGTCGCAGTTGATGGAGATAAGATCACTGACATGCGCCACACTCTGGGTATCCACCCGGGAACGCACCAGTTCACAGGTATTTATATTATCGAGCCAGCCATTCTCGAACTCATCCCTGCCAACGAAAAAATCTCCATTGTTCCAGCCTTTCTTGAACTGGCTAAGCAAGGCAAGCTCGGTGCACACATCGCCGATGGAGCAAGCTGGAAGGATCTGGGGACCCGCGAAGAATATTTTTCAGCCCACTTCAATCAGGTCGATGACACCCCGCAGATTCACCCCAGTGCTCAAATAGCGGCTGACTGCCAAATAGAATCCAGTTTCATTGGCCCAGACTGCCTTATCGAAAAGGGCGCACAAATACGCAATTCCATCATATGGCCTGGAGCTAGAGTCGCCGCAAACTCAGAGCTCAATGACTGCGTCGCCAGGGAATTTGCCACTGGATCCCACAGCCACAAAGACCTGTAAACAGGCGCCTCACTTCCGACATACAGAAAAGTAACAACAAACTACCGCTTGCTTTTCTACGTAGATCTTGACACTTAAATCTCGAAACTTGAATCTCGCACCACTTCAGCCTGCCAACTGAACACTGCTAACTGAAAACTATTTACGACGATGCCTACCGACACCCTCCTCACAGCCACACGCGCCCACCTCAACTTAGAACCGACTCATTCGGTTATTATTGAGCCTATCGTCAAAGGTGGGTCGGGTCGCACCATCGTGCGCATTAAGCCAGCTGGATTCCCTACCTACATAGGTATTTACTACACCCTTGAACGCGCCGACAACGCGAATTACCTACCAGTTTCTAAATTCCTCAAGACAGCAAAGCTCAACGTCCCGGAAGTGCTCTATGACAACACCGGACGCCGTTGTGCATTAATCGAAGACCTCGGTGAAGTAGACTTGCTCTCCCTCAAGAATGAACCTTGGGAAGTCCGCGAGCCGATTTATCGCTCAGCTCTCACGCAGCTCGATAAACTCTTTTACACCCGTGCACCGAAAGACCTCGAATTCCAACCTCAGTTTGATGCTGAACTCTATCGCTGGGAACAAGACTACTTTTATGACAACTTTGCCGAAATCCACCTCGGCATGAGCAGCGGTGAGACAGCAGTACTTCGTAACGATCCTGCCATACTCAAAATGGCAGATTCACTCGGAGCTGCTGCCCGCCACTTGGTTCACCGCGACTTCCAATCACAGAACATCATCGTCAATGATGATAAAGCCTTCCTCATTGATTTCCAAGGTATGCGCCGTGGCCGTCAAGAATACGATCTAGCCTCACTGATCTATGATCCATACATGGAACACAGCGAGGAAGAACGTGAAAAGCTACTCGATCTATGGGAAGATATTTCCGAAGAGCGCCCCATTGATGACATCTTCAAAAAATGTGCGACTCAGCGCTTGCTACAGGCCCTCGGCGCCTATGGAAATCTCGTCTCCAATAAGGGAGAAGAGTGGTTTGCTCAGCACATTCCTCCCGCATGCCGCCTCCTTTCTGGAGTGATTTCCGGCTCAGATGTGGAACATGCCATTCAGCCCGTCCTCGATGTGGCCAAACAAAAATACAACTTCTAGTCTTTGCCGGTTGAAGCAGCTTCGAATATTCCAAGTCTTCCTCTTCCTCATCGCTCTTGGGGTAGGCCTGCTTGGACTTTTTCTATGGCAGCCCAATCACAAGCTCGATTGGGCTGACTCTGTTTTCTCTCCAGCTCAAAATGAAAGCTTCCGCATTGGAGCTAAAATCGAAGATAAAGTACCCGCTGGCTCACGCGACCGCATTACCCGCAAAATAGCCCCCCCCTCGCATACAGCGCTAGAATATGTCTTCTGTGAGATCGATGACGATCCTGAACAAGTAAACGCATTCGGGATCTATCATCCAGCGGATCTAGCTATCACACTGACAAACCTAAAACAGCAAGGCGTTCAACGCCTTTTCATCACCACTCACCTTCATTGGCCCGATAAGGATTTGGAAGAAACGAACACCCTTGCCACGGCAATGAGAGGCCTTGAAAGCGTCGTCGTCACCGCACCATTACGCCGAAACTTTAAAAGTGACCCGATCCCACCTGAATTTCTCAGCGCATCCATTCCTCTCGATCAAGTCATCGGTCAAACCGAGCTAATCCCAGTAGTAAACTCTCTCGCCGTAGCTCCCAATGTTCTATTCCCGGAAAACACCTACGCCGGATTCAGCGAGCTCGAATCAGAACAAGTGAGCGAGAACCCACCACTCCTAGCCCGCTGGGATAAGCGTATCGTATTTTCCTCCACCCTCCTCGCACTCATGCAGCACTGCCGCATCACACCTGACCAGCTGCAAGTACAGCTCGGCTCCTGGATTCGGATTGGCAACACAGGAAATATCATCCCTATCGACCAATTTGGCAGATTCTCACCAGACCCGGATTTTATTAATCCGAAAGAACACTCCCCACCACGCACACTCACCTCAGCACTCAGCGGGGAAGCCAGCATCATCGGCGCGACCCAGACCGAAGCGATCCTCAGCGCTACAGGCAGCAAGTCCTCTCAATTCGAAGCTATCGGAAACCCGTACCAGAAACTTTCTCGACTAGCGTATACCCCCCGCGCCGCTGGCGCAGAAACCCTTCACCGCATTCCTATTTGGCTAGAGTGCATTCTGATTGCCGATATTGCATGTCTCTGCGCCTGGCTCTTGGCCTATCCAGCATGGCGCAGAAATATCGCGTTCGTCATCTCCACTATGGCGATGCTCCTTCTCTTTCTAACTCTCTACCACACGGCCCACTATTGGAGCCCTATCTCTATCTACCTACTCACACTGCTGGCGGGCTGGACACTCAGTATGATCCTAGCTAAACCCGCTCGCAGAGTAATCAACTCGCAACCTTAAACAGACTATGTCCATCGAAGCATACACCGAAAAAGCCGCAACACTCATTGAAGCACTGCCCTACCTGCAGTCATTCCGCGGTCAAACATTTCTCATAAAAATGGGAGGATCAGCTATGGAAAACCCAGAATTGGTGAAAAAGGTCATGCGTGACATCGTCTTCCTTGAGGTAGTTGGCGTAAACCCAGTCGTCGTCCATGGCGGCGGCAAGGCCATTTCTGCTGCGATGAAAAAAGCGGGGCTCGAAGCGAAGTTCGTCGGCGGCTTCCGTGTCACCAGCCCGGAAGCCATCGAGATCGTTGAGAAAACACTGAGTGACACCCTCAACCCTAGACTGGTTGAAATGCTTCGCGAATTTGGAGGGAAAGCTGTTGGAGTCCCCGGAACCGACGTCTTTATCGGAGAGCGCATCAAAGGCACCAACGATGAAGGCGAACGAGTTGATATCGGACGAGTTGGCCAAGTTGTGGGCTCTCAGAAAGAGAAAATGCAGGAAGCACTCAATGCTAATATCGTCCCAGTCATCTCCCCGCTTGCAACTGAGCTCGGCACAGGAAAGCCCCTCAACGTAAATGCAGACCTCGCAGCGGCAGCTCTAGCAAAAGACCTCCGCGCCGCAAAGCTCATCTATCTTTCAGATGTCCCAGGCCTAATGAAGGACCCATCCGACCCAGAAACTCTCATTCCATCAATTAACCCTGAGCAGGCAAGCCAACTCATGGCTGACGGCACGATTTCAGGAGGTATGATTCCTAAGATAAACTCAGCGCTCGACGCCCTCAAGAACGGCGTAGAAAAAGTCCACTTCATCGATGGCCGCCAAGCACACTCACTACTACTTGAAATTTTCACTAAGTCCGGAATCGGTACTGAAATCACAAAGTAAAGAGCTTCACAGCCGCCAAATACCGCGTAAGCACACCTTCATGCCGAGTAACCTCTCGGCATTTTTATTTTTTGTAACTTTTTTCAATCTAACATAAAGCCACTCCTTAATCCTCTGAAATCGATATGAATCAATGAATTGAGACGCATGACTCAAACGAATGATTAGGTGAAATGTTACAAAAAATAGCAGGAATGTTCAAAAAGAACTTGCACAAACAATGATTCCTATGCATGTTTCTTCCACGACACAACGCAAGTTGATCGTCTGGCCAGGACCGGTATTTCGGGGGGAATTTTCCGGTTCTGTGCCTAACTTTACTAATCAAGCCCAATCATGCTGAGTAAATCGCAGATTGGGCTTGATTTCTTTAAAGAAACGAGCTTCTCTCCACACCGGAGGCAAAAGCCTCAACCAAATGAACAACTGACTTATGGAACCATCAAACATCATACCGTTTGAACAACCAAAGCCAGTGAATCGACTTCCAGGAACACCTATGAAAAGCGAACTTGTCGAACAAGCAGCAGAGATCGTCACCGATCCACAAGTCCTCATTAATATAGTATCACAACGCGTACGCCAACTAAACAGCGGCCGCGCACCACTCGTTGATACTCTCCCAAGTATGGGCACAGCAGACATTGCTCTCACCGAAATCATCGAAGGTAAGATCAAAGTTCAAGCTCCGACTGAGCTATAAGTCGTTCTCACCAGCTATCCAGATCGAGAAAAGTACATGAGTGCCGAGATTTCTAAAAACAGAAAAGCCCGTCACGAGTACCATATTCTCGATACTTACGAAGCTGGACTAGAACTCAAAGGCACGGAGGTGAAATCCATCCGTGCCGGAAAAGTCAATATTGCTGACTCCTTCGCTCGTATCGAAAAGGGTCAGCTTTTTCTTTTTGGCTGTGACATCCAGCCATGGGAAACCGCAGGTACTTGGTTCCAGCACCAAACCCGCCGCCCGCGTCGACTCCTCGTTCACAAAGCGGAAATCCTTAAACTTGACCAAGAAACATCGCAGAAAGGGTGCACGCTCATCTGCCTCCGCATGTATTGGCAGAACCGCCGAGTCAAAGTAGAAATTGGCGTAGCCAAAGGCAAAAGCCACGCCGACAAGCGTAATACGCTCAAAGAAAACGTCGAAAATCGCGAAGCCCAACGCGAAATGCAGCGCTTCAACAAGGGCTATTAAGCGTAGGCTGATGAGAAGCTCTAACCTTCTGTTTGATTTCACCACTATTGCTGAGCCAACAAAAAAGCTCCATAAATGCCGGCGTTTTGCCCTAAGGCCGGAGCAACTATGTATTGCTTCACCTCCTCTAACACAGGAAAATACCCGCCAGCTAATTCACGCAGCATAGATTCCACTTTCGCGTGAAACCCCAGAGCCTGTGACACTCCACCGCCTACAATCACTAGGCTTGGACTTGTCACAGCCATGATAGCCTGCACCCCATGCGCTAGATACCAGGCCTCGACATCCCACGCTTTATCGGCAGCGGCTATCTCGTGACCACCTTTTCCCCACCGCGACCTGATTGCAGTTCCAGATGCAAGCCCCTCCAAGCAATCGCCATGAAACGGGCACACACCTTCGAAATCATCTTTAGGATGCTTCGGCACACGAAGGTGCCCGAACTCTGCATGAATCGCCCCGTGAAGCACGCTACCATCCACGACAAAGCCTGCACCCACGCCAGTACCAATTGTGATATACGCCACATTCTCGAGCCCTCTAGCCACCCCTAAGCGAACCTCAGCAAAAACTGCGGCATTCACATCAGTATCGAGTACGATAGACACACCAGTCAAACTAGCCTCTAAATGCGCCACAAGATCATAACCGACCCACCCCACTTTCGGGGTTGTTAAAATCTGACCATAATCAGCGCGCGCTTTGTTTACAGAAACAGGCCCAAAAGCCGCAACACCGAGCCGAGTTACTCGCCCACGCTGCTTCAGCCACTGCGTCGCCACATTCAGCGTCTCTTCTGGATAAGTGGTTGGAAATCTGTACTGCTCAGCTATCGAACCATCGACATCCGCAACAGCAACTACAGTCTTTGTTCCTCCGAGCTCAATGCCTGCTAACATGCCAAATAAGCTACCACACGCATACCAAGTCTGAGAAGCTCTGACTCACCTCACCTACTCTCGACACATTCCCTAGCCCCCTCCAATGCCTCTCGACTACAAGCCAATCGCTACATTTGTGATAACCTCAGGGTAGAGCTTATGCTCAGCAACTTGAATGCGCTCGTGCAATGACTCTGAAGTATCATCAGCCAATACCGGCACACGCACCTGCTTAATAATGGGACCCGTATCCATACCAGCATCCACATAGTGCACTGTGCAGCCACTCTCAGTGGCCCCATCTTTCACCGCCTGCTTCCACGCCATCAGTCCAGGGTACGCCGGCAACAATGATGGATGAATATTAAGAATACGTTGAGGGAAATAATCCAGCATAGGCTGCTTCACTAAGCGCATAAAACCTGCCAGACACACCAGCTCCACACCTGCCTCTTTCAGCCGTTGCGCCGCTTCAGCCTGCTTTTCATCCGGAAACTTAGACATAAACCCACCGCAATCTATCACACCTGCAGGAATCCCCGCCCTCCTTGCTCGCTCGAGAATGTAACCATCAGGGTTATCACTCAAGACGATCACGATTTCAGCATTCAAGGTACCCGCATCGATAGCATCCAGAATCGCCTGCATGTTCGATCCAGATCCAGAACCTAGAACCCCGAGTTTGATAGACCGTGCCATAGTGCGCTGCGTGTGATAAGTCGCTAAAAAAAATGCCAGCCTTATAACAGGCTGGCTTAATGAACAAGTGGTACAGGAAGAGGGATTTGAACCCCCGACCGCCTCGGTGTAAACGAGATGCTCTACCGCTGAGCTATTCCTGCTTTCACTTGTGTCGTGTTGCCTCTCGGCGACGGCGGAAATATGCATAATCTCAGACGGCGCGCAAGAGAAAAAGCATACGTTTTTACAGAAAAAATAAAGCCACATGCTGACAGACCACCCTAAAATTAGCCGCTAGTCATTGATAATCAGAAAACAATCTAGATATACGACCTCATCCACTACTCCTAACATCCCTGCATTTTTGGAACTCTAGTGACTTGCTACATCACACTGATTCCTTATCACTTCTACATGCAGTCCACTGAATTTGATCTCGACGGCGAACACCGTGAAAAAGCGTACTCTATCCTAGCAGGAGTCATCACTCCACGACCCATCGCATGGGTCACCACTAAAAATGAAGACGGCAGTATCAATGCAGCCCCCTTCTCCTTCTTCAACTGCTTCGGCTCTCGTCCGCCTCTCGTAATCTTCGCCCCAGGCAATAAAGAACCTGGAATACCTAAGGACACCGCGCGCAATATACGCCGCGAACGCGAATTCGTTATCCACACAGTCGACGCCTCAGTTATGGAAGCCATGAGCCAAAGCGCGGCCACGCTACCCTACGGCCAAAGCGAAATCGACACAGACACTCTCACCCTCCTCGACTCCTCCAGCATCTCCACACCACGCATAGCTGAAGCTCCAGTCGCCCTCGAATGCACTGAGCACAGTACCATCGAAATAGGATCAAACCGTCTCGTCCTCGGCATCGTACATAAAGTCCACGTCCGCACCGGACTTATGGATCCCACCACTTGCCACATTGATCAAGAATCCTACCACCCTATCGGTCGTATGGCTTCACCTGACTGGTACTGCACCACCGAAAAGCTCTTTGAAATATCCCGTCCATAAGGGATCTTGAATATCAATCTATATAACGCAGACATTAGCCGCAACAGCTCTACTACATCGCGGTCGAACTCGGCATCATTATCCGCTTCTAAACACATTTTCTAAATCATACCGCCAAAGGCGCAGCCATCACAGCTGCGCCTTTTTGCGTTGTAAAGAGAAACAAAAAAGCTCACAACCAAACAACTGTGAGCTTTTAAAATTAGTTTAAAGCTAACTCTAAAACGCGTAATCCACGTAGAAGTTAAACTGACCACCCTTGTCAGCATCAGAGTCAGGAGAACGCACTGGGATCGCATAATCTAGAGCAATTGGCCCAAATGGTAAGTTCATGCGCAGACCAAGACCTGCATCAGATTGGTAATCACTCGCATCAAAATCATAACTATCGAGATTCACAAAGCCAGCATCCGTAAATACTGCGCCTCGAACTGAAGAAATAAGCGGGAAAGTAACCTCCACTGTGACATAGGCAGCAGTATTACCCCCTATCACACCTTCAGTAGCTGGGTCACGCGGTCCAATATCACGGTATTCGAAACCGCGTAGGTTACGCGCACCACCTAGGAATTGGCGATCATAAATAGGTGTAGGACCATCTGAGGTTTCCACCAAATTCATCTCCCCTGCGATTTCTAAAATAGAATCATACCAAAGGTTCCAGTATTTCTGAGCTGCGAACTCTAAAATAAAGGAGTCTGAATCTCCACCGAGCGCTTCAAGAATAGTCGTAGCTCCTGCTTCGAGCTTATGCCCACTCCGTGGAGTCTGCAGCGCATTACGGCTATCATAGACATAACTTAAGCTTAGCGCTGGGCGAGTGAAGCGCCCCCCCACATCCTGGAAGAGAGAGTCCGACGGCACATCATCATCAACATCAACACGGATCTTCTCGTAGCGCAGCGAAGCATTCAGATAAGAACGATTACCAAGTGGCTTACGCAGTGAAATAGCTGCACCTACATTACGCTGATCATAGTAATCAGAAAGATTTTGAGCACCAAGATAGAAAATCTCTGTACCTAGTGACAGACGTCGACCTAAGAACCATGGTTCAGTAAGAGAAAGGCTGAAATCCTGAGTTTCAGTACCAAGGCGAAGGTTTAAGCTCATGCGCTGCCCACCACCACGGAATTTCCAAGGATTAGTTATATCAAAGTTAGTTTCCTCTACTGTAACGTAACCCACTATATTATCAATAGAACTGAAACCAAGACCAAAACTAAGCTGACCAGTCTGCTTCTCTTCAACCAACACATTGATATCCCGGTAGCCATCTTGATCAGATGGAGCCCCTTCCGTCACTACGTTTGAGAAATAGTTAAGCCCCTCGAGACGCTTGCGAGTCGTCTCCACATCGACTGTATTAAAGTTATCACCAGGCTTAAGAGGGATTTCACGGCGAATTACCTTATCCTTCGTCTTATTGTTCCCTTCGATAGTGACACGCCCAACTTTATAAGGACGACCCTCTGAAACTGAATACACGATGTTCACTGTATTCCCACTCGCGTATTGGATATCTGGATCCACATTGGCATCAGCGTAGCCGCGTGAACCGTAATAGCTACGGATAGTGCGAATGTCCGCACGCATTTTGCTAGAAGAAAACGTATCTCCATCATTCAGAGTCATTACAGGCATCAGATCTTCCGGAGCAAATACCTTCATGCCGTTCGCGAAGCTAACCTGATTGATGGAATACTGAACACCTTCATAAACATCCATCTCCAGCTCAATCTTATCCTTACCTTTACTACTAAAGAGTCTCGACTCACTTCCTCCCTCTTCTCTCATCATACGCTTAAAGCCTGATGTCTGAGCCTTCAAATAACCCTTATTCCGGTAGAAATCGATAATGCGATCCTCATCACCTTCCAACGCACCAGCCTCGATACGACCAGACTTCGTGATAAAGGACAGGATATCCTTCTTCTTAGTCTCCATCTCCCTGCGTAAGTCGGCATCAGAAAAAGCATTGTTCCCGTTAAATTTGATATCTTCCACCACAATGGCGTCACCCTCCTGAATCACAAAAATCACATCGCTAAATCCTGTGCGGTTTGTTTTCTGAAGTCGGTAAGACACATTCACATCTGAATAACCATAGCCTTGGTAGTATTCTTCAATTTTTTTGCGAGCCTCGTATATAGCCACATCATTGATTGGTAAGCCAGGATTCAGCTCGGTTTGCTTCGCCAGTTTTCCGTCTGAAAACTTAGCATTCCCAGCAAATCCAACACCCGCTAGAGCTGGTCGAGTCTCAACCTTCACTATGAGGTTCATCCCAGAGCCTTGCTCTTCACCAGACATTGTCACATCATCAACTAAACCAGAATTCACGAGCGAACGGATATCATCATCTAGCTTTTCAGCACTAAACTTTTGACCAGCCTTGACTGACATCAAATTACGAATCCGTGCCTCATCTACTGTTTTTGCACCAGCATAGCGCACTTGCACGGAATTGATCTTCTTGTCGGTGAAATCTTGCGCGAGCGCAATCGAAGCCACGCCAAGCAATATGGCGGTACAACTCCTAAGTAAGGCCCGGAAAGACGAATGAACTTTGGTCATTGTTGAGTAGTTAGTTAAGTTAGAAAATCTGAAAATTTCAGACGGGGGATAACAACCCCTCCCTCGCGGAAGGTCAAGGCGAATCACTGTCTCCAAACCGCCTAGAAACACATAAATCTAAAAAAAAGACATTTCATGCCACTTTCACCTTGCACCGCACGCTATAGCATGATTCTTTGCGCCCGCGCTCAGCGCAACCATTAAGCGTCCCGTTCGTCTAATGGTTAGGACTCCGCCCTTTCACGGCGGCAATAGGGGTTCGAATCCCCTACGGGATGCCATTTCTTTTCTAAGAAATGTAATTAACAAAAAGCTCATCAGCAATGATGAGCTTTTTTGCGTTTGGAGATGAGAATGCAGTTCGACTGCCCAGCGTGCCTCACGCGACCTCTTTTCATTTTGCAGCGGGCAAAATGCAACATGTAGACCCTGAGCGGAGCGAAGATAATCCCCTACGGGATGCCATCTATACACACAAAGCCAGGCCTTAGGGTCTGGCTTTTGTTTTTGTTATCACTAGCGGAGCGCATATAATACCAAACTGAGTTCCAAAAGAGACAAATGTGATTTTAATGAAGCTTGGGGAATAGCGGGTTGCGGAAGAAGTGAGGGCTGGGCGCTATCCTGTTAAATCTGTGTTATTCCTCAGTTACGGTGCTCGTATAAAAAGGTGAATCGAACCGTTCAACCTATATTCAGGAGCTACTGTTTTTAGGTTCATCAGAGCCTCACGACCTCCCATTCAGTTCGGAGTGGAGACTCACTCCATCGCAAACTCTCCTTAAATGTAATCAGAGCGCATCCGCTGACTATCGGTGGAGGCGACTTGATCGTGGATCGCACGCATCATTTTGCGGCGATGCTCAACCGCCATCTTGAATGCCTGCTCCTCGCCGTATTTTTCATTCTCGCTTAGACTACTCTGTGGTGAACTCTTCTGTGAAGAATAGCGTTGGTTCTGCTAGAAGTTCGTTGGTTAATTGGATGGTGACTTGGTCTTGCACGCCGTTGTTGTTTGTTTGGACGTGTGTGTAATCGACGTTTTCAACCATTGGGCTCCAAGTGCTTAGATCGGTGGATTTTTTGAAGGTTGAGCGCACGTCGGCTGCGTAGGCTCGACTGTTGAAGGTGAGTCGGTCCCCGATGAGTTTAGTGCCGCTGTTTGAGTCGGCTATGGTCGTGGGATCGACGCCCATCGCGTAGTCTAGGTAGTTGGAGAGGCCATTGCCGTTGGCGTCGTCGTTCGCATTGAGTGCGGGGAAGTCGTTGGCGAAGGTGGTGTAGGCGCCTTCGTAGGCACCGAGGTCGATGGTGCCTACGAAGCGCGTGTTGCCGACAAGATCGTAGGTTGTAGTGTTTGTGCTGAACCCGCTGATGCCGTCACCTGCGTTGATTGCAGGAGAGCCGGTTCTCAGGCGCAGGTCTCCTGCAGTGGTGGGGGCTAAGCTTGGGTCAACATCAAGGATGAAGAGTGGATTGTTGCCCGGGTCGGTTCCATCGAAATTATTCCCAGAAGCTGAGAGGTCAATATTCTGAATCAGGCAGTAGCCGTAGCTGGGGGCAGAGGCGTCGCTGTAGTTTATAACCGAGGCCGAGTTGGTGTCGCCGCTGCCGGATGCTTGGTTGTTCCAGATGATACAGTTGGTGAGCGTTGGTGAGGAGTAGGTGCGATTATAAATCGCCCCGCCGTCGTAGTCTGCCGAATTTCCTGAGAGAGAGCAGTTATTTAGTGTTGGTGAGGAGTAGGTGCGATTATAAATCGCCCCGCCGTCGTAGTCTGCCGAATTTCCTGAGAGAGAGCAGTTATT